>JAIMKR010000009.1:25471-127362 GCA_020692325.1 Desulfocurvus sp.
TGAGGATGCACAGCCCCCGGGTTTCGCGCAGACGGAGCAGGATTCCGGCGGAGCGCAGGCGGCGGCTGGCGTCGTCGTAGACCACGTTGGACTCGAAGCCCCGGAAAAGACGGCGCGCGCCGAGTTCATCCAAGCGTTGGCGCAGAGCCGCGTGATCGGCCTCGATATATTTGACCTCGATTTCAAACGGCATCTTTATTCTTCCCTCCCGAGGGGCGGACTGCTAGAGTGCGCGGCGCGGCCGGGCGGTTTCGGGGCGTTTGGGCCTCCGTCGGTCCAGCACTTTTCCGGGCCCGGGTGGAAATCCGCGGTCCACGCCGACGCCGGGGGCGCGTCTAGCCCGCGCTGCTTTCGGTCTGCACGATGGGCGGGTGCTGGCTCAGATCGTAGAAGCCGCGCAGGGCGATGCCCAGCTTGAAGTGCGGGATGCGCTCGAAATGGATGAAACCGATGCTTTTGCCCTCGGTCAGGTCCGAGAGCGCCATGAGCCCGACGGGCACTGGGAAGGGAATCGCCCCGGAGTGGATGGCCGTGAGCCAGCTGGCGTAATGTTCTTTGAGGTAGGCGAGCACCTTGTCCCGCTCATCCTCGGTGAGGGCCTCCAGCACAACATGGCGGCTGCCGGCGGCCTCGGCCGCCTCGCTCATGCCGGGCGCGGCGAGCAGGGCGTCCCAGTCGATGGCCTGCTCCTCCTCAAGGTCCCACGAGTGGCGGAAAAGGTGCACGTCCACGTCGCGGCGGCCCTTGAAGCTCTTGATGGTCATGGACAGGGCGAATGCTCGGTCTATGGGCAGAGGGGAAGTGGGGGCGACGATATCTATTTCCACGGTGGGCCTCCGATTTTTTGTATGAGACCCGCAGTGTAGTGATTTTGGCCCTGCCGCACAAGGGGCGGGCCGTCTTAAGGAAAAGCGCATGTCCAAGCCGTTTGAACTCGTCAGCGAATTCACTCCCCGGGGCGACCAGCCCGCCGCCATCGACGACCTCGTGGCCAACATCGAGGCCGGCGTGAGCGATCAGGTGCTGCTCGGCGTCACCGGGTCGGGCAAGACCTTCACCGTGGCCAACGTCGTGGCCCGGCTGAACCGTCCGGCCCTGGTGCTGGCTCCCAACAAGACCCTGGCAGCCCAGCTGTTCAACGAGTTCAAGGGGCTGTTCCCCAACAACGCCGTCGAATACTTCGTCAGCTATTACGACTACTACCAGCCGGAAGCCTACCTGCCGCACACGGACACGTACATCGAGAAGGACTCCAGCATCAACGACGACATCGACAAGCTGCGTCACGCCGCCACCCACGCGTTGTTGACGCGGCGCGACGTGCTCATCGTGGCCTCGGTGTCCTGCATCTACGGCCTGGGCTCGCCCGAGTACTACGCCAAGATGATCGTGCCGGTGGAGGTTGGGCAGCGGATGTCGCTGGAACAGCTCATCGCCCGGTTGGTGGAGGTCCACTACGAGCGCAATGACATCGACTTCCATCGCGGCACTTTTCGCGTGCGGGGCGACGCCTTGGAGCTCATTCCGGCGTACAGCCGCGAAAAGGCCCTGCGCGTCAGCTTTTTCGGCGACGAGATCGAGAGCATCCAGGAGACCGATCCGCTCACCGGGCAGGTGCTGGCCGTCATGGGCAAGACGGTCATCTACCCCGGCAGCCACTACGTTTCCGACCAGGACAACCTGAAGCGCGCCACCGACGCCATTCGCGAGGAGCTGCGCGACCGGCTCGCGGAGCTCAAGGCGCAGAACAAGCTTGTGGAGGCCCAGCGGCTGGAGCAGCGCACCTCCTTCGATCTGGAGACCATCGAGGAGCTGGGCTACTGCAACGGCATCGAGAACTACTCGCGCCATCTGGACGGCCGCAAGCCTGGCGAACCGCCGGCCACACTCATCGACTATTTCCCCGAGGACTTTTTGTTCTTCATCGACGAGAGCCACATCACCATTCCTCAGGTGGGAGGCATGTCCAATGGCGACTTTTCGCGCAAGAGCACCCTTGTGGACTTCGGCTTCCGCCTGCCCAGCGCCCTGGACAACCGGCCGCTCAATTTCGAGGAGTTCAAGGGGCGCGTGGGACAGGCCGTGTACATTTCGGCCACGCCGGGGCCGTGGGAGCTGGAGCGCGCCCAGGGACTGGTGGTGGAGCAGGTCATCCGCCCCACTGGGCTGCTCGATCCCGAGATCGACATCCGGCCGGTGAAGGGGCAGGTCGATGATCTGCTGGGCGAGTGCAAGGTCCACATGGCCCGGCGCGAGCGCGTGCTGGTGACCACGCTGACCAAGCGCATGGCCGAGGATCTGACCGACTACCTCAATCAGATGGGCGTGACCACGCGCTACCTGCATTCCGATGTGGAGACGCTGGAGCGCATGGCCATCATCCAGTCGCTGCGGTTGGGCGAGTTCGACGTGCTCGTGGGCATCAACCTGCTGCGCGAGGGGCTGGACATTCCCGAGGTCTCGCTCGTGGCCATCCTCGACGCGGACAAGGAGGGATTTCTGCGCAGCACCCGCTCGCTCATCCAGACCTTCGGTCGCGCGGCCCGCAACGTGAATGGTCACGTGTTGCTCTACGCTGATTCCATCACGCCCAGCATGCGCGCGGCTCTTGACGAGACGGCCCGCAGACGCGAGAAACAGCTGAAGTACAATGAGGAAAACGGCATAACGCCCAAGACCATCATCAAGGGCCTGGACAACCTGCTCGGAACGCTGGCCTCGCACGCGACCGGCGATGGGGCGGACAAGCCACCCTCCCCGGACGATCTGCTGCGCGAGCTGGACCCCAAACGGCTCAAGAAGGAGATTGGCCGGCTGGAGCGTGAAATGCGTGAAGCCGCCAAGGCGCTGGAGTTCGAGCGCGCGGCCGGTCTGCGCGACCGTGTGGCCGAGCTGCGCGAGCGGCTGCTGCAATTGGGGGAATAGATGTCCTCCGGACTCGGAAGAATCGCCCACATTCGGGCCATGCGGGACAAATGGGGGCCGTTGTTCCAGTTCAATCTGGGACTGGTGTTGCTGTGCCTGGTCTTCGTGTCCGGCCTGCTTGTGTTCATGATCATCGAGGGCTGGGGCTTCATCGACAGCTTCTACATGATGGTCATCACGCTCTCCACCGTCGGATTCGGCGAGGTCCACCCGCTGTCCGACCGGGCGCGGCTGCTCACGGCGATCATCATCATCTGCGGCGTGGGCAACTTCGCCTACATCATCAGCTCCTTTTCCAAGATGCTGGTGGACGGCCAGCTGAACAAGCTTCTCTGGAGGCGCAAGGTGCAAAAGCGCATCGACAAGCTGGAGAACCACTACATCATTTGCGGCTACGGCCGCATTGGCGGCGTGGTGGCGCAGGAGATTCTCAAGGACAGCCCGGACGTGGTGGTCATCGAGAGCAACGAGAAACTCGTCGAGCAGCTCAAGCTCGACGGCATTCTGCATCTTGCTGGCGACGCCACCGACGACGGCGTGCTCGTGGCCGCCGGCATCAAGCGCGCGCGCTCCATTGTCACCGCCCTCACCGACGAGGCCGCCAACGTCTACGTCACGCTCACCGCGCGACAGCTCAATCCCAACATCTTCATCGTGGCCCGGGCCAACAACTCCTCGCACATCACCCGGCTGGAATTCGCCGGCGCGGACAAGGTCGTGATGCCGCATCTCATCGGCGGCATGCGCATGGCCAACAGCGTGTTGCGCCCCACCGTCACGGACTTTCTCGAATTGGCCCTGCGTGGCAACATCGACCTGCAATTGGAGGAGATGACCGTGGGGCGGCAGTCGGATCTCGTCGGCAAGAATCTGATCGAATCGCGCATCCGGCAGGATTACAACCTGATCGTCGTGGCCATAAAGCGCGAGAGCGGCGCGCTCGTCTACAACCCCGGCTCCAAGGAGATGATCCTCGCCGGCGACACGCTTATCACCATGGGCCGGCCGGCGGATCTCGCCCGCATGGCGGAGACATTGTGAACTCCCTTTCTCCGGAAGTCCTCGCTCGCGTACAGGAGCTGCGCGCGCTGCTCGAATATCACAACCATCGTTACTACGTCCTCGACAGCCCTGAGGTCGACGACGCCGAGTACGACGCGTTGTTCCGCGAACTCGCGGCGCTTGAGGGCGAGCATCCCGAGCTGGCAGATCCCAACTCCCCCACGCGCCGCGTTGGCGGCGACGTGGCCGAGGGGTTCGCCCCGCACCGCCATGCTCTGCCGTTGCTCAGCCTGGACAACGTCATGAACCTCGACGAATGGCGTGAATTCGCCGAGGTCCGGCTCGTCAACTCCTTCTGCGACGCCCTGGCCGATGTCCTCGTGGCGGACATCGAAACCGTTTGGGGGCGCGTCCTGGACGCCGACGGCCGCAAGGACGCTGCCTCGCGTTTGCGCGCCGCCGTGCGAGAGACCTTGTTGTTGGGCCGGAGCTGGAACGATTTGCGCGCGCGCTGCCGCCTCGTTTTGCGCGAGATCGGAGGCCCGGCGGCGATGCGCGCCGTTCGGCCCGATCAAACCGCCGTTGCGTCGCCGGAGGAACGCCCCGTGTCCGTCGCGCCGTCATCTCCGGTGCCGCCGGTCGCGTCGAAGGGGGCTGTGGGCAATCCTGCCAAGCGCTCCCGGGTTTCGGCGAAGGTTGTGGGGTTCCCGCTGTTGGCGTTCGCAACCACCAACGAATCTCCAACGTCCGTCCGTGATGCTGTTGTGGATGGACCGGACGTGCCGGGCACACCGGCTTCCTCCGTCATGCCGGATCCGTCCGCCGTGCCTGCCGCATCGGACGTGTCGTCGGCGACGAGGGACGTCTTTGCACCCGCGTTTCCCGAGCTGGATCGCCTCGCCGCCGCTATTGGGGACGATGTGGCCACCGCCCTGCGCACCTTTTGGACCGAACCCAAGATGGATGGTCTGGCCGGCGAGCTGACCTACGAGAACAGCGCCCTCGCCGTCGGCTCCACCCGCGGCGACGGCGAGACCGGCGAGGACGTGACCGCCAACATCCGCATGGTGCGCAACGTGCCGGGCAATCTGCTCAAGACCTCCGGGGTCGCGCCCCGGCTCATCGACGTGCGCGGCGAGGTTGTCATGCGCAGCAAGGACTTCATCGCCCTCAACGAATCGCAGGAGAAGGCCGGTCTGCGGCCCTTCGCCAATCCGCGCAACGCCGCCGCCGGCAGCATCCGCCAGCTGGACCCGGCCATCGCCGCCTCGCGACCGCTCCGGTTCATGGCCTATGGCGTGGGGCGCATCCGGTGGGAGGGCGGGGAACCGGACTGGACCACGCAAGAGCGCATCATGCGCGGAGTGGCGGCCCTGGGGCTCGCCACCGCGCCGGATGCTCGGGTCTGCTCCGTGGAAGGCGTGGAAGCCTTCTACAAGGATCTGCAAAAGCGCCGCGCCACGCTGCCCTTCGAGATCGACGGGGTGGTGGCCAAGGTGGACAACGTGGCTCTGCAACAACTTCTCGGCCAGACCGCCCGCGCGCCGCGCTGGGCCATCGCGTTGAAGTTCCCGCCGGAGCGGGTGACCACCACGCTCAAGGCCATCAACATCCAGGTGGGGCGGACGGGTGTCCTCACGCCCGTGGCCGAACTCGCGCCCGTGCGCGTGGCCGGGGTCACCGTCTCCAGCGCCACGTTGCACAACGCCAGCCATATCGCCGAGAAGAACATCGAGATCGGCGACCTCGTCGTCCTCCAGCGCGCGGGCGACGTCATCCCCCAGGTGGTGGGGCCGATCATCCGCACCGGGGTCAAACGGCCCGGACCATATTCCTTCCCCACGCGCTGTCCGGTCTGCGGCAGCGAGGTGGTGGCCGAGGAGAAGTTCACTTACTGCCCCAATCACGCCTGCCCGGCGCGCGTGGCGCTCGGCATTGCGCATTTCGTCTCCAAGGCCGGGCTCGGCATGGACGGCGTGGGCGAGAAGTGGATCGAACGGTTGGTGCGGGAAGGCGTGCTGCGTTCTCCCGCCGATCTCTTCGACAGGGAGCGCATCAGCTCCCTCGGGTTGCAGAACTTCGAACGCATGGGCGCCAAGAGTGCGGAAAATTTCGTGCGTTCTGTGGAGCAGGGCGGTCAAAACGCCACGCTGGCCAAGTTCATCAGCGCGCTCGGCATAGAGAACGTGGGCGAGCAGACGGCCAAGGAATTGGCGCGACGCTTCGCCGACATGGACGAACTGGCCGCGGCCGACGCGGACGTGCTCAAAAAGCTCAAGGACATCGGACCCGTCGTCGCGGCGAGCATCCAAGCGTTCTTCGCCAACGCCGGTAACCGTCAGATGCTCGAGCGCTTCAAATCCTTCGGCGTGTGGCCACGGGCCCGCAGCGAGGAGGAGGCCGCCGGCCTGCCCCTTGCCGGCACGACTTTTTTTTTCACCGGCGGCATCCCCGGCATGAGCCGCGACAAGGCCAAGGATCTGGTCGAGGCCCTGGGCGGCCAGGCCGCGAGCTCGGTGAAAGCCGGCGTCGATTACGTCGTGGCCGGTGAAAAGCCCACAGCCCGCAAGGTGGACAAGGCCCGGCGACTCGGTCTCGCCGTCTTGGACTCCCGCGAGTTTTTGGATATGCTCGTCAAATACGGCGCGAACCTTTCGTAACCGCGTCCGTACAACTCAATTCCACCGGAGGAAAAGCAACATGTCCCCAGATTCCCACACCGACGTCATCGTCATGGGCGGCTGCGGCCGCATGGGCGCAACCCTCGTGCATCTCGCTCAGCAGGATGACGATCTCGCCCTGAAAGCCGTGGTGGAGCGCGCCGATCGTCTGACCGAGCTGGAGAATCTGGATTGCCTCGTCTCCGCCGATCTGGACGAGGTCCTGGCCCAGGCGCGGCGGGCCGTGGTGATCGAGTTCACCTCGGCCGACGCCACCATCGAACACGCCGCCATCTGCCGCCGCCACGGCAATCCCATGGTCGTGGGCACCACCGGTCTCAAACCCGGACAGATGGAGACCCTCGGCGAGATCGCCAAGGACATCCCCGTATTTCATGCGCCCAACATGAGCGTGGGCGTCAACGTGCTGCTCAAGGTGCTGCCGCTGCTCGTGCAGATGCTGGGTCCCGATTACGACATGGAACTCATGGAGATTCACCACAACCGCAAGAAGGACGCTCCGAGCGGCACGGCCCTCAAACTCGCCCAGTGCATGGCCGAGGCGCGCGGGTGGAACTACGACGACGTGAAGCGCTACGGCCGCGACGGCATCATCGGCGAGCGCCCCAAGAAGGAGCTCGGCGTCATGGCCCTGCGCGGCGGCGACGTGGTGGGCGACCACACGGCCTACTTCTTCGGCCCCGGCGAACGCATCGAGGTGACCCACCGCGCCCACTCGCGCGAGACCTTTGCCCAGGGTGCCCTGCGCGCGGCAAAATGGCTTTCGCGCAAGGAACCGGGCCGCGTCTACTCCATGGCCGACATGCTGTAACCGGCGGGAATAGGGCTCTGGCCTCAGCCTTGCCGGGGCTCTGCCCCGGATCCCGCTCAGGGGCTCTGCCCCTGAGAACCCCGCCCAAGGGCATACGCCCTTGGGAATCCCGCATTCGTTCGGCTTCCCCGACGCTGAGCCGTCGGAAAAGCCGAACGACCGGTGCGGGGGCTGAATGCGTTGGTTATGGTGAAACGCCGTGCCCGTATGGTGGAGCGTTTTCGAGCGAGCTGTAAGATTCGCGGGACCGCTCATTCAACGGCGGACGCCTTTGGAATCCCGAACGAAAAGTCCCGGACGTGAAAGCGGCCCGGGACTTTTCGTTCGGGAAGGGGTTTGCTGAATATGGAACTGACGCGTGAAGATGACGACGAAGCGTTGGCCATGTCCGTGTCACCGATAAAAGCCTTTGGAAGGGGGGGACGGGGGGAGAACCTTTCCAGCGGAAAGGTGTCCCCCCGATTGGTCTTTGCTTTGGGGAAGGGCGGCTACACCGGGGCAAGCGCCGTGCGCATGGACAGGAAGACCTGCTCCATTTCGCGCGTCACGGGGACGAGCAGGGTGACCATGGCCGTTTGGTCGCCATCGCGGGCGGCGTATTCCAAGGCGCGCGATGCGTCGCTCAGGCGTTCCAGGCCGAGGGTGGCTGCGCCGCCCTTGAGGGCGTGGGCCAGGAAGCGCGTCTTTCCCACATCTTGTTCAAACACTGCTTGAACGAGTGCGGCGAGTCGCTTGGGTTCCTCGGTCAGAAAGACCTCGAAGAGCCGCTGCAGAAATTCCGGTTTCCGTTCGCGCATGCGCGTCAGCCACTCCACGTTGATGGGGGGGCGCGTGTCCTGCTCGGGCTGGCCGGAAGAAGGGGTGTCCGCCTGTATCATGATTATGGCGAGGGGGCTTGCGCCCTCGTATTTACATCTTGTACAGCTTGTCGCCCGGCACCATGTTGATGGCGTGCTGCTGCAACAGTTCGATGGCCTGATCCGTGCGGTCGAAGCGGAAAATGATGACCGCGTGGGAGCCACTCTGCTGTACGAAGGCGTACATGTACTCCACGTTGATGCCGGCGGAGCGCAGCATTTCCAGAATGCCGTGCAGTCCGCCCGGATGATCGGGCACCTCGACGGCGACCACGGTGGTGCGGCCCACGGTGAAACCGCTGGCCTTGAGCGCCTCCTTGGCCTTCTCGAAGTCGGAGACGATGAGACGCAGAATGCCGAAGTCGGAGGTGTCGGCGAGGGACAGGGCGCGAATGTTCACGCCCGTCTCGCTAAGGATGCGGGTGACCTCGGCCAGACGACCGGCGCGGTTTTCCAGGAAGATGGAGAGTTGGTCGACCTTCATGATTCTCCTCGCTTGGTTGTGGGCCAGGGCCCGCGTTAGGCCTTCTCGCGCAGATCGATGATGCGCTTGGCCTTGCCTTCGCTGCGTTCGATGCCCTTTGGCTCCACGAGCTTCACCTTGGCGGTGATGCCCAGGAACTCCTTGATGTTCTTTTCTAACTTTGTTTCGAGGCGTTGTAAATTCTTGATCTGGTCGGAGAAGGCCGGTTCACCCACCTCCACGCGCACCTCCAGGGTGTCCAGCGTGCCTTGGCGATCGACGATGAGCTGGTAGTGAGGGGTGAGGCCGTCGGTCTCCAGCAGGATGGTTTCGATCTGGCTGGGGAACACGTTGACGCCGCGGATGATGAGCATGTCGTCGCTGCGTCCGGTAACGCGTTCCATGCGCGCGGTGGTGCGCCCGCAACGGCAGGGTGTGGTGTTCAGGCGGCTCAGGTCGCGCGTACGGTAGCGCAGCATGGGCAGGCCTTCCTTCGTCAGCGTGGTGAAGACGAGTTCGCCCTTTTCGCCGGCGGGCAGGCGCTCCCCCGTCTCGGGGTCGATGATCTCGGCCAGGAAGTGGTCTTCCTGAATGTGCAGACCCTTTTTCACATGCGCGCACTCGATGGCCACGCCGGGGCCCATGACCTCGGAGAGACCGTAGATGTCGATGGCGGTGATGCCGAGTTTGGCCTCCACGTCGGCGCGCATGGCGTCGGTCCACGGCTCCGCGCCGAAGATGCCGATGCGCAGGGGCAGCTCCTTGAGGTCGATGCCCATCTCCTTGGCCGCCTCGTACAGATGCAGGGCGTAGGAGGGCGTGCAGGTGATGACCGTCGCGCCGAAGTCGCGCAGGAGCATGGCCTGCCGGCGCGTATTGCCGCCGGAAATGGGGATGACCGTCGCGCCGAACTCCTCCACCCCGTTGTGGATGCCCAGCCCGCCGGTGAACAGGCCGTAGCCGTACGCGTTGTGGACGAAGTCGGCCGAGGTGGCCCCGGCGGCTCCAAAAGCGCGGGCCACGATCTGTCCCCAGGTCTTGATGTCGCGCTTGGTGTAGCCCACGACGGTGGCCTTGCCGGTGGTGCCGGAGGACGAATGGATGCGGACGATGTTCTCGCGGCTAACGGCGAACAGTCCGAAGGGATAGTGGTTGCGGAGGTCCTGCTTCTCGGTGAAGGGCAGCAGCGCGACGTCTTCGAGCTTCTTGATGTGCTCGGGCCGCACGCCGCGCTCGTCGAGTTTCTTGCGGTAGAAGGGCACGTTCTCGTACACCCGCGCGACCATGTTCTGCAGGCGCATGAGCTGAAGCTTCTCCAGATCCTCACGCGGCATGGTCTCGTGTTCCACGTCAAAAATCATGGTTCCTCCTTGCGGAAACGCAGCGGGCGCGCTGCGGGGCGTCTGAGGTAAAGCGGGCGATCACTCTGGCCCGGCTGTCCGTGACAGGACGGGCGTCGCCCCGTTCGTCCGCGCCGTGGGAACGCCGGCCCGGTAAGGGCTGGCGATGCGAAAACGCGGCGTGGACGCGGGTGAAGCAGGCATTGCCGTTTCATGCCCGAATCGACCGGCCGCGTCAAGAAATGCCCGGGAAATGCGGCGGTTGACAGACACAGTTGCGAAGGCTTGCGCATGGTCGCGCCTTGAGGCAAAGCTGTCGCGTCATGATGCTGGATTATGTGCTGATCGTGTTCGCCGTGGTGTACCTCGGCATGATGCTGGGGCGGTTGCCGGGCCTGGCGCTGAATCGCGCGGGCGTGGCGATTCTCGGGGCCGTGGCGCTGCTCGCCGGCGGGGCGTTGACCTCGCGCGCGGCATGGGCCGCCGTGGACATGCCGACCATGAGTCTCCTCTTCGGCCTCATGCTTGTCTCCGCGCAACTGCGCCTGGGCGGGTTCTACACGCTGTGCGCCCGGCGTATAGCCGGGGCCCGGCTGGGGCCGCGCGGCCTGCTTTTCCTTGTCATGACCGCCGGAGCCGGCCTTTCCTCGCTGCTCGTCAACGACATCGTCTGCCTGGCCATGACACCCGTTCTGGCCGAGGGCTGCCTCAAGCGGGGGCTCAACCCCGTGCCCTTCCTCCTCGGGCTGGCCTGCGCGGCCAACATCGGCTCTGCCGCCACGCTCATCGGCAACCCGCAGAACATGCTCATCGGGCAGGTGGGCGGACTGCCGTTCGGCGCGTTCGCTCTGGATTGCCTTCCCCCGGTCGTCGCCGGACTCGTGGCCGCGTGGGGCGTCATCGCCCTGCTCACGCGTGACCGCTGGACCCTCGATCGCCCGGTGCCGCCGGTTCCGGCCGTGCCTTTCCGCGCGTGGCCGAGCCTGAAGGGCTGCCTGCTTCTCGCCTTCGCACTCATTGGTTTTCTCTTTCTGCCTATCCCGCGCGAGGTTGTGGCGTTGTGCGCGGGCGGATTCGTGTTGCTCAGCCGCCGCACGGAGTCGCGCGCGGTGTTCGAACTCGTGGACTGGCAGTTGTTGCTGCTTTTCCTCGGCCTGTTCGTGGTCAACCACGCGCTTGCCCAGACGGGGCTGCTGACGCGCATGTACGACGCCGTGGGCTCGGCCGGTATCGATCTCGCCTCGCCCGCTTGGTTGTTCGTGGTCACGGCGGCGCTCTCCAACATCATCTCAAATGTTCCGGCGGTGATGTTGCTGTTGCCGGCCAGTCCCACACCACAGGCGCGCCTGCTTCTTGCGCTCTCCAGCACACTCGCCGGAAATCTGTTTCTGCTGGGCAGCATCGCCAACCTCATCGTGGCCGAGCAGGCGGCGCGTCTGGACATCTTCATCACATGGCGCACGCACCTGCGCGTGGGCCTGCCGGTGACACTCGTCACCTTCGCCATCGCCGGGGGCTGGCTGTGGCTGCGTTGGAATGGCCTTTTCGTCGCCGGGTGACTTCCCGCGCGGATTGCGCTTATGGTCTGATTCCAGTACAAGCCTGCACAAGCACGCGCCAGTGGGCGCACCCCGAGGAGCCATGATCAGAAAACCGACCCTGCCGACCATCCCCGCCATTTCGACTGAGGAAAAGAGCCTCGCCCTCGCCACGTTGTTCGACGAGAAGCAGGGCGAGGACATCGTCGTGATCGACGTCACCGGCGTGTGTCCCATCGCCGAAAGCATCATCGTCGTCACGGGCCGTGGCCAGCGCCACGCGCAGTCACTGGCCGACGCCGCCGTGGAGCTGGCCAAACAGCGGAAGTTCTTGTCCTTCGGCGTGGAGGGCTATGAGGCCGGCATGTGGATCCTCGTGGACCTGAACGACGTCATCATCCATATTTTCCAGGAAGACGCGCGGCATTTCTACAACATCGAAGGTCTGTGGGCCGAGGGCGAACGCGTGGACGCTCCGCGCGGCGTCGTCCGCGACGCGGAGGATGATTTCTAAATGTCCACCGTCGCGCCCACGCTGCTGCTCATCCTCGATGGCTGGGGCGTCGCTCCCGCCGGTCCGGGCAACGCGGTCTCCCTCGCCAAAATGCCCGTGCTCGACGGTCTCTTCGCCAAGTACCCGCACACGACCCTGGCCTGTTCCGGCCGGTCCGTCGGCCTTCCCGATGGCTTCATGGGCAATTCCGAGGTCGGGCATATGAACATCGGCGCGGGCCGCGTCGTCTATCAGGACATGACGCGCATCGACATGGCCATGGAGGACGGGAGTTTCGCCCAAAATCCCGTGCTGCTCGACCTCTGCGCCAAGGCCCGGGCCAACTCCGGCCGTCTGCATCTCATGGGGCTCGTCTCCGATGGAGGCGTGCATAGCCATCAGCGGCACATCCGCGCCCTCGTGCGACTGGCGAAGGAGCAGGGCGTGCGCGAAATCCTCATCCACGCCTTCATGGATGGCCGCGACACCCCCCCATCCAGTGGGCTGGGGTACATCCGCAATCTGCAGGCCGTGCTCGCGGAACTTGGGGCCGGACGCATCGCTTCCGTCTGCGGACGCTACTACGCCATGGACCGCGACAAACATTTCGAGCGTAACGAGCCGGCGTTCCTCGCCCTGTGCGGCCAGGGCCTGCGCGCGCCAAGCGCCGTGGAGGCCGTCGAGACCGCCTACGCCGCCGGCGAGACTGACGAGTTCATCAAGCCCCGCGTCGTCATCGACGCCTCGGGCGCGCCCGTCGGGGCAGTCTCTGATGGCGACGCGCTGTTTTTCTTCAACTTCCGCGCCGACCGCGCCCGGCAGATCAGCCGCGCGTTCTTCGAAAACGACTTTAAGGAATTTCCGCGGCCCAATCGGCCCAGCCTCAGCATCTTCGCCACCATGACGCGCTACGAGTCCACCTTTCCCATGCCCGCCGCCTTCGGTCCGCAGTCCCTCGACGATTTCCTCGGCAGCGTCGCGAGCGCCAACGGGTTGAGGCAACTGCGCATCGCCGAGACCGAGAAGTACGCCCACGTGACGTACTTCCTCAATTGTGGTCAGGAGCAACCCTTGTCCGGCGAGGACCGTGTGCTGATCCCGTCGCCCCGTGAGGTGGCCACCTATGACCTCAAGCCGCAAATGAGCGCTCGCGAGGTTACCGACGCGCTGCTCGCCCATCGCGAGGGGCACGACCTGTGCGTGTGCAACCTGGCCAACCTGGACATGGTCGGACACACCGGGATCATACCCGCCGTCATCACCGCCTGCGAGGTGGTGGACGAGTGCGTCGGCCGGCTCGTTCCGGCCTTCCTCGACGCTGGCGGTCAGGTTTTCCTCACCGCCGACCACGGCAACGCCGAGGAGATGCTCGACGCCTCCGGCGGTCCGCAGACCGCCCACAGCACCAATCCCGTGCCATTGCTGCATCTCGACCGGCAGGGCGGCCGCGCCCTTCGTCCCGGCAAGCTGGGCGACATCGCCCCGACCATTCTCGCCTCCTGGGGCGTCACCCAACCCGCCGCCATGACCGGCGAATGTCTCTTCGCCGCCAACAACCGTTAGGAGCCACGCCATGACCGGATCCAGCAAGCCCATCACCCCCGTCAAGCCCGCCGGCATGGAGATCGTTTTCCTCTATCAGTGTCCGCACTGCGGGCGTGAGGTCACCCTCATCGCGCCCACACGGCCCGCCATGGCCCAGTGCGACGCCTGCCGCAAGAGCTTCCCCATCGTGCCCGTTGACGACCGAGCTCTGCGTTACTTTAAGATTATGCTTGCCGGCGGAAAGGCCGCCATCGACCCCGATTTTTTGTAGTCGGCGTTTGTTTCGCTGAAAAGGCCCGTTCCGATGACTCGGCGCGGGCTTTTTAATTTTATACAGTATTTTAGTATGTAGAAAAATGATAGATTTTTTCTAGACTAAAAAACGGGGGAGCAAGAGTCTTTTCGAGGAGCGCAAGGCACCTCGAGCACCCCTTTGCCGCGCGTTTTCCCACATCGGGGACGACGTGGAAAAACGCGCGGGATTTGCCTTGGAAAAACGGCGGACGTTTAATGTCGTGGTTGACTTGAAGATCGCAGGGAATGGGCCGGCGTCGTTGGCGAGGGGATGGGGGTGAAGCCCCCGCTTACTGAACATGTTGGCACGCCACGGGAGGCGGGATTGGTTATGCCCGCCCCATGTTCACAGAAAATTTTATCACCAAGTGGTGCGAGGAGTTTCGTCGGCGCATTCTGCCCTCGCACCTGTCGAGGATGTTCGCCGCCGCGAAGTCGGCGGAAAACATCCTCGAATGTGGAATTCCAAAGGGCGTATGGCCTTTGGCAGGGGGATGGGGGGCGGAGCCCCCGGATTGCATTTTCTCCGCCCTTAGGGCCGCCATGTCTCCAGCTCCGACATGGGCGTGGCGGCGCGCCAGGCGTCGAAGCCCGTGACGTCGCGCACGCCGCCTTCGAGCGCGGCGCGGTAGATGTCGATGCCGCGTGGTCGCTGGGCTCCAGTGTGTTTTGCTCGCTGGGAGAGTTCGTCCTTCAGACGCAGAATGCGTTCGCGCGACTGATCCGTCAGCGTGCGGACCATGGCTTCGGCGAAGGCCTCGGCCATGCCGGCGCGCGGATGGCTGAAGGGGACGAGCCAGATGTCGAAGTCCCAAAGTTCGTCGTGCTCGTCACGATAGTCCAGCCGCCAGTACAACCCCGGATCATCCGTGTTCATGAAGTCGTGGTGGATGACGCCGGTCACGCCGGGTGTGGTGGCGATTTCGCGCATGACGGCCGCGCCTGCGGCGACCTCGGGCCGCTCCACATAGACTTCGAAATCGATATTGGGCGAAATCATGAGACCGAAGCGGGCCGACCCCACGAGGCGGACGTCGCCCACGCGAGCCCAGCAGTCACGCACGCGCAGACGCTCGATGATGACTTCGGATCGGCGGCGCAGGCGCTCGGCGTGGCTCGGGAGGGGGGCGGCGGACATGGCGACTCCTTTGTGATCGGCGGGGGGGCGGCCTTTGGACAAACGCGCGCGTTGCCGGTATACGGCGCTTGCGCGTGGGGAGAGGCATTCTGCTCACGCCGAACCGTCGCGTCAATTCCGCGTGACGGCGACAGAAACATCACGCACGAGGCCCCGATGCTGCGACTGACCGATATCCGCCTGCCCTTGCCCGAGGGGGCCGCCCACGATGAGGCCGAGCTGCGCGCGGCGGCGGCCGAACGGTTGGGCGTGACCGGGGACGACATCGCGACGGTGCGTGTGGCGCGTCGATCTTTGGATGCGCGCAAGAGGAACGCGCCGGTGTTCCTGTACAGTCTCGACATCACGCTGTCCGAGCAGGGCGACGAGGCGTGTTTGACCGCCAAGCCGGGCGTGAGCGCGCATGAGGACGAGCCTTACCTGTTTCCGGCGGCCGCACCGGCTGGGCTCGCGGCGCGGCCTGTGGTGGTAGGCGCGGGGCCGTGCGGGCTATTTGCCGCGCTGGCGTTGGCGCAGGCCGGATTCGCGCCGGTTCTGTTGGAGCGTGGCCGGCCGGTGGATGAGCGCGCGCGCGCGGTGGACGCCTTCTGGGCCGGCAGAGCGCTCGACCCCGAAAGCAATGTGCAGTTCGGCGAGGGCGGGGCGGGCGCGTTCTCCGATGGCAAGCTGACCACGCAGATCAAGGAGCGGCGCGGCCGCTGCCGCAAGGTGCTGACCGAGCTGGTGGCGCAGGGCGCGCCCGAGGATATTTTGTGGCGCAACAAGCCGCACGTGGGCACGGACTTTCTGCGCGGCGTGGTCGCGGGCATCCGGCGCGAGATAACGCGGCTGGGCGGGACGGTGCGCTTCGGCGCGCGGGTGGACGGTCTGGTTGTCCGCGAGGGCGTGCTCGTCGGATTGCGGCTCGCCGGAGGCGATGAGATCCCCGCGACGCACGCGGTTTTCGCCGTGGGGCACAGTGCGCGCGACACCTTCGCCATGTTGCTCGCGGCCGGTGTGCGCATGGAGCGCAAGCCCTTCGCCATCGGCTGCCGCATCGAGCATCCGCAATCGCTCGTGGATCGGGCGCAGCTGGGTGCGCTCGCGGGGCACCCAGCCATTGGCGCGGCGGACTACAAGCTGGCTTGGCAGACGCGCGGCGGGCGCGGGGTCTATACCTTCTGCATGTGCCCCGGCGGCCGGGTCATCGCGGCGGCGTCCGAGGAGGGCGGCGTGGTGACCAACGGGATGAGCCTGCACGCGCGCGCCGAGGCCAACGCCAACAGCGCGTTGCTCGTGGGGGTGGGACCGGAGGACCTCGGCGGAGAGCATCCGCTGGCCGGCGTGGATTTCCAACGCAGATGGGAGCGGCTGGCCTTTGAGCTGGGCGGCCGGAACTTTCGCGCGCCCGCGCAGCTGGCCGGCGATTTCGTGGCTGGCCGGGCGTCGAAGCGGCTGGGCCGCGTGCCCGCGAGCTACGCCCCGGGCGTCGCTCCGGGGGATCTGCGCCGCTGTTTGCCTGAATTCGTGTGCGAGGCCATGGCCGAGGGCATCGGCATGTTCGACCGCCGGTTGCGCGGCTTCGCCGATGCCGACGCCGTGCTCACGGGCGTGGAGACGCGCTCATCCTCGCCGGTGCGCCTGACGCGCGGGGCGGACGGTCGCAGCGTGAGCCTGCCTGGACTGTATCCGGCGGGTGAGGGCGCGGGCTACGCCGGGGGCATCGTGTCCAGCGCGGTGGATGGTCTGCGCGCGGCCGAGGCCGTGGCGCGAAATATTTGTGGGTTGCCGGCAGAGGCCGAGAGCGCGGGGGCGGCGCAGTGACGCGCGGCGGCGGAAGGCCGGGGCCGAGACCGGGGGGCGAATCCGACGCCCGTCGGCACGAACGCCTTGGCGCGCGGGAGCGCTACACCCGCCGCGAGTTCGTGCATGGCGGCGAGGGTTCCGCTTCGGACTCCGATGCGGGGCCGCGGTGGCTTTTCCCGCTGCCGGAGCTGTCGGCGGAGAAGTTGCCGGAGTGGATGCGCGACGCGGCGTTCACTGGCTATCTGGCCGCGCGGGGTTTTCTGCCGGAGCTGCTGGCCGATCTCGGTGTGGCGGGGGGACAAGGCCCGGAGCACCTCGTCTTCGGCGACATGGTTTTCACGCCGGAGGAGCGGCCGGTCTTCTGGACGCAAAACGTCTGGCGCGGGGCGCGGCTGCTGCCCGCGCCGAGCATCGGTCAGGCGGCGAGAGCGCTGCGGGACGTTCAGCGCAACTGGTGGCCGCACCCGGTGCGTCTGGCCCGGCGCGCAGCCCTCGTGGCGGAAAAACTCCCCAAGGTCTCCGCGCGGGAGCATGTGTTCGGCGTACCCGCCCCGGTCGCGCCGCTCGGCTCCTTCACGCTGTGGGACGAGACCGCGCTCATCGCCGCGGCCGAGTGCTCCAGCCCTTTCCCCGATGGCCACGTGCGCTTCGTCGAGGACCGGATTTCCGCGCCCAGCCGTGCGTACCTCAAGTTGTGGGAGGCGCTGACGCTCGCCGGCGCGCTGCCGAGGCCGGGCGAACTCTGTTTGGACTTGGGCTCATGCCCCGGCGGATGGACCTGGGTGCTGGCGAGCTGCGGGGCGCGGGTGCTGAGCATCGACCGTGCGCCCATCGAGGAACGCATCGCGGCCATGCCTGAGGTGGAGTACTGCCAGGGCTCGGGCTTCGGTCTGGAGCCGGGGCTCGCCGGCGGGCCGGGCGCGCGGGTGGACTGGTTGTGCTCGGACATGGCCTGTTATCCGGCGCGGCTGCTTGAGCTGGTGACGCGCTGGCTCGACGCCGACGCCTGCCGCAATTTCGTCTGCACCCTCAAGTGCCAGGGCGAGGAGGATCGTGCGACCATCCGGGCTTTCGCGGCCATTCCCGGCTCGCGCGTGCTGCACCTTTCGCACAACAAGCATGAGCTCACCTGGATGCTGGTGCGCTGATCGCGCCGGCATCCTCCACGGCTTCCGCAACGCCTTCCCATCTGAACGCCTACGCCCCAATTTACGCAGGCGCACGACCGACCTGGAGCCAGGCCTGTCCTCCCCGAATTCTAGCGCTCCTTGCTTGTGGCGGCGTATATGCCTCTCCGGCGGCTAGCGGCCCCCTTCGGGGTTCAACCGCGTCCCCTGGACCCCGCATACAGAAAAGTCTTCAAGTGGCGGCATGGTCCGTCGAGGTCTCGGCAAATGCGGACCACGGCGACACTTGGGCGTCATCATCTCGAATGATCCTGCTCTCCATTCCGCCGCGCCGCATGTGATCGAAAGGGCGGGGGCGTTCGCGCGCCTCCGCCCTTTCGATCACATGCGGCGCGGCTAGAACTTCTCGAAGCCGCTGTCCTCGCCGGCGTCGGGGGGGATGCCCCTGGCCGGCTTACCGGGCTTGGCCGAGGGACCGGCCTCCAGCGCCAGCGGCTGGCCCTGCCGGCGCGTGTTGTCCATCTTGAAGAACTGCATGACCTGGGTGAGGCGTTGGGCCTGCCCGGCCAGCTCCTCGCTGGTGCTCGCCGTCTCCTCCGATGCCGAGGCGTTCTGCTGAATGACTTGGTCGAACTGCTGGATGGCCTTGTTCACCTGCTCGGCGCCGGTGGTCTGCTCGCGGCAGGTGGCGCTGATCTCCTGCACCAGCTCGCTGGTGCGTTCGATGTCCGGCACGATGGAGGCGAGCATTCCGCCGGCCTTCTCGGCCACGGCCAGGCTGGCGGTGGAGAGCTGCCCGATCTCGCCCGCGGCCGTGCCGCTGCGCTCGGCCAGCTTGCGCACCTCGGCGGCGACCACGGCGAAGCCCTTGCCGTGTTCGCCGGCGCGCGCGGCCTCGATGGCGGCGTTGAGGGCGAGCAGGTTGGTCTGCCGGGCGATTTCCTCGATGAAACCGATCTTCTCGACGATCTGCCGCATGGCGCTGACGGTTTGGGTCACGGCCTTGCCGCCCTGCCGGGCGTCCTCGGCGCTCTTCCGGGCCAGCGATTCGGTCTGGGCGGCGTTGTCGGCGTTCTGCCGGATGTTGGCGGTCATCTCCTCGACGCTGGAGGAGATTTCCTCGACGCTGGCGGCCTGTTCCGTGGCGCCTTGCGAGAGCGTCTCGCTGGAGGCGGAGAGCTCCTCCGAGCCGGAGGCCACGGATTCGGCGGCGGCGTTCACGTGGATGACCACCTCGCGCAGGCGGCTGGCCATGTCCGTGAGGGCGGCCGCCAGGGCCCCGATCTCATCCTTCTGGTCCACGTCGATGCGCGCATCGACATGCCCGTCGGCCAAACGCTTGGCGAAGGCCACGCCCTTGCGCACCGGTCCGGCGATGGCGCGGGTGATGAGCACCGCCGCAATCACACCGAGAATCAGGGCCAGCAGCGCGCCGACGGAGAGCATTCCGCGCGTCCAGGCTATTTCGCTGAACATCTTGACCTTCATGTCCTCGCGGGCGCTTTCGCAGACCTTCTGCATCTCCCGCGCACTCTGGATGAGCTGATCCTCCATGAGCTTTTGCTGCCGCACGGCGTCGGCCACCTCACGGACGCTCTTCATGTAGCCGTCGGTATCGCGCGCGATCTTGTCCGTCTTGTCGAGGTCCGCCTGATCCTTCATATGCCCGCGCATCGAGGCGACCTGCCGGACGATGTCGCCGCCGGCGGCCAGCGCCTTGTCGGCGAAGCCCTGGTCCTCGGTCTGCAGGAAATACATTGCGCTCACACGCATGGAGTAGAGCTGGGAGACGACGTAGTTGACTTCCGACAGGCCGGCTCCGCCCTTGCCTGCCGCCACGGCGAGCCCGCGCTGCATGTCCTCGGCGCTGGCGATGGCCGAGCGGCCCGCCGCGCCCATGGTCTCCTGCTGCCGCGCGCGGGCTGTCTGCCTCTGCACATACCCCTTGAAGGCCGTCTCATACTGCTTTGTGGCCGCGAGCACCTGGTCCATCTGCTCCCGGTTTTTCGGGTCGTGGAACCGCGCCTTGTACTCCTGCGCCTTGGTGACGACCCCGGCAACGTTCCTGGCAACCTCGTCCTGGCTCTTCTGGTCGTGGCGAATCTGGAAGTTTTTTTCGTGCCTGCGGGATTCCAGCACCATGCGGATGATGTCGTTCATGCCGTTGGCCTTGTCCACCCGGTCCATTATATTGGATATGCCGTTCAGACTGACGGCTGCGAGCAGCGCGGTCAGAATGAGCACCACACCGAACCCGGTGGCGAGCTTCATGGCCAGACGCAGGTTTTTCATGGCTCCTCCCGGAGAAAATGATAATAAAGCTAGTTGATAGTATTTTGATTAATAGCCCAAGTTTTCCCTCAAGGCAAGCCGGAACCGCATGTGAACCAAGTGTTCCCCTTGACGGAACCGGGGGGATCGTCTACTTATCACTTCATCAGCATATCTTGATGTAGTTATGAGGCCGAAGGCCGCTCCGACAAACGAGAAAGGGTGACGATGAATCTACTGCGCATCCATAAGGCACTCGCCGACGAAACCCGGATCCGACTCATGGACGTTCTGCTCGTCCGCGAGCTGAATGTGGGTGAGTTGGTCGGCGTGTTTGGAATGGGGCAGTCGCGCATCTCCCGCCATTTGCGTATTCTTTCCGAGGCGGGGCTCGTGGAGTGCCGGCGCGAGGGGCTGCGGGCCTATTACCGCGCGGCCGTGCGGGGCGAGGGACGCCGCTACCTCGACTGCGCCGCCTCCTTTTTCGCCGAGACTCCTTCACACGCCCAGGACGCCGCCCGCGCCGGGGAGGCCGTGCGTGAGCGTGTGCTGGCCTCGCGGCGTTTTTTCGACGCCGTGGCCGGCCAGTGGCGCGATCTTTCGCGCGAGGTGCTGGGCGACTTCAATCTCGCCGAGGAGCTGGCCGGAAGGCTGCACCCTGGCATGTTGGTGGCCGACCTGGGCTGCGGCCCTGGCGAACTGCTGGCCAAGCTGGCCGAAACCGCCCGCCGGGTGGTGGGGGTGGACGCCTCGCCGCGGATGCTGGAGTTGGCGGCCGCGCGTTTGGCCGACAAGCCCAACGCGAGCCTGCGCCTGGGCGAGTTGGAGCATCTGCCCCTGCGCGAGGGCGAGGTTCAGGCCGTGACGCTTTCGCTTGTTTTGCACCATCTGGACGACCCGCGCGCGGCGTTGGCCGAGGCCCGGCGCGTGCTGGCCCCCGGCGGATTGCTGCTGGTGGCGGAATTCGACCGCCACGGCAACGAGGATATGCGCGTCAAATATGGCGACGCCCGTCTGGGCGTGGATGAGGAAACGTTGTATGACTGGCTCCGCGCCGCCGGGTTCGCTCCCGTCGGAATGGACGCCTTCCCCGTCAACCAGGGGCTGACCGTGCGCATCGCCGAGGCGGCGGTTGCGGACTGACCGGCGGCCCGAGAACCACTGAGAGGAGTTTTTCCATGCTCGCACTCGATCCCAAACTCAAGTTCCGCGTGGCCGACATGGCCCTGGCCGACTGGGGCCGCAAGGAGATGCAGCTCTCCGAGAACGAGATGCCCGGCCTGATGGCCCTGCGCAAGAAATACGGCCACAAAAAGCCGTTGAAGGGCCTCAAAATCATGGGCTCCCTGCACATGACCATCCAGACCGCCATGCTCATCGAGACCCTGTACGCCCTGGGCGCTGACCTGCGCTGGGCCTCGTGCAACATCTTCAGCACGCAGGACCACGCCGCCGCCGCCATCGCGGCCAACAAGAGCGCCGCCGTTTTCGCCTGGAAGGGCGAAAGCCTGGAGGACTACTGGTGGTGCACCGAGCAGGCCCTCACTTGGCCCGACGGCTCCGGTCCCGATCTCATTGTGGACGACGGCGGCGACGCCACCCTGTTCATCCACCAGGGCGTCAAGTGCGAGAAAGACCCGAGCCTGCTCAAGCAGAAGGCCGACAGCAAGGAGTTCCAAATCGTGCTCGACCGCCTGGCCGAGAGCGTGAAGAACAATCCCGGCAAGTGGACGAAGATCGCCGCCAAGGTGCGCGGCGTTTCCGAGGAGACCACCACCGGCGTGCATCGTCTCTACGAGATGGAGCGGAAGGGCGAGTTGATTTTCCCGGCCTACAACGTCAACGATTCCGTGACCAAGAGCAAGTTCGACAACCTCTACGGCTGCCGCGAGTCCCTGGCCGACGGCATCAAGCGCGCCACGGACATCATGATTGCCGGCAAGATCTGCGTCGTGGCCGGCTACGGCGACGTGGGCAAGGGCTGCGCCCAGTCCATGCGCGGCTTCGGCGCGCGCGTGCTCATCACGGAGATCGACCCCATCTGCGCCTTGCAGGCCGCCATGGAGGGCTTCGAGGTCATGCCCATGGACAAGGCCGTGGAGCTGGGCGACATCTTCATCACCGCAACGGGCAACTACCACGTCATCACCGGCAAGCACATGCTCAAGATGAAGAACGAGGCCATTCTCTGCAACATCGGCCACTTCGATTCCGAGATCGAAATGAGCTTCCTCGAGGGCAACGCCAAGTGCTCCAAGGTGGAAATCAAACCGCAGGTGGACAAGTGGCTTCTGCCCAGTGGCCATTCCATCATCATCCTGGCCGAGGGACGCCTCGTGAATCTGGGTTGCGCCACCGGCCACCCAAGCTTCGTCATGAGCAACAGCTTCACCAACCAGGTGCTGGCCCAGCTGGACCTCGCCGCCAACAAGTACGAGCCCAAGGTCATGATTCTGCCCAAGAAGCTCGACGAGGAGGTCGCGCGTCTGCACCTCGACCGCCTCGGCGTGGTGCTGGACAAGCTGACCAAGCAGCAGGCCGACTACATCGGCGTGTCCGTGGACGGTCCCTTCAAGGCCGACCACTACCGCTACTAGTCATCGCGCCATTTAGGGGGGGGCAGTTCCCCCCCCTTTCCTCCGCTGCACCCTCTTTACATCCCAGGCCGTTCGCGCCATATAAAATTACAGCTCCCCCAAGGAACCGGCCCGAAGCGCGGGGCCCGTTCTTTCCTCATCCGTGCGCGCAACACGCAAGGGGTGGTGATATGGCTGATTGTGAGATGATAGCCAAGTGCATATTTTTTAATGATAAAATGGCCGACAAGCCTGGAACGGCCGCGATGATGAAGCAGAAATACTGCCAGGGCGACAACAGCGGATGCGCGCGGCACATGGTCTGCAAATCCCTCGGTCGCGAGCGTGTGCCCTCCGACCTCTATCCCATCCAGGTTGATCGGGCCAAGGCGCTCATCCAGGCCGGCTAGCCTCTGGATGTTTCCGTCCGATTGGCTTCGCGCCCGGTGCCTTTGTCCCTGGATTCGTTGCGCACTCCACAGGGAGATTTTTGTCCTTGTGGGGGCGCGGTTTGATTATGCCTCCGGCGGTCAGGGGGCTACGCGCCCCCTGAGCCTTGCGTTAAGGAGAATTTTTTACCATGCTTGGTGTTTCCGCCTTAGCCGGCGCATTTCGCCCTTGCACTGGTCGTGGATGAGTGCCGCCGGCTTCGCGGCGGTAATCATCCGCGAGTGAGGGAATCCAAAGGGCGTATGCCCTTTGGTGGGGTCCGGGGCGACGCCCCGGCGGGGCAGGGGACTGAGCCCCTCGTTTGGTTCCTCTCGTGATTCTATAAGCCCTGATTTTGTATTCGGGGCGGCGCTGCCGTGCCGTCGTTACTTGCGCCGGGCGAGGAAGAAGCTTTTGAGCAGCGCCGAGCAGTCCTCGGCGAGGACGCCCGAGAGCGTCCAGAACCGGTGGTTGGCAAAGGGGAGATTGGCGCCGTCGAGATTGGAGACGAGCGCCCCGGCCCTGGGGTCGGGCGTGGCGAAGACGACGCCGGCGACGCGCGCGTGGATGAGCGCGCCGAGGCACATGAGGCAGGGTTCCAGGGTGACGAAAAGAACGCTTCCGACGAGGCGGTGGTTGCCTATGGCGTCCCCGGCCTGGCGCAGACAGAGGATTTCGGCGTGGGCCGTGGGGTCGTGCAGGGCGATGACGCGGTTGTGCGCACGGGCGAGGATCGCGCCGTCCGCGCCGACGAGGACGGCCCCGATGGGCGTCTCGTCCTCGGCGGCGGCGGCGCAGGCTTCGTCAAAGGCCGTGGCCATGAGGCCGCGCCATGTCCGGCCGGACGGGTGTCCAGGCGGGCAGGGCGGCGGGCAGGGCGCGGGCCGCATGAGGCCTTACAGGGAATGCAGGTAGTCTACGCCGCCCGCGAGCACGGCCAGACCGAGGGGCGAGGTCTCGCCGCGTGTCCAGCCAGGGTGATTGCACGGGTGGTTGAAGGCCTCGGGGTGGGGCATGAGCCCCAGGATGCGTCCGCTGGGATCGGTGAGCCCGGCGATGGCGTTGGCCGCGCCGTTGGGGTTGAGCGGGTACTCCATGGTCGGTTCGCCTGTGGCGGGATCGATGTAGCGCAGGACCACGAGGTTCGCGGCCTCGATGGCGTCGAGCGTGGGCTGGTCGAAGGGCACGATCTTGCCTTCGCCGTGGCGCACGGGCAGGTACAGGCGCGAAAGGCCCCTGGTGAAGACGCAGGGCGACTTGGCGTTGACGCCGAGGTGGACCCAGCGGTCCTCGAACCGGGCGGAGTCGTTGATGGAGAGGGAAACCTGCCGCTCGAAGTATTTGCCGTTCAGGGCGGGGAGCAACCCGAGTTTGACGAGGAGCTGGAAGCCGTTGCAAATGCCGAGGATGACGCCGCCGGCGTTGAGGAAGGCTTTCAACTGGTCGAGCACGGGCTCGCCTGCGTCGGTTTTGGCGAAGCGCCAGCGCAGGGCGGCCGCCTGGGCCGAGCCGAGATCGTCGCCGTCGAGGAACCCGCCGGGGAAGATCAGGAAATTGTAGCGCTCCATGCGCACTCGGCCGGAGGAAATATCCGAGAAATAAGCTATTTCCGCTTCTTCCGCACCGGATTGCCGGGCTGCGTGTGCGGATTCCTGTTCACAATTGGTGCCGTATCCTGTAAGAACAAGTGCTTTGACGCGGGCCATGAACTTTCCTCCTGAGCTCTTTGGAGCGGGGGCGGTGGAAATTTTCCGGTCCCGCGGCTGGTGAGAATACGTGCGCGGGCTTGTGTCGTCAACTCGCGCGGAAGATAACCATGAAGCACAGGGGAAGGGCTGTTCGCATGAAAACCAAGTTCATATTCATCACCGGCGGCGTGCTGTCATCACTCGGGAAGGGACTTTCAGGGGCGTCCATCGGGGCGCTGCTCCAGGCCCGGGGGCTCAAAGTCACCATCCAGAAGCTCGATCCCTACATCAACGTCGATCCCGGCACCATGAATCCCTTCCAGCATGGCGAGGTCTACGTCACGGAGGACGGCGCGGAGACCGACCTCGATCTTGGGCACTACGAGCGTTATCTGGGCATCCACATGGCCCAGGGCAACAACTTCACCTCCGGCCGCATCTACTACAACGTCATCACCAAGGAGCGCCGCGGCGACTATCTCGGCGGCACCGTGCAGGTCATTCCGCACATCACCGACGAGATCAAACAGGCCGTGCTCAGCGCCCCGCGCGACGATGAGGACGTGGCCCTCATCGAGATCGGCGGCACCGTGGGCGACATCGAGGGCCTGCCGTTTCTGGAGGCCATCCGCCAGCTCAAGAACGACCTCGGCAAGGAGAACGTCCTTTACATCCATTTGACCCTGGTGCCCTACATGCGCGCGGCCGGCGAGCTCAAGACCAAGCCGACGCAGCACAGCGTCAAGGAGCTGCGCAGCATCGGCATTCAGCCGGACATCATCCTCTGCCGTTCCGAAGTGCCCCTGCCCGACGACCTCAAGGCCAAGATCGCCCTGTTCTGCGACGTGGACCGCGACGCCGTGTTCTCCGCCGTGGACGTGAAGAGCATTTATGAGGTTCCGCTGGAGTACTACAAGGAAGGCGTGGACCAGAAAATCGCCATCCTTCTGAAGCTGCCGGCAAAAAACGCCGAGCTGGACGCCTGGAAGGAGCTCAACCGGCGCATCGCCAATCCCAAGAGCCGCGTGCGCGTCGGCATCGTGGGCAAGTACGTTGATTTGCACGAGGCCTACAAGAGCCTGCACGAGGCGCTCATGCATGGCGGCGTGGCCAACGAGGTCGCCGTGGACCTCGAATACGTGAACTCCGAGGAGATCACGGTCAAGAACGTGGAGAAACGCCTCAAGGGACTGGACGCCATCCTGGTGCCGGGCGGCTTCGGTTCGCGCGGCATCGAGGGCAAGATTCTGGCCATCCGTTACGCCCGCGAGAAAATGGTGCCTTTTTTTGGCATCTGCTTGGGAATGCAGTGCGCGGTCATCGAGTTCGCGCGCGACGTGCTGGGGCTGGAGAAGGCCAATTCGCAGGAGTTCGACGAGTTCACGCCCGACCCGGTCATCTACCTCATGACCGAATGGTACGACTTCCGCACCAAGAAGGTGGAGAAGCGCGACGAGTCCTCCAACAAGGGCGGCACCATGCGCCTGGGCGCGTATCCCTGCAAGCTCGTGAAGGACACCAAGGCCTACGCCGCCTATGGCGCGCCGCGCATCGAGGAACGTCACCGCCACCGTTACGAATTCAACAAGAAGTACGCCGAGGCGTTGCAACAGAAGGGCCTCGTGCTCTCCGGCCTGTCGCCCGACGAGGAGCTGGTGGAGATCGTGGAATTGCCCGGGCATCCGTGGTTCCTGGGCTGCCAGTTCCACCCGGAATTCAAGTCCGGTCCCATGGAGCCGCATCCGTTGTTCCGTGAGTTCATCGCCGCCGCCGTGAAGCGCGCGCAGGAAAAGTAACATGGCAGCAGATTCCGCCGCGCTGTACGCCAAGAGTCTGTCAGGCCCGTTCCTGCTGGCCGGTCCCTGCGTGCTGGAAAGCCGGCAGCTTGCGCTGGACGTGGCCCGCGAGCTCGCGGGCATTTCCGAGCGCCTGTCGCTGCCCATCGTCTTCAAGAGTTCCTTCGACAAGGCCAACCGCACCTCGGTGACGAGTTTTCGCGGGCCGGGCATGGAAATGGGGCTTGACTGGCTGGCCGAAGTGCGCGAGGCCTCCGGCCTACCGGTGGTGACGGATATCCATCTGCCGGAACAGGCAGCGCCCGTGGCCGAGGTCGCCGACGTGCTCCAGATCCCGGCCTTCCTCTGCCGGCAGACGGATCTGCTCGTGGCCGCGGCCGAGACCGGGCGCATCGTGAACGTCAAAAAGGGGCAGTTCCTGGCCCCATGGGACATGAAGAACGTGACGGAAAAGCTGCGCAGCGCCGGCAACGGCCGCGTGTGGCTCACGGAACGCGGCGCGAGTTTCGGCTACAACAACCTGGTGGTCGACATGCGTTCCATTCCCATCATGCGCGGCTTTGGCGCGCCGGTTGTTTTCGACGCCACGCACTCGGTGCAACTGCCCGGCGGGCGCGGCGGCAGCTCCGGCGGCCAGCGGGAGTTCGTGCCCATGCTGGCCTCGGCCGCGGTTGCTGCCGGAGCGAGCGGCGTGTTCATGGAGGTGCACCCCGACCCCGACAACGCCTTGTGCGACGGTCCGAACAGTCTGCCGCTGGCCAAGCTGGAAGGGCTGTTGAAGCGTCTGCTCGCCATCTGGAGCGTTCCTGGTGCGGAGTAACGACGAGGCGCTTGCCCTCGGGAAGAACGTCAAGCTTCTGATCCTCGACGTCGACGGCGTGTTGACGGACGGGGGGTTGTATTACGACGGGCAGGGCGGAGTGACCAAGCGCTTTCATGCTCAGGACGGGCTTGGAATCAAACTTGCACAAGCCTGCGGGCTCGACGTCGCCGTCATTACCGGCCTGAACCAGGGCGCGGTGGAGGCGAGGATGCACGATCTTGGCGTCGTCGAGTACCATGCCGGGTTCAAGGACAAGACGCCCGTCATGGATTCGATACGGTCCCGGTTGGGCCTGGAACGCTCACAAATCGCGTTTCTGGGCGACGACTGGGTGGATGCCGGCGTGATGCGCGCCGTGGGGCTGCCCATGGCCGTGCCCAACGCCCAGCCCGAAATTCTCGACGTGGCCAAGTGGGTTTCCCGTCTGTCCGGCGGACAGGGAGCCGTTCGCGAGGCCGTCATGTTCCTGCTGCGTTGTCGCGGGCAGTACGAGACGGTCTGGGAGCAGTGGAGCTGATGGATGCGCAAACCGTTTTTCACCATCGTCGTCATATTTCTGCTGGGACTGGCCATCGGGCTCGTCATGAATCAGCAGCGGGGCTCGCGCGGGGCGGCCGTTGAGAAGCAGCCCCCCGCGGCGAATTCAGAGCCGGCGGTGCATGCGGAGGACCTGGAGCTGGTGCAGGGCAGCGAGGGCAAGGAGCTTTGGCGCGTGCGCGCCACGAGCGCGCAGTACGGCGTGGACCAGCGCATCATCCAGGTCATCAACCCGCAGCTCTTCGCCTATGTCGGCCCGAATCGCGAAGAGGTATTCATCCGCTCGGACACTGGCGAGATAAACCAGAGGGGCAACACCGTGACCCTGCGTGACAACATCGCTGGGCGCTTTGGCGAGTTCACCCTCACCTCGGACGTGTTCGACTACATCGGGGCCATGAAAAAGGCTTATTTCAAGGGGCGCGTCATGGTCACCCGGCCTGATTTCTCGGCCAACGCCACCACGGTGGAAATCAACCTGGACACCCGGGTACTCACCGCCGCCGGAGGCGTCTCGGCCGAGCTCACGCCGGCGGCCCTCGGCGCCATGAACAAGGAGAAGAAGTAGTGCGGCAGCGTGGATTCCGTTTCTTCACCGCTGCTTGTGCAGCCGCGATCATGCTGACGTTTTGCCTTGTGCAGGGCTTTGCGCAGACTCCCTCCTGGGGGGAGGTCCGCGTGGCCGAGCACCCGGTGAGCGTGCGCCACCGGCCCGATCCCGCTTCGCCCCTGGTGCGCACACTGCACGTCGGCGACGCCGTCCGCGTGATCCCCGTGGCCGGAGGATGGGCCGAGCTGTACGACACGACCGAGCCCCGGCGCGACGTGACCAAGGCCATCGGTTACGCACCGTTGGGTCAGCTCGTCCCGCAGGCTCAGGCTCACGTGCCCGCGCCGGTCAAGCGCCCCCCCGCAGCGCGCCAGCCAGCGCCTGCCGTGTCCGGCTCGTCCGAGGTCAAGGGCGAGGTGCAACCGGCAGGCGGCAAGCCGCTGCTTTCCGGTTCCGCGCCCAGCTCCACCCCGCAGGATCCCGTGCGCATCACCTCGGACAGGATGGTCTACAGCAAGAATGAGAACGCCGTCATCTTCCTTGGCAACGTTCATGGCACGCAGAAGGACATGGCCATCTGGGCCGCCAAGATCACCGCGTATTTCTCCGAGAAGGCCAAGGACGGCAAGAGCGCGGGGAGTAAAAAAATCACCGCCCAGAAAAACATCCCCAAAAGCACCGAACCGGCCGGCGCGGTGGGATCCGGCGAGGACAACAAGATCGAGCGCATCGTGGCCGAGGGCAACGTGCGTTTGGTTTCCGGTAAGAACGAGGGAGCGTGCGCCAAGCTCTTTTATTTCGTGCCCGAGGGCGTATTGCGCATGGAGGGCAACCCGATCCTGTGCGAGGGCAAAAGCACCGTGCGCGGCGATATCATCAAATTCTACATCCACGAAAATCGCAGCGAGGTCTTGAGCGGCCAGAAGAAGCGCGTCGAGGCCATCTTCTATCAGGAGAAGGGTGAGGGAAAATAACATGGCCGAACTCGTCGCCACCAATCTGTCCAAACGCTACGGCGAGCGCGAGGTCGTGCGCCACATCGGCCTCGACATCCACGACAGCGAGGTGGTGGGGTTGCTCGGCCCCAACGGCGCCGGCAAGACCACGACGTTCTACATGCTCGTGGGCGTGGTGAATCCGACCACCGGCAATGTCACCCTCAATGGCCACGACGTGACCGAACGCCCCCTGCACGAGCGCGCGCGCCTGGGACTTTCCTATCTGCCGCAGGAAAGCTCCATCTTCAAAAAGCTCTCAGTGCGCAAGAACCTCGACGTGATTCTGGAGCAGATGCCCATGAATCGGGATCAGCGCGAGAAGCGCGCGGCCGAGCTCATGGACATGTTCGGCATCATCAAGCTGGCGCACCAACCGGCCATGTTCCTTTCCGGCGGCGAGAGAAGACGCCTGGAGATCGCCCGGGCGCTCATCCTGAATCCCAAGTTCATTCTGCTCGACGAGCCCTTCGCCGGCATCGACCCCATCGCCGTCATCGACATCCAGGAGATCATCGCCGTGCTCAAGAAGATGGGCATCGGCATCCTCATCTCCGACCACAACGTCCGCGAGACGCTGAACATCTGCGACCGCGCCTATCTCGTCTACGAGGGCATGGTCATCCTCGAGGGCAGCCCGACGGAAATCGTGCAGGACAGCAAGGCCAGAAAGCTGTACCTGGGCGAGTCCTTCAGTCTGTGACCTTATCTTTTTATTAAGAATATCAAATAGTTTTGATGTTGATACCGGCGAAACGCGCGGTTGCCTTCCGATTTGTGGATTTACACGGTCGCTGAAGGTTGGTACACTTTTTTCATACGCGTGGAACTCCTTTGGAAAAGCGCGTATATTTGCGGGGTTATCAAAAAAATCTTGCACGCGCCGTGCGCCTGTGGCAGTATGTGCTTGTGGCAGTCTCCGGGACGGGGACTTTTTTTAATCTCGAACGGTCGTTTTTCAGGGGCAGTGGTCATCAATTATGGGTCTTGAGCTTCGCCAACAACTGAAGCTGACACAGCAGCTGGTCATGACGCCACAGCTGCAGCAAGCCATCAAGCTTCTGCAGCTCTCCCGTCTGGAATTGGCGGAGACCATCCAGCAGGAATTGATGGAAAACCCGCTTCTGGAAGAGATCGATCCCGAAGTCGCCGACACCGCCCCCGACACCGAAACCCTCGATGACTACGAACACATCCACGCCGATCCCGAAAGCAAGGGCGACGAGGATGTCATGCGCAACGCCGACTGGGAGAACTACCTCGGCGAGTTCTCCAGCGTGAGCAAGCAGGCCGCTGGACGGGATCTCGAAGTCCCGGAAGAGGGCCTTTCCTTCGAGGCGCGGCTGACCTCCTCCCCCAATCTCGATGGGCATCTCGCCTGGCAGATGCGTCTGTCCAACTTTTCCGAGCAAGACCTCGCCATCGGCGAAATCGTCGTGGGCAACCTCGACGCCCGCGGTTATCTACAGGCTTCGACCCAGGAAATCAGCGAACAGCTTCCCGGAGGCGCCACGCCGGAATCCGTCGAGGCCGTCGTCAAGCGCATCCAACGGCTCGACCCGGTGGGCGTCGCCGCGCGCAGCATCGCCGAATGCCTGCTCATTCAGATCGAGGTTCTTGGCTACGATCGCGACCCCATCCTCGTATCGCTCGTGCGCGATCATCTGGAGGACCTGGAGAAGCATCGCTACAAGCCGCTGACCAAGAAGTTCCGCCTGACCATGGATGACCTGAAGGAATACCTCGACGTCATCCAGAGTCTGGAGCCCATGCCCGGCGCGCGCTTCGCCTCCGTGGAGCCACATTACGTGAGCCCGGACGTGTTCGTGTACAAGAACGGACAGGAATTCGTCATCATCCTCAACGAGGACGGTTTTCCCCGGTTGCAGCTCAACAGCTTCTACATGGAGAACGCGAAGACCAAGTCCGGCACCGACAAGGAATACTTCCAGACCAAGGTCAGGAGCGCGGAATGGCTCATGAAGAGCCTTTACCAGCGGCAGCGGACGCTGTACAAGGTGATGGAAAGCATTGTCCGTTTCCAACACGATTTCTTCGAACACGGCGTGACCAAGCTCAAGCCGTTGATTCTGAAGGAAGTGGCCGAGGACATCGGAATGCACGAGTCGACGGTGAGCCGCATCACCACCAGCAAGTACGTGGCCACGCCGCACGGGATTTTCGAGCTCAAGTTCTTCTTCAACAGCGCGCTGGAGCTGGACGACGGCACCCAGGTGGGGTCGGAGTCGGTCAAGGCGCTCATCAAGCAACTCATAAACGAGGAGAATTCCAAGAAACCACTTAGCGACGAACAGATAGGCGAGATCCTCAAGCAGAAGTTGGAGGTGAACATCGCGCGACGGACCGTGGCCAAGTACCGCACGGCCATGAACATCGAGTCCTCCTCCAAGCGCAAGCAGGTCTTCTAAACAGGCGTCGCCCGCCTACAAGCCTCAACGGAGGTATTGCATGAACATCTCCTTTACCTTCAAGAATTTCGAGCCCTCCGAGCACTTGAAGGAATACGCGTCGTCCCGCTTCGGGAAGATGGCCAAGTTCATCGGCGATACCGTCGAGACGGAATTGCAGGTCAATCTCTGTGTCGAGAAGTTCCGCCATCAGGCGGACGTGGTTCTCTTTTCCGACAACGTGCACATCTCGGCCTATGAAGAGTCCGAGGACATGTACGCCACCATCGACAAGGTGCTCGACAAGCTGCAATCGCAGCTCAAGCGTCTGCGCGAACGCCAGAAGGACCGCCGTCGCGGCGGCACCCCGCGCTCCGCGCGCACGGAAGTCATCAGCTTCTCCGACGACGACGGTGTGCGCACGCCGAAGATCAAGGAAAGCGATAACTTCGAGCCCAAGCCCATGAGCGTCGAGGAGGCTGCGGAACAGCTGGTGAGCCGCAAGGACGACTTCCTGGTGTTCCGCAATTCGGAAACCTCGCGCGTCAACGTGATCCATCGAACCAAGAACTCGGACTTCGGTCTCATCGACCCTGGAAACTAACGATGCGTCTGGAAGAGTATCTTGACCCGGATTTGGTGCTGCCCGAGCTCGCATCGACCACCAAGCCCGAAGTGCTGCGGGAACTGACCGTCGCCATAGCGGCCAAGCATCCCGAGGTGAACGCCGACGAGGCCCTCTCGGTCCTGTTGGACCGGGAGGCCCTCGGCTCCACCGGCATCGGCGACGGCGTCGCCATCCCCCACGGCAAGCTGTCGGACCTGGAGAAGATCATCGTCCTCGTGGCGCGCAGTAAAATAGGCGTGGATTTCGAGGCGTTGGACTTCAAGCCCTGCTTTATCTTTTTCCTTGTGCTGGCACCCGAGCAGATGACCGGCATTCATCTGCGTATTCTGGCCCATATCTCGCGCCTTATAAAAGACGACTCCTTCCACAAGGACTTTTTCGACGCGCCCGACAGGGAAGCGTTGTTCAAGTTGTTGTTGTCGTATTAAAAAGGTGGCGGCAGTGGCGCAGTCTCCGCGGGAATCCCTCTCCGTCGTGGTCGTCACCGGGCTCTCCGGTTCCGGCAAGAGCACCGCGCTCAACGTTTTCGAGGATCTTGGCTACTTTTGCGTGGACGGCCTGCCAGCCGCCATGCTGCCCAAGCTGGCCAGCCTGTTCCTCGGCAAGGACGCCACGCATCGCGGCCTCGCCCTGGGCATGGACCTGCGTCAACATGAGTTCCTCGACCAGTGGAACGGCGCGGCGCAGGAGCTCTCGGCCATGGGCGTCTCCGTGCGTGTGCTCTTCGTCGAGGCGAAAAACGACGTCATCATGCGCCGCTACGCGACCACCCGCCGCCCGCATCCTCTGGAGGGCGGCGAACTGGGGCTGGAGCAGGCGCTGGCCAAGGAGCGCGAGATGCTTGCGCCGCTGCGACGCGACGCCGAACTCGTACTCGACACCAGCGAGTACTCCATCCACGACCTGCGCCGCATGATTCAGGAACGCTTCATGTCCAAGGAGCCCGGCGGGCACGGAATGCGCGTGCATGTCATCTCCTTTGGTTTCAAATACGGCGTTCCGGCCGAGGCCGACCTGGTGTTCGACTTGCGCTTTCTGCCCAATCCCTATTTCGTGCCCGAGCTTCGCCCCATGTCCGGCAAGGACAAGCCCGTGGCCGATTATGTGTTGGAGAGCGAGCCTGGTAAAACCTTCAAGGACAAATTTCTCGATTTCCTGCAATACCTGCTGCCGCTGTATGCGGCCGAGGGACGCTACCGCATCGCCGTGGCCATCGGCTGCACCGGCGGCCGGCACCGTTCTGTGGCCATGAGCGAGTTGCTCTACGCCACGTTGCGCGACGCGGGGTATTCCGTGACACTGGAGCACCGGCACTTCGACCTGGGGTGACATCCCCGGGCTGGACCAAAACCTTTGCGCGGTCGCGAAGACGCGCGTGGGCGGAACAATGGCGGAAACAAGCGAAGAACAAAAGCGTGAGAAACGTGTGGGCGTGCTCCTCGTCACCCATGGCGTGTTTGGCGGCTCGCTGCTCGACGCCGGCCAGATGATCGTTGGCCCCCAGGAGGGGATCGAGGCCGTGAGCGTGGTCGTTTCGAGCGGCGTGGACGAGATTCTTGCCGAACTCAAATCCGCGCTTTTGCGATTGGATCGCGGCCTTGGCGTGTTGGTGCTCACGGACCTTTTTGGCGGCACGCCGACGACGCTCAGTCTCTCCTTGCGCAAACTCGGCAACATCGAGGTGGTGGCGGGCGTGAACCTGCCCATGCTGCTTAAGGTGTTTCAATGCCGCGCGCTGCCGCTCTCCGAGCTGGCTGCGCAGGCTAGGGACGCCGGTCAGCAGGGCATTGTCGTTCCCGGCGAAATGCTGCGCAAGAAGGCGTAGGGGAGAGGGGAGCCGTGTTCTGGGTTCGCGTGGACAACCGTCTCATCCATGGCCAGGTGGTGGAGGCGTGGGTGCCCTACATCGGGGCCCACCACATCATCGTCGTCAACGACGCCCTGGCCGACGACGAGTTGCAGCAGGAGATCATGTCGCTGGCCATCCCGAACAACGTGGAGAGCGCCTTTCTCACCATCGATGAACTCATCGGCGACGCGCACCTTGACAAGGACGGACGAGAGAACACGCTGTTGCTTTTCTCCACCTGCCTGGACGTGCGCCGGGCCATCGAAAAGGGGTTGCGCCTGCCCGTGCTGAACATCGGCAATCTGCATTACGCCACAGGCAAGCGCCAGCTTTCGCCCAGCGTCGCCTTGGGACCTGAGGACGAGGCCTGCCTGCGCTTCATGCTGGAGCGCGGCGTGGAACTTGATTTTCGTTGCGTTCCGAACGATCATGACGCAGTGAGGTTCCCATGATGGAGACGAGCATGACCGGTCCTGTGTGGTTCGCCGCCGTCGGTTTTTTTTTGCCCTGCTTTCGCAGTTTCGCTTCTCGGTAAGCCTCGGCCTGCTGGAGCGGCCGCTCGTCGTCGGGCTGCTCTGGGGCGTGTTCTTCGGCCAACTTGAGACCAGCCTGTTCATCGCCGTCTTCTACGAGCTGCTCTGGCTCGACTTCATTCCTGTTGGTACATTCATTCCGCCCAACATGATTGCGGCCTGCCTCACCGCTTTGGCCATCAGCAACTATCTCGGGCTGAACAGCCTGCCTCTGCTCGCGCTGCCACTGGCTGCCGGTCTGCCCATGGCCTGGCTGGGCGCGAAGCTGGAGCGCGTCATGCGCGACCGGCTCAATCGCTCCTACACCAAGGTGCTCCTGTGGTCGCGCAAGCCGCTCGACGCGAACGTTCCGGGCCGGCTGCTGCTGGGGAGTCTGGCCGGCAAGGTGCTCGCCAGCTGGCTGTTCTTTCTCGTGGGCGCCGGGGCGCTGACGCTGCTGACGAAGTTCGCGCTGCGGCACTACACCCCGTTTCTCGCTTCATTGAATCTCTCCTGGGCCTATCTGCTTATCGCCGCCAGTGTGGGCGGGTTGCTTGCGCTGCGGCTGCGCAGTCTCTATGTCGCCATCGCCGCCGGCGCGGTTGCGCTTGGAATTTTGCGCTTCCTCGGCATGTTCTGACTTGGCAAAGCCCACGTCTTGTGATAATTAGCACAATCGTCCTAAGGGAATGGACCTTACTTGGCATCCACATACTTTGAGGAGGACTTTACATGGCTATTATCGTTTGCGGTCACAAAAACCCCGATTGCGACTCCATCACCGCCGCCATTGCCGTTGCCGATCTGCTGAGCAAGCGCGGCATGGAGGCCACCCCTGTCGCCCAGGGTCCGGCCACCCCGGACGCCGCCTTCGTGCTGAAGAAGTTCGGCCTGGCCGCTCCCGCCATCGAGAAAGACGCCACCGACAAGGAAATCGCCCTTGTCGACCACTCCGACATCGCCCAGGCTCTGGACAATCTGAACAAGGGCAAGGTCGTCTGCATCGTCGACCACCACAAGCTGGGCGACGTGACCACGTCCAACCCGCTTGAGATGTGGGTCATGCCCGTGGGCTGCTCCGGCACGGTCATCAAGGCCATGTACGACTTCTACGGCATCGCGGTTCCCAAGGGCATCGCCGGCGCCATGCTGTGCGCCATCCTGAACGACACCGTGCTCTTCAAGTCGCCCACCTGCACCGACGCCGACAAGGCCGCCGTCGAGGCGCTGGCCAAGATCGCCGGCGTGGCCGACTACAAGGCCCTGGGCATGGAGATGCTCAAGATCAAGGGTTCCGTCGAGGGCATCCCGGCCAAGGATCTCATGAACCGCGACTACAAGGACTTCAACATGGGCGGCAAGAAGGTCGGCATCGGTCAGGTCGAAGTGCTCGATCTGGGCCTGCTCGACAAGATCAAACCCGCTCTCGTCGAGGAGTGCAAGAAGGCCAAGGCCGACGGCCGTCACACCGTTCTGCTGCTCCTCACCGACATCATGAAGGAAGGCTCCGAGGTCCTGGTTGTCTCCGACGACGCCTCCCTGGTGGAGAAGGCCTTCGGCGGCAAGATCGGTGGTCAGTTCCATTCCATGTGGATCGATGGCTGCATGAGCCGCAAGAAGCAGGTCGTGCCTCCCATGGAGAAGGCTTTCGCCTAAGTCCTCCGCTTCCGCTTGATTCATCAAGGCGGGCCCTTCGGGGTCCGCCTTTTTTTGTACCTGCGGGAGTGCATGAAAAAGCCCCGGCCGTTTCCGGTCGGGGCTTCGATGCGAACGTAAGGGGAAAGCTAAAGCAGGTGCCCGGCCTTCAGCGCGGTCTTGAGCGCATCCAGGTGCACGGCCTCCAGCGGGACGAGCGGCAGCCGGAATTCCAGCGTCATCTTGCCCATGAGGTGCACGGCGGTTTTGACCGGGATGGGATTGGTCTCCACGAACATGGCGCGGTGCAGGGGCATCAGCTCCAGATTCAAAGCCTGGGCGCGGGCGTTGTCACCCTTGAAATAGGCCTGACACAAGGCGGACATTTTGGCGGGTGCGACGTTCGAGGTGACGGAGATGACGCCCTGGCCACCCACGGACATGAGGGGCAGGGCGGTGAAGTCGTCGCCGGAGAGCACGCAGAAGTCGGGTCCGCAGGCCTCGATGAGCTCGGCACCCTGCTTCATGTCGCCGGTGGCCTCTTTGCAGCCCACGACCTCCGGCACCTCTTTCACGATGCGGGCGATGGTCTTGGGCAGCACGTTCTGGCCGGTTCGACCGGGCACGTTGTAGAGCACGTAGGGCATGGGAGCCTCGGCGGCCAGCGCCTTGAAGTGGGCGACGAGACCGTCGGGCGAGGGTTTGTTGTAGTAGGGGGTGATGATGAGTGCGGCGTCCGCCCCGGCCTCCTTGGCCATGGCCACCAGCTCGATGGCCTCACGGGTGTTGTTGGACCCGGCGCCGGCGATGACGGGCACGCGGCCTTTGACCTGGTCCACGCAGATTCTGATGACCTCGCCCTGCTCTTTGTGCGAGAGGGTGGCTGCCTCGCCGGTGGTGCCGCAGGGCACAACGCCGTCGATACCTTGCTCGATCTGCCATTCGATGAAGGCCCTGTAGGCCTCCTCATCCACGGCGCCGTTCTTGTACGGCGTCACCAGTGCGGTAAACGCGCCGCGAAAGCTCATTCAGTCCTCCTTCTAATCGGTGCCCATGCTCTGCATGAGCGTGAGTAGCCGCGGGTCCTCCTGATACTGCTCAGTCAGCCCGAAGAGGCTCATACGAATATTTTTGTCTTCCGTCCATTTAAATATGGAATCGTGCTCGGGCCAAGCCAAAATATCCACGCGCATGACCGACTTGCCCTCGGTGTAGGCGCGCACCCAGGCTATTTTACCACCGGCGGCGAGTTCGCCCGTCTGCCCCGCGCCGGGGCCGGAACCCAGCAGGATGTCGGGCAATGAATTTCTGTCGGCGTGGGCGAGCAGCTCCTGTTCCTTACGGGCTCCCCAGGGGCTTAGCGCCACCACGAGCCGGACCTTCGGACGCAGCCTGCGCACAGCCATCTCCAGCTGGTGGATGCGGCTTTCGGGCAGGGTTGGGGCTGCGTATGGCGTCGGTGGCAGCAGGATGACGCCGATCCTCGGTCCGCCGTGGGTATGAAGGATGTGCTCCTCGATTTTGTCCGAACCGAGCCAGTAGCCGCGGGGCTTCACTCCGGCGCGGGCAAGGGCCGTGCGTTCATCGGGCGTGACAAAGAGCAGATCATGCCCGATGCGGTCGAATGCCGCCGCCATGAAGGCCAGTCGCTTGCGCGAGGGCGGAGGGGCTGGAGCCTGCCGGGCAAACTCGTTGCCGCCCGCGAGGAAATAGACGGGGGATTCCTTGGTGGCGTTCTTTCTAAACGCATTCTGCGCGCTGACCCGCCGGGCCAGTCCTCCAACGAGATGGCCCCCTCAGGATGGACAGGGCCTGACCTCGCCTTCGGTGTTGGCGCAAAAAAGGAGGGTGAGCCGAGGCCCACCCGCCAGTGCCCGCGAAGCAGGCGCGAGCGAAAGGAAGAGGAGAAGCAGAAAAAGGAAAGCGCGACGCATCAGTCGTTGATGAATTCCTTGAGTTCCTTGCCGGGACGGAAGAAGGGCAGGCGCTTGGGCTGAACCTCCACCACCGCTCCTGTTTTGGGATTGCGTCCGGTGTATCCTTCGTAATCCTTGACCTTGAAGCTCCCGAAGCCACGGATTTCCACGCGGTCGCCTTCGACGAGGGCGTCCTTGATGGAATCGAAGAAGGCGCTCACGACCTTCGTGGCGTCATCGATGTGCAGCTTCTTTTCGTCCGCCAGAGCTTTGATCAGTTCACTTTTGTTCATTGACCGCTCCATTTCGTTGGGCAGTTCGTCAAGCCCCGGGGGGGCAGGCTCGTGGTGCTTTGCAGCATTAGGTGGCAATATGCATAAAATTCATTGCTTTCGTCAAGAGTTTCGTCATCTTGTGACAAAAGGAATTTGCCGGAGCGGTTTTCGGGCGGCAATTGTGTCAAGATTGTCATCCCGGAAGCGTGCCACGCGACTGGCGAGCGTCGTGATATCCTTGATGGCCGGACATTGCGGGGCGTGCCGGGCAAGGGCTGTCTGGTGCAGCACGGCCTGTGTCATGGCCTTGTCCTGGCGCACGTGGCCCAGGTGCATCAGCTCGAATCCGAGAAAATTGATGCAGGCGTTGTTCAGCCGCTCGAATGTTTCCCGCGCTTCCTGCGCGCTGGCCTGATTCACCACCACGAGAAAGTCGCGCACGCCGTACTTGGCGTTGAGCACCTTGATGACCGCGTAGCCGTCCGTGAGAGAGGTTGGTTCAGGGGTCACCAGCACCACGCGCATCTGGGCCATGCGCGCGAGCGACAACACCGTGCCGCTGATTCCCGCGCCGAGGTCGAGCAATAGGAAGTCGTACCCCGTGATGATGCCGTTGAGCGTGTCCATGAGTGAGTCCTGCTGGTTCTCGTCCATTTCGACCATCTCCGGCACACCGCTGGCCGCGGGAAGAATGTCCAGACCATCCTCCACTGTCTGCACCACCTCGCCGGCGTCAACGCGACCGGCGAGCAAGTCCTGCAAATTCTTTTCTGGGGCTAGTCCCAGCAGAACGTCCAGGTTGGCCAGTCCGAGATCGCAGTCCATGAGCAGCGTTTTGTGCCCCATGTCGCGCAGGGCGTAGCCGAGGTTGAGCGAAAGGTTCGTTTTACCCACACCGCCCTTGCCGCTCATGATGCACAGGCTGACGGTCCTGCCTGGATTTATGTCGCTCATGACGCCTCCAGCTATTCCGGCAGCTTCTTGCCGGTGAAGAGAAAATGCTTTTCGCAGGCGCGCACCAACGTGGCGCGCGAGGCCAGCACCGCGTCGGCGCTGGGCGCGACCTCCAGGCGGTTGCCGCCCAGCCTGCGCGCCTCGTCCAATGCCTGGCGCGCGCGATCGAGCAGGGCGTCGGGACCGACTTCGGCCAACCCTCCGTAGCCGATGAGTCCGGCCGAGCAGACGATGCCCGGCTCGCTGACCTGCCGGATGCGGCGCAGCATGGAGGCCATGACGCGTTCGGCCGCGTCCAGCGGTGAGGCCGAAAGCAGTACGCCGAGACTTCCGCCGCGCAGAGGCACCACCCGGTCGAACCGTCGGATTTGCGCCTGCACCAAAGCCCGCACCGTCGTCAGGGACGCGGCCGGATCGGGCTCCACCAGCGCCAGGGCGAAGGGCTGACGGCAGGCGCGGGTGCGGGACATTTCCTCAAGCATCAGTTCACGGAACAGACCGTCGCCGGTGAGGGGGGAGATCCCGCCGCCCCGGGCGAGTTCGGCCGGAGTCGCCGCCCGCCAGTCGGAAAGGGCCAGCTCGCGCTGAATGCGCCGCCACGTTTCGGGGGCCAGACCCTCGACCACGCGTAAAAGGCAAAGAGGATCCCCGGACGCGCCTCCGTCATCCCGATCGCAGACGGCTTCGATGCGGGCCAGTTCGCGCGCGAGGTCCTCGGCCGTCATCGCGCGCCCATCCTTTCCTCGTGGGCGTGCAGAAGCGTGGAGCGCAGGAAGTCGTCCAGCTTGCCGTCGAGCACGGCGTCCACGTTGCTGTCCTCATGGTTGCTGCGGTGATCCTTGACGAGCCGGTAGGGCTGTAGCGTGTAGGTGCGGATCTGGCTGCCGAAGGCGATGGCGTCCTTGCTGGCGTAATCAGCCTTCTTGGTGGCCTCCAGGGCCTTGATCTCGCGTTCGTAGAGCCTGGCCTTGAGGATCTTCATGGCCAAATGCTTGTTTTTGAGCTGCGATTTCTCGTTCTGGCACTGGACCACAATATTGGTGGGCAGGTGCGTGATGCGCACGGCGGAGTTGGTGCGGTTGACATGCTGGCCGCCGGGGCCGCTGGCGCGGAACACGTCGATGCGCAGATCCTCCTCCTTGACCTCGATCTCGATGTTCGTGTCGATGTCCGGGTACACGTCCACCGAGGCGAAAGCCGTGTGCCGACGTCCCGAGGCGTCGAAGGGGGAGATGCGGATGAGCCGATGGATGCCGGCCTCGCCCTTGAGCAGACCATAGGCGTAAGGCCCGGTAATCTGCAACGTGACGCTTTTTATGCCCGCCTCCTCGCCGGCGAGCCGGTCCAGCTCCTCCACCTGGAAACCGCGCGATTCGACCCAGCGCAGGTACATGCGCAGCAGCATTTCGGCCCAGTCCTGGGCGTCCACTCCGCCGGCACCGGGATGGATCTCCAGGATGGCGGCGCTGTTGTCGTCGGGACCATTGAGCAGGATGGCGAGTTCCGTGTCGCCCAGACGCTTTTCCAGGTCGTCCAGATTCTCGTTCAGAGCCTCGAGGGCGTCCTCTTCCTGGCCGTCCTGCGCCAACTCCAGCCATTCGCCCACGTTGTCGCGCGCGGTGGTGAGGGCGTCGTACATGCCGACGCGGAATTCCAGGCCGCTCTTCTCGCGCAGAACAGGGGTCAGCTCCTCTGGCTTGTCCCAGGCGCCTGGCTTGGAGAGTTGCGCCTCGATTTCCATGAGGCGTTCGCGGGCCGCCGCGGAGTCAAAGACGCCCCCAGAGGGTTGCGTACTGGTCCAGAAGGGTCTGGGACCGCGACTTGAGATCGGCGAGTTGCAGCATATGTTCTTTACCGACGGGCGCGCTTGCGTCCGACAGAGTTTTGCGACGGGGTAGCCCCGCCGGTGATGAGTAAAAAGACGAAGACCGCCGCCAGGACTCCGAAGCCCGGCAGCAGATAACCATAAATGTCGTGGAACACGGTCATCCGCGTGCGCGGGTGCACCACGCCGGACGCCGCGACATCGACGAACTGAGGCCCGGCGATCTTGATGCGCCCCAGCGGGTCGATGAAGGCCGAGATGCCGGTGTTGGTGCAGCGCACGATGTAGCGCCCCTGTTCGATGGCCCGCAGCGCGGTGAGCTGCAGGTGCTGGTGCGGGGCGCTGGTGTCGCCGAACCATGCGTCGTTGCTGATGTTCACAAGCAGGTTCGCCCCATCGTTCACGCGGTCCTGAGCCAAGCCGGGGAAAATGGCCTCGTAGCATACGAGCATGCCGACGGACAAATCGCCGCTGCGCAGAGCCTTTTCGTTCTCGCCGGCGGCGAAGTCGCCCACGCTGGAAACGAGCTTCTGCAGGGGAAGGATGTCCGCGAGTGGCATATACTCGCCGAAGGGGACGAGGTGCTCCTTGTCGTACCACTCGAAATCCACGTTCCGGCTGTCCAGCAGGAACGCGCGGTTGTAGAGCACGAAGGGACGTGGACCGTCATCCGTGCGCTTGTACGCGGGCGCCCCCAGCACCAGCGCGATCTTCCCCTCGCGCACGAAGTCGAGCACGGGGCGGCGCAAGGGGCCGGCGTCCTGGAAGTAGAAGGGCATGGCGGTTTCGGGCCAGACGATGAGCTCCGGCGAGGAGGCGTCGGCCACGCGCCGGCTCAGGGTCACGTACTTGCGCACGGTGGCCTGCTGATATTGCGGGTCCCACTTGAGGCTTTGATCGATGTTGCCCTGAACCAGCGCCACCGTGTGCGCCGGGGTGGTCTCGGCGTAGCTGGAAAGGCGCTGCCAGCCCACGCCGAAGATGAACGCCAGGGCCAGGGCGCTCACGGCCAGACTCCAGCGGCTGCGCTCGCTCATCACGAGTCCGGCCACAGCCGCGACCATGACGCCGGAGAGGCCGTAGGCCCCCACCCAGCTGGCCGCCTGGACCGTTATTGGCCACGCCACGAAGGCCGAGGACAGCGTGAGCCAGGGGAAACCGGAGAACAGCGTGGCCTGCAACAGCTCCATGGCGGTCCAGGCCAGCCCCAGGTACACGGCGGCCGCCACGGCGTGCAGCCGCTGCGACGCCCGGGCGGCCAAGCCGAACAGACCGTAGTAGCAGCCCATGACCATGGACAGCAGCACGGGCAGGGGCAGGGCGAGCAGCCAGTTCACCTCGCCGTAATGCTCCACCGGCCAGAACACCCAGTACAGGCACGCCAGCGAGGCCAGCGTTCCGGCCTGCCACGTGTACTGAAAGGCCAGTCGCGTCGTGGGGGCGGCCAAGCCAAGAAGCATGATCGCCAGCGGCACGAGCAGCGCCGCCGGTGGAAACTGCGCCCAGGGACTCGCGTAACCGAGCAGCGCGCCCAAGGCGGCGATGATGGCCCAGAGCAGCGGGTTGAGCACCGGCCGAACTTCCTATTCCGCGCGCATCACGCGCAGGCTTTCGATGTGTTTCTTGTCGCCCTCGTGCACCTGGAAGCGCCAACCGCCCAGGTCGAAGGTTTCACCCTTCTCCGGGATGTGCCCGGCGATTTCACTCAAATGTCCGCCGATGCTTTCCACCAGATCGGAGGCGAGGTCAAGACCGAAGCGCTCGTTGATCTCGTCGAGCGAGAGCCGGCCGGAGACGATCTGGCTGCCGTCGGGCATCTGCTGGACCTCCTCCGGGCGCATGGCGTCGTATTCGTCGCCGATTTCGCCAACGATCTGTTCCAGTACGTCCTCCATGGTCAACATGCCGGCGGTGCCGCCGTATTCATCCAGCGCCACCACGAGGTGGACCTTGCGCGACTGCATGTCGTGCAGCAGCGTTTTGAGGTTCGTGGTCTCGGGCACGAAGTGGACCGGCCGCATGATGCTCGTCACGGGAGGCTGCTTGTCCGCCGGCAGAAGAAGGGGACCGATGACGTCCTTGGCGTGCACCACGCCGACCATATGGTCTCGGTTCTCGCGGTAGATGGGAATGCGCGAATGTCCGTTCTGAATGATGAGCTCCGCGACCTCGGCGAGCGGGCTGTCCTGCTCCGCGCAAATGATGTCGGGCCGGGGAACCATGACCTCGCACACGCGCCGGTCCTCCAGCTCGACGACGTTCTGCAGGATGCGCACGTCGTCGCTTTTAATCTCGCCTTCGGCCACCGCATCCTTGAACATTTCGTCGAGCGGGGAATCGCTCTTGCGGAACAGGCTGCGAATGGCCGACAGTATTCTGCCGTTAGACCCTTCGTCCAAGACTGGACTCCTCATGCGTGCGGTCTTCCGGACCGTTTTGTCGGGTTGTGCGCGGCAAAAAGGATGCGCAACGATTAAAAATAGGTGGCGAATGCGTCGATGTCAATGATCCCGGGCGGATTCGGTCGTCGTCTGCGCCAGCCGCGCGCGTTTGCGCAGGGCGATTTCCAGGCAGCAAACCGCCGCGGGCGTGATGCCGCTGATGCGTCCAGCTTGGCCGAGGGTGGCCGGCCGCGCGCGCGTCAGCTTTTCCACCGCCTCCCGCGTCAGCCCGGGGATGCCAGAATACGCCATGTCCGGCGGCAGCGGCGTGTCCTGCACGTCACGACTATGCGACACGCGCTCGGCTTCGCGTTCGAGATAGCTCTCGTAGCGGATTTGGGTCTCGGCCTCGCGCAGGACCTCGGGGGATTCGTCCGCGATGGCCGGCAGCAGTGGGGTGAGGGACTCCATACTGAGCTGATGCTGCCGCAGCAGCGCGGCGAGGCTCACCGCCTTGCCCGGAACGGCCGCGCCGATGCGCGCGAGAATGTCCCGGGTGGGGGCGTCCGGCCGGATGATCGTGCCCCGGCAGGCCGCGAGCAGCGCGTCGAGGCGGCGCATTTTGTCGATGAAACGCGCCTGACGCGCGTCGTCCACCAGACCGAGCCGGCGGCCGAAGGGCGTGAGCCGGGCGTCGGCGTTGCCCTCGCGCAGCAGCAGGCGGTGTTCCGCGCGCGAGGTGAACATGCGGTAGGGTTCCTTGGTGCCCAACGTCACCAGGTCGTCCACGAGCACGGCCATGTAGGCCTGGTCGCGTCGTGGCAGGAAGGGCGGCAGGCCGCGCAGGGAGCAAAAGGCGTTGAGCGCCGCCCACAGCCCCTGCGCCGCAGCCTCCTCGTAGCCGCTGGTGCCGTTGATCTGCCCGGCGAGAAAAAGCCCTGGCAGCGGCTTGGACTCCAGCGTGGGCAACAACTGCGTGGGCGGAGCGAAGTCGTACTCGATGGCGTAACCGGGACGAGCGATGACCGCGCGCGCCAACCCGGGGATGGTGGCAAGCAGGCGCTTCTGGATGTCCAGCGGCAGGCTGGTGGCGATGCCGTTGGGGTAGACCTCCGGGCTGTCCAGTCCCTCGGGCTCGATGAAGACCTGATGGCGTTCCTTGTCTGGGAAGCGCGCCACCTTGTCCTCCACGGACGGGCAGTAGCGCGCGCCGGTGCCGTGGATAACGCCCGTGAACAGCGGGGAGCGGTCGAAACCCGCGCGGATGGCCTCGTGCGTGGCCGCGTTGGTGTAGGTGAGATGACAGGGAACCTGCGGCAGCGGCGCTGCGGCGTCCATGAAGCTGAAGCGTTGCAGGGGCTCGTCGCCGTACTGCGGCTTCATGGCGGAGAAATCGACGCTGCTTTTGAGCAGCCGCGGCGGTGTGCCGGTTTTCAGCCGGCCCAGCTCGAAGCCGTGGGCGCGCAGGGAGTCGGACAGTCCCTGCGCAGGGGCGTCGCCGAGCCTGCCGCCGGGGAAATGCATGAGGCCGATGTGCATGAGTCCAGAAAGAAAAGTGCCGGTAGTGAGCAGCACCGCGCGGGAGGCGAAGGTCTGGCCGGCGCGCGTGCGGATGCCCGAGGCGCGGCCATGCTCGGCGAGCACCTCGGTGGCCATGTCCTGCACGATCCACAGATCGGGCTGGGCGAAGAGCTCGGCCTGCACCACGCGCATGTAGGCGGCGCGGTCGATCTGCGCGCGGGTGGAGCGCACGGCCGGCCCCTTGCTCTGGTTGAGCTGGCGGAACTGGATGCCGGCGGCGTCGGCCCACTGGCCCATGCGACCGCCCAGGGCGTCGATCTCGCGGACCATATGCCCCTTGGCGAGCCCGCCGATGGCCGGGTTGCAGGACATGTGGCCGATGCGGTCGAGATTGCTGGTGACGAGCAGGGTGGCGAGCCCCAGGCGCGCGGCCGCGCTGGCCGCCTCGCAGCCGGCGTGACCGGCCCCGACGACGACGAGGTCGAAGACTTCGGGCAGAGCGCGCACTGTGTCCACGGGAAGCGCGTCCCTCCTAGTCGAAGAGCATGGACGCCATGACCTTGGCATCCTTCATGCTGACGGAAATGGACGAGCGCTCGTTGGGCTGGTGGGCGTTGTGCATCAGCGTGGCCCAGACCACGGCCTTGTGGCCGGCGTTGCGCAGGTACGCGGCCACGGTGCCGCCGCCGATGCCTTGCAGCTTGGGCTGGTTGCCGTACACGGCGCGGATACGCGGCAAAAGGCGCGTCACCACCTCGCTGTCGTCTGGGGTGGCCGGCGCGGCCTGCTCGAACTGCACGTAGTCGTAAGTGATGTGCACGCCGTGCTTGGCCTCGATCTCCGCGCCGATGGTCTTGATCACCTCGACGATCTCCTCGAGCCGGTAGTTGGGCATGACGCGGCAGTCCACGTAGAAGACGTCGCGGCCGGGAATGATGTTCACGCTCTCCACGTTGGCCTCCTTCTTGGTGGGCTCGAACGTGGAGAAGGGCGGGTTGAACAGCTCGTCGCGGGCGTCGAAACGCTGGTGCAGGGATGGAATGCGGGTGATGAAGTCGGCGGCGGCGAGCAGGCTGTTCACGCCGGCGGCTGGCGTGGAGGCGTGGCACTGCCGGCCTTCCACCATCACCTTGAGCCAGAGGATGCTCTTCTCGGCCACCTCGACCATTTCGGCGTCCGGGCCGCCGAAGTCGGGAACGAGGAAGAGGTCGTCGGGGCCGAAGAGATCGGGGTACTTGCGCACCACGTAGTCCAGCCCGTACTTGCTGCCGGTCTCCTCGTCGGCCACCAGGAGCACGCCGTAGTTCATGTCCGGGGTGATATTGGACTCCACGAGCGCCTTGGCCACGAGCAGCGAGCTGACGATGCCCTGCTGGTTGTCCTCCACGCCGCGTCCGATGAGGATGTCGCCCTCGACCCGCAGCGTGTAGGGATCGGACCGCCACAGGGCGCGGTCGCCGGGGGGGACAATGTCCAGGTGCGAGATGATCCAGCAGGTTTTTCTTGTATCGCGTCCGGGAATGACGGCGACGAGGTTGGGCCGGTAGCCGCAGGGAACGGCGGGGTCGGGGGCCTGAAGTTCGCGGACCGAGGGAATGCCCATGTCCCGCATGAATTTCGAAAGGAAATTCGCCTTGTCCGCCTCGCCTGGACCGCCGTTGATGGGGCCGAGGGCGGGGATGGCCGTGAGCGCGCGTTGCAGATCGATGACGAACTGGGACGAGGACTCGATGTTCCGGTTGATTTCGGCGAGCATTTCCCGACTCCCCCTTGCCGGCGATGCGGCGAGTTTTGGCGGTTCAAAAAGAAAAGGCGGGGTCGCCCCCGCCTTTTTCGCCGTGCTTCCGATCAGCGACCCCTGGCGGCGCGCTTGGACGCCTTCAACGGGTTCACCTTGGTCTTGCCTTCCTTGTCCACCGTGGCCTTGACGTGGGTGGCGAAGTTGCAGATGCCGTTGGTCCATTTCTTGGCCGGCTCCGCATAGGTGGGACAATAGCTCTTGTCCTCGAAGGCGGCGATACGCTCGCACCCCGTGCAGTTCTCAACGATGGGCGCGAGGATGAAGCCCTTGTAGGACAGCCCCTCGGCGGTCATCACAGCGCCTTCGAGGGCGCTGGCTTTCTTTTTGCCATCAGCCATGGGATTTCCTCCTTGTCCGGCGCGCGCTGCCGCCAGATTGTCATCAAAAAATAGAGACGAAACTTTTAGACGGCAAAGCCCCGCCTTGTCAAGTCCCGCGAGGCGCCGCCGCGAAGAATTCTCACGCGATGGTGCGAACCGCGTGCATGAGCACGTCCGTCACCTTGCGGGCGTTCTGGTTGAAGATGGCCAGGATCTCCTCCCAGGTGGCGGGGGCCTCGTCGGTCTTCCAGCAGTCGTAGTCCGTGCTCATGGCGATGCTGGCGTAGGGAATGCCGGCCTCGTTGGCCAGAATGCACTCCGGGGCGATGCTCATGTTGATGACGTCCGCGCCGAGGATGCGGAACATGTTCGATTCCGCGCGGGTGCTGAAGCGCGGGCCCTCGATGGTGACCACCGTGCCCGTCTTGTGATGCGGGATGTCAAGTGCCTTGCAGGCATCGATGAGCGTCGCGCGCAGACCGGCGTCGAAGGGGGCGGCCATGGGGCAATGCACGGGCTGGTGCGGGGCGAAGGCCTCGTGGAACGTCTCCGCGCGATGACGGGTGAAGTCGATGAACTGGTCGAGCACCACGAGGTCGCCGCGGTGGATGTCCTCGCGTAGCGATCCCACGGCCGTGGTGCTGAGAATAGCCGTGCAGCCAAGCTTTTTGAGCGTGGCGATGATGGCGCGGTAGTTGATCTGCGAGGGCGGCACGGTGTGTTCGCGCCCGTGCCGGGCGATGAGGCAGACCTCCCGGCCGGCGATGGAGCCGACACGGGGAGGCGAGGGCAGCTCGCCGTATAGCGTGGCGACCGGTTCGTCGTGGGCGTCCTTCAGGATGTCCGGATTGTCGAGTCCGCTGCCGCCGATGATGCCGATGAGGGACATTGAATATCCTCCTACAATTTCAGCAGATATTCGTGGGGAATGCCCTCAAGCTGCTTTGCGCCGTCGAGGAAGCCGAGCTCAAGGAGGTAGCCGATGCCGGCCACCTTGGCGCCGGCGTTTTGCACCAGCTCGATCATGCCATGGGACGTGCCGCCGGTGGCGAGCAGGTCGTCGATGATGAGCACGTTGTCTTTGCTCCCAAGGGCGTCCACGTGCATTTCGAGCGTGTCCGTGCCGTACTCCAGGGAGTAGGAGACGGACGTGGTTTTGTAGGGCAGTTTGCCGGGCTTGCGCACCGGGATGAAGCCCACGCCGAGCTTGTAGGCCAGCGGAGCGCCGAAAATGAAGCCGCGCGCCTCGGCCGCGACGAGCTTGTTCGCTCCGGCGTCCTTATAGCGTTCGGCCAGCGCGTCGATGGCGTAATGAAAGGCCTTGGGGTCGGCGAGCAGGGGGGTGATGTCAAAAAAAGTGATGCCGGGCTTGAAGTCGAGCACGTCGCGAATGTAGCTGCGCAGATCCATTGATGTCTCTCCTTGATCGGAAACGGATACAAGATGTTACAGGGCGTACGAAGCTATTGTCAACAACCGGCGCTCTTGCTAGGGCATGTGACCATGACGAACGAGGGATACGCACCGGCGAAAAGAAGCCTGGGACAGAACTTTCTGGCCGACCCGAACATCGCGCGCAAGATCGTCGCCGCGGTGGACATCCGTCCCGGAGACAACGTGCTTGAGATCGGCCCCGGGCGGGGGGCGCTCACGCAAATCGCGCTCGCTCGCGGCCCCGCGCGCTACGTGGCGCTGGAAATGGACAACGCCCTGGCCGGGGCGCTTGAGGCCGCCCATCCGCAACTTGAAGTGGTGCGCGGTGACGCCATGTCCTACCCCTGGGCCGGACTTACCGCCGGATCCTCTTGGAAGATCTTCGGCAACCTTCCTTATAATATCGCGTCGCCGCTCATCTGGGACATTCTTGGCCAAGCGGACTTCGAACGCGCGGTGTTCATGGTACAGCTCGAGGTCGCCCAGCGCCTGACGGCGAAGTTCGGAGGAAGACAGTATGGCGCGCTGTCCGCTTTCATTCAGAATCACGCCACGGGCGAACTGCTGTTCAAGGTGCCGCCGCAGGTGTTTCGGCCACAACCCAAGGTCACTTCCGCTGTTGTGCGGTTTTTTTTGCGTGACGGCCGCCCGGACGCCAAGGAGAACGAACTGTTGTCGCGGACGCTGCGCACCTGTTTTCAACAGCGCCGCAAACAACTTGGCACCATATTGAAATCACAAGGTTTTTTACAAATACTCAACGATATTAGGACGATCGGTATAGACCCGGTGCAGCGGCCGGAGACGCTAGCGCCAGAACGCTTTCGGGCTCTGTCGAAAGTCCTGTTTCCTGATTTTCCTGCTTGACTTGCCTTTTGCTTTGGTGTTTATCGACACTCAGTCGCATTTTGAGGCGGGTGCAGGGTTTGGCGTCCCCCTCGGGCGACGATGAGGAAATGTGGAAGGAGCGCTCGGTATTCCGCTCCGTATTGCAAACTGCGACCGCTGAATTTTCTGACGGACGCGAAACCGGGCCGCACAATCATGACCCACCAATTTGAGGAGGAAGGACAGATGACGAAGGCTGAGCTGGTTGTCAAAATAGCGGAAAAGGCCAACTTGACGAAGGCCAATGCGGAGCGCGCCCTGAACGCTTTCATTGATGCCGTCGAGGGTGTCCTTGTCAAGGAAGGCAAACTGACTCTCACCGGCTTCGGCACCTTCCAGGTCGAGGAGCGCAAGGATCGCGTTGGCCGCAACCCCCGCACCGGCAAGGAAATCAAGATTCCGGCCACCAAGGTCGTCAAGTTCCGTCCCGGCAAGCTTTTGAAGGATGCCGTAAAGTAATATCGGAGGACGACAATGCTTCACGGTGAAACTGTTCATAGTCCGCTTCCGCAGGATCTGCCCTGGTTCCAGGCTGATCACGCGGTGTTTTTCGGCGTGCTTTACATTGTGCTTTTCGTCATCTGCTGCGGTCTGGGCTATTGCATCATGAAAAGCTGGTGTGAATCGCGCAGAGATCATCACGCGCAGTAAACCGCCAGACTAGCTCCGTACGCGTTTTTTGGACCCTCCTGGCCGCTGAGGTTTTGGGGGGTCCGTTTTGTCAGCTCCATTTTCTTGCATTCCGTGAAAAGATGGGGTAGCTGTTCGTCTCGCGTTTGATCAAGTTCGTTCGGGGAGGTGATTTAATTGCCCGGTATTCTGTTGGATGAAAACGATAACTTCGAAATCGCCCTGCGTCGTTTTAAGAAGCAGGTCGAAAAAGCCGGCATCCTTTCCGAGCTGAAGAAGCGGCAGCACTACGAGAAGCCCAGCGTTCAGGAAAAGAAGAAGAAAGCCGCCGCCAAGAAGCGTCTCGCCAAGAAGATGCGCAAGTCTAGGATTGACGGATGAGCACCATCCAAGGACGCCTCGAGTCCGATTACATAGCGGCCTATAAGGCCAAAGACACCGTTCGGGTGGCTGTCTTGAGACTTCTCAAGACAGCCGCCAAGAACCGGGCTGTCGAGGTCATGCGCCCGCTCACCGATGACGACATGCTGGAACTGCTCACTCGTGAGATCAAGCAGCGCCGCGAGTCCATCGAACAATACGAAAAGCACGGTCGACCTGAGCTCGCGGCTAATGAGGCTGCGGAGTTGAAGGTGCTGCGGGAGTATATGCCCGCCCCGCTCTCGGATGAAGAACTCGTCCAGGCTGTCGATCGCCTCGTGGTCGAGACCGGGGCCCAATCCCCAAAGGACATGGGCAAGGTCATGCAGGCACTGGCGCTAGCCTACAAAGGCCGGTACGACGGGAAGAAGGCCAGCGAGGCCGTCCGGTCCAGACTCGCCTCCTGACGCTGCTGCCGCATGGAAGCCAGAACCCTGCATTTGCTGGAGTTCCCGAAAGTTCTCCGTGAACTTTCGGGATTCGCCGTCTCCGAGCCCGGCGCGTCCGCCTGTCTGGAGCTGGCGCCCCTCGCCACAGCCGAGGCCGTGCGGTCCCAGCTTGCGCTGCTCGACCAGGCGTTGCGTTGGGTCGGGGAGTCCGGCTTCCGACTGATCGCCTTCCCTGACTTTGCCAATTTTTTCCCCGAACTCGACATCGCACACCGCGTGCTCGATCTCGACGCTCTGGTCGCCCTCTCGCTCACGCTGGAGCAGGCGCGGCATGCGCGCGATCTGCTGGAACCGTATCGCGAGCGCGGTTGGAACGAACTTTTCGAGGCCGTCGCCGGCGCTCCCTGGCCGCAGGGCTCGTGGGGCGCGCTGAAGCGCTGTCTGGATCAGGATGGACGTCTGAAGGACGAAAGTTCGCCGGGACTTTTCTCCGTACGCCAGGAAATCCGCTCCATTCATCAAAAGTGCACCAAGCGTGTGCGTGATTTTGTGCTCGAGGAGAACATCTCGCAATATTTGCAGGATGAATTCATCACCATCGCCTCAGATCGCTACGTCTTGCCCTTAAAGGTAAACTTCAAGAACCGTTTCCCCGGCATCATTCACGATTACTCACAGACCGGCGAGACATGCTACTTCGAGCCCATGTTCCTGGTGGAGATCAACAACACCCTTCAGGAACTCAAGCGCGAAGAGCGCGACGAGGAACGCAAGGTTTTCGAGTACTTGACGGATCTCGTCCGCCAGGAACGGCCCGGCGTTGCGGCCAGCTACGAGAGTCTCGTGCAGCTCGACGTACTCATGGCCAAAGCGCGCTTTGCCGACGCCACGGGGGCGCGCGCGCTGGACATCGGCCCGGACAAGCCGGCCAGATTGCTGCGGGCGCGGCATCCGCTGCTGGCGCTCTCCAACCCGGACACGCATCCCCTTGACATCAAGCTGCAGGACGGTCAGCTGGCCCTCGTGGTCAGCGGCGGCAACGCCGGCGGCAAAACGGTCTGCCTCAAAACCGTGGGGCTCATCGCGCTTATGGCTTTTTCCGGCCTGCCGGTGCCCGTGGCCGAAGGCTCCTCGCTGCCGCTGTGGACGAACATCTTTGTGGTTCTTGGCGATGAGCAAAGCCTGGAAGAGCACGTCAGCACCTTCACGGCGCAGATTCAGTACATCGCACGCGTGTGGGACCGCGTGGACGACAAGACGCTTTTTCTGCTCGACGAGTTCGGCGCTGGCACCGACCCGACCCAGGGCGCGGCCCTGGCACAGGCCGTCATCGACAGTCTGCTCGAGCGTGGGGCGACCACTTTCGCCGCGACGCACTTCCCGGCGCTCAAGGCCTATGCGCTGGCCACGGAGCGCGTGCGCGCCGCCAGCGTGCTGTTCGACCCGGCCACCAAGAAACCGCTATTCCGCTTGGCCTACGATCAGGTCGGCGCGAGCATCGCCCTCGACGTGGCCAGGGAGCACGGTCTGCCACGCGCCATCCTCTCGCGTGCGGAGCAATACCTTTTGCTGGATGGCAACGACGCCAGCGCCGTGCTCGACCGGCTCAACGCCCTGGCCGTGCGCCGCGAGCGCGAGAATGACGAGATCGCGGCGGAACTCGCCGCCCTGCGCAAGAAGCGCGCGGGCCTGGAGGCCAGTTTCGAGAAGGAGCGCGGCCGGCTCGTCGCCGAGATCCGCGCCCAGGCGCAAGATGTGCTGCGCGAATGGAAGAGCGAACGCATCGGCCGCAAGCAGGCCCTCAAAAAGCTCGCCGAGGCGCGGGAACGGCTTGAGCCATCTCAGGAGCCCGCGGTCGCTGTTCCCTCCGTTTTCCAGTGGGACGACATCACCATCGGCTCGCGCGTGAGCTACAAGGCCTGGAACAAGACCGGCAAGGTGCTGGAGCGGGACGAGCGCAAGCGGCAGGTCAAGGTTGACTTTTCCGGGGTGGCCATGTGGGTGGCCTTCGGCGAACTCTCGCAGGATGGCAAGGCTGCGCGCAAAGTGGAGAAGGCTGCGGCCGGAACGGGCGGCGTCGCCGCCGACCTGGGCTACACGCCGCGCATCGACCTGCGCGGCCAGCGCGCCGACGAGGCGCTTTCCGCGCTGGCGCAATTCCTCGACGCCTCGCTGCTGCGCGGGGCGAGCGCCGTCGAGATCGTTCACGGACGTGGCACCGGCGCGTTGCGCCGGGAAATCCACGCATTTTTACGCACCGCGCCGGGCGTGGCCTCGTTCACTCTGGCCACCGAGGAACATGGCGGCGACGGCATGACCGAGGCGACGCTCAAGTAGCGCCGGGGGACGGCGATGGACCGGCAGGTCATTCAGGCGATCAAGCAGCGGTTGAACATCGTTGACGTGGTGCGGCGTTATGTGGCTCTGCGCCCCGGCGGCGGCAGGCAGATGGGCTTTTGCCCATTCCATCAGGAGAAAACGGCGTCCTTCAGCGTCAACGAGACCGAGGGCTTTTTCTACTGCTTCGGCTGCGGTGTGGGCGGCGACGTCATCGATTTTTACCAGCGCATCAACGGCCTCGAGTTCAAGGACGCGCTGGAGCAGCTTGCCTCCGAGGCCGGTGTCGACATTGGCGACTTCCGACCGGACCCGGAGTACGACGCGCGCCAGCGGCTCAAAAAAAGCTGCCTGGAGATGCATACAGCCGCGCAGGAATATTATCGCAGCAATTTGAACCTGGCAGCTGGCGACGCCTCGCGCGCGTATCTGCGCCGTCGGGGCATGAACGACGGGATCGTCTCCGCCTTTGGCCTGGGCGCGAGCTCCGACGACTGGCAGGGATTGGCGAATTTTCTCAAGGGTCGCGGCTTCGAATCGGATGAGGCCGTGCGCGCCGGGCTGCTTTCCCAGAAGGAGGGCGGCGGGCGCGCCTATGACCGTTTTCGCGGACGGCTCATTTTTCCCATACAAAATTTATCGGGTCAGGTTATTGCCTTTGGCGGTAGAGTACTTACTGATGGAGAACCCAAGTATCTGAACAGTAGCGACACGCCCATATATAAAAAGGGGGAACACCTCTACGGTCTCTTCCAGGCCCGTCAGGCCATGACCCGCAGCAAGCGGGCGATACTCACGGAAGGGTACATGGATGTGCTTTCGTTGCATCAGTTCGGCTACGTGGACGCTTGCGGAGTCCTCGGCACCGCGCTTACCCAGGATCAGGTGAAGCGCGTCGCCGGTTTTTGCTCGCGCATGGTGTTGGTTTTTGACGGTGACGGGGCGGGGCGCAAGGCCGCCCTGCGCAGTGCGGAGATGATCCTGCAATATGGGGTTTCGTGCAGCGTGGTGCGCCTACCCGATGGCGAGGATGTGGACAGCCTGCTGCAGACGCGCGGCAAAGAAGGGTTCGACGTTTGCCTCGACGACGCCGTGGACGGCCTGGACTACTGTTTTTCCGTGGTGCGAGATGGTTTCGCCCCACGGGAAATAGTGGCCTGGGCCAATGGGTTTTTGGCGCACTTGGCCGATAACTCATTGCGTCCGTTCTACATCCCGCGTCTGGCCCAGGGACTCGGTTTGGCCGAGGCCGATCTGCGTCGCTTTGGAGCGGGACAGGGCAGGCTGGATGCCGGAACGACGAATCGGGCCCCGAGCGGACAGGCGCGGGGGCGCGACAAGCGCCGCGATGCGCCGCGCGCACCGGCCGTGGGAAGCGAGGAGCGGGATGACCGCTACTTCCTGCGTTTGCCCATCCAGTATCCGGAATACGTGCCGGAGCTGGCCAAACGCGGGTTCGAGGCGTTGCTGACCACCGACTTCGGTCGGGAGTTGTGGCGCAAGCTGGCGCAGGCGGGAGTGGATGACGTCCTGCCCGACCTGAGCCAGGAGGAAAAGAGTTTTTGGGCCGACACCCGGTCCAAGGACAAGCCCGAGGGCGACGATCTGACGCAGGAATGGCTGCACGTGTGCCGGCGCATCGAAAATGCCGGCGTGCGCAGATCGCGTGAGGACCTGATGGATCAAATCCGCGCGGCCACGAGTCGGGGCGACGCGGAAGAAGTGAAACGGCTCATGGCCGCGCTTACTGATCTCAATGCCCCCAGCAGGGAGGAAGAATGAATAATCTCAAGGAAATCCAGCAAATCAAGCTCCTTATCGCCAAGGGCAAGAAGAACGGATTTCTGACCTTCGAGGAAGTGGGCAAAACCCTGCCCACGGAGATGAACACACCCGATCAGCTTGAAGAGGTGATGAGCATCTTCGACCAGATGAACATCGTCATCGTGGATTCCGAGGAGAACGGCAAGAAACTGACAGCCGACACCACCGAGACCGACGACGAGCTGGATCTGGTGCCGAGCGACAACGATGATCCGGCCGACTATTCCTCCCGTAGCACCGACCCCGTGCGCATGTATCTGCGCGAGATGGGCGCAGTCCCCCTGCTCGACCGTGATGGCGAGGTGACCATCGCCAAGAAGATCGAAAACGGCGAGATGGAGGTGCTCTACGCCCTCGTCGAGGTGCCTGTGGCCATCGAGGAACTCGTTCAGGTGGGCGATGACCTCAAAAATATGCGCATCAAGCTCAAGGACGTGGTCAAGACCATCGAGGAGGACGATCCCACCGAGGACGAGATGAACCAGCGCCAGCGGGTCATCTTCCTGCTCGACGAGGTCAAGGCGCTGTTCAAGAAGAAGCGCAAGATCTACGACAAACTGGACTACTGCGCCCAGCTGGACCGTCGCGTCTACGGCGTGCAGAGCGAGATTCTCGCCTATAAGGAAGACATCGTCACGAGGCTTCGCGACATCAAGATCGAGAAGACCCTCATTGACCGCATCATCGAGACCGTGTCCGACTACGTGCGTCAGATGCACAACTGCCAGCGCGACCTCTCCGCCTACATCCTTTCCGTGGGCAAGAGCCGCGACGAGATCGTGCGCCTGTTCCACGGTGTGGACGATCGCGAGATCAATCCCGTCAACGCCGCGGACGCCCTGCATATGACGGTGGAGGAGTTCTTCTCCTTCAAGGAGATGCTTTCCGGAAAAATGGAGATCATCACCCGCCTGCAGGAGAAGTGCTGCCACAATGTCGACGACCTCGAGGAAGTGCTCTGGCGCATCAAGCGCGGCAACCTCGCGGCCATGCGCGCCAAGCAGGAGCTCATCCGCGCCAACCTGCGCCTCGTTGTTTCCATCGCCAAAAAGTACACCAACCGCGGTTTGCAGTTCCTCGACCTCATCCAGGAAGGCAACATCGGCCTGATGAAGGCCGTGGACAAGTTCGAGTATCAACGCGGCTACAAGTTCAGCACCTACGCCACGTGGTGGATCCGGCAGGCCATCACTCGCGCCATCGCCGATCAGGCGCGCACCATCCGCATTCCTGTGCACATGATCGAGACCATCAACAAACTCATCCGCACCAGCCGCTACCTGGTGCAGGAGCTTGGACGCGACCCCTCGCCCGAGGAGATCGCCGAGCGTATGGACTACCCGGTGGAAAAGGTCAAGAAGGTGTTGAAGATCGCCAAGGAGCCGATTTCCCTCGAGACCCCCATCGGCGACGAGGAGGACTCCAACCTCGGCGATTTCATCGAGGACAAGAAGGCGACCGCCCCCGCCGAGGAGGTTGTGAGCACCAAGCTCTCCGAGCAGATAGCCAGGGTGCTGGCCGACCTGACCCCGCGCGAGGAGCAGGTTCTGCGCAAGCGCTTCGGCATCGGTGAGAAAAGCGACCACACCCTCGAGGAGGTCGGCAAACTGTTCAACGTCACCCGCGAACGTATCCGGCAGATCGAGGCCAAGGCTCTGCGCAAGCTGAGGCATCCGGTGCGCAGCGCGGTGTTGCGCTCCTATTTCGAGAGCTAACGAGCAATCCCGCCGGGCGGGGAGGGCACGCAACGCCTTCCCCGCCTTTTTTCCCTCCACACGGAGAACCCCGTGAAAATTCTCATTTGGACGATTTTCAGCCTGCCGACGCTCGCATTCATCATCGATCTGATGCTGGGCGATCCGCTTTGCCTGCCGCATCCCGTGCGCTGGATCGGGCGGTTCCTGGAGTGGCTGGAACCTAAGGCCCGGCGCTGGCGCACGAGCCTGCGCGTCACCGGTGCGCTGTGCGTGGCCGCGACCGCGGCGCTGTGCGGCGTGGCCGTTTACGCGCTGACGGAAATCAAAATCATCGGAATAGTGCTGACCGTGTACTTCGCCTACGCCGGTCTGGCGCTGGGTGAGCTGCTCGACTGCGCTCGCGACGTGGTGGAGATGCTCGACGAGGGCTCCCTCGACGAAGCGCGCGAGGCCGTGGGCGAACTGGTGAGCCGTACCACCAGCTACATGAGCGAGAAGGAAATTCGCCGTACGCTGGCCGAGACCGTGAGCGAGAATTTCTGCGACGGCTTCGTGGCGCCGCTGTTTTATCTGGTGCTTGGCGGACCCGCGCTTATGTGGGCGTATAAGGCCGTGTCCACCATGGATTCCATGTGGGGCTACAAGACGCCGCAATACCGCGAGTTCGGCTGGGCCGCCGCGCGCGCCGACGACGTACTGGCGTATGTGCCGGCGCGGCTCGCCACCGCGTTGCTGCTGGCCGCCGGAGCCATCCTGAAGCTCGACTGGCGGCAGGCCAAGGCTCGCTTCCACGCGGACGCGGTCAAGATGGAGAGCCCCAACGCCGGTTGGCCCATGGCCGCCACCGCCTGGCTCATGCAGAGCACCATGGGCGGTCCCGCCGTCTACTTCGGCACGGCCAAGGACAAGCCGCACCTGGGACCAGAATGCCAGGATTGGACACTGGAAAAACTCAAGAAAATGTTTAACCTTGTGTTATTGGCGGGGATTCTCGGCGTGTTGTCCTTCCAGTTCGTGCGGGCCTCGGCCTCGGCTGTGCTGGAGTCTTTTGGCGTGGCGCTGTAGACTTTCCGTCTTCCGGGCGCAAAAAAGGCCGGAGGGGAGCGATCCCTTCCGGCCTTTCGCGTGAATGCGGAAGCGCGTTCTAGCCGAGTTCGATGTTGCGGTTGTTGGCCTCGGTGCAAGCGTCCACGATGACGCCGCGCAGGGCCATGCGGTCGAAGTGCATGGTGGCGCGGATGGTGGACCCGGCGGGTGAGGTGACCATCTCGCGCAGCTCGGCCAGATGCAGGGGGCTTTTCTCGGCCAGCTTGGCCGAACCGCTGAACAGGGCCTTGACGATCTCCGTGGACTGTCCGCGGGTGAGGCCAAGGTTCACACCGGCCTCGACGAGTGCATCCATGAAGTAGAACACGTAGGCCGGGCCGCAGCCGGCGATGCTGGTGAAGGCGTCGAAGAGCCTCTCGGGCAGCACATGCACCTGCCCCAGCGGCTTGATGACGTTCTGCACGAAGTCGCGACGCTCGGCGTCCAGCGCCGGATCGTCGAAGCACAGGGCGAAAACGCCCGCGCCAACGAGGACCGGCGTGTTGGGCATGATGCGCACCACGGGACAACGCTTGCCGGTGAGCTCCATCAACGTGGACTCGGTAACGCCGGCGGCGATGGACAGCAGGCAGTGCCCGGCGGTGAGGAGCGGGGCGATCTCGCGCACCAGCGGAGGCAGGTGCTGCGGCTTCACGGCCAGCAGCACGTAGCGGCAGTTCTGGACGATGTCCGCCGGCGTGGCCTCCACTTTGAGTCCGGTCTCTCCAGCCAGCTTGGCCAAGCGGTCCGTGTTCGGGTCGCAGCCATGGACTTCGATTCCGTGGGCGGCCATCCCCTTGATGATGGCCGTGCCCATGTTTCCGACCCCGATGAAGCCGACGCTGTTGTTCATCGTCCTACCCCACGAGCTCCAGGCAGCTGAAGAAGTAGGCCACTTCGACCTTGGCGGTGTCGGGACCGTCGGAGCCGTGGCAGGCGTTGGCCTCGATGCTCTTGCCGAAACGCTTGCGGATGGTGCCCTCGGCGGCCTTCTTGGGGTCGGTGGCGCCCATGAGCTCGCGGTACCGCGCGATGGCGTTCTCGCCCTCCAGGCAGGAGACGACCACCGGGCCGGAGATCATGTACTCCACGAGATCCTTGAAAAAGGGGCGCTCCTTGTGCACGGCGTAGAAGCCTTCAGCCTGGGCGCGGGTGAGCTGGATCATTTTCATGCCCTTGATGGCCAGTCCGGCGTCGAGAATCATCTGAATGATGGCACCGGTCTGCTTGGCTGCCACGGCGTCGGGTTTGATGATGGAGAAAGTGCGTTCGGTCATGTGTCCTCCGTGGGATAGGAATGAAGCGGGGCGCACGTCGCCCAGCCTATGTTCATGTGCAGGGGAAATGCACCGGTATGGCGGGATTAGTCAAGGGGTTTGCCGGAGCCGGGCTAGAAATGCAGCTGTTCGTCCTTCATGATTTTAAAGCTCTTGTTGCCCTTCACTCGGCCGGGAAGGCCGTAGAACTTGCGCACGCCCTCCACCTCGGCCTCGAGCAGGGCGTCGGCGTCTGTATCGAGCAAAAGAATGTCGCCAACCTCCAGATTGAGCAGCTGTCGTCCAGTGATGCGCGTGCGGCCCAGCCGCGCCAGGAACTCCACCGGGGTTTCCAGCAGACGCTCCTTGAAGCGGTTGATCCACACGTGATCGACTTCCAGGCGTTCGGACTGAAACGAGGCGTGCAGCTTGGAGCGGATGGGCTCCATGGTGGCGTAAGGCAGGCAGCAGATGAGCGAACCGATGGCGTTCTCCAGCTCCACCTCGAAGGTGATGACGATGACCACATCGCTCGGCGGCACGATGGCCGCGAACTGCGGGTTCACCTCGGAGCGCACCACCTCGATGTGCACTTCGTGCACGGGTTTCCAGGACTCCTCCATGTTGGACAGGGCGATTTTGACCACCTTGTCCACGATGGCCTGCTCAATGGGCGTGAAGTCGCGCCCCTCCACCTTGGGCTGGCTGCCCGCGCCACCGAAAAAGTTCTCCACCAGCGCGAAGACGAGACGCGAGTCGACCACGAGCAGGGCGTTGCCACGCAGCGGTTCCATCTTGAAGATGGAGATGCTCGTGGGCACGGGCAGGCTGCGCATGAAGTCCCCGAACTTGCTCATGTCGATGGAGATGGGATTGATGTCCACGCGCTTGCGCATGGTGTTGGCGAGCGTGTTGGTGCATAGGCGGGCAAAGCGGTCGTTGACGATCTCCAAAACGGGCATGCGGCCGCGGATGATGCGGTCCTGATTCGTCAGGTCGAAGGGGACGATGCCGGAGTCGTCCTCGGGGATGTCCGGGGTGGTTTCCACCTCGCCGCCGGAAAGACCCCGAAGGAGGACATCTACCTCATCTTGTTCAAGAATCTTACTCATGTCCGCGATATCCTCGTGGGCCGCGTGATCCATGCCGACCGGGACGAAACGTCCTGGCGGAATTTATAAGCAAAAATCGGACCGGACAGCTTTTTCCTTTAGCCCGGCGCGGCCATTACGATAGCCCGAGGCGGGCGACATTGGCAAGCCGGCCGGGGAGAAAACTCACAGCGCCGGTTGCGCGGAGAGGCTCACCACGTGCACGGTCTGGTCTTTTTCCTTCAGCCATTGTCGGATCGCCGCGATGGTCTGCTTGTGCGGATGGCCAATGGCGATGGCATGGCCGCGTTCCTTGGCGATGCCCTCGGCCTGACGCAGCTGCTTGAGGATTTCCGGCACGCTCTGCACGTTGTCCAAAAACACATCGCGCTGCAGAACGCGCACACCCTGCTTTTGGGCCTCGGCAGGGCCGGCAGTGGCGGCTGTCGTGCGGCTGTCCAGGAAAAACAGGCCATCGCGCTTCATAACGGCGAGGACGGCGCGCATTCCCGCGTGGTATTGCGTGAAGTCCGACCCCATGTGGTTGTTGATGCCGACGGCGCCGGGCACGCGCCCGACGGCCCTGACCACCAGCGCCTTGATCTGGTCGGCGCTCATGTTGGTGAGCAGCGGATGCGGGCCGGGCTTGATCTTGGGATAGCCCAGGGGCTGCATGGGCAGATGCACCAGAATCTCACGGTCGGCCGCCTTGGCGATTTGCCGAACCTGCTCGTGGTGGCTGCTGTCCGGCCAGATGGAGAAGGCGATCGGCGCGGGAAGTGTCGCGAGCTCCCGCGCGGCGGCCACGTCCTCACCCATGTCGTCGATGACAATGGACACCCGTCCCTTGACCGGCGCGGGCGTGGGTTTGGGAGCCTCGGGGGGCAGGTTCAGGCGATGCGTGGGCAGGCCGTCGATGGAAATGTCCCAAATGTTCGGTGCGACGCGCGTCAGGGCTGCCTGGGGAACGAGCTCCGCCAGTTCCTTGACGAGATGCTCGTACAACGCCTTCCGGTCCACTTGCGGCAGGCGCAGGGTGGTGAACGGATACTGCTGGCCATCGTGCTCACGCGGTTCGGTGCTCTCCACCTGCAGGGCGGCGAGGTCGGCGTGTTGGGCCTTGAGGGACTTGTGCAGCGCCTCCTCGACGCGCTTGACGCGGCGTTCGAGCTCGCTTGCCTCGTGCACCGTACCTGTGGCGTTCTGTGCCGGCGGCGGCGTGGACGGCCGCCAGCGACCGATGAAAAAGAGGATGGCCAGCACGGCGCAGACAACGACCACGGCGATGGCCGCGCGACGCTGCTTGGTTTTCCTCGAAGAAGAGGGACCAGACCGGTGCTTTCCGGCCTGGTCCCCAGTGCGCTTGCGGATGGTCATGTCGGTACGGGCTTACCGGATATCCCGAATCTTGGGCAGGGTCTTCACCATTTCGAGACCCAGGCGCATCTGGTTGTCCTTGTCCAGGAGCGCCTGCCCGGTCTCGTTTTCCATATCCTCGACCTTGTCCGTGGCCTTTTGGCCCTTCTTGGGCGTGCCGTTTGCCAAATGGCGGGAGAAATCCTTCTCGCGGAAGGTGAAACGATCCTTGTCCTTGTCGTCGTCGGACTTGGCGGGCATCTCGAAGGGAACGTTCAGATCGGGAACGATGCCCTCGGCCTGAATGGAACGGCCGTTGGGCGTGTAGTACAGGGCAGTGGTGAGCTTGATGCCGGAGCCGTCGCGCAGGCCGACCACGGTCTGCACCGAGCCCTTGCCGAAGGACTTTTCGCCTATGATGAGGGCCCGCTTACGGTCCTGCAGGGCACCGGCCACGATCTCGGCGGCCGAGGCCGAGCCCGCGTTGATGAGCGTTACGATGGGCACGCTGACGTACTTGCCGTCTTCCTTGGAACCGTTGAAATCCTTGCGGCTCTGCGGATCGCGTCCCTGAATGTAGACCACGAGGCCGTCGCCGAGGAAGGTGTCGGCCACGGTGACCGCCTGGTCGAGCAGACCGCCGGGGTTGTTGCGCAGGTCGAGCACGATGCCCTTGATGGGAGTCTTCTTGGCGTACTCGTCCAGCTTCTCGCGCAGCTCCTTGGTGGTGTGCTCATTGAAGCGGGTGATGCGGCACAGAACGTAGCCCTTTTCCAGTTCCTGAGCCTTCACGCTCACGATGGGAATGGTTCCGCGCGCGATGGTGACATCGACAGGCTGCTGCGCGCCCTTGTGCAGGATGGTGAGCGTGACCTTGCTGCCGAGCGACCCGCGGATTTTTTTGACCGCGTCGTTCAAGCCGAGTTCAATGGTGGGCTCGCCGTCGATCTCAAGAATGGTGTCGCCGCTCTTGAGGCCGGCCTTATATGCGGGCGTGTCCTCAATGGGGGAGACCACGACCAACCGGCCGTTTTCGGAGCTGATCTCGATGCCGATGCCGTGGAAGGCGCCGCTCGAGGAAATCTGCAAATCCTTGAAGTCATCGGGCGTCAGGAACGCCGAGTGCGGATCGAGCTGCTCCAGCATCCCCTTGATGGAATCCTGAATGAGCTCGCCCTTGGACACCGGTTTGACGTAATTCTGTTCGACCAGGTCCAAAACCTGGCTATAGCGTTTGAGCGCCTCGAACTGATCGTCCTTGGCTGTGGCGGCGGCGTCGAGAGGGACGGGGGCCACGGTCAGGGCCAGAAGCATAGTGAAGCACACGAACCAGATGCCAACGCGCATAGTCCCTCCAGGAACGATCTTACGGGGACGCCCTATTGGGCGGGCATGAGCCACAGCAGGGGATTAATGGGTTTCTGATGAAAACGCAATTCGAAATACAACCCGCTTCCGTGAGCCTCGGGGTAGTAGCCGACATGACCGATGCTCTCGTCCTTTTCGACCTCCTGCCCGGTCTGGACGGTGGCGTCGGCCAAGTAGGCGTAGAGCGAGTAGTAGTCGTTGCCGTGGTAGATGATGACCACCCGGCCCAGGCCGCGCAGAATGTCGTTGTGGACCACCTTGCCCCAGAACACGCTGCGCACGGTGCCACCCTCCAGAGCGGCCAGGCCGATGCCCCGGCGCGGCGTTTTGGCGCTGGGCGCGTAGCCCGTCACGACGCGTCCGGCCACGGGCCAGGGCAGGCTGGCCTTGAACGCATCGAACTTGCGGCTGCGCTGGCTCACCAGCTGGTAGTTCAGCTGCCGGATGGTCGTGAGGATGGATTGCAGCTCCCCCTCGAGGTCGCGGCGCTGATCGCTCACCTGATTCATGCGGGCGTTGACGGCGAGCCGGTCGCGCAGCAGCGCGTCCTTGTCCGCGTTGACGGCGCGCAGCTGTTTGTCCACCTCGGCCTCGACGGCGCGCTGCTTGGCGAGAACCCCGGCGATGGCGCGTTCCTGACGCCGCACATCCTCGAACACGGCGCGCGCGCGGAAATAGGCCGCGCTGTTCCATTGGAAGCGGCGGTCGGTGGCGTCCCAACTGTCGCCCAGGCGCAGCCCCTCCTGCATCCCCTGGGCGCGGATGGGCCACAGGGCGCGCAGAATGCGCAGCAACTGTTCCACGGCCTTGTCGTGCTTCAGCCGGATGGCCTCGTACTGGGAGGCGAACTGGTCCTGCTGGCGTCTCGCGGCGTCCAACGCGGATTCCTTCGCCTTGATGCGGTCCTGCGCGGAACGCATCCGGTTCTCGATCTTACCGAGCTGGCCTGCCAGCTCGTGTTCGCGCGCGGTCAGCTGCTGCATCGCGCCCTTGCGCTCATCGGCCTTTTGCCGCTCCTGCTGCAGGGCGCGTTCCAAGTGCGCCGGCTGCGCGGCGGCAGCGGCGAAGGGCAGGGCGAGCAGGGCGAGCACGCCGCAAACGGGAAGGACGCGGTTCATGCCGGCAGACGCTCCGGGTCGGGCAGCAGGTTGCGGGCGGGGCACTGGGCGCAGCGTGGATGCGACTTGGCGCACCAAGTGACGCCGGCGCGCACGATGAGCGCGTGAAATTCGTTCAGGGCGGCCACGTCGTCGCCGAGGGCGGATTGCCCGATCTCACGCACCTCCTCGTAGTCGGTGACCTCGGGAATGAGGCCATGCCGGGCGAACATGCGCACGGTGTAGGCGTCGACCACGAGGAAGGGCATTCCGAGGGCGTAGCAAAGAATGGAGTCGGCCGTCTCGCGGCCGATGCCGCGCACTTCGAGCAGACTTTCGCGCAAGAAATAGGGATCGCGCCCGCGCAGGGCCTCCATGTCCAGGTCCGCCTCCCGCGAGAGAAAGTCGAGAAAATGACGTAACCTAACGGTTTTCAAACGGAAATATCCGGCAGGGCGGATAAGCTCCTCCAGCCGCTGCTGCGGCAGGTCCGCCAGGGCGGGGCCGGTCATGGCGCCGGCGCTTTTCAGCGCCTCGATGGCGCGGGCCACGTTTTTCCAACTGGCATTCTGGGTGAGGATGGCGCCCACGGCGACCTCGAAGGGCGTCTCGGCCGGCCACCAACGGCTAGGGCCCAGGGCCTCGGCGAAAACCCGGTGGAGGCCGCGTATGGTCTCGCCCGTGTGCGACACGTGTCTAAGCCTCCGCGGCCGGTTCGCCCTTGCGGATATTCGTCCACAGCAGCGCGCACCACTCGCCCTCGTCGCGCTGCGCGGGCGCGGGCAACCCCTGAGCCTCATAGGCCTGGATGACCTCCGGGGCCTGTTCCACGAGGATGCCGGAAAGCGCCAGACAACCGCCGGGGGCGATGTGCCGCACGATGTCCTGGGCCATGAAGATGAGGGGCTTGGAGAGAATGTTGGCCACGATGATGCGGAAGGTCCGCCCCTCGGCCACGGCGTGGATGCCGCCAACCTCCAGGGCGAACGGGCCGTCGACCTTGTTCGTCGCGACGTTCTCCCTGGCGCAGGCGATGGCCTGCGGATCGATGTCCAGCCCCAGGCCGGTAAGGCCCAGCTTGGACAGCCCGATGCCCAGAATGCCCGATCCCGTGCCGAGGTCGAGGAACTCCATGCCCGGCGCTATGGCGTTCTGGCGGAAGAAATCGGCGATGCAGGACAGGCACAGGGCCGTGGTGGGGTGGTGCCCGGTGCCGAAGGCCATCTTCGGCTCGATGATGATGGGGGTCAGGTCGCCCTTACCCTTGTCAGCGAGCCAGGGAGGCAGGATCTCGAAGCGCCCGCCGCATTCGATGGGCGTGAAGAACTCGCGCCAGGACTGGCCCCAGTCCTGACTCATGGCCTCCTCGGTGCGCAGGCCGGAGTGCGGCCAACGCTCGGCGATTCGCCGGGCCACCTCGCGCGCGGGCTCGTGATTCTCCAGGTAGGTGCTGAAATGCGTCATGCCGTCCGGCGTTTGCGATTCCTGCCAGCCGTGCTGAATAGCGGTGGAAAGGAAGAACACGGCGTCGTCATAATCCTCAGCCGGCAGCGAAAACTCGATTTTGAGCAGATCCTGCGTCATGGATTCATCCAGAAAAGGTTAAGGTTTTCATCAGACCACGACATCCACAAGTCCGCCGGTTCCAGAGAGTTCCCAGCGGATCCTGTCCGTGTGCTCCTGGCGCGTCCCGTCGCTGATGAAAGGGACAGGCTGCTGCGTGGCGGCGGCGAGCGGCGTTGGGTCGGCATGCACCGCGGGCTCCCTGTCGCCACCGGGAACGGAGCGCGACGACGCGCTGACGTCCGGCTCGGCGATTTTCGTCGCCGGACTTTGCGCCGTCGCGCCCGTCTCTACCGGTGCGATTTCACCCATCGCCGCCTCCAGCGGGAGGCCGGGGACTTCCCTCGCGGTCCTACTCGCCGTCCTTGGTCAGAATATCGTCCAAGGCGGCGGCGAAGGCAAGCAGGTCGTCCTGTTCGATGATCAGCGGCGGCAGCAGGCGCAACACCTCGCCATGAGCCAGGTTGCAGATGAAGCCGCGCTCGCGCAGCTCCGCGTGCACCGCCGGGCCGTTGTGCGCCAGCTCGATGCCGATCATGAGTCCCAGACCGCGCACCGCGACGATTTTGCCCGGATGCTTGGCCTGTATGGCGCGGAAGGCGTCCATGGCGACCTTGCCGATCCTGGCCGCCCGGCCGGGAATGTCGTCGCGCCGCATGATGTCGACGGTCCTGGCCGCCACGGCGGAGACGAGCGCGCCGCCGCCGAAGGTGGTGGCGTGGCTGCCAGGCACGAAGCCGTGCGCCACATGCTCCTTGGCCAGCATGGCCCCCATGGGCAGGCCGTTGGCCAGCGCCTTGGAGCAGGTGAAGATGTCGGGCTCCACGCCGTAGTGCTGGTGCGCCCAGAATTTGCCGGTGCGGCACATGCCGGTCTGCACCTCATCGACCATGAACAGGCAGTTGGCCTCGCGGCACATGGTGGCCACGGCCTGGACGTAGTCCTTGTCAAGCGGCAGCACGCCGCCTTCGCCCTGGATCATCTCCAGCAGCACGCCGGCGGTTTTGCCGGTGATGGCCGCGCGCATGGCCTCGATGTCGCCGCAGGGCACGTGGACGAAGCCGCCAGGCAGGGGATCGAAGCCCTCTTTAATGCGGCCGCCCTGGCCGGTGGCCGTCAGCGTGCCCAACGTGCGGCCGTGGAAGGAGCCCATGACGGTGATGATCTCGCCGGCATCCTTGTAGCACACCGTGCGCATATAGCGCCTGGCGAGCTTGATGGCGGCCTCGTTGGCCTCGGCCCCCGAGTTGCAGAAGAACACCCGGTCGCACGCGCTGGTGGCGACGAGCTTCTCGGCGAGTTCGATTTGATTTTCCTGGTAGAACAGATTGCTCACGTGGACGAGTTTCTTCGCCTGCTCGGCGATGACCCCGGCCAGCTCGGCGTTGGCGTGCCCCAGATTGACCACGGCGATGCCGGCGAGAAGATCCACGTATTCCTTGCCGTCCACATCGTACAAACGCGCGCCCGCGCCCCGGGAAAGGGCCAGAGGATAGCGGCCGTAGGTCTGACAGACAACTTTCTTTTCCCGGGCCACCAACGCGTCGTATTTCTTGCTCATGAGCTTATCTCCATCATCTTTGAAAGTATTGCTTGAAAGAGGTGCCTCACACCTTGCCCGTGTGCCCGAATCCGCCCGCGCCGCGGGCGGTGTCGCCCAGCGCATCGACAGCGGCGAGCCGGGCGGTGAAGACCGGCATGAACACCAGCTGCGCGATGCGCTGTCCTCGCTGCACACGTCGCGGCTGGCCGGAGGTGTTGAGGAGCGAGACAACGATCTCGCCCCGATAGTCGGGATCGATGACGCCGACGCCCTGGCTCACGGTGAGACCTTCCCTCGTGCCCAGGCCGGAGCGGGAGAACACGAACCCGGCCACGCCCGGCCGCGCGATCTCGATGGCCAGACCGGCGGGCACGGCCGCCCGACCGCCGGCGGGAATCTCCAGGAACTCGTCGTCGATGCAGGCGCGCAGGTCCAGCCCGGCGGAATGCTCCGTGGCGTAGGCGAGGGGATGCTCGCTCCAGACGGGGTGCAGAAAGCGCACCCGCACGTCGAGGAGGTCCAGGCCGGAAGTATTCGTCATGGTCGTCACGCAGGCTCCTTTCATGTCGGGCAAAACGCCTTCATTCCACCGAACCGCCCGCGCTGTCAATGAATCGCGACGCCACGGAATAGTCACGCGCCACGGCTTGCATTTTACCGCCCGGCTTTATAGGTTGGCGGGACAAGGTTTTTCCCCTTCTCACCCGAAGGAGCATCCATGCAGGCACTGCGCGTGTTCAGCGTCGTCCCCAAGCTGCCTCCCAAGCTCGAGGCCCTTTGGGACATCGCCTATAATCTTTGGTTTTCCTGGAACGACGAACTCACGAACATCTTCACCACCATCGACCACAGCCTTTGGGTGGAGTGCGAGCAGAATCCCGTGGCGCTGCTGAACCGTCTGCCCCAGCGCCGCATCGAGGAACTCGCGCGGGACGATTTCTTCCTGCAGCGCCTGGGCGACGCCAAACGCGCCCTGGAGCACTATCTGGCGCGTCGGCACTCCGCCTTCAAGTTTCCCTCCCTGCCCGACCGCAACATGTGTGTGGCCTACTTCAGTCTGGAGTACGGCATCGCCATGTGCCTGCCCATCTATTCGGGCGGCCTGGGCGTGCTCGCCGGGGACCATCTCAAAAGCGCCAGTGACCTCAACGTTCCCTTGGTGGCTGTGGGGCTGCTGTATCGCGAGGGCTACTTCCGCCAGTACATGACCCCCGACGGCTGGCAGCAGGAACGCTACCCCGACCAGGACTTCGAGCAGATGCCGCTCAAACCGGCCACGGACCCGCTGGGCAACCCGCTGCGCGTGTGCGTGGAGCTGGCCGGTCAGAACCTGTGCGCCCGCGTGTGGGTGGCCAAGGTCGGCAAGGTGAGTCTGTACCTGCTCGACACGGACCTGCCCGACAACTCGCCCGAGTTCCGGCAGGTGACGGCCCGGCTCTATGGCGGTGGCCTGGAAATGCGCCTGCGTCAGGAGATCCTCCTCGGCATCGGCGGCATCAAGGCGCTCGTCGCCCTTGGCGTGGAGCCAATGGTCATCCATATGAACGAGGGACACTCGGCCTTCGCCGGGCTGGAGCGCATCCGCAGCTACATGCAGGACCACGGCCTGTCCTTCGAGGCCGCGACGGAACTCACGGCCTCCTCAAGCGTGTTCACCACGCACACGCCCGTTCCCGCCGGCAATGACCGCTTTCCGCCGGACCTCATGCAGAAGTACTTCGAGGGGTACGCCGCCAAGCTCGGGCTGGCATTCAAAGTCTTCATGGCCCTTGGACGGGAGGACCAGCGCGACGACGGCGAGCACTTCTGCATGACCGTGCTGGCGTTGCGGCTCTCGCGCTTCAGCAACGGCGTGTCCAGGTTGCACGGCCGCGTTTCGCGCAACATGTGGCGCAGGGTGTGGCCGCAGAACCCCGTGGAGGACGTGCCCATCGGGGCCATCACCAACGGCATCCACCAAGCCACGTGGGTCGCCACGGACATGTCCATCCTCTTCGACCGCTACCTCGGCAACTGGCGCGAGGATCCGGACTGCAAGCGCATTTGGGACCAGGCCGAGTCCATCCCCGATTCCGAACTCTGGCGCACGCACGAGCGCCTGCGCGAACGCCTCGTTGATTTCGTGCGCAAGCGGCTGCGCAAACAGCTCATCGAAAAGGGTGCGCGCCAGAAGGAGCTGCAAATCGCCGAGGAGGTGCTGGACCCGCAGGCGCTGACCATCGGCTTCGCCCGGCGTTTCGCCACCTACAAGCGCGCCAACCTGCTGCTCATGGACAAGGACCGCCTTGTGCGGCTGCTCACCGACACAAAACGCCGCGTGCAGTTCATCTTCGCCGGCAAGGCGCATCCCAACGACAACGAGGGCAAGAAGATCATCCAGGAGATCCAGCAGCTCTGCCGCCGCGAGGACTGCCGCGCCAGCATGGTTTTTCTGGAGGACTACGACGTCAAGATCGCCAGCCGCATGGTGCAGGGCTGCGACGTGTGGCTGAACAATCCGCGCCGCCCGCTGGAGGCCTGCGGCACCAGCGGCATGAAGGCCATGAGCAACGGCGTGCTCCAGATCTCCACACTGGACGGCTGGTGGGACGAGGCCTACAAGCCGGACAACAGCCTGGGCTGGGCCATCGGCAGGGGAGAGGAGTACGACGATCCCGCCTATCAGGACTTCGTGGAGAGCCAGACCCTTTTCAACCTGCTGGAGAACGACATCCTGGTGGAGTTCTACGATCGCGGCCGGGGCAATCTGCCGCGCACGTGGATCCGCAAAATGAAGTCCGCCCTGCGCGAACTCGGCCCGGTGTTCAATTCCCACCGCATGGTCGAGGACTACGTCGAGAAGGCGTACCTGCCCTCGTGCCGCAATTACGTGAGCCTGGTGAAGGACGAGTTCCGCGCCGCCAAGGAGCTGGCCGACTGGCGCATGCGGCTCATGACGCGCTGGGGCAATCTCAATATCGGCGAAATCCGCACCGAAACCCACGCCACAGTGTTCGTCGAGGAGCCCATCCTCGTGGAGGCGCGCGTGTTCCTCGATGGCCTCACCCCGGCGGACGTGCGCGTGGAAATCTACCATGGTCCGGTGAGCCAGAACAGCGCCTTCGTCAGCCGGCGCACCACGCTCATGACCCCCGAAAAGGAGCTGGGCGACGGCTGGCACCTTTACCGCGGCGAGGTCATGCCGCCGGAGGCCGGACGCTTCGGCTTCACCGTGCGCATTCTGCCGCATCATCCGCTGCTGCTGGACTCCCACGCCCTCGGGCTCATTCGCTGGGCCAGCGTTTGATTCGACGACATGGCACAATACAAGGCCGCCTTTTCCTTCGAAGGGGCGGCTTTTTTGCACGATTTCTGTCAACTTGCCCCTTTGGGAGTCGCGGGTGATATTGTGCAAAAATGACAAAATAAGGAATATTGGACTATTTTGTCATTCATTCCTTGACAGCAAAATTGCGTTGTGATTTTCTGGCGACCCCCTATCAGAAGGGGCACCGGATGCCGGGGGCGGGCGGTCAGCGGCGGCCCCTTGCGCGTATCGCCAAACCACTTGGAGCGAGGTAACGGTCTTGCTTTTTCAGCCGATCAACCGAAACTATCATGATTTTTCCATCGTCCGCGACAAGGACCTGTGCATCAATTGCAAGGTCTGCGTACGCCAGTGCTCGTATGAGGCCCACTACTGGGACGAGGCCCGTCAGCGGGTCATGGCCGACAGCTCCAAATGCGTTGGCTGCCACCGCTGCGAAGCCCTATGCCCCACCTCGGCGATCCTGATTCAGAAGAAGCATTCTGATTTCAGGGAAAACGCCCTGTGGCGTCCTCAGTTCCTCAAATACATCTACAAGCAGGCCGACTCCGGCGGCGTTCTGCTGACCGGCATGGGCAGCCCGGTGAACATCCCCATCTACTGGGATCGTTTGCTGCTGGACGCCAGCCAGGTGACGAACCCGTCCATCGACCCCCTGCGCGAGCCGATGGAGCTCAAGACCTTCCTCGGCGCCAAGCCGCAGAAGCTCGAGTTCACCAAGGGCAAGGACGGCAACCCCAAGCTGAAGACCAAGCTCGCCCCGCAGCTGGAGTTGAACTACCCGCTGATGTTCTCGGCCATGAGCTTCGGGTCCATCAATTTCAATTTGCACATCGCCATGGCGCGCGCCGCCACCGAACTGGGCATTTGCTACAACACGGGTGAGGGCGGCCTGCACAAGAGCCTGTACAAGTATGGCAAGAACACCATCGTGCAGGTGGCCAGCGGCCGCTTCGGCGTCCATCGCGACTTCCTCAACGCCGGCGCCGCCATCGAGATCAAGATCGGCCAGGGCGCCAAGCCCGGCATCGGCGGGCACCTCCCCGGCGAGAAGATCAACGCCATGGTCTCCCAGACGCGCATGGTGCCGCTGGGATCCGACGCCATCTCTCCCGCGCCGCACCACGACATCTATTCCATCGAGGATCTGGGCCAGCTCATCTTCGCCCTCAAGGAGGCCAGCGAGTACCGCGTGCCCGTGAGCGTGAAGATCGCGGCCGTGCACAACGTGGCGGCTATCGCCTCGGGCATCGCCCGCGCGGGAGCCGACATCGTGGCCATCGATGGAGTGCGGGGCGGCACGGGCGCGGCCCCGGGCATGATCCGCGACAACGTGGGCATTCCCATCGAGCTCGCCCTGGCCGCTGTCGACCAGCGCCTGCGCGACGAGGGCATCCGCAACCGCGTGTCCATCGTGGCCGCCGGCGGCATCCGCTGCAGCGCCGATCTTGTCAAGGCCATCGCCCTTGGCGCGGACGCCTGCTACATCGCCACATCGGTGCTCATCGCCGTGGGCTGCACCCTGTGCGCCAAGTGCTACACCGGCAAGTGCCCCTGGGGCATCGCCACCAACGACGCCCGTCTGGCCAAGCGCCAGAACCCGGAGGTCGCCGCCCAGAAGATGATCAACCTCGTGCACGCCTGGGGCCACGAGGTGGAGGAAATGCTTGGCGGCATGGGCCTCAACTCCATCGAAAGCCTGCGCGGCAACCGCGACAAGCTCCGCGCCGTGGGCCTCTCCGAGACGGAGATGGAAATCCTCGGCGTGAAGCACGCCGGCCGCTAGGAGGGGAAAGACCATGAAACGCGTATACCCCAACAAGGACGTCTGCATCGGCTGCCACATTTGTGAGCTGGCCTGCATCACCGCCCATTCCCAAAGCAAGGACCTCATTCTGGCCTACACCCAGGAGCGTGGGCAGACCGGCCTTTCCTCCTGCAAGCACGTGCACGAGGAAGGCCCCGTGTGCGTGGCCCTTTCCTGCCGCCACTGCGACGAGCCCTCCTGCGTGGCCGCCTGCATTTCCGGCGCGCTGCAGAAGGACCCCGAGACCGGCCGCACTGTGTACAACCGCGAGAAGTGCGTGGGCTGTTGGTCCTGCCTCATGGCCTGCCCTTACGGGGCCATTTCCCGCCATCCGCTGGAGCAGAAGATCGTCAAGTGCGACCTCTGCTACGACCGCCAGGGTGGGCCGGCCTGCGTCGCAGCCTGTCCCAACAAGGCGCTGAAGCAGGAGGAGCGCTAACATGACCTATGTGATCATCGGCAACGGGGTCGCCTCCATCGGCGCCATCGAGGGCATCCGGCGCTACGACGCCAAAGGCAAGATCGTCGTTCTGGCCCAGGAGGACACGCCCGCCTACGGTCGTCCGCTCATCTCCTACTTCCTCGCCGGCAAGATCGGCCCCGAGCGGCTGCCCCTGCGCGGCGACGACTACTACGTCAAGAACGGCGTCGAACTCAAACTCGGCACAACAGCCACCGCCGTGGACACGGCCAAGAAGACCGTGACCACCGACAAGGGCGATTCCATCAAGTACGACCGCCTGCTCATCTGCACCGGCGGCGTGCCCTTCGTGCCGCCCATCACCGGCGTCAAGGGACCGGACATCTATTCCTTCACCACCCTGGCCCACGCAAAGACGCTCATCGAGCTTTCGAGCAAGATCAAGCGGGCCGTGGTCATCGGCGGCGGCCTCATCGGCCTGAAGGCGGCGGAGAGCCTGCACGACCGCGGCGTGTCCGTGACCATCGTCGAGCTGGCCCCGCGCATCCTTTCCGGCGGCTTCGACGAGAAGGCGGGCAAGCTCGCCGGCAATCGGCTGAAGAAGGTCGGCATCGATGTCAACTGCGGCGTCACCGCCAAAGAGATCCAGCGCGGCAAGGACGAACACGTCAAGGGGGTGCTCCTCACCGACGGGCGCTTCCTGGAATGCGACGTGGTGGTGGTGGCCATCGGCGTGGTGCCCAACAGCGCCCTCGCCAAGGAGGCCGGCATCAAGGTCGAGCGCGGCATCTTCGTGGACGAGAAGCTGGCCACCAGCGCCAAGGACGTCTACGCCGCGGGCGACGTGGCCCAGGCCATAGACATGCTCTCCGGCGAGCACCGCGTGGTGCCCATCTGGCCCAACGCCTACAATCAGGGCTTCGCCTCCGGCCGCAACATGGCCGGCGCCAAGCAGCCCTACCAGGGCGGCCTGCCGATGAACTCCATCAGCTTCTACGGCCTGCCCACCATCTCCGTCGGCACGGTGAACCCGCCCGAAGGCGACAAGAACTTCGAGATTCACGCCCAGCTCGACGAGGAGAAGGAAACCTACCGCAAGCTCGTCTTCCGCGACGGAAGGCTGGTGGGCTACGTTCTCGTGGGCGATATCGACAAGGGCGGCATGTACACCGCCTTCATCAAGTTCGCCATGCCGCTCGCCGGCGAGGATAAGGACAAGCTCATCAACGCCGGTCCCGAGGTCTTCCTCTGGCCGCCCGAGCTGTTCAACGAGACCTGGAACCCCGAGCCGGCGGCCGACGCCCGCTAGGCGTTCGGCATGATCTTCCGCGGAGGAGCGCAAGTAGGATGAAAGCACCTGAACGGTATTACGATTTCGAGAAAGACATCTCCGGTTGCGGCGTTTTCGGGGTGATCCACAAGAAGCGTGGTCTCATCCCCGGCGACCTGCCCATCCGGTCCATGGCCTGCATGCATGATCGCGGCAACGGCCTGGGAGGCGGTTTCGCGGCTTACGGCATTTACCCCGATCTGGCCGACAAATACGCCTTCCATTTGATGTGCGACAATCAGGCCGCGTTGGACAAGGCCGAGGACGTGCTCAAGCACTACTTCACCGTCCATCTGTCCGAGCCCATCCCGACCCGCAAGGTCGTGACCATCAAGAATCCGCCCATCGTCACCCGGTACTTCCTGAGCATCAAGAAGGAACGGCCGGCCGAGGTGCGCGAGCTTGGGGAGCAGGATTACGTCGTCGGCGCGATCATGCACATCAACCACAAGGTTCCCGGCGCGTTCGTGTTCTCGAGCGGCAAGAACATGGGCGCGTTCAAGGGTGTGGGCTTTCCCGAGGACATCGCCGACTTCTTCCGGCTGGACGAGTACAAGGCCTACATCTGGACCGGCCACAACCGCTTCCCGACCAACACGCCGGGCTGGTGGGGCGGCGCGCACCCCTTCACGCTGCTCGACTGGTCCATCGTCCACAACGGCGAGATCAGCTCCTACGGCATCAACCGTCGCTACCTTTGCGAGCACGACTACCTGTGCACGCTCATGACGGACACCGAGGTCGTGGCTTACGAACTCGACCTGCTCATCCGCAAGCACGGCCTCTCCAAGGAGATGGCCTGCAAGGTCTTCGCCCCGCCGTTCTGGGACGAGATCGCCCGGATGCCCAAGCAGGAGAGGGAAGTCTACACAGCCCTGCGCATGACCTACGGACCGGCCCTGCTCAATGGCCCCTTCGCCATTCTCGTGGCGGACAACACCGGCCTCTTCGGCCTCAACGACCGCATCAAGCTGCGGCCGCTGGTCGTGGCCGAGAAGGGTGACATGATCTTCATGTCGAGCGAGGAGAGCGCCATCCGCGAAGTCCAGAACGACCTGGACCGCGTGTGGATGCCCAAGGCGGGCGAACCGGTCATCGTGCATCTGGAGGCGTAGGACAATGGCCAAGACTTTCACCCTGGACGCCGGCGGCATCTACTACCGTCAGCTCAACGAGCAGATCCGCGAGGCTGTGGCGAACGGCGCCACGCACATCGTGCTGAACAACGTCAACGGCCAGCGCTACATCGCCGATGCCATGGACGGCGACATCACCGTCGAAGTCAACGGCGTGCCCGGCCAGGACCTGGGCGCCTTCATGCGCGGCCCCAAGGTCGTGGTGAAGGCCAACGCCCAGGACGGCGTGGGCAACACCATGGACGACGGCCTCATCGTCATCGACGGATTGGCCGGTGACGTGGTGGGTTACGCCATGCGCGGCGGCAAGATCTTCATCAAGGGCGACGTGGGCTACCGCGTGGGCATCCACATGAAGGCCTACATGGAGAAGCTGCCCACCATCGTCATCGGCGGCAAGGCGGGCGACTTCCTCGGCGAATACATGGCCGGCGGAATCCTTTTGCTTCTTGGCATGTTCTCTGATAAGCTAACGGAACCGATCGCCGGACGCAGCCTGGGAACAGGGATGCACGGCGGCGTGATCTACGTGCGTGGAGAGGTGCCGGCCGAGCAGATCGGACCAGGCCTTTCGGCGCAACCTGTTGATGACGACGACAAGGCCGTCATCGCGGGACTGGTCAAGGAATACGCCAAGGAACTCGGCCTCGACGCCAAGAAGATCCTTGCGGCCGACTTTGTGAAGATCAAGCCCTTCTCCCATCGCCCTTACGGCAAACTGTACGTTCCGGCTTAGGGAGGGGAGCGGACCCGCGCAAGCCGGCCCGCCATCAGGAGGAATTCATGCTTTTCAATGATCTCGCATTCGCCATGGGCGCCGGTGGAACCGGCGGAGCGCAGGGCAATCCCCTGGGCGCCTTCGTTCCGCTCATCCTCATGTTCGCCATCTTCTACTTCCTGCTCATTCGCCCGCAGCAGAAGAAGGCGAAGCAGCACAGGGAAATGCTCGGTAACCTGAAAATCGGTGATCGTATCGTCACCAACGGCGGCATGTATGGCACCATTGTGCGCATGTCCGACATGACGGTCATCATCGAAATTGCCGACAAGGTGCAGGTGGAGATGCTCCGCAACACCATCGCCGACAAGGCTGACGCCTTTGCTAAGCTGGAAAAGAAGGGGAAATAGCCTTCCCTTTGTTTTTTATTAAGCCGCAAGGCGCACACGCGGACCCGGGTCGATCCCGGGTCCGCGCTTGTGTTTGCCGGAGGGACCGCGTCCTATTCCCCGCCTTCACGTGATGTCCAACCACGGACGCAATTGGGAGAGCCCATGTACCGCAACCTTCGCTGGCGTATATTGACCACCCTCACGGTGGTGTTCGTCGCCTTGATTTTCCTGCTGCCGTCGGCTCCGGGAGTCAAGAATTCCAAACTCGGCAAATATCTGCCCGATTCCGCCATCAATCTCGGCCTCGACCTCAAGGGCGGCATCCACCTCACCCTTGGCGTCGACATGGACAAGGCCATCGAGAACAACATGGCCTCCATCGGCCAGGATCTGAAGGCCACAGCTCGCGAGGAAAGCCTCCCGGTGCTCAAACCCACCGTTCTGCCCGGCCCCAAGCTCGAGGTCGTCCTCATGAGCCAGGACAAGCAGGACGCCCTGGAGAAGCTGTTCACCAAAAATTTCACCTCGGTGCAGATCGACTCTAAGGAAAAGCTGGGGGATGGCCGCGTGCGCTACGTGCTGGCCATGACGCCCGATTATCGGAAGTACCTGACCAAGATGACGCTCGATCAGGCGGTCAAGACCATTCGTAACCGCATCGACCAGTTCGGTGTGGCCGAACCCGACATCCGCCGCGAGGAGGGCAACCGCATTCAGGTGCAGCTGCCTGGCCTCACCGATCCCGACCGCGCCATCTCCGTCATCGGCAAGACCGCGCACCTGGAGTTCAAGATCGTCGACGACTCCGTCGATCCTGCCAGCGCTCAGCGGGGCATAGTGCCTCCCGGGCGCGAGCTTTCGAGCATCGTTTCGCGTGGGCCCAAGGGCCAGCTGGCCGAAACGCCCATAGTGCTCCTCAAGGACGCCGTGATGACCGGTGAGTACATTACCGACGCCCGCGCCACCATCGAGTCCAACAACAACCAGTTCGCCGTGAGCATGAATTTCAACGCCCGCGGCGCCAAGGTCTTCGAGCGCGTCACCGAGGAGAACATCCACAAGCGGCTTGCCATCGTGCTCGACGGCAAGTGCTACTCCGCCCCGGTCATTCAGGACAAGATCCCTGGCGGACACGCGCAGATCACCGGCAGCTTCACCCAGGACGAGGCGCGCGACCTCGCCATCGTGCTGCGCGCCGGTGCGCTGCCCGCGCCCGTCAACATCCTGGAGCAACGCACCATCGGCCCCACCCTCGGTCAGGAGTCCATCGACGCCGGCATGATGGCGACCCTCATCGCCGCCGCCGCGATCATCCTTTTCATGACCGTGTACTACCGCGTGGCCGGCATCTTCGCCAACGTGGTGCTCATGCTGAACATCGTGCTCACGCTGGCCGGACTCGCCGCCTTCGGGGCGACGCTGACGCTTCCAGGCATCGCGGGCATCATCCTCACCATCGCCATGGCGGTGGACGCCAACGTGCTCATCTACGAACGCATACGCGAGGAGCTGCGCCTTGGCCTGCGACCCGCGGATGCCGTGCACAAGGGCTATGACTTGGCGACGCTGGCCATTCTCGACTCCAACACCACCAACGTACTGGTGGCCATTATCCTGTACCAGTTCGGCACCGGGCCCATCCGCGGCTTCGCGGTGACGCTGGTGCTCGGCATCCTCATGAGCATGTTCACGGCCATCTTCGTGTCGCGCATCATGTTCGACCTGTACATCTCCAAGCGCCCGGCTGACGCCGCGGTGAGCATCTAGGGGGCGCGTCATGACGTTCCATCTGATTAAACCGAACACGAACATCGACTTCATCAGGCTACGCTATTACGCCTTCGCGCTGTCCGGCCTGATGATTCTCATCGGCATGATCTCGCTCTTCGTCAAAGGCGGGCCGCGCTACGGCATCGACTTCGCCGGCGGCGTCATCATGCAGACTCAGTTCGAGAGCCCGACCAAGATCGACGACCTCAAAAAGACCTTGGAGTCCACAAACCTGCCCGGACTCGTGGTGCAGCAGATGGGCAAGGTCGCCGATAACGAGTTTCTCATTCGCAGCAGCGTCGGCGACAACGTCACGAGCGCGATGGTGCAGAAGACCGTTTCCGACGCCATCAACAAGGACACCCCGGGGGCGAAGTACAGCTTCCGAAAAATCGAGATCGTCGGCCCCAAGGTCGGCGCTGACCTGCGAGGCAGGGCGCTGGAGGCGATGTACTACGCCATCCTGCTCATCTCCATCTACATCTCCGGTCGTTTCGAACACCGCTGGTTGGCCGCGGGGATCATGGCCGCAGCCCTGTTCGGCGGCATAACAGCCTTGCAGTACATTAACGCGCCGCAAACTTGGCTGGTGCTCGGCGCGCTCATCATCACCCTCGTGCTTTGCTACCTGCTCAAGCTCAATTACGCCCTGGGGGCCATCACAGCACTCATCCACGACGTTTTGACGACCGTCGGCATCTTCTCCATCCTGAATAAGGAATTCGACCTGACGATCATCGCCGCGCTGCTCACCCTCATCGGCTACTCCCTCAACGACACCATCATCGTCTACGACCGTATCCGCGAGACGCAAAAAAACAGAAGCGAGGATTCGTTGGCGGTCATCATCAACAAGAGCGTCAACCAGACCCTGTCGCGGACGGTGCTGACCTCCGGCTTGGCCTTCCTGTCGGTGCTCAGCCTGTTCCTCTTCGGCGGCGAAGCCATTCACGACTTCGCCCTGGCCATGCTCATCGGCATCGTCGTGGGCACGTACTCCTCCATTTACGTGGCCGCGCCGATCATCGTCAGCCTGACCCCGGAGCACACTCCCCCCGCCAAGCCCAGCAAACCGAGCGAGAAGTCCACGCTGGGGCACCCCACGGTCAAGCCTCTCGAAGTCTAAAACGATCCTTATCGGACATTCGAAAGGCTCCGCCTCCCCTTGGGAAGCGGAGCCTTTTTCGTGGACGGCGCGGAATCGTCGGTACGGCGGCGTCATTGTGAAAACGAAACATCTGGAGAGCCGGTCCGGCTTTTGCGCAGCTTCGGCACGGGGGCGCTCTCGCGATGAGGTGTCGTGGGGCGAAGCGCAAGCCCTTTCCCTGGTCAGAACCGGTCCGCATGGAGAGTGCGACGCCTCGCCCGTTCAGAGGATGGCCGCAGAGAACGTTCTGTCGATGCCGATTTGGACGGGACCTCGAAAAGTGTTCGCGGCGGCGTGGATGGCGGCGAGGGAGCAAAGGCCGCGAAAGGGGAGGGCAGGCAGGCCAAAAGAAAAAGCCCCGCCTCCTTGCGGAAGCGGGGCCAGAAGTCGACAGGGCTGCGATCCTACTTCAACTGATCGAGGAGGGTCTTTTTGACTGAGTCGATGGAGCCCTCGCCGTTGAGCTCGATGTACTTGCAGGCGCCCTTGGCAGCCAGCGCCTTGTAGTAGTAGGCGGCGGCAAGGGTGCCGGTCTTGGCGTCGTAGTAGATGTCGTGACGCTTGTCGATGGCGCCCTCATCCTGGTCGTCCTTACGGGCGGACAGCGCGCCGCCGCAGACGCGGCACTTGTCGCCGTTGGGCTTGATGGCGTCGATGAAGATATTGTTCGGATGGTTGTTGTCGTTGGCGCAGAGACGGCGGCCCATGATACGGTTCTTGGCCACCTTACGCGGCAGCAGGATCTCAATGACGTAGTCCAGCTTCACGCCGCCCTTCTGCAGAGCCTCCCACAGCTTCTCGGCCTGCACCAGGGAGCGGGGGAAACCGTCGAGCAGCCAGCCGTTCGGGCCGGCATGGCCCAGCACGTCGAGCACCATGGGGATGGTGATGTCGTCGGGCACGAGCTCACCCTTGTTGATGTACTCCTTGGCTTTCATGCCGAGCTCAGTGCCGCCGCCGATGTGCTTGCGGAAGATGGCGCCGGACTCGATGTGATCCAGGTTGTACTTGGCTTTCACCAGAGAGCCCTGGGTGCCCTTGCCGCTGCCATTGGGTCCGAAAATGAGAATATTCATGGAGCCTCCTCAAGGAATTAGCTTTTTGCTTGTGCAAAAGATTTACAAGCTCTTAACCGGAGAGCTTTTTCCTGTCAATGGGCCGCAACCGTACGCCTGTCTTGACGATCACGGCCTCCTTGTCGCCAGGAAATTGCACGCGTCTGCCGAAGGCGCGGTCTCGCCACAGGCGGTCGAGCAGCAATAGGCTGTCGGTCCGCGCCTGGCCCGGCCCGAGCTTGTCCAGCGCGACCTTGAACAACCTGGACCGCAGCGCAGTGTCGAGTCCGTCCAGCATTCCCGCAGGAAGCTCGAAGCCCGCCGCTTCGCCATGGGGAGCGAGGGGGGCGAGCAGCGCCTCGAAATGAGCCTCATCCAGCCGGGCCTGACGCCACAGGCGCTCGGCCGCGTGGAGATAGCCCGGATTCTCGCGCCGCAGCGCGGGCAGAATCCCCTGGCGCACGCGGTTGCGCAAGGCGTTCGGTTCGGAATTGCTGGCGTCTACCCGCCACGACTGCCCACAGGCATTAAGGAAGGCCTCGATCTCCACGCGCGGGGTGAGCAAAAGCGGCCGCAGCAGATGCCGGGCGTCGTCCACGGCGTTCATGCCGCCGAGCCCCGGCCAGCCGACACCGCGCGTCAGGCGCATGAGCTGGTCCTCGGCAAGGTCGTTGAGCTGGTGCGCCACGAGCACGAACGCCGCGCCTGTTCGTTCGCGCGCGCGCGCGAACAGGTCGTACCGGGCCGCGCGCCCGGCCTCCTCCAAACCGCAGCCCTTGGCGCGCGCCAATGCTGACACGTCCATGCTCTCGGAGATTAATTTAACGTTCCATTTTTCACAAAGTCCACGCACAAAGTCGGCATCCGCGTCGGCCTCCACGCGCAGGCCATGATTGAGATGGACCGCCGAGAGAGAACCGCTGTTTTTCCGGCAGAGCAGGGCGGCGGTGAACAGCAGCGCGGTGGAGTCCGCACCGCCGGAGCAGGCGACAATGCAGCCCGCGCGGGTGAAATCACGCTTGAGATCGACGGAGGCGAAACGCTCCACGCCGAGGCAGAAACGCGCCCACCGCGAGGGCAGCTCGTTCAGCTTCGGCAGTGCCGGCGTTGGCCGCTCCATGTCACACGGCGATGTCGAGATGCCGGATGAAAGTGTCGAGGAAGTCGATGACGTGGGCGCGCTGGGCGGGCGTGGCGTACATGACGCACTCGCAGCGCAGCTTTTTTTGCGCGCGCACCAGTAGTTCCAGCTTCAGCGTGCGCTCGTCCACGACCTCAAGCACGAAGACGTAGGGACCGCACCCGTCCACGTGGGCGCGCTGCACGTCGGAGAGCAGCTCCTCGGGCACGGGAAGGTAGAAGATGCCGTCCAACGGGCCGGTATACCCCTTGTCCTTGAGGGCGGCGAGCACCTTGACCAGATGCTCGGGGTAGAAGTCCTCGATGAGATAGCTGCGCATGGCGCCACCTATTGTGGTTTGACCCGGTCGCCGGGCGTCGATTGAGGTTCGGCGTCGGGACAGCATTCCTCGCAGTCGAGCGACTCCTCGGTGTCTGGAGAGCGCCGGTCGAGATGCGCATCCGGGTGCGCCGCGTCGCCGTCAAGGTTGAAGATGCGCCGCGTCACATCGATGAAACGTTCCGCGGAGCCCTCTTCGCGGGTGCGGCGCTTGAGGAAGCAGATGGGCTCGTGCAGCAGCTTGTGGGCCATGGAGCGCACGAGCACTTCCAGCGCCTCGCGGGTGTCGTCGTCCACGGGGCCAAGACGTTTGAGCGTCTTGGCCAGTTCACGCTGGCCCACCTCCTCGGCGCGGCCGAGCAGATCGGTGATGGTGGGCTGCAACGCCAGGGACTTGAGCCACGTGGCGAAGGCCTCGGTCTCCTGGTCGACGATGGAACGCGCCTTGACCGCCTCGTGCTGGCGGGCGGACATGTTTTCCTCCACGACCTCCTTCAGATCGTCGATGTCGTAGAGGTAGACGTTGTCCAGGCTGTTCACGTCGGGGTCGATGTCGCGCGGGACCGCGATGTCGATGAAGAACATGGCCCGATTGCGGCGCTTTTTGAGCACGCCGCGGATGTCCTTGGCGCGAATGATGGCCGTGGGTGAGCCGGTGGAGCTGATGATGATGTCCACGCCGGGCAGACGTTCCACCATGTCCTCGAAGAACACGGATTCACCGTGCATGGTGCGCGCCAGCTCCTGCGCGCGGGCGTAGGTGCGGTTGCAGATGAGGAGCTTGTCGATGCCGGCGGAGAGCAGATGTGTGGCGGCCAGCTCGGCCATTTCGCCAGCTCCCACCAGCATGGCCGTTTTTCCGGAAAGCTCGCCGAATATTTTTTTGGCCAGCTCCACGGCCGCGTAGCTGATGGACACCGCGCTGGAGGCGATGGCCGTTTCCGTGCGCACGCGCTTGGCCACGGAAAAGGACTTGTGCAGCAGGCGGTTGATGATGACGTGCGCGGTACCGCGCTCCACGGCGTTGCGGTAGCTCTTTTTGAGCTGGCCGAGGATCTGCGGCTCTCCCATGATCATAGAGTCCAGGCTGGCGGCGACGCTGAATAGGTGCGTCACGGCGGCCAGCCCCCGGTGGGCGTAGGTGTGCTGGCGCAGCGTATCAATCGGGCCTTCGCAGGCCATGGCCCAGTGGTGCAGCACGGCGTCCGCTAGATCCAGCCCGGCGGCGCGCTCGCCATCGGCGACGACGAGGACCTCCACGCGGTTGCAGGTGGAAAGAGCCAGCACCTCCCGCAGGGGGCAGGCTGCGAGCAGCCCCTGTTCGAAATTCTCCACGTTCGTGAGCGCGAACTTCTCGCGCACGTCCACGCTTGCGGTGCGGTGGTTGAGACCAACGAGGATGATTTGCTTGTCCATAGACGGTTGAGACCCGTTACGGCTTGAATCCGTGGAAGGTTGTGGGAACCAGGAAGTTGATTCCGAGCATCGAGACGATCATGAGCAGAAACACGCCGATGACCAGCACGGCGGGTTTGCGCCCGCGCCAGCCGTAGGCCAGCCGCTGGTGGAAGAGATAGGCGTAGAGCACCAGCATCACCAGCGCGAGAATCTCCTTGGGATCGCCGGAGAACACGCGCTTGGACGACAGCCACGCCCAGATAAAGCCGGAGATCAGGCCAATGGCGTAGAGCGGAAAGCCTCCCACGATGACCCAGTGGTTCACCTTGTCGAAGGTATCCAGCGAGGGCATGTCCTGCTGCATTTTTTTCAAGCTGGCCTTCATCTTAATGCGCTTCTCCAGGTGCAGAAAAGCCGCGCCCGCTCCAGCGCCCATGGCGAGCATGGCCATGCTCGCGAAGAGCGTGCCGATGTGCAGCAGGAAAAACAGGCCGGTGAGCATGGGCGGCAACGTGGCCTTGATGCCAGAGGTGGCGTCGGCCGTGGCGTAGAACACCAGGGCCAGCGGCAAGGCCACGACAGCCAGGAAACGCATTTTGAAGCGCCACCAAAGCAGCAGGAAAATGAGCAGGATGCCGAATCCGAGCAGGCAGAACAGAAAACGGCCGGAGGTCAGAGCGTCAGGGGATGCGTTCGCGTTGAGCAGCTGGCCGCCGAGGTCGAGCGCGTGAAGCGCGAAGCCGGCGCCGCCAAGGCTGAGTGCGGCGACCTTGAGTCGCTCGTTGCGCAACGCGGAACCGAGCACGTAGAGTGCGGTGCCGAAAAAATACAGACCGATGATGAGGATCGGCAGAACGTCAGGCAAGCCCATCAAGCAACTCCGCGATATAATGATGCAATTCCGGTGGAAGCAGAGCGGTCAGCTCCGCCCGGGCCAGTGCCGAGTCACCCAGCCGCAGGGCGGAAAGCAGCTGCGATCCCACTAGCGCCCGGAATAAGGCCGAATTGGCCTCCGTCTCCCTGCCGAGCGCCAGCACCAACGGGCGCAGACGGCTCATCAGGAGCAGGAATCCTGCGTACTCCTCGCCGAACCGGTCCTGCAAGTCTTTTCGGATGCGCTTGGTCAGCGCCGGACTGCCGCCGCCAGTGGAGACGGCGATTTCCAAATCTCCCTGGCGCACGCAGGAGGGCACGATGAAACTGCCAAGATCCGGCATGTCGATGACATCGCAAAGGATTTTCCGCTCGCGGCACAGGGTCGCTATGCGCCGGTTCACCTCCGGCCGGCTGGTGGCGGCGATGACCAGAAAAATTCCTTCGAGGTCGGCATCCTCGAAACCGCGCCGCGACAAGCGCACGAAAGGCAGCCGCGCGACATCCAGCAGTTCGGACGAGGGCTCGCCCGGTTCCACGATGACAAGGCGCTCGGGCTCGCACTCGGCCAGGGCGCGGATCTTGCGCAGGCCCACGCCGCCGGCCCCGACAACGAGGCAGGCGCGTCCGGAGAGATTGACGAACATCGGATAGTGACGCATCCCGGCGGGTATAGCAAATCTCTGGGGCTTCTGTAAAATGCCCCTTCGGGGTTTCTTGCCAGCCTCGGCCCGTGTGGGGTAGAGATTTCGACCATGCGCCAACTCGTCATCCAGCTCGCCCGCTTCGGCGACCTCGTGCAGACGCGCCGCCTGCTACGCACCCTCGCCGCCGAGGGCGAGACGCATCTGTGCCTGGACGAGTCGCTGGCGCCGCTGGCCCGGCTGCTTTATCCCTTCGCCGTGATGCACCCCGTGACGGCGCACGGCACGGCGCTGGCCAAGCTCCCTCCGTCCGAACAGGCGGCGCGGCTGCTCGGCGTCAACGCGCCGGCCTTCCGCGAGCTTGCGGCGATCGGTTTCGACCGCGTGTACAACCTCAATCTTTCGCCGCTGAACTACCGCGTGGCCGCGCTGTTCGATCCAGGCATCGTGCGCGGCCACGTCTGGGACTCCGGTCAGGAGATCGTGGGCCAATGGTCGCGGCTGGCCATGCGCTGGTCGGCCATGCGGCGCATCGGCGTGAACATCGCCGACTTCTGGGCCTGGCACCATCCTTCGCCCATACCGCCGGCCGAGGTGAATCCACCGGCCAAGGGCGGAGGAGGGGGCCTCGGCGTGGTCATGGCCGGGCGGGAATCCCGCCGGTCCTTGCCGCCGCGTGTGCTCGCTGGGCTCGTGGCCGGGCTGCTCGACGTACGCCCGGACCTCGCCGCCGGCGGAGTCACACTGCTCGGCGGCGCTTCCGAAGCTCCGACGGCGCATCGATTGTTGCGCGAGCTGCCGCCCAGGCGCGCGGCGCGGGCGAATAACCTTTGCGGGACCACAGACCTGCCCGGCCTGGCGCGGGCGATCGAAACGCTGGACCTGCTGCTGACACCGGACACGGGCACGATGCATCTGGCCGCTGCGTTGGGCGTGCCGGTGCTGGCCACGTTTCTGTCCTCGGCCTGGTGCTTCGAGACAGGACCTTACGGCGCGGGGCATCGTGTTCTCCAGGCTGTGACGGACTGCCTGCCATGCCTGGAGTCGGCCCCATGTGAAGTCGGCGTGCGCTGTTTGACGCCCTTCGCCGACGCGACGGCCCTTACGCGCTACCTCGCCACCGGGGCCGTCAGCCGTCTTCCCGAGGGACTGCTGGACATGGAGAGCGGCTTCGACGCCCTCGGCCTCGTCTTTTCCCCCCGCGCCGGCGAGGACCGGCAGCGCGACCTGCGCGGACAGCTGCGGAAGCTGCTGTCGCGGCACCTGGGGGCGGGCGGAAACTGGACCGATCCCGTGTCCCGGGAGCTTGTGGAACGTCTGTATCTTGACCGCGACTGGCTCGTGCCAGACGCCGAGTCCAGCGCTTCTCGTTCGTTGAGGTTTGTTGTTGATGCATGATTTGTATTTTATTCCTGAATGTTATATAAAGTCTAGATAATCTCTAGTTGTATATTGCCCCAGTCCGTCCACTCCAAACGATCGGGAGTTGACCGTCTTGGGCTCAAATGGAGGGGCTCATGCGGGTTCTGGTCGTCCTGCCCATGTATGGCGGATCGCTGCCCATCGGGCGATATTGCGCGGCCGCGCTGCGCGAGCTGGGCCACCTCGTGGAGGTCTTCGAGGCCCCGGAATTCCATGCCTCGTACAAGGCCCTCAAGGGGTTGCGCGTCACCACCGACCGCCTTCAATACCTGGAGAACAGCTATCTGCAGGTGGTTTCGCAAGCGGTGCTGGCCAAGACCGAGACCTTCGAGCCCGATCTGCTGCTGGCCATGGCCCAGGCCCCCTTATCCGTGAACGCCCTCAAGCGGTTGCGTCGCGATGGCGTACCCACGGCCATGTGGTTCGTGGAGGACTACAAGCTCTTCACCTATTGGCAGGCCTACGCACCGCATTACGACTTCTTCGCCGTCATCCAGAAGGGGGAATTCCCCGACGCCCTGCGCGCCGTGGGCGTGGAGCATTCGTTGTACCTTCCTCTGGCCGCGCTGCCGGATGTTCATAAACCACTTGAGCTTTCATCCACCGAACGCCGCATCTTCGGCTCCGACGTGTCCTTCATGGGCGCGGGGTATCCCAACCGGCGGCTGGCCTTCCGCGACGTGGCCGCGCGTTTCGACTTCAAGCTCTGGGGCACGGACTGGGACGGCGAGGCACTGCTCGCGCCCTTTGTGCAGCGGGGCGGGGCGCGCGTCTCATCGGAGGACTGCGCGCGCATCTACAACGCGAGCAAGGTGAACATCAACCTGCATTCGAGCATTCAGGCCGATCGGCTCGTCTCCGGCGGGGACTTCGTGAATCCGCGCACCTTCGAGATCGCCGCCTGCGGTGCGTTCCAGCTGGTGGATCGCCGCAGCCTCATGGCCGAGCTGTTCGCCGAGGATGAACTCGCCACCTTCGACGACGCGTCGCAGCTTGTTCCGCGCATCGGGCACTTTTTGGCCCATCCCAACGAACGGGAAAAACTCGCGCGCAAGAGCAGGACGCGTGTACTGGCCGACCACACCTACGCCGCGCGCATGACCACGCTGCTCAACTTCATCGCGGCCGCGAAACCCGGCTGGCCACGCGACCGCGCCGGGACCTCCGCTGCGCGGATGATGGCGGACTTGCCGCCGGAGCTGGCCGGGGAAATCGCCGCCCTTCTGGAGCGTCTCGGCCTGCCGGCCGACGCAGCCTTCGAGGACGTCGTCTGGTCGTTGCGCCAGCGGCAGGGACGGCTCGACGGCCTGGACGCGGCGGTGCTGTTTCTGGACGAATGGCGCAAGCTCTACGCCAGATCGACGAAAAAGGACTAGGGCTTGCGCGACGCGCGCTTGCGGGTTGAGAGCCAGGTCTGCAAACGCGCCTCGGCTCCCTCGTTCTTCGGAAAATAGAACTGCGCCCCACGCTTGGCGAGGTCGTGCGGCAGATATTCCTGCTCCACCCAGGAGCCGGGGAAGGCGTGCGGATATTTGTACCCCCGGCCGTAGCCCCATTCCTTGTGCAGGTTGGTGCTGGCGTTGCGCAGATGCAGGGGGACCGGCTGCATGCCATTCTCCCGCACCTCCTTGAGGGCGTTGAGGTACGCACCATAGCTGGCGTTGTTTTTCGGCGCGAGCGCGAGGTACACCGTGGTCTCGGCCAGGGGGATGAAACCTTCCGGCATTCCGACGAACTCCACGGCCTGCTGGCAGGCCACGGCCAGCTGGAGCGCCTGCGGGTCGCCAAGCCCCACGTCCTCGGAGGCCGAAAGTATCAACCGGCGGCAGACGAAACGCGGGTCCTCGCCACTTTCCAGCAGGCAGGCCAGATAGTAGAGCGCGGCGTCCACATCGCTGCCGCGGATGCTCTTGATGAGCGCCGAGGCCAGCTCGTAGTGCGAGTCACCGTCGCGGTCGCCCCGGATGACCACCTCGGGCAGGGCCTGCCGCAGAGCTTCGATCGCCAGCTTCTCCTTCGGCAGGGTGGCCACGTGCTCCACGAGATTGAGCAGCGCGCGGCCGTCGCCACCGCACATGCCGGCGAGCAGGTCGAACACCTCGTCCGGCCATTCCTTGCCCAGCACTTTGGCCCCGCGCCGGGCCAGCCGGATGAGCTCCTCGCGCGTGAGCGGGCGGAAACGCAGCACGTGCAGTCTGGAAAGCAGCTGCCGCGTGACGCTGAAGGACGGATTCTCCGTGGTGGTGGCCAGGAGCACGATCTCGCCGCTTTCGAGAATCGGCAGGAAAAAGTCCTGCTGCGCCTTGGAGAAACGATGGATCTCATCGAGGATGAGCACCTCGACGCCCTCCAGGCGCTTGCGCAGGGCGGCGAGACCGGCCTCGGGCGCGCTGACGCGCAGCCAGCGCTTGCCGGCGGCGCGGGCCATGAGCATGGCCAGCGTGGATTTGCCGCAGCCCGGCGGACCGAAGAAAAGCAGGCTGGGCAGACGCGGACCGCTCGCGAACGCCGCCACGCGGTCGAGCAGGTGGCTCTGGCCGACGAACTCCTCGAGCGTCTTTGGGCGGATTTTGTCCGCCAGCGGCTGCTTGTCGGAAATTTCGATATGCATTGTCACCCTTCGACGAGATTTTGCGCCGCGAGGCGCGCGTGGTGCGCCAGCGCCAGGCAGGACAGCGCGGCGGTCTCCCAGCGCAGGGGCAAAGGACCCAGGCTCGCCCAGGCGAAGCCGGCCTCCCCGAGTTTCGCCACCTCGCGCTCCTCCAGCCCCCCCTCCGGGCCCAGCGCCAGCAGGACGCGCCCCCTGGCCAGCCGCGCGGGATCAAGCAGGGCGGACGCCGACGCGCCCTCGTAAAGTACATAACATTCGTCGAAGTCCGCCGCAACGCGCACCAACCCGTCCACACCGCCGTCAACCATGGCGATGTCCGGCAGCCATACACTGCCGCACTGCTTGGCCGCCTGCACGCACTTGTCGGTCCAGCTCTCCTTGGGCTCGCCAGGCATGTCGCCCTGGCTGCGCGCGGCACGCCAGAACACGATGCCCCGCGCGCCGAGTTCCACGCCCTTCTCCAACAGCCAGTCCCGGCGCGAGGCCTTGTTCCAGCCCAGCGCCAGCGTCACGCCATCCCGAGGTTCCGGCTCAAGAAATTCCTCCAGCAGGCGCAGGTGGGCCGCGCTCTTGCCCGAGGTCTCCACCAGTTCGAAGAGTCCAGAACGGCCGCGACCGTCGAACAGACGCACGGTTTCACCCGCGCGGGCGCGCAGAACGCCGAGCAGATGCCGGGCCTCCTGGCCCTGCAACCGCGCCAGCTCCCCCTGGCCGGGCCAGAGGTGTTGCGGCAGATGATAGGAATTCAGACGTGTCATGCGGAAAATACAGGGTCGGGCGTCACGACTCGCGCCGCGCGCCCGGCCCCGGTCGGTTAGATTTCGTTGGCGACGAGCGATTCGTAGGTTTCGCGCCGGCGGGCCACGATGGCCTTGTCGCCGTCCACAAGGATCTCCGCGGCGCGCGGCCGGGAGTTGTAGTTTGAACTCATGGTGAATCCATAGGCCCCGGCGGAGTAGACGGCCAGCAGCTCACCCTGGCGCACCTCCGGCAGCTGCCGGTCCTTGGCCAGGAAGTCGCCGGACTCGCAGATGGGGCCGACCACATCCACGTCGTGCGCGGCGCGACCCTTGGGCTCAACTTCCTCGATGCGATGGAAGGAGCCGTAGAGCGAGGGGCGGATCAGGTCGTTCATGGCCGCGTCCACGATATTGAAAGTCTTGGTGGAGGTCTGCTTGGTGTACAGCACCTCCGTGACGAGAATGCCCGCGTTGCCAACGATGACGCGGCCGGGCTCCAGCACCACCTTGAGGGGCAGGCCGTCGATGGCCTTGGTCAGCGCCGCGCCGAACTCCTTGGGATGCGGGGGATCCTCCTCGTTGTAGGGGATGCCCAGGCCGCCGCCCAGGTCCAGACAGCGGATGTTCAGCTGCATGGCCTTGAGCTTGTCGTGGAACACGAGCAGCTTGTCCAGCGCTTCCAGGAAGGGATCAATGCTGGTGAGTTGCGAGCCGATGTGGCAGTCCATGCCGATAGGCTCGATGCCGGGCAGGTCGCGCGCCTTGGCGTAAGCGTCCAACGCCGTGTCGATACTCAGGCCGAACTTGTTTTTCTTCATGCCCGTGGAGATGTACGGGTGGGTCTTGGGGTCCACGTCGGGATTGATGCGGAAGCTCACGCGGGCCACCTTGCCCATGGCGAGCGCGACCTCGTTGATGCGCGCGAGCTCCTGCATGCTCTCCACGTTGAACATGAGAATGCCGGCCTTGAGCGCCATGGCGATCTCGGCGTGCTTTTTGCCCACTCCGGAGTAGACGATGCGCTCGCCCGGAACCCCAGCCATGAGCGCGCGGTACAGCTCGCCGCCGGAAACGATGTCCATGCCCGCGCCGAGGTCGGCGAGCAGGCGCAGCACCGAAAGGTTGGAATTGGCCTTCACGGAGAAGCAGGTCAGATGATCCAGGGCGTCGAACGCCGAATCGAAGGCCTGAAAGTGCCGGGTGAGGGTCGCCGTGGAGTAGACGTACAACGGGGTGCCATACTCGCGGGCCAGTTCCTTCACGCTCACGCCCTCGGCGTACAGCGAGCCGTTTTTCATCGTGAAATGATGCATGGGGGCGATTCTCCTTTCCTGCGAGGGGATGGTTACCGCGGCGTAACGGTTTTGACGTCGGAGAGGACCATGGAGAGTTGCGGGTAGATGTTGGTGCCCACCACCTGCACCCGGTAGGTCTTGGTCGGGTCGAGATCGCAGGTGGTGACGACCACCCGGTTCACGGACCGCTTCACCGCAGTCGCGTCGGGTCCGTAAAAACGCGATATCCTAGGCGCGAACGGGCAGTCGGCGCAGCCGTCGTCTGGACCAGTGCCGATGGGTTCGATGAGCAGACGCAGATTTTCGAGGTTTTGCCATGCGCCAGCCAGTTCCATGTCCACCACGATGCAGTTCTGCGCCCGGGTCACGTTCACGGTGCGGATGCGGTAGCGATCCTCGGCGAGGATGGGGGCCGGCCAGTCGCGCTTGCCACAGGCGGCGAGTCCAAGCAGGAGGACCGCCAGCACAACGGCGGAAAAAACAGGGAGCAGATCGGGTTTTCGCAGGCTCATTGGGCGCTCACGATTTTTTTCCATTCATGCAGCAAGGTCAAAGCTGCCAGTGGGGTCAGGCCATCCACGTCCAGCTTTCGCAATTCGGCCAGGATCGGGTTTTCCGGCTCGGGGGCGTTCGCCGGTTCCGGCGCTGCCGGCATGCCCGGCAGCATGGGCTGACGGGCGATCCGCGCCTGCCCGCCGCCCTCACTTTGCGATTTTTCCTCGAGGGACGCAAGGATTTCACGCGCGCGCTGCACCACGGGCTGCGGCACGCCGGCGAGCTTGGCCACCTCGATGCCGTAGCTCTTGTCCGCCGGTCCGGGAACGAGCTTGCGCAGGAACACGATATCGCCCTTCCACTCGCGCACGGCGATGTTCATGTTGCGCAGTCCGGGAATGCGGCCCTCCAGGGAGGTCAGCTCGTGGTAGTGGGTGGCGAAGAGCGTGCGGATGCCGCCACGGCTGCGCCGGGCCAGCTCCTCCACCACGGCCCAGGCCAGCGCCAGTCCGTCGAACGTGCTGGTGCCGCGGCCGATCTCGTCGAGGATGACCAGACTGCGCGAGGTCGCCTGGCGCAGAATGCGCGCGGTCTCCATCATTTCCACCATGAAGGTGCTCTGCCCGCGCGCAAGGTTGTCGCTGGCCCCCACGCGGGAGAACACGCGGTCCACCAGGCCGATGCGGGCCGAGGCCGCGGGGACAAAGGACCCCAGCTGCGCCATGATGCTCATGAGCGCGGTTTGCCGCAGCACGGTGGACTTGCCGGCCATGTTCGGGCCGGTGATGAGCAGGATGCGCCGGCTCTCGTCCATGCGCAGATCGTTGGGAATGTAGCCGCCGGAGCCGATGGCCGCCTCGACGACCGGATGCCGGCCCTGCATCACCTCGATGGCGATGCCCTCGTGCAGCTCGGGCCGTGCCCAGCCGTTCACGCGCGCGGCCTCGGCCAGGCCCTGCCAGTAGTCGAGGGCGGCCAGGGTTCCGGCCATGTACATGAGCCGGGCGCGCATCCGCGACACCTGCTCGCGCAGCTCGCCGAAGAGGCGGTACTCCAGGGACTTGCGTTCCTCGGCCGCGCGTTGCAGCCGGTCCTCCAGCTCCTTCAGCTCCTGGGTGACATAGCGTTCGCCATTGACCAGCGTCTGTTTGCGGACGAAATGCTCCGGCACCTGTCCCTGGTAGGAGTGCGAGATCTCCAGGTAATAGCCGAACACCTTGTTGAAGCCGAGCTTGAGCTTTGGAATGCCACTGGCGTCGCGCTCGCGTTCGAGCATTTCCTGAATGCGCGCCTCGCCGTGCTCGGTGAGGCCGATGAGTTCGTCGAGTTCCGGCACGTATCCCGGCTTGAACAACCCGCCATCGGTAATGACCAGCGGCGGCGAGTCCACGAAGGCGCGTTCGAGCAGGTCGAAGACCTCGGTCAGGTCATCCCAGTTCTTGAGCAGGGCCGTCAGGTCGGCCGGGGCGGCGGGGGCGTCCGCGCCATCGCCGGGAGCGACGGCGGCTTCCACGAGGGCGCGCAGGGGCGGGAGCTTGCGCAGGCTCTCGCGCACGGCCACGAAGTCGCGCGGGGTGGCCCGGCCGAGCGCGATGCGCGTGCTCAGTCGCTCCAGATCCTGTACGTCGACGAGTTGCCGGCGCAGATCCTGCCGCAGGGCGTCGCGGTCGAAAAAAAGCTGCACCACGTCCTGCGCGCGGGTGATGGCGGAAAGCTCGCGCCAGGGCTGACGCAAACGCGATTCCAACAGGCGGCCGCCCATGGCCGTCACCGTCTTGTCCAGCACGTGCCACAGGGTGCCAGGGCCGCTCTTGCCGTCCAGGCGGCGAAATATCTCCAGGTTGCGCTCGGTCACCTCGTCCAGAATGAGGTGGCGCGAGAGGTCCAGCGGACGGAATTCAGAAAGCGGCGGCATGTCCATGCACTGGGTCATGCGCAGGTAGGAGAGGATCGCGCCCAGCGCGCGCACCAGCTCCGGTTTGTCGGCCAGATCGAGAGTGCCGAGTTCTGGGGCGTTCTGCGCGGCCAGCACCGCGTCGGTGGCGGCGGAAAGGTCGAAGGCGCTGGGCGAGGCCAGGGGCGTCACCTGCGCGGCCAGATCGGAACAGCTCGAAGGCGGACGGCGTCCCTGTTGCAGCAGAATCTCGCGCGGGGAGAGCTTGACCGCCCATTGCCAAAGCTCGGCCTCGCGACGCGAAAAGAGTCCGCTCCATTCGGCGGTGGAAACGTCCACCCAGCCAAGCCCGCCGGCGTTCTTGTCCGCGTCCCAGAATAGCGCGCACAGATAGTTGTGGGACTTGGCCGTGAGCGAGAGGTCCTCCACCACGGTGCCGGGCGTGAGCACGCGCGTCACGGCGCGCTTGACCAGCCCCTTGGCCAGACGCGGGTCCTCGATCTGATCGCAGACGGCGATCTTGTAGCCCTTCTCCAGCAACTGGGCCAGGTAGCCGTCCACCGCGTGGTGCGGCACGCCGCACATGAGCACTGGCGATTCGGAGTGCGGATTACGCGAGGTGAGAGTGAGGGACAGCTCGCGCGACACGGTGACCGCGTCGTCAAAGAAGAGTTCGAAGAAGTCGCCCATGCGGAAGAAGAGCAGAGCGTCGGGATGCTCCGTCTTTACCTGCATGTATTGTTCAAACATGGGGGTGATTTTGATCGAGGCCGAATCCATTTTCGTTTCCTACGAGAATTCCTGCCGGAAGAGAATGCTGTGCCAGGAGCGGCAGCGCGGGCAGATGAAAAAGGTCTTGTCCCAGCGGAATCCGCACGCGCGGCAGACGAAGCGCTTGCTCTTGCGCGCGTGGCCGACGAAGTAGGCCAGTTGATCGCGTAGAAACGGCGTCAGCTCCTGACCCGCCAGAACGAGGCTGACCAGCTCCAGCCGGGCCAGCCAGAAATCACCGTTGAGCACGAGGGACTTCTCCAACCAGTGCCGTGCGTTGCCCTGATCGGCCTCGAACAGGCAGAGCTTGGCGCAGTAGTAGCAGACCAGCGCGTCGGGCTTCAGCGCCGAGAGCACGGTCACGCAGGCGCGCACGAGTTCGCTTATGGACGCGGCGGAAAGCGGCGGGGAGGGGAATCCGTCCCCGGACGCTCCCTCCACGCGCGCGGCGGAGAGCACTTCGAGCAGCCCTTCGAGCAGCAGGAACCGCTGTTCCGCCGAAATGCTCGAGCAGGCGGCCTCAAGCGCTTTTGAGAGCCCGGCGGCATCGGCCGCCAGTGCGCAACGGACCACGTCGGCCAGCCAGGCCTCTGGCGAGGCTGGGTAGATCCCGATCGCCTGCCGCACCAGCTTTTCGCCGCGCGCCGGGTCGTTGTGATGAAAACATTCGCTGGCCTGCCGGGCCAGATAGTGCGCCTGGGCCATGGACTGCCCGATGCGGGCGTAGTGTTCGGCGGCGCGCTCGAATTCGCCGCAATCCGCCGCCAGCCGCGCCAGCTCCAGCTGCACCTCCTCGCTTTCGCCCATGAGGCCGGCGGACTCGGCGAAGGCCTGACGCGCGCGATCGAGCATTCCCCCGCGCCGGAAGTCGCGGCCGAGTTCAAAAAAGCTGCGCGCGCGCAGCACCGGAGACAGGCCGGTGCGATCGGTGAGGCTGCGCCGGATCTGGATGGCGCGTTCGATCTCCCCCTGGGAACGATACAGGTTGCCCAGAGCGAGGTAGATTTCGACGGACTCCGGATTGTTGCGAACGGCCTGGGAAAGCTCACTGATGGCCGCGCGCGTGTCCTGGTGCGTGAGGGGTTCGACCCCGCGGCCTCCGTCGGCCTCGGTGCCGCGCAACCTCCTGCGGGCGAACCTGAACAGCGCGTTCCAGGGCAAGGGCGGTCCCTTACAACGACAACCCGGAAGACCCGGAGTCGGCGGACGGCTCGGAGGGCGTCGCAGCGGCGGAAGCCGGAGTGGACGAATCCGAGACGGGGGCCACAATGGGCGCGGCCGGCTGGTTCTGCGGCTGGTTGAGTGGCAACGTGCGCAGGGAAAGCACCTCATCCTCCAGGGCGGCATAACGTGTGCGCAAGGTCTTGAGTTCAAAGCCCAGACGGACGCGGTCAACGAGCAGGAAGGACAGGGTCAGCAGCGCGCCGATGAGGAACGCGCCGAGCACCAGGATGTAGACGGGCAGGGGCAGCGAGTACAGGTGCGCGAAGACCACGTTGAATTCGAGCACGACCGCTGTGGAAAACGGCTCGTTGTTCTGCACGAAGAAGAGCATCGAGATGACGAAGATGAGAATGAGGGCGAGGGATTTGAGATAACGCATGACGGCGACTCCTTTGCGGCGCGGGCGTCGTTAGCCCAGGGCGTCGAACCGGGGCTTGAGGGTGGCGTAGGTGGAGCGCAGGTGCTCGGGGATCACGCGGGTTTCGCTGAACACGGCCATGTACGAATTATCGCCGTTCCAGCGCGGCACGATCTGAAAGTGAATGTGCGCGGCGATGCCCGACCCGGCGGCTGCGCCGAGGTTGAGACCGGCGTTGATGCCGTCCGGCTTGAAGGCCTCGCCCAGAATGCGCACGCAGGACTGCAACAGGTCCATGCACTCGTGGGCCTCGTCCGGCTCCAGCGCGGTGATGCAGTTCACATGGCGGTAGGGCGTCACCATGAGGTGCCCGTTGTTGTACGGGTAGCGGTTCATGATGACGAAGCAGTGCTTGCCGCGCTTCAGGATGAAGCGCTCCTCGTCCTCCTCGGTGCCCTTGGGGACGCAGAACACGCATTCCTTCGGCTTGGGGCCGAGAATGTAATCCATGCGCCAGGGAGCCCACAACACATTCATTTCACAATGCCTCTCGCTCTCGCGTCTGTCTGTTGCCATCGAAAAACGGCCGATCGCGACCGCCACGCCCACTCTTACCCCGCGTTCACGCGAAGGGCAAGGCGCTGGGCCCCTCCGATCGGGAGCGGCCGGTCACTCGAAGAACACCACGGTCATTATGAGGAACAGCGGGATCAGGATGCTTATGGACCAGGCCATGTATCCGAAAAAACTCGGCATCTTTACGCCCTGCGATTCCGCGATCGAACGGATCATGAAGTTCGGGGCGTTGCCGATGTATGAATTCGCGCCCATGAACACCGAACCGCAGGAGATCGCCGCGAGCGTGCGCGGCGCGTCGAGCATCAGGTGATGCGCGTCGCCGCCGGCGGTATTGAAGAACACCAGATAGGTCGGCGCATTGTCCAGGAAGCTGGAAAGGATGCCGGACAGCCAGAAGTACATGTGGTTCACTGGCTGCCCCTCGTGGGTCACCAAGCTGATGACCTCCCTGAACCCGCCCTGCGATCCGGCCTTGAGCATGGCGATCGTCGGGATCATCGTTATGAAGATGCCGAAGAACAGCTTGCCCACTTCCAGAATGGGCTCCCAGGTGAAGTCATTGTCCTCCCTGGTCCGCTTGGACGTGAGCAGCAACGAGAGCCCGGCGAGACCAAGCAGCAGCAGGTCGCGGGAGAGATCCTGAAGCGAGAGTTCCACGCCCTCGGCGATATGGATGTCCACTCCCGGGTTCCACGTGCCGCTCAAAAGCACCGCGCCGATGACGCCGAGCAGCAGCACGAGGTTCACGCCACCCTCCACGCGCAGATCGGCCCGGCGGCCGGAATGCAGCTTGGCCGGCGCGATGGGACTGCCCTCCTTGCGGAACAGGATGAAATCGATGAGGAAATAAAGAGCGAGCAGCGCACCTGTGGCGAAGAACATCTCCGTGAACAGATGGCTGGTGGTCCAGAAGAAGCCCACCCCCTTGAGGAAGCCGAGGAACAACGGGGGATCGCCCAGCGGTGAGAGTGAGCCGCCGATGTTCGCCACGAGGAAGATGAAGAACACGATCGTGTGCACCTTGTACCGCCGGTGCGCGTTGGCGCGCAGAAGCGGACGGATGAGCAGCATGGCTGCTCCGGTGGTGCCCATGACGCTGGCCATGAACGCGCCCACGAGCAGCAGGCCGGTGTTGGCCACGGGCGCGCCGCCCAGGTTGCCGCGCACGCGCACCCCGCCGGAGATGGTGAACAGCGCGAACAGCAACACCAGAAATGGCACGTATTCCAGCAGAATGGTATGCAACAGGGCCAGCCAGGCCGTGTTCGCGCCCAGCAGGACAGCGGCCGGCGCCAGGAACGTCAGCGACCACATGACCGCGATTTTGCCGAAGTGATTGGCCCACAGCTCGGGCAGCACGAGAGGCACAATGGCGATGGAGAGCAGCATGCAGGCGAACGGCAGCGCCCACCAAGCGGAGAGCGCCGCGCCGTCCAGGCCGTGCCCGGCGGCCAGGGCCGGGGTCGCGCACAGCGTAAGCGCGATGGTGAGGATGGTCACAGGCCGCGTGGCGATGGTCCTGATGCGAAACGGAAACATGGAACCTCCAGCTCAGCGTTGAAGTGCCAGGGAAGGGGCGGCCAAGCCCGACAAGACGTCCGGGCCGACCGGCCGGCGATGCCGGCGGACGAAACGCCGCCAAGGCCGGATATGACACCGTAACGCCCGGCGTCGTGTCCTCCTTGGCCGGAGGGTGGAAAAAATTAGCTGCGAGGGCGGGTGGAAATCAGGCCCGCCTCATTTCGCGCCACGGACCGGAGGTGCGGGCGTGAACACGAAGGCCTCTTTGCGCACCCCGGCCGGGTCCACGCCGCATTGACCCAGCGCATCCAGTACGGCGCGCTGCATGGCCGGCGGGCCGCAAAGATAGAAGGCCGCGTCGAGCGAACGCAGGGCGCGGCGCAGCAGCTCCGTGTCGATGCGGCCGAACTCGTGCCGGACCTCGCCGGGACGGCCGTCGGCGAAAGTCGGGGCCGGCCGGCGGTCCGCCTCGCCCACGCGGCTGAAGACATGAACCACGCGCAGGTCCAGGGTCCGCGTGCATTCCTCCAGCTCGGCGGCGGCGAAGGCGTCGGCATAGGTTTTGTTGGCCCAGATGAGGGTAACGACCGCGGGCGCCCCCGTGCTTTTGAAATGGCGCAGCACGCTCAAAAAAGGCGTTATGCCCACCCCACCGGCGATCATCGCGATCTCCCGCTGATCGGCTATGCCACGGCAGAACTGGCCGAAGGGGCCGGCGCAGGCGATGGGCGCTCCCGGTTGGACCTCGGGAATCAGGCTCGTGAACGCGCCGGAGTTCTTGATGGTCATGCGCAGGGTGTCGTCCTCCGGCGCGGCGGAGATGGTGAACGGGTGCGGCTCGGTCCACTTGCCGTCGCGCAGCAGGCGGATTGTTCCGAACTGCCCGGCCTCGCGTTTTTTGAAGCGCTCCATGTCCGGTCCGGCGAAATAGATGGAAGTGGTGTCGTGGTTCTCGCGGTCCACCTTGACCACGGTGAAGCCCGGCGCGTCGTTGTGCTCGTCCTCGCTCATCGCCCTCTCCCAAAATCCCCGGTTGCCAGCTCAGCGCCGGGGCGCGCGGGGCCGCGCCCCATCCCCTTGGTTGCCTAGCTTCTCAACCAGGGTATTGGCAAGCTCCAGCTGTTTTTCCCGCGTGGTGGCCACGCCATCCACGGCCGCGGCGCGCACCGTGTGCAGCACCTTGGCGAAGGAGGGGCCGTCGCGCAGCCCCATCGTCTTCAAGTCCGAACCGTCGATGAGCAGCTCCTGGCTGCGCAGCCGTGTCAAATACTGCGAAATGTTCTTGCGCATGACCTCGCGGCGGCTTCTGGCCATAAGAAACAGCACACCCTCCAGTGGCAGCTGGTCCAGGGCGAAGTAGATGTCGCTCAGCGAGAACTGGCCGTCCTGCCAGGTCATGAGCGTGGCCAGCGTCTCGGCGATGCGGTCGCGCAAGGCGAGGAAGTCGCGCCGCTCGCGGTCCGAGAAGGCCAGCCGGCGGCAGATGTCGTCCAGCTGGTCGTGGTCCGCGCCCATGGTCAGCCCCAGCATGTACAGCCGCCAGGGGCTCGCCTTCGGCTCCAGGTAGAGCAGGGCGTACCAGTTGAAAACCTTGTGCAGCTCCATGAGCACGCGCATTCGCTCCGGGTCCAGGTTCAGCTGCGGGTGAATGGCGGCCAGCAGCTTGAGCTCCTGCAGGCGGTTGATGTTCTGCAGCACATTCTCCTCGCCAAGAATGAGCTGAAGCTCGTGGCTCAGGCGAATTCCGCTGAGCTTGGTGAAAAGATTCAGCTGCACCGCGTTCTTGATGAGCCGGTGTGTCTGACCGTCGATGCGGAAGTTGAAGCGTTGCTCGAAGCGCACGGCGCGCAGTATGCGCGTGGGATCCTCCACAAAGCTGAGCGAATGCAGCACGCGGATGACCTTTTCCCTGATGTCGCGCTGGGCGCCGAAAAAATCCATCAACTGGCCGAAGTGCCCGGGCGAGAGACTGAGCGCCAAGGCGTTGATGGTGAAGTCGCGGCGGTACAGGTCCATCTTTATGGACGAGAGTTCCACAGTGGGCAGGGCGGTGGGATACTCGTAGTACTCCAGACGCGCCGTGGCCACGTCGATGCGCTGGCCGTCGGGGAAGAGCACCGCTGCGGTCTTGAATTTCTGATGCTCCTTCACGCGGCCCTGCCGCGCCTCGGCCAGGGCGTGGGCGAAGCGGATGCCGTCGCCTTCCACCACGAGGTCGATGTCCAGGTTGGGCCGGGCGAGGAGAATGTCGCGCACGAAGCCGCCCACGGCGTAGACCCGGAAGCCCAGCTGCTGGGCCAGCACGCCGGCCTGCTCCAGCAAAGCCAGAATGGAGCCGGGGAGCCGCTGGCGCATGACCGAGCGGATGTTGCGGTCGCGCTTGCCGGTGGTGAGCATGGCCTCGGGAATGCGCGCGCTTTCCTCGATGAGCAGGTTGACCATGTCCGTGCGGGTGATGACGCCGAGCACATGTTTTTGCGGATCGATCACGGGCAGGAAACCCTGCCGCTTGCCCACGACGATTTCCAGGACCGTGTGCAGGTCGGCCTCCGGCGGAGCGGTGAGAAAATCCACGACCATGTATTCGGCCAGCGGAACATCGCTCAAACCGTGGGAGACCCCTTTCTCCGCCGTGTGATGGTCCAGAATGCCCACGCAGGTGTGGTCCAGCGGGGCCACCACCGGCACGCTTTTGAGGCCGAAGCGGGTCATCAGCTCGGCAGCGTCGGCCATGGTGCGGGAGGACTCGATGACCACCGGGGGCTTGGACATGATGGTCCCGGCGTTGATCTGCGGATTGACGTGGGAGTAGAGCAGGGCGAGCAGCTCGTCGCGCACCTCGCTGAGCGTCTTGTCCTTCACCGTGGCCGAGGCCGCGTACCCGTGCCCCCCCCCGCCGAAGAACGAGCAGATATAGCCCACGTTCACCTCGACCACGCGCGAGCGCGCCACGATGTGGATGCGGTCGGCCATGCGGCCGAGGGCGAACATGACGCGCACGTTCTCCATGTCGATGAACTTGTGCACGAGGTAGGCGAAGTCGCTGATGAACTCCTCTGTGCTCACCTCGGCGATGACGACTTCGACGCCGTTGAAGTCGTGTGTTTTGGCCGACTCGATGAGTTCGGAGAGCACGCGCACCTGATCCGAGGACAGATCACGAGCGAGAAGATCGGAAATGACGCCCAGGTCCATGCCGTGCCGGCGCAGCCAGCCGCCGATGGCGAAATCCTCCGGCGTGGTGGAGTTGAACGTGAAGGAGCCCGTGTCCTCGAACACGCCCAGCCCCAGCACCGTGGCCTCCTCGATGCTTGGCTCGATGCCGCGCTCCATCAATTCGTGGCAGATGATGGTGGTGGTGCTGCCCCATTTGACCACGCGGGCGTACTCGGCCTGAACGTCCTCCTCGGAGTCGGGATGGTGGTCGAACACGTGGATGCGGATGCCGGGTTTGTCCAAGAGCGCCTGCACGTGGGAGACGCGCGATTTCTGCCGCGTGTCCACGATGACGAGCAGCTCCACGTCCGAGGGGTCGATGTCCTTGAACGCCTTGAAGTTGAACAGGTACGTGGTGCTCTGGATGAAATAGTTGCGCAGGTTCTTTTCCTGGCTGCCGGGGAAGATGAGCACGGCGTCCGGGTACAATCGGTTGGCGGCGATCATGGCGGCCAGGGCGTCGAAGTCGGCGTTGGCGTGGGCGGTGATGACGGTTTTGGGGCGAGGCTTGACCGGCGCGGCGTTCATGGTTTGCTCACTTTCTTGCGGCGCACCGAGTCGGTGGCGAAGGCGGTTGAACGGGGATGGTAGGCCTCGTGGATGCGCAGCAGCCGGGCGGACTGCACGTGCGTGTAGATCT
>JAIMKR010000022.1 GCA_020692325.1 Desulfocurvus sp.
TTATTGCTCAGGGCAGGCGAGACACTCTAAACATGCCTTGGTCCGTGAATCTTGCTTCCGCACAACTCGGCGATGTGGGTAACAAACTTCGGCTGTGTCGCGGCGGGGGGGGCCTGGGGCGGAGGAACAATCGCGGAGTCACCTCTTTCCCTTGGTGCTGCAGCAAAATGCCGGCAGAGCGAGACGCCGAGGGAAGTGCCCTCGGTCGTTCGTCCGCCGCTACGCGGCGCGCAATCGCCTCACAACGAACCAGCGTCAAGTTGGCATTGACAAAGGAGTCCCCCCGATCCTTTGCGGGTCGATTGCGTTTTCGTGGTCATAAACCGACCAATGCGGGCCGAGTAAACGACTTTCTCTCTCTTCAGACCCAGAACAGGGGACGAACACGGCAAGAGCCTGGACCGCTCGTAACCGCTCCATGCCGGAGAGCCGGCTACCGCCACGGGCGTCCGATCCGGCCAGTGGCTTCCGCGTTTCGCGGGGGCGGGGCGACGTGTCCCGGCCCGGACGCCGCCCTTATCTGTTCTGTTCGAGCACGTTGCTCGACGTCAGTGCGCCCGTGGCATACGCCAGGGACGCGGCGGAGCCGAGCACGTTGGAATAGGCCTGCGCCTGGGTCGATCGCGCCTGCTCGCCGTCCGTCTCCGCGCTCTGCGCCTCGGTGAATGTGCCCACGCCCAGCCGATACGCCTCCAGCGCCGATTCGGCCTCCTTGTCCGCCGCCTCGGCGTAGGCCTTGGCCGCGTCGTACCGGGCCAGCGCACTGTTCAGGTCGTCGTGCGCGCGGGCCACCTGCCTGACGATCTCATCCTGGGTCTTGGCGATTCGCGCCTGGGCTTCCCGCACTTTGGATCGCGCGATACCGGTTTGGCTTTCACGAAGGCCGCCGTCGAACAGGGGGAGTTCGACCTTCAGCAGGACTCCGGCCGTGGGCCTGTCGACGGTGTAGTAGTCGCTGCTGTTGACGCGCATGGCCCCGATGTTCTGGCTGGCCGCGCCTTCCAAACCGATTTTGGGATAATAGTCGGCGTTGGCCGCCTTCAGTTCGGCCTGGCTCGCCCGCAAATGCGCCAGCGCGGTGGCGAGTTCCGGCCGCCGGGAAAGGGCCGTGCGGATTGATTCGTCCACGGCGTCCGCGAGCCGGCGCGGCAGGGGCCGGCCCGCGCTGGAGGCGATGGTCAGCCTGATGGTTGGTGTGAGCCCCATCTTCTCCAGCAGGGCGTGGTAGGCGTCGTTGTCCCTGGCGCGCGCCTGTTCCAGAAGGAAGCGGGCCCTGGCCGTGACCTTGCGCGCCGAGGCCGCCTCCACGGTGGTCGCCAGCCCGCGCGACAGCTTGGCCTCGGCCGCCTTCTGCAGCAGCTTGGCGTTGTCCAAGGCCCGTTCCGCCAGTTTCAGTTGGGCGCGCACGGCATCGAGGGTGAAATAGGCCTGGCTCACATCGAGAATCAACCGCTGGTGCGCGCCTGTGAAATGGGCCTTGGCCGCCAGGGTGATCTGGCGCGCCGCGTCGGCTCTCGCGTCGCGTTGGCCGAAGTCGAACAGCAGCCATTTGACCGTCAACGAAGGCAGCACCTCGTTGACGTCCGTGGTGAAATACCCCTTCGAGTCCAGTGACTTGGGAATTGGCATGGCCAATGTCTGCACACCGCCGAGCGCCATGGCGCTCAGCTGCGGCAGGTAGGTTGATTCCACCAGCCCCACGGAGAGGGCGGCCTGCCGCGCGCGTTCCCAGGCGATGCGCGTGTCGGGATTCTTGCGCTGGGCCAGATCGATGAGTTCCGGCAGGGTGTAGGCGCGCGCCGGGGCCACGCGCACCTCCTCGAGGCCGGGCGCCGGCCGCGTCTCCTTCGGAATCTCGTAGGTTCTGACTGCGGACGGGGTGGGGGCGGACGCGCCCCCGGTGTTGGTGGTCGGTTTCGCCGTCTCGCCCCACTGCTCGACGGGGCTGGCGTATTCCCTTTCGCCGGGGTCCGGCGGGGTGGGGTGGCATCCTGTGGCCGCAACGACGGCCAGCGGGACGATGACGAGGCGCAGTGTGCGTTTCATTTCGTGAATCTCCTCTTTCTCATGATGCGGTCACTTCCGGGTCTGCTCGTCGAACTCGCGCGCCCGATCGGCCAGGGCCGAGCGCCAAGCGGCGCGGCCCAGAATTCTGCCCCGCGAGATCTCCCAGGGGAGGCCGGGAGCGAAGTCGGCGATGGGGTTGAACTCCGGAATTATCGGCGTGGCCGACGACTCCGGCGGATGCTCCGCTTCCGAGCATGTCGGCGGATTCGGGTCCGGTCGTCCCGAGGCCTTCCGCGCCAGCCGCGACAGCCAAGCCGCGAGCTGGCAGCGTCGCCCCGCCGCGTCCGTATCGGCCTGCCCCGGGGAAGCTGGCTCCACCGGATGTTCCCCGTCCAGTACCAGCGTCGGCCCGAGCAGGGACTGCACCGCCCCCACCGACGTCGAGTCGAGCCGGTTCGGGGGCGTCACGCCCGCTCCGTTCGTTTCATAGGGGCTGAATGCGAACAGCCGCGCGGACTGGGCCAGGGAGCTGTTGAACTCGAAAACCAGCGTGTCCGAGCGCTCTGGCGGCCGGCCGGTCCCGAAGTCCTTCTGCGAGAGAAGGTGCGCAAGCTTGCGCAGCGCGGCGGCGAGTCCTTCCCGGGCCTTGTCCAAAGCGTTTTCCGGCCAGATCCTGGTGAAAACCAGCCAGATGATGACGTTGCCCAACAGCACGCCAACCACCCTGTCGCGCGCGGCCGCGAGGTTGATGGTGGGGCCGTAGCCCACGAGCACGCACATGAAGAAGGCGAGCGCGGTCTGCATTCCCGCGTAGGAAAGCCGCTCGCTGCCGAGGGTCACCCAGCTCGTGAGGAAGGTCATCGTTCCGATGAGCAGGCAGAGTTGACCGATGTCGGTCATGTACGGCATGAGGAAAATGACGGTGGCCAGCCCAATGCTGCCGCCTATGATCGCTCCCGTTATGCGCAGGGTCATGCGGTGGAACGTCTCGCCCGTGCTACCCACCGTGACGAAGAAGCAGGTGATCATCACCGTGCGGATGCCCGGCCAGGCGACGAGCGTGTAGGTGACGTACGCGGCCATGATGCACAGCGTCGCCTTCAGGGCGTAGCGAACGTACGCGGGGTTGGTGAAGGCGTCCTCGACCAGCAACCGCCGTCCCGGCGCGTTTTGCGGCTGCACCGCCGTGGCGTAGACCTCTTCTGTGGGCGCTGCCTGTTGCGGGTCCGAGATGTGCCGCAGCAGATCCATGATGCGCTCCAGCAGAATCGCCGCCTTCGGATCCGCGTTCCAGGCGCTGCCGGTCAGCTCGGGCAACGGATGCGCTGGCGGTTTGGCGTCCGCCTTGCGCCAGAACGCGGCGGTCTCCAGCAATCGGTAGCCGCAGCTTTTCGCCGCCGCGATGAGATCGGGATCCCGCACGTTCAGGCGGGTCCATTCGTTGATGAGGGTCATCATCTCGTGTGTGCGGGCCACCAGCGACCGGGCCGTGGCCGTGCGCTCGGGCGGGTGCTTGTCGAGGATGCCGGACATCTTGAGGTTGCGCAGCAGCGCCACCGTGCCGGAGTGAATGAAGCCGTTGAGCCAAGCGTGCCCACCAAGCTCGTGGACATCCTCCCCCAGCAGCAGCCGGCCGCCTGTGGACAGCCGGCTCACCAGCAGGTTTCGGAACAACTCGTTGGGGTTGCGGCCGGTGAGCAGGTTCCCTATCACCACCGTGCCCATGGGCAACGAGGTCACCCCCAACAGCCACATGACGAACCGTGTGAGGAGCTCCGCGCTTGACCGGCCGGACGGCATCGTCGGCATCCAGTCGATGAGCGTGAGGGACATGGACGCGATGAATCCCGCGGCGAACGCCACCGGACCGAGCGGGGACACGCGCACGGCGAACATGCCCAGGAAGGCCACCGCGGCCATGAGCGGCAGGCGCAATCCCGGCTCCCCGGCGGAAATCATGTACATGAGCAGCGCCGCGAGCACCGCCAGGACCATCGCCGGGATGAGCAGCATGCCCGTGATGACGGTGGAGACCTTTTCCTCCCTGGAGCAGAAGAAAACGATGTATGCCGAATAGGCGGTCAGCGGCATCTGGAATATCTCGGAAACGAGGACCACCAGGACCGTCAGCGTGGTCATGCGCAGGGCGCCGGACATGCGTCCGGGACGTGGCTCCAGCTCCTCGCGCACAAGGGAGAACATGCGCGCCAGGCCTTCCTCGCGGGGCGCGCAGCTAGTCGCCATGGCGCACCACCACCACGGCCGACGCGCCGATGCGCATGGCGTTCTGGGGTGGCGCGTCGAGCAGAATACGTACGGGGAAGCGCTGGGCCAGGCGCACCCAGTCGAGAGTCTTGGCCACGCGGGGCATGCCGTTGTCCTTGTCCAGGGAGGCGTCGTCGGGCGTGACGCCCCAGCCGATGCTTTCCACATGTCCCGGTATGGCCTTTCGCGGCTCCGACATGAGATACACGGTGGCCGGCGTCCCCATGTGCATGCGGGCGATTTCCGTCTCGCGGAAGTTGGCCACGGCGTACCACCGGGAGGTGTCGATGAGCGTGAACAGCGCGTGACCGGACACGGCGTACTCGCCCATGGCGACATTCAACCCGACGACCCTGCCGGCGACGGGAGCGCGCACCTGGGACTTCTCCAGATCGCGCGCGGCCAGCGCCTCGGCGGCCCGGCTGGCGTCCAGCTGTTCCTGCAACGGCCGTATGCTGCGCACGTCCTCCCTGGCCGCCGTTGCCTGTTGCTCGGCCTGGTTCAGGGCGATCTTGGCGCTGTCGCGCGCGGTGCGGGCCTGATCCACCTGCAACGCGGTGACGAAGCCCTTCGGCAACAGCGGCTCCAGGCGGGCGAGCGTGCTCTCGGCCAGGGCCAGGCGGGCGCGCGCGTCACCGATGGCGGTATGGGCGGCTTCCGCCCGGGAGGCTTGGGCCGCCACCTCGCCGGAAGTATCGGTGATCTTGCGCTCCAGCTCCCTGGTCTGCGCCCTGGCCTCGTCCAGTTTCAGCTGGAATGGCTGCGGGTCGATGACGAAGAGCACATCGCCGGCGCGGACCTCCTGGTTGTTGCGCACGTTGAGCGACACGATTCTGCCGCTGACTTCGGGCGCGAGATGGATGACATCGGCCTCCAGAAAGGCGTCGTCGGTGCGCGGCCGGCTGACCATGCGCCGATAGACCAACAGCCCGGAAACGATGAACAGCAGCAAAACGACCGCCACGGATATGGACGCGGCTTTTTTTCTCATCGGGTACTTCCGTTTGCTTCGCTTAATTGCCGTACACAGCAAGCCACAGCAGGAACGTGAACGTCGTGGCCACGCCGACATAAACGAGCAGCCGCGCCGGCAAAAGCGCGTCCAGCCCGATTTTGATGACCACACGCCGCACGACGACGGTCAACAGAATGGCGACGACCGCGCAGAGCATCCAGGCGGGGAAGAACGAGCCGAGGATGTCCTGCGACGGCGAGCGGCTGCAGCTGGTCAGAAGACAGATGGTGACGCCCGCCGCGCATGGAATGAGAAGATTTCTGAACCGCCTCGCGGTGGTTGTTTTCACGATGGGCCTCCGACTCTCGGATGATTTTGGTTGTGGGTTCGGGCGCTCCCCCCCCCGCCGTCATCAACACGGGGAGCCCCGCGCCGTGGCGGCGCTCCCGTGCGGACCGACGCCGGCGCTGCGGCGCGACGCGGGAAAAGGGGGAAAATCGCCAGGGGAACGGGCGTACGCTCTATGGACGTATGCCTCGCGAAAGCGTGGCGACGATGGCGAGGAAATCCGCCTCCATGTGCTCCTGTTCGCCGAGCACTGCGGAATCGTTGAGTAATCTTGTAATGTGCCGGGGGTCCACATAGGCGACGACGGCTCGCAGGATGAGGGAAGCCGCCTCCTCGGGGGCGTCCACCTTGAATTCGCCCTGGACCACGCCCTCGCGGATGACCTGCCCGACCAACGCGGCCATGGACTGGTGCAGCCGGCGGAATTCCGGCCACAAATGTCCCAGACCGTCGGCGAACAGATCGAAAATGCCCCGGTTCTCCAGGCTCAGGCGTCTGGCCTCGCGATGGTAGGTCAACAGCATGGCGGAAAGCCGCTCGGTGGCGTCCGCCGGTCCTCCCAGGCTGGCCCGGCAGTGTTCCACCATCGCGTTCGTCAACCGGGTGCAGATGAGCCCGGCGATCTCCTGTTTGGATCGAAAGAACCGGTAGATGTTGGCCGGGCTCATGCCCACTTTCGAGGCGATGTCCACGATGGTGGTCTTGGAATAGCCCACCCTGCGGAACAACTCTTCCGCGGCGTCGGCGATGGCCCTCCGTGTGGCCTCGGGGCCGTTCGGCCGTATCGCGTCCATTTTTCTGTTCTCCTTCATTCGCGGGCCCTCGGGGCGAATGGCCTCGGGCGGAATGGCCTCGGGGCGAAGGCCCTCGGGGCGAATGGCCTCGGGCCGCGGGACCGATGCCATCAGGCCTGGCTCCCGGCCGCTGTCGGCAGCTCCGAGGGCCTCCGGGCGGTCTCTCCACGCCAGCCGCCTTCCAGGCGGTTCATGCCTCCGGCGCAGAAGCTGACGACGAATTCGCACATTTCGTCCAGGCCCTGGCCGCAGAACTCCGCGTCCACGCAACGTCGCCCGACAGGGCCGCGCGCGAAGGCGAACAGCAGGCACTGCCAAATGACCGCCGCGCTCATGCGGCGCGCCAGGCCGATCGAACAGCCCGGGTGCATTTGCGACACGATGTCGGCGAGTTGCGTGCGCTTGGTCGCGAAATATGAATGCAGCAGTTCCTCGGCCACTCCCATTGGCTCCAGGCATTCCTGCAGCAAGAGCCAGCTCAGACCTTCAGCGTTCGTTTCGCCTTCGCCGGCGAGCATGGCGAGAAGATGCCGCACGAAGATGCAGAGACGCTCCTCGGGGAGGTTTTGCGCGGCTTCCTCTCTTCCGTGAGGAATCAGACGTTCTCCCGTCTCCAGAAAATTCTGCAGCACATCGACGTACAGCTTTTCCTTTCCTCCGAAGTGGTAGCTCACGGCCGCGACGTTCACTCCGGCAGCGTCGCAAATCTCCCGGATGGTGGCCTTGTTGTAGCCATGCAAAGCAAAAACGCGCCCAGCGGCGTGCAATAATTTGTATTTCGCTTCATCCTGCTGCGTCAGCTGCATAACCGTCCTCCTGTTTCTTCCGCACCCACGGTCCATCGTGGCGCGACTCCCCGGTCTGCGGGACATGTGCCATCCGCTGGCTGTCAGCGTCGACATGTCCCGCCTGGAAATGGGAAAGCGAAACCTCGGCGGTCGAACGGGTCTGCCCTGTCGGATGCCCGTCCACCGAGTGACTCCACCTGGAGCTCTTCCTGGAACCCGGCGGAACATGCGCTTTCCACTGTCCGCTGGATTGTGTGACTCATGAACAATGAATAAATTACGCATTGTTCACTGTTCAGTCAAGCGGAATGGCGAGGATTTTTGAAATGCCATGCAACCCATATGATATGTTTAGATATTTTCTTGAGTGTCCTCGGGGATGTAAGCGGTCGTGAGGGCAATTCCCCGCTTGGGCAGGGCTTGACTCGGCCCGGGGCGCATGACGAAGCGCGGCTCAACGGGGTGCGGATTGTATCCCTTCGCGTCGGGACGCTGTGGTGAGGTCGGAAGAAGGGGGAGCTGTATTCGCGGGTGTGCTCAGATTGGGTCCATGAAGGACCTTGGATACGCCGTGGCGGAGAGGTGGGGAGAAGAGAAGAAGCAGGGCGCGTCGCGCGGGACCAGTCATGGGCAGCGTATCGCGTCGTCGCCGCCGCGTCCGCCCTGACGGCGGCTCAGAACGGCCGGAGCTTCAGGCTCAATTGCGAGTAGGCGATGAACCACTGGCGGATGAGCCAGGCGGAATGCCCATCCGTGGGGATGTCCGGCAGAATGCCGGGCCCGCGCAGACTGCCGGCCGTGTCGACCGGGCGGTCCCAGGCGTCCAGAATCGCCTCCTGCGCATCGACGGACAGGCTGGCGAAGATGCGCTGCTGCGTGTCCGCCGGCAGCTGCCGGTAGGGACATTCCTCCATGGCGAGATACTCCTCCAGGCCACGGTCCCAGAAGTCGGGGTCGCCGGCGCGCAGGCCGATCTCCTTGTACCGCTTGATGACATAGCCAGGAACAGCGGCCACCTGCGCGCGGGAGAAAAGCCGATAGGTCCGCGCGGCCTCGTCGTTCGCCGAAAGTTCGTGGAGTTCCTCGCGGATTTGACGCCGGACGATCTGAGGCAGTGGAATCATGTTCAGATGGGCCAGGAAAAAGGAATAGTCCGTTTTGAGCCCCACGTTTTCGCGGATCGGGGGAGAAAAATCGGAAAAATCCGTCAGCCCGAGCGTATTGTAGAAATCCTCGATGAGTCCGCCGTTTCGGGAGCACTGGTCGAAGCTTTTGACGATGAAGCTGTCGGAGGAGATGTCGCCGCCGCAAAACAGGTCGATCTGATTGATCTGCTGGGACACGTAGCCCTGGAATGCGTTGAGATCGAATATGGGGCTGCCGTACCTGTCTTTCTGGTTCATGTAGGCGAGGGGCATGAACGTCATGGCGGATTGCGCGTGGAGAATCGGATTGCGGAAATACACGATGTACCGTGTATCGATCGCATCCGAGAGAAATTTGTACGTTTTCACCGATGCTTCGGATAATTGCTCCGCGCTGATCAGCGCAATGTCGCACGGGGAGGTTGTGAGGGTGGTCAGATAGTGGCTGTTGACGTCCCGTGGAGGATCATCGGTCGTGTAGACTTCGCGATATCTCGGCCAGAGCTCGGCGTGCTGGTCCCAGCCGTTGAGCGTTTTTGGATAAAGACACCCCTTTTGTTCCAACAGACGCCTGTTTCTGAACATGAAGCGCTGGATGCTGGTTGTGCCGCATTTGGGCATGCCAATGTGCAGGAAAAGCTTTTTCACGTGTTCCCCGTCCGGTACGCGAACGCATATGGCCGCCCGGGCTGTGGGGCGGTCGGATGACGTGTGTGGAATGTCGAACTTCAGTGGAATGAAAGATTAGACGGATGAAGACGTGCGATGGTTACGGCGTGGGGCGGCGCCGTGTGGATTTTATCGCGTCGAGGTGGGTGAAAAAAGGAGAGGCGGTCGTCTCTCAACCGGCGGCGCGGGTGATGACGAAGGCCTCGCCCGCGACCAGCGCGTAGGCGTGTTCGGGCGTGAGGGCGTCGTTGCCGCGCCGCCCGCCGTGATCCGTCTCCGCGTATCTTTCGCCAGCGTCGATGGCCTTGTGCAGGCGCACGGAGCAGGCCACGCGCAGTGTTTCGCCCTCGGCCGCCACGGCGCAGACCCAGTGGTCCATGCCTTCCGAATGCAGCGACGCGCCCTGGTAGCGCAGCAGCACCACGCTCGCGGGGCCGAGATTCCGGGCGATGTCCGCCGCCGAGAGCTGTCCGGGCAACCGCGTCACGCTGAACCGCGTGGCTCCAGGCCCCTCGCCGCCAAGGGCCGCGAGCGTCCGCCGGATGTTGCCCGCGAGCTTGGCCATGTCGCCGTCGTAGCCGCCCGTGGTGCCGATGTTCGGGTTGAGCAGATCGCCGGGATGGTCCATACCGGAGATGGCGGCGCATAGCCGCTCGAAGTCCGGCCGGGTCCAGGTCAGCGCCACGTAGCTGTTCACGATGCCATACAAAAAACACGCGCCGTCGAAATCGCCCTGGGCGTAGATCCACCGTTCGGCCATGGGGTCCTCCCCGCGCGGGCGTCCCGCGCTCGTTGTCCCTTTCTCCGCCCTAACTCGGGCACCGCGCCGAGGCAAGCCGCGCCCTTGCCTCGCCAGCCGTTTTTCCTGTATCGTCGGACCATGCCCGCCGCTCCCGCCGGGGCCGGACCCGCGCGACGCGGCCGGGCGCAACCGCATGGTCCAAGGAGAGCATGGCATGATCGCGACGAATATTCCCGAACGGCTGCATGGCGTGAATCTGGGCGGCTGGCTGGTGCTGGAGAAGTGGATGGTCCCCAGCCTCTTCACCGGGCTCGACGCCACGGACGAGACCACCTGGTGCGCCGAACTCGGTCCCGAGGCCGCGCCCCGGCTGCGCGCCCACTGGAACGGATTCATCCGGCGCGAGGACTTCGCCTGGCTCGCCGAGCATGGCGTCAACGCCGTGCGCATCCCCGTGGGGCACTGGCTCTTCGGTCTTCCGTATCCCTATCATCCCAAGTACGGCGAGTCGCGCCACCCATTCGTCGAGGGCGGAATCGACGTGCTCGACCGCGCCATGGGCTGGGCCGCCGAGTTCGGTCTCGGCATCGTCCTCGATCTGCACGCCGCCCCGGGCTGCCAGAACGGCTTCGACAACGGCGGCATCCTCAACGTCGTCGACTGGCCCGGCAATCCCGAATACATCGACTACTCCGTGGAATTCCTCGGCCGGCTCGCCGCCCGCTACCGGGCCGAGTCCGCCCTCCTCGGCATCGAGCTGCTCAACGAACCCCGCTGGGATGTGCCCACCGACCTGCTGCGCGACTACTCCCGGCGCGCCGCCGCGGCCATCCGCGCCCATGTGCCGCCCGAGCGCGCCGCCATCGTCCTGCACGACGGCTTCCGTTCCCACCGCGAATACGTCGGGCTCTTCCCCGCGCCGGAGCATCAGAATGTCCTCTTCGACATTCATCGCTACCAGTGCTTCAACCGCGAGGACCTCGACATGGATATCCACGGCCATCTGCGCAAGGCCGGCGACGACTGGCGTCAGGAACTCGCCGACATCAAGCGCGAGCTCGCCCTGCCCACCTTCGTGGGCGAGTGGAGCCTTGGCCTCAACCTCGAAGTCGTGTCCCTCTGGGCCGAGGGCCCCTACGACTACGCCCTCACCAGCATGAACGACTACCAGCGCGGCGTGGCCTATCGCGCCTACGCCGCCGCCCAGCTGCTCGCCTTTGAGCATTGCCGGGGCTGGTTCTTCTGGAGCTATAAGACCGAAACCACTCCCGAGTGGTCCTTCCGCGACTGCGTCGAGCGCGGCTGGCTGCCCGCGAGGTTCTAAACGCCGGGGGCGGTGGACTGTTTACATGTGGGCCCCGCTGACTGTTTGGCGGTTTCCTTTGTGACAGCGCGTGATTGCGATTGGCTGTAATAAGGATGTTCATTTGGCCGTTCTTGCTGCCGTGGCGCCGCCACCGCACAACTTGTGGCGGGCTTGGCCGGGTGGACATCCCCCTCTTTTCTCGCCTGGAAAATCAGGCCGTGAATTAATTAAACGTTGTGAGCTTTTCCTCGGGCTCTGTATAAGGTTGTCCCGCCTTATACATCGTCAAGCGCGACTCCGCCTCTGCCCGCTCGCTCGGTTTTGTCCTTTGACTCGCCTTAAGAATGGCCAGCACTCCCTCTTCCGTTTGCACCGCCTCCGCATATTGGCCATTTCTCGCATACGCCGCTGCCAACGTGTTCAGGTTCAGCGTATTTCTTCTTACGTGTACAGCTTTCTTAGCGAGTTCAACCGCACTCTTCCCATCAAGGTATTGCGGATCATAACACGTGGCATATAACCATGCTAGCATTCTAAGGCTATCTATATCCATTGGTTCTATTTTTAACACATGTTTGAAGTCTAGGATGGCAAGGTTGATCTGCTTATTTAATATGTAAGATGTTGCTCGAAGATAAAGAGCAGTAAATTCATTTGGGTCAAGTTTAAGCGCATTGTTATAATCATTCATTGCCTTATCGTTTTCGCCAATGAGCGTATAAGAAAAACCTCGAACCTTGTATGCGTCTACAGAATTTTTGTTGAGTTTGATTGCCTCGTTAGCATAATCGATGCTCTTGGCATAGTTTGTTTTTTTGCTTCATCGTTTGCAAACTCAACAAGTATTCTGGATTTATTCTTTGAGGTCAAACTGTCGAAATCCTCTGGCATACACGGAGAATGATCATAACTATTATAACAATATTCTTCTCGTATCATATAACATGAGGCGAGATATAAACATGTTGCAACGAGTAGAAGTGAAATAGCAAATCTGTAATTGTGTTGTCCAGGCATGATTTTTCTCTCTTCCAGTGGGGTCGCAGAAATTTTTGTTTCGTTTAAATGCGGAGTTTGAGAATTTATTAATTTAAGATGTATGTTGTGGAATTGCTTAAAGAATAAAAATCTGCATATACCATGTCATTGCAACAGCAATTAACGTTTACTGAAAAATATTCTAAAAATACACAAGGCTTCGCTATGAGAATTTTATGTGCATGGTTCGTGTTCGTCATCATTCCAACTGATCTGAAAGAAACTGTAGAACCCATCGTGATGTTGTCGGATGACGATTTATTCCCATGTCTTGAGTGCACTACGTGATTTTGCGAACACTCGGCCAATTTCGCCGGAGCTTCCGCTCAGTGCGATTCGACATCTCGGCCGCAGAGCACATCCGCATCCATGCGCGGACCGCCGGGGCTATTCGCCAACCTGCCGTTGCACCTATCGAATGAGTGAGTCGTGGGCGGCGTTTGCCCTCAGCCCGCCGTTTCCTCGGCCGCGCCCTGGGGCGATTCGTGCGTGCCGTTTTCCTCGCGCCGCTGGCCGAAGAGCACCTTGGTTTCGGCGGGCCGGTTGAGCTGCATGGTGCGGTTGTGCAGGTCGTCCAGCCCGGAGTGGAAGCTGATGTTGAGGATGGCGGTGTTGGGCAGTTCGCGGTGGAGCATTTCCAGAATCTGCCGCTCGCTTCTGGCGTCGAACGCGCCGGTGGCTTCCTCCATGAAGATCCAGGCGGGCTGCAGCAGCAGCGCGCGGGCGAGGCCCAGCTGTTGTTGCACGCGCGCGGGCAGGGTCTGTTCCCAGTTGTCGTGTTCGTCCAGGCGCGGTGTCAGCCTCGTCAGCCCCACGCATTCCAGCGCGCGGCCCATGTCGTCCTTGCAGTAGTCCTGCGGGGGGCGTGGGTAGGTGATGGCCTCGCGCAGGGTGCCCTCGGGCAGGAAGGGTCGCTGGGCCAGGAAGAGCGTGTCGCCGGCGGGCATTTCGATGTTCCCGTCGCCCCAGGGCCACAGGCCGCCGAGGACCTTGAACAGCGCGCCGGTTGCGGCGGGATCGCCGGTGACGAGCACGCGTTCGCCGCGGGCGAGGCTGTCGTTCAGCCCTTCCACCAGCACCCGGCCGCTGGGTTCGGCGATGCACAGGTCGCGCATGACCAGCCGGCAGCAGTGCTCCGTGGGGGTGAGGGCGATGGCGTGCCGGTCCGGCGTGTCCGCCGTCGCGTCGAGCCGGCGCATGTCGCTGTACAGCGAGAACACGCGGTCGGCGGAGGCGCGGCAGCTGGCGATGTCGCCGATGCTGTCCACGGGCCAGGAGAGCGAGGAGGTGAGCCGCTCGAAGGCCTGTGCCGCCTGCATGAGCGCGCCCAGCGACATGGCCCCACTGATGTACTGCGGCGCGGCCACGAGGATGGGCAGTACCGGCAGAAGCGAGCCGTACACCGTGCTGAAGGAGAGCAGCCCCAGGAAGGCGAAGGACTGCCGGTTCCAGGAGTGGATGATGTCGGAGAAGCGCGCGGCGCTGGCGGTGCGCTCGCGGTGCTCGCCGTGCATGAGGGCGATGGACTCCGTGTGCTCACGCACGCGGGAAAGGCCGAAGCGGAAGGTGGCCTCGGCGGTCTGCAGGGCGTTGGTGGTGTGCACCAGCGGCCTGCCGAAGGTCCAGCCGAACAGGCTGCCGAGGATGGCGTAGACGAATGCCAGCGGCACCATGTAGCCGGGAATGTGGACGCTGGTGCCGGGCACGTTTATGCCGCCGGAGACCGACCACAGTATGTTGATGAACAGCCCTAGGGTGAGCACGCAGTACGTGAGGGAGTGCGCCAGGCCGATGGCGCTCTCGGTGGCGATGCGGATGTCCTCGGCGATGCGCTGGTCGGGGTTGTCGTGCCCGCCGGGAACGAAGAGCAGGCGGTAGTGCCGGGCGTCGCCCAGCCAGTCGGAGGCGAGGCGTTCGGTGAGCCAGGCGCGCCAGTCGATCTGCAGCCAGCGTTTGACCATGAGGTGCGCGGCGGTGACGACCATGGAGGAGACCGTGAGCAGGGCGAACACGCCCACCTGGACGAGCACGAGGCGCACGGACCGCTGTTCCAGGGCGTCGTACAGGGCGCGGTTCCAGTAGTTGCCCCAGACCGTCAGCGCCACCTGGCCGATGGTCAGGGCGAGCAGCAGCAGCGTGGCGCTCCAGGCCTTCACGCGGCGTTCGCCGTTCCAATAGGTGCCGGCCAGGCGCAGCATCTGTCGCAGAAATTTGGGCTTGCTGGTGGAATCGTCCGATTGGACGCCCGGGGTCTGATCCGGCGAGGAAACGATGGTTGCCATAGTGCCTCTCGACCGTCGCGAATGGTGTTTCGCCGGCGCGATTGGAAAACTCCCATATACGCCGGGGGACTTTGGGGTACATTATTCCGGCCGGCGAGTAAACGCGGTGCGATGGCTCCCGCTTCGGGTGGAAGGAGGGCGGCGGCGAGGTCGTCGCGAATATGGCGGATCATACACGATTGCATGGGGGCGAACTGCCCTTTCCCTCTCATGCCATGCAGCGCTATTCGCGCGAAGGGGCATTGTCCTTTGACCATATCTATTGTATGCGGATAACAACAGCCACCCCCCGCGCCACGTCGAGAGCGTTGGCCTCCGGCTAGAGATTCCATTGTCAATAGCTGGTATTGAATGTGACGATGCGAGGGCCCACAACATGAAGAGCGAAAATTCCAGCACGGCGGGGTTCGTGGTGACGCGTCAACCCGTGTTCGATCGGCGGCTCAATCCGTGGGCCACTGCCGTGGGCTTTTCGCAGTCCCCCGGGGAGGAGGAACTCTGGGCCGACGAGGCCACGGCTGGAATCCTGCTGGAATCCTACATGCCCCAGCGCCGTGCGCGGGAGCGGACGCTCGTGCGCTTTTCAGCCCAGGCGCTGCTGGCGCGCGCGCCGCTTCTTCTTTGGCCGGAGGAGCTGCTGGTGGAGGTGGACGAGGCCGACGGGCGCGTTCCCGGCGTCACCGGGATCGTGACGGAACTCCGGCGCGCCGGGTACGGCGTGGCGGTGACCGGCTGGCGGGGCGCGGCGGATTGCGCCGACCTGACGCGGCTGGCCGATGTGCTCGGTCTGGACCTCGATGGCGCCGGTTCGGCCGGTTCGGCTGGCGCGGACGATCTGCCCCGACGGGTGGCCGCCGCCCGCGCGTCCGGTGCCGACGGGGTCAGGATCCTCGTTGACGGGTTGCGGGACTGGGCGGGCATGATGCGCGCCCACGCGGCCAGGGCCGATTTGTTACGGGGTTTTTTCTTTCAGCACATGACAACGCTGCGGCCCGGGGTTCGGAACGTCACCGCCACGCAGCTTTCGCGCATCCGGCTGCTGGGGTGTCTGGGCCGGCCGGATGCCGACTTCAATGAGCTGGCTCATCTTGTGGAGGCGGACGCCGGTTTGGCCTACCGCCTGCTCGTGTTCGTCAATTCGGCGTCCTTCGGCCTGGGACGCAAGGTCGGCTCCATCCGGCAGGCCATCGTGCTGGCCGGCTGGCATCCCCTGCAACGCTGGCTGGAGATGTTGCTGATAACGGATCTTTCGCCCTCGGCCCGGCACCAGGAGCTGTGTTACTACGCGGCCCAGCGCGCGGATTTTCTCAAGCGGGTGGCCCGGGCCGCCAATCGGCCGCGCCTGGGGCCCGCGCTGTCGCTCCTTGGGTTGTTCTCGTATCTGGAGGGGATTCTGGAGATGCCGGCCTCGCAGGCGCTGGAGCGCGTGTCTCTGGACGACGCCCTGCGGTTGGCCCTGTGCGGGCACAAGAGTCCGTTCTCGCCCTGGCTGGCGTTGGTGCGCGCCATGGAGCGCGCCGACTGGGGTGAGGCCGAGCGCCTGGCCCGGGGCGTGGGGCTGGAGTTGCCGGAGCTCGCGCGTTGCTATCGTGAATCCTTCGTGGAGGCGGACACGCTGTTCCGCGCCCTGTCCGCGCCCGAGCCCGCCGAGGCCTGAACCCGGCCCGGCTCTTCCGGCCGCTCGCGGGCGTCGAGGGTGAGCTGCATGATCTCCAGGTCCAGCCAGCGGCCGAATTTCATTCCAACTTGCGGCATCCGCCCCACGCGCGCGAAGCCGTGACGCTCGTGCAGACGGATGGAAACGGCGTTATCGCCGGAGATGGCTGCCACCATGACGTGCATTCCCGCCACTCGCGCGCGTTCGATGAGCGCCCGCAACAGCGCCGTTCCCACGCCGTGGCCGCGCGCCTTGGCGTGGACGTACACGGAGTGCTCCACGCTGAGGCGGTAGCCGTCGAAGGCGCGCCAGTCGCCATAGGCCGCGTAGCCCAGCACCACGCCGGGCGTTTCGGAGAGGAAACCGGCCATGACGAGCGGGGCGGCCGGAATGGCCGGAATGGTTGGAGCCGTGAAACTTGTTGAAGACGTGGACTTCGTTGGATCGGGCGTGGTGGCCACCAGCACTGGCCGGCCGGCGCGCGCGTGCGCCTCGATCCACGCGGCGCGGTCGGCCGCGTCCACGAGGCGTTCGTTCCAGATGGCCGTGGTGTTCGCCACGGCGTCGTTGTAGATGTCGCGGATGGCCGGGGCGTCGCCGGCCGCCGCCTCGCGTATGCGCATGGCCGCTCCTTTCGCGTGGTCGCGATGCGTTGCGACAATGGTCGAGAGCGCGGCGCCTGTCCACCGTGAAGCGCGCCAGCTTGCCTCGTCGTCCTGGACGATAGGGAGGGGACGACCCCGACCGTCGGCTTCCCACACCGCAAGGAGGATTCCATGAGCACCCCCGTCAGCGTAACCCAAAACACCCGCATCGGCTGGATCGGCACCGGCGTCATGGGCCTTTCCATGTGCGGTCACCTCTTGGCCGCCGGGCATCCGGCCACGGTGTACAACCGCACGCGCGCCAAGGCCGAGCCGCTGCTCGCGCGCGGGGCCGAGTGGGCGGACACCCCCCGCGCCGTGGCCTCGATCTCGGATGTGGTCTTCACCATCGTGGGCTACCCGGCGGACGTGCGCAGCGTGTACCTGGAGCCGGACGGCGTGCTCGCCGGGCTCTCCGCCGGCAAGATCGCCGTGGACATGACCACCACCAGCCCCAGCCTGTCCTTGGAGATCGCGGCCGCCGCGGAAAAAATCGGGGCCTACGCGCTCGACGCCCCTGTCTCCGGCGGCGACGTGGGCGCGAAAAACGCCACCCTGTCCATCATGGCCGGGGGTGACGCGACGGCCTTCGAGGCCGTGCTGCCGCTTTTCCGGCGCATGGGCCGCATCATCACCAGACAGGGCGCGGCCGGGGCCGGCCAGCACACCAAAATGTGCAATCAGATCGTCATCGCCGGCACCATGATCGGCGTGTGCGAGAGCCTGCTCTACGCCGTGCGCGCCGGGCTGGATCCGCAGGCCACGCTGGGGGCCATTTCCAAGGGCGCGGCCGGGTGCTGGACGATCGACAATCTCGCGCCGCGCATCCTCAAGGGCGACTACGCGCCGGGTTTCATGATCGACCATTTCATCAAGGACATGGGCATCGCCCTGGAAGAGGGCGCGCGCATGGGCGTCACTCTGCCCGGGCTGGCGCTGGTGCGCGAGTTGTACGAGAGCTGCGCCCGCCACGGCCATGGCCGCGACGGCACCCAGGCCCTGTACTTGGCCCTGCGCGATCTGGCCGCATAAGACTCGCCACTCCTTCCAAAAAAAGGAAACGCCCGGTCGTTCCGGGCGTTTTTCTTTGGCGCGATGTGTCCTTCGTGGCGGCTGGTCCGCCTCCAGCGGGCCGGAGCCGGAGGCGTTGCCGATCACGCCCTTCGTTTGGCGCGTTTCGGAACACGCCGGGGCGCGGTGTCCTTACGCGGCGCGCGGGGCTGTGAGCCATGTGGATGTCGTTTCCCCCCGGAGTGGGGGCGGGGCGCATCGTCAGGAAGTGCGGCGTCGCGTATGGTGGGCGACGCCCGGGCCCGTTGTCGCTACTTCAGGTCGCAGCGGGGCACCAGGGGCTCGAAGGCGCCGGTCTCCGCCATGTAGGCCAGCAGCTCGCCCTTCTCCATGTCGAAATACCAGCCGTGCAGATAGACGTTGCCGTCGTTCACACGCTCGCGCACCCAGGGGAAGGTGAGCAGGTTCTCCAGCGAAATGAGCAGGGCGGCCTGCTCGCAGGCGCGGTGGCGCAATGTGTCGGGCTTGCCGGTGAGGGAGCAGGCCACGCCGCGCAGGGCCGGCTCGGCGATGGTGACCCACGGCGCGATGAACTCGCCGAGCTCGTCGCGGTTGGGGGCCATGAGCGCCTCGATACCGCCGCAGTGGGAATGCCCGAGCACGATGACGTGCTCCACCTTGAGGCTCTTTATCGAGTATTCCAGCGCGGCGGAGACGCCGTGTCGGCCGGGTGAGGTCTCGTAGGGCGGGACGAGGTTGGCCACGTTGCGCACCACGAAGATGTCGCCGGGCTCCACGCCCAGCAGAATGGCCGGGTCCACGCGGGAGTCGGAGCAGGCGATGATCAGCACCTTGGGATGCTGCGCCTGGCTGAGCTGGGTGTAAAGCTGGTTGTCGCCGCAGAAATACGTGCGCTGGAAGCTCTTGAAGCCGGAAAGGAAGCGGGCGATATCCTTCATTCGGGTGCCTCCGTGGTGTCCTTCGTGATCATTGGGCGTCTGTCCACGCGGCCAGGGCCTCGCGTCGGGCGGAATGGTAGGACGAAGGCGGTTCGTGCGCAAGTCCTCCCGGAGCGGTGGGGATCGGCGTCGAAAAAGGGCCCGCGGCGCGTGTCCGCGGGCCCCGTTCGTTGTGGGCGTGTGGGAGCCGGTTGGCGTTACAGGACCTTGAAGCTCTTTTCCTTGCCTGCGTTGATGACGTGCACGGCGCAGGCGATGCACGGGTCGAAGGAGTGCACCGTGCGCAGAATCTCCACCGGGCGGTCGGGATCGGCCACGGGCACGCCCACGAGCGACTCCTCCACGGGCGAGAGCTTGCCGGCGGCGCAGCGCGGCCCCAGGTTCCAGGTGCTGGGCACCACCATCTGGTAGTTGGCGGTCTTGCCGCCCTCGATGCGGATCCAGTGGGAGAGCCCGCCGCGCGTGACGGCGCAGTAGCCCACGCCCTTGGCCTTGTCCGGCATCTTCCAGGGCTTGTTCAACTCCACGTCCGGGTGCTTGGCCCGGTCGGCCAGATCATTCAACCAGCCCTCGATGCGGTTCATGAGCACCACGGCCTCCACCATGCGCGAGGCCGTGCGGCCCATGGTGGAGAACAGGTTCTCCGGCTTGAGGTTGCAGGCGGAGAGCCAGGCGTTCAACCGTTCGACGGTCTCCTTCTCGCCGCGGGCGTAGGCCAGGGCGCGGCGCGCCAGCGGGCCGGTCTCCATGGGCTCGCCCTTGTAGCGCGGGGCCTTGGCCCAGGAGTATTTCCCGTTCGGATCGTAGCCCGAGTACGCGGGATCGGTGACGCCCTCGTACGGATGCTTGGGCGGACTGTCCTTGTACCAGCCGCGTGTCACGTGTTCCTGCAGCTGGGCGGGGTCGAACTCCTCGGTGTGCTTCAGGTCGCGCTTCCACATGATGCCGCCGCGTATGAACGGGTTCTTGCCGGTCTCGGGATCGTAGAAGTCGGAGAAGTCGAGGAAGTTCGAGGTGCGGCCATAGCTGGCGGCCTCGGGATAGCGGCGGCCCAGGATCGTCAGGTCGCCCACGTAGTTGTGGTTGATGAAGGTGCGGCATTCCTCGTACAGGGCGCGGAACTCGGCCAGCCGTTCGGGCCGCAGGCTCTCGTAGCAGGTCACGCCGCCCACGCGCATGGTCTGGGCGTGGGGGTTCTTGCCGCTGAAGATGGCCATGGCCCGGGCCAGTTTGAGCTGGACGCGCAGCCCCTCCAGATAGTTGGAGGCGAGGATGAGATTCTCCTCGGGCGTGAGGCGGTAGGACGGGTGTCCGCCCAGGAAGAAGGCGTTGGTCAGCCAGCCCAGCTGGCCGCTGTCCACGAACTTCTTCAGGCGTGCCTGAACCATGTAGTAGTCGCCAGGCTGCACCTCGCGGCCGGAGACCTGCGCCGCCTGTTTGGCGGCGGCCACGGGGTCGGCCTTGATGGCGCTGGCCATGTCGAAGAAGTCCAGTGCGTGCAGGTGGTAGAAGTGCACAAGGTGGTCGTGCACGTCCAGCGTGCTCAGAATGAGCAGACGCACGAGTTCGGCGGCCGGCGGGGCTTTGAACTTCATGGCGTCCTCCACGGCGCGGATGCTGACGAGCGCGTGGCTGGTGGTGCATACGCCGCAGGCGCGCTGCACGTAGTTGTGCACGTCCTCGGGCGGGCGGCCCAGCACGATGAGCTCCAGCCCGCGGAAGAGCTGGGTGCTGGACCAGGCATTGGCGATGACGCCGTTTTTGACTTCGACGTCGATCTTGAGGTGCCCCTCGATGCGGGTGAGGGGATCGACGGTGATGTGTCCTGTGTAGTTTTTGTCAGCCATAACGCCGCCTCCTTACTCGCCCTTCATGCGGACGTCGCGGTTGAATGGGGCGAGCAGGTCCCAGAATCCGGGTTCGCTGCAGCCGATGCAGGGCGCGCCGGCGCGCACGGGCCAGTTGGTCTGGTTGAACTGCGCCGTGGGACAGTTGTTGTAGGTGTATGGACCGCGGCAGCCGAGCAGGTGCAGGCACCAGCCCTCGCGCGCTTGTTTGGACTCGAAGCTGGGCGCGAATTCCCCGGCGTCGAAGTGCTTGCGGCGCGGGCACTTGTCGTGGACCGTGGAGCCGAAGAACAGCTTGGGCCGGCCCACGTCGTCCAGTTCGGGCATGCCCTTGGTGAGCAGATGCACCACGGTGCCGATGTAGTTGATGGGATTGGGCGGACAGCCGGAGATGTTGATGGGGCTGATGCCCAGCGGGGCGAGCGCCTCGCCCACGCTCACGGCGTGGGACGGATTGGGCGCGGCCGCCTGGATGCCGCCGTAGCTGGCGCAGGTGCCCATGGCGATGACGCCCTTGGCCTTGCCCGCCACGCGGGAGAACAGCGAGAGCATGGTCTCGCCGCCCACCTGCCCCCACAGGCCGCCGTCGCGGGTGGGAATGGCGCCCTCGATGGTGCAGTAGTAGCCCTCGGGGTTGGCCATGGCTTTTTCCAGGGCCTCGTTCGCCGAGTGGCCGGCGGCGGCCATGATCGTCTCGCAGTAGTCCATGGAAATGACTTCCATGATGAGCACATCGACATAGGGATCGACCGCGCGCAGGATGGCCTCGGTGCAGCCGGTGCACTCGGCTCCGTGCATGTAGATGACGCTCGGGCGTTTCTTGGTCTCAAGCGCTGCGGCCACTGTGGGGCCGAAGCTCGCGTCCATGCCGATGGCCGTGGCCACGATGGCGCAGAATTTCATGAAATCACGACGGGACATGTGCCCGCCCTCGAGCTGCCGCTCCAGCAATTTCGCGGAGATGCGCGAACTTGAACTCATGACGTCGCCTCCTTTAGTGCTTCTTGAGCTTGTGACAGCCGTTGGTGCAGGAAAGGGGCGGCGTGCCCTGTCCGGTCAGGCGCTTCTGCTTGTGGCAACCCAGGCAGCTCACCGTCTTGGAGTTGTGAAAGGCGCGATAGAATCCGGTGGGATCGTCCGCGCCGGGTTTGTTGTGACATTGGGTGCAGGGGAGGAACTGCCCCAGGTTGCGGTCGGATTCCTCGTGGTGGCAGGCCTTGCAGGGATTGTGCACCGCGTGGAACCCATGTGGAAAGTTTACCGGACCCACCCAGCTCGCCTGGGGCTGGTTTTTGGCGGGTCGTTTGATGACGAGGTCCTTCGGAACCTCATACGCCGGCGCGAAGCTTGGCAGCAGCGCCAGGATGGCCATGGCCGAAAGCAATTGCGAAAGTCGCTTCATTTCCACCCTCCGGTAAATAGAATTGCCCACATTCCACCGTTTCCTCGATTTGAGGACCGCGGTCAAGCGGCACGAATGAAAAATAAGTACGCAGTGTTGGCGTCATTCCGGAATTTGGCCTGTCTCGTCGGATAACATGCCGCAATATTTCATGTTTTCATAGTGAGCGTCGGCGGGCCCTCCGTAAATTCATTGCGTTCCGGTTCGGGAAATCAGTTTTTCCCGTCCCTCGGCTCCACGTCCAATTCGGCAACCTGCGAAACCGCGCGCGACGAGGAGGGCGTTCTTGACTTTCCCCGGTGTTGGGCACAGTGGAGGCGACGGGTCCGGGTTCCCGTTTCGGGTGAAGCAACTCAGCGAGGGTCTCATGCGCAACACGTTGGCACTCCTGTTCCTGGCCGTGGCGCTGTGCGCCTGCGCCGCCGCGGAGCCGCATCCGCGTCCGGCCATGCTTTCCTTCACGCAACCGCGGGATAACGGCCTCTCCGACGAGCAGGCCGAGAACTTCTTCGAGGGCGAGCCCGCACACTCCGGCGCGCTCATCGTGAACGCCACACCCGCGTGGCCCGCGCCCACGCCGCCGAATCTGCGTTAGCCGGTCCCGTCACCTTTTCCCCATGACCTGAAAACGCACGCTCCGTCACGGCGCGCCGCTCATTTTCCGCGCCCGGCCGGAGCCATCCGTGGAGACGCCGTTATGCACGCCGCCAAGAATTTTCTGCGCGATACCTGGCGCATCGCCCAACCCTATTGGACTTCCGAGGACCGCTGGCCCGGACGCGGTTTGCTCGCCGTCATCGTGGCCATGAGCCTGGGCCTCGTGTTCATCAACGTTCTGCTCAACAAGTGGAACAACGCCTTCTACGACACCCTGCAGAACCACGACTGGGCGGGGTTCACCCACCAGCTGGGGGTGTTCTGCGTGCTGGCTTTCATCTACATCGTGGTGGCCGTGTACCAGCTGTACCTGCGGCAGATGTTGCAAATCCGCTGGCGGCGCTGGCTCACGCGGCGTTTTCTGGACCGCTGGCTTTCCGGCCGCGCCTATTACGGCCTGCAAATGCGCGGCGGCGCCACCGACAACCCCGACCAGCGCATCGCCGACGACATCGACGCCTTCGTGAGCCAGACGCTGAATCTGACCCTGGGTTTTCTGGAGTCGTTGGTGACGTTGGTTTCCTTCGTGGGCATCCTGTGGGGGCTCTCCGGCGCGTTGTCCTTCACTTTGGCTGGATACGGCGTGGTCGTGCCCGGCTACATGGTCTGGGTGGCGCTGGTCTACGCCCTGGCCGGCAGCTATCTGACCATGCGCGTGGGTCGGCCGCTCATCCGCCTGAACTTCGATCAGCAACGCTACGAGGCGGACTTCCGCTTCAGTCTGGTGCGCCTGCGCGAGAACGCCGAGGGGGTGGCCTTGTACCGGGGCGAAAAGGACGAGGCCAGGGTCTTCGAGTCCCGCTTCGCCAGCGTTGTGCGCAACTGGTGGGCCATCATGCGGCGGCGCAAGCGCCTGTCCTGGCTGACCAACGGCTACGCCCAGGCGGCTGTGATCTTCCCCCTTCTGGCTGCCGCGCCGCGATATTTCTCCGGGGCCATGCAGCTGGGCGGCCTCATGCAGACGGCCTTGGCCTTCGGGCAGGTGCAGGGGGCGCTGAGCTGGTTTGTGGACGCCTACGCCGACCTGGCCGCGTGGCGCGCCACGGTGGACCGTCTCACGACATTTTCCCATGCGTTGGACGAGGCGAACGCGCCCGGCGCGCCCGACGGGGCGGCTGGCGGCGGGCCGGTTCTCGTCCCGGCGGCGGACGACGTGCTGCGCGTGGACGGGCTGACTCTCACCCTGCCCGATGGCGCGCCCCTGCTGGAGAACGCGCGCCTGGCCCTGCGTCCGGGTGAGCGCGTGCTCGTGGGCGGTCCCTCCGGCGCGGGCAAGAGCACGCTGTTGCGCGCCATCGCGGGGCTCTGGCCCCATGGATCGGGCCGGGTGGAACTTCCCGCCGGCGGGAGACTGATGTTTTTACCGCAGAAGCCGTACCTGCCCATGGGCGATCTGCGCACGGTGGTGAGCTACCCCGCGCCGGCGGAGGGCTTCTCCGACGAGGAACTGCGCGCGGCGCTGGCCGACTGCGGCCTGGGCCGGCTGACCGGCCGGCTCGACGAGGAGCGCTACTGGGCGCAGGAGCTTTCGCCCGGGGAGCAGCAGCGGCTGGCCTTCGCGCGGATGCTGCTGCAAAAGCCCGGCTGGCTGTTCCTGGATGAGGCGACCTCCGCCGTGGACGAGGCGGGCGAGATGGAGTTGTACGCGTTGCTGCGCGAGCGTTTGCCGCGGGCCGCCGTTTTGAGCGTGGGGCACCGCCGGTCGCTTTTGCCGTTCCACGACCGCCTGCTGACGCTCGCCCCCCGCGACGCCTCGCGCGCGGGCCGGTTGTCCCCGCTGGACGGGACAGTGGACTTGTCCGGCCCGCCGGAAGCTCCGACCATGGTCTGACGCAACGCCCGTCGCGCGGTGGCGCTGCCGGACCGCGTTCTCACCGGCGGGTCGCCCGCGCGGGGCCGGGGGCGAGGGGCCTGTCCGGTCCGTTGGAAGTTCTCACCGTGGGCTGACGGGAGCCGGTCCGCTTCGGCTGACCATTCTGCCAAAGCACTTTGTGTTTCGGAGGGCCTCGCGCCGGGTCGCGCGTCGTGGGTCTTTGGCTCGACGCCGGAGGCCTTCCTCGTGACTCGGTCCGGCATGGGGTGGCGCTGTCCGGCCGTTTTCCCCCGTGTCCGTGCCCGGGTACGCGGACATGTTTTCCTTCAAATCTCGGCGGCTTTACTTGGGAAGGGACATGACTTACATGATTTCCCCATCGGTCGAATCCGTCCATGTCCTCTCGCGGTCTCGTCGTCCCGGAATCGGGGGGCGGCTTCCGTGTTTGCGCCACGGTGGGCGGACGACTCCGGCAACGCCCGCGTCGTGAAGACGCGCTAAAATTTCGAAGGATACGCATGGCGACCTTGAAACAGTGGATCGCGGGCGCGCGGCCACAGACGCTGCCCGCAGCCCTGGCTCCGGTGGCGGCCGGCACGGGCGCGGCGCTGGCGCTGCACGCATCGCAGCCGTTCCGGGCGATGCTCGCCCTGTTCGTCACCCTGGGCCTGCAAATCGGCGTCAACTACGCCAACGATTATTCGGACGGCATCCGGGGCACGGACGACGAGCGCCGGATCGGCCCCTTCCGGCTGACCGGCTCCGGGTCCGCCCGGCCGCGCACGGTATTGACCGCCGCGATGATCTCCTTCGCCGTGGCCGTCGTCGCCGGCGTTTTGCTCATCCTGAGTTGTGGGGAGTTGTGGCTTTTCCTCATTATCCTCGCCAGCCTGCCCGCCGCGTGGTTCTACACCGGAGGCCGGCGGCCCTATGGCTACAGGGCGCTGGGCGAAGTCTTCGTGTTCATTTTCTTCGGCCTTGTGGCCGTGTTGGGAACGACCTACAGCCAGGCGGGGCGGCTCTCGTTCGCCGCCGTGTGCGCGGCGGTCGGCATCGGTTCCCTGGCCAGCGCGATCCTCATCGCCAACAACCTGCGTGACATCGCCAGCGACGGATCGTCCGGGAAGATCACCCTGGCCGTGCGCCTGGGCGACGCGAAGACCCGCCGGCTGTACCTGTTGTTGCTCATCACCGCCCTGCTCATGGCGGTGGCGACGATTCCGGGGCATCCCTGGACGGCTCTCACCCTCGTTCTGCTCCCGTTGTTCCGGGCCCCGCTCACGCTCGTCATGGGCGGCAAGGGGGGAGTGGAGCTGCTGCCCGTGCTCCGCCAAACGGGTCGGATCGAACTCTTCTACGGGCTCGTGCTCGGGGCGACGCTCGCCTGGTAGACCGGGGACTGCGTTCCGCTTCCACGTCCGCCGCCTTTGGTGTGACGCGGCGTCCCGCTGTTTCGCGACCACTCTTGCCCGGCGCGAAGACCAGAATACGCCGTAACGCACCCGCCGATGTTTCTTGACGCTTCCGCTTCCACGCTGTGGCGTCGTGTTTTGTCCTGTTGGTCGGAGTCGATGGGAAAGGAGCCCATGCCGTCGGCGACCCTGCGGCGCGCGCGTTTCCTTCGCCGGTTCCGCCGCGCTTGCGATGTGCTGTCTCGGTGGGAGATCGCACTCGGAGCATCAAAAAAAAGTGGATGTTGGCCTGTCGCCACGTTTTGGATTCGGACGGACATAGACCGGCACGCCTCGCGGCCCCTCCGACCTTTCCTTCGCTGTCGTTTGCCCGTTACAAGGCTGGGAGTCGAACCGCACGGAGGCTGCGACATAGGGCTTGTGTCATCATTGTCGTCGCACCGCTGTCAATGGGAAAATCTCGGCCATTTACTCCGAATTGACATAGAAAGGCCGGGGCGGTTCCCCCCTGGTTGAACCCCACACGCATGGCGACCTCCGCCGGAGTT
>JAIMKR010000023.1:0-714 GCA_020692325.1 Desulfocurvus sp.
GGTCAGTGCCGAATTGCGCACTAATCGGTGCCAAATCGCGCGCCGGTTTACTCCATGCAAGGGCACAATGCAGCCCCGATGAGGGTTTCAATCCACGCCCTCGCGGGGAGGGCGACCACTGGCCCGGCGGGGTTTCGCCGGTCCACGGCCGTTTCAATCCACGCCCTCGCGGGGAGGGCGACTCGAATCATACCCATCGCTGAAGCGCGCTTTGCGAGTTTCAATCCACGCCCTCGCGGGGAGGGCGACACTGTGAGCCAAGATGATGCAGCCATTGACGACGGTTTCAATCCACGCCCTCGCGGGGAGGGCGACAACAAAAGCTCGAAATGGCGAGGGTGCAAGGATGTTTCAATCCACGCCCTCGCGGGGAGGGCGACTAAGCTCCGGGCCGCTCTGCGTGGGCACGGAGAAGTTTCAATCCACGCCCTCGCGGGGAGGGCGACTTGTGTCGGGTCAAGGTATGCTGTGGTAAGGTTATGTTTCAATCCACGCCCTCGCGGGGAGGGCGACTGACTACTCGCGGCACATATATGTCTACTACAGCAGTTTCAATCCACGCCCTCGCGGGGAGGGCGACATTTGTATCACTAGCGAGACAAGTTTTCAATGAAGTTTCAATCCACGCCCTCGCGGGGAGGGCGACCTTGCGCACCTTCGGGCCGTCGAGCAGGCAAAGCGGGTTTCAATCCACGCCCTCGCGGGGAGGGCGAC
>JAIMKR010000023.1:754-26042 GCA_020692325.1 Desulfocurvus sp.
CAATCCACGCCCTCGCGGGGAGGGCGACCACGGCTGGGATGAGCATCAGCCTTGGGTATCCGGAGTTTCAATCCACGCCCTCGCGGGGAGGGCGACCGGTTGGATGTTTTCCAAGCAACCCCATGGTGGTGTTTCAATCCACGCCCTCGCGGGGAGGGCGACTACATGCGCCCATCGTGGTCCCACGGACCCTTGACGTTTCAATCCACGCCCTCGCGGGGAGGGCGACCTTTCGCCACAGTGTCTCCGTCTGCATTGATCTCGAAGTTTCAATCCACGCCCTCGCGGGGAGGGCGACCCGGGATGCCGTCTGATGAATCCGAAAAGAAGGGTTTCAATCCACGCCCTCGCGGGGAGGGCGACCACGGAATACAAGTTTGTTTCTGATTCGAAGGGGTTTCAATCCACGCCCTCGCGGGGAGGGCGACATCAAATGCAAGCTGTGCATAGAGCACTTCGAATGTTTCAATCCACGCCCTCGCGGGGAGGGCGACTGTCAGACCTCGGAAGGCTTGGCCTGGCTTGTTTCGCGAGCGTGGTTGCGCGAACCCCGCTCGTCGATGAACCTTATCGTGGGATGAGGGGATGCGCAATACGGCTAACCATTTTGGAAAGCACAACTTGTATTTTGCGCGAACCTCCCGGGAATTTCCGACGCGCTTGTGGTTCGCGCATTGTTCTGCGAGGATTGTTTGCAGGGCGCGGCCGCTGGAGCTGGGAGCCAGCGCGTTTATTCATCGCCGGGGCTGGTTGACCGGCTGGCCCGGGTGAGTGACCAGTCGACCGATCAGACAGTCCTTGTGACGAGGGGCCCCCGGTGTGGGCTCACGCTTCCGAGGTCACGCAGCGCACGCCGATCTCGCAATCCACGTCACGCCACCAGATGAAACCGTGTTCAACATCGGCGTACCAGCCGGCCGCGTGGGACTTGGCGTCCGCGCTCCACAGCCGGCGTGGCGAGGCGTCGAAAACGCCCGGCGGGCACAGGCCGCGCAGATCCGTCTCCGGCGCGAGCAGCGAGCGGAGTTCCTCAACCGTGGGCAGCCGCCAGCCGCCACGCCCGGCGAAACGCCGCTCGTCGAGTTCCCGCGCGTATTCCCGCGCCCTGGCGAGATTCGTCGGGTACGCGCCGCCGCCGCGCTGCCACACCAGCCCGCCGACCTCGTCGCGCACGGTCTCCGCGTCCAGCGCCACGAAGCGGTCCGCGGCCATCGGCCCCATCGGCCCCATCGGGCCACTCCGACTGTTCCGGGCCGGCCGCCACAACTCGTCCAGGCCGAAGGCCTCCCGCGCTCCTTGCAGACGCTGAAGCACGGGCGCGGCCCGCATGGGGGCCGCCCGCATGGGTGCGGGACGCATGGACGCGGGACGCGGTCCCGTCACACGGCCGGACGCATCGGACTTGTCCGCCACTTCCGGCGGCAGGCCGCACGCCGCCGCGCGCAGACGCTCCCAGTGCCCGGCCAGATCCGTCAGCTCGGCCAGCAGCGCCTCCGCCGAGGGCGGACGTTTCGCCGGGTCCCCGGCGCAGCAGCGTGCGAAAAAATCGTCGAAACGTCCGTCAAGCCCAACACGCAGACGGCTGGCGGGAACGCCCTCCTGCGGCAGCCGGCCCGTGAGGCAACGGAACAACGTCACTCCGGCCGAGAACACGTCGGCCCGCGCGTCCGCGTTCGCCGGATCGGCCTCCTGCTCCGGCGAGGCGTAGAACGGCGAACCGACCACGGCCCCCCCGGCGCGGCCGGACTCCACCTCGCCGCGCAAACGCGACAGGCCGAAATCGATGAGTTTGAGCTGGTCGCCGACGCGTTCCCCGCCGTCGTACAGCTCCGGTGCGTCGGCCAGCATCATGTTATAGGGCTTCACGTCGCGGTGCAGAATTCCCTCATGATGCAGCCGCGCCAGCGCGGAGGCCAGCTGCCGCGCCAACGACAGCGACCGCGCCACGTCCAGCCGCCGCGTGGACTCCTCCACCCGATAGCCCTCGCCCAGCAGCGTCCCGAGGTTGTCGCAGAAATATTCCATGACGAAAAACGGACGGCCGCGCTCGTCCTCGTCCACGTCGAGCACCTGCGCCACAGCCGGATGCCGGATGCGCGCCATGAGCGCCGCCTCGCGCAGGAATCCGCGCCGCAGCGCGTCCGGGTCCGCCGTGGCGGCCAGCGCCTCCGAGGGCGCGAGCACCTTCATCGCCACCGTCCGGCCCACGCGGGGCATGGCCGCCTTGTACACCGCGCCCATGCCCCCGCGCCCCAGCAGGCCGAGAATCGCGTATCGGCCGATGTGGCGCACGCCTATTCCTTGGGATGGCCCACACACTGGGCCAGCACGATACGCTGGTTCGGGGCGAGCCCCATGGTCTTGGCCAGCGCCTGCGTGTCGATGCCCGTTCTGGCCACCGTGGCCAGTCCAGCAGCCGCGCAGTACAGGTACACGTTCTGGCTGATGAACCCCGTGTCCAGCCCGGCCGTCACCAGCCGCGCCTCCTCGGTTCCGCCGGCCACGCGGTCCATGTCCGCCACGTACACCAGATTCACCGGGGCCGTGCCCACATACCCCTGCACGCCCGTCCGCGCGCGTAAATCCGCCTTGAACTTGCGCGTCAGCGCCCTGTTGTGCGCGTCGTACAGAAACATCCCGTCCTTGCGCGCCACATAGATGGAAATCTCCTGCCGGTTGAGCGCCGAGGGCGCGGTGCGCCGGCCGTCCGGCCGGTTCACGCCGAACGCCGCCCACAACAACTCCAGCAACTGCGGCTCGTCCACCGGCTTGTCCGCGTACTCGCGCTGACTTTTGCGCGCCCGCAACGCCGCATCGAGCGTTTTGCCGCCCAGGCCCGCCGCGCCCTCCTTCACCGTCGCCGCCGCCGCCACGCCGGCCGCGCCCATTCCCGCCAGACCAGCCGCGAGCGTTCCCGCCGCGCAAAGGAATTTCCGACGATCCATCTCGACCTCCCGCGCCATGGCGCGATGGTTTATCCCCACACGTTTTTCCGCGCGCACCCTCCGCGCCGGACATGGCTCAATCTACACCAGCGCCCACCGCTCCGCCAGTGGCCCGGGCGCGAGCCGGCCGCCGGAGGCATACCGCCACAGCAACAAAGAGAGGAGAATTCAGGGGCGCCGCCCCTGTAACCCCGCCAAAGGGCATATGCCCTTTGGAATCCCATATTCGTGGATGTTCGCCGCCGCGAAGCCGGCGGAAACATCCACGACCGGTGCGGGTACGGAATGCGTCGGCGAAGGACAAAAAAACGCACGCCCACATCAGGGATTTTGCTTTATGTGGGGGGCAGGGGGCGCGCAGTTCCCTGACCGTCGGCTGCATGCACACCACCACAGGCGCAAAGCCGCTCGGGAGCCGGGAGCGCCGCCCCTGGGGCCCGCCGAACGGAAAGGAAACACCGCGCGTCGATGCTTGGGGCTCCTTGGGGGCGACCCGATTGGCGGTGTCGGTGCGCATAGAAATGAGCACGGGGAGGGATCCAGGGAATCAACGCCCTGAACACCTGAAAACATGGGGCACGCGGGGGGCTCGCGCAGGCCTTACCGCGTCGCCTTCGAGGCCATGCGTTCCCGGATGCCCTCCTCGAGCACGCGCAGGGCTTCGTCGCAGACGGCCAGCACCTTGGTCTTGCGCTCCAGCGAGAGCGTGAAGGAACGCACGTTGGTATTCTGGCGCGACAACGCCACGATTTCCCCGTTGAGCTTCCAGTAGCGCTCATAGATCGTCAGCGCGCCGGTCCCGTCGCGGCCCAGGGTCGTCAGGGCGGAGCGCACCGCCTTGTCCGCCGTGGTCATGTTCTTTTCCAGGGCGTCCATGCGCAGGTCGGTCTTCTCCATGATGTGCGCGGCGTGCAGGCTCTGGATGCGTAGTCCCTCGGTCAGCGCGCGCTGCGCCTGCCGGGCGGCCTTGTCGTTGGTCCCGTCGAGCAGCGGACGCAGGGACTTCTCCATTTCGGCCAGCGTCGCCGCCCCCCGACCGAAGGACAGCGCGAATGCCTTGAGGTTGGTGTTCTGCACGGCCAGTCCCAGCACCTCCTCGTCCACCTTGCGGTACTCGGCGAAGGCTTCGTCGAAACGCTTGGCCTGGGTCCGTTCCTGCGGGGAGTCGGCCAGCCCCTGGAACGCCTTGAGTCCCGCGGCCACCTTGTCCACCGATGCCCTGGCCTGACGCGCGAACTCCGCCGAGGCCTGATCGGTGTCGGCCAAAACGGCGCTTTTCTCGGCCTCGGCTGCGGCATAGAGGTCCGCGCGCATGTCCGCCACTATCTGTGCCTTGCGCACCGTGGCGGCGTATGTCTTGTCCAGGCTCTGGCGGGAGCCGGTGAGCCACAGAGCTCCGCCCGCCACCGTCACAAGCAGCGCCGCGAGAACAAGCTGGAAGCCGGAGAGGGAAAAACTGGGGGTGGAGCGCATGCGATCACCTTCGTTTCGGCGGAGCCGGTCAGTTCGTTTCGCCGTCTTCCAGGCGGTAGCCGATGCCGGTCTCGGTGCGCAAAAAGCGCGGCCGGGCCGGGTCGGGCTCGATCTTGTGGCGCAGCTGGTGCACGTAGAGGCGCGGATAGTGGGCCTGATCCTCGCGCACGCTGCCCCAGACCTCCTTGAGCAGTTGCCGGTGCGTCACCACCTTGCCGGCGTGGCGCACCAGAAAGGCCAGCAGCTTGAACTCGATGGGGGTCAGATGAACCTCCTGACCCGCCAGCCGCACGCGGCGCGCGGCCAGATCCACGGTAAGCTCCCCGCAGCGGAACACGGGGGCCGGGGCGGAATCCCCCGCCCCCCCCGCCGACAGCGCGGAATGCCGCAGAGCCACGCGCAGACGCGCGGAAAGCTCGCCCACGCCAAAGGGCTTGGTGAGGTAATCGTCGGCCCCGGCGTCCAGGGCGTCGATTTTGTCCTGTTCCTTGCCGCGCGCGGAGAGCACCAGGATGGGTGTGGCGGTCCACTGGCGGATGCGCCGGATGACCTCCAAACCGTCCATCCCCGGCAACCCCAGGTCCAGCAGGATGAGCGCGGGCTGATGCGAGGCCGCGAGCCCGATGCCCTCCTCCCCGCTTTCGGCCTCGATGAGCCGGAAGTCCTGGCTTTCCAGATAGGCGCGCAGAAAACAGCGGATGGGTGCCTCGTCCTCGATGACGAGCACAGGGGTCTTGTCCGAACTCACAGCGCCTCCTCGTCCTTGGCCGGGTCCTCGCGCGGAACCGGCCGCCGTTTTGGCGTGGGGAGCGTCACGATGAACGCGGCTCCGCCGCCGGCGCGGTTTTCGGCCCGGATGGCCCCTCCATGCACCAGCGCGATGGCCTGGCAGATGGCCAGCCCGATGCCATAGCCCTTTTTCCGGCCGCCGCCGGCCGCATGTCCCTGATAGAACAGGTCGAAGACCTTCCCCAACTCTTCCGGGAGCAGGCCCGGCCCCCGGTCCGCCACGACGATCTCCAGCCCTCCCGCGTCGCCGCGCGCGGTGATGGAGACCGGCGAGCCCTCCGGCGTGTACTTGGCGGCGTTCTCCATGAGATTCAGCAAAAGCTGCTCCATGAGCACCCCGTCCACCTCCACCATGGGCAAATCCGCCGGGATGTCCACGGTCAGCTTCCGCCCGCCCATATGTTTTTCCATCAGGCGCAGGGCCGAGCCAAGGGGCTCCTCGATGGACTGGAGCTGGAGATCGGGCTTGAGGGTGCCGGATTCGAGCTTGGTCATGCGCAGCAGGTTGCCGATGAGCCGCGAGAGGCGCTCGGCCTCGTCGTAGATGTTCACGGCGAGCGTCCGCCGCTGCTCCCGCCCCAGAGCCTCGCCCACGGCGGCCAGACTGTCCGCCGAGCCCATGATGGCCGCGAGCGGGGTTTGCAGGTCGTGGGTGACGGAGGACAACAGCGAGGTTTTGAGGCGTTCCGTCTCGGCCTCCATCTGGGCGTGCAGACTTTCGGACTCCAGGCGTTCGACCTCGAGCGCCAGGGCCACCTGCCGGGCCAGGGTCTCGATCATGTGCGTCTGCTCCGGCGAGAAGAGCGCGCCCTCGGTCTCCGGCCGCAGGCCCAGCACGCCGAGGGGGCCGGTGAGCCCCGCGAGGGGCACGTAGAGCGCGCCGCTGGTGGGCAGTGTGCTCGTCCCCAGCCCCGCCGGCTGCCCGTTGGCGAAGACCCAGGCCGCCACGCTCTCGCCCTTGGGGGTCACGTTGAAGGCGGCCATGTCGCCCGCATGCTCCTTGAGCCGTCCCTCCGCGTCCGGCAGAAAGGCCAGGGCGCGGCAGTGGAACAGCTCGGCGACGTGCCGGCTGGCGATGCGCAGGAGTTTTTCGGCGCCGCGCGCGCCCGCCAGTTCGCGGGAGAGGGAGAGCATCACCAGGGTCCGGGTCTCGCGGGCGCGGGCGGCCTTGGCCTGCCGGCGGATGTGCGCGGCCATGCGGCTCATGACCAGCGCCACCACGAACATGATGAGGAAGGTGAACAGGTACTGCGTGTCCGAGACGGCCAGGCTGAAGCGTGGCGGCACGAAGAACATGTCGAAACACAGCACGCCGAGGGCCGAGGAAAGGATGCCCGGGCCCTGGCCGTGGCGGCTGGCGACGTACATGGTGCCGACAAGATAGACCATGATCAGATTGGACAGCTCGAAGAATGGATACATGGCGGAGCATATGGCCGAGCACACGGCCACCACGGCCAGGCTCCAGCCGTAGCCGCGCAGGTCGGGGGGGGCGGCGCGTCCGTCCGCCCCGGTCCGCGCAGTCCCTTCCCGTCCGGATTCTGGCCGCCCCGGGGCGTCGCCGCGAATGACCTGGACGTCGATCTCCGCGCTCTTGCGGATGAGTTCGTCCACGGGACTGCCCAGGAGAACATCGAGCAGCTTGCGTCGCACCGGCTTGCCGATGACGATGGAGGACACGTTCCTGGCCCGGGCCAGGGTCAGGATCTCGTCGGTGATGTCCCGGCCCGTGAGGGTGACGGCCTCGGCCCCGAGGCTCTCCGCCAGACGCAGATTCTGCACCACCCGGTTGTGGCGCGGGTCGGAGGGGGAAAACGGCTGCGCCTCCACGTAGGCGGCGATCCACTGGGCGTGCTGACTGGCGGCCATGCGCTTGGCCGCGCGCACCAGCCGGGCCGAGGTGGGACTCGGCCCCACGCAGACGAGCAGCTTGCCCGAGGTGGGCCAGGTGGTTTCGATGGCCTGCCCCTGGCGGTACACGCAGACCTCGGTGTTCACGCGGTCGGCGACAACGCGCAGGGCCAGTTCGCGCAGGGCGGTGATGTTGCCGGTGCGGAAGAAGTTCTTCGCCGCGGCCTCGGCCTGGCGCGGAACGTACACCTTGCCCTCGCGCAGGCGCTTCAGGAGGTCGTCGGGAGGCAGATCCACCAGCACCAGTTCCGCGGCTTCCTCCAGCACCACGTCGGGCACGGTCTCGCGCACGGGGATGCCGGTGATCTGCGCCACCACGTCGGAGATGCTCTCCACGTGCTGCACATTGAGCGTGGTGTAGACGTCGATGTTGTGATCGAGGAGCTCCAGCACGTCCTGCCAGCGTTTCTCATGCCGGGAGCCCGGGGCGTTGGTGTGGGCCAGCTCGTCCACCAGCACCAGCGCCGGCCGCCGTGCGAGCGCCCCGTCGAGGTCGAACTCCAGAAGCTCGTGGCCCTTGTACTCCGCCTTGACGCGGGGCAGCATTTCCAACCCCGCCAGCAGCGCCTCGGTCTCGCCCCGGCCATGGGTCTCCACCACGCCGGCGAGCACGTCGCGTCCCTCCGCCTGTTGGGTGAAGCCCTCCGTGAGCATGGCATAGGTCTTGCCGACGCCGGGGGCCGCGCCGAAGAACACCCGCAGCCGTCCGCGCTTGCGTTTTCTGTCCTCGCGGTCGGCCAGGGCCAGCAGGGCGTCCGGGTCCGGCCTCAAACCGTTGTTGTCCGCATTGGTGGCCATGCGTTGAGGCTCCTTTCGGCCTAGGGCCGATTCCCGCCATTTTGTCCGGTTGCGGCCAGGGAATCAAGATCGCGGTTCAGCAGCAGCACGTTCACCCGCTCCTCGCCGAGGAAGCCGAGCTGGCGGCCTTCGGCGCGGCGGGTGATGAGTCCGCGCACCACCTCTTCCGGCAGGCCGCGTTCCCGCGCCACGCGTCCGGCTTGGTACAGCGCCGCCGTGGGGCTGATGTGCGGGTCCAGGCCCGAGGCCGAGGCGGTGACGAGCTCGGCGGGCACGGGACCGTCGGCGTTGGCCTTGCGCAGGGCCGCGGCGCGCTCGGCCACGCTTTTGAGCTGCGCCGGATTGGTGGGACCGAGGTTGGAGCCGCCGCTTGCCGCCGCGTTGTATGGCTGCGGGCTGGTGGCCGAAGGCCTGCCCCAGAAATAAGCCGATGACGCGAACGGTTGGCCGATGAGCGAGGAGCCGGCCACGTGGCCGCCTTTGCCGATGAGGCTGCCGTCGGCCTGGCGCGGGAAAAGCACCTGGGCAAGGCCCGTCACCAGGGCGGGATAGGCCAGGCCGGTGAGGAGGGACAGGACCACCAGCATGAGGCAGGCGGGCCGCAGGGTATGCAGGATGTCGCGCAGCATGGGGTTCTCCTTAGGCCAGACCGCAGGCGGCCAGGACCATGTCGATAAGCTTGATGCCGACGAAGGGGGCGATCAACCCGCCACCGCCGTAGAGGATGAGGTTGTCGCGGAGCACCGTGGCGGCCCCGGCCGCCCTGTAGGCGACGCCCCGCAGCGCCAGCGGGATGAGCCCCACGATGATGAGCGCGTTGAAGATCACCGCCGAGAGGATGGCGCTCTGCGGGGTGGCCAGATGCATGACGTTGAGCGCGCCGAGGGCCGGATACGTGCCCACGAAGGCCGCCGGAATGATGGCGAAGTACTTGGCGATGTCGTTGCTGATGCTGAAAGTGGTGAGCGAGCCGCGCGTCATGAGCAGCTGCTTGCCGATCTGCACGATCTCCATGAGCTTGGTGGGGCTGGAGTCCAGGTCCACCATGTTCCCGGCCTCCTTGGCGGCTTGCGTGCCCGTGTTCATGGCCACGCCCACATCGGCCTGGGCGAGCGCCGGGGCGTCGTTGGTGCCGTCGCCGGTCATGGCCACCAGCCGTCCCTCGGCCTGTATCTTGCGGATGAGCGCCAGTTTGGTCTCGGGCTTGGCCTCGGCCAGGAAGTCGTCCACCCCGGCCTCGGCGGCGATGGCCGCAGCCGTGAGCGGGTTGTCGCCCGTGACCATCACCGTCTTGATGCCCATGCGCCGGAGTTCGGCGAACTTCTCGCGGATGCCGCCCTTGACGATGTCCTTGAGCCACACCGCGCCCAGCACGCGCACGGAGTCCGCGTCGCGCTCCGCCACCAAGAGGGGAGTCCCGCCCTCGGCCGCTATGTCCCGCACGAAGCCCGACACAGCCTCGGGGAAGGCCGCGCCGGCGTCGGCCGCGAGGCGTTCGATGGCGTCGGGCGCGCCCTTGAGCAACGCCCGCCCCCCCGGCAGATGCACGCCGCTCATGCGTGTCTGCGCCGTGAAGGGAATAAAGGTCGCGCCGAGCGCCGCCACATCGCGCTGGCGGATGCCGAACTTCTCCTTGGCCAGCACCACGATGCTGCGGCCCTCGGGGGTTTCATCCACGAGCGAGGACAGTTGCGCGGCGTCGGCCAGCTCCTGTTCGCTCACGCCCGGCGCGGGCAGGAAGGCGCTGGCCTGACGATTGCCAAGCGTGATGGTGCCGGTCTTGTCGAGAAGCAGCACGTCCACGTCGCCGGCGGCCTCCACGGCGCGGCCGCTCATGGCGATGACGTTGGCCTGGATGAGCCTGTCCATGCCGGCGATGCCGATGGCGGACAAAAGCCCGCCGATGGTGGTGGGCGCGAGGCAGACGAAGAGGGCGGCCAGAACCGTGATGGTGATGGCCGTTCCCTTGCCCGCGGCGTTCACGCTGTACACCGAGAAGGGCAGCAGGGTGGCGCAGACGAGCAGGAAGATGATGGTGAGCGCTGCGAGCAGGATGTTCAGCGCGATCTCGTTGGGCGTCTTGCGGCGCTTGGCCCCCTCCACCATGCCGATCATGCGGTCGAGGAAGGTCTCGCCGGGGTCGGCGCTGATGCGCACGACGATGGAGTCGGAGAGCACGCGCGTGCCCCCGGTGACGGCGCTTCTGTCGCCCCCCGCCTCGCGGATGACGGGCGCGCTCTCGCCGGTGATGGCGCTTTCGTCCACGCTGGCCACGCCATCGATGATTTCCCCGTCGCAGGGAATCGTTTCGTCGGTCTGGACGAGCACCACATCGCCCTTGCGCAGGGCCGTGGAGGGGACGGTTTCGCTGGCGGCCTCGCGGGATTCCCCGGCGAGCCTGCGGGCCGGGGTTTCGGCCCTGGCTTGCCGCAGGGTGGCGGCCTGGGCCTTGCCGCGCCCTTCGGCCATGGCCTCGGCGAAGTTGGCGAAGAGCACCGTGAACCACAGCCACAACGAAATGGCCAGGATGAACCCGGCCGGAGCCTCGCCCCGCCCGAACAGGGCCTGGAAGAACAGCAGCGTGGTCAACATGCTGCCGATGTACACGGTGAACATGACGGGGTTCCTCACCTGCACGCGCGGATCGAGCTTGCGGAAGGAATCCAGCACGGCGGCGCGAACGATGGAGGGGTCGAACAGGGGCCGCCCGGCGGCCTGCTGTGCCTTGGTGGTCATAGGATTCATGCTCCTTGGCAGAGGGCTAGCGCCCGAGCATCTGCAGATGTTCCACGATGGGGCCGAGGGCCAGGGCCGGAATGAAGGTCAGCGCGCCCACGACAAGCACGACGGCGACCAGCAGGCCGCAGAACAGCGGCGTGTGCGTGGGCAGCGTGCCCGCGCCCGTCGGAACCGCCTTCTTGCCCGCCAGACTGCCGGCCAGGGCCAGCACCGGAATGGCCGTCCAGAATCGACTCGTGCACATGACGATGCCGCCCAGCAGGTTGTAGAGCGCGTTGTTGGCGGAAAGTCCGGCGAAGGCGCTGCCGTTGTTGTTGGCCATGCTGGAGAAGGCGTAGAGGATCTCGCTGAAGCCATGCGCGCCTGGGTTGGCCACGGCTCCGCGCCCCATTCCCGTCAGCACCGCCCAACCCGTGCCCAGGAGCACGCCGAACAGAGGCACCATGATGACGAGGGAGCACATCTTGGTCTCGAAGGCCTCGATCTTCTTCCCCAGGTATTCCGGCGTGCGGCCCACCATGAGTCCGGCCACGAACACGGTGATGACGGCGAACACCACCATTCCGTACAAACCGCTGCCCACGCCCCCGAAGACCACCTCGCCCAGCTGCATCAGCACCATGGGCACGAGGCCGCCCAGCGGGGTGAGCGAGTCATGCATGGTGTTCACCGCGCCGCAGGAGGTGGCTGTGGTTATGGTGGCGAAGAGCGCGGAGTTCATGACGCCGAAGCGCAGCTCCTTGCCTTCCATGTTGCCGGCGGGGGTCCCGATGATGGCCGCGATCTGGGGCGATCCCTGGCTTTCCGCCCACCAACACAGCGCGAGGAATCCCAGGAACAGCGCGGTCATCGCGCCGAGCAGCATCCAACCCTGACGCGCGTCGCCCACCATGCGGCCGAATGTGTGGCAAAGAGCCGCTGGAATGAGCAGGATGGCCAGCATCTCCAGGAAGTTGGACAGCGGCGTGGGATTCTCGAAAGGATGCGCGCTGTTGGCGTTGAAGAAGCCGCCGCCGTTGGTGCCCAGCTCCTTGATGGCCTCCTGCGAAGCCATGGGACCGCGCATGATGGCCTGCTGTGTGGCGATGGCAGGGGTGGGCTTGAGCGCGGGGTCGGTCTTGAGGGCGTCCGCGCCGGGCGCGATTTCATAGACCACCGGCTCGGCGAGGGTGGCGTTCACCGTCCCCCGAAACGTCTGGGGCACGCCCTGCCAGCAGAGCGCCAGGGATAACACGAAAGCAAGCGGCAGCAGAATGTACAATGTGGAACGAACGAGGTCGGTCCAAAAATTGCCGAGTTCACGGGTCTCGCGCCGAATCAGCCCCCGGATGAGCGCGGTCAGCACCGCGATGCCCGTTGCCGCGGACACGAAGTTATGCACGGTGAGACCGAGCATCTGGGTCAGGTGGCTCGCGGCGTTCTCTCCGCTGTAGGCCTGCCAGTTGGTGTTGGTGATGAAGCTCATGGCCGTGTTGAAGGCCAGGTCCGGGGCCATGCCCGTCTGGCCGTCCGGATTGAGGGGCAGGAGGCCCTGTACGCGCAGGAGCAGGTACAGCACGGCGAAACCGGCCACATTGAACAGGAACATGGCCAGGGCGTATTCCTTCCAATCCATCTCCCTGGTCGGGTCCACGCCGCAGACGCGGTACAGGCCGCGCTCCAGCCAGCCCAAAATGCGGGCGAGAGGATGGTTCCGCCCCTCCAGAACGGCGGCCATGTATCCGCCCAAGGGCCAGGACAGGGCCAGCAACGCCAGCAGGAACAGGCCAAGCTGCATGAAGTCGGTGGAAGTCGTCATTCGAAGGCCTCCGGGTTCAACAGGGCCAACAGGAGGTAGCCCAGCAGCCCCAGCACAACGATGCCGGCGAGGATGATGAGCGCGTTCATGAGCCTATCTCTCGCACGCGGGCCACAAGCCGCATCAGGCCCAGGGTGGCCGCCACCGCCAGCACGGCCAGCAGCCCGCAGGCGAAGTCAGAGGGGGGGGTCAGAAATTCCATGGTTGCATGCCTCCTCCCGGCATGGCGCCGGGTTCTTGGAAGGAGGTATAGCAGGTCTGGTGTTGGCGGTGTGTTGGAAATGTCGGGCGCGGTGTAAGGATTGTGTTAGCGTGGCGCCCTGGTGAGTCCGTGTCGCGATGTTATCCCGTGCTGGCGCACGGACACGGAAGAATGGCCGAGAATGCTTCGGTGGCGTTGAAGCGGCAAGCGAAGGGGGGCTCCCTCCTTCCTTCTCCAGCGTTTCCGATGTCGGCGAACGCTGCCGCGTGGCAACGAAAAAGGGTCCGCGTCGTGAAACGCGGACCCTTTTATTATCGAAGTGGTGGAGCTGGAGGGAATTGAACCCACGGCCTCTTGAATGCCATTCAAGCGCTCTCCCAACTGAGCTACAGCCCCACGTCGTTGGGAAGGCCTGTCTAGCGAAACCGGCGGGGGGTGTCAACGAAAAAATAAAAAAAAGAGCAAAAAGCTGCAAGCGTGCGTGCCGTTGCCTCCGGAGCGCGTTTGCGGTATTTCGCGGGCATGGCCGGCAGCACACGCCGCGCCGCCAACACCGGATTGCCGAATGACCAGGACGCTCCTCAAAATCGCCGCGAAGCTCACCTGGGTGGCTGTGGTCTTTTTCGGCATCACGATTATCAGTTTCTGGGTCATCCACCTCGCTCCCGGCAAACCCACGGACCTGCAAACCACGCTCAACCCCGGCGCCTCCGCCGTGGCACGCGAGCGGTTGGAGAAAATCTACGGTCTGGACCAGCCCGTGCACGTGCAGTACGCCCACTGGCTCTCCCGTATGGTCCGGCTCGACTTCGGCCGCTCCATGGCCGGTGACAGCCGCCCCGTGTGGGACAAGATCGAGGAGCGCCTGCCCCTCACCTTCGGCATGAACATCGTCTCGCTGCTGCTGACGCTGGCCGTGGCCATCCCCATCGGCGTGGCGGCGGCGTGGCGGCAGGGCGGGGTCTTCGACCGCGTCTCCACCGTCATCGTCTTCGCGGGATTCGCCATGCCCGGCTTCTGGCTGGCGCTTCTGCTCATGCTGCTTTTCGGCATCGTCTGGCCGGTGCTGCCCATCAGCGGCCTGACGAGCCTGGGTTTCGCCAAGCTCTCGTTCTGGGGCAAGACGTGGGATGTGTGCCGCCATTTGATCCTGCCGATTTTCCTGTACACCTTCGGCAGTCTGGCCGGCATGTCGCGCTTCATGCGCACGAGCATGCTCGAGGTGCTGCGGCAGGACTACATCCTGTCCGCCCGGGCCAAGGGCCTGCCCGCGCGCACGGTCATCTTCCGCCACGCCATGCGCAACGCGCTGTTGCCGGTCATCACGCTGCTGGGTCTTTCGGTGCCCGGCCTCATCGGCGGCAGCGTCATCATCGAGTCCATTTTCGCCCTGCCCGGACTGGGCCAGCTGTTCTATCAGGCGGTGATGAGCCGCGACTATCCGCTCATCATGGGATCGCTTGTGCTGGGCGCGGTGTTGACGCTGGCGGGCAACCTGCTGGCCGACCTCGGCTACGGTCTGGCCGATCCCCGCATCCGGGCCGCCGGACGCGCGGGAACGCGCGGCGGAGGAGATGACTGATGCCGCGCCGCACGAGGCCGCTGGCCCCGCCCACGTGGCTGGATAGCTACGGGATGCTGGCCCTGGGGCTGCTGCTCGTGGGCGGCATGAGTCTGGCCGCCATCCTCGCGCCGTGGATCGCCCCGGCGGATCCCAACGCCATCCACGTGGACGCCATGCTGCTGAAGCCCTGCGCGGGGCACCCGCTGGGCACGGACGCGCTGGGCCGCGACGTGTTCACGCGCATCCTCTACGGCGGCCGGGTGTCGCTATGGGTGGGTTTTGTGGCCGTGGGCATCTCCACGGCCATCGGCCTGTTCCTGGGGCTGGTGGCCGGCTACTTCGGCGGCCTCATCGACGAGCTCGTCATGCGGCTGGTGGACGTGATGCTCTGCTTTCCATCGTTCTTCCTCATTCTCGCGGTTATCGCCTTTCTGGAGCCGAGTCTGATGAACATCATGGCCGTCATCGGGCTGACCTCGTGGATGGGCGTGGCGCGGCTGGTGCGCGCGGAGACGCTGGCCCTGCGGGGACGCGACTTCGTGCTTGCGGCGCGCGTGGCCGGGGCGGGGCCGGCGCGCATCATCGCGCGGCACATCCTGCCCAACGCCGTGGCCCCGGTGCTGGTCTCGGCCACGCTGGGCGTGGCCGGCGCGATTCTGACCGAGTCCTCCCTTTCGTTCCTCGGCCTGGGCGTGCAGCCGCCGGACGCCAGCTGGGGCAACATGCTCATGGACGGTAAGGAGGTGCTGGAGGTGGCGCCCTGGCTCTCGGTGTTCCCGGGACTGGCCATCCTATTCACCGTTCTGGGCTACAACCTGCTGGGCGAGAGTCTGCGCGACATCCTCGACCCACGCTTGCGGAGGTGACGCCATGTCCAGCGAGACACGTCGACGCTACCCCCTCGACGAGGCCAGACACCCCTGGCTGACGCGGTTGCTCAACGCCTACCACATTTCCGACATGGCCACCCGCGAGGATCTGGCGCGGGAGACCGCTCTGCGTGGCACGCCGCCCGCCTGCCGGGCCGGATGCAGCGTGTGCTGCACCAGCCAGGTCATCCCGGTCACCGCCTTCGAGATCATGGGCATTTTCTGGTACGTGTCCGAGATAATGGACGAGGCCGAGCAGGCCGTGGTGCGCGCCAACCTGCACGCCCACCGGCCCGAGGACGGCCAGCCGGCCTGCCCGTTCCTCAGCCGGGCGGGCGCGTGCTCGGTGTACCCGGTGCGTCCGTTCATCTGCCGGCAGCATCACGTCTTCGGCGAGCCCTGCCGCCTGGGCGAGAACCTGCGGGAGGAACGCCCGCGCGACGTGTTCAATTCCGCCCACGACAGGGCGCGGGAGATGGCCTGGGAGCTGTTCCCGCTGTTCGGCGTGGGCGAGGACGACATTGATTGGCGCTTCGAGAGCGGATATATGAGCGGACGGAGCAGGGACCTGCACTCTCTGCCGCTGTGGAACATCATCACGCACATGGACGCCGCCGCGCGTCGCAAACAGGCGGATAATGCTGGAACTTCTGCGCATTCATGATCTCGCGCTCATCGAGGACGTCGAACTGGAGTTCGCGCCGGGCATGAACGTCCTCACCGGCGAGACCGGTGCGGGCAAGAGCTTCATCGTGCGCGCCATCGACTTCCTCACAGGCGAGCCCATGAGCGCCGATCTCGTGCGGCCCGGCAAGGAGAAGGCCGTGGTCGAGGCGGTCTTCGTCCCCCAGGACGAGGACGGCCGTCCCGGTGAGGACATCCTCATCCGCCGCGAACTCTCCGCCGGCGGCCGCAGCCGCGTCTACGTGGGCGACCGGCTGGCCTCCCTGGAGACCCTGCGCGAGATGCGCCCGGGGCTGGTGCTGCACACCAGCCAGCACGGTCAGCAGAAGCTTTTGCAGCCGGCCTTTCAGGCGCGCATCCTGGACAGCTTTCTGGCCGATCCCGGCCTCGTGGCCGAGCGCGACGCGGCGCTGGCCGCCGTCAAGGCCGTACAAAAACGGCGCTCCGAGCTGGCCGCCCGCGTGGAGGGGCTGGCCAAGCAGCGCGAGTTTCTGGAATTCCAGCGCGCGGAGATCGCCAAGGTCAACCCGCAGCCGGGCGAGGAGGACGATCTGCTCGCCCGCAAGGTCGGGCTCAAGGACCACGAACGCCTGGACGAGGCCAAGGGCCGCGCCCTGGAGGCCCTGCTCGGCGAGGTGAGCCTGGCCGATCGCGCGGCCGATTTGGCCCAGGCGCTGTCCCAGCTTGTGGCCTTCGACGACTCCTTCGAGGCCGACAAGGACGTGGCCGAGGACTTCCGCCACCATTTGGCCGGGTTGGAGACGCGCGTGCGCCGGCTTTCGCTGGACGACGACGGCGGCGACGACATCGACGCCATCGAGGCGCGGCTGTTCGAGCTGGCCAAGCTCAAGCGCAAGCTGAACAAGAATCTCGACGACATCGTGGACCTGGGCCGGCAGGTGGAGGAGAACCTCTCCTTCCTCGACTCCTGCGCGCTCGACGCCCATCGGCTGGAGCGCGAGGAGGCGGCGGCGGCGAAAAAACTCGGTGCGGTGCTGATCCGCCTCAACGCCGCCCGACGCGAGGCTTCGGACCGGTTGTGCGAGCGCCTGGGCCACGAGTTGGTCGGCCTGGGGTTTTCCGAGCAGGCGCGCGTGGAGTTCGCCTTCGAGCCCGTGGTGGTCTACGCCGGTCCGGCCAGAATGGATGGCTCGGCCGATTCGGCCGATTCGGCGGGCTCGGGCGCATTGGGGAAAAACGGCGACGCGGCCGAACCTTCCGCCTCGCCGGACGCCGGTCCCGTCAATTTGTCCGGTCCCCCCGGGCCCGGGGCCGATGGGGGCGAAGCCCCTCCGCTCACCGAGCTGCGCGGCCGGCTGTTCTGGGTGCCCAACCCCGGCCAGCCGCCCCGGCCGCTGGACAAAATCGCCTCCGGCGGTGAGCTCTCGCGCTTTTTGTTGGCCCTCACCGGGTTGCGGGCCGAGAGCGCGCGGCCCACGCTTATCTTCGACGAGGTGGACGCGGGTATCGGCGGGCATACGCTCACGCGTGTGGGCGAGCGCCTGTGCGACCTCGCCGCCCGGCAGCAGATGATCCTCATCACCCACTGGCCACAGCTGGCCAGGCTGGCGGAGCGCCATTTCCAGGTACGCAAGGAGGTCGTGGACGGCATGACCTACACCGGCTGCGCCAGGCTGGACGCCGACGCCATCGCCGCCGAGCTGGCCCGCATGACCGGAGGCCCCATCCCGGCCTGACGCCCCTCCGTCATGTGCTTTCGCACTAGCCCCACAGCTCCGTTCGATTCAGATCTCCACGTTTCTCCGTCACGCATCCCGTGCGCATCGCGCGCAGCCCATTGGAATCGTGCCATTGCCGCCGACCGGGTGTGGTGGGTCGGAAAGCATGGGGATTCCCCGCGCCGTCGTTCGGTTTCGTCGCTCACGCCGGGGGCCCGGCACGCGCGTCCATGTTGACGGGCCGTGTTCGCCTCGACGAGTCGTCCGCCACTCTTTGGCCTGTCTCCGCTCCTGTCCCAGCGCGACGAGTCGCGTCCGTTTCGCATGGCCAGCGAATGCGTGGCTTTCCCCCCGCTCTTGAGTCCCCGCCACGCGCGGGGTATATCGGAACGCGCCGGGAGCCGACCACCCCGGACAAGGAGAGATACATGACTCGTCGCCTGACCTGGGCGCTCATCGGACTGGCCGCAATGCTGCTGGCCGCCTGCGCCCACGCGGCCTACACCAATCGCAGCCAGCTTTTGCTCATCAGCGAGGGGCAGGAGATGACTTTGGGCCTGCAAAGCGCCCAACAGGTGCTGCAGAAAGAGAAACTCAGCCGCGATCCCTTCTACAACGAGCGAGTGGAGCGCGTGGGCCGGCGCATCGCCATCGCCGCCAACAAGCCGGAATACAAATGGGAATTCCACGTCGTCGAAAAGAAGGATGTGAACGCCTTCTGCCTGCCGGGCGGCAAGGTTTTCGTCTATACCGGCATCCTGGCCCTCACCACCAGCAACGACGAGCTCGCCGCCGTCATGGGGCACGAGATCGCCCACGCCCTGCTGCACCACGGGGCCGAACGCATGAGCATGGCCATGCTGGCCCAATATGGCGGCCAGGCGGCCTCGTTGGCCATCGGCTCCTCCGCCGGTTCGGGCGCGAGCCAGGTGTTCAATCAGGCCTACGGCCTTGGGGCCAACGTGGGCTTGCTGCTGCCGCACAGCCGCACGCAGGAGAGCGAGGCCGACGAGGTGGGCATGATTCTGGCCGCCAAGGCCGGTTATGACCCGACGGCCGCGCTTTCCCTGTGGCGCAAGATGGACGCCTACGGCAAGAGCAAGGGCCAGAACGTGCCTGCATGGCTTTCCACGCATCCCACCAACCAGCAGCGCATCGCGGCCATTCAGGCCAAGATGGGTCCCATCCGGGCGCGCTACTACAACCCCGCCGCACGGATGATGTGATGGACCGGGAGCGCGCATGATTGTTTGCACCAGCTGCGGGGTGCGCAATAGCGACGACGCCCGCGCCTGCGCCGTGTGCGGCCGCAAATTGCAGTCGGGGTGGGCCCTTGGCGGCAATGGCGAATCCGACCGCGCGGCGGGCAAGCCGGAGGGGCCGGCGAATGCCGCTCCGGCCGGTGGCGCGTCCTCCGGGGGGCTGGATCTCGACGAGATGGGGCGGCGCTCCGTCGCGCGCGAGAACGCCCACCGCGCGACCATCGATGCCGGGCTGGCGGGCGGGGCCTGGGAGCAACTCGCGCCCGTGGAGCGAATCCCGGACCCGGCGGCGAACCGGCTCGTGCGCGTGTGCGCGGAGACGTGGCTGTACGCGTTCGTCCTGGTGGGCGGCGCGGCCGTCACCGTCGTGGTTGAGGACTGGCGCTACCTCGCACTGTCCCTCGTTGTGGCGGCGGGGCTGGCGTGGGTGCGGGGAATTTGATTTTTTTGATTATGCTTTGGCTGGTTGTCTATAATTAGTTATATATGTAGCCCCGTTAGAAATGGTTTTTGGGGAATGGAGGAGGGTTAATGAAGCTGCGCTCAGGGGTAGCTCGAGAGTACCGACGAGGATTTCTTGTATCCAAAAAAACGGTCCAAGAAATTTGCTCTGTACTTTACAGAATAGCGAGGGGCTTGGGGCCTTCATACGTTGTGGCTTTTCACCTTGAGCGCGAAGATTCTAGGTTTTTTGAAACAAAAAAACTGTTGGATATTTTTTTAGATAAAAATGTGAAAGGCAAGCGTATATCATTCTTTCAAATGAAAGTGTATGATGAAAAATTAAAAGATGATGATACTGCCATATCAATACAATATAATATAGGCAATTGGTACAGAATTAATGAAAGTAATATTACAAATATTGTTTTTAGCGTTTCGTTGCAAGACAATAAACAAGCGATATTAATTGCAGATGAGCTTGAACCATATATTTCGGCTACATTTAATGATAAGCGATTTTCTAGGATAGCATTGAGTGGGGCAGGAATCGTAGCCTTATATGCTATTGGCAAACTTGGCAAATACTTGTGTATGAAATATAGTGATATGGCAGATGTCATTGACCTTGCTACTTTGTTATTTCAGGGAACGATTATTGCTTTGTCGCTTGTATTTTTTATTCTAGATTTTTCTGAACTTCCCCTATGTCTTCGCCGGTGTGTCGGACCTGAGGCCGTATTTTTTGGGGGTCAAGAAGAGAATTCTTATTCAGAGCGAGAACGGCTTCGTAATAATTTCTTTTGGACAGTTTGTGTTGCCATGGTCGTTTCTATCACTGCGACATTGCTATTCCTTTAGCGTACGATTTTTTATGCGGATATTGTTGAAACAATATTTATTATGTGATTACATTTTCTCGGGGCATTCATATCCCATGTGCCCGCCCGCTGCCTGCGTGGCGTCATGCAATGATGGAGGATCGACGATGCGGACGATGACGTTTCGCGTGACCGGCAGGGTCCAGGGCGTGTGGTTCCGCGCCTGGACGCAGCAAACGGCGCAGGAACTCGGGCTTTGCGGCTGGGTGCGTAATCAGCCGGACGGCTCCGTGACCGGTCAGGCGCAGGCCGGGACGACCGGGGGTGGCGAGGCCGCGTTCACGCGCCTGCGCGAGCTGCTCGCCGAGGGGCCGCCATCGGCTCGCGTGGCCGGGGTGGAGGCGAGCTTCGAGGACGCGCCGGAATTCGAAAAGGAATTCGTCATCCGTCGCTGAGTGCATGATTCGTCCCTTGCGACCGTCCCCATCTGCCGGACAGCCCAGCGCGACGGCCAAAACCAAAAGCCCCGCCTTTTGAGTGGGGCTTTTGGTTCAAGAGCCAATGGACCGGATTTGGGCAATAGCTACAGCGAGCACCGGTTGCGCTGCAAAGAAACTTAGTGGCCGGGAACCTGGTCGGGGGGAGGAGTGGCTGTCAAATAGAACGATGGGGGGTCACAAAGAGCTCGGGGGGAAGGCGGGCCGGCGCATGACCACAACAACGAAAAAGGCCCCACTCGTTTGAGCGGGGCCCGTTTCTTTTGGTGCCGAAGGGGAGACTTGAACTCCCATGGCCTTGCGACCACTAGAACCTGAATCTAGCGTGTCTACCAATTCCACCACTTCGGCATTGTCCGGCGGACTTTCATCGCGCCGTCGTTGCGAAGGTTGCTTTTAGCGGTATTGCCCGGCCTTGGCAAGCCTTTTTCGCGATCAGACGCAATTTTTTAGCAGCGGCAGCCCATGGAGCACGTCTGCGGGCCGCGCTCGTCGATGGGCACGTAGTCGCGCATGGTGATGCCGGTGTAAATCTGACGCGGGCGATGGATTTTCCCGTGACCCTGGTGCTCCTCGTACCAATGGGCGATCCAGCCCGGCATGCGGCCGATGGCGAACATCACCGGGAACATCTGCACCGGAATGTTCAGCGCGCGCAGAATGATGCCTGAATAAAAGTCCACATTGGGGTACAGCTTGCGTTCGATGAAGTACGGATCGGCCAGCGCGGCGGCCTCCAGCTCCATTCCCAGGTCCATGAGCGGGTCCGTGGTCCCGAGTTTGAACAGCAGGTCGTGGGCGGCCTTTTTGAGGATCACCGCGCGCGGATCGTAGCTCTTGTAGATGCGGTGGCCGAAGCCCATGAGGCGGAATTTTTTCTGCTTCACGAGTTCAAGCACCTCGCGCGGGGTGTGCTTGTTCTCCTGCATCTCCTCCAGCATGGCCACCACGCCGGCGTTGGCCCCGCCGTGCAACCGCCCCCACAGGGCGCAGATGCCCGCCGAGACCGAGGCGAACAGGTTGGCTTGGCTGGAGCCCACCATGCGCACGGTGGAGGTGGAGCAGTTCTGCTCGTGGTCCGCGTGCAGAGTGAGGAAGAGCGAGAGGGCGCGCACGGCCTCCGGGCTGGGGTCGTACTGCTTGTGGGGAATGGAGAACATCATGTGCAGAAAGTTGCGGCAGTACGAGAGGGCCGGATCCGGGTACATGAACGGCAGGCCCATGCTCTTGCGGTAGCTGAAGGCGGCGATGGTGCGGACCTTGCTGATGATCTTCGACGCCGCGAGATAGAATTCGCCGCGGCTTTCGATCTCCAAAAGATCGTGGTGGTAGCAGCCTAGCGAGTTGACGATGGCCGAAAGCATGGCCATGGGGTGTCCGTTGGGCGGAAAGCCCTCGAAGTGGTGCTTCACGTCCTCGTGCAGCAGCTCCTCGTTGGAAAGCGCCGCGGAAAAGCGCGCGAGCTGGTCGCGCGTGGGCAGCTCGCCGAAAATGAGCAGCCACGCCGTCTCCGTGAAGGAGCCGCGCGCGGCGATCTGTTCTATGGGATAGCCCCGGTAGCGCAACACGCCGTTTTCGCCGTCGACGAAGGTTATGGCGCTTTTGCAGGGGCCGGTGTTCATGTAGCCGGGATCGTAGGTGATGAGCCCCGTCTGCGCGCGCAGACGGGTGATGTCGATAGCCTGGTCTCCCTGGGTGCCCTCGATGATGGGCAGTTCGATGGTCTTGCCGTTGAAAGTGAGCTGTGCGGTCTTGGTCATGATCTATCCACTTGCTGACCGGTGTGCGTGATGCCGGCGCCGAAGATTCTTCTGCGCGCCTCGGCATGTAAAGGCCCGCAGTCCAACGCATTGCGTACCCGGATTCGCCCGTGTTGTCCAGCTTTGCGGTATTCACTGTTTACATTAATGTAATCGTCGCGCGGCGGGAGGGCGCCCTGCGCGTATTGCGTCCTGGGGCGAAAGGCATATACTCCCGCGCGTTCCTGGACGTACTGTTTCAAACCGGAGCGCGGCAGGTGATCGTACACGATTCCCGCTCGGCGGGAATTTCCCGTCGGCGGTTTTTGACCACCCTCGGTGCGGCCGGCCTCAGCCTGCTCACGCCGGGCACGGCGCTGGCCCAAAAACACCGCAGCAAGAGTCCGGCCGGCCTGGAGCTGGCCACGTTGCTCGATCTCTCCAAATGCACCGGGTGCGGCGCGTGCGTGGAGGCCTGCCGAAGGGTCAACGCCGCCAAATTCCCGCACCCGGAGGGACCCATCGCGCCCACGCCCTCCGGTTCGCCCCCTGTGGAGGACTGGTCCGCCCGGCGGGAGGTGACCGACCGTCTGACCCCCTACAACTGGCTGTTCATCCAGACCGCGCGCGGCAGCTTCGAGGGCGAGAAATTCCAAATCCACATCCCTCGCCGCTGCATGCACTGCCAGAACCCGCCCTGCGCCAACCTGTGCCCCTGGGGCGCGGCCGCGCGCGAGGATAACGGCGCGGTCCGCATCGACCCCGGCGCGTGCGTGGGCGGCGGCAAGTGTCAGGACGTGTGTCCCTGGGGCTTTCCCATGCGGCAGAGCGGCGTCGGCCCCTATCTCAAAATTCTTCCGCGCTTTTTCGGCAACGGCGTCATGTACATGTGCGACCGCTGCCAGGACCGCGTGGCCGTCGGCGGGCTGCCCGCCTGTGTGGATGCCTGCCCCAACGGCGTGCAGGAGATGGGGCCGCGCGCGGAGATCACCGCCCGGGCCCACGCCCTGGCGCGCAACATGAGCGGCTACGTGTATGGCGACACCGAGAACGGCGGCACCAACACGTTTTACGTTTCGCCGGTGCCCTTCGAGATTCTGGACGCCGCGGTGCGGACCGGCCCTGGCCGGCCGAGGCTCGCCGCCCCCGCGGACGTCGCCGCCGACGAGGACCGGCTGGCCTACGCGGCGTTGCTCGCGCCGGTGGCCGGCGTCATCGCCGGGGCGCTGCGGCTGGGCTCGCGGTTCGCTGGGCCGGAGCCTCCGGCCCGGGGACACGGCGAGGACGCGGACGATGGTCGCGGCGATTCCGGGGGCCCCCGCTGATGCGTGCGCCCATCACCCGCCGGGTGGCCCTGACGTATGTTCTGCTGACGACGTTGCTCGCGATCACCGGCGCGGCGCAGCTGCCGCTTCTTGACCGCTATCGTCCGACCTCGACGCCCTGGCTGGGCTGGCTGGGCGACTACTGGCTGACGCACCGGCTGCATTACGCTGGCGCCGTGGGGCTGCTGTTCCTGTGCGGCTACGTGGGCACGCGCTGGCTGCTCGAATGGCGGCGCGAGCGGCGACTGCAGGCCTTCGGCGTGCTGCGGGCGCTGACGCTCGTGGCGCTATGCCTCACGGGCGCGGCGCGGATGCTCAAAAATCTGCCATCGGTGTCGTTTTCCCCCCGGGCGACGCAGCTGATCGATTGTTCGCATCTGCTGTTCGCCGTGCTGCTGGGGACGCTGGCTGTGCTGCGTCTTGCCCTGCGGGCCCAGAGCTGGCGGCCGCGCGGGGATAACTCCGACCGCTGAGGCGTTGCCTTCGCGGCTGTGCGGCGGCGACGAAAAAAGGCCGGGCGGGGGGAATTCCGCTCGGCCTTTTCGCGTTCCTGGAGGAATGGTGGGGCTAGAACACGGGGCAGTCCTGGCTGATGCCGGCCTCCGCAGCCGCCTCCATGACGTCGCGCAGCACCTTTAACGTCTCGCGGGCCTCTGCGGCGTCGAGCTTGCGGATGGCGAATCCGGCGTGGATGATGATGAAGTCGCCAGGCTTCACCTCGTCGTCCAGCACCATGAGGGATGCGGTGATGGTGGTGTCGCCTTCACCCACGCGGCAGGTGGCCACCTGATCGTTGATTGACATGACTTCAGCGGGAACGGCTAGGCACATGGCTCTCTCTCCTCCGAGGACGGACCGGGGACGGCTTTGGGATCAACGCGGCCGCCGGCCTTCACAATTTCCTCCAGCACGAAGCTGATGAGCATTTTCTGCCGGTTTTGGGCGATAGGCGAAAGCTCGGTGGACAGGGACTCGAAGTCGAACGGTTCCATGCCGACGATGACGGCTTCGGGTCGGTTGCCGACGATTTCGCACATGATGAGGGTGTCCACGAGGTCGGTCTGGTGCATGGAGTCCTTGAAGGCCAGGCTCTTGCGCAGATCGTCGCCCGTGAGGCGGTAGATGCTGCCCGGATCGCTGTCGCCCAGCACGGCGTCGATGACGATGAGCATGTCGCAGCTCAGAATCGGATCCATGAGCCGCGTTCCCAGGGTGCCGCCATCCATGAGGGTGACGTTGGGCGAGACGTCGTACAGGCGTTCGAGCTCCTGCACGGCGCGCACGCCGAGGCCTTCATCGGTGTAGAGCAGATTGCCCACACCAAGCACGAGGATGCGTTTGTTTTTTTCGGCCATAGTGCTCCGCCTCCTGAAATAAGGACGGGAACCCGGTTCCCCGGATTCCCGTCCAATACAGGATGCTGTGGCTGATTACAATACCTTGAAGCTGGAGGTCTTGCCGGTCTTGGCGTCGAGCACGTGCACGCCGCAGGCGATGCAGGGGTCGAAGCTGTGGACCGTGCGCAGGATCTCGACCGGACGCTCGGGATCGAAGATCGGGGTGCCCATCAGGGCCTCCTCGACAGGACCGAGCTGGCCGTCGGCCGAACGGGGGCCAAGGCTCCAGGTGGAGGGCACGACGAGCTGGAAGTTGTCGATCTTGCCCTTTTTGATGACGATCCAGTGCGACAGGGCGCCGCGGGGAGCCTGGCAGAAGCCGACGCCCTCGGCCTCGTCCGGCATCTTCCACGGG
>JAIMKR010000010.1 GCA_020692325.1 Desulfocurvus sp.
CTGCGCGACGAGCTCGGGGCCTTCGTCACCCTGAACCGGCAGGGCCGGCTGCGCGGCTGCATCGGCAACATCGTCGGCCAGGGACCGCTGTTCGTCACCGTCTGGAACATGGCCCGCGCCGCCGCCTTCGAGGACCCGCGTTTTCCGCCCCTTTCGCACGCGGAGCTGGACGACCTGACCATCGAAATCTCCATTCTCGGTCCCGTCACCCCCTGCCAGGACCTCGGCGAGATCGAGGTGGGCCGGCACGGACTCATCATGCGCCGCGGCCTACGCCAGGGCCTGCTGCTGCCGCAGGTGCCCGTGGAATGGGGCTGGGACCGCGAGCAGTTCCTGGCCCAAACCTGCCGCAAGGCCGGCCTGCCCGCCACGGCCTGGCGCGACCCCGACACCATGATCTATTGGTTCGAGGCGGAATTCTTTTAGCCTCCCGCCAGACTCGCCAAAAGTCGCAAAGCCTGTTGCGCTTTTCCCGCGCACGGAATAAAGTCCAGACATATCTCTCAATCGGACCAGATTCGGCGCCCCCCGCTCATCTTCTTGCCCGGAGGATTTCTCGTGCGACGAATGACGATCAAGGCGCTGCTCGCCATTCTTGGCGGCGTCACCATTTCCGGATTCATCGTGACCCTCGCCCTTTTCGCGCTCCAGTCGCGACACATCGGCGACACCTTCGAGAACATCATCAATGTCGAGGAGGCGCTGCTCGGAAACCTGCAGGAAATGTACGCCCAAGGGCTGCAAACGGAGCAGGCCACGCGCAACGTGGTGCTGAACCCCGCGGACGAGACGGCCAGAAAGAACTACGAGAAGGCCGACGGGAAATTTCTCCAGGCCCTGGAGGCCGCGCGCGGGCTGGCCAAGGACGACATGGCGGCCTCCCTTGCGCCGCTGCCGCAGATGTGGCGCGAATCCGGCCAGCTCAAGCGGGAGGTCATGGAGCTCGCGGCGGCGGGGCGGACTCGTGATGCCACCGAGCTGCTGAACACCCGCGAGACGGGCATGTGGCGCAAAATCAAGGCAGTCATCCAGAAGGACATCGAAATCCAGGCCAAGACGAGCAAGGCCACCTATGCTGACTACAAGGCCAGCGAGCGCCTGTCGTTTTGGCTGGTGATCGCGACGGGGCTCGTTCTGCTGGCCGCCATGGCCGTGCTGATCACCCTCGGCGGCCGGATGATCCTGCGTCCCCTGCGTGAGATTCAGGATTTCGCCCTGTGCCAGGCCCATGGCGATTTCGAGAACTGCCGGCTCGGCGAGTTCTCCGGCGAACTGCACAGCGTCTCCGAGGCGCTGCGGGCCATGGCGGTCAAGGTGCAGGAATCACTCGGCTTCACCCAGGGGGTGCTTGGCGGCATCGCCTCCCCCTTTGTTGTTGTGGATGAGCAAAGCCGGCTGACGATGACCAACCAGCCCCTCATCGATCTCATCGAGCAGGACGGCGGCCCGGACGACCACAAGGGAGTGGATGCGGCCCGGTTCTTCTACGGCGTGGCCGCCCGCTCCACCGTGCTTGGCGAGGCCATGCGCGAAAACCGGACCGTCGTGCGCGAGGTGGACCTGACCGGCCACAAGGGTGGCCAGAAGCGCATCCATATCTCCGCCTCGCCGCTGTTCAACACCATCAATGGCAAGCTCATGGGAGCGCTTTGTCTGTACACCGACCTCACCGAGCTGCGCGCCAAGGAGGCGCAGGTGCTGGCCCAGAACCAGGCGGTGACCGAAGCGGCGCAAAAGGCCGAGGCCGTTGTCCACTCGCTGCTCGAATGCTCCGACCGGCTCACCGGGCGGATCTCCAACGCCGAGGACGGCGCGGCCCAACAACGCGAGCGCGTGGGCTCCACGCAGCAGGCCATGGGCGACATGAGCGAGGCCATCCACGGCGTCGCGGAAAGCGCCGAGGTGGCCGGCGGCGGTGCGGAAAACGCCCGGGCCAAGGCCGGCGAGGGCGAGGGAGTGGTGCGCGAGGTCGTGACCTCCGTGGACGACGTGCGCACCCAGGCGCTGGCCCTCAAGGACAACATGGGCGAGCTGGGTCGGCAGGCCGAGTCCATCGGGCAGATCATGAACGTCATCACGGACATCGCCGACCAGACCAATCTGCTGGCGCTCAACGCCGCCATCGAGGCGGCCAGGGCTGGCGACGCCAGACGCGGCTTCGCCGTGGTGGCCGACGAGGTGCGCAAACTGGCCGAGAAGACCATGTCCGCCACCAAGGAGGTGGGCGCGGCCATCGGCAGCATCCAGCAGGGCACCCGCACCAACGTGCGGCAGGTGGATCAGGCCGCCCGCTCCATCGAGCGCGCCAACGAACTGGCCGGACGCTCCGGCACGGCGCTCTCCGAGATTGTGGGCATGGTCAACGACACAGCCCAGCGGGTGCGCGGCATCGCCACCGCCGTGGAGTTGCAGGCCAAGGCCAGCGAGCAGGTCAACGCCGCCGTCGACGAGATCAGCGAAATCGCCATGCAGACCTCCGCCGGCATGGACGAGGCCGCCCGCGACGTGGAGGAACTCAAAAAGCTGGCCGACCAGCTGCGCGAGGTCATGGACGTGATGGCCAAGGCCTGAGCGATTTCCTCGAAACGAACGCCAAAGGCCCGTGGAACCGATGCTCCACGGGCCTTTTTCTGGTCCGCCGGGCTGCGGAGGAATCCCACGCCGAGGCGTCGTCCGCCCCCACGGCCGACGTCGCCCCCGTCCGAACCCGTCGTGACGCAGACAGGAGGACCGGGGCAACGCGTCCCATACGGCCCGCGACGCTTGCACTTACGGCCGGAGACGCAGCCCAGGCGATGCGCCGGCGTTCCGGGGAAGACACCTCCCCCCACACGGTCGGCGTCGCCCCGCCCCGGGTCCGTCGAGGCGCCAATGAGGGGACCGGCGGCCTCGTGCCGTCGCGACATTTTGACGCCCGGCCTCGCGTGCGGCGTATGCCCGGCTACGCCTCCACGCGCCGCACGCGCACGAAATTCTCCTGCATGGCCACGGCCCCGCCGGCCTTGTCCCAACGGGGAAAACCGCCGGGCATCAGCTCGTTGTCCGAAACGCCGCGCCCGCGCGCCCGGCTCTCCACCGGCAGCGTGTGGCCGAAGCCATGCACCGTGAACACACACTCGGGATGGATGAACTCCGTGACAAAGGCGCGCAGCCGGCCGGGCGTTCCGCCGCCAGCCGCCGGGGCCACCTCCACCATGTCCATGTTGCCGATGCCCAGCGCCTTGGCCCGGGTCTTGTTGATCCACAACACGTTCTCGGGCATCAGCTCGAACAGCAACGGATTGTTCACCGTGTGCCCCTGGGTGTGCAGGCCGCAGCGTCCGAAAGCGAGGCGGAAAGCATCCTCGGGCGGACGGCGCGGCGAGACATAGGGCGGCAACGAGGGCAGGCCGTCCTTCTCCAGCCTGGGGGAGATCACCTCGATCTTGCCGGAGGCCGTCTTGAAGGACAGCGGCTTGTACGTGGGCTTGTCCGCCAGCTCCACGAACCCCTTGGCGTCGAAGTCGGCGATGGACACGCCGGTCCCCTCCAGCTGACGCTCCCACAGCTGCTCCACACGGTCCACGGCCAGCAGCTCCATGCCCAGGCGCTTGGCCAGTCCGGCGTAGATCTCCCAGTCAGCCTTGGTGTTGAAGCGCGGGGCCACCGCGCGCCGCCGCATGAAGAACTGCGGCTTGAGACCGCCCTTGCCGGCGATGATGCTCTCGCGCTCCAGATAGGTGCTCAGCGGCAGCACCACGTCGGCGTTCCAGGCCGTGTCCGACCAGCTGAAGGTGACGGCCACGAGCAGCTCCAGCTTCTCCCACAGTTTTTTCACCGCCGCTTGGTCGGGGAAGGACATGAGCGGATCGTGCCGGTGGGCGATGTACGCGCGGATGGGGTACGGATCGTCGCTACCGATGGCCTCGAAAGCCAGATTGACCAGTCCGGGACCGGCGTCGAAGTGCGTGCGGCCCTCGGCCCAGCCCACGCCGTCGGCGCGCCTGGCCGTGGGTTTGGGGAAAAGCTCCTGCAAGGACTTGAGCCCCTTGCGGCCCACGTCACCTGGCTTGCAGGCCAGCGGCAGCCCGCCCTTGGCCCCAATGGCCCCCATGAGCGCGTTGATGAGGTAGGCTGTGCGGCTGACGTAGAACGAGCCCTCATAGCGGGCGGTCATCCAGCCCGGATGCCAGACGACGCGCGGTGCCGCCTTGGCGAACTGCCGCACGAACTGGCGCAGGGCCTCGGCCGAGACGCCGGTCTCCTTCGCCGCGAACTCCGGCGTGTACGGCTCCACGAAGGCGCGCAACGCGTCGAGATCGGCGAACCACTCCTTCACATACTGCCGGTCGTGGAGGTTCTCGGCGAGGATGACGTTGATGACCGTGAGGTTGAAGGCGTAGTCCGTGCCAGGCCGCAGCAGGAAGAAGTTGTCGGCCTTGGCCCCGGGCACGTTGGCGCGGATGTCCACGACCGTGATCTTGCAGCCGGCATCGCGCGCGTCCATGAGGTCGTTGACCTCCTTGACGTTGATGGCCTCGAGGATGTTGCGGCTTTGCAGCACCACGTGCCGGGCGTTTTTCAGATCGTAGACGAGATCCGTGCGGCCGCCGCCGGTGACCGACTGGGCGGCGTGCTGCACGTTGCGCGCGCAGGCGGCGTCGTGGTTGCAATAGTTGGGCGAACCAAAGCCGCGCAGAAAGGCGCGCTCCAGGTCGACGAAGGGACCGCCGCGGTCGGAGAGCAGCAGCGACTCCGGGCCGTGCTTGGCGCGAATGTCCGCCAGCTTGCCCGCCACGTAGTCGAAGGCCTCGTTCCAGGACACGGCGCGCCACTTGCCCTCGCCACGCGCGCCGGCGCGGATGAGCGGTGTTTGCGGACGCTCGTCGTCGTAAAGCAGGGCCGGTCCAGCCGCGCCACGCGCGCAGAGCGCCCCCTTGAGCCCCGCGGCATGGGGATTGCCGAACACGGACACCACGCGCCCGTCCTCCACGTCCACCGCGATGGGGCACCCCACGGTGCACATTCCGCAAACGCTGTATATTTTTTCGCGAGCCATGAACGCCTCCTGCATCGTCATGAAAGTTCCATTGGATACCCCCCTACATGGAAATCGTGATTCTGACTAGGGGGATTACGCGGCAAAGCTTACAACCATGCGGATTTCCTGCGATCATTTTTCTCAAATGCATCAATCTATTATCTCTGATCGTCATGAGAAAAAAAGAACGAAAGTCGCCCGCTCTTGACATCATACTTCACGATATGGTTAGAATTCCAAACTACGGGATACCTCTCCGGGGTTTCCGAACGAGCCGGAATGGTGCGCGCGCGTCGTCCGGGGAGCGTTTCTCCGTAATATGACAGGGCAATGCGGGGGAAACTTCATGAGTCTGTATCGAATCGCGCTCAATCCGAACAGATGCATCGGCTGCAAGGCCTGCCTCGTCCATTGCAACATCAAGAACAAGCTGCCGGCCGGGCTCTCGCTCAACCGGCTCAAAGTCCTGGGACCATTCACCGGACCCGACGGACGGCCACGCATGGAGTTCGTCTACCAGAACTGCATGCAGTGCGACGATCCCTTTTGCGTCAAGGCCTGCCCCGCGGGGGCGCTGGCCAAGAGACCCGAGGACGGGCTCGTCTGGCTGGATCAGGACGCCTGCATCGGCTGCCACCGCTGCACCGAGGCCTGCCCCTGGGAGGTCCCCGTCTTCGTGGAGACCCGGGGCAAAACCATGAAGTGCGACTACTGCAAGGACCGCGTCGACCAGGGGCTGGACCCCGCATGCGTCACCGGTTGCACGGCCAAGGCGCTCACCTTCATCCGACCGGCCCCGTAACATCCTCACAATCGCGACTGTGGCCCCGCGTGTGCGGCGCGGGGCAATCAATACAGCCAACCACAATCTTCGGAGGAGTACTGCGCTTATGAAAAAACGTCACATGATCGCCCTCGCCATCGCCACCCTGGCGCTCAGCCTGTGGTTCGGCGCGGCCATGGCCCAGCAGGCGCCCGACCCGGCGGTGAACGCCACAGCGACGGAAGCCAAGCCGGCCGCCGCCCCGGCCAACGCCACGGACGCCGCCGCCAAGCCCGCCCCCACCAGCGCCAGCGGCAAGCTCGCCGACGCCATCGCCAAAGCCCCGCGCGGCACCGGCCCCGGCCAGATCGACGAGACCAAACCAGCAGGATTCCTTGGCATTCCCGGCGCGCCCAACACCAACATCATCCTGGCCCTGGTCTGGGCCGTGTGGGTTGGCTGGATCTTTTCCACCGTGGGCGCCTTCGGCGGCGTCATGGCTGGCGTGGGGCACATGAGCGTCTTCGGCTTCGGCTCCTACGCCGGCGGCCTCAAGAAGACCGCACCGGACCTCGGTAAAATCGTCACCGACTCCATCAAGGTGTCCAACCAGTTCCTGGTGGGCACCTCGGCGGCCATCAGCTCCTTCAACTACCTCAAGATGAAGCGCCTTGTGCTGCCGCTGGCCATCAGTCTGGGCCTGGGCTCGCTCATTGGCGCGTGGGGCGCCGCCACCCTTTCCGCCGGCAAGCTCGACTTCAAGTCCTACCAGGGCTACTTCGGCCTGTTCGTGCTCTTCCTGGGCTGCTGGCTGTTCTACCAGACCACCGAGAAGGCCCGCGCCAAGCAGAAGACGGCCAAGGCGGCCGCCAAGGCCTTCGAGGACGCCATCCAAAAGCAGAAGTGTGGTGAAAAGGTCGAGGAATGCAACGTCGGCCTGCGCATCAACCGCTTCAACATGAGCGCCTGCGACTTCACCTTCTACGGTGTGCCCTTCCACTTCAATCCGCTGGTTCCGTTCCTCGGCGGCGTGGTCATCTCCGCCGTCGCGGCATTCCTGGGCGTCGGCGGCGGCTTCCTGCTGGTGCCCTTCCTCACCAGTGTGACCCAGCTGCCCATGTACCTGGCCGCCGGCACCAGCGCGCTGGCCGTGCTCGTCAGCATGGTCACCAGCATCATCACCCTCATCAGCAAGGGAACCCCCATCGAATGGCACTTGGTGGGCGTCGAGCTCATCGGCATCGCCATCGGCTCCATTATCGGCCCCAAGACCTCCAAGTACCTGTCCGACTCGCTGATGAAGCGCATCTTCATTCTGCTGTCCCTGTACATCGGCATCGGCTACACGCTGGCCGGCTTCGCCGGAATCAAGATCCCCGGCGTGTAACGAAAACAAACGATGGGCGGCCCCTCCCCGCAAGGAGAGGGACCGCCCCTTGCCAAGCAATGACACCCTTCGACATCCTCGACGCCCTGCTCATCGCCCCATTCCGTCTGTTCGGCCCGCCGGCGGCCGGCTTTCTCTTCGGCGAACTCTTCCTCGCCTTCGTCGGCGCGGCCCTCGGCCGCGGCACGGACGCCCTGGTGGCCCGCTCCCAGCGCGCCCGGCGCGACGAACAGGAACGCGAGACCCGCCGGCGCAGCGAACTCTCCGAGCAGGCCCTGCGCCAGGGCGACAAGAAGGCCTACCTCGTCCAGAACGACCTGGCGCAACAGGCCTACGGCAACACGCTGGCGCTGGCGGCCGGTCGCGGCGCGGCCCTGCTCTGGCCTGGCTGCGCGCTGCTGGCCTGGCTGTCCTGGCGCTTCGATGGCGCGCCCATGCCACTGTTGTGGAGCAGCGCCGGTCCCGCTTGGTATTTCATCCCGTTCTATGCCGGAGCCCTGTGGTTCCTGGGACGTATTTTTAGAAAATAGCAGTATTTCCGCACAGATACCGTTTAAAACGCTCGACACGTTTATGCGTTCCGGTTACGTTATGCGAGCTGGTCGCCACGCCCCGGGTCGCGAACAAGCCTCCGCGTCCGGACCCCGTGAAATTCGGCGGCCACCCGAGGCGCGAAGAATGTTCGAGAAAATCTGCACCGGCCTGCTGGCCTTCTGTCTGCTGCTCATCACCCTGCAAAACGCCCCCTACCTCGCCCACGGCTACATGCTGCACATCGCGCCCATGCTCGTGCTGTGCTGGCTCACCTGGGCCATTCTGCGGCAGCCCGGCCCTCCGGCCACGAGCACCGTGTTCTGGACCCTGGCCGCCTGCTGCGTGGTCGGCGTGGCCATGGAGCTGGGCTTCGGCATGTACAAACGCAAGCCCTTCGACGAGAACGGGGTGGCCACCATCACGTCCTTCGCCCAGCTGCTCGCCTCCAGCTTCACCGCCTTCGCCATCTGGTGCAAACGGCGCAAGCCCGGCCGCTTCCACCTCACGGACATGGCCACCATCTGGCTGCTCATCGCCATCGGCTTCCTCTACCTCGCCACGGATGAGGAAATTCTGCTGCACGAGGGCATTGGACGCGACATAAAAAGACTGCTGCACCTCGCCACCAACGCCTGGAGCGTGCGCCTGGACGACATGCTCATCGGCGTCTACGGGCTCATCGGGCTGGGGGCGCTGTGGGCCTATCGCGCGGAGCTCAAACTTTTCCGCGCGTGCGATGTGCTGCTCGCGGTGGGATTTTTCTGGCTGGCCGTCTCCGTCGCGGCGGACATGGCCTCGCACCGGCCGGATTTCTTCGTCTGGCTGCTGGGGCCGGAGCGCGGCATGGTGGCCTACGACCTCGGCGAAGACGCTGACGAGATCGCCAAACTCATCGCCGAGGTGTTCTTCCTTTCCGGCTTCTCCAGCGCGCTGGGCCAGACGCGAAGGCGCAACGTCAAGCGCCCCGCCTAGGAACGACGGTCAGGCCTCGCGTCCAGGGGCGGGAGATCTCGTCTCGGCCAGACCCGAAAGGCCAGCCGCGTCGAAGGCGCGCAGGCAGCCGGCGGAAAATCCGCGCAGCCGCACGGTCACCCCGACCTGACGCGCCTCGCGCAGCAGGCGGACGAGCACGGAGAGGCCTGCCCCGTTGGCGCTGGCCCCGCGCGTGAAATGCAGCACCACGCAGGCCCGTTCCAGCGCCCGCGCCCGCAAGAGCGCCCGGGCGAGGAATGGTTCGGACTGGGCGGTGACGCCCCCGAGCAGGCGCAGCACCGCCGCGCCTGGTTCCTCCGACAACTCGATGTCGCGCCCTCGCAGCAGGGCCGACGCCAAACGCGCCTCGACCCTGGCCAGCGCCCGGCGCAGCGCCCCGATTCCCAACGGTTTGGCCAGCAGATCGGCCGCGTCCAGGTTCAACGCCCGCGCGGCCACCCCGTCGGAGACGCCGTCGCACAGCAACACCACCTCGACGTGCGGATCGAGCGCCTTGACGCGCCGCAGCGCCTCCACGCCATCCAGCACCGGAGCGGCCGCTTCGGCCAACACGATGTCCGGGCGCCTCCGCGCGAAGGACTCCAGCCCGCGCGCGCCGTCGGGCTCGGCGAGCACATCGTAGCCCATGGCCGAAAGCTGCCGCAGCAGCCTGTCCCGCGGGATCGATTCGTCGTCGATGACCAGGATGCGCTTGTTCATGAAAACTCCTTGTGGCCGCGCGCGCACGGCTCCGAACGGCCGTCGCGGCCGCCGGTCAGTGCCGGAATCCGGGGGGAGGAGCCTCATGTGTAGCGCATCGGGCGAGGGAATCAAGGGGGCGGCGGAAAGTTCCCCCTCTTCCGACGCGCCGGAAATCGCCCGCGCGGGTTGGCACGACGCGCCGATCATGGTACGGGCCGGAGAGAGGTCTTCCGCCCATGTTCCAACCGACGGATCGATCCGGCCCGGCGTCCGACCCCGACGCCGAGGCTAGGCGGACGCTGCTGGCCCTGTGCTGGCCCGAGGGACGCAAAAGCTGCCCGCGCTGCGGCGCGGGTGCGCCCTATCAGCTGGCCGGCGGCAGGCTGCGCTGCGGCGGCTGCCGATACACCTTTCACGACTTCACCGGCCGCTGGCTCAACGAGGCCGGCCTTTCCCCGCGCCAATGGATCGCCCTCGCCCGGGCCTTCGCGCGCGAGGCCACCGCGCGCGAGGCGGCGGCCGAACTCGGCATCGCCTACAACACGGCCTACAAGGCGCTGACAGTGCTACGGCTGGCCCTGCTCGCCCAAGAGCCGGACGCCCCACAATTGCTGGCCCCCGGCGCGCCGCTGGCCCCCCTCGCCCCCGGTGGCGACGGGACCCTCGCCCCGCGCGGGGCGGACCTGCCGGTGTACGGCATCCTCACCGGACCGGCCGAAGTTTTCGTGGACCTGCTGCCCGAGCTGACGGCGGCAAGCGTGCTGCACTTCATGCGCAACTTCCGGCTGGGCGTGGCGCGGCATGGCGGCGTCATCATCACCGATCGCTACAAGAGCTACGACGCCCTGATCCTGTGCGCCGACGAGACCCTTCCCTGGAACGAACCACCGCGCCGCCGGGACGTGGTCTACGCTGAAAGCGGGGCCTGCCCGTTCTGGGATTTCGCCCGGCCACGCCTGCGACGGTTCAAGGGACTCTCGTGTCTGCGTTTTCCGCTGTACATGAAGGAGCTGGCCCTGCGCTTCAACATGCGGGGAGCCGACCTGCTCCCCGTGGCGCTGACGGCGCTTTGCGCGCCGACGCCCCACTTCGCCCCGTCGCCGGCCGGCGCGTCAACGCCGGAACAACGCGAACAGGAGCGAGAGCACGACGCTGACGATCAGACAGGTGACGATGGGAAAGGCGAGGGTGAAGCCACCCCGGCGGATGAAGATATCGCCGGGCAGACGGAACAGCGGAAAACGCGCCAAACCAAGACGAGCAAACAGCGCTCGCGCGGCCGGCGCGTCCGCCAGGACGAGCAGCAATCCCACGAGCGCCATGCCCAGGCCAAGGAAAACCAGAGTGCGCCCCAGTCCAGCCATGCGCCGATTCCTCCTTCCACCGACTAGCATCGCGGCCGCCACGGTTCAAGTGTGGCATGGCTCGCCGAACTGCCGCAAGAAACTCTCCGCCCCGGAATCAACGCGGGAATAACGCCTTCAGACGCAAGGTCTTCACGCCACCGCCGCTCGGCCTCCCCCGCGCGCTGACGGTCGTTCACGGCGTTCGCCGCCATGCCCAGGCCGACGATCTCAGCGACGCCATGGTGAAATCCGCCTTCGCGTTCGACGTGGTCCAATGCCCCGGCCTGCCCCTGGGCGCGAGCGCCGCATGTCGCCAATCGACGCCGATGCCCTGGTTGTGGAGAGCGACAACCTGCGCCGCCCCATTCCGCCAGCATGAGGCGCGCTCGATGACGTGGTCTTCGAGCGGCTCCCGGCCGGCCCCGCCCCGGCCGGTTGACGCGTCGCCACACCGGGGGTACAAGGCATCCCGCTTGTTCTCAGGGCGGGGTGCAATTCCCCACCGGCGGTATCCCGGCGTGCGCGCGGGGGAGCCCGCGAGCGCTCGCTCCATGGGGAGCGGGGTCAGCAGATTCCGGTGCGAAGCCGGAGCCGACGGTTACAGTCCGGAGGAAAGAGAATGAGGCAGTCGACCCGCCGGTCCATGGCGGGCTGCCGTTTGGCGCTCGCCGGCGGCGTCTGTCCCACGCCCTGATTCTGGCCCAAGCTGCCTGAAGGAGGCACGCCATGAATCAGTCCCTGCTTGATCGTTTCGGAACCCCCAAAACCCGTGTCGAACGCGCGCTGGACAGCCTGCGCGAGGGAAGCGGCGTTCTCGTCGTGGACGACGAGAACCGCGAGAATGAGGGCGACCTCATCTACCCCGCGCAAACGCTGAAGCCGGAGCAGATGGCTCTGCTCATCCGCGAGTGCAGCGGCATCGTCTGCCTGTGCCTCACCGACGAACAGGCCGACCGGCTGAACCTGCCCCCCATGGTGGAGCACAACACCAACCGCAACAAGACCGCCTTCACCGTCACCATCGAGGCCGCCGAGGGCGTGACCACGGGCGTCTCCGCCGCCGACCGCGTGACCACAGTCCAGGCCGCCGTGGCCGAGAACGCCAAGCCCGCCGATCTGCACCGGCCGGGGCATGTGTTCCCCCTGCGGGCCAGGTCGGGCGGAGTGCTGGAGCGCGGCGGTCACACCGAGGCCACAGTCGACCTCATGCGTTTGGCCGGGCTCGCCCCCGCCGGCGTGCTCTGCGAGCTGACCAACCGCGACGGCACCATGGCCCGTTTGCCCCAGGTGGCGGCCTTCGCCGAGCTGCATGGCCTGCCCCTCATGGCCGTGGCCGACCTGGTGAGCTACCGCAAGGAATTCCGCGACTAGGCCATCGACCGCCGCGACAACGCGAAAGGGCCGTCGGGAATTCGCTCCCGGCGGCCCTTTTCGTCGTGGTCCTCGTCACTGCAGGTTGCGGCGCCATCGACGCCCAAGCGCCGGATCGCCACGCCCGCGTTTTCGTCGCGATGGCCCTTTGCGGGGCGCGACGGCGCGGCTCAGCGCTCCGCGCCCGTCATGCCCTGCGGCGTCGCGCCACCCTGCCCGTCGCCCGCCGGCTCCTGCTCCAGGGCGGGCAGCGCCCGGCGGCTCACCAGCAGGTTCAACGCGCCGGGATTCTTCATCCGACCGGAAACATACTCGGCGTAGGTTCCGCTGCCGCAGAACAGGTCCACGTGGTTGCCCACGATGGCGCCGCCCGTGTCCTGGGCCATGACCAGCCCGGAAAGGCTCGTCGGCCCGCCGCTCTGCGGCGCGGGCAGGGGCACGCTCATAGCCAGCGCCGCGCCCAGCGGCACGCGCGAGCGGTCCACCGCCACGGAGGCCATGGGCGTGAGCAGCTTGCCCATGCTGCCGAAGGGCCCGTTGTCGGCCAGCTTGAAGAACACGTAGCTCTTGTCCGCGGCGAGCAGGCTCTTGGTCAGATCCGGGTGCTCGCGCACGAACTCACGGATGCGCGGCATACTGGCCTCGCTGGGTTTGAGGTAGCCACGGTTGATGATGGTGCGGCCAAGCATGTTGAGTTCGCGGCCGTTCTTGTCGGCATAGAGCACGTGCTTCACCTCGCCATCGGGCAGAATGAGCCGGCCGGAGCCCTGAATCTGCAGGAAATACAGTTCGACGCGGTCCCTTACCCAGGCCAGCTCGTCGCCCTTGCCCCTGAGTGAGCCGGTGAAATCGATGTCCTCGCGCGAGTAGTAGGGCTTGATGCCGTTTTTCTGCATCCTGTAGCGCAGCACCTGCCCACGCCAACGCGGATGAAACTCGCCGAGGTCCACCTCCATCATGTCCGCGGGGCGGCCATACAGAGGATAGGGGTAGGCGGGATCAGGCTTGAGACTGGCCTCGAGATAGGGCTCGTAATAGCCGGTGACGAGCGTGTCCTGTTCCAGGGGATACCAAGCGAAGACCTGGGCCAGCAGGGCCGGGTCGTCGTCCAGGTAGGGCAACGCGGCGATGAGGTCCTCCAACGTCTGGCGCATGGCTCCCCAGGTGATGGAGAGGCCCGGCCGGCTGAAGGCCGTCGCCCCGGCCGGCTTTCTGCGCACGTAGGCCAAGCTGGCCTTGAGGCCGGGCTCCAGGTCGCGCCAGGAGCGCAGTCCCTGCGTGGCGGGCGACATGCGCCGGGCCTGCGCCAGGGCCTCCTCGCGCGGGAGGGGCTCCCAGCTTGGCGCCTGGACCACGGGCGGCCGCACCGGCGGCGCGGGAGGCGGCGGGGTGGGCGGCAGAGGGGCCCGGGCGCAGCCCCAGGCAAACAGAGCGAGACAGCAGAGCAGGCCGCACAGGCGGCCGGTGAAGCGCGTCCGGAACTTCCGGCGCGACGCGGCGGATGGGATCATGGTTCGTTCCTGTATTCGTGGTAACCGGTGCGCGAGGAAAGCACGTCCTTGTACTCCTCGCCGTAGATCTTGAGCATGACCATGATGAAGGTCAGAATAAGCGGACCGTAGAAGATGCCCAGCGGCCCGAAGGCGTGCATGCCGCCGAGGATGGACAGGAAGATATAGAAGGGCGAGACCTCGGCCGCGCGCCGCATGAGCAGCGGACGCAAAATGGTGTCGATGTTGGTGACGATGAGCACGTTGTACAGCAGGAAGAACAGCGCCCACTGCCATTCGCCGAAGAAATACAGGTACGCCGCGGCGGGAATCCAGACGAGCCCGGTGCCGATGACCGGGATGAGCGAGGACAACCCCATCATGGTGCCCCAGAACAGCGGATTGATGCCCACGATGTACAGGCCAAGCGACCCGAACACCCCCTGCAACACCGCGATGAGCAGGCTGCCGAGGAACACCGCGCGCGAAACGCGCTGCAGGCTCTCGATGATGCTGTCCTCCTGGTGCGTGCGCAGCGGCGCGAGGTACTTCAGCTTCTGCACGATGCCGCGCCCCTCGCGCAGGAAATAGAACATCATGAAGATCATGAGGAAGAAACGCAGCACCAGCCTGGCCATGTTGCCCACCAGCGTCGCGCTGGCGTCGAGCATGGATTGCGATAATTTGCGCGCGAAATCCAGGATGTAGGCCTGGATGTTCGCCTCATCGAGCGGCAGGAACGGAAACCGCACCCGCATCCAGTCCAGCACGGGATCGAGCCGGTGTCCGCGCAGCAGCTCGGCGAAATCGTTGCGATTGGCCCAGGCGATGATGGACGTCATGGAGTCCAGCCCCTCCGAGACCAGCCCCCATATGAGAAAGGCCGTGGGCAGCATGATGAGCACCACGATGAGCAGCGAGGTGATGCCGGCGGACAGATTGGCCCGCCCGCCCAGCTTTTGGAACAGTTTGGCGTTCACTGGCGAGAAGATTATGGCCAGCGCGGCCGAAAGAATGATGGTGTTCAGGAAGGGCTCGGCGAGGATGAAGCCGAAGCACAGCGACACCACCAGGAAGAACAGCATGAAATAGGCGAAAATCTTGTTGGAGTGCGGCAGCGGCGTGTCGAACGTCTCCTTGACTTTGTCGTCCATGGTGCGTCCACTCCCTGCGGCGTTGTTGTGTGCTGCGGGACCACGTCTCGTCGCCCGCCCGTCGCCCGCATTATCCGAACGGATGCGACGCGGCGTGATTGAAACGGCGCGTAACGTCCTGCCCCCTCTCCAGCGAGAGGCGCGGCGGCGGGAAATCCGCGTCCCACCTGCCTCGCGGCAGCTTACCGGGCCTGTGTAAGCTCCGGCGCTGGCGCGGTCAAGGGCGGACGCGCACGCTACCCGGGCACGGGCGAATGCTTCTTGTTTTTTCCGTGGGATGTGTCTAAAGGGAAATCAGCACCGTGCGGGAAAGGGTTTGGCCGCTCGGGGGCAGCAGCTTTCCCGACCCTGCGTTGGCAACACGCGCGGTCGGGAATTTGTGGTGGTCTTGTGTGCAAAAAATTTCAACTGGAGGAATTTGGATGAAACGCCTGTTCAAATCCATCATCATCGCCGCCGCCATGAGCGTGCTCGCCCTGGGCGTGGTCGGTTGCGGCAAAAAGGATGAGCAGAAGCCCGCGGACAACGCCACTGCGGCCGCTTCCGGTCCGAAGACCATCGTCTTCGCCTCCGACGCCACCTACCCCCCCATGCAGTACATGGATGAAAGCAAGAACATCGTCGGCTTCGAAGTCGATGTGATCAAGGCCGCCGCCGAGAAGGCCGGCTTCAAGGCCGAGTTCAAGAACGTCGCCTGGGATGGCATTTTCGCCGGTCTGGCCGCAGGCAAGTACGACGCCATTTCGTCCTCCGTGTCCATCACCGATGAGCGCAAGGCCGCCATGGACTTCTCCGACCCGATCATGCCCATCGAGCAGATCCTGGTCGTCCCCACGGACAGCAAGGCCACCTCGCTCGCCGACCTGAAGGACAAGACCGTGGGCGCGCAGATCAGCACCACCAGCGCCCTGGTGCTGAAGGACGCCAAGGGTCTCAAGGCCGCGAAGACCTACGATGAGGTCGGTCTCGCCATGGAGGATCTGGTGAAGGGCACCATCCAGGCCGTCCTGGCCGACAGCCCGGTCGCCGTGGAGTACACCTCCCACAAGTACCCGGACAAGATCAAAATCGCCGGCGTGGTCAAGAGCGACAAGGTCGAGAACATCGGCATCGCCGTCAAGAAGGGCAACAAGGACGTGCTCGACCTGGTCAACAAGGGCCTGGCCGCCATCAAGGCCGACGGCACCTTCGACAAGATCAAGGCGCAGCACAACATGAAGTAAGCACGGCCGCTCGTCGGTCCGTCTCTTTCGCTTCCATCGCCTGGGGGCCGTCCATCGGCGGTCCCCAGGCATTCCTCACAAGCAAGGGCCTGCACAAATGACCAATAGACAAAAAATCGACGTGGGCGAAGGGGCGGCCATTCCCACCCGAAACGACTGGGGACTCTTCAACGCCTGGATGATCAGCCTCGTCGGCGCCGTCGCCTCCATCCTCTATCTTCTCATCGCCCACCCGGAGCCGTATCGCCGCCTGCTCGTCTACCTCGGCGACGGCATCGTCATCACCTTCAAGGTCACCATCGCCTCCATCCTCTGCGCCTGTTGCATCGGGCTCATCACGGGTCTGGGACGCGTGTCGAAGAACAAGGTGATCAACCTGATCGCCTCCACATACGTGGAGATCATCCGCGGCATTCCGCTGCTGGTGCAACTTTTCTACATTTACTACGCCCTGGGACGCTTCCTCAACGTGCCCGACCTGACGGCCGCCGTCATCGCCATGAGCGTGTGCTACGGCGCCTACATGGGCGAGGTGTTCCGCGCGGGCATCACCGCCATCGACAAGGGCCAGACCGAGGCCGCCCGGTCCCTCGGGTTCAACACCCGGCAGACCATGTTCCTGGTCATTCTGCCCCAGGCATGGCGCACCATTCTGCCGCCCGTGGGCAATGAATTCATCGCACTGTTGAAGGACACCTCGCTCGTGTCCATCCTGGCCGTGGCCGATTTGCTGCGCCGCGGACGCGAGTTCTCCAGCGAGACCTTCCTGTACTTCGAGACCTATACAATGGTCGCGCTCGTCTATCTCGTCATCACGCTCATTCTCTCCAAGGGAGTGAGCTTCATGGAAGCGAGGCTCAGCCACTATGTCCGCCGCTAACAGTCAGCCCATCGTCGATATCCGCCACATCAACAAGAGCTTCGGCGCGCTCAAGGCGCTGAACAACGTCTCGCTGTCCATGGCCCTGGGCGAGAAGGTCGTCATCATCGGCCCCTCGGGCTCGGGCAAGAGCACGCTCTTGCGCTCCATCAACAAGCTGGAGACCGTCGATTCCGGCTCCATCACCGTGGATGGCCAGAACATCAACGATCCCGGAATAGACATCAACAAACTGCGCATGGAGCTCGGCATGGTGTTCCAGAGCTTCAACCTCTTCCCGCACAAGACCGTGCTGGAGAATGTGACGCTCGCGCCCATCAAGCTCAAGGGCCTCAGCAAAAGCGAGGCCGACGCCATCGCCCTGAAACTGCTGGACAAGGTCGGCATCAAGGACAAGGCGCACGTGTATCCCTCTCGCCTGTCCGGCGGCCAGCAGCAGCGCGTGGCCATCGCCCGCGCGCTGGCCATGAGCCCCAAGATCATGCTCTTCGACGAGCCCACCAGCGCGCTCGACCCGGAGATGATCGGCGAGGTGCTCGACGTCATGGTCACCCTCGCCAAGGAGGGCATGACCATGGCCGTGGTGACCCATGAGATGGGCTTCGCCCGCGAGGTGGCCGACCGCGTGGTCTTCATGGACCACGGCGTCATCATCGAGGTGGGCACGCCCGAGCACTTCTTCCAGAACCCGGAGAACGAGCGCACCAAGCTCTTCCTCAGTCAGATTCTATAGCCCGGCAAGGGCGTTCGGCGGGGCGCCTCCCGGGAGGCACCCCGCGATCCTTTTTCCCCACGTTCTTGCGCCAGCCGGCGCACCGGCGTGAGACGGCAGACACCCCGGAGGCCCTCATGCGCGCACTCGTCCGTTTCGCCACCCCCATTCTTCTCCCCACCCTGCTCTGCGCCTGCACGCTGCGAGGGGCGACCGCTCCGGCCCCCGCACCACAGCAGGCGGCCGCGCCCGCCGCTCTCCTCGGCGAGGCCGAGGTCTGCGCCGCCCTCAACACGCTGGTGAACGACACCATCCCCGGCTCCACGGACGACGCCGCGCGCCGCGCCGCGCTCGCCAAGGATCTGAAGGGCGGCCGCGTTCCCGAATCGCTGTCCTGGACCGTGAGCCAGACCGTCGCCTTCAACCCGCCGCAGCTGGCGCGGATCTGGAGCGAACGGCAGAAAGCCGAGGGAAACGCCGCTGCTGGCTACACGGCGGCTCCGCCCCAGAATTACGCCCAGCTCAAGGGCGGCGTTGTGGAGCGCCGGCTGGGGCCCGAACTGTATCTCGTGCGCATGACATCCGGTGAATCGGCGCTGCTTAGCACCTCGCGCAAATTGCGCGACGGCGCGCGCCTGAACAAGCTGCTCGCCGCCGAGCAAAGCTCGCCACGGCCGGACAAGCACAACAACGATCTTGTGGACGAGCTTTCCGCCGACCAGTTCCGCCGGTTCGTGGAAATTTCACGCGATGAGGCGCGCCGCCGCGAGACCATGCGCTCCCCCGCCCTGGCCGGCCTGCGCGCCCTGCGTGGTCAGGACGACGCTTCCGAACGCGCCATGGCCGCCGATCTGGCCCGGGTGGACACACTCACCCGCGAGGTCAACGCCGTCATCAGCCCACGGCTGCTGCCCCAGGGAACTGCGCCCACGGTCTTCATCCACAATGTGCGGCGCATGGCCAAGACCTTCAGCCAGCATCAGTACTACCGCTACGCCCTGCCCGTCACCGACGCGCCCCAGGTGGACGCGGTCCTGCAAGGCTACCTGAACGAGCGCCGGGACGACGTGCAGCACCTGCTGCGCAGCACCGGCGTCGGGCACGGCCGGACGCGGACCAACACCGACCGCATCATCTTCACGACCTACACGGCATCGCCACGCCTGCTGTCCATCCGCTTCCAGGAACTGCGCGACACCGGCGGCGCGCATCCCAACACCACCTTCGCGTCCTTCGTCTTCGACATGCGCACGCACAGACTTCTGAGGCTCGCCGACCTGTTCACCGACGAGCCGACGGCGCTCAAGCTGCTCTCCGAGCTGGCCACGCGACGCCTGGAGATGGCGCTGGATGGAACGACGTTCCCCGAAGGCTACGCGCCCAGGGCCGAGAACTTCTCCGTGTTCGTGCTGGACGGCGCGGATCTCGTGTTCACCTTCCCACCCTATCAGGTGGCCAGCTACGCCCAGGGCCCGCAGACGCTGCGCGTGCCGCTGTGCCATCCGCGACTCCTGCCCCTGCTCTCGCCCGCGCTGCGTGAGGCGCTGGCCACCAAATAGCCCCGGCGTCGCCGGCCGCGCGCGGGCACTCCGGCGAACCTCGCCACCGCGTCGCGCATTGAACTCATCGCCCCTTAGGAGCCGGCCGGTCGATTCCCGCCGGCTTCTTTTTTACGGTTCCGCCAGCCGCCGGGCGGGGGCATTCCCGCGACCTTGCCGCCCGGGGCGCGACGTGGCATGGAATGAACAGGGTGGCGCGAGTGACCGCGCGGGCCCATGCAGCAGGAGGCCAACCATGTCGCAGCCGGCCGCTCCCAGCGTTCCGCCCGGTCCCTTCGATCCCTTCGTCATCAAATCCCTCGCGCTGCCCAACCGCTTCGTGCGCTCGGCCACGTGGGAGGGGCTCGCCACCGATGCCGGCAATGTGACGCCAGGACTTTGCGAACGCATGGCCGAGCTGGCGCGAGGCGACGTGGGGCTCATCATCAGCGGCCACGCCTATGTCCGGCGCGACGGCCAGGCGGGATTCCGGCAGCTCGGCGTCCACGACCCGGCGCAGGAGGAGGGGCTGGCGGCCATGGCCCGGGCCGCGCACGCCGCAGGCGGCCACATGGCCCTGCAGCTTGCCCACGCGGGAATGCAGGCGGGCACGGCGCGCACGGGGCTACCCGCGGTGGACCCCGGCGATCTGTCGGCCGAGGGGCTGCCGCCCTGCCAGGCGCTCACGGCCGGAGGCATCGCCGACTTGGTGGAGGCCTTCGCCCGCGCGGCGCTGCTGGCGAAAAACGCCGGCTTCGACGCCGTGCAGATCCACGCAGCCCACGGCTACCTGCTCAGCCAGTTTCTCTCTCCGGCCTGGAACCGCAGGACCGATGTCTACGGCGGCGCATTGGCCAACCGGGCACGCATGGCGGTCGAGACGGCGCGAGCCGTGCGCGCGGCCGTGGGACCGGACTATCCCGTGCTGGCCAAACTGAACGCCGAGGACTTCGTGTCCGGCGGGCAGACGCCGGCCGACGCCGTGGAGGCCGCGCGGCTGCTCGCCCAGGCCGGAGTGGACGCCATCGAGATTTCCGGCGGCTGCCGGCAGGGGGGCGAGACTCGGATGCCCGCGCGCAGGGGCCGCATCAAAAACCGCGAGGCCGAGGTCTACTACCGGGAGGCCGCTCGGCTGTACAAAAAACGCCGCGTGCCAGCCCCCCTCATCCTCGTGGGTGGCATCCGCTCCATCGAGACGGCCGAGGAGCTGCTCGCTTCGAGCGAGGCGGACCTCATCGCACTCTCCCGTCCCCTCATCTGCGAGCCGGACCTCGTGCACCGCTGGCGCAACGGCGACCGCCGGCCGGCGCTCTGCGTGTCGGACAACGCCTGCTATGGCCCCGCGAACGCTGGCGAGGGCGTCAGCTGCGTCACCTTCGCCAAGCGCCTCGCCACGACAAGGATGTCCTGAGTCCGCCGTTCCGCGCGCTTCCTTCCCGGTGGAACACTCCCATATGCGAGGATTCCCGTCGCATAGTTCCTATTTTATGGGAATATACGCAGTCTCTCACCTGGACAAAACAGCCATCCTTGCGGAATCATTACATCGCAATGCGTATCAGGCCCTGGCACGATTGTTGATGATGTGAGGGCATGAATGCAAACGGCCAAACCCCAAACGGCTTTCCCTTCCGCGAAACGCAGCGACGCGCACGCCATGAGCGGCCGACCGAACAAAACGACGGCTTAGGCGTGACCTCGGCGGCGCGCATCCGCCGCGCGCGGGGCCGGGCTCTTGCGCCCGCGGCGCCGGCAGGCCGGATGGACACGCCGGAGCATGGCGAATGTCCCGGTTTGACCGGGCTCATCGAAATGGCGCCCGGTACGCACAAGCCGACTAAATCGCCCATGGGCGCGCCGAAGCGCGACCGGGGCATGCCGCTCGTTGGGGCGGGACCGGATGCGGAGCATTGCGGTTGGACGCGGAAACGCCAACCCGCCGGCGACGACGGCGGGCGGGCAGCCTGAGGAGCGACGATGTCCACTGCGGAAACCGTGCCCGAGGAATGTCAGGGCCTGGATTTCGACAAAACGCTGGCGGGGCTGCCGGACCGATTGGGGGAGATGTTCTTCACCGAGGGGGAGCAGCGGCTCCTCGATCTGGACCGGGCCATGGCCGGCCACGACGCCAAGGCGGTGATGGACGCAGCCCACTCCCTGGCGGGGCTCACGGGGCTTTTGCACATCCAGGCGCTGCCCGGCTATGCGCAGGAAATTTACGCGGCGGCCGAACGCCGCGATCTGGAAGCGGCGCGACCCGCCCACGAACGTTTACGGATCGTTTTCAACTGGGCGCTGGAACGCCTGCGGCCAAACCAAAGGCAAGGCGCGCGGAACTGACGTTTGCCTGATTTCCTGGGCTTGGCTATGCTGGAGCGAATTCCCCCACAGGCGACCCCCCAACGAGGCATATTGTGATCAAGGCCTTAATCATAGACGACGACGATTTCTTCGCCCAACTGCTCGCGTCCATGCTCACCGGACCGGACGTCGAGGCCGTGCTCGCCAGCAGCCTTTCCCAGGCGCGGGAGCAGCTCGACGCCGATGCCTTCGACGTGGTGTTTCTGGACGTGCGCCTGCCCGACGGCAACGGTCTGGACCTCGTTCCGCGCATCAGGGAGCAGGCGGGCGCGCCGGAACTCATCATCATGACCGGCCTGGGCGATCCCGACGGCGCGGAACTGGCCGTGCGCAACGGCGCGTGGGACTACATCCAGAAGACAGGCTCGCCCGAGGGCTTGCAGCTCTCCTTCCGGCGCGCGCTGGAATACCGGCGCAAAAAGCAGTCCGCCCAGCCCGTGGAGCGCCGGGGCATCGTGGGCGGCAGCCCGCGGCTGACCGAGGTCATCGATCAGATGGCCCGAGCGGCGAGAAGCTCGGCCAACGTGCTCATTCTGGGTGAAACGGGCACCGGCAAGGAGGTGTTCGCCCGCGCGGTGCACGCCAACAGCCAGCGCAGCCAGAAAAACTACGTGGTGGTGGACTGCGCCTCGCTGCAGGAGGCGCTGGTGGGCAGCGATCTCTTCGGCCACCGGCGCGGGGCCTTCACCGGCGCGGTGTCGGACAAGGCCGGCGTGCTTCAGCGGGCCGACGGCGGCACACTCTTCCTCGATGAGATCAGCGAACTTTCCCTGGAGATGCAGAAAAGCTTTCTGCGCCTGCTGGAGACGCGCACCTTCCGCCCTCTGGGCGACACGCGCGAGGTGCGCCTGGACTTCCGCCTTGTGTGCGCCAGCAACAAGGGCCTGGCCGACATGGTGGAGGCCGGCACCTTCCGCGAGGACCTGTTCTACCGCATCCGCTCCGCCGTGCTGCAACTGCCCCCCCTGCGCGAGATCAAGGACGATGTGCTCCCCATCGCCCAGCACCACCTGGAGCGCATCTGCCAGGACAGCCGGCTGAGTCAAAAAACGCTCTCCGGCGAACTCAAGTCCTTCCTGCGCGAGTATTCCTGGCCGGGCAACGTGCGCGAGCTCGTCCACGTGCTGGAGGCCATGGTGGCCTGCGCGCCGGACGAGGAGATGCTGCTGCCGGCGCATCTGCCCCAGGAGTTGCGCATCCAGCTGTTGCGCGCCCGCGTGGGCAGAACGGGCGGTCTGGCCTGCGCCCCGGCGCGGCCCGATGCAGCTGTCGCCCCCGACGGTGGTCTGGCCAGCTGGAACGCCTACAAAAAGCGAGAGCAGGAGCGCGTGGAGTGCGCCTATCTGGACAATCTGGTCCAAGCCAGCGGCGGCGACCTCAAGCGCGCCATGCACATCTCCGGTCTGAGCCCCTCGCGCCTGTACGGCCTGCTCGGCAAGTACGGGCGTTCGCTCAGCGGCGGCGTCGCGCGCGGATCCCGCCGGGGCGGCCACGACGGCCATGGGGCCGGTGCCGAAGGGCGCGGCGGGACCGGAACCTCCAGCGAGACGCCGCCAGGCGCCGCCACGGAGAAACGATGATGCGGGCTCGAGCCGCGCGGCGCGGCGAAGCCGGCGACGAAATTTCCCGTCCGACGGAGGGGCATTGGCTTCCAATCCCCCACCGTCGGCTCCGGGAGAGGCAACGCGCGTGGACAGTCCGGACGACGGAGTGGGGGTTGAGTGGTGGCTCCCTCTCCGTGAATAGGCCCATCCTCATATCGTCCGGACGTCCAGCGTGCGGGAGCGACTCCCCAGAAACACGCGCGCGCCTCCTCTTTGTCCCCCCCCGGCGGCTCTTGTTGTCCGCCGGGGGCCGGGATGGGGAGTTTTTTCCCAGCCCGACGCGGAGCGGACGGTGAGAAACATCTTTTTCAGCTCCCTGCGCAACAGCCTCATCACCCTGGTGACACTGGCCGTTCTGCCCGCGCTGGCGGTTATTCTGCACTCCAGCCTGGAAAACCGCGAGCGCGCCATCGCCGACGCCCGCGGCGACGCCCTGCGCGTGGCGCAAATCCTGGCCCGCGAGCAGCAACTCATCACCATGCGCGCGGAACAGCTGCTGACCCTGCTGGCGCAAATGCCGCAGGTGCGCGGCATGGACGGACATGCCACCACGGCGCTGCTGCGCCGGCTCAAAACGCACAGCTCCGTGTTCATCAACATCATCGCGACCGACGCCAAGGGCCGCGTCTTCGCCTCGGCCCTGCCCATGCAGCACCCGCAGGAACTCAAAATCGGCTCCAACCTGGAAGATACCCTGGAAAACGGCGAATTCGCCGTGGGCGGACGCGAACTGGGACTGCGCGGCATCGCGCGCGAGCCGCTCATCCACTTCGCCTACCCCATCGCCGACGGGGACGGCCAGACCATCGGTCTGCTCACCACCGCGCTGCGGCCCGACCGTTACGACCAAGTCTTCAACGTCGCCTCGCTGCCGCCAGGTTCGGTGCTCTCCATAGCCGATCGCGACGGCAACCGGCTCTACCGTTACCCCGCGTCCGAATCGGCCTCCAACGGCCGCAAGCTCGTCATGGAGCTCTGGGACCTCATCAGCGGACCCGTCCCCACGGGCGCGGCCACCGTGACCCAGGCCGACGGAGTGCGACGCATCGTGGCCTACGCCCAGCTGCGCCTGCGGCCGGAGGATAAACCCTATCTCTACATCGCCGTGGGCATTCCCGAAAAGCAAGCCCTGCGCGGCGCCATCGACACCCTGCGCCGCGACCTGCTGCTGCTGGCCGCCTCGGCCTTGCTGGCCGTACTGGTGGCCTGGGGCGTGGGCGGCATCGTCATCGGCCGGCCGGTGCAGCGCCTGACGGCCGTGGCGCGCCGACTGGGCGGCGGCGATCTGGACGCGCGCAGCGGCGGACCCGAGGAATTCGGCGAGCTGTCCTTGCTGGCCAAGACCCTGGACAACATGGCCGACGCTCTTTCCGAGGACATCACCGCGCGCGAGGCGGCCGAGCACGAGCTGCGCAAAAGCGAGGCGCTGCTGCGCATGATCCTCGACGGTCTGCCCGTGGGTGTGTGGATGTCCGACCCGGATGGCCGCGTGCTTTACGCCAACCAAGTCAGCCGCGACATATGGGGCGCGGACGAAAACGGCCTGCCCGTTCTTGGCGCGGGGTTCCTGGCCTGGCGACACGCCACGGAGGAGCCGCTGCCCTACGCCGATTTCGTCCTGCCCAGGGTCATCGCCACGCACACCCCCCAGCCGCAGCAGGTGCTGGAGGTGGAGGCTCCCGTCCGACACGGCCGGCTCATCGTCAACTGCTCGGCCATTCCCCTTCTCGCCGAGGAGGGCGGCCTGCGCGCGGTCATCGTCGTGCTTGAGGACATCACCGAGCGCACCCAGCGCGAGCAGGCGCGGGAAAGCATCGAGCACATGATGCGCCACGACCTGCGCAGCCCGCTCATTGGCTTCGTGAGCCTGCCGCAGCTGTTGCTCACGCAGCCGAACCTCACGGAGGAGCAACGCGACTGGGTCACCCGGCTGCAAGTCTCCGCCCAGAACATGCTGCGCATCATCGACGCCTATCTCAAACTCTCGCGCATCGAACGCGGCAGCCTCGCGCTGGAGACCGAGCAAACCGACCTCGTGCGCACGGTCCACGCCGTGCGCCAAAGCCTGGAGCCGCTGCCGCAGTGCTCGGGCTGCCACGTGCTCATCACGCTGAACGGCGCGCCGCAGCTGCCTGGCCAGCGCTTTCCCCTGGACTGCGAGCCGACGCTCGCCGCCACCATGCTCTCCAATCTGCTGAAAAACGCCATGGAGGCCGCGCCCGAGGGGGGCATCATCGGCATCGATCTCACCGACCTCGGCGAGACGGCGCGCATCACCATCACAAATCCCGGCGAGGTTCCCCGCGCCATCCGGCCGCGCTTCTTCGAGAAGTACGTCACCACCGGCAAGCCCACCGGGACAGGCATGGGCACGTATTCCGCCAAGCGCATCGCCGAATTCCACGGCGGCTCAATCTCCCTCGACGTCTCCATACCCGGCCAGACCTCCGTGAGCGTGGTGCTGCCCAAAAATCACGCGAGGCCGGCTCGATGAAGTCGACGACACGCTCCCGGCGCCTGAAGCTCTTGGTGCTGCTGCTGGGGCTGATGCTCTTCATCCTGTGCAGACCGGCGGACGGCGCGAAGACGTCCAAGGCCTCCGGCGGCTCGACCGCCGCCGCCACAACCGGCAAGACCAAACGCGCGGCCACGGTCAACAAGCCGCACGCGCGCAAAAAAACACACGCGGCCCAAACGCGCCGCGTCCGCGACGCGAAAACGCGCAAGGCCAAAACGGGAACGAAGGCCGCGATCAAGACGCGCAGGGCAAAGACCGGGAAATCCGCCAAGGCCGGGGTGGCGGCGACCGGCAAACCCGTCGGCGGCGCGGCCAAAACATCCGTCCAACCGCTCCATTCCCCCTTCCAAACGAGCAAGGGCGCGACGGGCAAAATGGCCAGGGAATCCGCTCAGACCCGGCCCATCCTCCTCTCCAGCCCCGTCAGGCGGGACAACGCCTCCAGCCCGTCCCCCGGCGCGCGTTGGGTTGAACCGCGCACGGGCATGGCCTTCCGCTGGATTCCAGCCGGGTGCTTCGTCATGGGCAGCCCCAAAACCGAGCACGGCCGGGAGCGCGACGAGGGGCCGCAACACAAGGTCTGCCTCTCCGGATTCTGGATGGGCGAAACCGAGGTCACCCAGGGCCAATGGACCGCCATCATGGGCGGCAACCCCTCGCTCATCAAAAACGGCAACGACCATCCCGTGGACATGATTTCCTGGAAGATGGCGCGCGACTACGCCCTTGCCCTCGACCAGGGCTCGGAGGACAGCTACCGCCTGCCCACCGAGGCCGAATGGGAGTACGCCTGCCGCGCCGGCACCGACACGGCCTATTTCTTCGGCGACAAGGCGACCAAGGATCAGGCCACCTTCGACAAGCCCTTCGTGCTGCCGCTGCCGCCCCTCTCGCCCGGCGGAACCCGGCGCAGCCATGCCCGCAAGCCCGCGCCCGCCAAAATCTGGCCCAACATGCACACCACTGTGGTGGGCAGCTACCCGGCCAACGCCTTCGGCCTGTTCGACATGCACGGCAACCTTTGGGAATGGTGCGAGGACGTGTACGACGCCGGATTCTACGCCTGCTCCCCGCGCGACAACCCACTGCGCCTTGGCGAGGGCAAGTCGCGCGTCATCCGCGGCGGCTCCTGGGTCACGCGCGCGGAATCGCTGCGCTCGGCCAACCGGGGCTATGGCTGGCCGGACATGCGGACCGCGTTCTACGGTCTGCGTCTCGTGCGCATTGCCAAACCGGAAGCCCCGCAGCCCCCGGCGAACGTCGGGACCCCCACCGCCAACAACACGACCGTCCCCTCCCCCGCGCCGTCCGAGTCGAAAGCCCCCCCAATCGCCACCGACAAGCCGGCTCCGGCCGCTTCCGGTCCTGACAAGCCGGCCGCCGCGCGCCTGCCCGGCACGTGACGCCGCGCGCACACGCCCGCAACCAAAGGAACCGGATGAATCCGACGACCATGGAAATCATCGGCGCGGGTCTGTTCGCCCTGGCCATCGTCCACACCTTCGCCACCAAGGCCTTCGAACGCCTAGCCCGCGCGCGGCCCACACACGCTGGTGTGTGGCATCTGCTCGCCGAGGTGGAGGTGGTCTTCGGATTCTGGGCGCTCGTGCTCGCCGTGTGCATGTTCGGCGTGGAGGGCAGACAGGCCGCCACCGACTACCTGGACTCCCGCGACCTCACCGAGCCGCTCTTCGTCTTCGCCATCATGGTCATCTCCGGCACGCGGCCCGTGCTCGGCACCGTCCACGGCGCGATCCTGCGTCTCAGCGGCATCCTGCCCCTGCCCGGCAGCCTCGCCTTCTACTTCGCCACCCTCGCCATCGTCCCGCTTCTCGGCTCCCTCATCACCGAACCCGCCGCCATGACCCTCGCCGCCATGCTGCTTTCCGACGGCGTGTTCTCCCGCAACGCATCGCCAAAGCTCATGTACGTCACCCTCGGCGCGCTCTTCGTCAACGTCTCCATCGGCGGCACGCTCACGCCCTTCGCCGCCCCCCCCGTGCTCATGGTGGCCGACAAGTGGGGTTGGGACCTTGGCTTCATGCTCACCAACTTCGGTCTCAAGGCCGCTCTCGCCGTGACCATCAACGCCGCCGCCGCCACCCTCCTCTTCCACCGCGAGCTCGCCGCCATGCCCCTGGCCGAATCGGCCGACTCCCGTCCGCCCGTGCCGCCAACCCTCGCCCTCGTCAACTTCGCCTTCCTCGCCGGCGTCGTCGTCTTCTCCCACCATCCAATCATCTTCATGGGTTTGCTGCTTTTCTTCCTCGGCGTCGCCCAGGCCTACAAGCGTCATCAGGACCGGCTCATCCTGCACGAGGGGCTCCTCGTCGCCTTTTTCCTCGCCGGGCTCGTGGTGCTCGGTGGAATGCAGCAATGGTGGATTGAACCGTTGCTGCTCGGCATGAGCGAGCGCGCCGTCTTCTTCGGCGCGGCGGGCCTCACAGCCTTCACCGACAACGCGGCCCTCACCTACCTGGGCTCGCTCGTCCCCACCCTGTCCGACGGCTTCAAGTATGCCCTCGTCGCCGGAGCCGTCACCGGCGGCGGACTCACCATCATCGCCAACGCACCCAACCCCGCCGGGGCGTCCATCCTGCGCGAACACTTCGAGGACGAAGCCATCAACCCCCTCTGGCTCCTCGCCGCCGCCCTGCCGCCCACCTGCGTCGCAGCTCTGGCGTTCCTGTTCTTGTAGAGAAGCCGGGGGCTTCGCCCCCACACCCCGCTCAGGGGCGCTGCCCCTGAGAACCCCACCAAAGGGCATTCGATCAATGCTGTCGTCGGCCGTAAGATTCGCGGGAGACCGCTCACCTAACGGCCGACGCCTTTGGAATCCCATAAAGGGAAGCCCCAGCGCTCAGTGATGCGGGGGGCAAGGGACACGCGCCCCCCCCAAAGGGGACCCTGGCCGCCGGGACATAATATAGATGACGGCTCGGCGACGAGGGGCGAAACCTTGCGCCAAACGCAAACGAACACGGACGAATCACGCAAGTCCTGGGAAAGGCAAATGCGGCCTGCACATTCATAGGCAGCTATACAACACCAATTTTTTGGCCTAGCATTGATTGAAACGCTGCACAAAAAAACAGATTAGGAAATAAAAATGCGCACCAACCGCCCCCAACCGCGTGACCCATCTTGCCGCTTTCGCCAGTTCCGACGTTTCCTCTTGGTGCTTCGCACCCATCTCGCGCTCGCTATTCTGATAGCCGCCCTGACCTGCCCCGCCTATTCCCTGGCTATGCAGATTACAAAGGAGGGCCAGATCGTGGTGAACACCACGATCGCAAGCGGCGACGAATGGGTCGTGTCCTCCACCAAATCGCTGGACAACTTCGCACATCTAACGAATTCAAACGGTGCAACCTTAACCGTCAATGGAGATGTCATAAATGACGATGGGATAATAGATAACAATGGTGCTATAGATATTAACCACGCTCTAAATAACTTTAGTCAGTTCATCAATAATACTGCAGGGATTCTCAATAATCATGCAACAATTTACAATGGTTCCAGTACGTCGGATAATTTTACGTTAATATCTATTGAGAACAACGGAACGATAAATAACTTATCAAATTCTATATTTTACAATTTTGCTTCAATAAGCAACGGTGCTTCAGCACACTTTAACAACAATGGCACACTGTACAATCGCAGTCCCGCTACATTTGATAACAGTGGAGTCGTTACAAACTACGGAAACATATATAACGAAGGAACATTTAATAACCATTATCCAGGTTTTTTAAATAATTTTGGAACATTCACAAATAGTGGGACACTAAACAGCGAAACGTCCTTATTCAATGAATCTGGAGGTAGACTGATAAACAATGGCACGATCAACAACTCTCAGGCATTTCATAATTTTGCAGATGCGACCATAACCAATAACAGTTCTTTTTATAATACGAACAGTGGTGTTTTTGCCAATTCCGGCACATTCACGAACGAGAAAAGTGGTAAAGTACAAAATGCTGGCAAGGTACAAAACACATCATATGGTACGTTGATAAATAATGGTGATTTTACTAACTATGGGAGAACAATAAACGACAATAATGCTATCCTGATAAATAACGATTTAATCAATGCTAGAGATGGGTCACTTGAAAATAGTGGCACAGTTACAAATAATAAAGGCTGTTCAATAGAAAATTATAACAATTTTATAAACGAATCTGGTGGAACCATTAATAATTATGGCACAATAACCAGCGCTGGTTATATGTTAAACGCCTCATCCGCGACATTAAATAACCTAGCTTTTCTGTCCAATGAGTCCAACCACACCATAGAGAATCAAGGCATCTTAAACAACAAGGGCACACTGGACAACAAAGGTAATTTCATAAACACGTCTGGCGTGCTGAATGTGCAAAATGGCGGTGAGTACATTGGCCGCGCCAACTCCCAGTTCAGCGGCGGCGAGCTGAATGTGCAAAATGGCGGCAAGCTGACCGTGGGAACGGACCTCACTGTGGACAGGCTATCCCTGTCCGCCCTGGGACAATACTTCACCAGTGGAATGAGCAGCTCCACTGTGACGATTTCGACAAGGACGGGGCTGACCCTGACGGACACCAACGCGACCACACTGGATATGACAAGCGTTTTGGCGCTGCAATCCGCACACATTTATGCCGAAGCCGGGGCCAATAACGCCACAATAACCTCCACGGTCAAAACACTGGCGAGCGTGAGCGGCGGTAACGGGGCGGCGCTGGACACCGTGTGCGCCAGCGCCGCTCCCGGATCAGCCGTGGCCGGCTTCTTCACTGCGCTCTACTCCGGCCAAAGTCTGGGGCAAGTGCAAACCGCCGTGCGACAGGCCCTGGGTGAAGGAGTGGTGGGCAGCACACAACTCGTTCTGGGCCAGACCATGGTCTTCCACGGAGCCATTGGCCAGCAGCTCGGGGCCGTTGGTTTCGGCGCGCGCCCAACCACGCTGAGCGCCGGATTCTGGTCCACGGCCGGGCAGGCGGAGGGACAGCCCGACGGCGATGCCGGTTTGATGGCTGCGCTGGCGCAGATCGCGTACATGAACGGAGTCCAGACCAACACGCCGAGTGCGCAAAATGGCTTGAACGCCCTGGGTATGCGGGGGCAGGCCCAATGGATGCACCAAGGAGCGCGCGGCGGTCGCGGCGGTTACGACGCCGACATGGGCCTCGCCGCCCTGGGCTACGACACGCCGCTCTCCGACAACGCGCGCATCGGCATTGCCGGAGGCTTCAGCTCTGGCCAATCACGCGCCACGGGCGTCAAAACCGATGTCCGCTCCTGGTTCATCGGCCCTTACGGCACGTTGCGCGTCGGGCCCGTCACCTTGGATGCGGACGCCGCCTACACTTACAGCCACGGTTCCATGAAAGGCAGCTACAGCTTCCCCTACGTCGATTCCACCTCCGGCGACTTCGACGCCAACACCCTTTCCACCAACCTCAAGGCCTCACACACTTTCGGCTTCGCCGACGACACGATCCGGCTCACCCCTTCCGTGGGCGTCGAGGTCGTGTACTCCGCGCGCGACGCCTTCACCGAATCCGGCAGCGCCATCACCCGCCACTACGCCGCCGGCGACACGACCAGCGTTGGCGTGCCCGTCGGCGCGGCCCTGCAACGCGACTTCGTCATCGGCAACATCACCGTGACGCCGGAGCTCTCCGCCTACTACGTGCGCGAACTGGCCGACACCGCCCCCACCGCGCGCGTGACCCTTCTGGACAGCACCGTATCCTCCACCACCAAGGGCGCGGACGCCGGCCGCGATCTCTGGCGCGCCGGCTTCGGCGTCCACGCCGATCTCGGCGACGGTTTCAACGCCTCCGCCAACTACAAAGGCGAATTCGGCGACCGCTACGCCAACAACGGCGCGGAGCTGCTCCTTCAATACGCCTTCTAACATCGCCCCTCGCACTCCGCCGGGGCGATCCCCCCGGACACCTGCGCGGGGCTCCGCCCCTGCACCCCGCCGGGGCGCTGCCCCGGACCTCGCCAAAGGGCATGCGCCCTTTGGAATCCCTCATTCGCGGATGTTTGCCGCCGCGATGCCGGCGGAAGACATCCGCGACAAGTGCGGGGGCGAAATGTGGTGGTGGCGGCAAAAGACTCGGCACGGCATATGGAAAAAAATTTCCTTAGCGCGGGGTTCCAGGGGACGCGTCTGAACCCCGAAGGGACCCCTGGTCGCCGGAGGCATCACCCAACCACAGCGGCGTGGCAGGGGAACACACTTGGCAGACCTTTCCGCCCGTGAGGGAATCGACGGAACAGCAGATAACGCCAGGGCGACGGCGGCACGGCGGAGGCGTCCGAAAACGGCGCGAAAACGCGGGCCATGCCCGTGTCACCGATAAAAGCCTTTGGAAGGGGGGAACGGGGAGAGGACCTTCCCAGCGGAAAGGTTCCCCTCCGATTGGTTCACTCTTTTAAATTCAGCGACGCCGCTTGCGGTCGGCGCGGCATTTCATGGTGATGCCGGCGAGGCAGCCGCACAAAAGGCCGAGGCCGAGCATCCGCCCCATCTCCACGCCGGGAATGACCCAGGCGGCGATGACGCCGAGCGACCCGCCGATGATGATGCCCCGGGCGAGATGGTTCAGGGTTCCGGCGAACCGCTTGTCCTCATCCGAAAAGCCGCCGGCGGCCTCGTTGGCGGCCAGCCTGGCCTGTTCGTCCTTGCGTTCGCGCTTGGCCTGTTTGCCCATGGGTCCTCCTCGTCGTTGCGGCAGTGCGGACGGATACAATCATAAAAACGTCCGCCGCTCAAGCCTTGGCGGGATTGTTGACGGGGACGGAGATATTTTCACACCGACCTTATTGACATTGGTTTTCAATTTCACTACATATCCGGGTGACGGCGCAGGCCCGCGTGGGCGCGTCGAAACGACAAGGAGTTTTAGACATGTTGTGGCAGAACATCATCGTTGTTTTCATCGTTGCGCTGGCGGCGGGACTGACGCTGTGGCGCTTTTACAGAAACTTCACGGGCAAGTCCTCCTGCTGTGGCGAGGGGGGCTGTTCCGGCTGCGGCGGGACCTGCGGAGGCTGCGGCTCCGGCGGGGACAAGGGACGGAATCATCTCGAGGACATGCGCAAGGGCGGCGGCTGTTGTTGCCACTAATCTCAACAGATTGAGGAACGCACCAACAATCGTCAACGAGCAAGGAGACCGCCCAATGAATTCGTGCCTTACGCTGCGCCGCGCCCAGGTCAATCAGAAACTGCGTATCTGCTCCATCGACGCCAAGGGGGAACTGGGGCGCAGGATTCGTGACATGGGGCTCATCCCCGGCGTGGAACTCTCCGTCGTGGGCAAGGCTCCGCTCAAGGATCCCGTGGCCCTGCGCCTGCGGGACTTCACCCTCACCCTGCGCAACAGCGAGGCCGACCACATCGTCGTGGAGCCCGTGGAGTAGACGCATGCAACAGAGTTACACGATTGGCCTTGCAGGCAATCCGAACTGCGGCAAGACCACCATGTTCAACGCCCTCACCGGCTCCCACCAGCACGTGGGCAACTGGCCGGGCGTCACAGTGGAGAAAAAAATTGGCAAGATTCACGCCGAGGACGTGTCGCTGGACATCGTCGACCTGCCCGGAACCTATTCGCTCACCGCCTACTCCGAGGAGGAGAAGGCGGCGCGAAATTTCCTCACCGACGACCATCCCGACGCCGTCATCAACGTTCTGAACGCCGACTGCCTGGAACGCAACCTGTATCTGGCCATTCAGATCATGGAGCTGGGCGTGCCGCTCATTCTCGCCCTGAACATGATGGACGAGGTGCGCAAGGCCGGCAAAGACATCGACGTGCCCCTGCTGACGAAGCTCATGGGCTGCCCGGCCGTCGAGACAGTCGCCCGCGCCGGCGTGGGCAAGCGCGAACTCATCGCCGAGGCGCTGCGCGTGGCCAGCGAAAAAGGCGGGCACGCGGAACCTCTGCGCATCACATACGGGCCGGACCTGGACCCCGTGCTCGCGGAGATGGAGCAACTCATTGCCGACGCGCGCTTCCTGGCCGAGAAAGGCCCCGCCCGCTGGGTCGGCATCAAGTATCTGGAGGGCGACGCCTCCGTGGTGCGCCACGGCCGCGAGCGTGACACCGGGCTCTCCCGCAAGCTGGAGGCCTTGGTGGAGAAGGTGTCACAACATTTGCAGGCGACACTCGGGGCCTCGCCGGAAGGCATCATCGCCGACTACCGCTACGGCTATCTCATGGGCATCGCCAAGAAGGTGGTGCGCTACCCGAACATCAACGCCGAACGCATCCGCCTTTCCGACCGCATGGACCGGGTGCTGACGCATCAGCTGGCCGGCCCGGTCATCATGGCGCTGGTCATCTACCTTCTGTACATCATAACCTTCGCCCTGGGCAAATTCCCCATGGACTGGCTGGACGCCGGCTTCGGCTGGCTTGGCGACACGGTCAAAAGCACCATGAGCGACGGCCTGCTGCGCTCGCTCATCGCGGATGGAGCCATCGCCGGCGTGGGCGGCGTCATCGGCTTCGTGCCGCTCATCATGATCATGTTCTTCCTGCTCTCCGCCCTGGAGGACTCCGGCTACATCGCGCGCATGGCCTACATGCTCGACCGTGTGTTCCGCATCTTCGGCCTGCACGGCACGAGCGTTTTGCCGTTCATCATCTCCGGCGGCATCGCCGGCGGCTGCGCGGTGCCAGGCGTCATGGCCACGCGCACCCTGCGCAGCCCCAAGGAAAAGCTGGCCACCCTGCTCGTCTCGCCCTTCATGACATGTGGGGCCAAGGTGCCGGTGTTTCTGATGCTGGCGGCGGCCTTCTTCCCCGGAGCCGAGGCCAGGGTGATGACCCTGGTGACGCTGGCCGCCTGGGTGGCCGCCATGCTGGTGGCCAAGCTGCTGCGCAGCACCGTGATCAAGGGCGAAAGCACACCCTTCGTCATGGAACTGCCGCCCTACCGCATGCCCACCCTGCGGGGCCTGTGCATCCACACCTGGGAACGCTCCTGGCAGTATATCCGCAAGGCCGGCACGGTGATTCTGGGCATCTCCATCCTGCTATGGGCGGGCATGACCTTCCCCAGCCTGCCGGCCGACCAGGCCCGGGGCTTCGCGGACCGCATCGCCCGGGCGCAGGCTCTTGAGACAGCCCCTGCGGATGCAGCCCCTGCGGATGCAGCCCCTGCGGATGCAGCCCCTGCGGGTGGTTCTAAGGCGACGGCCGCCGCGCCAGCCGTGTCGAAGGACGCCAAGGGCGATGAGAAGGCCAAGAGCCCGGCGGTCCAGACCATCGAGGCCGAGCAGTCCGAGGCCCAGCTGCTCAACTCCTACGCCGGCCGCGCCGGCATGGCTCTGGGCGCCATCACGTCTCCCGCCGGCTTCAACTGGCGCACGAACATCGCACTGCTCGGCGGCTTCGCGGCCAAGGAGGTCATCGTCTCCACGCTGGGCACGGCATACTCCCTGGGCAAGGTGGACGCCGAGGAATCGACCCCGCTTTCGGAAAAGATCGCCAAGGACGACAGCTTCAGCAAGGCGGCGGCCATCGCGCTCATCGCCTTCGTCATGCTCTACTCGCCCTGCTTCGTCACCCTCGTGGCCATGGGGCGGGAGGCCGGCTGGAAGTGGGCGGCCTTCGCCATGGGCTTCAACACGCTCCTGGCCTACGTGGTGGCCGTCTTCCTCTTCCAGATATCGCGCCTGCTGATCTGACGTGAACCCCCATCCCCCCTATGCCCGGTATCCGGTCCCCCCACGGGGCCGGTGCCGGGTGCGAAAGGCCGAAGGCGAACGCCTCTCCGGCCTTTCTTTTTGGCCACAAAGCGGTTACGCAGGGCGATCGAGTCGTTTATCCGGCGCATTTCACGCCCCCCCGGTCTTCCCCGCCCCCGCGCGGGGAACCCGTCTTTTCGCCGGGGCCACCCGCAACAGAGGAGAGCTCATGTTCCTTGACCCGAAAGCCGTCCACACAGACGCCGCCCCCGCCGCCATCGGCCCATACAGCCAGGCCGTGACGAGCGCGGGGCTGACCTTCGTCAGCGGCCAGCTTGGCGCCGACCCCGGGACCGGGGTTATTTCCGAGGATTTCGCCGAGCAGGTCCGGCAGGCCCTGACCAACCTCAAGACCATCGTGGAGGCCGCGGGATCGGACATGACCCGTGTCGTCAGCGTGGACGCCTTCCTGCTCGACATGGGGAACTTCCAGGCGTTCAACGCGATCTACGCCGAATTCTTCAAGGACCACCGCCCGGCGCGCGTCGTCGTGGCCGTCGCCGCGCTCCCGCGCGAGGCACAGGTGGAGGTCCGCTGCGTGGCCGCCCAAAGGGGCTAGGCCCGCCGTCTTCCGCACAAAAAAACGGCCGTCCCGGATGCTCTCCAGGGCGGCCGTTTTTCGACTACGGCCCATCCGCTCCCAAGGGAGGGACGGAAGGACTCGCAAAGATGATGACGGGGACAGGCCCGGGGAAAAACGGGAAGAAAGGGAAATGCCCGCGATGAACGCGCGGAACACGTACCGTCCGCAAGACCGCTGACGGCGAACGCCAGTCGCCCGGACCCCGGACGGGGATCAGGCCGAAGGCCCGATCCGCCGCCCGAAGTCATGAACCGGCTGGAACCGGGCTAACAGCAGCAGCTGCCGCTGGACTCACCGCCGCCGCAACCGCCGGAACCGCAAGAGCCGCCGCCGGAGATGGGGTTCTCGGAATCAACGCTGAAGCCGTATTCGGTCATGTCGATGGAGATGGTGCCGGTCGCCTCGAGCAGGGTTTTCTCGGCGATGAGGGTGTAGCCGTTCGCCTCGAAGGACGAGTCACCGTCCTTGGCGTCGTCCAGGGCCAGGGAGAGCCGGGGACCGCAGCACCCGCCGGAAAGAAACACACGGATGGGGGACTTTTCCTTGTCTGCGAAGTAGCCGTCCAACTGCTGCTTGGCGGAATTGCTCAACGTGATCATGGGAGACTCCTTTTTGCGCGTCGTCTGCGCGTGGTGTGGCGTGCGGCGTCGCCGTCGAACCGGCGGTCCCTCGCGCTCTCGCCCGGCGTCGCCCCGAAAAGGAAGGGGCGCCGCTCCGGTATGAAACGACGCCCCCATATGCTCTCGTGTCGCGCGGGGCTCTCAGCCGCCGCAGCTCCCCGAGCTGCAGCCGCCGCCGCAACCTCCCCCGCCGCCACCGGCGATGGGGTTTTCCGACTCGACGGTGAACCCGTAAGGGGTCATGTCGATGCGGATGGTTCCGGTCTGCTCCCGCAGGGCCCGCTCCACAATGAAGCTGTAGCCCAGCACGTCATAGGTGTCATCGTTCTCACGCGGCTCGTCCAGAGCCAGCGAAAGCCTCGGTCCGCTTCAACCCCCGGCGGCCAGGAAAACCCGGAGCGGGGATTTCTCCTTGTCCGCGAAGTACCCATCCAGCTGGGCCTTGGCGGATTCGGTCAGTTCAACCATGCAATGCCTCCTTGAACGCATTATGGGAAGGTCAGGCGAAAATAAGGGCCCCCCTGGGGTTTGTCAAATGAGTGAGGACCCGCACCACCCGTTGACCCAGCTCGCGCTCTGGGCTACAACGCAGTGAAGCGGCAGGAGATTTTTTCGCCGCGTGGGGAATGTTCCCCCCCAGGCGTTTTTTCCGCGAGGCAGCTCATGAGCACCAAGGATCTAATTCTCTCGACCGCCAAGGACATGATTTCCGAGGTCGGCTTCCACAAGATGACCACGGCCAATCTGGCCCGCCGCGCCGAAATTTCCGAAGGCACGATCTATCGCCACTTCGAGAGCAAGGAGGACATCCTCCAGCACATCCTCGACAACTTCGACGAAAAGTACCAGCAACTCGCGGGGCAGTGCCGCGCCCGCATGAGCCACAACGAACTGTCCATCGAGGACTTGCTGGGCAGCCACTTCGCCTTTGTGGACGCCAACTCGGCCGACATAAAGATCGTCCTCGGCACTTACAGCATCCTGGACCTCACGCGGCGCTCCATGGCCCGGTTCATCGAACGCATGCGCGGCCTGTTCGAGGAATTCCTCACCCGTGGCATGGCGCGTGGCACGGTGCGCGGCGTGGCCGTGCACGACACGGGCATGATCATCGCCAACATGTTTTTCGGCCTCATGCGCATCAAACTCTACTGGCCGGAATACCCCGATTTCTCCGCCGAGGCCGTGGACTTCTGCCGCCGAAGCCTCATCTTCGTCGAGGAGAAGGAGCGGTCATGAGCGAACGCACGCTGCTCACCGCGAGCGAAATGTCCCGCACCCTGGAACGCCTGGCTTCCGAGGTGGTGGAACGCCGGGCCGAGGAGGCCCCCCTCGTGCTCGTGGGCATTCAGCGCCGCGGCGTCGATCTGGCCCACCGGCTCAAAACGCTGCTGGACGAACGCCTGCCCGCGCCAGTGATCCCGGGAATGCTCGACATCAACCTCTATCGCGACGACTGGAGCAGCCTGGGAAAGACCCCGGCCATCAGCAGCACGAAAATTCCCGACGTCGAGGGCAAGACCGTCATCCTCGTGGACGACGTGCTTTTTTCCGGCCGCACCACGCGCGCCGCGCTGGAGGCCATCCTCGACTTCGGCCGGCCCCGGCGCGTGGAGCTGCTCGTGCTGGTGGATCGCGGTCACCGCGAGCTGCCCATCCAGGCAGACTACGTGGGCAAGCGCGTCAACACCTCCAGCGCGGAGCGGGTCGATGTGCTCATAAACGAACGCGACGGGCAGGATAAAGTCATCCTGCGCGGCCAGTCCGCCTGACATCCCCCATCCCCTTACGAAGGTTCCCTCCATGCTCCCGGAACAACACGCACCGCATTTCCTCGCGCCCGACGCGCCCCGAGACATCGACGCGGCCACCCCCCTGCCCCGCCTGTGGGAGGGGGGCTGCGTCAGCCTCATCGGCATGGCCGCGGCCGGCAAGAGCACCCTGGGCCGCCTGCTGGCCGAAAAACTCGGCTGGGCGCATTTGGACACCGACCACATGATCGAGGCCTTCTACGGCCTGCCCCTGCAGGAGGTCCTCGACGGCATGGGCCTCGAACGGTTCATCAAGGCCGAGGAGGACATCGTCTCCCTGCTCGGCGTGCGCCGGGCGGTCATCTCCACCGGGGGCAGCGTGGTCTACGGCCCCAGGGCCGTGGCCCGGCTGAAGCTGCTGGGTCCCGTGGTGCACCTGGACGTGAGCCTGCAGAATTTTCTCAAGCGCGTGGGCGACGGCGGCAATCGCGGTCTGGCCATCGCCCCGGGTGCGACCCTGTCCGATCTGTACGAGGAACGTCAGCCGCTTTACCGCGCCGCCGCGGACTTCACTCTGAACACCGACTCGCCGGACCAGCACGACACGCTCGCGCGCCTGCTGGCCTGGCTCACGGAGAATCCGGCATGAAAAACAAACTCAAAAACCCGGTGCTGCGCCGCCTGCACGAACTCTACAAACGCATGGACCAGGCCTACGTCGAAACCGCCGGGGCGCTCGGCCTCTCCTGCGCCGGCTGCACGGACAACTGCTGCGAGACGCCCTTCAGCCACCACACTTACATCGAGTGGCTGGACCTGTCCCGGGCCATATCCGCCCTGCCAGAGGCCCGGCTGAACGAAGTGCGCCACAATGCCGAGGAGTGGCTGCGTGTCCAGCGCGGCAGTATGCCGGGCGTGATCCCGCGCGTGCCCTGCCCCCTTTCCGTGCCCACGGAGTCCGGGCTCGGCTGCGGGCTGTACGAGCACCGGCCCATGGTCTGCCGGTTGCATGGCGTGCCCACGTACCTCGTCCGACCGGACGGCGCGCGGCTGTCCTTCCCCGGCTGCGAGCACGCGCAGGAGCTGGCCAAGACCAAGCCGGACGCCGCCCTCGACCGCACCATGCTGCTGGCCGACCTGGCCCGGCTGGAGATGGACCTCGCTGGCGGCGTGCGCGGCGGCAGGCCCAGGGTGAACCTGAGCATCGCCGAGATCATCCTCGTGGGGCCGCCGACCCTCTAACCATCGGGGCGACACGAAGTTGTTCACGACTTGCCCTGATTCGGCCGATGGACGCTTTGTTGTGTAATTCCATGTGATTTCGACGGAAGTCGTCTTCATGAAGCCAGCGGGGCGACTCGCTGGCTTTTTTCGTCCCGGCTGGACGGCTCCGTCGCCGATCCGGGCCTCGCGTCCCGGACGCGGGCCAGTCCCCCAGCCCTCGTCGGCGAACCCCGCCGAGCGACCGCGGAGGGGCGGTGCGGAGAACCAGAATCCGACCCGCCCACCGATCGAGGCCGATCGGAATCCACCACGACGCATCCACCTTTCCCATATAAATTGTTGAACACGCCGCCAGCTCGGTATATGGGTACAGGTAGCCTTTCCCCCTTGGCGAATAACGACGCGCGCCCCGGCGGCCTTCGATCAGGAGCCACACATGGGCCAGAACAAGCGGCAAGTCCAAGCGGAATCCGGCAAGCGGACGGAGGTCAGGAAAACTGTCCGGCCAGCGCTTCCCTTCCCCGTGGTGGCCATCGGCACCTCCGCGGGGGGCGTGCAGGCGCTGCGCGAGCTGCTTTCCGGCATCGAGAGCGCGCCCAAGGCCGCCATCGTCGTCGTTCCGCACCTGCCGGCGGACAAGGAAAGCCGGTTGGCCGAGGTGCTCTCCAGCGCCACATTCCTGCCCGTGCGCGAAATCGAGGACATGACCCCGCTGGAGCCCGGCGTGGTCTACACCACCCCCTCCGGCCACGACCTGGGCGTGGAGGGCGGCGTGTTGCGCCTGCTGCCGCGCGGCCGCGACCTCTCCTACCGCATCATCGACCGCTTCCTCGACGCGCTGGCGAAGGACCAGGGCGCGGGGGCCGTGGCCATCATCCTCTCCGGCACGGGGGCCGACGGCACGGGCGGGGCCTTGAGCCTGTCCCGGGCGGGCGGGCTCGTGCTGGCGCAGGACCCGGACTCCGCGCAGTACCCGGGAATGCCCACCAGCGTCATCGAGTCCGGCGCGGAGGACGCAGTGCTCACGGCCAGGGAAATCGGCGCGCGTCTGGCCCAGCTCGTGGAGGCCGCGCGCCCGGCCGGACGCTCCCGCGGCGGCGAGCTGGAGCACATCCTCGATATCCTGCGGCGCGAAACCGGCCAGGACTTCTCCGGCTACCGCCGCAGCACCGTCGCCCGGCGCGTGAACAAACGCCGCCTGTTGCTGGGGCTGAAGTCCCTGGCCGAATACGTGACGGCGCTGGAGAAGGACCCCGAGGAGCGCCAGCGGCTGTTCAAGGCCCTGCTCATCGGCGTGACGGCGTTCTTCCGCGACCGTGACGCCTTCGACGTGCTGCGCGAAAAGGCCCTGCCCGAAATCTTCGCCGGCCGCGGCGAGGGCGACACCGTGCGCGTGTGGGTGGCCGGCTGCTCCACGGGAGAGGAGGCTTACTCCGTCGCCATCCTGCTGGACGACTACATGCGCGAGACCGGCGCGCGCTGCACCTTCAAGATCTTCGCCACGGACATCGACCAGCACGCCGTGGACACCGCGCGGCGTGGCCAATACCCGCAACGCGCCTTGACCGGGCTCCCGCGGGAGATGACCGAGCGCCACTTCCGCTGCGAGGGCGGGCACTGCGCCCCCCTCCAGCGCCTGCGCGAGCGCATCGTCTTCGTGCGGCACAACCTGTTGCAGGACCAGCCCTTTCTGCACATGGACCTGGTTCTGTGCCGCAACGTGCTCATCTACCTCACCCCGCCGCTACAGGAGAAGGCGCTCACCCGGCTGGCCGGCGCGCTGAACCCCGGCGGTCTTCTGCTGCTCGGCTCGGCGGAAAACGTGGACGCCACCGCCCTCAAACTCACGCCCCTGGACCGGCGTTGGAGGCTGTTCCGCTCCACCGGCGAAAAACGCCGGGCCACGCCCCTCCGACTGAGCCCCGGCGGCGGGCGCGAGCTCCCCGCCACGACCGGTCGGGACGACGCCCCGCAGGCCCGGCCATCGCCGGCGGCCATGACCGACGCCGCCCTGCTGCGCCACTATTCCCCCGCCGCCGTGCTGGTCGATGACGCATTCGCCGTGCTGCACGTCACCGGCGACGTCTCGGCCTATCTCACGTTGTCCCCGGGAGCGCCGAGCCTGAACGTGCTCAAGCTGGCCCGACGCGAACTGCGCATATACCTGCGCGCGGCTCTGCGCGACGCCCGGGAGAAGTGCGGTCCCGCGCGCATCGAAGGGCTGCGCCTGGAAGGCGATCCGCCAAGCTTCGTGGATCTGTGCGCGGAGCCTGTGGGGGAGGATCCGTCGGCCGGGCTGCTCGTTGTGTTCGAGCGCTCCACTGGACCGATCTGCCAAGCCAGCCGCGAGGGCTTCGACTCCCTTTCCGAATCCGGCGTGGTGCAGCGCTATGAGGAGGAGCTGCAAAGGAACCAGGAAATGCTCCAGCGATCCGTGGAGGAGTTCGAGCAGCTCAACGAGGAGTTGCGCGCCTCCAACGAGGAACTCATGAGCATGAACGAGGAGCTGCAATCCTCCAATGAGGAGATGGACGCCTCGCGCGAGGAACTGCAATCCCTCAACGAGGAGCTCTCGCTCAAGGTCGAGGAGCTGGCCCAGTCCAAGACCTTCGTGGAGAACCTGCTGCGCGGGGTCAACGTGCCCATCATCTTTCTCGACCGGGATCTGCGCGTCATGCGCGCCACGCCGACGGCGGCGGAGATATTCCACATCAGCGAGGCGGACCTGGGCCGGCCCGTCGGAGAAATCAAGGCGCGCCTGGACGACGAGCGCCTCGCCTCGGACGCGGTGGACGTCATCGAGCGCCGGCAGCCCGTGGAGCGCGAGGTGCGCGGCGGCGACGGCCGCATCTTCATCAAACGCATTCTGCCCTACCGCAACCCGCGCGGCGAGGTGGACGGCGCGGTCATCGCCTATTCCGACGTCACCGAACTGAAGGCCGCCGAAAAGGTGCTGCGCCAGGGCAACGAGGAGCTGGAACGTCTGGTGGCCGCGCGCACCCTTGAGCTGGACGCCGCCCGCGCCGAATCCGAGCGCCGCACCAGGGAGCTGGAGGCCATCATGGAGCAGGTGCCGGCGGCCGTATGGATCACCCGCGACACCGAGGCCAACGTCATCATCGGCAATCAGGGCAGCTACCGGCTGCTGCGCATGCCCCCGGGACAAAACGTCAGCAAATCGCAACAGGGGCTCGCCTACCGCTTCCTGAGCAAGGGACGCGAGCTGGGCTACGACGAGCTGCCCATGCGTGTGGCCGCGCGGGGCGAACCCGTCATCGGGCTGGAAATGGACGTGGCCTTCGACGACGGCGAGGTGCGCTCCGTGGTGGGCAACGCCACGCCCCTGCGCAACTTCCTTGGAGAGATCACCGGAGCGGTGGGCGCCTTCGTGGACATCACTTCGCAAAAGAAGGCCCAGGCCGAGGCCAGGCGCTGGCAGCAAGTCTTCGAGCGCGCGGACTTCGGCATGGTGGTCAGCAACGCGCGAAACAACACCTTGCTCGCGGTGAATCCCTCCTTCGCCCGGCAACGCGGCTACGAGCTGACGGAACTGGCCGGACGGCCCGTGGCCGACCTCTTTCCGCCGGAGGAACTGCCCGCCCTGGCCGAGCACATCCGCCAGGTGGAGCGGGAGGGGCACGGCGTGTTCGAATCCAGGCACCGCCGGAAGGACGGCTCCGACTTCCCCGTACTGCTGGAGATAACGCTTCTGCGCGACGAGCGGGGCGAACCCGCCACACGCGTGGCCTACGCGCTGGACATCACCGAGCGCAAGCGCGACGAGCTCGCCCTCAAGGAAAGCGAGGAGCGCTTCCGCGGCCTGTTCGAGTTTTCACCGGTGCCCTTGTGCCACATCGACGCCACCGGCCGCGTCCTGGAGATCAACCGGCGCTTCACGGCCACCTTCGGCTACGATCTGCACGATATTCCAGACGTCCGCCACTGGTGGACCAAGGCCTATCCCGACCCCGAATACCGCCGCTGGGTGCAGTTCACCTGGGACGCCGACGTGCGCCGCGCCCGGCGCAACCACGGCGACATCATGCCCGCCGAATACCGCATAACCTGCAAGAGCGGCGAAACGCGCACGACGGTCATCTCCGGCATCCCCGTCGGCGACGGCCTCCTGACCACCTTCTTCGACATCACCGACCGCCGCCGCGCCGAGGACGCCCTGCGCGCCAGCGAGCTGACCCTGCGCACCGTGGCCGACTACACCTACGACTGGGAGTACTGGCGCGACGACAAGGGCGCCGTCGTCTGGGTCTCGCCCTCCTGCGAGCGCGTCACGGGATACGGCGCCGCCGAATTCATGGCCGACGCCACGCTCATGCAGTCCATCGTCCACCCGGAAGACCGTCCCCTCTACGACGAGCATCTGACCACGCAAGAGGGCAAGACCACGCGTGAGTCCACCATCGACTTCCGCATTCGGCGCAAGGACGGCGGCGTGGTCTGGATCGGCCACCACTGCGTGAGCATCGCCACGCCCGAGGGCGTGTGCCTGGGCCGGCGCATCAGCAACCGCGACATCACCGACCGCAAGCGCTACGAGATAGCGCTCGCCGAACGCGAGGAGCTCATGCGCCTGTTCGTGAAGCACGCGCCCGCCTCCATCGCCATGTTCGACAGGAAAATGCGCTACATCGCCGTGAGCCGCCGCTGGTGCGACGACTACGGCCTGGATCCGGACAAGATCCTCGGCGTGAGCCACTACGACCTCATTCCCGAAACCCCCGAGCGCTGGCGCGAGATTCACCGCAGATGTCTGGCTGGCGCGGTGGAGCTCCAGGACGACGATCCCTTCACCCGGGCCGACGGCCGCACCCAGTACATCAGCTGGGAAATCCGGCCCTGGCGCAACGAATCGCGCGAGGTGGGCGGCATCGTCTGCTTCAGCGAGGACGTGACCTCCCGCCGCATCACCCAGCAGGCCCTGCTGGCGGCCAAGGAGGCGGCCGAGACGGCCAACCGCGCCAAGAGCGAATTCCTGGCCAACATGAGCCACGAAATCCGCACCCCGCTCAACGGCGTGCTGGGAATGCTCCAGCTTTTGCGCGACGGCGCCGCCCCCCAGGAACAGGAACTCTACTCGCGCATGGCCTTCGATGCCGCACGCCGGCTGCTCTCGCTGCTCAACGACATTTTGGACTTCTCGCGCATGGAGGCCGGGCGCATCAGCCTGACCAGCGAGCCCTTCTCGCTCGCCGAGCTGCTTGAATCCGTGACCAACGTGTTCCGCGTGACCAGCCTGGAACGCGGCGTGGCTCTGAGCTGCGAAGTCGTCCCCGGTTCGGCCGACCGTTTCATGGGCGACGAGGCGCGCATCCGGCAGATTCTCTTCAACCTGGTGGGCAACGCGCTCAAGTTCACCCCACGCGGCGAGGTGCGCGTGGAGGCCTGGGACCGGCCAGCGACGCGCGCTCCCGGCCGCGTTCACCTGTACATCCACGTCGCCGACACGGGCATCGGCATCCCCGACGACAAGATCGACCACGTGTTCCAGCGCTTCACCCAGACCGACGCCTCCTACACGCGGCAATATGAGGGCGCGGGACTCGGGCTGGCCATCGTCAAGCGGCTCATGCAGGTCATGGGCGGCGACATCGACGTGGACAGCACGCTCAATGTCGGCACGTCCATCTATCTGCATCTGCCTCTGCCCCTGGCCGGTCCGCCCCCCGCCGGCCAGCTTACGGCGAGGGACGAAAGCACGCCGGGCGAACAGCGCCCCCTGTCCATCCTGGTGGCCGAGGACGAGGTCATCGGCCAGCTGGCCATCAAGACCATGCTCACGCGCATGGGTCACACGGCCCAGTGCGTGGGCAACGGACGCGAGGCGGTGGAGGCGCTCAAGCGCCAGGCCTTCGACTGCGTGCTCATGGACATCCAGATGCCGGAAATGAACGGCGTGGAGGCCACGGAACTCATCCGCAAGCTGGAAGGCGGGCGGGGCGACGTGTGGATCATCGCGCTCACGGCTTACGCACTCGCCGGGGACCGGGAAAAGTTCCTGGCCGCCGGCCTCAACGACTACATCAGCAAGCCCGTGCAGGAGGACCAGCTCCGCGAGGGGCTGCGACGCATGGGGCGCAAAACCGAGGGATGAGGCCCACCAAGGGCGAGGAGGAGACATGCGCAACCGACTGGCGCTGGGCGCGGTGCTGACCATCGCGGCGCTTCTGGCGGCCGGCTTTCTCGTCGCGCGTCTGTCCGGCGGCGACGACTCCCTCGAACGACTCAAGCGGGCGGACGTCATCCGCGTCGGATACGCGGTGGAGGCCCCGCACGCCTTCCTCACCCCCAAAGGACAGGTCACCGGCCAGTCGCCGGAACTGGCGCGGCTCGTGATCGCGCGGCTGGGCATCGGCCGCGTCAACTGGAGGCTGATGGAATTCTCGCAGCTCCTCGACGCACTGGAGCGCGGCCACATCGACGTCATCGCCGCGGGCATGTACATCACGCCCGAGCGGGCGCAGCGCGCGACCTTCTCCGAACCCATCTTTCACGCCTCGCAAGGGCTGCTCGTGGCGCGCGGCAATCCGCATGGACTGCACTCCTACGAGGACTTGCGGACCGATCCCACCCTGCGAGCGGCAGTGCTGGCCGGCGCGGTGGAGGAAAAAATGCTGCGACGCATGGGCGTTGCCGACCAGCAGCTGGTCGAGGTGCCCGACGCCTCCACCGGCAAGGTGGCCGTGGAGACCGGCATGGCCGACGCCCTGGCCCTTTCCGCACCCACCATCGCCTGGATGGCCGGCCGCGAGCAGCTCGGCAAGACCGAACAGGCCGAGCCCTTCCGGCAGCCGGAGCCCGCCGTGCGGCGTGATTACGGCTACGGGGCCTTCGTCTTCCCAAAAAACGATCGGAAATTTGTGGACGCCTGGAACAAGGAGCAACGCACGGTGATGGAACGACCGGAATTCAAGACGATAATGGACGCGTTCGGCTTTCTGCCCGCGGATTATCCGGGTGACGCGGCGACCAGCGAGATTCTGCACCAATGAGCAGGGTTGAAGGGCGCGGCGGCTCCCTGCGCTGGGAGGTATGGGGGGCATTGTTCCTGGCGCTGGGCGTGTGCGCCCTGGTCGGCTGGCTGCACCTCTCGCAGGACCGCCGTCTGAGCGAGGCGGACGCCCAGCTCGAGAACCTGCGCCAGGCCCGTCTGGATCTGGCCAAGGGGCTGCTCGCGCTACGCCTCGGCGGGAAAACCGACAGTCCCTTCAGCGACACCCAGGGGCTGGCGCTGACCAATCAGGCCCTGGAACAACTGGAGGCGCTGGCCAAAAACCGATCCACGGCCGAGGCCAAGACCTTCGGAAACAGTGCGGACGCCCTGCGCCGTGGCCTCGCGCCCTTGTCCTCCGGCCACGTCCGGGGCCCGGAGCAGGAGGCCGCCCTGCGCATCGCCCTGCACAGGGTCGAGGCGCAGTCCGACCGGCTGGACGCCGCCGTCCGCGCCGACACGGCGCGCCTGCGCGCATCCCTCGCCCACGAGTACGCCCTCGCCCTGATCTTCTCGGCCCTGCTTCTGTGCGCTGGCGGAACGGTGGCGCTTTTCGCCGCCCGCGCCAGGGACAGAGCCGAGACCAAAAGCCGCGTGCTGTCCCTGCGGCACGAAACCACTCTGCGCAGCATCGGCGACGGCGTCATCGTCACCGACCGCCTGGGCCGCGTGGAGCTGCTCAACCACGAGGCCGAGACCCTCACCGGCTGGACTGACGCCGAGGCCGGCGGCCGCCCCCTGCGCGAAATCTTCCCCATCATCGATGAGCTCTCCGGTCACGACATGGAGAACCCGGTGGAGGAGGCCCTGCGCCATGGCGCGCCCGTAAGCCTGGCCAACCACACCCTGCTCATCGCCCGCGACGGGGCCAGACGACCCCTCGCCGACAGCGCCGCCCCCATCCGCGACGAGTCCGGGACCATCTCCGGCGTGGTGCTCGTCTTCCGCGACCAATCGCGCGAGCGGGCCTATCAGCAGGCCCTGCGCGAGAGCGAACAACACTACCGCACCCTGGCCGACAACGGCCAGGCCCTCATCTGGACCGCCGGATTGGACAAGTTCTGCGACACCTTCAACAAGCCCTGGTTGCGCTTCACCGGCAGACCGCTGGAACGGGAGCTCGGCAACGGCTGGACCGAGGGCGTGCACCCGGACGATCTGGAACGCTGCATCGAGATATACACCAAGGCCTTCGACCGCCGCGAGCCGTTCAGCATGGAGTACCGTCTGCGCCACGCCAGCGGCGGTTACCGCTGGATAGTGGACCAGGGCACCCCCCGTTACGACAGCGACGGTCGCTTCGCCGGCTACATCGGCCACTGCCTGGACATCCACGAGCTGAAAAACACGGAGGACCGCCTGCGCAAGCTCTCCCGCGCGGTGGAACAAAGCCCCGCGGGCACGGTGGTCACGGACCTGTCCGGCCTTGTGGAGTACGTCAACCCGGCCTACGAACGCATCACCGGCGTCCCCGTCGAGGAGGCGTTGAACAGGCCCGCGCACTTCCTCACGGCCGAGGGGCTGGCCGGCCTGCTCGCCGCGGGGCTGTGGGAGCGCATCGTCGCCGGGGAGGACTGGCGGGGCGAATACCGGAATCACCGCAAAAACGGCGAGCCCTACTGGGAGGCCGCCACCATCACGCCGCTGCGCAACGCCGAGGGCCACGTCACCCACGTCATCGCCGTGAAGGAGGACGTTTCCCAGCGCACGGCCGCGCTCCAGGCCCTGGCGGAGAGCGAGGAGCGCTTCCGGCGCATCGTCGAGACCTCCAACGAGGGCATCTGGACCCTCGGCCCCGACGACCTCACGACCTACGTCAACCAAACCATGCTCGACATGCTGGGCTACGCCGAACTGGACATGCTCGGCCGGCCCATCGCCGACTTCCTCTTCGACGAGGACAAGCCCGACGACCGCAAACACATCCGCGCGCGCCACGCGGGCAGGTCCGAACGCTACGAACGCCGGATGCGCGCCCGCGACGGATCGCTCGTGTGGACCACGGTGAGCGCCTGCCCCGTCACCGATCATTCCGGCGCGTTCGTCGGCAGCTTCGGCATGTGTACGGACATCACCGGGAACAAGCGGGACCAGCGCCTGCTGGAAACCCGGCTGGAAATGGTCCGTCTAGCCGAGGAGCAAGGCATCGAGGCCGCCATCCGGGCCGCCCTCGCCGCGGCCGAGGAACTGACCCGCAGCGACGCCGGCTTCTTCCACATCGAGGACGAGGAGACGCCGGGGCCCAACGTCATCTGGTCCGACAGGACCCTGGAACGGTACGAGGCGGCCCTGCCGGCCATGCTCACATGGAGCAGGGGACTGCGCGGCACCAAGCCCGTTCTGCGCAACACGCCGGAAAGCATCGCGAGAGCGTTGTCGGCCGGGCACATTCCCATCGCGCGGCAGGCGCTGGCCCCCGTGCGCGACAATGGGCGGCTCGCCGCCTGCCTGGCCGTGGCCAACAAGCCCTGCGACTACGACGAGCGCGACGCCGACACCCTGTCCACGCTGGCCGGGCTGGCCTTCGAGGCCGCCATGCGCGAACGCGTGAGAGCGGCGCTGGTGCGCGGCAAGGAGCTGGCCGAACAGGCGGCCAAGGCCAAAAGCGAATTTTTGGCCAACATGAGCCACGAGATCCGCACCCCCCTCAACGGCGTGCTGGGCATGTTGCAGCTCTTGCAGGGCGGGGCATCCCCGGAGGAGCGCGCGCGCTTCACCACCATGGCGCTGGAGGCCGGGCGCAGGCTGCTGGACCTGCTGAACGACATTCTGGATTTCTCGCGCCTGGAGGCCGGCGGAACCACCCTCGCATCCGAGCCCTTCGACCTACGGAACGCCTGCGCCACGGTCGCCAACGTGCTGGAACTGGGGAGCAAAAACAAGGGACTGGTCCTCTCCTGCGAAATCGATCCCTCCGTGCCCGCCGTGCTGGTGGGCGACGAGGCCCGGCTGCGGCAGATTCTGTTCAACCTCGTGGGCAACGCCATCAAATTCACCAGCCAGGGCACCATCATCATCGGCGCCTCGGCCGTTTTGCACGCCGGCAACGCGAGCCGCGCCCACGTGCACCTTTGGGTGGCCGACACCGGCATCGGCATCGAGGACGGCAAGATCAACTACCTTTTCGAACGCTTCACCCAAAGCGACGCCTCCATCGCCCGCCGCCACGAAGGCGCGGGGCTCGGTCTGGCCATCATCAAACGCATCGTGGCCCTCATGGACGGCTCGCTCTGCGTGGACAGCGAACCGGACCGGGGCACCACCATCCACGTGAGCCTGCCCATGCCCGTGGGAACGCGCGCGACGCGCCCCGCCAAAGCAGCGGCGGACGCACCACTGAACATCCGCCCCCTGCGCATCCTGCTGGCCGAGGACGACGAGATCAGCCGGCTGGCCATGCAGGTGCTCCTCAAACGCCTGGGACACGTCTGCGTCAGCGTGGTCAACGGCCGGCAGGCCATGGAGGCCGTGCGGCGCGAGGCCTTCGACTGCGTGCTCATGGACGTGCAGATGCCGGAGATGGACGGGGTGGCCGCCACCCGGGCCATACGCGGCGCGCCGGACTTGGGCGACCGCTCGCGCGTGCCCATCATCGCCCTCACCGCCCACGCCATGCGGGGCGACCGCGAGCGTTTCCTGGCCGCGGGCATGGACGACCACGTGGCCAAACCCGTGCAGCGGGACGAGCTGGAGACCGCGTTGGCCAAGGTGGCGCGCATTTCCCTTGAGCCCGGAAACAATCGGGCATAGACCCAAGGAAGATCATTCAACCCGAACGCCCCCATGAGGGAGGAGGAAGCCGCATGCACACCAAAATCGTCGCCACCCTCGGCCCGGCCTCCAGCAACTACGAAACCATGCGGGCCATGGTGGAATACGGCGTCCGCATCTTTCGCCTGAATTTCTCGCACGCCAACGCCGCCGCCTTCGACCCCATCGTCAAGGACATCCGCCGCCTGGAAAGCCACCTCGGCCTGCCACTCACGGTCATGGGCGACCTGTGCGGACCCAAGGTGCGCATCGGCGAGGTGGCCGGCTCGCCCCTTTCCGTGCGCAAGGACCAGCGCCTGGCCCTCGGCCTGCCGGACGAGCGGGACGAGGCGGGCGACCTGCCCTTCGTGAACCTGGACATGCCCGAGCTCTTGCAGGGGCTTTCCGTGGGGATGCCCGTCTCGCTCTCCGACGGGATGCTTCAGTTCGACGTAGTGGAGGTGCGCGAGGCGAACAAACTCTTCGTCATCCAGTCACGCAACAGCGGCGTGCTCACCTCGAAAAAAGGCATCGCCTTCCCCGGCAAGTTCCATCCGCTGCCGGCCCTCACCGCCAAGGACCGCCGCGACCTGCACGAGGGCATGGACATTGGGCTGGACGCCGTGGCCATGTCCTTCGTGCAGACCATCGCCGACATCCGCGACATCCGCCAGGAGATGGCCGCGCACGGCCGCAGCATTCCCGTGGTGGCCAAGATCGAGCGGCAGAACGCCGTGGACAATCTGGAGTCCATTCTGAGCCTGACCGACGCCGTCATGGTGGCACGCGGCGACCTTGGCCTGGAATGCCCGCTCTCCGCCGTGCCGGTCATCCAGAAGCGCATCATCCGCGCCTGCCGCCATGCGCAGAAGGCCGTCATCGTGGCCACGCAGATGTTGCTCTCCATGGTCAACAACCCGCTGCCCACCCGCGCCGAGGCCGCCGACGTGGCCAACGCCATGCTCGACGGCGCGGACTGCGTCATGCTCTCCGAGGAGACCGCCATGGGCAGCTACCCGGTCGAGTCCGTCAAGTTCATGAGCGAAATCGCCAAGAACGCGGAACCCTACTACATCGAACGCATGAAGGGGCCATTCGCCCCCAAGCTGGAGAAGAACCCCGCGAAGTATCTGGCCTACGCCGCCTGTCTGCTGGCCCAGAACGCCGAGAGCGAGGGCCTGGTGGTCCACACGGAGTCCGGCACCACCGCGCGCTTTCTGTCCTCGCGCCGGCCGGAGCAGATCATCCATGCCCTCACGCCCGACCCGCAGGTGGTGCGGCACCTGAACTTCTTCTGGGGCGTGGAGCCCCGTCAGGTCGGCACCACACTGGAAAGCCACGTGCAGCGCGCCGAGAAGTACATCCACGACTCGCCGCAGTTCACGCCCGGCAAGAGCGCGATCATCCTGGCCGGCCAGTTGACGCCCGGTCAGGTGGAGCCGCACACCACCAACGAACTCAAAGTCTACTACAAGTAACTTCCGTCCGACACGACGCGAAAAGACAGGGCCCCGAGGGAACGATCCCCCGGGGCCCTGCTTTTGCCAATCGCGCGGTCGCGCGGCAGTCTCGCGAAAGGCCAGTCCGCCGGCCCGCGCCTCGTCAGAAGGTCGGCCTACTCGCCGCCCTCCATGCCGGGTTCGATGGGCCGTTCGGACTGGCCCTCGGCCTGCAAGGTCACTGACACCTCGCGGTCGCGGCCGTCGCGGCGCACGGTGAGCTTCACCTTGTCGCCGATCTTGAAATCGTCGAGCCGGGCCAGCAGCGCGGAAACCGTGTCCACGTCCTTGCCCTCCACCTTTATGATGGCGTCGCCGGGGATGAACGCGCCGTCCCGGCCGAAACCCGCGCCCTGAAGACCGACGGCGGCGGCGGCGGAACTGGGCAGCACGCGCAAAACCAGCACACCCTTGATGCCCATCTGCTGGGCGGCCAAGTCATTGGTGCGCTGGTCCACCTCTATGCCGAGCGCCGGGCGCACGTACTTGCCCTTGGAGATGAGCTGGGGCACCACGCGGTTCACCGTGTCCATGGGGACGGCGAAGCCCACGCCGGCGGAAGCCCCTGAGGGGCTGTAGATGGCCGTGTTCACGCCGATGAGCCGGCCGGCGGAGTCGAGCAGCGGGCCACCGGAGTTGCCGGGGTTGATGGCTGCGTCGGTCTGGATGAGATGCTCCACCGCGCCGGTCTCGTTGGTCCGCAGCGAGCGGTCCAGCGCCGAGACGATGCCCTTGGTCAGCGTCCAGTCCAGGCCGAAGGGATTGCCAATGGCGTAGACGTTCTGCCCCACCTTGAGGTCATGGGAGGTGCCCAGCGGCAGGGGCGCGTGCTTCACGGAAGGATCGATACGCAGAACGGCCAAGTCGTGCAGGGGGCTCGCGCCGACGAGGGTGGCCACGTACTCCTTGCCGTCGGAGAAGCGCACCCGCGCCTCGGCCGCGCCGGCGATGACGTGGTAATTGGTGACGATGTGGCCATTCTCGTCCCACACGAACCCGGAGCCGGCCCCGCGCGGAATGGTGAACACGTTGCGGCTCCAGAACTCCATGACGCGCTGGGTGGTGGTGATGAACACCACGGAGTCGCGCGAACGCTCAAAGAGCTCGATGGTGCTCTTCTCGTCCGCGGCGAGGTCACCGCGCGGCGTGACGGCCCGGGGCACGGCCTTCTCCCAGCCGAACAGCGCGACCACCCTGGGCGCGGCGTACCAGGCCAGAATGACCGCGATGATGGCCAGCGTGAGCCACTTGAGCCGCCGCAAAAAAACGTCGCCGCCACTTTTCCCTTCCATGCGCTTTCCCCCGTTTGCTGCCAAAGCGTTATCCCCGTCGACCGGGCACGGTTGCGCCGACTTGTCCGCGCCCGCCGTGGGGCCGAGTTGTACTGGTTCCCAAAAGTTTTTCAAGAGGCGGCGGCGCCCGGTCCCCGCGCCGCTTTACCCGCATGTCCGTTCGATGCTATGAACCATCATGCGCCGCCCCACCACGACCGCGGCCCTGATTCTGGGCGTTCTGCTTCTGGCTGGCACGCTGTGCGGAGGCCTGCTTTATGGCGTGTTCATGATGGCCAGGCAGGAGGCCCTGAACAATCTCGACGCCCAACAGGAGATGCTGGCCCGCCAAGCGGCCAAGGGACTTCAGGACGATTTCGCCGGACTGCGCCATGTGGCCTGGGCCGCGGCCCAAAACTCCCATGTCGTCGATCTGGACGCCGATGGCGAACGATATCTCGACAATGTGCTGGCCGAAAACGCGCGCGAAGTCATGGCCATAAGCCGCCTGACCCCCGACGGCCGCATCGTCTTTTCCACCCCGGACAGCGCGGTGATCGGCCACAACCTCAACGACCAGGCGCACGTGCGGCGCATTCTGACCACCCACGAACCGGTCGTCAGCGACCTGTTCGTCTCCGCCCAGGGCTACCGCACGGTCAGCCTGCACGTTCCGGTGTACAAAGAAGACAGGTTCGCGGGCACGCTCGGCCTGCTGCTCAATTTCGACGCCATCGCCCGCCGCTACCTCGAAGGAGTGGGCGGCGGCGCGTCCGGCTACGCCTTCCTGCTCAGTCAAAATGGCGTGCTGCTCTACAGTCCCGTGCCCGGTCTGGCGGGCAGGAGCCACGCCGAGATCACGCGCGGTTTTCCCGAAATGCGCGCGCTGGTGGATCGTATGCTCGCGGGCGAATCCGGCTCGGCCAGCTACGTGTTCAACCGCGTGCGCGACATGCGCACCAATGATGAGCGCAAGCGGGCGGTGTTTTTGCCCATCCACCTGGGCGACACGTTCTGGTCCGTGTGCGTGGCCGCGCCGGAATCACATATCCTCGGCGGGCTCTCGCACCTTGCCCTGTATCTGCTGCCGCTGGGCGGGCTGGCCCTGCTCTTCATGGCCGCCATCGCCGGGCTGACCCTGCGCCACATGGCGCTCCAGCGCGAGATAGGCCTGCGGAAGGACACCGAGAACGCCCTGCGCGAAAGCGAGGCGCGCTACCGCTCCGTCATCGAGAACATTTCCGATGTGTTCTACCGCACCGACACCGAGGGCCGGCTCGTCATGATCAGCCCAAGCGGACTGGCCATCGCCGGTTACAGCCACGATGAGCAACTCCTCGGCCGGCCGGTCGCCGAATTCTGGGCCCATCCGGAGCAGCGCGAGGAAATGATCAAAATCATCAAACGCGACGGTGTGGCCCGCGACTTCGAGGTCGAGATGCTGGCGAGCGGCGGCCGCGTCGTCCAGGTCGCCACCTCCTCGGGATTCTACCACGGCAATGACGGGGAGATTCTCGGCGTGGAGGGGATCTTCCGCGACATCACCCAGCGCAAAAGCGACGAGGCCGCGATCGAGGAGAACGCGCGGCGTTTTCTGACGCTGTTCCACAATATGCCAGAGGGCGTGGCCCTGTGCACACTCATGCGCGACACGGCCGGCCGGCCCGTGAACTTCCGCGTCGAGGAGGTGAATCACGGCTTCGAGACCATTTTCGGCGTACGCGCGCGGGACGCGGCCGGCCGACTGGTGACGGAAGTGTTCCCCCAGCCGGAACCGCCGAATCTGTCCGACCTCGCCGGCGTGGTCGCCTCCGGCCGGCCCTTCTCCACGGAAATGCGTCTGGCCGCTCTGGGCAAGGAGATATCCCTCAACGCAGTGCCCTGGATGACCGACGGCTTCGCCGCCATCTTCGCCGACGAGACCGAGCGCAGGCACATGGAGGCCCAGCTGCGCTACCGCGCCCTGCACGATTCCCTCACCGGCCTGGCCAACCGCGTCCTGTGCCTGGACCGCATCGCCCTTGCCGGCGAGCGCGCCCAGCGACACTCGGGCGCGGACTACGCCGTGGTCTTCATGGACCTGGACCGCTTCAAGGTCATCAACGACAGCCTGGGGCACGAGGCCGGCGACATGCTTCTGCGCGAGGTGGCGGCCAGACTGCTGGCCTGCACCCGCCGCATGGACACCGTGTGCCGCTACGGCGGCGACGAATTCGCCCTCGTGCTGGAGGAACTCGCCCCACGCGAGGCGCTGCGCACGGTCCGGCGCATCCGCGAAAGCCTGCGGCGTCCCGTGGATCTAAACGGGCACGCCATTTTGCTGGAGGCCAGCTTCGGTGTGGCCTATCCGCCGGAGAACGCCATCGGACCGGAAGAGCTGCTGCGCAACGCCAACATCGCCCTGCACCGGGCCAAGCGCCTGGGCCGCAACCGCACCGTCGTTTACAAGCACGACATGCATCTCGCCGCCATGGAGGCGCTGAGCATGGAGAACGACATCCGCGCCGGGTTGGCCGCCGGCGAATTCTTCATGCTCTATCAGCCCACTTTCGGTCTGGCCGACAAGTGGCTGGCCGGCTTCGAGGCGCTTTTGCGCTGGCGGCATCCCCAACGCGGCGCGGTGAGCCCATCCGAATTCATCCCCGTCGCCGAGGAATCCGGCTCCATCTTCGAGCTGGGCGGCTTCGCCCTCGACCGCGCCTGCCAGGACATGGCCGGTTTTCTACGCACCCATCCCGCTCTCGGTCCCCTGCGGTTGTCCGTGAACCTCTCGCCGCGGCAGTTCTCACGTCCCGGTCTTGGCGACCAGATCGGCCGGGCGCTGGCCGTTTCCGGTCTGCCGCCACGATCGCTGCTGCTGGAGATCACCGAGTCGTCCATCATGCAGCATCCCGAGACCTCGGCCAAGATCCTCACCCGCCTCAAGGCGCGCGGCGTGGGCGTGGCCATCGACGACTTCGGCACCGGCTACTCCTCCATGAGCGCCCTGCAGCACCTGCCGCTCGACTGCCTCAAGATCGACCTGAGCTTCGTCTCACGCATCACCGAGAGCGCCGAGGACCGGGAGATCGTCCGGGCCATCATCACGCTGGCCAGGAGCCTGCGGCTGGACACCATCGCCGAGGGCATAGAACACGAGGAGCAGCGGCGCGTGCTGCGGGAACTGGGGTGCCAGCTGGGGCAGGGCTATCTTTGCGCGGCAGCCATTCCCCTCGCCGAGGCGCTGACCTCCGTGAACCCCGACGTGTGCCGGCTGCGCTTCACGAACGCGAACTAGGCGGACAGGCGCCCCAGAAAACGCACCCCGGCGCAGTTCCGGCCATCGGCCCGGCGAACGCGCCACCGCACCTCCGCCGCGAGACTCGACATGGGCCGGCATCCCGGCAGGGGACGCGCGGCCGCGGACAGGCGCAGGCGCAGCACCCCTCCCTCGGGCAGCGGTCCGGGGCCGGAGACGCGCGCGCCCGTGGCCGAAAGATCGAGCAGCATGAAGGGCCTCGGGTGAATGAAGGCCGCGTCGTCGCGGGAGGCTATCTCGGCCGGGCGCAGCATGGGCGTGCGCGGACTCAACCGCGCGGGACGCGGTTCGAAAGCCCTCGCCAGCGTGAGGAAACGTTCGGGATCGTCCAGCAGAAGCCGACCCCCATGGTCCCGGCGCACCCGCAGCAGAGGAAAGGCCTCGGCGAGCTGCCAGACGTTCTCGCGCCGCACACCACGCAAGGCCTGCACGCGATCCAGGTCGAGAATGAAGCCGCTCACCGCGCGCCCGCGCAGGGCCTCGGCAAGTTCCCCCACCTCCGTCACCGCGAGCGGGGTCAACCCCGCCGCCAAAAGCCCTGGCGCGAAATCCTCAGGACTATCAACCAGTACAGGAACCAAACGTTCGGGGCCTTGCCCCGCGCCCTTTCCCCCACGCACCGTGATGCCGCTTTGGCCCATGGCTGCCCTCCGCAATGATTTTCACGTATCATTACGTATAGCAGCTTTCACGACGTGCGCAAGAAAAACGCGCGCGGTGGGACGATTCGGGGTTATTTCCGTTTGCCGGTGGTCAGCACCAGGGCCTGAAGAGCGCGGGTCAGTTCCGGGTCGTAGCCGGGGTCTTGCATCAACGTCGCCATGGCCTTCATGGGTTCCATGGCCGGAGCGTAGGGCCGCTGCGTCACCATGGCGCAGTAGGAATCCACCAGACCGCACAGCCGAGCCAGGTGGCTGATGTCCGGCGCGATCTTGCGCTGTGGGTACCCGGAGCCGTCGAGGCGCTCGTGGTGGTCGCGCACGCACTCCTCCACCTCGGGGAAGCGCAGGTCCAGCTTGCCCAGCATCTCCACCCCGGCGGGCACATGGCGTTGCACCTTGGCGCGCTCGTCCATGGTCAGGCCCTTGTCCTTGCCCAGGATGAATCCCGGCACCTTGGTCAACCCCAGGTCATGCACGAACAGGCCGCAGACCAGATGGTCCAGGTGCTTGCGCTTGACCTCGCCGCCCTCGTAGGCGGCGGCGTGGACCTTGGCGTGCAGGGCCAGGCCCAGCACCCCGCAGTCAAAGGAATGGTTCTCCAGGTTGTGCTCCGTGTGCAGGCGCTTTTGCAGGGCGCGCACGCGGTGGATATCCTGGAACAGATACTCGGTGAGGACCATGAGGTCCGTCCACAACTTGGCGAAAACCAGCGGCACGGGCTGAGAGAAGAACTCCGCCAGCCGGCGCGTGATGGCCTGGGCAAAGATGTCGGCGATCTCGCTCTCGTGCAGGTTCTTGTCCACCAGCACAAGATCCAGCTGATAACTGATGTGCTTGACGTAGACCGGATGGTCGGCGCGGGAGACGAAAATGAGTCCCTCCTCCACCAGCCGGGCCAGCTCCTCCACCTGCTCATTGCTCAGGCGGTCGCCCGCGCGGCAGAAGAGCACCACCCGCGCCACGTCCTCACGGAAGCGGTACAGCGCCAGCGGTGGGCGGTATTTGCTGAAACTTTCCAGAATATCCAGATTGATCTGGTAAAACTGCTCGTCCAGGGCATCCGCGATGCCAGCCTTTTTCTCAGCCGCTGCCACCTTCGCTCCTTTTTCCCGCCCGAGCCGGGGTGTTCCCCCCCCACGCGCGCCGCGCAAGGGGAACTCATCGCGGGCACGGCCATTCGCATGGGACAACTCGCGAACATCGTTCGTCATCCTGTCCGGCTGCATTTCCCCTGCCGGGGTTGCCCCGATTACTAACCGCATTTGTAATGGATGCAAATATTTTTTGTGTTGACTTTCCCTCGGATTTCATAAAAAGGTGGGGCGAAGTGGTAATTCGTGGGAAATTGTGGTTTCCCTGGGGGAGAACGTGCGACTTCTCGGCCATGTCCACCGCAGTCTAGATCCCAAGGGGCGGCTCATGCTGCCTGGGGATTTCCGCGACCAATTTTTGGCCGCGTCTCCAGACGGGCGCTTGGTCCTGACCATCTTCCAGGGACAGATCATCGGCATCACCCCCACGCAGTGGGACCAGTTCGTGGCCGAGCTGGAGGAGAAACTCACCGCTCCCTCGATAACGCTGCAGCAACTCCGCCGCGTGGCCTTCGCCGGCTACACGGAGGTGGTTTTGGACAAACAGGGGCGCATCCAGCTGCCCGCCCACCTGCGCAAGAGCGGCAAGCTCGAACGCGACGTGGTGCTGGCTGGTGTGGGCCGCTGCTTCGAGATTTGGGACAAGGAGCGCTTCGAGGCCCTGCTTGAGCAGAGCAGCGAGGACGTCTCCGCCGAACTGGCAAGGGCCGACATCAAGCTGCCCTTCTAGCGGAGAGGAACAACATGCCCGTTACGGACGCCACACCCCACATTCCGGTCATGCTGGATGAGGTGGTGGGCTATCTTTCGCCCAAGCCCGGAGGCCGCTATCTTGACGGCACCCTTGGGCTGGCCGGGCACAGCCTGGGACTGCTGCGTGCAAGCGCGGGCGGGGCGGAACTCGTCTGCCTGGACCGCGACGGGGAGGCCCTCGGCCTCGCGCGCGCGCGGTTGGAGGAGTTCCCGGGCCGGGCGCACACGTTCCACGCGCCCTTCAGCCGCTTCGAGGACGCCCTCGCCAATCTGGGCTGGACCGAACTCGACGGGGCCACGCTGGACCTGGGCGTCAGCTCGCTACAGCTCGACGAGGCCGAGCGCGGCTTCAGCTTTTGCGCCGACGGGCCGCTGGATATGCGCATGGACGCCGCCAGCGGCATGGACTCCGCCAAGACGCTGGTGAACCGCGCACATTTCGAGGAGCTCAAGCGCATCATCCGCGACTACGGCGACGAGCCGCTGGCCGGCAGAATCGCCCGGGCCATCCTACGCACGCGCGAGCAGGCGGAGATCGCAACCACGTCGCGGCTTGCGGAAATCGTGGCCAGGGCGTACCCCCCCGACCGCCGCAGGGAGGCGCGCAACCACCCCGCCACCCGCACATTCATGGCCCTGCGCATGGCCGTAAATCATGAACTTGAGGAACTCGAAACGTTTCTGGAACGCATCGTGCGGTACCTGAAACCCGGGGCCCGCGTGGCCATCATTTCGTTTCATTCCGCGGAGGACCGCGAGGTCAAGGAAAGCTTCCGCTACTGGGCCAAGGGCTGCCGCTGCCCGGCCGAGCAGTTTGTATGCACCTGCGACCGCACGCCGGTTCTGCGCGTGCTGACGAAAAAGCCCCAGCTTCCCACCCAGGCCGAGGTGGACCGCAACCCCAGAAGCCGCAGCGCCAAACTGCGCGTGGCGGAACGCCTGCCCGGCGCGAAGGACGCGCAGTGAGCCGTCTGCGCGGGCTGGTGCTGGCCTTCTTTTGCGCCATCATGGGCGCACTGCTGCTCGGACTGTCCAGCGTGTGGCTGAACATCGAGCGCATGGACCTGGCCTACGACCTGGACAAGCTGCAGAAGGAGCTGGACGCGCGCTCGGCGCTGGCGGCCAAGCTGGAGCTGGAGCGTAACAATCTTCTCTCGCCCTACCGGCTCAAAAGGCTGGCGACCATGTACGGACTGGTTCCCGTGGGTCCTGGGCAGATGCGTTTGATGAACGGTCAACGCCCGGCTACCGTCGTGGTTCCCGCCGCGGCCAACGCGACGGGCGCAATGGACGCCGGAGGCGCCACAAACGCCACGGGCGGCGAATAGACGACGGAGAGACGGATGAGGACGGCAGTGAGCAAAAGCCGCATCGAGCGCAAACGCCCCAAGCAGGAGCGTCGCGCCCAAACGGATCTCGGCAAGATCAAGCTTGTCGGGATCGCCTTCGTTTTCGCCATCATCTGGGTGGCGTTGTGGGGGCGCGCGGCCTACGTGCAGCTGTACCTCGGTCCCAAGCTGGCCGCAGCCGCGGGCAAACAGAACCTCGCCACGGAATTCGAGGTGGGCGAGCGCGGCCGCATTTACTCCAGCAACAACGCCATTCTGGCCACCAGCGTGGAGAGCAAGAGCGTGTACGCCTCGCCCGTCGAGGTGCAGAATCCGGCGCAGACGGCACAGACCCTCTCGCGGATTCTCGGCGTGCAGCGCCGCTGGTTGGAGCGCGAACTCGGCTCCAGCAAGGGCTTCGTCTGGCTCAAGCGGCAAATCGAGGACCGGGAGGCCGAGGCCATTCGGCAGGCCAATCTGCCCGGCGTGCACCTGACCACGGAATACCGCCGCATGTATCCTAACCGCAGTCTGGCCGGGCAGGTGCTCGGCTTCGTCGATGTGGACGGCAAGGGACTGGAGGGCATCGAGGCGCTCTTCGACGAGCGCATGGCCGGCGGCCGCGCCAAGTTCGTGGTCCAGCGCGACGCATCGGGCCGCAGGCTCTACCTGGACGCCCAGGGACACGAGATGAACATCCGTGGCCAGGACGTGCGCCTCACCATCGACACCGTGGTGCAGGACGCGGCCGAGCAGGTCCTGGCCGAGGCCGTGACCAAGTACAACGGCCGTTCGGGCATGGCCATCGTCGTGCGCGTGGCCGATGGCGACATCCTGGCCCTGGCGCACTATCCGTTCTTCAACTGCAACATTCCGGCCGAATACAAGCCCGCCACCCGCCGCGACCGCGCCGCGCTGGACATCTTCGAGCCCGGCTCCACCATGAAGCCCTTCACCTTCGTGGCCGCGCTGGAGCAGAAGGTCATCAACCCGAACAAGATTTTCGACTGTGAGAACGGCAAGTGGAAGCTCAGCGGCAAGATCATCCGCGACACCCACCCCTACCGCTGGCTCTCGGCCAACCGCGTGCTGCGCTACTCCAGCAACATCGGCACCGGCAAAATCGGCCTCTCGCTCGGCGCCCAGCCGCTTTACAACTCCCTGCGCTCCGTGGGCTTCGGCGAGCGCACGGGGCTCTCCCTGCCCAGCGAGTCGCCCGGAATGCTGCGCCAGCCCAAGGAGTGGAGCGAGTTCGACCTCGCCACCATCGCCTTCGGCCAAGGCATCGGCGTCACCGGCCTGCAGATGGCCAAGGCCTATCTCACCCTGGCCAACAAGGGCATGACCAAGCCCCTGCGCCTGGTTCTCGATCCCCTGCAGGAGGTCACCGACGAGCCGCGCCGCGTCTTCAGCGCGCAGACCGCCAACTCCGTGCTCTCCATGATGCGCGAGGTGGTGGAGGAGGACGGCACCGGCAAGGTGGCCCGCATTCCCGGCGTGCCCATGGCCGGTAAAACCGGCACCGCGCAGAAGTTCAGCGGACTTGCCGGCAAGGGATACGGCACCGGCATCGTGGCGTCGTTCGTGGGCCTCGTGCCCGCGAACAACCCGCAGTACCTGTTCTTCGTCGCCGTGGACGAGCCCACGCCGGTGTCTTTCGGCGGCGTGGTTGCCGCCCCGGCCGTGCGCGACATCGCCATCAAGACGCTTTCGTACTTCGGCCAGCTGCCCGAGTCCAAGGGACCGCCCGATCCCAACGCCCCGGAGCACACCATGCTGGCCAAGGCCACCCGCCCGCCCGTGGCGGAGAGCGCCGGCAGCGGCGTGGTGCCCAATCTGACGGGTCTTTCCGTGCGCCGCGCGCTGGAAGTGCTGGGCCGGCACGGCATCGTGCCCACGCTCAAGGGCAACGGCATGGAGATCATCAATCAGAATCCCGCGGCAGGCGACCCCTGGCCGGAGGCGACCGAGGCCAGCCGGCCCGACGCCTTCACCCTATGGTTGGGTCACGCGGAGAAGGAGAGAAAGCAGTGAGCGGTCCGCGCTTCAACGAACTGCTGTCCATGGTCGGACGCGGCCTCATGGTCCGCACGGACTCCCGGGAAGTTCAGCCGGGCGAGGTCTTCGTGCTCATGCCCACCGCCGGCGACAAATCCGGCGACTTTCTGGGCGACGCCCTTTCCCACGGGGCCGGCTGGGTCGTTGTGGGCGAGGGACAGCCAGTGCCCGGGGACATGTCCGCCGGGCTGGTGCGCGTGCCCGACACCGCCGACGCCCTGGGCATGTTGGCCGAGGCGCACTTCCGCACGCGCGAGCAGGCCATGCAGGTCATCGGCGTCACCGGCACCAACGGCAAGACCACCGTGGCCTACCTGCTGGAGGGGCTGCTCACCGCCTGCGGCCGCAACGTGGGCGTGCTGGGCACCGTGGCCTATCGCTGGCCGGGAACGGTGATCGAGAGCAACCTCACCACCCCGGGGTGCTGGCGGCTGCACGAGCTGTTCTCGCGGATGAGCGAGGCCGGTGTGGACACCGTGGTCATGGAGACCAGCTCCCACGCCCTGCATCAGAAGCGCGTGGCCGGGCTGGAGTTCGACGCCGCCGTGCTGACGAACCTCACCCAGGACCACATGGACTACCACCACGATTTCGAATCGTACTACCAGGCCAAGAACCTGCTTTTCGGCACGTATCCGCGCCTGGACAAGCACAAGGCCGCCAACGCCGATGATCCCTACGGCCTGCGCCTGCTCTCCGAGTACCCGGACGCTCTGGGCTTCACCCTCAAGGGCGCGCGGCCGGCCGGCGGCAACCAGATGCTGCGCGGCGACTTGGTGGAGTGCACCCCGCGCGGGCTGACCCTGCGCATGGAGTGGGAGGGCAAGTGTTGGAGCCTCAAATCCGGTCTGGTGGGCGCGCACAACGCCAGCAACCTGCTCGCCGCGCAGGCTGTGGCCCTGGGCATCGGCCTGGGCCCGGCGGACATGCAGCCCCTGGCCAGCTTCACCGGCGTGCCCGGCCGGCTCCAGCGCGTGGCCAACGAGCGCGACCTGGACATCTTCGTGGACTACGCCCACACGCCGGACGCGCTCATCAACGTGCAGCGCGCCCTGCGCGACGCCGGCTTCAAGCGGCTCATCACCGTGTTCGGCTGCGGCGGCAACCGCGACAAGACCAAGCGTCCCCTCATGGCCCGCGCCGTGGCCGAACAGGCCGACGTGGCCGTGCTCACGTCCGACAACCCGCGCTTCGAGGACCCGCTGGCCATCATTGCCGACGCCCGCCCCGGTCTGGCCGAGGCCAAACAGGTGGTGGAGAATCCCGACCGTTACGCCGCCATCCGCGAGGCGGTTTCGATCATGCGGCCCGGCGACGCCCTGCTCGTGGCCGGCAAGGGACACGAGCCCTACCAGCTCATCAACGGCGTGAAACATCCGTTCTCCGACGTGGAGGCGGTTTCCCGCGCCATTCACGAGGTGCTCGGATGAGACTCGCCCTGCGCGACATAGCCCTGGGCCTCACCGGCTCGCCCCTCGACGCCCCGTCCGGCGACGTCGTGGCGACCACCGTGCGCACGGACAACCGTGAGGTTGCCCCCGGCGATCTCTTCCTCTGCCTCCGGGGCGAACGCTTCGACGGGCACGACTTCGCCGCCCAGGCGGCCGAAGCCGGGGCCTGCGCCATCGTTGCGGAACGCGATCTGCCCAAACTGCCCTGCCCGGTCATCCGCGTTGACGACACGCGGGCCGCCCTGGGCCGGCTGGCGCGCATCTGGCGCGACGCCGTGTCCGCAAAGGTGGTGGCCATCACCGGCACGGCCGGCAAGACCACGGCCAAGGAGCTGCTGGCCCAAACCCTGGGCCGCGTGCTGCGCGTGGCGAAGAATCGCAAGAATTTCAACAATCAGGTTGGGCTGCCCCTGTCCATGCTCGCCGCCGACGGCTCGGAGGAAATCTGGGTCATGGAGGCCGGCATCAGCAAACCGCACGACATGGACGAGCTTGGGGCCATCGTCGCCCCGGATCTCGCCATCGTGCTGAACATCGGCCCGGCGCATTTGCAAGGTCTGGGCAGCATCGCCGGGGTGGCGCGCGCCAAGGCCTCGCTGTTCACCCACATCAAACCCGGCGGCCGCGCCCTGTGCAACATGGACTACCCGGAACTGTGGGACGAGGCGCGCCGCGTGTTCCCCGGGGTCGTCGGCTTCTCCGCGCGCGACTCCTTCGCACCCTACTACGCGCGCTTCGAGGAGCCACTGGCCGGCGGGCGCGGACTGTACGAAATCATCGTGGACCGGCAGGCCTTCTGGGCCGAGCTGCCCGCCTGCGGCGAGCACTTCGCCGAGAACGCCGCCGCCGTGGCCGGGGCCTGCCACATGCTCGGCCTCTCGCCGGAGCAGATCGCCGCGGGACTCGCCGCCGCCCAACTGCCGGACCAGCGCTTCTGCTGTCACGAGGGCGCGGCGTGGCGCGTTGTGGACGACACCTACAACGCCAACCCGCTGTCCATGCGGCGCAGCATCGAGGCCGCGCGGCTCATGGCCGGCGAGGGCCGCCTCGTGCTGGTGCTTGGCGACATGGGCGAGCTGGGCGCGGAGGCGGACAAGGCCCACGAGGATCTCGGGGCGCTGCTGGCCGTCATCAAACCCGACATGGTGTTTTTCCAGGGCTCCCACGCCGCGGACGTGGCGCGCGGAGCCAAGGCCGCGGGCTTCGGCCCCGACGTGACCGCAGTGACCGCACCGAGGACGGTGGCGGCCGCGCTGACGGCCCTCGACGGCGGCGTCGTGCTGGTCAAGGGCTCGCGCTCCTGCCACATGGAGACCTACGCGGGCGCGCTTTCAACGGCGCTGTGCGGCGGGGAGGGCAAGGCGTGATCTACCATCTGCTCTACCCCCTGGCGGCGAAGATCTCGCTGTTCAACGTCTTCCGGTACATCACGTTCCGCAGCGTCTACGCGCTGCTGACCTCGCTGAGCATCAGCATTCTCTTCGGCCCGCAGCTCATCGAGTGGCTGAAGTCACTGCACTGCCGCCAGCACATCCTGGCCGAGGTCACCTGCCATCAGGCCAAGGAAGGCACGCCCACCATGGGCGGCATCATCATCGGCGTGGCCCTGGTGGTGAGCGTGCTGCTCTGGGCCGACCTGACCAACGTCTACGTGTGGCTCTCGCTGCTGGTGTTCATCGGCTTCGGCGCGGTGGGTTTCTGGGACGACTACACCAAAATCGTGAAAAAACAGAACAAGGGGATTTCCCCCCGGGCCAAGCTGGCCGGGCAGCTCGTGGTGGCCGTGGCCGCCATCAGCGCGCTCATCTTCCAGCCGGCCTATTCCACGCAGCTGGCCGTGCCGTTCTTCAAACACGTGCACCCGGACCTGGGGCTCTTCTACGTGCCCTTCGCCGTGTTCATCCTGGTGGCCTCGTCCAACGCCGTGAATCTCACCGACGGCCTGGACGGACTGGCCATCGGCCCGCTGGTGGTCAGCGCCGCCTGCTTCTCCCTGTTCACCTATGCCGCCGGCAACGCCATGATCGCCCAGTACCTGAACATCACGCCCGTGCCCGGCGTGGGCGAGGTGACGGTGGTTTGCGGCGCGCTGGTGGGCGCCGGACTGGGCTTCCTGTGGTTCAACGCCTACCCCGCGCAGGTGTTCATGGGCGACGTGGGGTCGCTGGCCCTGGGCGGCACACTGGGCTTCATCGCCGTGCTGGCCAAGCAGGAGCTCATCCTGGCCCTGGTGGGCGGCGTATTCGTGTTCGAGACCCTCTCGGTCATTCTGCAGGTGGGCTACTTCAAGATGAGCGGTGGCAAGCGCATCTTCCGCATGGCCCCGCTGCACCACCACTTCGAACTCAAAGGCATCCCGGAATCCAAAATCATCATCCGGTTCTGGATTCTCTCCATTCTCATGGCCCTCATGGCCCTGAGCACCCTCAAGCTTCGTTAGGCGGCCCGGCTATGGACAGGAAAGTTCGCATCTTTCAGACTCTAAAGATTTTCCAGAGCAAACAGGCTGTTGTGGTGGGCGCGGGCGTCTCCGGCCTGTCCGCCTGCCGCTTCCTGCTTAGCCTGGGGGCGCGTGTGCGCCTGGTGGACGCCAAGCCCGACCTCCCGGTCGACACGCTGCTCAAAATCCACGCCGACCCCGCAAGCGTCGGCCTGACCCTGGCCGCCGGTCCGCACAGGCCCGAGGAATTCGCTGACGCCGACCTCATCGTGCTTTCGCCCGGCGTGCCGGTGAAAAAGCTCGCCCACGTGCTCGGCGATGTCGATCCGCGCCGCGTGGTGGCCGAGATGGAGTTCGCCTCCTGGTTCCTGGACGAGCCGGTCATCGCCATCACCGGAACCAATGGCAAAACCACCACCACGACCCTGGTGGGGCACATCCTGCGCCACGCGGGTCTGACCACTTTCGTGGGCGGCAACATCGGCACCCCGCTGTGCGACTACCTGCTCGGCGACGAGCGCGTGGACGCGGTGGTCATCGAAATTTCCAGCTTCCAGCTTCAGAACTGCCGCACCTTCAAGCCGCGCGTGGCCGCCCTGCTCAACTTCTCGCCCAACCACCTGGACTACCACGCGGACATGGAGGAGTACCTCAGCGCCAAGCTGAACCTCTTCTCCCAGCAGGATCCGACCTGCCTGGCCGTGGTTCCCGCGGACATGCGCGACGAACTGGAGGCGCGGCGCTTCACCCGCGCCCGGCGCGAATACTTCCGCGCGGACACGGACTTCGCCTGCCCCGGCCTGCCCGGCGCGCACAACCGCGAGAACATCGCCGCCGCCTGGCGCATGGTGCAGCCCCTCGGCGTCACCGAGGAGCAGGCCCGCGCGGCCATCGGCGCGTTCAAGGCCCTGCCGCACCGCATCGAGCCAGTGTGCGAGGCAGCCGGCGTATTGTTCGTCGACGACTCCAAGGCCACCACGCTGGAAAGCGTCGCCGCCGCCGTGGCCAGCATGGAACGCCCGGTGCGCCTGCTGCTGGGCGGCGTGTTCAAGGGCGGCGACGTGGCGGAGATGGCGGCCAAAATCGCCGACAAGGTACGGTCCATAGGACTTTTCGGCGCGGCGCGCGAAATTTTCGAGCCCGTGCTCGCGCCGCTGTTCCCGGTGAGCTGGGACAAGACGCTGGAGGCCGCCGTGCGCCGGCAGTTCGCGCTGGCGGCGAAGGGCGAGGCCATCCTGCTCTCGCCCGGCACGGCCAGCTTCGACGCGTACCATGGCTACGCCGAACGCGGGCGCGACTTCGCGCGCGTGGCCCAGGCCATTCAGGATGAAGGGGCGGAGGCCGGAAGATGAACCAGCGCAGCAACGCGCAATACTACCCCATGGACTACTGGCTGCTCTTCGCCGCGCTTCTGCTGGCGGGGGTGGGCCTGATCATGGTGTTTTCCAGTTCCGGCATCATGGCCGAGCGCTTCTATGGCGACAAGTACCTCTTCTTCAAGAAGCAGGCCGGGTTCGCCATCGTGGGCACGACGCTGATGATCTTCTGCGCGCGCGTGAACAAAAAGTTCTTCTACGATCTGACATACTTCTGGGTCATCGCGACCATAATTCTGCTCGTCTTGACGAAGATCATCGGCGCGACGGTGGGCGGCGGCAAACGCTGGATACACTTCGGACCGATCTCGCTACAGCCGCTGGAGTTCGCCAAGATCTCCCTGGTGTTCTATCTGGCCTTTTTCTTCTCCAAAAAACAGGAGTTGGTGCAGACGCGCACCTTCACCGTGGGTGTCATTCCGCCCTTTCTGGTCACCGGCGTCATGTGCGCGCTGCTCATGTTGCAGCCGGACTTCGGCGGCACGGCCTTCTTGTGCTTCATTCTGTTCTGCATGTGTCTTGTGGGCGGCACACGCGTCATCTACCTGCTCGGCTCGGCCGTGCTCGGCGGCGCGGCGGGCTGGATGCTCATTTCCTCCGCCCCCTATCGCCTCAAACGCTGGACGGCCTTCCTCGATCCCTTCGCCGTGGCCAGGGACGAAGGCTACCAGCTCGTACAGTCGCTGTACGCCTTCGGCTCCGGCAAATTCCTGGGGGCCGGGCTGGGCGCTGGCAAGCAGAAGCTCTTCTTCCTGCCGGAGGCCCACAACGACTTCATCATGGCCGTGGTGGGCGAGGAACTGGGCTTCCTCGGCATCTCGATGGTGTTCATTCTGGTGGCGTTTCTCATGCTGCGGGCCTTCCGCGTGGCCTTTCTGCAGGAGGACCTCATGGACCGCTTCACCGCGTTCGGCATGTGCGTGATCCTGGCCCTGGGCTTCTGCCTGAACCTCGCCGTCGTGCTCGGCACCGTGCCGCCCAAGGGCGTGCCCATGCCCTTCATCAGCTACGGCGGCAGTTCGCTCATCGCGTCGTTCATCTGCGTGGGCGTGCTGCTCAACCTTTCGAGGAACCGCTCGTGAGCGCGCGCGGACGCATAGAACGTCTGGTGGTCACCACCGGCGGCACGGGAGGACACATCTTCCCGGCGCTGGCCGTGGCCGCCGAGGCCCGCCGCCGCAACCCGGGGGTCGAGGTGCTGTTCCTGGGCGGACACGGACCCGAGGGGACGCTGGCGGAAAAAGCCGGTCTGGAGTTCATGGCGCTGCCGGCCAGCGGCGTGCTCGGCCGGGGCCTCAAGGGACTCTTCTCCGCCGTGTGGGTGAGCCGGAGCGTGGTGCTCGCCGCGCGGGCGCTCAGACGCTTCAAACCAGAGGTGGTCATCGGCTTTGGCGGATACGCGGGCTTCTGCCCGGTGCTGGCGGCTGCGCTGCTGCGCCTGCCCACCGCCATTCACGAGCAGAACTCCGTGCCGGGCGTGACCAACCGCATTCTTGGCAAGCTGGCGCGCCGGGTGTTCGTGTCCTTCGACGACCGCCTGGGCTGCTTCCCGGCGGTGAAAGTGTTGCGCACGGGCAACCCTGTGCGCGCGGAGATCGCCCAGGCCAAGCACGAGAGCTTCGGCACGCGGCGCAACCTGCTCGTGCTGGGCGGCAGCCAGGGCGCGCGTGCGGTGAACACCGCCGTCATCGAGGCGCTGCCGCAACTCATGGCCGCGTGCGTGAACATTCTGCACCAGACCGGCTCGGCCGACGAGGCGCGCGTGCGCGAGGCCTACGTCAAGGCCGGCGCGGACCCGACGAACGTTTTCGGCTTCATCGAGGGAATGCGCGGGGCCTACGCCTGGGCGGATCTGGCCTTGTGCCGCGCCGGCGCCTCCACGATTTTCGAGCTGGCGGCCACGGGCACGCCGAGCGTGCTGGTGCCCTTCCCCTTCGCCGCGCACGACCACCAGCGCGTGAACGCCCAGAATCTGGCGGACCTTGGGGCGGCGGTGCTGGTGGATCAACGGGAGCTTTTCCCGCAATCCCTGGCCGAACTCGTGTCGAGCCTGCTGGGCGACCAAGCCCGGCTGGCCTCCATGAGCCGCGAGGCCAAAACCTTCGCCCGGCCGGAGGCGGCGTCCCTCATCGTCGACGGGCTCGAGGAACTCCGCGCGGCGGCCTGACCACGCGAATGCGAAAGGAAACGCATATGGAAAAAAAGCAGCAGAAAAAACACGTTCCGGTTCCCAGCCGCAGCGCCAGCCCGGCCATGTACAGCCGCGTGTCCACCGTGCACATGGTCGGCATCGGCGGCGCGGGCATGAGCGGCATCGCTGAGGTGCTCCTCAACATGGGCTTCACGGTCACGGGATCGGACATGGCCGCCGGCAGCGCCGTGCACCGGCTCAAAAACCTCGGGGCCACTGTGTTCATCGGCCACGGGGCCGACAACGTGGGCAACGCCGACGTTGTGGTCAAATCCACCGCCATTCAGGACGACAATCCCGAGCTGGAGCGCGCCCGCGAAATGAGCATCCCCATCATTCCCCGCGCGGAAATGCTGGCCGAGCTCATGCGCATGCGCACGGGCATCGCCGTGGCCGGAACCCACGGCAAGACCACCACCACCTCGCTGCTCGCCACCATTTTCACCGAGGCGGGACTCGACCCCACTGTCATCATCGGCGGGCGGCTGAACACCTTCGGCAGCAACGCGCGCCTGGGCGAGGGCGAATTCCTCATCGCCGAGGCCGACGAGAGCGACGGCTCGTTCCTTTGCCTCTCGCCCATCATGACCGTGGTGACCAACGTGGACCGCGACCACCTGGACCACTATCACGACATGGCCGGCATCGAGCGCGCCTTCACCGATTTTCTGAACCACATCCCCTTCTACGGGATCAACGTGGTCTGCGGCGACGATCCCGGCGTGCAGCGTTTGCTGCCGGTGATCAAACGGCCCTACCTCACCTACGGCCTGGGCGAGAAGAACCGCCTGCGCGGCCACATCATCACCTCCAGCCTGCGCAGCATCTTCGACGTGACCCTGGATGGCGAGCCCTTTGGTCAAGTGACCCTGGCGCATCCCGGCAAGCACAACGTGCTCAACTCGCTGGGGGCCATCGGCGTGGCGTTGCAGGCCGGCCTGCCAAAGGACGCCATTCTGCGGGGGCTGGCCAATTTCGGCGGCGTGGGCCGACGCTTCGAGAAAAAGGGCGAGCGCAACGGCGTGCTCGTGGTGGACGACTATGGGCACCATCCGGCCGAGATCCGCGCCACGCTGGACACCGCCCGCGCCTGCTTCCCCGACAGACGGCTGGTGGTGGCGTTTCAGCCCCACCGCTTCTCGCGCACACAGGCGCTGTTCGGCGATTTCTGCCACGTGTTCGCCACCGTGGACCTGCTGCTGCTCACGGAGATCTACCCCGCCAGCGAGTCGCCCATCCCCGGCGTCAATGGCATGAGTCTGGCGCAGGGCATCAAGCAGGTGAGCAAGACCAAGGTGCGTTTCTACCCGGACTTCGACAGCATGAGCCGCCAGCTCAACGACATTCTGAAGCCCGGCGACCTGCTGCTGACCCTCGGGGCGGGCAGCATCTGGAAGGTCGGCGAGCAGTGGCTGAACGAAACCGACGGCGACGCGGGGAAATAGGAACGCAGGCATGACGTTGACACTGGTTCGAAACCCGCGCCTCAGCGCGCGCACCACGCTCGGCCTGGGCGGCCCCGCCCTGGCCGAGGCCATCGTGCGCGACGAGGCCGGACTGGACCAGCTGGCGCGCGAGCTGCCCGGACTGGGCGGCCGGCCCATGGCCATCGGCGCGGGCAGCAACCTGCTTGCGGCCGACGGTCCCCATGAGCTGACCCTGGTGCGCGCCGCGGGCGAGGACGAACCGCAGTTGGAAAGCCACGCCGAAGAGGTGCTGGTGCGCGTGGGGGCCGGCATGGGCCTGCCGCGCCTGCTCGGAATATGCCAACGCATGGGCCTCGCCGGATTGGAGGGGCTCACCGGCATCCCCGGCAGCGTGGGCGGCGCGGTGGCCATGAACGCCGGGTCCTACGGCGTGTGCGCGGCGGACGCGCTGACCCGCGTGCGCCTGTGGACGCCGAAGCGCGGACTTTTCTGGCGGTCGGCCCAGGCGTGCGCCTTCGACTACCGGCGTTTCGACGCCGGGCTCGACGCGGAATTCCTACTGGTGTGGGCGGCCGAATTCCGGCTGACGCAGGATGATCCGGCCGACGTGCGCGCGCGCATGGCCGGGGTCTATGCGAAGAAGAAGGCCACCCAGCCGGTGACTGCGAAAAGCGCCGGCTGCGTGTTCAAGAATCCGGAGGGCAAGAGCGCCGGCCGGCTGCTGGACGAGGCGGGGATGCGCGGCAAACGGCTGGGCGGCATGTTTTTTTCGGACATGCACGCGAATTTTCTGGTGAACCTTGGCGAAGGCACGGCCGCGCAGGCCCTGGAGCTGATGGACTTTGGCAAAAACGCCGTGCGCGCGCGCTTCGGCGTGACGTTGCAAAACGAAGTGGTGGTGCTCGAATGATCCGTCCGGGCGGAATACAACGCAGAACGCAGTCGGCCCGCAAGGCCACGGCCTCGGTGCGGCTCAACAGGCCGCGCAGGGAACCGCGGATTCCGCTGCCGCTCAACCCGGGCGGCGCGGTGAAGGGCTTCATGCTCTTTCTCATCTTCGTGCTGGTGCTGGGGCTTTTCGGCACGGGGCTCATCTACTCGTACAGGGTGGCCACCACCACCTCCGTTCTGGGGCTCACGGAGATCAACATCGCCGGCAACCAGCGCCTGGCCTACGGGCAGGTGCTGGAGATCGCCGGCCTTCGCCTGGGGCAGAACAGCCTGGGCGTCAACGTGAGCCGCGTGGAGGCCGCCCTGTCCCAGAATCCCTGGGTGGAGTTCGTCACCGTGCGCCGCGAGCTGCCGGACAAACTGTTCATCAACATCACGGAGCGGCAGCCCTCCTTCTGGGTGCGGCAGGACGGACAGCTCTTCTTCGCCGACGCCAAGGGCGACATCATCACCCAGCTTTCACCGGGCGATTCGGCCTCGCTGCCGCTACTCGACGTGGCCCCGGAGCTGGGCGACCAGCAGGACAACATCCAGGCCATGGTGGAACGTATGAACAAACAGGAAATGCCCTTCGCCCTGGGGCAGATCGCCTGGATTCGCATTTCGGAATCCGGCCAGATCGAGATGTACCTCGACGCGTTGCGCCTGCGGGTGCGCGCGGAGCTCTCGGACTGGCAGAACGAATTCAACCGGATCGAAACGGTATGGCGCGACCTGAAATTGCGCGGTGAAACCGGCCAGGCGGCCGGCATCGTGGCCAGCGACGGAAAGGTCTGGGTCGAGTTGAGGCAGAAGCCCGCGGCTTCCTGACGGGGAAGAGACGGACGCGGCGGGTGATTTCGGCGAGTTAACCAAGGGAGGAATTCATGGCCAAGAGCAGCGACATCATCGTCGGCCTGGACATCGGCACCACCAAGATCTGCGCGGTGGTGGGCGAGGTCAAGGACGACGGTATGGTGGACATCATCGGCATCGGCACCAGCCCCTCGACGGGACTGCGCCGGGGTGTGGTGGTCAACATCGAGCAGACGGTGCAGTCCATCAAGAAGGCCTTGGAGGAGGCCGAACTGATGGCCGGGTGCGAAATCCGCTCGGTGTACGCCGGCATCGCCGGCAGCCACATCAAAGGCTTCAACAGCCACGGTGTCATCGCCGTCAAGGGCGGCGAGGTGACCCAGAAAGACGTGGACCGCGTCATCGAGGCTGCCAAGGCCGTGGCGATCCCGCTGGACCGCGAGGTCATCCACACCCTGCCGCAGGAGTTCATCGTCGACGACCAGCGCGGCATCGCCGATCCGCTCGGCATGGCCGGCGTGCGCCTGGAAGTGAAGGTGCACATCGTCACCGGCGCTGTCACCAGCGCTCAGAACATCGTGCGCTCGTGCCACCGCTCGGGTCTCGACGTGGCCGACATCGTGCTCGAATCGCTGGCCTCCAGCAAGTCCGTGCTCTCCGACGAGGAGCGCGAAATCGGCGTGTGCCTCGTCGACCTCGGCGGCGGCACCACGGACATCGCCATATTTTCCAAGGACAGCATCAAGCACACCGCTGTGCTGGCCCTTGGCGGCAACAACCTCACCAACGACATCGCCTTCGGCCTGCGCACGCCCATGACCAGCGCCGAAAAGATCAAGATCGACCACGGCTGCGCCCTGGCCGACATGGTGAAGGTCGATGAGACCATCGACGTGCCCAGCGTGGGCGGCCGCGACAGCCGCGCCATGAGCAAACGCGTGCTCGCCGAGATCTGCGAGCCCAGATGCGAGGAAATCCTCGCGCTCGTGGATCAGGAGCTCATCAAGAGCGGGTACAAGAGCCAGATCGCGGCCGGCGTGGTTCTCACCGGCGGCACCTCGCTCATCAGCGGGATGCAGGATCTGGCCGAACAGGTTTTCGATCTGCCCGTGCGCATCGGCTACCCCGAGTACGTGGGTGGCCTGTACGACATGGTCAACAATCCCAAATACGCCACGGCCGTGGGCCTGCTGCTCTACGGAGCGGAAAAGCAAATGACCCAGCCCGGCCAGGGCGGCGGCGGAGACTTCCGCATCCGAGAGGACAACGTCTTCAACCGGATTCTCGGCCGCATGAAGAAATGGTTCGTCGACATCGCCTGACAGGCGTTTCGATCAAGGGGAAGATCTCAGCACTTTCAGCCAACGCTACGGGAGGAGGAAACCCATGGCACATTTCGAACTTGAGAATGATATGAGCGCGAAAATCAAAGTCATCGGCTGCGGAGGCGGCGGCGGAAACGCCATCAACAACATGATCCAGTCGCGCCTGTCCGGCGTGAGCTTCATCGCCGCGAACACCGACGCCCAGGACATTGAGAAATCGCTCGCCGACCACACCATCCAGTTGGGAGCCAAACTCACCAAGGGGCTGGGCGCGGGCGCCAACCCGGAGGTGGGCCGCAACGCCGCCCTGGAAAGCATCGACCAGATCCGCGAGCTGCTGCAGGGCACCGACATGGTCTTCATCACCGCCGGCATGGGCGGCGGCACGGGCACCGGCGCCGCGCCGGTCATCGCCCAGGCCGCCAAGGAGTCCGGCGCGCTCACCGTGGCCGTGGTGACCAAACCCTTCTACTTCGAGGGCCGCCGCCGCATGCAGCAGGCCGAAAAGGGTATCGACGAGATGAGCCAGGTCGTGGACTCCATCATCACCATTCCCAACGACCGCCTGTTGCAGATGGCCGCCAAGAAGGCCGGCTTCGGCATCATGCTGAAAAAGGCCGACGAGGTCCTCTACTTCGCGGTCAAGGGCATCTCCGACCTCATCACCGTCCACGGCCTGATCAACCTCGACTTCGCGGACGTGAAGGCCATCATGACCAATTCCGGTCTGGCCCTCATGGGCACGGGCATCGCCAGCGGCGAGAACCGCGCCCGCGAGGCCGCGCTCAAGGCCATCACCAGCCCGCTGCTGGAGGACGTCTCCATCGCCGGCGCGCGCGGCGTGCTGTTCAACATCACCGCCAGCGAGGACCTGAGCACCGACGAGATCCAGGAGGTCTCCGACCTCATCAGCAAGGAGGCCCACGAGGACGCCAACATCGTCTTCGGCGTCGTGGCCGACGAGAACGCCGGCGAGGAGCTGTGCGTCACCGTCATCGCCACCAGCATCGACGAACGCGAGGCCCAGCAGCCCAAACAGGACAAGGACGCCTCCAAGCCCATCCTGAACCCCGTGCCGGCCACCCCGCGCGCCAACACGCGCCGCAGCACCATCTCCAGCGTCATCGCCAGCAGCAACCGCGACCTGCCCGCCTTCGTGCGCTTCGGCGCCAAGAACGGCGAGGAGCAGCGGCAGCCGCATCCCGGTCTGCGGGCCGCCATGGGCGGCGCTCCCGGCGAAGAGGAGTTCCTGTTCGAGGACGACACGCTGGATACGCCCGCGTTCATCCGCCGCAACGCGGATTAGGACAGGCATGCGACGTCCTTCCGGGGCGAAGCGCGGGCGCCGGCCTGAATGCTCGCGCGGCCCCCGGCCATGCGTGGCCCCGCCTCAGGCGCCGGATCTCGGCGGCCGTCTTCCCGCGGCCCTGCTGATTCCCGGTGACGAAGGCATGGGACTCTCAGCGCTGGGATGGCAGGTGGTGCACCGCCTGCTTTCCAGTGAACCACAAATGGCCGTGGAGCGCTTCTTCCTCGGCAAGGGCTTCGACGCGCCCGTTTCGGCGGACTCCGGCAGGGACCTCAAGCTCTTCCCCTTGATGGCGGTGAGCGTCAGCTTTGAGGAGGACTTCCTCCCCCTCCTCAGGGCGCTCACCGCGGCGGGCGTTCCGTCCGAAAGGACGGAACGCCCGGCTTACCCGCTGGTGCTCGTTGGCGGGCCCATCGCCTTCATCAACCCCGCGCCCCTGGCCCGCCTCGCCGACGCCTTCTGGGTCGGCGAGGCGGAGGTCGGGTTCGTGGACTTCTGCCTGGCCCTCAAGCGCGCCGTGTTCGCGGGCGTGCCCAAGGCCGAATTTCTCGATTCCGTCAAGGACATGCCCGGGCTCTACATGCCGGGACTTTCAAAAACGCCCGTGCGCCGCGTGGCCGCCATGGCCCACCCAACGCCGCTGCTGGCCTGCCCGGCCGCATCGCTGTTCACCGGGCACGACTCCGCCGTGGCCGACGCCATGCTCCTGGAAATCAACCGGGGCTGTCCGCACGCCTGCCGCTTCTGCGCCGCCGGCTACGTGTACCGCCCGCCGCGCCACGCCCGCGTGGAGGACCTGCGCGCCCTGGTGGAGGCCGCCGCACCCAGAAAGGTGGGACTGGTGGGCACGGCCCTCACCGACTGGCCGGATTTGATGCCCTTTCTGCACTGGCTGGCGGCGCGCAAGACCAAGTTCTCCCTCTCGTCGATCAGGGCCGACGGCCTTACGGAAGAGCTGCTGACCTTTCTGCGCCAGTGCGGCATCCGCACCGTGACGCTGGCTCTGGAAGGCGCGAGCGAACGCCTGCGCCGCGCCGCCAACAAGAAACTCGACCCCGACGTGTTCCTGAGCGCCGTTGAGCGCTGCGCGAAACACGGCGTGAACCACCTGCGCGTCTATCTCATCATCGGCTGGCCGTGGGAGGGCCCGAAGGACTACGACGAACTCGCGACCTTCCTCGACGAGATCATGGCCGCGCGCGACCGTGGGCATGGCGCGAAAACGCGCGAGTTCATGCGCATCACCCTCGGGGCCAGCTGTCTGGTGCCCAAGCCCTTCACGCCCATGCAGTGGGCCCCCATGATGTCCGAGGCGGACCTCGCCGCCGGGCAGAAACGTCTGGCCGAGATCGTCCGCCCCCTGCGCGGCGTGGCCCTCAGCGTGGACGCGCCCTTCCAGGCCAGGCTGCAGGGCGCGCTTTCCCGCGGTGGGGAGGAGGCCTTCGAGCTCGTGCGGCTGGCCGCCGAGCACGGCGGTTGGAAAAAGGCCATGCGTGGCTTCGAGGAACAGGCCGCGCGCATACTCGATCGCGAGCGCGGCCCGGACGAGGTCTTCCCCTGGGAGGTCGTGGACATCGGCGTGCGGCGCGGGGTTCTGTGGCGCGAGTACGAACGCGCCGGCCGCGCCGTGCATAGTCCTGGCTGCCCGCCGGACGGCTGCGGAAAATGCGGCGCGTGCGGCATGACCGACTGGCTATCCAAGAGCGCCCTCCCCGTCCGCGACTGACGACTTGTGCAGTGTTTTCACCTTCGCGTTTGTGCAGTGAAGTGCAGAACAATGCACATCCTTTGTCTTCGTTCTCCCACAACCCCCTGATTTCACAGCCCGTCACGTTTGGCATGACACATGCTATCAAGTGTTTCAATCAAAGCGGAGGGCGCGCCACCGCAATTGCCACACCACACGTTTCGGAGGAATCAACCATGAAAAAGACCCTCATCACACTGATCGCGGCGGCGGCCCTGCTCTCCCTCACCGCCATCGCCTTCGCCGCCCCCCACGGCGGCGGACATGGCTACGCAGCGAACGGCTACCACTTCACGGCCGAACAACGCACAGCCATCCAGAAAATCATCGAGGCGCACCAGGACAAGCTCTATGACCTGCGCGAAAAGATCTGGGCCAAGCAGGCCGAGCTGCAGGCGCTCACCACCTCCGGCAAGGCCGAGAAGAGCGACATCCAGAACCTCATCGGTGAAATATCCAAGCTGCGCGACTCCATGCACCAGGAGCGTCTGGCCATCCGCGCCGAGATCCAGAAGCAGACCGGCCTCAAGCCCTTCGGGCCCAACGGCTATCATCACGGCATGATGGGTCTGGGCTACGGCGACGGCAGCGGCTGCCCCGGCGGCGGTTTTGGACGCGGCTTCGGCGGCGCGTGCCCGGGCGGAGCCTGCAACTAGACTGACCGACCCGTGACCGGCTAGGGACGGCCCATCCGTACCCGGCCTGGCGATGGGAGCGATACGGGGCGGCCCGCGCGGTGAGATTCCGCCGGACCGCCCCGACGCATGCCGGACGCGGCCGATTGGAAACGCGGACCGGCGCGCACGGTTGACACGGACCGGATAACCGGCCAAGCAAGGGCGAAGGCCGCCGACGCACCGGCGGCCCAAGGCGAACCCCCCCGCATGGAACTGCGCACATTCAAAAGGGACAAGGGCCCCGTTCTGGCGGCCGTCATCGCGTTGCTCGGCCTCGGCCTGGGCAGCATGTTCCTCACGTGGCAGAACATCCGCCGCCAGCGCGATCTGGTGGATCAGCACATGGAGCTGGCCGGCACCGTGGTGGTCCACGGCGTGGAAGCCAACCTCATGCGCGTCATGCACACGCTGCGCCGCTCGCCCGACACGGCCAACCGCTTCTTCCCCGTGGTGCACGAGCTGTTCAAGGAAATGACCGCCTCCGGCGACGTGGTCTTCGTGGGCGTGTTCGACGAGGACGGCCGGCTGGTGGTCTCCTCCTCCAACGACGATCAGAAGCAGCCCCTCGTGCTGCCGGAGGTCATCGTGGCCTCCCTGGAGGTGCGCGGGCACTGGTCCGGGCCGCTGATCTACAATGGCAAGCGCGCCATTTTCTCCGCCGTGCGCGCGCGGCCCAACCTCTCCATTCTCAGCGAGGGCGTGCGCATGGGCTTCCCCCTGCCCCCCCCGGAGCCGGAAATGGGACCCGAGCCCGCTCCCCCCCCCGATGGCCCAGACGCCGGGGAAGGACCGCGCGGTGGCCACATGAGCGGGCCCATGCGCGACGCGGACGGGCAGCGGGGCGACTCCGCCGACGACGGCCCGGGCGATCCGCACCGCGAGTTCAACCGCACCCCGGAGCTGCCCTCCATGTTCCTCATGGCCGGGCTGAACCCGCAGCGGCATATGAGCCAGTTTCAGGCCTACCGGCGCGCGGCCATGCTTCAGGCGGGATACGTCTTCGGCGCGGCCAGCCTGCTGTGGATTCTGGCCTTCGCCTATCTGCGCCGCCGCGACCAGGCCCTCAAGGCCGCCCGGCTGGAACGCTTCCAGTCCAAGCTGCTGGACAACATGCCCGACGGCCTGATCACCCTGGACAAGGACGGCGCGATCCTCTCGGCCAATGGTTCGGCCGTGCGCCTGCTGCTGGGCGAAGAGGCCGAGGGCGGCGACGACAAGCGCGCGGCCGAACTGCTCGGCCGCGGCTGGTCGGAATTTCCCTTCCCCGACCTCTCCACGTGGGAGGTTTCCACGCCCTATCAATGGCGGCAATGCGAACACGCGGGCAAGGTGCTGGAAATTCTTTGTCTGCCCCTGCAGGCCGACGCCTCCAGCGGCGGCGAATCGGGCGAACGCCTCGTGCTCCTGCGCGACCGCACGCGCCTGAAGAACCTGGAGGAGGACCTGGCCGAGGCCAAACGGCTGGCTGCGATCGGCTCGCTGGCCGCCGGCGTGGCGCACGAGATACGCAACCCGCTCTCGTCGCTGCGCGGCTTCGCCCAGCTCTTCGCCACCAAGCTGAAGGGCCAGGAGCCGCTGGCGTCCTACGCCGGCACCATGGTCCAGGAGGCCGACCGCCTCAACCGCGTGGTCACGGACCTGCTCTACCTGGCCCGCCCGCGCGACCTGGCCCCCACCGAGGTGGACCTGCCCCGGCTCATGGAGAGCCTGCGCGGGCTCATGCGCTTCGACCTGGAGCACAAGGGCGTGACGCCGGAAGTGGCGCTGGGCGTGGAAAACGTGTACGCTGATGAGGACGCCCTCCGGCAGGCGCTGCTGAATCTTCTCGTCAACGCGCTGGACGCCCTGCCCGACTCCGGCGGCAGGCTGGTGATCTCCGCCGAACGCCAGGAGCCCGCCGAGGAACAGCCCGCGGGCGTATGGATCGTCGTCACCGACAACGGCCCGGGCATGAGCGAGGAAGTGCGCGCCAAGGCCTTCGAGCCATTCTTCACCGACAAGCGCCAGGGCACGGGCCTGGGGCTGGCCATCGTGCAGGGCATCATGCGCGGGCATCGGGGCCGCGCGGTCATCGAGTCCGGCCCCGGCGAGGGCGCCTCCGTGCGCCTGTTCTTCCCCGATTCCGACGGCCGCGAAAGCGGCGGAGGCAAGGAGCATGACGCAACAAACTGACCAGCGCTCGGCGCTGATCGTTGATGACGAACCCGGCCACCGCATGCTCGTGCGGGCCGTGCTGGAGGACGCCGGCTGGCGCGTGACCGACGCGGCCTCGGGCGAGGCGGCGCTGGCAGTGCTCGATGAAGCCCAGCCTCACGTGGCGCTGGTGGACATGAAGATGCCCGGCATGGATGGGTTGACGCTGATGCGCGAACTGCACGCCCGCATCCCCTTGCTGCCTGTGGTGCTGCTCACGGCCTTCGGTTCCGTGGGTTCCGCCGTGGAGGCCATGAAACAGGGCGCCTTCGACTACCTGACCAAGCCGGCGGACAACGACGAGCTGACCGCCGTGCTGGAGAAAAGCTACGAGTACCGCCGCCTGCTGGAGGAGAACGCCCGGCTGCGCAAGCTGGTGCCAGGCGGCGCGGCCGAGACGCTGGTGGGGGCGAGCCCGGGCATTTTGCGCGTCCGCGAACTCATCGAGCAGGCCGGCCCCTCCGAGGCCACGGTGCTCATTCTGGGCGAGAGCGGCACCGGCAAGGAGCTGGTGGCCGATGGCCTTCACCGTGCCAGCGCCCGCGCGCGCAAACCGCTCATCAAGGTGAACTGCGCGGCCCTGCCCGCGGAACTTTTGGAGAGCGAGCTCTTCGGCTACGTCAAGGGCGCGTTCACCGGCGCGGTGAAGGACAAGCCCGGCCGCTTCCAGCTGGCCAGCGGCGGCACGCTGTTCCTGGACGAGATCGGCGACATGCCCGCCTCGTTGCAGGCCAAGCTGCTGCGCGCCCTGCAGGAGAAGGTGGTGGAGCCGCTGGGCTCCGTGAAGGCCGTGGAGACCGACGTGCGCATTCTGGCCGCCACCAATCGCGACCTGCGCGCCGACGTGGCCGTCGGCCGCTTCCGCGAGGACCTTTTCTACCGCCTGGCCGTGCTGGAAATTCAGATTCCGCCCCTGCGCGACCGCACGGGCGACCTGCCGCTGCTCGCCGGGCACCTGCTGCGCAAGCTGGGCGCGAAGAACCACAAGGAAATCCGCTCCATCGCCCCGGCGTTCGTGGATGCGCTCTCGCGCTACGACTGGCCGGGCAACGTGCGCGAGCTGGAGAACGTGCTGGAGCGCGCGCTCATTCTGGCCCGCAGCGATACCCTGGGCCCCGAGCTGCTGCCCCCGCAGATCGCCGGACTGGTGGCCGGACTCGGCCACGATGGCGCCGTCAGGACCGACGGCCAGCACGCGGCCGGCGTCAACCTCTCGGCCGGGCTGCCCGGCGCTGTGGAGGACGCCGAACGCAAGGCCCTGCGCGCCGCGCTGGACGCCTCCGGCGGACACCGCGAAAAAACGGCCGACGCGCTCGGCATCAGCCGCCGCACGCTGCAATACAAGCTAAAAAAGTATGGATTGACGAGGCGTTAGGCGCTGCCGCCGGATCAAAAAACCGTTGTTCCGATCCCGGCGTTCATCAATGAAGGCCTTCCGCCTCGTGGCATCCATCGTGGTGGACGCGCGTGAACGTGGCGCTTGCCGTACCTCGACGCAGCCCGCCTAGGGACCGCCGCAGTGTGGGCCATGCTCGCGGGATGGCGACCTGACGCCGGGAAGCGCATCAATGCCGGTCACGACGCCGCCGTCTCGCCGCTCACCAATCAAAAGTCGAAACCTACGCTCGTCACGGCGTGATGGCGCGTCTTGGTCAAAATGGCCCTGGCAGCGCCGCCTTGACATTATTCGTTCGTCGATTACATCCTTACACCATGAGATATTCACTCATGGCGATGGCCGCTGCTTTGATGCTTGTTGGAGGGTGGCCCCTTGCGGAACCGGCCCACGCATCGGACTGGATAGCCATTGGACAATCCTCCGATAAATCCCTCACCACGTTTGTTGACGCGGCTTCCCTGCGGGTAACCGGCTCCTCCGTCCGTTTCTTCGCCAAAAGTATTGTTTCGACGCCTGCCACCAAAAATCATAAAAAGGAAACACGCCACAAGCAGACACCGACGGCGTATTCCATTTTGGAAGAGACTGTCGATTGCCAGGGGCGAACGCTGACGTTGTTGCAATGGCTCAACTATGGGAGACAGGGACAGGTGTTGAGTTCGGGGCACGACCCGTATCCCATCCCCGAGACCGTGATCCCCGACAGCATGGGGGAGGCAACGCTGAACATCGTGTGCGGTGCGACACAGAACTGACCCTAGGCGGCGTGGAGGCTCGCGCCGTTACTTCACCCCATCCTGGATAAACGCGGCCATGCCCGCCACAGTCTGCTCCTCCACGCCCAGGTAGCCGTGCTGCGAAAAGGCCTCGCAGGCCTTGGAGCGCGGGACGTCGCCGCCGGAGAAGGTCAGCAGGACCCTGCGCAACGCGGTGGCCAGAGCCGCGTACTCGTCATTCGACCGCGCCCTGCGCGAACGCGAGGCCGCAAAGCCCAAACCAGACGACGGCGAAGGTGAACGCCGCGACAAGTCTTCGTGGAAAGCGTTCCCCGCGCATGGTTTTCTCCTCAGCTATCGAGCAGCATTCCAGCCAGCACCGGGCCGTAAAAAGTCGTGAGCGGCACCAGCAACCACACGCGGCCAGCGAAGAAGTTGTAGTCGGCGAACAACGCTTCCCAGCTTTTATGCATGATGAGCCGGCCAAAGCCGAACTCGAAGGCCACGGTGAGCGCCGTCCACAACGCGCCAACCCGCATGAGCGGCCACGTGCCGTGGAGTTTGGACGCCGGCACGAAGAACAGGATGGCCGCCATGATGGCCACGCACACCGTCACGGTGCCCACCACATGGGCCGCGCGCTCGCCCAGCCGGGGCTCCAGCACCTTCTCCCGGATGACTCCGCCGAGAAGGGCGATGCCGACGAAGCCGATCCAGGCGCAAACGGCCATGGCCCAAACGAGGCCGGCGCGGGACATTCCCTAGGCCTCAGTCTGGGCCGGCGCGCCCTCGTCGGCGTACACGCGCGGGCCCTGCGACGTGTCCTCCACCCGGTAGCCGGCGGCGGAAAGCTCGTCGCGCAGCGCGTCGGACGCGGCGAAATCCCTGGTCTTGCGCGCGGCCTCGCGCCGGTCCACCAGCTCGCGCACATTCTCCGGCAGCCTCGCCCCGGCGATGGGCATGCGCGAACGGTCCAGCACGCCGAGCACGGCGTCCGCCGCCTCCAGCTGGCGCAGACAGGCGTCCACACCGGCGCGACCCAGGCGCAGCGCCCCGGGCTTGCCGTTCTTGTCGGGCGCGAGCCAGGCATTGACCTTCTTGACGAAGCCGAACAGCTTCGGCCAGTAGCGGTGCATGGCCAAGTCGTCCTCCAGGGCGGCGGTGAGCCCGGCCTTGAGTTCGAACACGGCCTGCTCCACGTCCTCGGGCGCTGGCGCGGGCGCGTCGCGGCCGGAAGCCTCCTGTGGCACGTCCTGTTCGGCCAGACGCAGGGCGCAGGCGGCTTCCTGCAGTTTGCGCCAGTTACGCGCCCACATGGACAGGCTGTGCGGCGTGGCGGCCAGGGACTTGCGGTAGGACACGGAGAGCAGCCACAGCCGCAACGGGGCGGCCCCGCCGGCCATTTCCAGCAACGTGGCGAGTTCGAGGGGCGCCGCCGCGTCGTTTTTCTCGCCGCTCGCGCCACTTTTGCCACTCTCGCCACTCTCGCCACGCCCGCCACTTTCGGTGGACGTCTCGCGGGCGAGCTTGCGGTCGGTGAGCCAGGCCTTGGGCTCCACGCCCGCCGCGCTCCAAATGGCGCGCAGGTTCTCCAGATGCGGAAACTGATGATCCTCGCCGGCCACCAGCACGTCCACCCGGCCCAGGGCGGAAAGCCCGGCCACGGCCACCTGAACGAACCAGCTTGGCCGCACGTTGCCCCACTCCGTCTCCACCACGTCGCCCAGTTTGAGGTCCTGCAGGCTGGCGCGCTTGAGCAAAGTGAAGTCCAGCGGGTTGTCCTTCACGTAGTCGCCCAGATCCACGGTCTTGCCCACGGAAAGGCCGTCCATGTCCATGAGCTTCATGTCGCCATAGCGGTGGTCGCGGCGCACGTCGAAATAGACGCTGCGCAGCTTCTCGTAGGCCAGTCCCTTGCCCAGCAGCTTTTTGCAGATTTCCAGGGCGCGCGGCATGGATGCCGAGGCCGGCTCGAACACGGTCTCCGGCCGCAGGCCGAGTTCGGCCGCGCGTTTTTTGACGCGCGCGAGCGCGCCTTCGGCGTAGGCCGCGCGGGAGAGCCCGGCCGCGCGGGCGGCGGTGAGCGTGCGGTCGTCCATGTCCGCCAGACCCACGGCGAGCTTCGCCCTGCCCCCGCGCGAGAGGATGTGCCGCACGAGCACGTCGGAAAGCGCTATTCGCCGCCAGGCGTCGGGGTCGTCCGGCTCGTCCAGGCTGGGGCCGATGGTGTAGACGTTGACCTCGCCGGCGGCGTCGATGTGCGCCTTGGAGCCGGTGGCCAGATTGAACAGTTTGAGGCCGTCCTGGCTCTTGGGCGCGAACAGCGGCGTGGAGAGATAGCGCTCGCCGCCATCGGGGAAGATGGCCACGATGCAGCCGGGTTTGCCCTCGGCCTCCAGCCCGGCGGCGAGTTTGAGGGCCCCCGCCAGCGCCGCGCCGGAGCTCATGCCCACGAACAGGCCTTCCTGCCGCACCAGCTGCCGGCAGCACTCGAAGGCCTCCTCGTCCTCCACGTGGAGAATCTGATCCAGCGCTTTTTTGTTATAGATGCCCGGTGGATAGGACTCATGCATATTTTTGAGTCCCTGAATTTTGTGCCCGGCGAAGGGCTCCACGGCCACGACCTTGACGCCGGGGTGCTCGTGCAGGCGTTTGGCCAGCCCCATGGCCGTGCCGGTGGTGCCCAGAGTGGCCACGGCGTGGGTGACCTTGCCGCCGGTCTGCTCCCATATCTCACGGCCGGTGCCGTTGTAGTGGGCTTCGATGCTGGCCGGGTTGTTGTACTGGTCCATGAGCAGATACTTGTCGGGCTCGGTGCGGGCCAGCCGGTAGGCCAGCTCGATGGCGCCGTCGGTGCCGAGCCGGCCGGGGGTGAGGCTGATCTCCGCGCCATAGGCGCGCATGATGCGCTTGCGCTCCTCGCTGGCCGAGTCGGGCATGATGAGGCGCATTTTATAGCCCTTGATGGCCGCGACCATGGCCAGACCGATGCCCGTGTTGCCGCTGGTGGCCTCGATGATGGTCTTCTCCGGCGTGAGTTCGCCCGAGGCCTCGGCGGCCTCGAACATGGCCAGCGCCACGCGGTCCTTGATGGATCCGCCGGGATTCCGGCATTCCACCTTCGCCAGAATTTTGACGTCGCGGTGGGGATTCAGACGGCGAATCTCCACGAGAGGGGTGTTGCCCACCAACCGTAAAATGTCCGTACGCTCCATTTGCTGCCCCTGCGGCCGGTCCGCCGCGCTCGCGCGGTCCCCTGGCCCATGATTTGCAAAGCCGACCGCAAACCTGCGAGGTCGGCAAAATGTCCATGTACCCATACCTGAAAGACAACATCACCGCGCTGGAGAAGTCCAACCCGGCGTTGTACCGCTGGCTCTCCGGCAGCGCATTCGATGAACAGTCCCTGAAAACCAGCGTGTTTGTCAACAAGTGGGGCATCATCGACTGGCGTATGGAGTCCGGCGCCGGACTGTTCGAGTCCATGCCGCCGGGAGCGCTTTACCGCGATTGGGTCACCATGGACAAGCCCGATCTCTCGGCCAGCATAATCGTTGGCTCCAACCTGGGCTACGGCATCAACCACCTGCTCATCAACTCGCCGGACACGCACAAGATTCTCGTGGTGGAGCCCAACGCGGCCATGCTGCTGGCCTGCCTGGGGCAAACCGACTACCGGCCGTTCTTCGCCAACAAGAAGCTGCACTTCGTCACGCCCAACGAGGACCATCTGCTGGAGTACATCAAAAACCTTGACCTGCAATACGTATACGGCAACATCTACCTGCGTGGCGACCTGCCCAGCCGGCAAATCGGTCCCGAATACGCGCAGTGGATGCGCACAGTGAAGCAGCGGCTGGAGAACTTCAGCGTGGAGATGGTCACCCTGCGCTGCCGGCAGGACGTGATGGTGGGTAACGAACTCAAGAATTTCCGCCGCGCGCAGACCGACGGCAGTCTGGAGTGCATGCGCGACGCCGGCCGCGGCGTGGGCGCGGTGATTCTTGGCGCGGGCCCCTCGCTGGCCAAGTTCGCCCCGGCCCTGGCGGAGAATCCCGGCTACGCGCTGTACGCCTCCGCCCTGCAGACCCTGCCCGCCCTGCAACCGTATAATCTCAAGCCGCACCTGTGCCTGGCGCTGGACTACGACGGCAGCATGCTCTCCGTGTACGACCGGCTGGACCCCGAATGGGCGCGCGACATTCCGCTCATCTATTCCACCAAGGTGAACCCGGAGCTGGTGAAGCGCTACCCCGGCCCCACCCTGCCCATGTGGACCATGGGCGGCCTGGCCACCTTCGTGATGCGCGACCACGAGTTCGTGCTGGACGCCGGCGGCAACGTGAGTCTGACCCTCGTGCGGCTGCTGCGCTGGATGGGCGTCTCCAGCTTGTTGCTGGTGGGTCAGGATTTCGCCTGGAAGGGCGCCCACAGCCATGCCGCCGGCCACCACGCCGCCGGCCACGAGATCGCCTTCGACCCCGCCATGCACCAACGGCTGAAGAACCTCTGGGGCGAGGAGATCATCTCCAGCATCCAGTATCTGAGCAGCAAGCGCGACCTGGAGCGCGACCTGCGCAAGTCGCCCTTCCGCATCGGCAATCTTTACGGCGGCGGCGTGGTCATCGAGGGCGCGCCGGCCACGACACTCGACGAGGCGCGCTCGGGAAACCTGCTTTCCTCCGCCCCGGGCAGCCGCGAACGCTTCCTGCAATTCCTGGCCAAGGCCCGCACCCAGGGCCACGCCATGCGTTTCGAGCCGCGCAGCCACATCTGGACCAGCTCCATCCGCGGCATGGAGCGGCGCATGCAGAAGCTCTTCCGCCAGTGCGGCCAGAGCCAGAACGAGATTCACAGCCTGCTGGAGCAGGCGCTGTTCTTCATCCGGCAGGACCCGCTCTACCTGCCCTACCTATTCAACGAGACCATCGACCTGGCCGGTCTGGCCAAGACCCGCCGCACCTACCACCCGGAGGACTTTTCCGAGTTCAAGCGCATCGGCAAGAATATTCTGGCCAAGGTGCGCGAGGTAGACCGCTGCGTGGCCCTGCCCGACAAAAACGCGGCCTGACCGCGAAACCGGACGACGCGCCCCATGGCGCGAACGCTGTTCCCAAAGAGCCGGCGGGGCGAACCCGTCGGCTCTTTCGCGTCATGGGACCGGGCTTCCGCGCTCCGGCCGCATCGATGCGACCAAGTGAAACAACGAAGCAATATTCCAGGACTTCACGCCAAGAAGGCGGGGGCTCGGCCGATGCGCCCCGCCACTACCGGAAAAGCACGCCAGCTCCCGGTGGACGCGCGAAGGACAATCCACGCCCCGGAATAAAAATGACGCCGCCGCGTTCCCCGAAGTCCAACGGCTCCCTTCCGGGCCAGCCGCCGCTCGTCAAACGCCGCGACTGTTGCGCGCCGTAAGCTTTCGCCCTATAAGGCCGCATGTTGAGCAAAGTCCCCTCCCAACTCGCCACCTGGACCGCCCTGGCGCTGCCGCTGTGCTGCGTGGTCGCGGCGACTCTGGCGCTCTATGGCGGCGAAACCGGCGTGACCGAGCACTTCGTCCTGTGGCGCGCCGCGCATCCCACCGCCGTGAAACTCCTGCGCATCTACACCGACTGGGTCAACCCCGCCTTTTATCTCGTATTCGCGGGGATGCTGTTCGTCGGCGTGAAACGCCGCCGGCCGGACCTGACAGGACGCGCCCTGGCGTACGTGGCCGCGCAGTTCGTGGTCTCCCTGGCCATCGAGCGCGTGCTCAAGATCGGCATAGGACGGCCCAGGCCAGACGTTCCCGGCGGCTTCGTCCCCTTCTCGTTGGACGCCGCGCACAACGCCATGCCCTCCGGCCACACCACGGAGATGACCGTGCAGACCTCCTGCTTGGCCCTGTTCGCCCGGTCCCTCGCCCTGCCCATCCTCATGGGACTGCTGCTGGGATTCATGGGCTTCAGCCGCGTGGCGCTGGGCGCGCACCATCCCACGGACCTCATCGGCGGCCTGCTGCTGGGCTCGCTGGGCGGGCTGCTGTGCCGCCGCCTCGCCCCGGTGTTCGCCGCGCGCGTGGTCCCGTTCCTCGACCGCATGCACACGGCAAAGGAGTGAACCAATGCCCCTATGGAAACTCATTCGCCGCAGCCCCTGGCTGATGCTGGCCGCGCTCACCGCCCTGCAGACCGCCCTCACCCTGAACGCCCGCGCCCTGTGGTTCTCCGACGAGGTGCGCTACGCCGACGCCTACGCCGGACTGCTGCGCGGGCACTGGCTGGTGCTGAACCTGAATGGCGTGCTCTACCCGGACAAGCCGCCCCTGTACTTCTGGCTGCTGCGCGCCCTGGACTTCCTGACCGGCGCGAACGACCCGACCGTGTTCTTCCTGGGCGCGGCGGTAAGCGGCCTGCTCATGATCTACGCCGTGCTGCTGCTGGCCAAATCGCTGCGGCTGGACGGCGACATCGGTCCCATGGCCGGGCTCATTCTGCTTTCCACGCTGTTCTTCGCCGGGCTGCTGCACTACTCGCGCATGGACCTGCTGTTCTCCGCGTTCATCATCGCCTCGCAGGCCGCGTTCTGCGAGGCCTTTCGCCCCGGCGCGGAGGGCAAGCGCCCGCGCATGGCGGCGCTGGCCATGCTCCTGGCCGCCCTGGCCACACTGACCAAGGGGCCGCTCGGACTGGCCTTTCCGGTGCTGACGATGCTGCTCTTCCTGTCCTGGCGCGGTCGCGCGCGGGAGTTCTGGCGCGCCTCCATGCTGCCGGGGCTGCTCGTGCTGCTGGCCGTGGTGTTTTCCTGGCTGGCCGCCGCGTACTTCTCCGTCGGGCCGGAGTTCCTCCACAATATTTTCTACACGCAGATTTTCTTGCGGGCCACCAAGACCTTCCACCACGCCGAGCCGTGGTACTTCTACCTCGTCGCCCTGCCTCCGTGCCTACTGCCCTGGACCCTGGCCGTGGTCAGCCTGCCGCTGAAACGATTGTTCTCCGGCGCGTACTGGCGCGGCGTGTGGGCCGCGCGCCGGGATGCGTCGCCCGCGGGCGACGCCGGCGTGTGGCTGTGGATGAGCGCCGTGAGCGGCTTCATCCTGCTCTCTCTGTTGAGCGGCAAGGTGGTGGTGTACGTGCTGCCGCTGCTGGCTCCGCTGGCGCTTTTGCTGGCGCTGGGTCTGCGCCAGTCCGCCCTGCCCTGGCGCCGGCTGTGGATTCTGGCCGGCGTGCTCTTCGTGGGCTTGGCGGCGGCCGCGTACTCGGCCACACGCTTTCTGCCGCCGCAGCTGGCCTCCAGCATCTGCATCGACGGCAAGCTGCCCGGCGCCGATCAGGCGGCCTTTGGCTTCGCCGGCTGCGGTCTGGCACTGCTGCTGCTGCGCCGGCGCGACGCCCGGGAGATTCTGACGGCGCTGGCCATGCTCACGGCCATGTGGACACTGCCGGCCGGGCTCTCCGTCTCGCCCGCGCTGGACATCCTCATGAGTCCCCGGCCGCAGGCCCTCATCCTCAAGGAGTTCGCCCAGAAGGGGTACAAGCCCATCAGCGTGGACATCTACTCCGGCATCTACTCCTACTACTTCGGCGGCCCCATCGAGGAAATTTCCTCCCTGGACGCGCTGACCAAAGAGCTGGGCAAGGGCGACGTTGTTTTCGCCATCAAAAAGCGCAAGTGGGATTCCTGGACGAACCGGCCGCAGGTCGGTCTGGAGCGCGTGGCCCTGCAGTGGCTGGCCGGCCAGGACTACTACATCGTGGCCAGCAGGCGGGCGGAAGTGCTCCCGGCGCTGCGGAAGTTGCCGACGAGCGATTAGGCACGCAATTTGCTAGGGCGGTTTGAAACATCAGGCCGCCCGCCGGGATTTCGAAGCCTCCAGCGACGGCCGCACACTCTGCGCCATTTCCGGAGGTTTTTTAGTGCGCGCCAAGGGTCTCGCCACGTTCCTCTGCCTGCTCGCCCCGATGCTGACCGTTTTGGGCGGTTGCGCATCCGTGCCGCTGCTGGCGGCCATGGACGTGCTGAACGTGGCGGAGACCGGCAAGACCGGCTACGACATGGCGACCGGCCTCAACACCCGCAGAAGCCTTCAGCAAGACACAAGCAAGGATGCGCAGATAGAGGCCCGGCTGCGCGCCGCGCTCGACGCCCAGGGAGGCTCGCTGCGCAACGCCGTGCCGCAGGTTTCGGACGGCCGCGCCTTTGTGGTTGGGACATACGCCTCGCCGGCGGAGCTGGACCGCGCGCGCCGGGCGGTGGGGAACATCAAGGGTGTCAACGAGACGACGCTCTGCCTGTTCCCGGCCGGCTCGCGGTCGCGCCTCGCCGCCAGCGACGGCGAAATCCGCGACAACATCGTCCGCATGGCGGGCCTGCGCACCCAGGAGGTGCGCGTGCATGTGGTGCAGGGCAACGCCGTCATCATCGGCCGTGTGCGCAGCCGAAAGCAGGAGGAGCATATCAAGCGCTGCGCCCGGGATGCCGGGGCGGCCAGCGTGCGCAGCTACGTGCGCATCGCCGGCGACGCCAGCCCGCCGGAAAGCAGCCGACTGGCGGACGCCCCGCTGGCCGACGCTACGCCCCCTCGAAAATCCGCTCGATGACCTTCAGCACCGCGAGTCCGTCCTCGCCGGTGATGGGAGGCCGCGTCTTGTCGCGCACGGCGGCCAGAAAGGCCGTCAGCTCCTCACGCATCTGCTCGCGCCGCATCACCGGCCAGTCGCGCACGGTGTAATTTTTCTCCGACTCGGCGAACATGCCGTATTCGCGCACCTGCTGCGTCATGAGATCCGCCTCGACGAAGCGGCTCTTGCACGAGGCGGTGACCTTGCGCGAGCGGAAAGGCGTGACCCAGTTGGTGGTGATGTGCGCCAGCACCCCGTTTTCCATCTTGGCGGTGATGAGAGCGGAGTCCTCGTGCTTGCCCAGGCTGGCCGAGAACACGCCCGACACCGTCTCGAAGTTCGAACCGGTGAGGTGGCGGATCAGGTCGATGTCGTGGGAGCCCAGGTCGCGGATGACGCCCACGTCCTGAATGCGCACCGGGTACGGCCCCACGCGCTCGATGGAGAGCGAGATGAGGTCGTCGCCGATGAGTTCCTTCATGCGCTGGATGGCCGGGTTGAAACGCTCGATGTGGCCGACCATGAGCGGCACGCCCTTGGCCTTGGCGGCCTCCACCAATCGCCAGCCCTGCTCGGCCGTGGCGGCCAGCGGCTTTTCCACCAGCAGGGCCACGCCGTGCTCGATGACCTCCAACGCCACCTCATAGTGCAGCACCGTGGGCACACTGATGCTCACCGCGTCGGGCTTCAGCTTGAGCAAGTCCGGCAGATGCGTGAAGCCGGGCACGCCGAAGCGCTTCTTCGCGTCGTCCAGATTGGCCTGCGCCACGTCCATGACGCCGACCACCTGCACGTCGGGCATTTCGCAGTAATTGCGCAGATGAACCTTGCCCATGGAGCCCAGACCGATGACGCCGACTTTCTGCATGGAATTCGTCCTTTACTTGTGGTGTTCCGCGTGTCCGCGGCCGCGCGCGACAAAGCTAGGCGGCGCCGACGTCGAAGCGGACGGCGGGGCCTGTGACGACGCGGACGGCAAGGCCGACGACACTACGGGCAGCCCTGTCCTACATGCGCGGGCCGGGCATTGCAACCCGACCCGGGCCGCCCCATCCGGCGTGACCCCGCACGGCCGACGACGCCCCGCCGGGCACTTGCCTCCCCCAAGCGCTTGAGGCGCAACCAGCCAGCGCCAGGGAAAGCGATGGCAGGCCGCCCGCCCCCATCGGCGCGCCCTCCGGCGCTCTGTTGCGCCGGTTCGGAATTCACGCTATCCCCGCCGCATGAGCACCACCGCCCCCATCTGGATCAACGCCGGCGAGCCCTCGGGCGACATCCACGCCGCGGGCCTGCTGCGCGCACTGCGCGAGCGCGAACCCGGGCTCACCGCCATCGGCATGGGCGGCCCGGCGCTGGCCGGGGCCGGCTGCCGCGTGCGCTTTCCCATGCGCCTCATCTCGCTGGTCGGCCTCACCGAGGTCCTCGCCGGCCTGCCGCGCATTCTGCGCCTGCTCGGCCAGGTCAAGGCAGCGCTCGTGGCCACGCGCCCGCGCGCCGTGGTGCTCATCGACTGCCCGGAGTTCAATTTCCGCGTGGCGCGCATCGCCGTGGGGCTGGGCATTCCGGTCTACTACTACATCAGCCCGCAGGTGTGGGCCTGGCGCTCCGGCCGGGTGAAATTCCTGCGCCGCAACACGCGCCGGGTGCTGTGCATCCTGCCCTTCGAGAAGGACTTTTACGCCGCTCACGGCATGAACGTGGACTACGTGGGGCACCCGCTCATGGACCAGCTGCCGCTGGCCGAGCTCGACGCCGCGCCGATCGATCCGAACCTGCTCGGCCTGCTGCCAGGCAGTCGGCGCAAGGAGATCGCCTCGCTGCTGCCGGACTTCTGCCGCGCCGCGCGCCTGCTGCGACGCGACATGCCGAACCTGCGGCTGGCCATGGCCCGCGCGCCGGGCGTGGAGGAATCCTATCTGCGCTCGTTTTTGCCCAGCGACCTGCCCATGACCATCCTCCCGCCGGAGGAACGCCACCGGCTGATGCGCCAAAGCCGCGCACTGCTCGCGGCCAGCGGCACCGCCACGCTGGAGGCCGCGCTCATCGGCACGCCGATGGTGGTGGCGTATCGGCTCTCGGCCCTCAGCTTCGCCATTGGCAAAGCCGTGGTGAAGGTCAAATACGCCAGCCTGGCCAACCTCATCATGGGCCACGAGGTATTCCCAGAACTTTTGCAGCGCGACGCCACGCCCGAGCGCATGGCGGGCAGGCTCGCGCCCTGGCTGGCCGACGACGAGCCCCTGGCCGCCACGCGGCTGGAGCTGGCCGACCTGCGCCGGCGCGTGGGCGGACCGGGCGCGACGCGGCGCGCTGCGGAGATCATTCTGAACGATCTGAACGACCTGCGCGAGCTGCGCGGTGCCGGCCAATCGCTCCAGCCGGGCCAATCCGCTCCATCACCCCACTCCGCTCAACCGGCCAGACCGACGAACTCGGCGAAATCGATCAGCTCGAAAAAATCGTCCGGCCCGTCGGAATCGGCGCAATCGTCCGACGCCACGAAGACGGCCAACCGTCCCCTGTCCGGGAGCTAAGGAGCTATGATGGAAGCGGTGCGCGTGTACGCGGACATCCACGGGCTCTCGCCCGAGGCCTGGGCGGAGATACGCGCCTCCATGCCCTTCGACCAGTCCGTGTACAAGGATCGGAACCTCGCCGTGGACTTCGAGGGGCCATACATCGACGTGGAGCCATTTTTGAACGACGTGGCCCGGCTCATGGACGCCGACGGCTGGGGCAAGCTCGATTACATCGACCAGATCGACTACGCCCTCACCCGCTACGTCATCAAAAAGGGCGAGTGGAAGGCCAAGGACGTGCTCATCGACAACGTGGTGGAGAAGGTGCACCAGGAATCGGGAGTGTAGGTGGAAAACATGCTTGGACTTCAAACATTGCTTGAGCGAACATTAAAAGATTTACCTAAGGCATCACTCGGGAATGTATTAGACCAAAAGTTACGCAAGAAGAATATCATATTATCGAGAAAACAGCTCACAGAAGTAGCTAGCAAAATCCTCAACGGTGAAAGTGAAGTACATCTACCAGATGACAGATATTCTAATAATGTTGATATAACAATCACAAAAGACGACGTCGATCTTGCCATTGAAATTTTTGAACGACATAATACAAATTTACTGTCTTCACTAAATAATCTTACAACAAAAATTGCAAAAATAATTCTAAAGACACTTACAAAAAACTGGAAACAACAACGTCATTATGAGGATACCACCCGTTCCAACTTCAATACACGACTTCTTTGTAGGTGGGGGAAGCCAATTCAACAACTACGAATGATGGTTACCATTTCTAGAGAATTCGCGATGGAATTCTCCAAACACTTTACTGAACCTTCAGAGCCTCACAAAGCTGAGGTAATTTTACGGCTTCATGCAAGATCATGCCAAGTCGCTGAAGAAATAATCACACTTTTATCTGAAGGTTTTGCTGATGGAGCGATGGCAAGGTGGCGCACGTTGCACGAAATCGCAGCAACTGAGCTTTTTATCTCTGGAGCTGATAATGACCTAGCTGAAAAATATATCTTACATCAAGGCATTGAGGCTCATCGTGCAGCGATTGAATATCAGGCATGTGCACCGTCTCTAAACAGCCAATTATTTACACAAGACGAAATAGATAATTTTAAATCCAGATATGATGATCTAAAAAATAGATTTGGCAATGACTATTGCCATCCATACGGATGGGCTTCAGCACATCTACAAATGCCGAAACCAACATTCAGAGATATCGAAAAGGCATCTGGAATATCGCATTTTCGCAGTTACTACAGACTCGCTAGCCATAACGTCCATGCGAATCCCAAAGGGATATTTTACAAGCTTGGATTGATTGACGATAGAGATATTCTCTTAACAGGACCTAGCAACGGTGGGCTTGCCGATCCTGGATGTTGTACAGCAATATCCTTGGCGCAAACGGCCTGTCCGCTCATGAAATTACACACTTCATTCGACACACTTGTCATAATGAAAATACTACAAGAATTATCAGAGGACACAGAGGAAAAATTCATTCTCGTTCACCAGAAACTACTCGCGGAATCTTACGACGAAACGGTACGCGATTCGCAACAATAGACACGCATTACAATCATGATTCACGCATTCAAAATACCCAGGGCATAGCAACCCAGACCAGTCTAAGACTCTTCGTTCGTCCACGGCGAGCATCTAGAGCCCTACGCGGTAAAATCCATCAGCATCAAGCGCAGTCCGGACGGAAGCATGCGCAACTCATAGCCGAAAGTAACCTCCCGCCCCCTCAGCACGTCTAACCCTTTGTCGTCGCTATGCGGAACCCCGGGGAGGGGAGCTGCGGCGGCGAAAGGGGAACGACGCTGGAAGCCTTCATCCACATCGGCACACGACACACCGGAACCACAAGCATTCAGGCCACCTTGCAGGCGAACCGCGCGGCGCTCGCCGGTCGCGGCGTGTTTTACCTGTCCTCGCCAGGCGAGCGCGACCACAGCGTCATCGCCGTCTGCTGTCTGCGCGCCCCCCGCGCCGACGATTTCCCTTCCGGCCACTGCCCCGGCACCCCGGAGGACCGCGCGGCCCTCCTCGGCAATTTCCACAGGCGCTTCGCCGACGAAATGGCCCGGTTGCCGCAAAACGCGCGCGTGGTCGTTTCCAGCGCGCACCTGCACTCCCGCCTCGTCCACGCGGACGAGATCGCCGCGCTGCGCGACCTGTTCGCCCCGTTCTGCCAGCGCGTCACCATCATCGTGTACCTGCGCGAGCAGCTGGACACGGCATTGGACAGCTACGCCGACGCCCTGCGAAACGGCAACGCGGAGGACCTGTCGCGATTTCTGCCACACCGCTGCCGGTCGGAAAATCCGTTTTACAATCACTACGAGTCGTTGCGGAAATGGGCCGATGTCTTCGGCCGGGAGAATTTGCGCCCGCGCCTGTTCGACGCCGCGCGGCTTGCGCGCGGGGAGCTTGGGGAGGATTTTCTGGCCCAGGTGGACCCGGCGCTTTCCTCCTGCCCGATCACGCGCCAGCCACCGCCGGACCAGCCACCGGACGCCTTCGGCCAATGCCTGCTGCGGCAACTGAATCAACGCCTGCCACGACGGCACGACGCCGACGCGCTGAGCGAGGCGGTCACGCGGTTCATCGTCGCGCGCACGGCCCGCCGGGGAGCGAGCGGCGTCCCGGTGGACGAGGACTTGGCCGCCACCATCCGCGACCGCTTCGCCGCCAGCAACGAACTGGTGCGCCGGGAATATTTCCCGCGTCGAACGCTGCTGTTCGACCCCGGCACGGACGAGTTCGGCGTCGCCGAACCTAGGCTGACGCGCGAACGCGAGGTATTGCTCGGCGAGATTTTGGGATTTTTCACCGAGGCCCTGCGCTCGCAGGCCCGGCAGCTGCGCACGCGGCGGCCGAACCGGACCGCGCAGCCAATCCGGCCGGGACTGTCCGGTCAGTCGGGCCGCCCGGAAGACCAATGGAAAGCAATGGAATCAGCGGAAGCGGAGTCGGCCGGCCAGCGGCCTCAGCGACAACGCCCGGAATCGGCGGACTTCACCGCCAACGCGGGGAACGACGCCGGCGAAGACGACCGGACGACGATCATCTCCCCCGACTCCCTGGATGAGGGACGGACGACGCCGGCGGCCATTTTGCTGAACGCGCCGGTCACAGCACCACGACATTGACCGCGCGCAGGGCCTCGCCCCCCTCGGCCAGGTCGAAGCGCACCCGTTCGCCCGGGGCGAGGGTCTGGAAGCCGTCGCGCTGGATTTCCGAATAGTGGACGAACACGTCGCGCCCGGCCTCGTCGGTCAGAAAACCGAAGCCCTTGCGCTCGTCGAAATAACTCACCACGCCGTCGTGCCGCGCCATGTCCGCCTCCCCGGGGATTCCCGCCGCATAGCCCATCGACGGGGCGCTGGCAAGATGACCCGCGTGCCGAGGCGAAACGCCGCGCCAACACAAAAAGCCCGCCAGAGGCGGGCTCATTGTGCGTGCGATGAAGGGAGGGGTTAGCGCAGGCGGAAGGTGATGCGGCCGCGCGTCAAATCGTAGGGGGAGAGCTCCACCTTGACCTTGTCGCCGGGCAGGATGCGAATGTAGTGCTTGCGCATCTTGCCGGAGATGTGGCCCAGGATGCTGTGGCCGTTTTGCAGTTCCACACGGAACATGGCGTTCGGCAGGGCCTCCTGGATGACGCCCTCGACTTCTATGGCTTCTTCTTTGGACATGCAGTCTCCTCAAATTGCGAGCCGGAACCGGACACGGCGAACAGCCGCGCCCCGAGGGCTCTCGAAAGGTGTCGCTTCTTACTGCGATTCGCAATCTTTGGCAACCCCCACGGCCGCGACCCGCCCTGCGGCGATGCGGGCGAAGCCCCTGCGCGCGGCCGCGACGAACGCGCCCGTCAGTACCGGGGATTTGTCCCCGGCCGCGTCCTCCAAACCGGTGTGCGCGTCCACGCCGGCGGGACGCACGGCCAGCACCGCCGCTTCCACGTTGCCGGGATTCAGGCCGCCGGCCAGAATGAGCGGACGCGGCAGCGCCCGGACCAGACGGGCGGAGACCGCCCAGTCGTGCGTTTTTCCGGTGGCCCCGGCCGCGCCGGTGGCGGGATCGAAGGTGTCGGTCAGAAAGGCGTCGACGAAGGGCGCATGGGCGCGCGCCAAGACCAGCAGACCGGCCTCGTCCGCGCTGCCCACCACCAGGCTCTTGATGACGAAAAGCTCCGGCGCGGCCGCGCGCAGGCGGCGGACCTCCGCGAGCGGCATGGCCCCGTGCAGCTGCACCCCGGAAACGCCGAGAAAACGGCACAAAGCCAGCGTTTCGGCGGCGTCCTCCAAATAGGTGATAAGCACGGCCTCGGCCCGGCCGGCCAGCCCGGCGACGATGACGCGGGCCTCCTCGTCCGAGACGTCCGGCTTGTGATAGGCGAGCCGCAGGGGCAGGCCCACGTGCGTGGCCCCGGCGGCGGCCAACATGCGCGCCTCGGCCACGGAGCGCGCGCCGGCCGCCTGGATGATCGGATCGGGATTCATATGGCGCATCCTCTGGATTTCATGGTGCGATGGCGATATGGAGGTGACGAACGTCCGTCAACCCCGGAGCCCTCATGGAATTTCTGGAACGTCAGCCTTTCGACATCGTCAGCGACATCCTCAAGGTCATTGAGGAACTTGGCGCCCTCAAGGATGTCGACGCCATTCTGGACAAGGTCCTCGCCGAGGCGCGAGCCATGACCGGGGCCGACGCGGGCTCCATCTATCTGGTGGAGGAAGGCCTGCTGCGCTTCAGCTATGTGCACAACGACACGCTCTTCACCGGCGCGGACGCGAGCAAGCACCTCTACACCAACGAGACCGTGCCCATCGACGAGCGCTCCATCGTGGGCTACGTGGCCATGACGGGCCGGGCGCTGGCCATTCCCGACGCCTACGCCCTTTCCGGCGAGGAGCCATACTCCTTCAATCGCAAGTTCGACGAGGACTCCGGCTACCGCACCACGTCCATGCTCACCATTCCCCTCGCCACCTTCGAGGGACGCATCGTGGGCGTAATGCAGCTCATCAACGCCAAGGACGCCAACGGCGCGGTGCGGCCCTTCACGTCCTACCACATCCACTACGCCCCGCTGTTCGCCAACTCGGCCTCGGTGACCATCGAACGCGGCATCATGACCCGCGAGAGCATGTTGCGCATGATGAAGATGGCCAAGATGCGCGACCCGGCGGAGACCGGCGGGCACGTCCAGCGCGTGGGCGCGTACTCGGCGGAGATTTACCAGCAGTGGGCGCGGCGCAAGGGTGTCGACGAGTTCGAGATCCGCCGCCAGAAGGACATGCTGCGCTTGGCCGCCATGTTGCATGACGTGGGAAAGGTCGGCATTTCCGACGCCATCCTCAAGAAGCCCGGGCGGTTCGAGCCGCACGAGGCCGCGCTGATGAAATGGCACACGGTGTACGGAGCGGCGCTGTTCGCCAACACCACCTCGGAACTGGACGCGCTGTGCCAGCAGGTGGCGCAGAGCCACCACGAGCGCTGGGACGGCGGCGGTTATCCCGGCCGCCTGCCCGAGGATCTTTCCCAGGTGCGCGAGATATGCGTGGAGCGGATGGGAGGAGAGGATATCCCCATCGGCGCGCGCATCACCGCCCTGGCCGACGTGTACGACGCGCTCATCTCGCCGCGCGTGTACAAACCGGCCTGGCCGGCGGAAAAGGTGATCGAGGAGATCCGGCGCTGTCGCGGCACGCAGTTCGACCCCGACGTGGTGGACGCCTTCTTCGACATCCAGGACACCATCCGGGCCATCCACAAGAAGTATCAGGGCTAGAGCGTCACCGTCTCGAAGCGCATGGCGGAAAGGTCGAAGGCGAGCATTTTTCCCGCCAGCGCCGGGCCGCGTCCGCAGAGGATGGACAGCGCCTCGCCCGCCATGAGCGAAGCGGCCGCCGCCGCCGTGGCCACGAACCCGCGCCGGCCGCAGACCGCCGCCGTCACCACAGTGAGTTCCACGCGCCCGGCCTGACGCAACAGCGCCGCGCGTTCCGCCTGACCACCCAGGGCGTCCAGGCACACGTCCACGCCCTCAAGCAGGCGCGGCATGTCCGGTTCGGTCACGTGCAGGGCCACGGGCTCGAAATCCACCGCCGGATTCACCAGCCGCATCCGCGCCGCCGCCGCGGCCGCCTTGTAACCGCCCAGACTGCGCCGCGTGGCGTACAGCTGCCGGTTCAGATTCGAGGGGACGAACTCGTCGCCGTCCGCCGCGCTCACCCGCCCCACGCCGGCCCGAGCCAAAAGCTCCAGCACCTGCCCGCCGATGCCGCCAAGTCCCATGAGCACAGCGCTCGAACCGAGCAGCCGCAGCTGCTCCTCCAGGGAGTAGGCCTCGTGGTTGCGCAGATAGCGCTCCGGCCAAACGCCCATGGACAGCGCGGTGCGCTCCACCAGCGCCACGGCCCGGCCGCGCGGATGCTTCATCCGCTTGCGCGAAAGCGTGCGCGCGATGTCCTGGGTGAAAAAGAACGGGAGCATGGGCGTCTCACGGCCGTCGGCCAGGCGCGCGGACTGCGTCATCGAGCGGATGAGCTCCTCAATGGAGGAATCGACGGGGCGGGAACCTGCTGTCGTCATGCGGGCAGCCTCCTGGGGCGGAGATGCGGCGCGCGGTTCCCTCAAGCGGAACAGGAGCGGTGAAATGGCGGCACCGCGCGTCTCTGCGGGCTCTATATGCAAGCGCGCTTGCGGTCAATACCACGGTGAACGCGACGCGAAGGGCCGGAGGATGCCCGCCCCCCGGCCCTTTCGGAATATCCGCGCCTGGATGCTAGTAGGCCCAGAGCATGGTCATGACCGCGCACACGGCGGTGATGAGCAGGGAGGCCACGAAGGCCGGGCGGATGGCCGCGCCGGCCTCGCCGATGCGGTCGATGCTGGAGGCGGCGTTCTGCAGCTTGGCCGGTGAGATGACGCTGGCCAGCCCGCCGCCGATGGCGCTGCCCGCCGCGATGACCACCCCGGAGGCGCCGATCTGTTCGGCGGTGGAAAGATGCAGCTTGGTCAGCATGGCGATGGAGCTCGTTTCCGAGCCGGTAATGAACCCGCCGAGCAGACCGAGGAACGGGGCAACCGCCGCATAGAAGCGGCCGAAGGCCAGGGCCGAGGCGTCGGCCATGACGTGGATCATGTTGCCGGACGGCGCGGCCAGCTTCCAGTCCAGTCCCTTGCCCGAGTGGTTCATCACATAGGCGATGGCGAAGAACACCGAGGCGCTCATGATGGGCCGGAAGGCGCGCTTGACCGAGACCCGCAGGCCGTGCCGCAGCTGCTGGCCGGTGATGCCCATGATCGGCAGGGCCATGAGGGTGCAGGCGGCCACCCAGAAATACGCCTGCCAGAGCACGCGCAGCTTCTCCGGCTGGCCGGGGATGATCTCCACCGGCATGGCCAGATCGACGAAGGTGAGCTTGAAGAACGGCAGAAACGGCGCGTTCAGGACAAGCGAGAACGCCGTGAGCAAAATCCAGGGGGACAGCGCGCGCGGCAGGCTGATGCGCTCCTCGGCGGCCAGGTCGGTGGCGGAGAGGGCCGCGCGGTCGGTGAGCGGCTTGCCGGTGAGCTTGACGTACAGCACCAGGGCCAGGATGACGGCGAGCCCCGCCGCGATGCCGGTGATGGTGACCAGCCCGGCCCGGGCCATGAGGATGGCCGCGAACCCGGCAGTGAGCCCGGCGATGAGCGCCGGGGCCAGACCGCTTTTGAGCATCCGCCAGCCGCCGGCGAGCGGCAGCATGACCAGGGCGATGCAGCAGCTGATGACCGGCATGAAATAGGCGAAGTGCATGCCGGCCTCCTGCACGGGCTGGCCCACGAACTGGGCGAAAACCACGGCGGGGATGCCGAGCAGCGCGTAGGTGCACAGCGCGTCGTAACCGATGGCCGGCAGCAGGATGGCCGCGAAGGTGGAATAACCCAGCGCGATCATGATGGGCGGCAGGATGGACACGGTGACCGCGCCCAGGCTGGTGAGCAGGATGCCGAAGCCCACGTTGATGATCATGATCTGCACGGCGTGCTGGCCTGGGGCGATGGTCTTCATCAGCGCCACCACGCGCGCCACCGCGCCGGTCTCCTGCATGAGGGTGATCTGCATGATGCTGGCGGCCATGACCAGCGCGATGGGCAACGAGGCCACGAGCCCGGCCGCCGAGGCCGTGAGCACCACGGGAATGGGCGTGCCGAAGTACAGCCAGGCCGTGCCTGCCGCTATGGTCCAGCCGATGTAGCCGGCGGTGTCCGCCGCCGTGCGGAACACGAGCAGCAGGAAAAATATGGCGATGACCGGCGAAAACGCCAGCAGAACCGAGACCATGTCCATCGAGCGAATCCCCCCCTTCCCCGGCGTGTGGTTTTCTCGTGCCGGCCGGCTGGCAGTGAGCGCCCGCCCGCTTATTTCGACACCAACACCATGGGTCTGGACCATCCAAACGACGGTCCGTCGCGCCAAAACCACATGGATTTCCATGAGAAACGAACCCTGCGCGAGCGCGGCCCATCTGCGGACACGGTATTCCAGGTTGTCCTATGCGTTTGAAGCGCGCAAGGCAAGCGCAAGGCGATATTCGCCGCGCCTTCCGATTGCTTTCAACCGCGCCCTGTGCCAGGGTCCGCCCCATGCAAGTACGATACGTAACGGCGGCGTTGCTGACGTTGCTGGCCTCTGCGCTTTTGTGCGCCTGCTCCCGCGATCCGGTGGCGGCGGCGCGTCAGGCGCGCATCGCGCCGGACAAAAGCGTCACGGTGGAGCAGGCGTTCGCCCGCTATCCCTATTTCACCAAGGTCACGTGGAGCACATATGAGGATGCCTGGGGGCGGTGCATCGTCGAGGCAGTCTGCGACGTGAATCTGGCGGCCAACTGCCGGGACGTGAATTCCGGAGCGCTGGCCCTGGCCCGGCGCGACGTGGCGCGTGACTATCTGCTGGCGCGTTTCCAGGTGGAGGGTTTTCCGGTGCAGGTGCATCTGCTGGACATGCTCCACGTGACCCAGTGCGCGGCGGGCAAGCGCCTCGGCTTCGCCGATCCCAAGTATTTGTCCTCCGTGTACGGCCGCCGTCCCATCCGCCACTTCTGCCTGGAGGGTCTCAACTGCCCCGGCAGCGCCGCCGCCCCGCCGCCGGCGGTTCCCGCGCCCTAGTCCCGGGGCGGCGTCCAGTCCGGCCCGCCCAGGTCCAGCGCCAAGTCGCGGCCAAGGGCCGCCGCGCGTTCGAGCGCGCCCTGGCGCCGCGCCACCGCCCCGGGCGCGAAAACCCCGCACTCGCGCAGCAGCCGCGCCTTGGAGAATCCCAGCCAGTCGAAAAAGTGGGCGTAGCGCGGAAAGATGTCCGCGAAGCAATCCGCGCGCGGATGCCCCTGGGTCACGACCAGGCAGAAGGTCTTCCCCGGGGTCAGGCGTGTGCGGTGCGTGCTGTCGGTCGCGTAGTCCGGCGTGAGAAAGCTGTAGCAACGGTCGATGAACCCCTTGGTCTGCGAGGCCACCTCGCCGAAGTACACCGGCGTGGCCAGCACAAGGACGTCGCAGCCGCGCACGGCCTCCAGCACTGGCGTCAGTCCATCGTTCAGAACGCAGCCCTCACGCCGACCCTTGCAGGCCATGCAGGCCTGACAACCGCGATATTCCAACGAGTTCAACGCGAAGGTGGTCACCTCCCGCCCCGGTGGCATCCGCCGCGTCGCACACGGCGTCCGAAAGCGCCGCGCTGTTGCCCTTGGGTCTGGGACTGCCCAGCACGCGGACCACACGACGCGTCACAGCGCCTCCCCGGCCCGTTTGGCCGCTGCGATTCTGGCCTCCACCGAGGCGGTCTTGCCGGCGAGCCCGTTGCGACGGTCCCGCCGCCAGTCGGCGTTCATGGTCATATAGACGCGGTCGCAGTCCCCGGCCAGCGCGCGGAAGCAGGCGTCGACCACGGCCAGGACCTCGGCCCACTCGCCCTCGATGCACGTGCCCATGGGCGTGAGCTCGCAGGGCAACCCGCTCTGGCGGATGATCGAGACGGCGCGGGCCACGAACGGACTCACGCTCACGCCCTTGTCCATGGGAAAAATCGACAGTTCGACGATGACGCTCATGGTGCCTCCCGCTGTGGGCGGAACGAGGCGCATCGCCCCGGCCGCCGATTGTCGCGAAGTATCGTCCTCGCACTTGCGCGCGTCAACGCGGAAAGGTTGGCGAACGTTGTTGAGCCTAATTACTATGCAATTAATGACTAATGGTGGCGGCTTGTCTGAATTTTTTTGTTCAGCCCCTTGCCATTGTTGCGGACGCCATGTATTGCCTTTTTAGCTAACCTGCTGGTTTGGCTGTATATTTTTTAGTAAATCGTATGACGAACGTGCCACCAACAACACAACGGTAACACGCCAGTCATGCCGCCCAGTCGAGAGGCGTAACCGTCACGTTTTACCATAATCTGGAGGTGTTGTATGAAGGTTTCCGTAGGACATGGCTTGAGCGGCGCCGAAAAACGCCTTGAAGAGCGCGGGATCTCCCGGCGCGACTTCATGAAATTCTGCGGCACCATCGCCGCGGCCATGGGCATGGGCCCGGCTTTCGCCCCCAAAATCGCCGCCGCCCTCACCGCGGACAACCGTCCGTCGGTCATTTGGTTGCACAACGCCGAATGCACGGGCTGCTCCGAGTCCATCCTCCGCACGGCCGCTCCGTATATCGACGCCCTGATCCTGGATGTCATCTCCCTCGAATACCAGGAGACCATCATGGCCGCCGCCGGCGAAATGGCCGAGAAGGCCCTGCACGACGCCATGAAGAAGCCCTACCTGTGCGTGGTCGAAGGCGCCATCCCCATGAAGGACGGCGGCATTTACGGCATGGTCGGCGGTCACACCATGCTCAACGTCTGCAAGAGTGTTGTTCCCAAGGCCCTGGCCACCATCGCCTACGGCACCTGCGCCACCTACGGCGGCGTGCAGGCCGCCAAGCCGAACCCGACGGACGCCAAGGGCCTGTCCGAGGTGTTCCCCAACGTCACCATCATAAACGTTCCCGGCTGCCCGCCCAACCCGGCCAACCTGGTCGCCACCGTCGTGGCCGCCATCGAGACCGTGGTCAACAAGAAGCCGTTGCCCCAGCTGGACGATTTGAAGCGCCCCGTCTTCGCCTACGGCGAGACCGTGCACGACCACTGCCAGCGCCTGCCCCACTTCGAGAAGGACGAGTACGCCCCCTCCTTCGACTCCCAGGAGGCCAAGAAGGGCTGGTGCCTGTACAAGCTCGGCTGCAAGGGCCCCTACACCAACAACAACTGCCCCACCAAAAAGTTCAACCCGCTGGACAAGGGCGTCGGCGTGAACTGGCCCGTCGAGGCCGGACACCCGTGCATCGGCTGCAGCGAGCCCAATTTCTGGGATACCATGAGCCCCTTCTACGAAGAGCAGAAGTAGGCGGCCGGACGTTCTCCGGTTGATTTGGCAGAATCACAGCGACTTTAACTCCCTTATTAGGAGGACAGCATATGTCTGGTTCCAAACCGCAGGCCATTCCTGTAACCCCCAAGAGCAATTACTCCGGCCCGGTCATCGTCGATCCGCTCACCCGTATTGAGGGCCATCTTCGCATCGAGACCGTCGTCGAGAACGGCAAGATCGTCGATGTGCGCAGCAGCTCGCAGCTGTTCCGCGGCCTGGAGATCATCCTCAAGGGCCGCGACCCCCGCGACGCCCAGCATTTCACCCAGCGCGCCTGCGGCGTCTGCACCTACGTGCATGCGCTCGCCAGCACCCGCGCCGTTGACAATGCGGTGAAGGTCAAGATCCCCAAGAACGCCACGTTGATGCGCAACCTGGTCATGGCCTCCCAGTACCTGCACGACCACCTGGTGCATTTCTACCACCTGCACGCGCTGGACTGGGTCAACATTGCCAACGCCCTCAAGGCCGACCCGGCCAAGACCGCCGCGCTGTCCAACAGCCTCTCCCCCAACCGCAAGGAGACGACCGCCCAGTTCAAGGCCGTGCAGGACAAGGTCGGCGCGCTCGTCGCCTCCGGCAAGCTCGGCATCTTCACCAACGCCTACTTCCTGGGCGAGAAGAAGAACGAGGCCTACTACCTGCCCGCCGAGGCCGACCTCATGGCCACCAAGCACTACCTGGACGCCCTGCATATGCAGGTGAAGGCCGCCCGTGCCATGGCCATCTTCGGCGCCAAGAACCCGCACACCCAGTTCACCGTCGTTGGCGGCGTGACCAACTATGACGCCCTGAAGCCCAAGCGCATCGCCGAGTACAAGGCCCTCACCGACGAAGTCACCGCCTTCATCAAGGACTTCTACATCCCCGACCTGCTGGCCGTGGCCGGTTTCTACAAGGACTGGACCAAGATCGGCGGCACCACCAACTTCATCAGCTTCGGCGAGTTCCCCACCGACGAGTACGACCTGAACTCCCGCTTCTTCGGCCCCGGCGTCATCTTCGGCCGCGACCTGAAGAAGATCGGCACCGTCGATCCGAGCAAGATCGAGGAGCACGTGAAGCACAGCTGGTACGCCGGTGAGGAGGCCCACCATCCGTACCAGGGTGTCACCGAGCCCAAGTACACCAGCCTGAACGACAAGGACCGCTACTCCTGGATGAAGGCCCCCCGCTACATGGGCAAGGCCTGCGAGACCGGTCCGCTCGCCACGGTGCTCATCGACTACGCCAAGGGCCACAAGCCCACGGTCGACGCCGTGAACTTCGTGCTCAAGACCCTGGGTGTCGGCCCCGATGCCCTGTTCTCGACCCTGGGCCGCACCGCCGCCCGCGGCATCGAGTGCCTGGTCACCGCCAACCAGATCCCGGTCTGGCTCAACGCCCTCGTCAGCAACGTGAAAA
>JAIMKR010000001.1:0-52692 GCA_020692325.1 Desulfocurvus sp.
TCCGGCGCCGGCAAGCACGCCGAGGGCGAGGACTAGTCTTCGTCCGCCGGAATGTTCCGCGAGAGGGGGAGAAGTGCATCTCAAAGCGAATGCCATACAAATTCGGTTCAACTCAATGCGCGCCAGGGAGTTCGAGAGGGACCTCTACCGTCCTGGTGTTATTTCACTGTCACGCTTGCTGTGGGGATCCGCGGGCGTTGGCTTGCAACTGACAATACTCGCGATTCTGTCAAAATTGTTGGACATCCCCGTTCTCTTTCCCCCTCTCGCCGCCACATGCTTCATCAACTGCACGTGTGTGTATTTGCGCGTGGCCCGTCCCAAGCCGGTCATCGTCGGACACTTTATCGCGGCGATTTGCGGGCTGTCCGGCGTTTGGCTTGGGAAACAGCTGGCGGGCGGCGTCGAGTTCGTTCTCCCGCTCCAACTTGGCCTGTCCATACTGCTTGCCGCCGTGATGATGCAGATTTTCGACGCCGACCACCCACCCGCCGCCGCCACCGCCGTCATTCCGGCCCTGCTGCCATTACCAATGCCCATAAATGTATTCCCAGCGCACATGGCCTGGGGGGCGACATTCACCATCCTCTTCACCTTTGTCTGGAACAGAATCTGGTTTGAATATCCAGTGAAGGATGAAGACCACCAAACCCGATACGCTGGTTTGTTCATGGAGAAGACGCAGGTGTGGGGAGCGGCGCTCTGCGTGGCGGGTTTTGTCTTGATGAGCTGCCGACGGGTCGAACCGATGCTCTATGTCTGTGGGCTATGGAGCATGACGGCAGGTGTTCTTGTCATGGGGTTGCAACATCTTGCGGCGCTCATTTTTAATGCGAAATCTCAGCCTCCATGCTGAATAAGGCCAAAGGCGCAATGTGCGCTTTATCTGTGTCCATGAAGTATTGTTTGCGGATATAGACGGAGAATTCCAGGAAGTACAGGTTCACAGGCAAATCAACCGAAGGATACCAAAGGCTAAAGTCCCCACAGACCGAACCTTGCGGGCTGCGCAAGGAAAATGTTATAGCACATAGCCACTGTTTCTGTCGGTAGGAGTACCCACAGATCGCCAGTCGCTATAATGTGCTATGGCATGAATTCCATTTAGGGGACGGCTATGGAGCAATGCTCGTTTAATATGAATTTTGAAAGCTTCCAGAATCTTCTTCTCAAGATGGCGGAGCAACGCTCGGTTGAAGAATTATTGCCACTCGTCACCTGTTCTCTTGCCGCCAATCAAACCGTTGCTCTTGCCCGCATATGGATGAATGCTCCAGGCGATATCTGCGATACCTGCGGCGAATCCGATTTTTGTAAGGACAAAGCCCACTGTCTGCATCTGATGGCAAGCCATGGAGTCTCTCTCAATGGGAAAGATAGATGGGATGCGACCGAGCAAAGCAAATTCCGACGTTTCCCCATAGGCGTCCGCAAGGTCGGCGTCATCGCATCTTCCGGGAAGCCTGCGAACGTCTCCTCATTCAATGGAACAAGCGCATGGGTTGCTGACAGCGCGTGGGTGAGAAAGGAGCACGTCGCCAGTTTCGTCGGACAACCGTTGCTGTACAAGGGCGAGGTTCTGGGCGTCCTGGCGATGTTCACCCGGACCATGCTGGAGGAAGGCACCCTCGGGCTGATGCGCATGATCGCCGACCATTTGGCATACGCCATCGCCAATGCGCGCGCCTTTGCCGAGGTGGAACGCCTGAAGAGTCAGATCGAAAATGAAAACGCTTACTTGCGCAAAGAAGTCCGCATCGCCCAATCCTTCAGCGGGATCATTGGGAAAAGTGTCGCGTTACAACGCATATTGCAGGGGATCGATCTCGTCGCCCCCACCGACACCAGCGTGCTCATAAGCGGGGAATCCGGCACCGGGAAAGAGCTTATCGCCCGGGAAATCCACAGCCGAAGCAATCGCTCCGCCAGCCCAATGATCAAAATCAATTGCGCGGCAATTCCTCGGGAGCTCTTTGAAAGCGAGTTTTTCGGGCATGTGCGCGGAGCTTTCACTGGAGCGAGCAAGGATCGCGAGGGGTTATTCCAGACTGCGGACCAAGGAACCCTGTTCCTCGATGAGGTAAGCGAAATTCCAATTGGCCTTCAGGGAAAGCTCCTACGGGTTTTGCAAGAAGGGGAGTATCAACGCGTTGGCGAGGAGCGGGTCAGAAAGGTTAATGTGCGTATTATTTCGGCCACCAACAGGCACCTGGATCAAGAGGTCCGTGCCGGCCGGTTTCGGAAGGACCTTTACTATCGCCTGAACGTTTTCCCCTGTGTTCTTCCCCCGCTCCGTGAGCGGATGGGAGACATCCCCCTCTTGGTCAGACATTTTTTGTGTCATATTTCCTGCAGGCTGAACCGGCCGGAACCCAGTTTGACCCCAAGCGATTATGAACGATTGAGCCGGTACGGCTGGCCGGGAAATATCCGTGAACTTCAAAATGTTATCGAGCGGGCGGTTATCACGTCCCACTTGGGCGAGTTTGACCAAGGATTAACCGACAAGGCCACGGCCACGGCGACGCCGAATGCCACCGAGCCGCCCTGCTTGTTCCCCGGGTATTCGGGAGGCCGCGTGTTGACGAATCGGGAACTACGCGACCTGGAAAGAGAAAATGTGGTGCGAGCCCTACGTATATGCAATGGGAAAATATACGGACCCAGAGGTGCGAGTGAAAAGCTCGGGATAAAGCCGACGACCCTGGTGTCGCGTATCAAGACGATGAAAATCATCTCCAGCGATTGGCAATGATCGGCCCGACCCTTTTCTCGGCAGCTGGAAGTCGGGGGGCATGCCCTCTGTTTTTGAAGTTGCCCAATTGTGGACCATCCGCAGGGTGAAATTCTCCATGCCTTGAGCTTTACCGATTTTAGGCTCAGACATTCGGTGAGCAGCCGGCACTCCGTTGGGCCCGCCAAGCCGAGGAAGGAACTACAATGAAGAAAGTCTGTCGCAAGGCTGGCATCTGCCTCATGCGAAGCGCCCCCCAAAGAATCTGTACAGAAATCCGCACAACACGCTCTTTTTCATACGGATAATGTTATAAAATGTTATAGTTAGAATTGGTTTTCGATTGACTTCGCCACAATAGTTTCAGTTATATCATCTAGTTAAGCGCTGATTACGCCTTTTCTGACGACCCAGGTCTTACACAATCCTACACAAAGTAGGGCCAGGGTATGATCGCCCAAAGCCCGTCTTTTTCCTTCCTTTCCCCCTTCGCTTTGATGCATGTGATTTCGGTGTATTAAACAAAGTCTAGACATTCTCAAGGCACACAAATCACGCGTCGGAGGTCCTTCCGCCCCCCCCCTTGCGTCCCGATCAGCTCAGCCGGCAAACAGGCTGCGGGCGGCCCGGCGTGCTGAAGACGATCTGCCAAAGCTGGATGTCGCGCGCGCGAAAGGCCCCGGCGCAGGATTGCAGGTAGTATTCCCACATGCGGCGGAAACGCTCGCCGTAGGCCTCCTTCAACCTCGGCCAAGCCGCGCGGAAATTCCGCAGCCAGGCCATGAGGGTCGGATCGTAGTTCGGCCCCAGGTTGTGCCAGTCCTCCATGACGAACACGCCCTCGGTCGCCCGGGCGATTTGCGCGATGCTCGGCAACATGCCGTTGGGGAAAATGTACTTCTCGATCCAGGGATCGCAGGAGTGCATGGAGACGTTGCCGCCGATGGAGTGCAGCAGGAACAGCCCGCCGGGCTTGAGGCAGCGCGCCACCACACGCATGAACTCCCGGTAGTTCTTGCAGCCCACGTGCTCGAACATGCCCACGGACACGATCTTGTCGAAGGGCTCGTCGAGCAGCCGGTAGTCGCTGTCGCGAATCTCCACCGGCAGGCCGGCGCAGAACTCGCGGGCGAATTCGATTTGTCGTTGCGAGATGTTCACGCCGACCACGCTGCATCCGTGTTTCTCGGCGGCGTAGCGCGCCAGTCCGCCCCAGCCGCAGCCGATGTCCAGCAGGCGCTCGCCAGGCTTCAGGTCGAGCTTGCCGCAAATGAGCGCGAGCTTGCGCTCCTGCGCCTCGGCCAGATCGCGCGTGTCCTTGAAGTAGGCGCAACTATATTGCATGTAAGGATCGAGGAAGGCGGAGAAGAGCTCGTTGCCCAGGTCATAATGCCTCCGGGCCACTTCCCCCGCCCGCGCGGGCGACTGCATGTTGAACAGGAAGGACGGCACGACCTCGCAGGCCAAGCGCAGGCTGCCCTTCACGCGCTGGTCCGCCCCGCTTCGCAGCACGCGGAAGATGAACTCGTCCACGCGCTCGCAGTCCCACCAGCCTGCCGTGTAGGCCTCGCCCAGCGCGAGGTTCCGGCGGGCCACCACGTTCTGGTACAGCCGGTCGTCATGCACGCGGATGTCCCACGGGTTGGGTCCGTCCACCCGAATATCCGCCCGGGACAGCAATTTCATGAGGAACGACTTCGACTGCGACATGGCACACCTCCGCGTGGAGCGTTTTCGCGGGGCGTCGTCTCGTCTCCTCCCATTCGCGTCGGCTTCGGCCTACCCCGCTCCGCCGATGACGCGCAGAACCGTGTCCCGATCGACCATGCCGGCGAGACGTCCGGCGTCGTCGAGTACGACGAGGCGCTTGGCGCCGGTTCGCACCATGCGTTGCAGCACCTCGGATAACGGAGCATCACGCGAGACCATGAAGACGTCGGTCCGCATGGAGTCGCGCACGGTCACGCCCTCTATGCGTCCGGCGGAAGCGTCGGACGAGCCCGGTGCGAGCAAGCCGGCGAGCACGCGCAAAACGCCCGTTTTCTCCCGCCCACTGAAACGCCGAATGAGTTCGCGGTCAAGCACGATGCCGACCACCCGGCCGTCGTCATCCAGCACCACCACGCGCCGCAGGGGTGAGGCAACGAGCTTGTCCAGCGCCTGCTGCAGAGGCGCGTCCGGGGAAATCGTCGGCACATCGCGGATCAGGACGTCGCCGGCGGTGCGGGCCAGCCCGGCCGGCAGCTGCGGATGCGGCGCGTCGGCCACGGCCGAGGCGGTGGCGATGGTGCGCAGAATGTCCACGCGGCTGATGATGCCGCACAGCGCGCCCGCATCGTCCACCACAGGCAGGCGTTTGAGCTTTTTCCCGGCCATGAGGGTCGCGGCCTCGGGCACGCTGGCGTGAATGTTCACCGTCACAACGGGAGCGTTCATGACGTCGCCGGCGGTCTTGCCCGCCACCTCCAGCTTTCCGATCTCCTCGCCGCGCAGCTCCCCTGGCAACTCGCCTTGCAGGCTCAGCCGCAGGCCCAGGCCCGCGCGCAGCAAATCGCCGCCGGTGACCATGCCGAGCACCGCGCGCCCGGCGACCACGGGCACGGACTTGATGCCCTTGTCCAGCAGCAGCCGCAGGACGTCGGCCAGCGGCGTTCCCGACTCCACGGTGACGACGCTGGGACTCATGACCTCGCGCACGCGCATGGAGCAATGGAAAGTCGCCGTGACCTCCTGACGGGTGATGGTTCCCTCGCCGACCATTTCCTCGACGATCGGCGCGAACGCGGCGATGCGGTCCGGCTTGTCGATGATCTCGATGACCACGGGCAGATCCTCGGACAGGCGCAGGATCTTGGCGGTGTGCACCAGACTGTGCGCCCCGAAGCCGATCGTGCCGCGCGTGACCGTGGCCCCGGCCATGCCGCGCCGCCGCGCCTCGTCCACGATGGCCTCGTACAAAAGCTTGCCGCCGTGGCGGTCGCTGTCGCCGATATAGATGCGCAGCACCTCGGCCGCGCCGTGAATCTTCATAGCCACCCTCCTTGTTCGTGTCGAAAGGCTAGAGCACCCGGCCCAGAGCCGCGCCGATGGCGAAGGCCACGAAACCGAAAACGTTCTGCCCCACGAGGTTCAACGCCGCCCTGGCCCATTGCGCTCCGCGCGCCAGTTCGCCGGTCTCGAATATCAACGAGGAAAACGTGGTGAACGCGCCCATGAATCCGACCAGAATGATGACGCGCGCCTCCGGGCGCAACACCTGCCGTTCATCCGCAAGCACCCAGACCAGACCAAAGAGCAGGCAGCCCAGGATGTTCACGGCCACCGTGCCCCAGGGAAAATCGCGGCCCATGACCCCATAGACCGCGCCCGACACCCAGTATCTGGCCAGGGTGCCGCACATGCCGGCCACGGCCAGCAGCACTAACTTCTGCATGTCGTCTCTCCTTCGTCACCGGGCGGCTCGCGCCACGGTCGATCCTCATCATCGGGAAATTTCACCGACCGGAGTCGTTCCCCTGCATCGGCAACGCCTCCAGCGGGCTCACGCGCAAACCTCCGGTGGATCGCCTCCGCCCCGCGAACACCGCAGCCAGACAGCCAGGCCGATTCCCGCGACGACCGCGAGCAGCGCCGCCGCGCCGCCAAGGGCGAAAGGAGCGCCGGGATCGACATGATCCCACAAGAGGCCCGCCGCCACGCTGCCAGCCAGGGCGGAGAAGCCCAGGCACATGTGGAAGACGCCCAGGGCGGTTCCCTTGCGCCGCTCCGGCACATGGACGCTGAGGAGCGCCTTGCCCACGCCCTCCGTGAGCCCCATGGTCAGCCCGTAGACGGGGAAAAGCCACCACGCGGCCGTCGCGGACAGCGCGAAGAAGCCGAAATACACGGTGGCGTAAAGCGTCCAGCCGGCGAGCAGCAAGGGCAGGCGGCCCACCCGGTCGCTCAGCACGCCCGCGGGATAGGCCGAGGCCGCATAGGTCACGTTGTAGAGCAGATACCCCACCATGACCTCGGTATCGCTCCAGCCCAGATTCTTCGCCCGCAGCAGCAGCAGGGTGTCGCTGGAGTTGGCGAAGGCGAAGAGCGTCAGCAGGCCGAGGATGAGCCAGTAGGTGCGGGAGAAGCCGAACGCCGCCGTCCGTGGCCCGGGTTCGATCGTCGCGACCGTGACGGACGCGGGGGGCTGGGAACAAACGCCCGCGGAGACCGAGGCACCGGAAGGAAATGGCGGAGCCGGTTCGACGCGCCGCCGGATTTCGCGCAGCCGGAAGGTGAGGGCCACGGCGGCCAGCCCGGGAACGCCAGCCACCAGGAAGATGAGGCGGTACTGGCCGGCCAAAAGCCGCAGCAGCAGCAACGCCGCCAACACGCCCACGATGGCGCCCATGGTGTCCATGGCGCGGTGGAAGCCGAACGCCCTGCCGGAGATGTCCCCGGTCACGGCGTCGGCGATCATGGCGTCGCGCGCGGTGGTGCGCAGTCCCTTGCCCAGCCGGTCCAACACGCGGGAAAGAAAGACCACCGGCCAAGCGTAGGCCAGGGCCATGAGCGGTTTCGAAAGGGCCGCCAGTCCATACCCGAGACGGACATACGGAACGCGGCGTCCGGACCTGTCGCTGAGCCAGCCGGACAGGCCCTTCATGACGCTGACGATGGCCTCGGCCACGCCCTCGATGAGGCCGAGAACGACGACGGGCGCGCCGAGGACCTCCGTCAGGAACAGAGGGACCACGGGGTAGGCCATCTCGGAGGCGAAGTCGGTGAAAAAGCTTATCCAGCCCAGATTGCGGACCGATTGAGGAAGCTGCTGCGACACGCCGTGAACCTCCATGCGTCGGCGCGGATGATCGCGCCCTCGACGGCTCGGACATCACCGGTCGTCGAATTCAGGCCATGCAGGAGTCATCAGCGGCTTTCGCGGTTCAAGGGGAACTCCATCCCCGGCGTTCCTCGGAACGCCGGATCACTTTCGTCCAAAAAGGACCGGATGTCCACCACCGCCCTCGTCACGGCGGAATCCGGGCTTGCGCCTGGCCGCCGCAACGCGGTATCCACAAAACGCCCTACCCACTTTCCGCCATGGAGGACCACATGTCAAAAACGCGCATTCTCTTTCTCTGCACCGGCAACTCCTGCCGCAGCCAGATGGCCGAGGGCTGGACGCGCGCCCTCAAAAGCGACGAGTTCGAGCCCTCCTCCGCTGGACTGGAGCGTCACGGCCTCAACCCGCTGGCTGTGCGCGTCATGGCCGAGGCCGGCGTGGACATAGCCGGCCAGCGCAGCAAGCTTATAAGCGAGCTGCCGCCGGGAATCGTCTTCGACGACGTGGTGACGGTGTGCGACGGCGCGGGCGAAGACTGTCCGTACTTTCCGGGCGCGACGCGCCGCACGCACAAGGGATTCGATGATCCGCCGAGGCTGACGGCGGGCATGACCGACGAGGCTGCGGTCCTCGACGTCTACCGCCGCGTGCGCGACGAGATCCGCGCCTTCGTGCTGGGAATGCCGGGCACGCTGCGCGGCTAAAGCGACGGCACGCGCACCGAGGGATCCAGCTCCCGGGCGCGCTGGACGTCGCTTCTGGCCTGCGCCTTGTTGCCCAGAGCCTGGTTGATGTAGGCGCGGTTGGCATAGGAGGCGGCATTGTCCGGCTCCATGCCGATGGCGCGGTCGCAATCGGCGAGGGCGCTGTCCAGCCGGCCAAGGGCCCGCAGGGAGACGCTGCGCAGGTAGTACCCGTCGGCGTCCGGCCGCAGGCGCAGCGCCTCGTCGATGTCGTTCACAGCGCGCTGATGCTGTCCCAGATGCATGTAGGAAATGGCCCGTTGTTTGAGCACGTCGGCCCGGGTGGGTCCGCTCACTCCGCTGTTGTCCAGGCAGCGGGTGAACAGCTCGATCTGCGTCTGCGGGCTGCGGATGTTCATGGCCTGCCGGCAATCCGAGGGGAGAGCCTGGGCCGCCGCGGTCGGGGCGACGGCGAGCAGCAAGGTCAGGCATCCAAGGGAAGCGAGAGCGTAACGCATGACGTACCTCCTTGTCTGCGGTGGGGCCAAAGCCCTTTCGTCACCGCATAGCACCGGCGCGCCGCCCGGCGCAAGCCGCATCGGGGCCTGAACGCTGGACAATCGCCCGCGTTAGGAGCTATGGTCTGAAAAGTGCGAATTGACACTCGATACGCGCAAAAGGAGCCACCACATGTTCTTCATCACCAACAGGGCGCTCGCCGAGGGCAACAAGTCGGCGGAAATGCGCAAGATCTCCTTCGACCTGGACAACAACGAGGCCGGCCAGTCCGTCTACTTCTGCTGGCGCGACGACGCGAAAAAGGCCTATGTCGAACTCGGTGGCGGCAATTTCATGAAGGCCATCCGCAAATCCCCGGCGCGTCAGGTGCTCTTCTTCGTGCATGACTCCGCGCAGCAGCCTGAGGAGCACATTTTCCCCATGGCGGAAAAGCTGCAGGCGCTTTTCGATCAGCAGGACAAGGGGCTGGTGGACGTGGTGCCGGTCATCTGGCCTTGCGACAACGGCCACAGCCCCATGCGCGACTTCCACGAGGATCAGATCGCCGCCGAGGCCAGCGGTGTGGCCTTCGCCCGCGCGCTGGAAAAATTCCTCGTCTGGCGCGAATCGGTGAAGGGCGGCGAGGCTCCCTGCCTCAAGCGGCTGAACGTGCTGGCGCACTCCATGGGCAACAGGATGCTGCGGCAGGCCATGGCCTGCTGGGCCAGCTACCACCGCAAGGGGCAGGTGCCGCTCATCATGCGCAACATCTTCATGGTCGCGGCCGACGTGTTCAACGAAACCCTGCAAAGCGATCGCGACGGCCGCTTCCTGTGCCACAGCGCCCGCAACGTGGTGGTCTACTACGCCGCCGACGACCGCATCCTCGGCACCGGCAGCGTGGGCGCCCTTGGGGCGGACTCCGCCTCGCGCCGCTTGGGACACACCGGGCCGGAGCACTTCCCGCTCACGCCGAAAAACGTCTACACCGTGGATTGCGACGACGTTAACAACAAGTATGACCGTCCCAACGGCCACACGTACTTCCTCACCGACGAACGGAACGAACCAGGCAAGGTGTTCCTGCACATCTACGACGCCGTCAAAAAAGGCCGCATCCAGGGGCACGACGAACGCCGCGACCTCATCGTGGATCTGAACTTCCGCTCCTGCTAGCCTAAGGGACGCGAACGAAAAGGGGACGTCCGACCGGACGTCCCCTTTTTTGCGCTGTTGATTGAGCGCCGCTACCAGGCGTTCTCGTCCGGGCTGTGGTAGTAGAACTCCACGCGGCGGTTCATGGCGCGGTTCTCGGGGCTGATGGCCGGCACCAGCGGCCGACTGTCGGCATAGCCCACGGCGCGCATGCGCGTGGGGGAGATGGCTCCGCCACCCTTGGCCAGGATATAACGCAAGGCGGCGGCCGCGCGCGCGGCGGAAAGCTCCCACTTGGAGGGATACAGACCGTTGCCGGTCTCGGCGTCATCCGTATGGCCGCGAATGACGAGATCGACCTTCTCCGCCAACAAAATACGCGTCACGCCGTCGAGGATGCGTGCGGCCCCGGGCTTGAGCACCGCGGAGTTGGGCGAGAACATGACGGAGTTGTTCACATGCATGAGCACGCCGGCGTTGTCGGAACTCAGGCCGGAGTTGGCCTGCACGTCCTTTTCCTGCGCCAGCAGCTCCTTGACCATCATGGCGACCTGATACTTGATCTTGTCCTTTTCCGAGAGGTTCAACTCGGGGATGCCGACCTTGGCGTCGCTGGGGATGAACATGGGATTGGAAATGGCCTTGGAGTCCGTCGCGGCCGGTTTCGATTTGAACTGGCCGGCCAGGGAGTCCTTTTGCTGCGGCTTGAGCGCGGCGAGAAGCCACATGAGCAGGAAGAAGGCCATCATGGCGGTGACGAAGTCCGCGTAGGCGACCTTCCAACTTCCACCGTGGTGAGGGGCGTGTCCTCCGCCGACGACCTTTTTGATGATGATGGTGCTGCCCTTGGCCTTAGCCACCCTTCAGCGCTCCTTCGAGTTCCTCGAAGCTGGGCCGAACGGGACCAGCGACGGCGCGCCGCGCGGCCTCGACCGCGAGCATCGGCGGAAAGCCGCTGGAGAAACCGACCAGGCCGGCCTTGACGACCCCGAGCATGGCGTGAGTTTCATTGACTTGGTATTCGAGATTTTGAGCCATGGGGCCGGCGAAGCCATAACACATGAGAATGCCGAGAAATGTGCCGACCAGCGCCGCGCCGACGCTGTGACCCAGCACCTCGGGCGGCTCGTTGATCTTGCCCATGGTGAGCACGATACCAAGCACGGCGGCCACGATGCCCAGGCCGGGAAGGGAATCGGCCACCTTGTTGATGGCGTTCGGGGTGGTGGATTCGTGGCTGTGCGAGGCGGACATGTCGATGTCCATGACCGACTCGAACTGATAGGGCTCGATGTTGCCGGCGAGCAAGACCTTGAAATTGTCGCAGATGAAGTCGAGGACCTCGTGATTTTTGAGCAGGGCCGGATACTTGGTGAAGACGGCGCTGCCATCGGGCTTGTTCACGTGCTGCTCGATGGAGACGATGCCATCGCGGCGGGCCATGTTCATCAGCGTGTAAAGCACGCCCAGGATGTCGAGATAGGTCTGCTTGCTGGCCTCACCCGCGGTGAACACCTTCAAAACTTTTTTGAAAGTTCCGAGAATGACGCTCTTCGGCGAGGCGATGCAAAACGACCCCAGCGCCGCGCCGCCGATGATAAGCAGCTCGATGGGCTGCATGAGCACGTTGATGGGGCCGCCTTCCATGAGGAAGCCGCCGATGACGCAGCCCAGCACCACGAAGACGCCGATGATCGCAAACATTAAATATTCACTCCTGAGGCGCGGATAAAGTGCGTAGTTTCTGATCCGTGCCGGACCGTCGCTGGATGAGCAACAGCCGAAAATGAGTATTGAATCAAGTACGCCCCTTTTGTAAAGTATTCTTTTGCAAATGCAATTTATTTTTGTAAATCATTTTGTTAGAAATTCTCATGATTTTATGGAATACTCATTTCTCTGGCCGGACACCCGCAAGAATTCCAATGGGACTTCGAAAACCGGCTATGGATCGACCCGCAATTCCGAGGAGGCCAGCATGAAGGTCGTCGCCAAGGCATTGATACTGTTCGCCCTGATGCCCATTCCTCCAGCCTGGGCCGGCCCCACGCACCTGCTTCTCCGGCAGGACGGACAGGCCATGGTGACCGAAACGCGGGCAGTCTCGCTGCCCCAGGGCGAGGGAACACTGCTCCTGCCCGATCTGCCCACGTCCATGGATCCTTCCACACTGCGCCTGCGCTCGCTCTCCGCGCCATCCAGCCTGACTGTCCGGGGCCTCTCGACCGAGACCGAGGGGCTGACTCCGGCGCAGCTCCTGCACAGCCATGTGGGACGGCAGGTGGAGGTATTGCTGCCTGAGGGCAAGGGCGTCGTTCGCACACAGGCAAAAATTCTCGCCGCCACCCAGCCGCCGCTGCTGCTGATCGACGGCGCTATCTACGCCGGTCCGGTCGACGCCGTCATCTACCCCGGGGAGACCGTCATCCCCTCTCTTCTGCCCTCGGCCACGGCGTTGGTGCGCAATGGTGGCGCGCAGCGGCAGGAGGTGGAGATATCCTATCTCGCCCGCGAAATTTCCTGGCGCATGGACTACGCGCTCACCCTGCCCAAGGCCGCCGGCCCCTCCCGGCTGGAGGGCTGGGCGGTGCTGGAGAATCGCTCCGGCAAGACCTACGCCCCGGCCGAGGTGGAACTTCTCGCCGGCGAGACGAACGCACCGCGCCCGCTGGTAGGCCGCGCCCTGATGGCCGACGCCATGCCGAAATTCGCCTCCGTCGAGTCCCAGGACGTTTTCGAACATCATCTGTACCGCCTGCCCAGGCCGGTCGAACTCACCGATGGGCGGGTGCTGCTGTCACCGCTCTTCCCGCCCGCTAATGTCGAGGTCTCGCGGCGGCTCGTCGGCAACGGACAGGCGCTGAACGCCAGCGGCGGCTCCTCGGGAGAACGCCTCAACGTCGTTTTGTCTTTTCGGAACATCAAGGCCCAGGGTTTAGGGATGGCCCTGCCTTCGGGGCACATCCGCGTGTACGAGAACGCCGGCGGCGCTACCCGGCTGGTGGGCGAGGCGCAATTGGAGCGTTCGGCCGTGGGGGAAACGGCGGAATTCACCGTGGGCGCGGCCTTCAACGTGAATGTGGAGCGCGTGGCCACGAGCATGGACAAAACGGGGAAAAACGGCTGGCGCGGCGCGTGGGAGCTGCGCGTGCGCAATTCCGGCAAGACCGCGCGGCGGGTGGTGCTGCGGGAACGCATCCCCGGCGCGTGGAAGATCGATCGGGCCACGGCCAAGTGGCGCAAGGCCTCGGCCGAGGTGCTGGAGTTCGAACTCGACGTGCCGCCCACGGGCGACGGGGATCCGCTGACCATCGGCTACTCGTTCACGACCGAGCTGTGACGCCGGCCAGTCTTGCCCTCGCCGGACGTTTGGCATGGCGAAATCCGCCGGGGATGGATGGAATGGCGTGACGGGATCGCTCACGGGAATCATCAGCGCCGTGGTTTCGGCCATGTGTTTCGGCATGTTGGCCGTACTGGGCAAACTTGGATTCGCGCGCGGGCTGGGCGCCGGCGAGATTTTGCAATACCGCTTCGGCTTCGGAGCCCTGCTGCTTTTGGCCTACCTCGCCGTGGCGGACCGGGCGGCCCTGCGCGCCGGTCCCAAAACGCTGCTCAAGGCCGCGCTCATGGGCCTGCTGCTCTATCCCCTGCAAAGCCTGGCCTTCATGAGCTCCCTCAAATACAACCCGGCGGCCACCACCTCGCTCATCCTCTACTTTTATCCGGTGATGGTGACGCTGCTCTCGACGCTGCTGTTCAAAACCCGGCTGGACCGCGTGGTCGTCGGCTCGTTGCTGCTGCTCGTGGCCGGGTGCGCACTGGTCTTCTTCGACGCCTTTCTGCGCCACGTCAGCCCCACCGGCCTGCTGCTGGCCGCCATCTCCATGCTCATCTTCTCCGTGTACCTCATCACATTGGAGATTCTGCTGCGCGGCGAGAATCCGCGCACGGTGTCGTTCTACTGCGTGCTCTTCGCTGCCATGACGTACACTGTGGCCGCGCCTCCCGTGAATTTCGTCCGGCTCGACGTCGCCGGGAAACTGCTGGCCCTGGCGTTGGGCCTCGTTCCCACCGCGCTGGCGGTTTCGCTGCTGTACCGCGCGGTGGACGCCATCGGCAGCGCGCGCACGTCCATCTGCTCCACCATCGAGCCGGTGACCACCGTGCTCGCCTCTGCCCTGCTCCTCGGCGAGGAGGTCGTGGCCGTGCAGGTGGCCGGAATGTGCCTCATTCTGGCCGGCATCGTGCTGCCCAACCTGCGGACGCTCAGCGCCACGCGGACCGCGCGCTCTTGACGCGTCCCCGGCGAATGGGCAATATCGAAAATGCCATGGGTGCCGGCGCGCCGCGCAGCCCTGAATCCTCCCGCAAGGAGACGCCAATGGACGCCAACCGTCGCCGCCGCAGCCGCGTCGATATGCACCTCGCCGCCAGCTTTACGCCGACCGGCGGACTTTCCGTGAGTCTGCTCCTCTGCAACATCAGCCTCAAGGGGCTGCTCGCCGTGCCGGAGGCCGCCGTCATCACCGGCGCGCAGGGACGCGTGCGCATCGAGCTAAGCGCCGACGCGGTCATCGACATCGCCTGCAGCATCATCCGCAGCGACGGCAGCGGCGTGGCTATCGATTTCTCCACCATGGACGAGCAGAGTTTCTTGCATCTGCGCAATTTGGTGCGCTACAACGCGCCCGACGCCGATCTCATCGACGCCGAACTCGGCCGGCCGGCCTTCGACGAATAATCTCGGCATTCTGACTCGCGCTCCCCACGAAACGGCCGGGACGCTCTGCCGACGGCTTCAGCCCGTCACGCGGACCGCCTTCCATGCAGGGCACGCGTCCCCTGTTATCATAGGCGACGAGCCGCCCTCCGCGTTGAACCCACGCGTTGGAGCACCCCCCCGTGCCCCCCCCAGCCCACATCACCGGTCCATCGAAACCCGTCGACCGATCGCGCCGCGTTCTAGGCAACGCGAGGGATCCCTGACGGCTCCACCACGTCAAGCGCCGTCCGACGCCACATCGCAAGGCCCCACGCATTCAGCCAAACGCTCGTTGCTGCCAGCGACGAGGCAGGCCCGGGCTGCGGTTCCCTCGCGTCAAAGCGGCGCCCTCCGCCGCGCACAAGCCCACCCCGGTCGGCATCGCGTTGCATCCGGCTACGCGAGGGAAGCCCCTGCGACGCTTCCGCCGGGCCATCCAACCACTCGCAGCGCAAAAAAGCGGCGGCCCGGAATAAACCGGACCGCCGCGTCATGGCGTTGATTCAGCAGTGCGTTACCACTGCTTCTTGCGCTTCTCGGCCAGCGCCTGGGCCTGCTCCTCGAAGGTGGCGAAGCCCGAGTGATGCAAGGCGTCCTCCACCGTGAAGCTCCAATCCCAGCTGAAGTAGATGACCGGCTTGTGGAAGATGGCGCGGAAGTGCTCCATCTCCTGGCGGTAGAAGGCCTCCTTGGGATTCTCGATGTTGTCGCGCAGCTGCTCGCAGAAGCGGTCCAGCTCGCCCTCGTACCACTCGCGCAGGTCCTCGGCGGTCTTGTAGCGCTTGAGGATGTGGCCGTAGCCGTTCTCCTCCAGCAGGATCTCCAGACGCTGCAGATGCTGCTCGCGCAGCCACTCGCCCAACTTGGAAACGGGCAGGTTGAGCGCCTCGACCTCGGCGACCTGCTCCTTGGTCGCCTGGTACGTGTCGGGAACCACGGAGGCGGAGTCGATGCCGGCGATGGCCACGACGCCCCGCAGAATCTCGCTGTTGGACACACCCTGACCGCAGAACCCCACCTTCTTGCCGTACTTCTGGCCGGCGAAAATGGCCGAGAGAATGGTCCAGATGACCGCCGGATCCTCTTCGTCGTAGATATGCTGCAACCGCGGGTTGTCGCGATCGGTGGCCAGCACCATCTGGGTCATGTCGTTGGAGCCGATGGAGAATCCATCGACCTCGTTGATGAACTCCTTGCAGAGGATGGCGTTGCTTGGAATCTCGGCCATGAGGATGATCTTCATGCCGTCCTTGCCGGATTCGAGGTTGTGCACGCTCTTCAGGTAGCGCTTCATGCTGCGCGCCTCCTCGAGGGTGCGCACGAAGGGCAGCATGAGCTGAAGGTTCTTGCCGCCGAAGATGCCGCGCGCCAGCTTGAAGGCCTCCAGCTCCCAGTCGTGGATGTTGCGGGAGACGCCGCGGAAGCCCAGCATGGGGTTGGACTCGTACTGTTCGAAGAGCAGACCGCCGAGCAGGTTGCGGTATTCATTGCTCTTGAAGTCCGTGGTGCGGTAGATGATGGTCTTGCCGTAGAAGGCCATGGCGAACAGGGCGAGGCCCTGGGCCAGCGTCTGAATGTAATGCTCCTTGCCGGTGCGGAACCCGCGCGACTCAAGCAGCTTGCGGATGCGCTCGGGCAAAGTGCGCACCATGTCCATCTCGCTCTTGAGGCCCATTTTGAGGGCCACCTCCTCGCGCAGGGCGGCGATGCGGGACAGCACGTCCACAATCTCGGGGTCGTCCTGCAGGCGGGCGGCGATCTTCTCAATCTCACGCTCGTGGTCCTGCTTGAGCTTCTTGGCCTCGGCGTAGGGATCGCAGGTGCCATCAAGCACGTCATTGTAGCCCATCACCACGGCGATGTGCGTTTTGAGGTCGACGGAGGTTTTGAGGGTCTCCATCCGGTCGGTGGCGTAGCCGATGTGCTCGTCGAGCTTCTTGTCCAGCTCGCGCAGCCGGCGGTGAATCGCCAGCACCTCGTCGGTGCCCTTGGTGCCCTCGCGCTCGGAGAGCTGGGCCAGTTCCTTGCCCAGACCGGTGATGGTGCCCACGTATTCGCGCAACTTGAGCCGCAGGGTGATGAGCCCGGTGGCCAGCTGTTCCTTCATGACCTTGGAGAGGTGCGTCTCGAATTCACGCAGTTTCTCGTCCACCAGCGCGCCGAGCACGCCGCGGTCGTAGGCCTCCAGCGCCAGCGGATGCACACTGATGTTGCCGAGCATGAACTCCGCGCGCAGCAGGCCGATCTCGAAGTCGGGCACGCGGCGCAGGCGTGAAAGGAACAGCGACTGGCCGATGTCCGCCAGAATGAGGCCAATTTTGACCTTCGTGGGCGGAATGGCGGCCACATCGATCTCGCCGCCCACGTCCACCAGCGGCAGACGGCCCCTGTACACACGGCCGCGCGAGCCGTCCACGGTGACCTCCTGACCATCGAGGGAACGCAGCACCTCAAGGTGTTGCAGGCCGATGACGGCGGGGATGCCGAGTTCGCGGGAGGTAATGGCCGCGTGGCTGGTGTCGCCGCCAACGTCGGCCAGAATGGCGCTGGCGATGCGCATTCCGGGCACCATGTCGGGGTCGGTGCGCTCTGCGGCGAGGATGTCGCCCTTGTTGACCTTGTTCAGCTCCAGGGCGGAGCGCAGAAACTTGACCACGCCCTGACCGGCCCCGCGGGAGGCGCCATTGCCTTCGAGAATGAGTTCGGCCGCGGCCGCGGCCTTGGCCACGACCTCCTTGCGACGCATGAAGATGGTGCTGGGATGGACGTGCAGTTCCTCGTTCCAGCGGGTCTCGGGCCGGGCCTGCACGAACCACAGACGATCCGAGGAGTCGATGCAGAACTCGGTGTCCATGATGATGCCACCGTAGGCCTTGGAGATGTTGCGCACTCCCCGGGCGACCTCTTCCGCCTGGGCCAGGGAGAGCGCCCAGCGGAACACCTCGTTCTCGTCGACGGGGATGACCTTGGTGCCGCCCTCGTCCTCGTCGTAGACGATCTTCTTGTCCTTGCAGCCCATGAAGCGCACCACGACCTCGGAGGCGTCGTCGCGCTGGAAGACGTAGAACTTGTCGGGGGTGACCATGCCGCCCACCACAGCCTCGCCCAGGCCGTAGCTGGCGTCGATGGAGACGAGGTCGTTGCGGTCGGTGCCGCGGCAGCCGGTGCTGGTGTCGGCGCTGAAGGCCGTGCCAGAAACCATGGGGTTGATCATGCGCATGATGCACACGGACAACGACGTGCTCTCGATGGCCCATTCCTTCTTGGCGTTCTCGGCGATGGAGTTGTCGCCGGTCTCCTCGGCCTTGTTCACGGCGTCGAGGATGGCCTCGCGGCGGTAGGTCATGCTGCGCAGGTTGTAGGCGCTGGCGCAATCCCAGTGGTAGGCCTCGACGACGCGATCCTCGCCGACGATGTTGAGGTAGGTGTCCTGCAAACCGGCGAAGGCTTTTTTGCGGCTATCCTCGCCCGCGGCGGAGGAGCGCACGGCCACGGGTTCGTTCTCCAGTCCGGCCTCGCCGCAGATGCCCAGGTAGGCGCTGCGCACGGCGTCGGCCACTTCCTGCGGCAGCGTGACGGACAGGATGGCGGCCTGTACGAGCACGGAACGTTTGCGCAGCTGGTCGATGCCCTCGGGGCTGGTGGCGAAGCCTTCGACCACGTTGTTGACGAAGGTACGCAGCTTGATGGTGTTGCCGCCGCCCTTGGCCGACTCGGCGTTGATGCGCTTGGCCACGCGGCGGGTGAAATTCTGCAGGAAGTCGGTGTCGCGGTTGGTCTCGTCGTCGGTCCAGTCGATGGAGCTGTATTCCTTGTCCACGGTGGACCGCACGAGGGCGGCGTTGACCTTGGTCTCGTCGAGCAGCTTGTGGAAGGCGATGGAGGAGATGGCGCGGAATTGCGGGGCGCGGATGTTCGGCACCTGGCTGATGATGGCGGTGTTGTAGTTCTTGCCACCGACGAGCAGCTCCGCGTCGGAACCGATGGCGACGATGTCCGCGCCGTTCAGGACGATTTTCTTGGTCGGATCGGTCTCCGCGGCGACAGTGGGCTTCGCCTCCGTGGCGGCACCCGCCGCTTTGGCGGTCTGTTCCTTATGGGTCTTGGCCATTCTCTCCTCCTCCTGGGCGCCCTTTTGTGCGGGCGGCGCTTTGCGTCGATTGAGGGATCATCCAGACACAAATAAGGCGCGCCGAATCCCGTCCACTGACTGCGTGGCTGCGGGAAAAGACGCGCTGCATCTCAGTCGTGTACCCCGATACTCCGTTTTCCGGTTTCCCGTCAATTGTATATACAACAATTATCAAAAGAAACAGCAAAGCGGCCAGGAGTGGGACTTCCCGACCATCGCTGGCGATGCCGCGCGAGGGGAGGAAGCACCCAGATTCTCCTGGCCGCCGTTAGGAGGCTCAGTCGGATGCCATCATTTGCACATACAACAGTCGCGATCTAAAATAGTCCTCCGAATCACATTTTCTGTCCGCAGACCGGGCAGAACTTGAACTCGTCGCTGGTAAGCGGGGCCTTGCAGGTGGGGCAGACCTTGTGGACGGGGCCGAGCTCAACGAGCAGCTCGCCCTCCTTCACCGGCACCATGATCTTGTCCTCCTGGTAATTGGCGCTCCTGAGCACGCGCTTGACCATGCCGTCCACGGGCGCCTGCACGCTCTTCTCCTGCTTCATGATGGAGATGTTGCAGATCTCCTCGCCCTGTTTGACCATGTCGCCCGCGCGCACGTGCATGACCCAGAGGTCGCCATTGCTGGGCGAGGCGATGTGGTAGACGTTCTTCGGATCGGCCATTTCCAGGGCGTCGCGATCGCTTCCGGCGGCCTCGCGCACCTTGACCTTGTGCGAGGAGGTCTCGGAATCCACGGAGTAGCGAACGGTGATGAGGCCCAGATCGTCCACATCGCTGATGTCGGTGATGCGCATGACGTGAGGCTTGCCGCAGCGACTGCCGAAGAGCAACGTCTCGCCCTTCTCCAGTCCCTCAAACCACACGTCGATGGGCAGGTTGTTGGCGTCGCCGTAGGTCTGCACGAACTCAATGGTTTTGAGCGCGTCGCCGGGGTGGTTCAGGTAGAGCACGAACTCCTCGTCCGTGGCCTTGCGGCCCAACCGGGCGTCGAGGATGGCGGACTCGGCCTTGAGGTCCATGTCCGGCAGGGTCTCCAGCGGGGAGACCTCGGTGCGGCTCTGGATGGCGACCTTCCAGTCGGAGCCGAAGGCGCTCTGGTAGACCCAGTCGGGGGGGAAGCCCAAGGGCAGCCGGCCGTACTTGCCCAACAGCAGATTGCGGAAGGCGTCGTTGCTGTCGCGGTAGAGGTCGAGGCGCGCCTCGCGCTCCAGGTCGGTCAGGTCGGCCTCGGGCGCCAGATTCACGATATCCAGGATGTTCAGCAGGCGGCGCACCTCGCGCTCACCGCCGCGCTTGTACGCGCCGGTGACGGCCAAAAACGAGGTGTTCCAGGTGATCTGCGAGCCCGGGGTCACGTCGTGGTAGCGCACAATCTTGCGCGTGCCGGCCAGGAACTTGAGCATGTAGGGCAGCAGGTGAATGTAGCCCTGCTTCATGGCCCCCTCCTGCGAGGAGGAGGTGGCGCCGCCGGGCATTCCGTGGCGCACCACGTCGTTGTCGATGCCCTGGAAGTACGGCGAGCAATATTTGTCGTAGTAGGGCATGATCTGCTTGAGCACGAAGTTCGTGTTGCGGATCATATCCTTGTCGAGCATGGTCTTGAGCCCCATCTCGTCCTCGATGTACGCCGCCGTGGAGAGGACCTCGCCCTGGCCGTACCAGCGCACGCTGGAGCCGACGCCCACGTCGAGGATGTGCGCGCCGGCCTGCGCCGTGGCGCCCATGGTGGGCACGAACAGACCGTCGGTGCAGTGCCGGTGGCTGTGAATGACGAGCTCGGGGTATTTCTTGACCAGGGCGGCGATGAGCTCGCGCATGAAACGCGGCGGGCACACGCCGGCCATGTCCTTCAGCCCCAGGATGATGGAGCGCGAGGCCTTCTTCTTACTCACGCCCATCACGTCGGCGCACATGGCGATGATCTCGTCGGTGACGCCCAGGTAGTGCGGCACGTCGAAGCCCTTGGCCCAGGACATGGACAGCGCGGGCTCGAACACGTTCTTGTCCGAGTGCAGCACGGCCTCGGCGAAGGGACGCATGTTCTCGACGTGGTTGAGGAAGTCAAAACAGCGGATGATCTCGTAGTGCTCGCAGATCATCTCGGCGGTGAGACGCATGAGGTTCTTGGGCTGCGGCTTGTAGCCCAGCACGTTGGTGGAGCGCACCAGAATCTGCTTCAGCGTGGTGGGTGCGAAGCGGTTCCACTCCTTGGCCTCGGTGAAGGGGTAGGTCATGTTGGCCAGCATGGCCACGTGGAAGTGCGCGCCGCCGCCGTTCTCCAGAGAGAAGAAGCCGCAGCGATCCAGGTAGGGGCCGACGATGCGGTCCTCGGCCAGGCGGAAGCGGTTGCCGCTGTTGCTCTGCGTCATGTCGCGGGTGGTGGTGTCGGTGAAGTGGATGATGCCGGCGGCGCGGTCCTCGCGCAGGGCGTCGAGGATGGCGTCGCGCTTCATGCCGCGCACGAAGCGGGGCTCGAAGGTGGCGTCGGTGGTGTCCGGGGCCTTCACCAACTGGAAGCGGCCCAGGCGCTTGTCCGTCCGACCGCGATACTCGCCCAGGGAGACGAAGGGGTTGTAGCCGCGGGCGCTGATCTCGGCCACCAAACGCGCCAGGCGCACCGGCTCGGGCTCCTGGTCGATGTAGGTCATCAGCTCCTCGCGATGGTCGCGAACGAAGTTGGTGTCGTAGGTGCCGGCCACGAAGTCCGGGTGCTTCATCACCTCGCGGTGGAACTTGATGGTGGTTTTGAGGCCGCCAATCTTATACTCGCGCAGGGCGCGACGCATGAGCATGACCGTCTTGTCCCACGAGCTGCCGTAGGTGATGAGCAACGCGGCGGCGGAGTCGTAGCTGGAGGGGAAGCGGTAGCCCGAGCAGATGCACGAGTCGATGCGCACGCCCTGCCCGCCGGGGGAGACGTAGCTGGTGATGAGCCCGGCGTTGGGCGAGAAGTTGTCCTGTGGATCCTCGCAGTTCACGCGCACCTGCATGGCGTGCAGGTAGGGCTTGGTGTCGCGCTCGTTGAAGCGCAGCTTGGAGCCGAAGCTGATGGCGATCTGCTCTTCCACCAAGTCGATGCCGTAGCGGCATTCGGTGATGCCGTGCTCCACCTGCAGGCGGGTGTTGGCCTCGATGAGGTACGGACGGCCATCCTTGTCCACCAGGAACTCGACGGTGGCCAGGGAATGGTAGCCCACGGCCTTGATGAGTTTCTCGGCGTACCCTTTGAGTTCCTTGCGCAGTTCGGGAGTGAACTGGGGCCAGGGCGAGGGGGTGATCTCGACGAGCTTCTGGTGGTTGCGCTGCACCGTGCAGTCGCGCTCGTCGAAGACGAAAACGTTGCCGTACAGGTCGGCCACGGTCTGACATTCGATGTGGCGCACGCTGGTGAGCAGCTTTTCCACGTACAGGCGCGGATTGCCGAAGCTGGCCTTGGCCAGGGCCGAGGCCTTCATAAAGGCGTTCTCCAGCTGCGATTCCTCGTAGACCTCGTAGATGCCGCGACCGCCGCCGCCGCCCTCGGCCTTGAGCATAATAGGGAAGCCGATCTCCTTGGCGATCTTGCGCGCCTCGGGGATGCTCACCGCCTCGGGAGAGCCGGGCACCACGGGCACGCCGATCTCCTCGGCGAGCTTGCGCACGGCAACCTTGTTGCCGAGTAGGCGCATGGGGCCCTGATTGGGGCCAATGAAAATGATTCCGGCCTCTTCGCACTTGCGCGGGAAGGAGTCGTCCTCGGAGCCGAAGCCCCAGCCGGGATGGATGGCGACCATGCCGCGATCCTTGGCCATTTTGATGATGCGGTCGAGATCGAGATACGCGCGGGGATCTTCGCCAAGGAGCAGGAGCTCGCTGGCGCCGGTAGTTGCGGGCGAGGTTTTATCCACGTCGGTGGCGGTCATGACGGCCACGGCCTGGAACATCTCCGTGATGGAGCGGCAGATGCGGCGCGCCGGAATGCCACGGTTGGCAACCAGAATCGGCTTGCCCTTGACTTCCTGCAAAACCTGCTCGAACGACTTCGGTCTCATGGCCAAATCGGTCCCCCTTAATGCGGTTGCGTTATGTTTGCCCGTAGAACCGGTCCCGCTCAAACCGGGATCACGTCGCCCGCCAAAAGCTCGATGCTTTGGCCGGTGCGGTTCAATACGAGCGCCCCTTCCGCCGACACTCCCTCGACGATGGCCTCGTACAGGACATTCACGCCCTCCCGCACGAGCACACGGCGACCGGCCCAGGCCATCCTGGAGCGGAACATCGTCAGGAATTCGTTCGGAGAATGAACGTCAAATAATGAAGCATAGCTCGTTTCAATCTGGTTTACAAGGGTACGCCACAGGCCGAGGGGGCCAATATTCGGGTCGCGCGGGGAAAATTTTCCGGCGGCAACCTTGAAGTCCGCACGCATTTCCTCCGGCTCCGGCGCGTAAGCCAGATTCACGCCGATGCCGGTCAGAACGCAGCCCGGCCGCTCCTCCACGAGCATTCCGGCGATTTTCCGATCATCACACAAAAGATCGTTCGGCCACTTGACGCGCACCGCCGGGCCCAGCGCCTGCAACGCCCCGGCGAAGAGCCAGCCGAACACCAGTGGCCGCAGGTCGTTCCACAACCCGGTCGCCTCCGGGCAGACCAGCGTGACATGCAGGTTGCCCGGACGCGAGACCCACGCCCGGCGCAATTGTCCCCGTCCGGCCGTCTGCTCGGGCGCGAGCACCGCGTCCCACGGGCGAAGCGCACCCGCCTCGACGAGCCGGCGCGCCACGTCCATGGTGCTGCCGCAGCGGCCCGTCACGACCACGCGCGGCGCGCCATCGTCAGGGCGATCCACCGGGACCAGGCACCGTCCCAGCGCGACGGGGTTTTCGATCTCCTCCAAAGGGCCAAGCGCCGCCACGTCCGCCGCCCACGAGGGGGACAAAGCACGCAACGTCTCCGGCCTCGCCGGTTCGGCCAGACCCGGCAGACCATCTGCGCACATCAATATATTACATGGCATGATTTCCTCGCCTCCCGCCGCGCCCCACGCGGCTTTCCTTCGCGCGCGAAGCATGGTACGCCTCGCTTCATGCGCATTCTTCTCGTCGGTGGAGCCGTGCGGAACATGCTCCTCGGCCTGCCGGCGCGCGACAGGGATTACCTCGTGCTCGACGCGACTGTCGAGGAATTCCTCCGCGCGCACCCATCCGCGATGCCTGTGGGCAAGACCTTTCCCGTCTTCATCCTGAACGGGCAGGAGTTCTCGTTCCTGCGCGCCCCAACGCTCGCCGAGGATCTGCGCCTGCGCGACTTCACGGTCAACGCCGTCGCGCTCGACGAGTCCGGCGGACTCGTGTGCCACCCGCGCGCGCTGGAGGATATTACCAGCCGCACCCTGCGCCCGGCGGGCGCGGACTCCCTGCGGGTCGATCCCCTGCGTGTGCTGCGCGCGGCCCGTTTCATCGCCCAGCTACCCGAATTCCACGCGTCGGACGAACTCACGGCGGCCATGCGCGACGCCTCGGGCGCGGTCGGCTCAGTCTTCGCCGATCGGGCGGGTCAGGAAACGCGCAAAGCCCTCGCCTCCGACCGCCCCGGGGAATTCCTGCGTCTGCTCGGCCGGGCCGGCTGTCTCAGCCCGTGGTTCGCCGAATTCGCCGACGCGGCCGACATCCCGGCCGGACCGCCCCAATATCACGACTGCAGCGTGCTGGAACACACGGCGCGCGTCATGGACCGCCTCGCCGCCGCCTCGCCTGGCGACGAGATGGCCGTATGGATGGGGCTGTGTCACGACATCGGCAAGACCAGCACCCCGCGAGACGAGCTGCCCCGGCACATCGGCCACGACCTGCGCGGTGAAACGCTGGCCGTGACCCTCGGGGAACGCCTGCGCCTGCCGGCCCGGCTGATCCGCGCCGGCGGCGACGCCGCGCGCTGGCACATGACCGCCGCCAAATACCCGGAGCTGCGGCCGGCCACGCGCGTGGATCTGCTGCTGCGCCTGAAGAGCCGCGGTGTGCTGCGCGAGATGTTCCGGCTGGCCGCCATCGATCAGGGCGTGGATCACCTGCCGCTCGTGGAAGCCGACCTCGCCGCCATCCTCGCCGTGAGCCTGCCCCGCAAACTCCGCGACCTCGGCGCGCGCACTGGAGAGATTCTGCGCGATCTGCGCATCCGCGCCTTGCGCGAGTCCCCGCACACCTGAGCCGGCGTCCTTCCGTTCCGCATTCCGCAGCCATGCTCTTGGAGTAATACGAACGCACGTTTCATGCATTGGTTGCGAAAAGTTTCGGCCATTTCCTCCTTCCGAAACGATACGGCGCCAATAGCCGAGCGCGCCCCCGCAAGGCGGTGCCCGATTCCATTCGAGCTCGCCCCGGGCACAGCTTCCCCACGAAAACGATAAAGGCGAAAGCCTCCCAAACACCGGACCGGCGTGGCGGGAGTCAGAAACGATGCCGAGACAAAACAATCCGGCTTCGAAGATGGACTGTGGCGAACCCCGCGTTCAGTCCTTGGGGAACACGTCCCGTGGGCTTCCGCGCGCCCCCCGTCGCGGACATCCCGATGCGGCGGAGATAAGGAATTCATCAAAAATGATTGACAGGATTTTGAGGTGGGACTAGTAACACCCAAACGAAATTCGTATCGAGTTAGTACGATTCCCTAACTGGCAAGATGCGGCCAACGATACTTTTTTAAACTCGAGGAAGGCGTCACCATGCATATTCCTGACGGGTACCTAAGCCCCTCCACGTGTGCGGCTTTTGCCGTCATCATGATCCCGGCGTGGTCCATTGCGGCCAGAAATGTCAAGAAATGGGTCAAATCGAAGTACATCCCCCTCATGGCCATCGGGGCCGCGTTCTCCTTCACCATCATGATGTACAATGTGCCCATTCCCGACGGCACGACGGCGCACGCCGTCGGCGGCGGCCTTCTGGCCATAGTCCTGGGGCCGTGGGCGGCGATGATCTGCGTGACCGTCGCTCTGGCCATCCAGGCGCTTTTGTTCGGCGACGGCGGCGTGCTGACATTCACCGCCAACTGCTTCAACATGGCGCTGGTTCTTCCGAGCGTCTCTTACCTTATATATAAGCTCATCAGCCAGAGGACGGAGCTGACCTCCCCGCGGCGGTGGATCGGCGCGGCAGTGGGTTCCTACATCGGTCTCAACCTCGCAGCCTGCTGCGCGGGCTTGGAGTTCGGCCTCCAGCCCCTGCTTTTCCATACGGCGCAGAACGTGCCTCTTTACTGCCCCTATCCGCTGACCGTCGCGCTCCCCTCCATGCTCTTCGCGCATATCATCCTGGCCGGACCGGTCGAGGCCGTCGTCACGGCCCTGGTCGTCCGCTACCTGCAGGCGTACAAGAGCGACCTCCTGGACATGCGGACTCTGGCGACCGTCCCCAACGACGCCTCCCCGGCCCCGCTCAGCTCCCGCAAAATGTGGTGGGCCCTGGGCGTCCTGATTCTTCTCTCCCCGCTCGGTCTGCTCGCCCAGGGAACGGCCTGGGGTGAATGGGGCGGCGACGAGATGCAGAAGCTCCTGGGCTTCGAGCCAACGGGCATGGTGAACCTCTCCGACACTTGGTCCCATGCGCCATTCGCCGACTACTCGCTGCCCGGCTTTGACAGCTTCTGGTCTTCTGCAGTAGTGTACATTTTTTGCGCTGTGCTGGCCACGGCCATCATCAGCCTGTTGACCTACTTTTTCTGGAAATTCCAAAAATCCGAAAGCAAGGCCTAGCACACAGATGTCCGAAAGGCGCGCCGTTCCCCCCTGGCTGCAAGAGAAGATCTCCGCTTCGCTACCGGGGGCGGAGCGGCGGCGTTTCACTCACGTCGGCTTCATGGAAAAGACCCTGAACGCCATTACGAAGTTCATGGACGATCAGCTGTTCTCCGAGCAAATCGCCAAGGAACGGGGACTTCTGCAAACGCTTGATCCGAGGGCGAAGCTCCTCTCCGTCTTTCTCCTCATCCTCACAACAGCTCTGTTCCACCACGCCTTTCCCCTGATTCTCATGAATCTCTGGGTGTTATGGCTGGCGAAGAGTTCCGGCGTTCCCCTAAGCCTGTTCACAAAGCGGGTGTGGATCGTCGTGCCGCTATTCACCGGCATCGTGGTCCTGCCCTCCCTCTTCAACGTGGTCCGCCCGGGAACGCCGGTCTGGACGGTCTTCCGCCTGGAACATCCGGTGACTCTGCGTTACCTGACCATCCCGGCCGACGTGGCGGTGACGCGTGAGGGGTTGGCCGCCGCCGCGCTGTTGGTGCTCCGCGCCGGAGCATCCGTGTCCCTGGCGGTGCTGCTGACCATCACGACGCGTTGGAACACTTTGCTCAAGGCGCTTGAAGTGCTCTGCATTCCCGCCATCTTCATCGCCGTGCTGGACATGAGCTATCGCTACATTTTTCTCCTGCTGCACACGAGCAACGACATGTTCCTGGCGCGCAAGAGCCGCTTGACCGGCCGGTTGAGGCCGAAGGAGGCCCGCCGCTTCGTGGCCTCCGTCATGGGAAATCTCTGGGGCAAAACAACCGCGCTGGGCACCGAGGTGCATGGCGCCATGCTCGCCCGCGGCTATACGGGAACGCCGAAGTCCGTTTCCCACTTCGTGATGAAGGGCAGCGACAAGGTCTGGCTGGCGCTGGTCTGCGTCGTGGCCCTGTCGCTCCTGGGGGTCGATCGTGTCATTCTCTGATTCCTCCGCCGACGCTTTTTCCCTCACCAAGGTCAATTTCAGCTATCCGGGCAGCGAAGACGGCGTACGCGACCTCGATCTGACCATCCGGGAAGGTGAACGCGTGGTTCTTCTCGGCGCCAACGGCTCGGGGAAATCGACCCTGCTCAAAATCCTCGACGGTCTGCTCTTTCCGCAATCCGGCGAGATGCGTGCATTCGGACACCCTATCGACGAAAAAGCCCTGGACGACCCGGAGTTCAACGCGGCCTTCCGGCAGCGGGTCGGCTTCGTCTTCCAGAACTCGGAGGCGCAACTCTTCTCCTCGAACGTCTGGGAGGAAATCGCCTTCGGCCCCTTGCAAATGGGGTTCTCCGTGGAGCGGACCAATGAGCGGGTCGAGGACGTCTTGGAATTTTTCGACCTCGCGTCCATCAAGGACCGGCCGCCATTCAGACTGAGCGGTGGTGAAAAGAAGCGTGTCGCCCTGGCCGCCGTCGTGGCCGCAAACCCGACGGTGCTGCTGCTCGATGAACCGACGGTGGCCTTGGACCCGCGCACGCAGCGCTGGGTGATCGACATGCTCGTCCAGTTCGGCCACGCGGGAAAAACCCTCGTGACCGCCACCCACGATCTGGACATCATCGGAGAGATCGCCGACCGCGTGCTGGTTTTCGGCGAGGACCACCATCTGGTGGCCGAGGGAAAGCCCGAGGAAATCCTTTTGGACAGGGATCTGCTCCTGCACGTGAACCTGATCGACCCCCGCTATCATGAGCACGTTTACGCCGGCGGCCACCGCACGCACCACAGCCACGATTGACCTCCGCGGGGGGAAAAGCCGCCACGGCCGCAGACGGACCGTGCGTTGTTTCGTCCTCGAGCCGCTCCCAGCTTCCGGAGCGGCAGCACTGAGGCGGACGGGCGGCAGAGGCTGTTGACAGGGCCTTCGGGCTGGGCATAATGGAAAGAACATCGGATCCAAGCCCACCATAAGCCAAAGGATCGCCCATGCGTCTTGTCACCCGCTCCGATTTCGATGGTCTGGCCTGTTCGGTACTGCTCAAGGAACTCGGCGTCATCGATGACTACCTGTTCGCGCACCCGAAGGATCTGCAGGACGGGCTCATCGACGTGACGGAAAACGACGTGCTGGCGAACGTTCCCTACGTTCCCGGCTGCGGCATGTGGTTTGACCACCACACCAGCGAAGTCCTGCGCATCGGCTCGGAAGTGCCGGTGGAGGGCGCGAGCAAGCCACTGCGCAGCTGCGCCCGGGTCATTTGGGAATATTACGGCGGCGAGGCCAAGCTGCCCCGGCACCTGCTCTCCCTCGTGGAGGCGGTGGACAAGGTGGACAGCGCCAACCTGACGGCGCAGGAGATCGCCGAGCCCAAGGGCTGGATACTGCTCGGCTTCATCATGGACCCGCGCACTGGGCTGGGCCGCTTCAAGCACTTCCACGTAAGCAACTACCAGCTCATGCTGGACATGATCGACTACTGCCGCACAATGAAGGCCGAGGACATCCTCAAGTTGCACGACGTGGACGAGCGCGTGCTGGTTTACAAGGAGCAGTCGCGCCTGTTCGTGGATATGCTGCGCCGCGCCTCGAAGGCCCGCGGGAACCTTGTCATCACCGACCTGCGCGATGAGGACATCGTTTACGCCGGCAACCGCTTCCTCATCTACACGCTGTTTTTGCGCTGCAACATCAGCATGCAGGTCATGTGGGGCGTGCGGCGGCAGAACGTGGTCATCACCGCCGGGCACAGCATCCTTAAGCGCAACTGCAAGACCAACGTCGGCCAGCTCATGCTCGAATACGGCGGTGGCGGGCACGACCGCGTGGGCACCTGCCAAGTGCCCGTCGAGCAGGCCAACGAGATTGTCGATGCGCTCGCCGAGCGCATTATCGCCGCGGGCTGATCCGGCTTACAAGTCCTCCAGCATCCGACGAACGCGCTCCTCGTGGGCGGCGTAGAACGTCTTGGCGAAGGCGGCCAGCTTCTCCGACACGGCCTCGGGAGCCGGCAGGTCCGGCGCGCGCCACAGCTTGAGTGCAGCGAAATCGACGGGCGGGTACGTGAGCCCCTTGTCCAGGCTGTCCGCGCCGAGGACGTTGGTGATGGCCCCCTGCCCCGGCTGCTCCTGCAGGGAGATACTGCGGGCGTACTGCAACACCGAGGAGGGCGTCATCTCCGCGTTGAGTTTGCCGATGCGCTCATTGAGGGCGCGGCACGCCTCCTCGGCCATGGCGTAGTTCACGCTCAGACGCTTGCGGCCCTTGTGCTCGGGGTCATCCGTATACTCACCGCGCATGTACACGCCACAGGCGTGAAACACCTCGGCGTAGGCCACCCGCACGGTTTTGACGTAGCGGGACGAGGGAAACAACGCGAAGGGCAGGCTCCCCGGCTTCCACGAGCGTGAACCGGACTGGTCCCGCGCCTCGGGAAACCCCAGGGGCAGTCCCAACGCGGCGAAGAGTTCGGCCTCGCCCTTCGCGCCAAGTACGAGCGAACGCAGGAAGAACACCCGCGCATAGACCTTGGCCGTCCGCTGCCGCAACTCGTCCACGAGCGCGCGGAAGGCGTCCATGCGGTCGTCGAGCTCCTTGCGCGCGCCGAAGAATGTGCTCGCCATCTCGGTGAGCACCTCCTGTTCCAGGGCGTCGGCCAACGTATCGTACCGATCCAACGGCTCCTCGCTTTCTTTGGTGTGCCTTTTTGCACCATACCCCTTTGCCCAAAGCCTTGCAACGCGGCCCCGGGACACCAATCGCCCGCCGGCCTTGCCCGCGCGGGCCCGAAGCGTTAGGGAGAAGCGCTGAGAAGGTCCGTGCGTCATCACGGCCGACCGCCGCGCGCCGCGGCAAACGTCAAGGAGTGCCGTTGCAGCCCAAGCACCTCTGTTTTTTCAACTCCAACCGCCCCTGGGGTGGCGGCGAGGAGTGGCACATGTCCAGCGCCCTCATGGCCCGCGACCACGGCTACCGCGTGAGCGTGGTGGCGGGAAGGGGCGGCGTCCTGGCCCGCAGGCTGGCCGGCGCGCCAGGCATCGAGCTGCTCACGCCCAGCCTAGGCGGCATGTCCTTCCTGAACCCCGTGGTCATGACGCAGCTGACGCGCTTCTTCCGTCGCGAGGCCGTGGACGCGGTGCTCCTATGCCTGCCGCGCGACGTGAAGGCCGGCGGCGTGGCGGCCAAGATCGCCGGCGTGCCGGACATCATCTACCGCCGGGGCATCGCAGTGCCCGTGCGCGACCGCTGGAGCAACAGACTGCTGTACGGCCGCGTCGTCACCAAGCTCATCGTGAACTCGCGCGAGACCGGGCGCTGCGTGCTGGCCGAAAACGCGCGGCTCATCGAGCCCGAACGCATCCACCTCATCTACAACGGCTTCGACGTGGCCGCCTTCGACGCGCGGGAGAGCGCACCCACGCCACGCCGCTCCGGCGAGATCGTCATCGGCAACGCCGGCCGGCTGACGCGACAAAAGGGACAGCATCTGCTGCTGGAGGCCGCGGCCCTGCTGCGTCAACGCGGCGCGCCGCCTTTCCGTGTGCGCATCGCCGGCATCGGCGAGCTGGAGGACGAGCTCAAAAATCAGGCGGGGAGCCTCGGTCTGGATGACGTGGTGGAATTCGTCGGCTTCGTGGAAGACATGAAGGCCTTCCAGCAGGGCATCGACATTTTCGCCCTGCCCTCGCTGTGGGAGGGCTTCGGGTTCGTGCTGGCCGAGGCCATGTGCCTGTCCCGGCCCGTGGCCGCGTTCGACGTGAGCAGCATCCCCGAGGTGGTGGAACATGGCGTGACCGGCCTGCTCAGTCCCCCCACGGCCGAGGGGCTGGCCGACAACCTGCTCCGGCTGCTGTGCGACGCCCCCCTGCGCGACCGGCTGGGGGCAGCCGGCCGGCTGAGGCTCATGGAGCGCTTCGACGTTCGACGCACCTTCGCCGCCCTCGAGGACTGCCTGCGCGCCTGAGTCGCGTCAGAAAAATTCGCCCTCATGTGATTTTTGTTGCGATTCTTGTTGACAAGGAAGACAGGGCGGGGGTAAACGTCCACCTCGCAAGTCGTCGGGATGTAGCGCAGACTGGTAGCGCACCTGAATGGGGTTCAGGGGGCCGGAGGTTCAAATCCTCTCATCCCGACCATCGACGACTCAGCGGGTTACGGCCAACGCCGTAACCCGCTTTTTCATTTGTCCACACACATCCCGCCTTACAAATGAACCAGGACTTCTCCGTATGATACGCGGAGGCTACCCCGACAACCTCCCCGGGCAGCCCCCCGTCGCCACCAGCGGGGATGAGCGCGTTCCGTGGCTTACGGCGCACCCCGCCTCACCGCGCGCGACCTCTGATTTTGGGCGAGGGCGGACGGCTCGACGCTCTCCACTGCCCACAGGGAGAGTTCTCGACCAAAGACTCCCGCCCAGACTGCGCCTCCCTTAACGCTCCACGCGCCGCGCGGATTCTGGAGCGCGCCAAGCGGCACAGCCAGTCACGATTCTCCGGTGCGTTTTCAAACCGCCCTCCATTCCGGGACGAGGGACCGGCGAAGAGTCGGCATGTCCGTCGAACGGACTCCCGCCGACACGTCGGAGGCACGCGGGCACCACGCTTCAGCTTGGCGCACCGGTTGATCCAGGCGTCCTCCAAGTCGCCGAGCCTTCGCTCCACGCTCCAGCAGTCCGAACAAAGTGTCGCACCATGAGCACGGCCGCCCCTTCACCGTCCGACGATTCGGGCCGGGTGATTCTGGCAACGGTGTCGATCCGCTCAATTCCGAGAATAACTGGAGCGAGAGAAGGCGTCGGTCACGCCGGAATTATCGGTCCCGCCGGTCCGCCGCGCGCAGCAACAGGCCGCAGGCCACGGCGGAGACGAGCCCGAGCGCCACGGCGAGAGCCGGCCGGCCCCACAACGCGCCGAGACGCTCGCGCAGCTCCACAGCGAACACGGCCGACTTCCCGCCGACATACTCCAGCGAACGCAGATACGAACGCGAGTCCTCCGGCCGCACGGGCGAGAGCTCACCGCCATCGCTCATGTAACCGATGGCGTCGCCGGAAACGTCGGGCGCGGTGAGGTACAAGGCCACGGCGCAGGTCAGGCCGCAAAGCAGCACGCAGACGGCGCAGAGGCGCAGAACAACAGGCCGCGTCATATGGTCAGCAGCCTGCGGCCAAAGAGTCCCAGCACCACGACGACCGTCGCGCCGCCCACGGCCACGGTCATCGGCGCGCCGAAAAGATGCGCCATGCCGCCCGCATACAACGCCCCGAAGGGGGCCATGCCCATGAACATCATGGAGTACAGCGCCATGACGCGGCCGCGCAGCTCGTCCGGGCAGATGGTCTGCAACATGGTGTTGGCCGCGGCCATGCTCACGATCATGCAAAAGCCCACCGGCACCAACAACGCCACGGAAAGCCAGAAGCTGGAGGACAGCGCGAACAGGATGAGCGTGCCCCCGAAGCAAAGCACGCCGAAGTAGGCGAAACGCCCAATGCCCCGGCTCTCCTGCCGGGATGCCAGCACCAGCGCGCCCATCAGGCTGCCGCAACCCGTGGCGGCCATGAGCGCGCCCAGGCCGCGCGGTCCGCTGTGCAGAATCTCCTCCGCGAACACGGGCATGAGCACCACATACGACATGCCGATGACGCTCGACACAGCGAGAAGTCCCAGGATGGTGCGCACCTCGCGCGTGCGCCAGGCGTAGACGAAGCCCTCGCGCAGGCGGTCGCCCATGGACCCTGTCACGGCGATGGTCTTGCGCGCGGGCCCCCCCATGCGCAGCAGGCAGTAGATCACCGCCAGATAGCTGATGGCGTTGATGGCGAAACACCAGCCCTCGCCCACGGCGGCCAGCAGCACGCCGGCCACGGACGGGCCGAGGATGCGCGCGGAGTTGAACATGGAGGAGTTCAACGCGATGGCGTTGTGCAGATCCTCCTTGCCCACCAGCTCCACGACGAAGGCCTGCCGCGTGGGAATGTCCACGGCGTTCACCACGCCAAGCGCGGCGGCCAGGGCGACGATCTCCCACACCTGAACGTGGCCGGCCAGCGTGAGCCAGGCCAGCAACGCGGCCTGGATCATCGAGGCCGCCTGCGTGCCGATGATCACGGAGCGGCGATTGAGTCTGTCGGCCAGGACGCCGCCGAAAATGGCGAGGAGGAACACCGGGAACTGCCCAGCGAAACCGACCAGTCCGAGGTTCAGGCTGGAGCTCGTGAGCCGGTACACCAGCCAGGACTGCGCGGTCTGCTGCATCCACGTGCCGATGAGCGAAATGAGCTGCCCGGAGAAGAACAGACTGTAGTCGCGATGGTGAAAGGAGCGGGCCAGATCCCTAAGACGGGACCTGACCTCGCTGGTGGAATCGGAAAACGAGGTGGGCATTCATCCTCCATGGTCGCGCCACCCCGACGCGGCAAAGGGCATTCTCGCCGAAGTCGCCCCCCTTTGTCCATGGCCCCGCCCCCATCCGCCCGGAGCGTCACTCCACCCCGATGTCCTCGTTCCAGATTTCCGGGTGCTCGGCGATGAACCCCTGGAGCAATTCGCGGCAGGCCTCGTTTTCCAGGTCCACCACCGAGACGCCATTCTCGCGCAGCCAGTCCACGCCGCCGCTGAAGGTCGCGCTTTCGCCCACCACCACCGCGCCGATGCCGAACTGCCGGATGAGCCCGCAGCAATACCAGCACGGAGCCAGGGTGGTGACCATGATCGTGTCCCGATAGCCGGGCCGCCGGCCAGCCGCGCGGAAGGCCGCCGTCTCCGCGTGCATCGAGGGGTCGCCGTCCTGCATGCGCCGGTTGCGCCCGCGCCCCAGCAACCGGCCGTCGCGCAGGAACAACGCCGCGCCGATGGGCACGCCGCCCTCGGCCCGGCCCAGCCGCGCCTCCTCAAGCGCCACCGCAAGCATCCGCTCGCACTCCGCACGTTCCATATTCATCCACCTCCGCACTAGGGTTTTCGTTTTTTCCTTAACCGATGGAGGGAGTTCCGGCAATATCGCAAAAGGGCATCATTGTTTTTGACAGAAGCCCGCCGCCGCATATATGGTTCCGCACTGCAATAATCATCCCCCCGGCCCAAGCCGGTATGGAGGCCAAGGAGCGCGCCATGGAGCAATTTCCCAGAGTACACAGACTGCCGCCGTATGTGTTCGCCCAGGTCAACGAACTGAAAATGAAAATGCGCCATCAGGGCGCGGACATCATCGACCTGGGCATGGGCAACCCCGATCTGCCCACCCCGCCGCACATCGTTGAGAAGCTGATGGAGGCGGCACAGAAGCCCGTCAACCATCGCTACAGCGCATCCAAGGGCATCAAGGGCCTGCGGCTGGCAATCGCCAACTGGTATCTGCGCCGCTACGGCGTGGAGCTGGACCACGACCAGGAGGTGGTCGTGACCATGGGCGCCAAGGAAGGCCTGGCGCACCTCGCCCTGGTCATGCTCTCCCCCGGCGACGTGGTCTTCGCCCCGGACCCCTCCTACCCCATCCATCCCTACGCGGCCATCATCGCCGGCGCCGACGTGCGCCGCGTGCCCATGGGCAAGGGACGCGATTTTCTTGAGGATCTGCAGGTGGCGGTGAAGCAGACCTGGCCCAAGCCCAAGCTGCTGGTGGTGAGCTACCCGCACAACCCCACCACCATCTGCGCCGACGTGGAGTACTTCCAGAAGATCGTCGATTTCGCCAAGGAGAACCACCTTTACGTCATCAACGACTTCGCCTACTCCGACTTCACCTTCGACGGCTACGTGGCCCCGAGCTTCCTGCAGGCCAAGGGCGCGAAGGATGTCGCCGTCGAGTTCTTCTCCATGACCAAGAGCTACTCCATGGCCGGCTGGCGCGTGGGCTTCTGCTGCGGCAACCGCGACATGGTTCAGGCACTCACGCGCATCAAGAGCTATCTGGACTACGGCATCTTCCAGCCCATCCAGATCGCGGCCTGCGCCGCCCTCAACGGCCCGCAGGAATGCGTGCGCGAGATCATGGACGTGCATCAGGACCGCCGCGACGCGCTCATCGAGGGCCTCGCCCGCGCTGGTTGGGACGTGGAGCCGCCCAAGGCCACCATGTTCGTCTGGGCCGAGATTCCCGACGAATTCAAAAAAATGGGCAGCGTGGAGTTCTCCAAGCTGCTGCTGCGCGAGGCCCAGGTGGCTGTTTCCCCCGGTCTCGGCTTCGGCAACTACGGTGACGACCACGTGCGCTTCGCCCTGGTCGAAAACCGCCACCGCATCAATCAGGCCACCCGCAACATTAAGAAGTTCTTCGGTAAATAGGAAGGTTCGATGAAGACGCTGCGCCTCGGACTCGCCGGTTTCGGCACGGTCGGCTCAGGGCTCGCGAAAATCCTGCACGAGAACCGCGAGATCATCGTCTCGCGCACGGGGCGGGAAATCGCCATAACCACCGTGCTCGTGCGCGACGCGGCCAGGAAGCGCGCCGTGCCGATCGGCGCCGAGGCGCGGTTCACCACCAATCCCGACGACCTGCTCGGCGAGGACATCGATGTCGTCGTGGAGCTCATGGGTGGGGTGGACGCGGCCCGAAGCCTCATCACCCGCGCCCTGGAGTCGGGCAAGCACGTGGTCACTGCCAACAAGCACCTGCTGGCCCTGCACGGGCCGGAGCTGTTCGCCCTGGCCGCGAGCAAGGGGCTGGGGCTCTTCTATGAGGCCAGCGTGGCCGGCGGCATCCCCATCGTGCAGACCCTGCGTGAAAGCCTGGGGGCCAACCGCATCGAGCGGCTCACGGGCATCCTCAACGGCACGGCCAACTACATTCTCTCCGAGATGACCACCAACCATCTCGACTTCGGCACGGCCCTCAAGCAAGCGCAGGACCTGGGCTACGCCGAGGCCGACCCCATGTTGGACATCGAGGGCTTCGACACCGCGCACAAGCTCGTGGTGCTCATCCGGCTGGCCTACGGCCGCGACTTCCCACTGGGCAAGCTGCCGGTGCGGGGCATAACGCAGGTCTCCGGCCAGGACATCCAGTTCGCCCGCGAGTTCGGCTACCGCATCAAGCTGCTGGCCCAGGCGCGCGAGGTGGACGGCAAGATCGAGGCCAGCGTGCAGCCCACGCTCGTCAAGCACACGTATTTGCTCGCCCGCGTGGGCGGCAACTACAACGCCGTGCGCGTGGAGGGCAACGCCGTGGGGCCCATCATGCTCCACGGGCAGGGGGCTGGCGGCGCGCCCACGGGCAGCGCCGTCATGGCCGACATCATGGCCCTGTGCCGGGGTCTCAACGCTCCCTGCGCCAGCTTCGACAACACGGGCTTCGGCAACACCCCGCTGCCCCCGGCGGACATTCTGCCTAAGGGCGAGGGCGTGTCCATGCACTACTTCCGCTTTTCCGTCACGGACAAGCCGGGCGTGCTCGCCTCCATCGCCCACACAATGGCCGAGCACGACATCTCCATCGCCCAGGCGGTGCAGAAGGGCGAGCACCAGTCGTCCGACGTGCCCATCGTGTTCCTGACCCACAAGGCCAGGCAGAGCGCCGTGGACGAGATCATCCGCATCATCGACGGCTTGAGCGTGACGCTCCGGCCCACCGTGCATTTCCCGATTCTGTAAAGGAGCGCCATGAAACTGCTCTTCCTCGTTGCCGATGGCATGGGCGGCTGGGCCGGCGAGGCCGCCGGCGACAAGACCTGCCTTGAGGCCGCCGAGACCCCGAACATGGATGCCATGGCCGCCGAAGGCGTGGTCGGCGTGTGTCACACCATTCCCAAGGGCATGGCCCCGGGCTCCGACGTGGCCAACATGGCCCTGCTCGGCTTCGATCCCGCCCGCTACCACACCGGCCGCGGCCCCATCGAGGCCGCGGCGCAGGGGCTCGAACTCGACCACGACGACCTCGTGTGGCGCATGAATCTGGTGAACCTGACCGAGCTTTCGGCCCAGGGAACCATGCTCGACTACTCGTCCGGGCACATCAAGACGGAGGTCTCGCGCCCGCTGGTGGAGGACCTGCAAAAGGCCCTCGGCGACGAGACGTTCCAGTTCCACCCCGGCGTGCAGTACCGCCACCTGCTCGTACAGAAGGGTGGGGCCATCGAGCCCGAGGCCGGACTGCGCATCAATCCGCCGCACGACATCACCGGCAAGTCCATCCACGGCGACATGCGCGAGTTCTCACGCAGCGTGCGCCTGTGGGACCTGCTCTTCACCGCTCACGAGCGCCTCGCCGTCACGGCCAAGGGCACCAACGCCAAGTCCATCTGGCCGTGGGGCCAGGGCCGGCCGCTCTCCCTGCCGGACTTCAAGAGGACCTTCAGTCTCGACGGCGCGGTCATCTCGGCTGTGGATCTCGTACGCGGCCTGGGCCGCGCGGCGGGCATGGAGGTCATCGAGGTGCCGGGCGCCACTGGTCTCATCGACACCAACTACGAGGGCAAGGTTGAGGCGGCGCTCAAATTCCTGGAGCGCGGGGACTTCGTCTTCGTGCATCTGGAAGGCCCGGATGAGTGCGGTCACGCGGGCGATCCCGCCGAAAAGACCGAGGCCATCCGCCGCTTCGATTCGCGCATCGTGGCCCCCCTGCGCAAGGCGCTGGCCGGGCGCGACGCCGCGTTCCTCGTCACCTGCGACCATTTCACGCCCATCGCCGAAAAGACGCACACGCCCGACCCCGTGCCCTTCGTGCTCTGGCGCGCCGAAGGCGAACCCTCCGGCCTGCCGGCGTTCAGCGAGGCCGTGGCCCGCACCGCCGGTCTGGAAATCGAGGCCGGGCACGAGCTTCTGCCCTGGGCGCTGCGCCAGTTGGCGTAACAGGAGGCCGGCAAGCCGTGGAATATCAGTTCCCCAAGACGTTTCCCGAAAACGACACATGGTACGCCCACCGCGTGTCCTATGGCGAAACCGACGCCATGGGCGTGCTCTACTACGGGGAATACCTGCACATCTTCGAGCGCGCCCGCAGCCAGTTCGTGCGCGAGCGCGGCATGGGCTACGACGTCGTGGAAAAGCGCGGCATCATCCTGCCCGTGCGCGAGGCTTGGTGCCGCTACCGCATCCCCGCGCACTACGACGACCTGCTGTGGGTGCGCTGCGGCATAGCCGAGTGGGGGCGCGCCAGCCTGCGCATCATCTACGAGTTCCACACCGAGGACAGAGCCAAGCTCACCGCCCAGGGCTTCACCGTGCATCCCACCGTGAACAGGCTGGGCAAACCCGTGCCCGTGCCCGACTGGTTCAAGGAAATGTGCGGGAAGCGTGTCGAACCGGAGCAGCCCTTCCGGCCGTAGGCAGCCTCCCCCACTTGCCCCCTGGCGTGGACGGGTGTACCTATCCCCCCACGAAAACAGGGAGCTTCACGAAGTGTTCACCGACACGCATACGCACGTTTTTCATCCGAAAATCGCCAAGAAGGCCATCAAACAACTGCACGACCACTACCGCATCGAACCCCAGGGCACCGGCGTTCTCGACGATCTGCTCGCCCGATGCACCCGCGCCGGCGTGGACCGCGTGGTTGTCCACACCGCAGCCACCGATCCCTCTCAGGTCATCCCCGCCAACAACTGGGCCATGGCCATGGAGCGACAGTCGCCCCGCGTCACGGCCTTCGGCACCATGCACCCGGACTACGCCGAGCCGGAGAAGGAGCTGGACCGCCTGCGCAAGGCCGGCATCCACGGTCTCAAGTTCCACCCGGACTTTCAGGGCTTCTTTCTGGACGACCCCAAATTCTACCGCCTCATGGAGATGATCGGCGAGGAGTGGACGCTCATGATCCATGTTGGCGACCGCCTGCCGCCGGAGAAGAACCCCTCCTGCCCCAAAAAAGTGGCCAAGCTGCGCCGCGCCTTTCCCAAACCGCGCATCATCGCCGCGCATCTGGGCGGTTTCAGCCACTGGAAATACGTGGTGGAGAATCTGGCCGGCATGGATGTCTACCTCGACACGTCCAGCTCGCTTTCGTTCATCGACGACGCCACCCTGCGCGACATCATCACGCATCACCCGACGGACCGCCTGCTCTTCGGCAGCGACTACCCGCTCTTCGATCCGGGCGACGAGATCCGCCTCGTGGAAAAGCGCATCGCGCCGCTGGGCGTGAACGTGGACGATCTGCTGAGCGCCGGCACCAAGCTTTTCGCCCCGCGCAAAGCGAAGAACTGACGCACAGCGTCCCTCCCTCGAAAAACAAGCCCCCGCCGGAATGCGCGAACGTTCCGGCGGGGGCCTTTTCGTCTCGTGATGCCGGGGCCGCTACTTCCTGGCGGCCTCTTCCAAAGCCTTAAAGCCCGGCAGCTCCTTGCCCTCCAGGAATTCGAGGAACGAGCCGCCGCCGGTGGAGATGAAGCTGAACTTGTCACCCAAACCAGCCGCGTGCACCACGGCGTCGGTGTCGCCGCCGCCAGCGATGGACAGCGCGCCGCAGGCCACCACGGCCTTGGCCACGCCGATGGACCCGGCGGCGAAGGCCGGATTCTCGAACGCGCCCATGGGGCCGTTCCAGACCACGGTGCCTGCGCCCTTCAGCACGTAGGTGAAGGCCTCCACGCTGGCGGGGCCGATGTCCAGGGCCATGAGCCCGGCGGGCACCGGGCCGGTGTGCGAGGCCACAGTGGCCTTGGCGGCCTTGAAGCTCTCGGCAAGCACGAGGTCGGGCGGCAGGTGAATGTGCGTAAGGCTGTCCGCCGCAGCGTCGAGAATGGCCTTGGCCTCGCCCACGAGGTCGGGCTCCACGAGGGACGCGCCCATGTCGATGCCCTGGGCCAACCGGAAGGTGTTGGCCATGGCTCCGCCGATGATGAGGTGGTCCACCTTGCCGAGCAGGTTCTTCAACAGGCCGAGCTTGCTGGACACCTTGCTGCCGCCGGAGATGGCCACGAAGGGCCGCTTGGGGCTGGAGAGCGCGCCGTGCAGGTACGTCCACTCCTTTTCCATGAGGAAGCCGGCGCAGGCTTTGGGCGCGGCCAGCGGGGCCTCGGTGACCGAGGCGTTGGGCCTGTGCGCCACGCCGAAGGCATCGCTGACGTAGAGGTCCAGACCGGCGACCAGCTCCTTGGCGAAGGCCATACGCTCGGCGGGATCCTTGGAGGTCTCGGCCTTATGGAAGCGCAGGTTTTGGAGCATGAGCAACTCACCAGGCTTCAGCGCAGCGATTTTCGCCTGAACTTCCGGGCCCACGCAGTCGTCGGCCAGCGGCACGCTGATGCCGAGCAGGCCGGCCAGATGCGCGGCCACGGGCGCGAGCGAGAACTCGGGTTTGGCCTCGCCCTTGGGCTGTCCGAGATGGCAGCACAGGACGATGGAGCCCCCGGCGTTCAGAATGTGGCGCAGGGTGGGCAGGCTCTCGCGGATGCGAGTGTCGTCGGTGACGCGAGTGCCGTCCAGCGGCACGTTGTAATCCACGCGGACGAGAACTTTTTTACCGGAAACGGGAATATCCTTCAGGTAAAGCATAAGCTGATCCCTATTTGAGGCCCTTGTCGGCCACGAGCTTGATGAGGTCCGCAACTCGGCAGGAATAGCCCCATTCGTTGTCGTACCAGGAGACGATCTTGGCCAAGCCCGAGCCGGAGACCACAGTGTACTCGGCATCGATGATGCTGGAACGCGGGTCGCCACGGAAGTCCGTGGAGACCAGCGGCCGCTCGGAGAAGCCGAGAATGCCCTTGAGCGGTCCCTCGGACGCGGCTTTGAGGGTGGCGCGCAGGGTCTCGGTGTCCGTGGGCTTCGCCAGGGTGCAGGCGAAGTCGACGATGGAGACCGTGGGCGTGGGCACGCGCAGGGAGTAGCCGTCGACCTTGCCCTTGAGGTCCGGGATGACGAGCGCCACGGCCTTGGCCGCGCCGGTGGACGTGGGCACGATGTTCAGAGCCGCCGCGCGGGCGCGCCGGAGGTCCTTGTGCGGCTGGTCGAGGATACGCTGGTCGTTGGTGTAGCTGTGAATGGTGCACATGAGGCCGTTGACCACGCCGAAGGCGTCGTGCACGACCTTGACCGCCGGCGCCAGGCAGTTGGTGGTGCAGCTGGCGTTACTGATGATGTTGTGTTTGGCCGGATCGTAGAGGTGCTCGTTGACGCCGAGGACGATGGTGATGTCTTCGTCCTTGGCGGGGGAGGAGATGATGACCTTTTTGGCCCCGGCCTCCAGATGGGCGGCCGCTTTGGGCCCGGTGCGGAAAAGCCCCGTGGACTCCACCACCACGTCCACCCCGAGCTCGGCCCAGGGCAGATTCTTCGGATCGCGCTCGGCGTAGCAGGCAACCTCCCAGTCGCCGTACTTGATGCCGCCGTTCGGCGTGACCGCAACAGGATGCGGCGCGCGGCCGTAGGTGGAGTCGAACTCCAGCAGGTGCGCGCTGGTGTTCACGTCGTACAAGTCGTTCAAGGCCACCACCGTGGCAGCTTCATGATGGAGATCGTACAGGGCTTTCAGAACCTGACGGCCGATACGGCCAAAACCATTGATCGCGACACGTAGCATATTGCCCTCCTTAGTCTTCGAAGATGCGGTGCTCATAGGAGGCCAGCATCTCATAATCGGTTTTCAGGGCCTGATGCAGACGGGCGTTTTCGATGGCCATGGCGCTGATGTCGGCAACGGCGTGCAGGAAGTCCAGGGCGGGAGCGTCGAACTCTCGCTGGGCCGCCGTGTAGATGCGCACCACGCCGATGGCCTTGCCGTCGACCAGCAGGGGATTGACGAGCACCGAGACGATGCCCTCCTTTTTGGCGGCCTCCCCATACTGAAAACGCGGGTCGTTCTGGGCGTTGGGAATGTGAATGGTTTTGCCGGACAGAGCCTCGCGGTCCACCTCGCTGCGCTCCAGTTCCACGGAGCCTTTGCGGAAGTATTCCTTGGAAAGGCCGAAGGCCGCGCTGGGCAGCAGCCGTTTGCCCGTACGGTCCAGCAAGCGCAGGGTGCAGCCTTTGGCGCGCATGGCCTTGGTCGTCTGCTCCGCCACAGAGGTCAAAACGCTTTCCGTCTCCAGACTCGAGTTCACGACCCGGGCCACGTCGGCCAGGGTGCGGAAGTACCGTTCGAAACGTTCAGGGGTTTTCGTCATGGCTTCCTCCTCGGGTTACGTTCAACACCTATCGTGCCACTTGCCGAATGTCAGTAGAAATATCACCCGACGCATGGATATTCCCATCGTGTGACTATTGCGCCATATTGTTTCAAATGTCCACGGAACTTGAAAAAAGAGGGGGCCGAAGCCCCCTCTCATAACAAACATCGAAGTCGTCAAGCCTACCCCATCTTGGCGACCTTACGCAGCAGCCGCACCAGCTGATGCGTAAAGCCAGCCTCGTTGTCGTACCACACGATGAGCTTCACCTGCGTACCGTCCATGACGGTGGTGAGCCCAGAGTCGAGCACGCCGCCGAAGGTGCTGCCCACGAAGTCCGTGGAGACGAGAGGCTCGTCGGTGTAGCCGAAGTTCTCGTTGGCGGCAGCGCGCATGGCCGCGTTGACCTCCTCCCTGGTGGTGCGGCGCTCCACCTCGCAGGTCAAATCCACGATGGACACATCCGGTGTGGGCACGCGGATGGCGAAGCCGTCGATCCTGCCCTTCAGTTCCGGCGCCACCAGCGCCAGGGCGCGGGCCGCACCGGTGGTGGTGGGAACCATGTTCAGATCGGCGGCGCGGGCGCGGCGGATGTCCTTGTGCGAGCCGTCCTGCAGGCGCTGGTCCATGGTGTAGCTGTGAATGGTCGTCATGAGGCCGTGCTTGATGCCGAAGGCCCGGTGCAGGGCCCGCGCGGCCGGAGCCAGGCAGTTGGTGGTGCAGCTGGCGCTGGAGACGATCTTGTGCTCGGGCTTCAGGTCCGCGTCGTTCACGCCCATGACGATGGTGGCGTCCATATCCTTGCCGGGAGCGGAAAGCACGACCTTGCGCGCGCCGCAGGCCAAGTGGGTGGAGCAGCCGGTGCGGTCGCGCAGTTTGCCCGTGGACTCGACGATGATGTCGCACCCCATGTCGCGCCAGCTCCACTCGCCGGTGCCGAAGCGGGTGACGAGCACCTGCCGTCCGTCGAGCAGGAAACCCTGCTCGTTGCTCTCCACGCGCGGGAAATGTCCGTGCACGGAGTCGTATTTGAGCAGGTGCGCCAAGTCCTTGTTGGTGGCCCGGGCATTAATGACCGCCAGCTCCAGATCCTTCTCGTCGGCAAGAAGGCGGGTCAGGTAGCGACCGATGCGTCCAAAGCCGTTGATGCCGATTCTCGTCGCCATGTGCGTGTTCGCTCCTTCGCGATATTCTCTTGCCTAGGCCTTGCCGGAGCAGCCCAGGACGTTCTTGATTTTGCGCTGGACCATTTCCTTGACCGCGGTGCGGGCGGGAGCGAGGTACTGGCGCGGGTCGAAATCGTCGGGATTTTCCACCAGATGCTTGCGGATGGTGGCGGTCATTGCCAGCCGGATGTCGGTGTCGATGTTGATCTTGCACACGGCCATGCTCGCCGCCTTGCGCAGAAGATCCTCGGGCACGCCGCGCGCGCCCGGCACGTGGCCGCCGTATTTGTTGCACATCTCCACGAACTCCTGCGGCACGCTGGAGGCACCGTGCAGAACAATGGGCAGTCCGGGCAGCAGCTGGGACACCTTGGCCAGACGCTCGAAGTCGAGCTTGGGCTCGCCCTTGAACTTGTAGGCGCCGTGGCTGGTGCCGATGGCGATGGCCAGGGAGTCGCACCCGGTCTTGGCCACGAAGTCGGCGGCCTGATCGGGGTCGGTGTAGATGCTCTCCTCGCTGTGGACGTGCTCCTCCACACCGGCCAGCCGGCCGAGCTCGGCCTCGACCCAGACGCCCTTTGCGTGCGCGTACTCGACGACCTTTTTGGTCTCGGCCACGTTTTCCTCGTAGGGCAGGTGCGAGCCATCGTACATGACGGAGGTGAAACCGCCGTCGATGACGGCCTTGCACATCTCGAAATTCGGACCGTGGTCCAGGTGGAGCACCACGGGCAGGTCGCAATCCTCGAGGGCGGCCTGCATGAGCTTGATGATGTAGTTCTGGCCAGCGTATTTGCGCGCGCCGGCGGACACCTGCAGGATGAGCGGGGCGTTTTCCGCCCGGCCCGCCTCCATGATGCCCTGAATGATCTCCATGTTGTTCACGTTGAACGCGCCAACGGCGTAGCCGCCGGCATAGGCCTTGGCGAACATCTCCTTGGGTGAAACGAGGGGCATGGCGTCCTCCTTGAGGAATCTTGGTCGTCTTAATTATTATTGGTCTGCTACGTACGGATTATTCCATTGCACGCCGGATTTTTTCTGTCAATACGAGTTCACGACAGGGTTGATTCAAGCAGGGATATCGTTCCCGGATCGTTGAAATCGATTTTGAGTGGGGTCAGCGTGATCCAGCCCTCGGAGAGCAGCTTTCGGTCGCGCCCGGCGCTGATACGCTCTGGCCTAATCTCGCCGCACATCCAATAATACGGCCGGCCGCGCGGATCCGTCCGCACCTCGAACCAGTCCTCGTAGGGGGCGCGGGTGTGCGGGCACACCTTGAGGCCGAGCGCCTCGCCCACGGGGCGGTGCGGGAAATTCAGATTCAGCACGCACTTTTCCGGCAAAGCTTTCAGAGGCAGGCGCGACAGCAGCTCCGCCGCGTATTGGGCCTGCCCGGAGAGATCGACGGGGTTGAAGTCGTCCATGGACACGGCCAGCGCGGGAAAGCCCATGAGCGCCCCCTCCGTGGCGGCCGAGACCGTGCCGGAGTACAGAATGTCCACCCCGACGTTGGGTCCGGCGTTGATGCCCGAGACAACCACGTCCGGCCGGTCCTTGACCAGCGTGGACAGACCGAGCTTGACGCAGTCGGCGGGGGTGCCCGTGACGCCCTGGCCGCTGAAGCCGTTCTCGCGGAATTCCTTCACGCGCAGGGGGGCGGAAAGGGTCACCGCGTGTCCCACGGCGGACTGCTCCGTCACCGGGGCCACCACGTGGACCTCGTGCCCGGCCGCGACGAGCGCGCGGTGCAGGGCGCGCAGGCCAACCGCCTGGATGCCATCGTCATTGGTGAGCAGGATGCGCATGGGGCACTCCGTCCGCCGCCGCGCGGGCGGCGTTCTCGAGGTAACGGTTTGACATTCCGCGCCGCTTGAGGCCAAATACGGCGGCACAAGGGACGCCCTGCCCGCCGCGCGAATCGCGGTACAGGCGCAGTACCCCAACATCAGGGAGTTGGCAAGGCCGTGATTGCGAAAGCCGTGTACATCTGGGATATTAGCCCCGGGCAGACGATACAGGACATTTTTCTGCTTGCGGAGGCGCGCAACGGCCAGTCGCGCAACGGCCCGTACTGGAGCCTGCAATTGCAGGACAGCTCCGGTCAGATGGAGGCCAAGGTATGGAGCCCGCTTTCGCAGCAGCACCCGAATCTCGCCGCCGGCCAGGTGGTGCGGGTGCGCGCCCAGGCGGCGACCTACCGCGACAAGTGCCAGCTCACCATCGACCAGCTGGCCGTGGTCGACGCCGCCGAGGTCGATCTGACCGAGCTGCTGCCGCCCAGCCCCGTGGACCCCGAGGTGCTTTTCGCCGAGATCGAGGCACTATGCCGGCGCGAACTGACGCACAAGCCCTGGCGCGCACTGATGAAGAAAATCCTCGGCGACGAGGAGGTGCATGCGCGGCTGCTCGCCGCCACCGGGGCCAAGACCGTGCATCACGCCTACGCCGGCGGTCTGCTGGAGCACACCCTCGCCGTGGCCCGCACCTGTCTGGCGCTCGCCGATCTCTACCCCCGGCTGGACCGGCAGATCCTGCTCGTGGCGGCCCTGCTGCACGACATCGGCAAGGCCTGGGAACTCACCAGTGGGCTGGCCTGCGACTACACGGACGAGGGCCGCCTGCTCGGACACATCGAACTCGGGCTCTCCGTCATCGAGCCCTTCCTGGCCAAGGCCAAGGATCTGGAGCCCGGGCTGGCCCTGCACCTGCGCCACCTCATCCTCGCGCACCATGGCGAATACGAGTTCGGCTCGCCCAAGCTGCCCCAAACGCCCGAGGCCTTCATCCTGCACTTCGCCGACAACATCGACGCCAAGATGAACACCATCGCCGGGGCCTACGCGGAGATCGAGGGCACGGAGCAGAACTGGACGCCCTTCCAGCGCTATCTGGACCGCTATCTCTTCCGCGCGCCGCACACGCCCGAACCGGAGAAGCCGGCCGCGCCCCAGCCCGGCCGGGAGGCCTCCCGCAAGACCGAGCCGGTCGACAAACGCTTCCTGCTCCTGCCGCTGGGGTCGGACTAGATGGCCGCCCTATTCATCACCTTCGAGGGCATCGAGGGCACGGGCAAGAGCACGCAGATCACGCGGCTGGAGGCTTGGCTGCGTTCGCGCGGGCGAAGCGTGCGCGTCACCCGCGAACCGGGCGGCAGCCGCATCGGCGCGGAGCTGCGGCGGATGCTGCTCTCGCTGGAGAACAACGACATCTGTCCCCGCGCGGAGTTGTTCCTCTATCTGGCCGACCGCGCCCAGCACGTGGAGCAGGTGGTGCGCCCGGCGCTCGCCGCCGGCGAGATCGTGCTCTGCGACCGCTTCGCCGACTCCACCGTGGCCTATCAATCCGCCGGCCGCGGCCTCGAAGAGGAAACGCTCGACGCGCTCAACGCCCAGGCCGTGAACGGCCAGTGGCCGGACCTGACCATCCTGCTCGACCTCGCCCCCGAGGTCGGACTGACCCGCGCGCTCTCGCGCAACCGCGCCGAGGGCAAGACCGTGGCCGAAGGCCGCTTCGAGGCCGAGAGTCTGGCCTTCCACGCCCGCGTGCGCCAGGGGTATCTGCGCCTGGCCGAACGCTTCCCGCGGCGCATCCGCCTCGTGGACGCCTCCGGCTCCATCGAGGAAATCGCCGAGGCCGTGCGCGACATCGTGGAGGCCCGGCTCGATGCCGGTTGAGGCCGCCGCCCTCCCTCCCGCACCTTCGCGGGTTCGGCGCCGGCTTCCCTTCATCGACGCGGCGCTCTTCGTCCTGACGCTGGCCGCCGCAGGGTGGCTCGTGGCGCGCGGGGCGTCCTCGATGGGCTACGACTGGCAGTGGTACCGGGTGCCGGCCTTCATTCTCGCAGCGGACGGAGCCCCCGGGCCGCTGCTCCTTGGTCTTTCCGTCACGCTCAAACTCACGGCGTTGTCCTTCGCCGGGGCGGTTGGCTGCGGGCTGGCCGCCGCGCTGCTCGGCATGTCGGCGTCGCCGGCCGGGCGCATGCTTTCGCGCTGCTACATGGAGGCACTGCGCAACACGCCGCTGCTCATCCAGCTTTTGTTCCTCTACTTCGCGCTGTCCCCGGTGCTGGGGCTGGACGCGCTGGCCACGGCCGTGCTCGGGCTATCGCTGTTCGAGGGCTCGTACGTCTCCGAAATCCTGCGCGCCGGCGTGCAGTCCATCGGCCACGGCCAGTGGGACGCCGCGCACAGCCTGGGCATGACGCGCGGCCAGGCCTACCGGCTGGTGATTCTGCCCCAGGCCTTGCGCAACGTGCTGCCGCCCCTGGCCAGCCAGTCGGTGTCGCTGGTCAAGGACTCATCACTGGCGAGCGTCATCGCCATCGGCGAGCTGACCCTGCGCGGCGGCGAGATCGTATCCGAGACGTTTCTCAGCTTCGAAATCTGGTTCACCGTCGCGGCGCTGTACTGGCTCGTGGCCACTGCCCTTTCCGGGCTGGCCGCTGGGTTGGAGCGCCGCCTGAACTATCCGGTCTGACCGCGCCCGCCCCTCCCCCCGGGCGCGACATCCACCAAGGAGGTTCGTCCATGCTGCGCACGCGCATCCTCGCCATGACCGTTTTCTGCGTCCTGTCCGTCGCCGCCCTCGGCTGCTCCAGGGACGCGGGCCGGCCAACGTCCAAAGCCGCCCCCGCGCCCGCCGCCGGAACCCTTGACAGGATCGTCCAGCGCGGGGTGCTGCGGGTGGGATTCTCCACCTTCGTGCCCTGGGCCATGCAGGACAAGAAGGGCGAATTCATCGGCTTCGAGATCGACGTGGCCAACCGCCTCGCCAAGGACATGGGGGTCAAGGCCCAGTTCGAGCCCACGCAGTGGTCGGGCATCATTCCCGCCCTGCTCGCCGGAAAATTCGACATCATCATCGGCGGCATGAGCATCGAGCCGCAGCGCGCCCTCAAGGTCAACTTCACCATTCCCTACGAGTACTCCGGCATGTCCCTTGTGGCCGACAAGGCCAAGGCGGCAAAGTTCAAGACCCTCGCCGACTTCGACCGGCCCGAGGTGGTGCTGGCCATCCGGCAGGGCACCACGGCGGTGGACGCGGCCAAAAAGTTCATGCCCCACGCGCAAATCAAGCTGTTCGATCAGGAGGCGCAGACCATTCAGGAGGTGCTGAACGGCCGGGCCACCGCCGTCGTCGCCTCCGAGCCCTTCCCGGCCTTCCAGGCGCTCAAGTACCCGGACAGGCTCGTCCTGCCCATGGCCGAGCCCTTCACCAAGGAGCCCATCGCCTTCGCCGTGCGCAAGGGCGACCCGGACCTCGTGAACTTTCTGGACGGCTGGATCCGCATGGTGAACGATCAGGGCTGGCTGGCCGAGCGCCACGACTACTGGTTCCGCACCGACAAGTGGAAGGGACAAATGGAGTAACAAACGCGCATGACCGACCCCGTTCCGGCCGCGCCCGACGCCGCCGCCCCACACGCCCGGCCATCGCCACTGGGACGCGCCGCGCTTTCCGCCCGGCTGCTCGACGCGCTCGTCGTGCTCGGCGTGGCGGCCTGCCTGTTCTGGCTGGCCGGCCGCGTGGGCGCGCGTCTCCAGTATCGCTGGAACTGGGCGGTCATTCCGCAGTTTCTCGTCCACACCGACGCCTCCGGCCACTGGCGCGCGGGGCGGCTGCTGCTGGGCTTTTTCGCCACCATCCGGCTCAGCCTGTGGGCCGGCGCGCTGGCGCTCTGCATCGGCACCCTGGCCGGGCTGGCCCGGCTGCACCCGCGCCCCTTCTGGCGGTTGTGGGGCGGCACGTATGTCATGGCCGTGCGCAACACCCCGCCGCTGGTGCTCATCTTCCTGTTCAACTACTTTCTCTCGGCGCAGCTCGTCGCCGCCCTGGGGCTCGATGCGCTGATGCCGCGCCTGGCCGCGCTCACCCCGTCGCTTCTGCGCGCCCCGGCCGAGGCGCTCTTCGGCCCCGCCGGGCAGGCTCCGGCCTTCGCCACCGCCGTGCTCACGCTCGCCCTCATCGAGGGGGCGTACGTGGCCGAAATCGTGCGCGCTGGCGTGCAATCCGTGGAGAGCGGCCAGTGGGACGCGGCCTACGCCCTGGGGTTCGGCCGGCGGCGGGCGCTGGCGTACGTCATTCTGCCACAGGCGTTCCGGCGCATGGTGCCGGCGCTCACCGGGCAGTTCGTCTCCACCCTAAAGGATTCGGCCATCGTGTCCGTCATCTCCATCCCGGAACTCACGTTCCAGGCGCAGGAACTCGTCTCGGCCACGTATCGCGCGTTCGAGGTCTGGACCCTCGTGTTCGTCCTGTATCTGGCCCTCGGACTGCCATGCTCGCTGGCCGCGCACCGGCTGGAAAAACGGCTGGCCCGCGCGGACCGGCAACCCGCCCATTGAACAAATCAACGATGGTGCGGACTTTGACAGCGAACTGGTTTTCGCGCATGTTCGGGACAACGAAACAGGCCGCCAACACCGCGACCGCAAACGAAAGGAGCGCCGCCATGGCCTCGGATGATGTGAAGGTTTTCGCGCTGTCCACCTGCATCCACTGCAAAAAGGCCAAGGCCTACCTCGACGAGTGCGGCGTCAAATACGACTGCGTGCATGTGGACCAGCTCACCGGCGACGAGCGCAAGGCCGTCATCGAGGAAGTCAAAAAGTTCAACCCCTCCGTGTCGTTCCCCACCCTGGTCATTCACGGCAAGGTGGTCGTCGGCTTCAATCAGGAAAAGATCGACGAGGCGCTCAAGGCATGAACGCGCAGCAACTGTTCGACGCGCTGAAGAAAATTCAGGAGCCCAAGGGGTATTACTTCAACGGCGACATGACCATGACCATGCCGCTGCTGGAAAGCCTGCTCATCAACAAGGAGCGGTTTGGATACATGGCCTGCCCATGCCGGCTGGCCAATGGCACCTTCGAGGCCGACCGCGACATTGTGTGCCCATGCGAGTACCGCGAGGCGGACGTGAAAGAGTTCGGCGCGTGTTTCTGCGGGCTCTACGGCACCCAAGACTGGGCCGAGGGCAAGACGGAGAGCGTTGTTGTGCCGGAAAGACGGCCGGTGGAAAAGATACAGTGGTAGAAATTAGTTCATGGATTACAACAACCCTTGCCGGGGCTGGCGGTGGTGCCGCCGTCGCATTTGGGCTTTTTAAATTTTTCGGGTCAACATGGCTTGAGAACAAGTTTGCGACGCGTCTCCAAGAGCATAAACATGCGCAAGAGATTGAGCTACAACGGTTAAGAATTGAAATTGATTCCATGCTCAATGGAGTTCTAAAACTCCAGGAACGTGACTTCCAAATTCTGCCAGAATTATGGGAAAGGATCCACGAGGCATATCGCAATACAAAATGGTTTATAAGCCAAATACAGTTTTCCATAGATCCTTCCACTCTCGATACACAAGAGTTAAAATTTTTCTTTAAAGATAAGAATTGGCTAAATGAAGTTCAACAACAGAAAATTTTAGACTCATCTGACAGAAACAAAGAGTATCAAGAGCTTTTTTTCTGGCATCAATCTGCTATTGCACTTAACGCAAACAAGGAACTTCAACTGTATACAGACAGAATTGGGATTTTTTTACCAGACACCATTTTTGAAAAAACCGTAAAATTATATACTCTCCAAATATCGCTTACAACAATATGCGAGAGCAGACATAGACATAACTCGTTAAATAGAAAGCAAGAAGAAAGAGCAGAACTGGAGCAACAGGCGGCCGAGGCCATATACCATGAGATAAAAGTGCTGATAGCTAATCAGCTAAGATCATATACAAAACATGATTCTGATCGCTAGGATTCCTCAATTTCAATCAAAGGCTACAGCGTGGGGCTTTCTGTACACCGAGAAAATGAAATGATGTTTTTTTAAGATTACCACCTTACGAATTGTCGATTACCATACTTTGCAACAACAAAAAGAGGCCCCGGGACGCTTTCGCGTTCCGGGGCCTCTCGTTTAAAAGCGCGTAGGGATTAGTAGCGGCGGGGGGGACGAGACTCGCGCTCCTGAGCCTCGTTCACCTTCAGGGCGCGACCGCCAACCTCTTTACCGTTGAGAGCCTGAACGGCCTCGCGGGCGGCGTCCTCGTCCATCTCCACGAAACCGAAACCGCGGAAGCGGCCGGTCTCACGGTCATTGATGAACTTGACGGAGACAACTTCGCCGTACTGGGCGAACAGGTTGCGGATCTCGTCTTCGGTGCTGCTGAAAGAGATGTTGCCGACGTAAATAGACTTGGCCATGCGATAAAACTCCTAAAAGAGAAAAAGAGAAAAATGGTCGCTCATTTCGCTTGAGCAAAAAGCATCCGGTCAACTTGTCCAGATGCTGCAATCTACGTTGACGCCAAAAGGATGTAAAGCGTTTCCTCGATTTTTTATGAATATTTTTTTAGGTGCGACGATCACTCGCTTCCATCGCGTTGCGGAGCGCCCGTCAGCGGTCCGCGAGCCCGACATCCCTGCGCCACTGCGCGAAGGTTTCCCGGGCGCGCTGGCCGTACATCTCCTTGCGCATCTTCTTGCCCGCGCGCTTGGTCAGCTCCGGCATGAGGCCAAAGTGGGCGTTCGAGGGCTGGAAGCGCTTCACCGGCATGGAGCGCAAATGCCCCAGCAGCGAGCCGAGGGCCGTGGTGGTGGGCGGATACGGCAGCTCGCGCCCGGCCGTCAGCTTGGCGGCCAACATGCGCCCCACCCACAGCCCGCAGGCCGCGCTCTCCAGATAGCCCTCCACCCCGGTGATCTGCCCGGCCAGATACACGCCCGGCCGGCCCTTCAGCTCCAGTTCCGGCGTCAGCACCATGGGCGCGTCCACATAGGTGTTGCGGTGAATGCTGCCCAACCGCAGAAACTCCGCGCGCTCCAGCCCGGGAATCAGGCGAAAGACCTTCTGCTGGGCGGGATATTTCAATTTGGTCTGGAACCCAACAAGGTTGAACGCGGTTTTCTCCGCGTTCTCCGCGCGCAGCTGCACCACGGCGAAGGCCTCCTCGCCGGTGCGCGGATTGGGCAGACCAACGGGCTTG
>JAIMKR010000001.1:52703-209350 GCA_020692325.1 Desulfocurvus sp.
GCACAGGGTGAGCCGCCCGCGTTCGGCCATTTCCTCCACGGGCAGACAGCCCTCGAAGTGGATGGACTTCTCGAACTCGCGCGGGGCCACCTTCTCGCCCGCCAGCAGCGCGGCGAGGAAGACGTCATATTGCTCCTCGGTCATGGGGCAGTTGAGGTAGTCGTCCTCCTCCGGCCGGTACCGGCTGCCCCAGAAGGCCACATTCATGTCCACGCTCTCGCGCGCGACGATGGGCGCGATGGCGTCGTAGAAGTAGAGCCTGCCGCCGCCGAGCTTCTCTGTGGCCCCGGCCAGACTCACGGCGAGCGGATCGCTGGCCAGCGGCCCGGCGGCGATGACCACGGCGTCGAACCCGGCGAGCTCCGGCGCGTCCAGACCGGATATCTCCACGCGGACGAGTTCGATGTTCGGCCGGGCCGCCACGGCCTCGGTGATGGACCGGGCGAAGCGTTGCCGATCCACCGCCAGGGCCTTGCCGGCGGGAATACGCGTTTCATCGGCCACGGCCATGATCAGGCTGTCCAGCTCGCGCAGCTCCATTTTGAGGCAGCCGATGGCCGTGGTCAGCTCGTCGCTGCGCAGGGAGTTGGAACAGACCAGCTCGGCCAGATCGCCACCGGTATGGGCGGGAGTGGACTTTTCGGGGCGCATCTCGAACAGGCGCACGAAGACGCCCGCGCGCGCCAGGGCCACGGCGCACTCGCACCCGGCCAGCCCGCCGCCGACGACGGCCACGCGCTTGCAGCCGGTCGTCGCATCGTTGTTATCCGTCATGATTTCCGTTATCCTCGTTTCCGTTTGACGGCCATATGCCGCCGCCTTCCGCAATCTTCAACCCACGCGGCCATGCAGCACGAAAAAGACACCGGCGAGCCGATTCTGGACATCCGCGGCCTGACCACCGCCTTCGCCCGTCAGTCGGGCGGACGGGGCGCGGCCGGCGTCGCCAGGGCGGTTGATACAGTGAGCCTGCGCGTTCGGCAAGGCGAAACCCTGGCGGTGGTGGGCGAAAGCGGCTGCGGCAAGACCGTCCTCGCCCTTTCCGTGCTCGGCCTCATCCCCGATCCGCCGGGCCGCGTCATCGAGGGCCAGGCGCTGTACCGCGGCCGCGATCTGCTGACCATGAGCGAGGCCGAGTTGCAATCCGTGCGCGGAGCGCACATCGGCATAATCTTTCAGGAACCCATGACCTCGCTGAATCCGGTGTTCCGCGTGGGCGAGCAGATCGCCGAGGGCTACCGCCTGCACAAACGCGCGGGCAGGGCCGAGTCGGCCGAGCGCGCCGTGGAAATGCTGGCGCAGGTGGGCATCCCCAATCCTTCCGAGCGCGCGCAGAGCTACCCACACGAGCTTTCCGGCGGCATGAGACAACGCGTCATGATCGCCATGGCGCTGGTGTGCGGGCCGGACCTGCTCTTCGCCGACGAGCCCACCACTGCGCTGGACGTGACCATCCAGGCGCAGATTCTGGACCTCATGCGCGACCTGCAACGCCAGAAAGGCTCGGGCGTGGTGCTCATCACCCATGACCTGGGCGTGGTGGCGCAAAACGCCCACCGTGTGGCCGGCATGTACGCGGGACAGGTGGTGGAGCGCGCCGACGCGGCCGAGCTCTTCGACGCGCCGCGGCACCCCTACACGCGGGGACTGCTGGCCAGCGTGCCCCGGCTGGGCGAACGCAGGACGCTGGCGCCGATTCCAGGCATGGTGCCGGGCATCTTCGATCTGCCCGATGGCTGCCGCTTCCGCCCGCGCTGCGCGCACGCCTTCGAAAAGTGCCGTATCGCGCCGCCATTGTTCACGCTTTCCGCCACGCGCGCGGCCCGCTGCTGGCTGTGCGAAAAAGACGCGGAGGGCTTGGCGTGAGCGCGTTGCTGGAACTTTTCGACGTGGCGCGCCACTACCACGTGGCCGGTGGCGTGCTGGGCCTGCACAAGGGGGTGGTGCGCGCCGTGGATGGCGTGAGCCTGTCCATCGCGCCGGGCGAAAGCCTGGGGCTGGTGGGCGAGAGCGGCTGCGGCAAGTCCACGCTGGCGCGCTGTGTGCTGGGCCTGGAGCCGCTGGCGCGCGGACGCATCGTCTTCGACGGCCGCGACGTGGCCGACTGGCCGGAAAAGGAACTGCGCCGGCGGATGCAGATGATCTTTCAGGACCCCTACTCGTCGCTGAACCCGCGCATGCGCATCGGGAACATCGTGGCCGAACCGCTGGCCATCCACAATGTGGGCGACCGGGCCGGTCGCGCGGCGAAGACGCTGGAGCTGCTGGCCACCGTGGGCCTGCCGGCCGAGATGGCCGCGCGCTACCCGCACCAGCTCTCCGGCGGCCAGCGGCAGCGCGTGGCCGTGGCGCGAGCGCTGGCCCTCACGCCGCGCCTCGTTGTGTGCGACGAGCCCGTCTCCGCGCTGGACGTGTCCATCCAGGCGCAGGTGCTGCTGCTGTTGCAGGACCTGCGTGAGCGCCTGGGACTGACGTACCTGTTCATCTCCCACGATCTGGCCGTGGTGGGGCAGGTGTGCGACCGCGTGGCCGTCATGTACCTGGGCCGCGTGGTGGAGTCCGCGCCGGCCATGACACTGGTGCGCGAGCCCAAACACCCCTACACGCAGGCGCTGCTCTCGGCCGTGCCGGTGCCCGTGGTGCCCGCTCCTGGCGACGAGCCCTCGCGCCACCGTCTGCCCGGCGAGCCGCCAAGTCCCCTGGCCCCGCCGCCCGGCTGCCCGTTCCATCCGCGCTGCGAAAAGGCCATGGAACGCTGCGCGCACGAATTTCCACCCCGGACGGACCTGACGGCCCCCGCTGACGGCGGTTGCGACGACGGAGGCCGGTCGGCCGGACGTTTCGTCCATTGTTGGCTATACGCCGAACAAGGAGGCAAGCATGATCTCCCGTGACAAAGCCTTGTCGCTGATCAAGGAGCGCCTGGAGCCCTCCCTCGTCGCCCACAGTCTGGAGTCCGAGGCCGTGCTGCGCGCCCTGGCCGGGGCCCTGCGGCAGGATTCCGAATTGTGGGCCATGACCGGGCTGCTCCACGATCTGGACTACGGCGCGACCAAGGACAATCCCACGCGCCACGGCCTGGACGCCGCCGAGGAGCTGGAGGGCGAGCTGCCCGTGGAGGCGCTGGACGCCATCCGCGCGCACAACTGCGAGCACACGGGGTTCACACCGAGTTCGCCGCTTGATTTCGCCCTGCGCTGCGGCGAAACCGTGACCGGCCTCATCCACGCCAACGCCCTCGTCCGCCCGGGCCGCATGGACGGCATGGACGCCAAGAGCCTCAAGAAAAAGATGAAGGACAAGGCGTTCGCCGCCAGCGTGAACAGGCAGACCATCGGCGAATGCCAGAAGCTGGGCATGGAGCAGGCGGAATTCTTCACCATCGCCATCGGCGCGGTGGCGGGCGTGGCAGGCGAGGTCGGGCTGGCCTAAGCCTCCCGCACGGACGCGGCCGCATCGCAAGGCGAAGCCACGGATGTTCTGCCCACGGGAGTAAAACCCCGTGCGCGGACGCGTGGTGGTTGCATTCCTTCCGGCTCTGACGCAAAATATGAGCGTTTCAAAAACCCCTATCAATGGGAGCGCACGCATGAAACGCAGCACGCAGCTACTCGCGGCGGCGGCCGGCACGCTTTTGCTGGCCACGCCCGCTTTGGCGCAGGATCGCCTCTACGTGGCCAGTGAGGGAGCAAAACTCAAGGCCGATAAATCCGCCTCGTCCGACACCGTGGCCGAACTGCCCGTGGGCACGCCGCTTTCGGTGCTGGGTCAGGAGGACAGCTGGTACAACGTCTCCGCGGGCGGACGGTCCGGCTGGATCTATCGCGGAAAGGTGGCCGCCACCCCGCCGGAGGCCAGCAAACAGGGCGGCGACAACCTCTTCGGCGGGCTGGGTTCCAGCTCTATCGCCGTCAGCGAGGCCGACAGCGCCCGCAGCGTGCGCGGTCTGACCGCCGACGACGGCGGCTCCGCAAAGCCCGTGGCCAGCGTGGCCGATTCCAAGAAGGCCCTGGACGGCGTGCTGGCCGAACGCGTCGGCAAGAAGGAGCTGGAAAGCTTCCTCAAGACCGGACGCATCGGCGAATACGCCAAGTAGGAGGACGAAAATGGATAGGCGAAAATTCATTCTTGGCCTTGCGGCCGCAGGACTGCCCTTGGCTCTGCCCGGCTCGGTCATGGCCGGCTTCCTCGACGCCATAATGGACCCGAACTCCAAGGAGAGTCAGATCATATCCGGCGCGCGCAGCGTGCTTTCCAGCTCCCAGCAGCTGGACTACAAGAGCGAGCGCACCATCGGCGAGCGACTCGCCATCTCCGGCTTCCAGCGCTATGGCCTGCCCGTGCAAAACAAGGGCCTGCAGCACTACGTGAACCTCGTGGGCATCGCCTGCGCGGTCAACTCGCCCCGACCGAACATCCCCTACCGCTTCGTGGTGGTGAACAGCGACATCCAAAACGCCTTCGCCTGCCCGGGCGGCATCATCTTCGTCTCCCAGGCGCTCGTCTCGATCATGCGCAGCGAGGCGCAGCTGGCCGGCATCCTCTCGCACGAGATCGGCCACGTGGCCCTGCGCCACGCCCTCAAAAGCATCCAGCGCTCGCAGTTCTTCACCGGCGTGGGACAGATCACCGCCGCCTCCATGAAGGGCGACAAGGGCAAGCAGTTCGAAAGCATGATCGGCGACATGCAGAACGTGCTCTTCGACAAGGGCCTGGACAAGAACATGGAATACGAGGCCGACGCCAGCGCGCTGGAAACCACCTACCGCACAGGCTACGCCCCGGCCGGCCTCACCGAGGTGCTCTACGCGCTGGAAAGGGTCGAGGCCACGTCCAAAAAACAGGGGTCGTGGTTTTCCACGCACCCGCCCCTGCCCTCGCGCATCGCCAGAAACGACACCACCATGCGCAAGTTCACGGGCGCGTCCAAGCTGGCCGTTTTGACCGACAGGTTCAAGAGCCAGGCCAGCATCTGACGCCACGGGACCGAGTGGCCGCGAAATGGGCGGGGGGACGCAAATCCCTCCGCCTTTTTTTGTGACCACGTCCGGCGCATATTCTCCTAAAGATGCCGAGCCCCCCGGCCGATAAGAGAGGCGTCAACGCCAGACACCAGAACGCCCGAACGCCAAACGGAGCTTCACATGTCCAATAAGTTGCTGCACGTCACCGGATTCGGCCGGGTCCACCAGCTCATCTGCGAGGGCCGGTCGGATGAGGCCAAGGAAATGCTGCGGGCACTCCAGCAGGAATACATCGCCCTGGTGGAGGAGAACGACGCCCTCAAAAAGCAGATCATCGAGGTGGCGCAGGTGCTCGACATGGCCGAGTGCATGGAGTTCGACGGCCAGAAGTACTGGCTGACGGACGAGCTGCGGCACAAGGGGCCATACTGCCAGCTGTGCTACGACCGCGACGGTCTGCTCATGCGGCTGCAGAAGCACCAGCGGCACTGGAAGTGCCAATGCTGCGGCAACGTCTTCGTGGACGCCAAGCTCATCAAGGAAACCACGCTGCGTCGTACCTTCCCGACGGCGGCCATCACGCCCCGTCCGCCCATTCCGCTCTTCGGAAAGTAGCCGCCGCGCAAGCGACGCAAAAGGGCCGGGGCGCGCCAACGCCCCGGCCCTTTCATTTCGCTTCGCGCGGATCGCGCTATTTGCCGCCATCCTCCAGCACCGTGTCGCGCCACCAGAATTCGGTGATGCGCCCATCGGCGCGGAACTTCACCACGGCGTAGGCCAACCCCTTCGGATCCATGCGCGAGAGCAGCACTTCCAGCTGCACCACCTCGCCCTTCTTGTGCTCGCTCTTCCATATCTCGCGGGCGATGGCGCGCAGGGCGTCCTTGGTGGGAGGGCGCGTGACCGTGAGTCGCACGCGCAGCACCGTGTCCTTGGTCTTGCGGTCGGCCTTGCGCTCCAGCACCTTGTAGCCGATGGCTTCCTCGACGGAGGCGGCCGCCTTCGAGGTGGGTTCGGCCTTCTTGACGGTTTCGCGTCCCTTGGCGTTCTTCGCCGGCTCCGCGTCCTTCTTCAACTTTGCCGGCTCGGCATCCTTCGCCGGCTTATCCTGAACGGGCTGCCCGGACTGGCGGGCCTCGTACTCGGCCTCGGTGAGCAGGAACTTGGACCCCGCGTAGCCCCAGGCCAGACTTTCGTCACGCGTCGTCACTGCGGGATCGAACACCGCCGACCAGCCGCCCTGGACGAAATCCACGCGCACCTTCTGACCGGGGCGCAGCACGCGCTTGAGCTTTGAGCCGATGTCGCGGTCCTCGCGCACGGACAGGGAACAGTCGGCCACCAGAATTTCGCCGAAGCCCTTGGGAATCTTCTCCTGGACTTCGCGACGCGTCTTACGCGACGACTTGGACGACTTGCCGGTCTTTGCGGACTTGGACGGCTTCACCACATCGTCGTCGGCGACCTCGGTTCTGGCGCGCTTGACGCCATGTTTGACGACCGGCGCGGCCTCCTCGGTCTCGTCGGCCCTGGCCTGTTTGGCGGACTTGGCCGACCTGACCGCCCGATGGCTGGGGGCGGCCGGTTTGGCCTCTTCCTCCTCCGTCCGCGGGGCGCGCTTGGCGACGGTCTTGCCCGCCGCCGCCGCGTCGCCATCCTCGATGTCCATGACGCGGCCGTTGGTGAGGTCGGAGACGCGGACGTAGCCCATGGCCTTCAGCTCCGAGCGCTGCGTCTCACGCAGGTCGAAGACGGCCGCCCAGCCGTCCTCGAAAAAATCGGCGCGCACGCGCTGCCCAGCCTTGAGCATACGCACCCGCAACGCGTCGTCGAAGGGGCTCTCGCGCACGGAGACCGTGCGGGAAACGGTGAAGATCCGGCCCCAGCTTGCGGCGAAGGCCGAGGGCGTGACGAAAAGGAACGCGCAGCACAACGCGACGGCCACGAACAATTTTCGTGAACGCATGATCACTTTCCCCTGCTGTTCAGTTCCCGGGCGACCCGCTCGGTAAGGTCGACATTGGTCTTGTCCACATAGCCAACGGCGTTGGGATCGATGAGGATGACGGCGTAGCCGCCCTTGCGGCCGATGTCGCGCAACACGTCGTCCGCGCGGCGCATGACGTAGCGCAGGAGTTTGGCCTCCTCGCTTTTGACATCGCGCTCATTCTCGCGCAGCAGCAACTGGTGTTCCAAGGCCTTGCGGCGGTAGGCTTCCTCGCGCGTGGCGCGCTCCTGGGCGGAAAGTCCCGGAACCTCCGCCGCGCGGCGCAGCGCCGCGAGTTCCGCGGCGCCGTCGCGCGCCATGCGGTCCTTCTCGGCGATGAAACGGGCGAGATCAGCCTTGGCCTTACGGCCCAGTCGCGTCGAGTCGACCACCCGCTGCGGATCGACGAAGCCGATGCGTTGCGGCTGCGCCGCGGCAAAAGACGACGAAAACGCCGGCGCGATCAGCGCCAGAAAGATGAACGCCCCCCAAAGCGGATGATGCGACGAGGACTTGCGAACGCCCATGCGGCTTCAATACGCTCGCCCATCCACGTTGTCGAGGGAACGCACACGCGCGACGATGAAAAGAGAAAGGAAATCAAAGCATGCTCACGGGATCGAGATCAAGCTCCAGGCGAAAGCCCTCGGGCGCGGCTCCGGGCCGGGACATGGCGGCGAAGAGACCGCGCAGCGCCGGCCAATCGGCGCTTTTGAGCAGGCAGTTGAAACGCCGCCGGCCCTTGAGCTGCGCCAGCGGAGCCGGAGCCGGCCCCAGCACGTCCACGCCAAGGGGACGGGCGGCCTCGCGCAAAGTCTTGGCGAAGACGGACAGCCCGGCCTGCACGTGCTCGGCTTCCACCGGGCAGGACAGCCGCAGCAGGGCGAGACACGTGAACGGAGGATAGCGGAAACGTTTGCGGCTGGCGATCTCATGCTCGTAGAAGCCGGTGTAGTCGGCCTCCAGCACGTACCGCCAGAAAGGATGCGCCGGGTTGCGCGTCTGGATGAGCACGCTGCCGGGCTTCTCGCCCCGGCCGGCCCGTCCGGATACCTGCACCAACAGCTGGAAGGTGCGCTCGGCCGCGCGATAGTCCGGCAGATTGAGCCCCATGTCCGCGTTGGCCACGACAACAAGGGTGACGCCTGGAAAGTGGTGCCCCTTGGAAAGCATCTGCGTGCCCACCAGCACCTGCGCCTCGCCAGCGGCGAAGCGACGCAGTATCTCGTCGAGCCGCTCCTGCCGGCGGGCGCTGTCGCGATCCATGCGCAAAACGGAGACATCGTGCCCCAGCACGCGGGCGAAATACTCCTCCAACCGCTCCGTGCCGTCGCCCATGGGCACAAAACGCACGCCGCCGCACTTGGCGCAGGGCATGGGGTACGGATGGCTGAATCCGCAGTAGTGGCAGATGAGCCGCTCGCGCGCCTTGTGGTACGTGAGCCCCACCTGACACTCGGGACACTTCGGCACCTCCTCGCAGTTCATGCAGTACATCACCGGCGCGTAGCCCCGGCGATTGAGCATGACGATGATCTGTTCGCCGGCGTCCAGCGTGGAGCGGATGGCCGCCAGCGACTCAGCGGCGAAGGGTTCGTCGGGATTTTTGAGGCCGGTGATGTCCACGAGGCGCACCGCGGGCATGGGACGGCAGCCCACCCGGCGCGTCAGCCCGACCATGGGCAGCCGGCCGGAGCGCGCGGCGTGGAAGGTCTTCACGTCCGGCGTGGCGCTGCCGAGCACCAGCAACCCGCCCGAGGCGCGCACGCGCGTGTAGGCCAGATCCTTGGCGCGATACGGGAGGCGTTCCTCCTGCTTGTAGGATTCGTCGTGCTCCTCGTCCAGAACGACCAGCCCGAGGTCGCGCAGGGGCAGAAACAGCGCCGAACGCGTCCCAACCACGAGCACGGGACCATGCGCCCCGGCCACGTGTGAGAACGTCTCCTCGCGCCGGGCCGGACTTTGATAGCCGTGGGTGAAATAGGCCTCGACACCGGGAAAGGCGTTTTGCACGCGCCGCCACAGCTGGCTGGCCAGCGCCACCTCCGGCGCGAGCAGCAGCGCGGAACGGCCCAGCGCCAACGCCCGGTGCGCCAGCTCGAAATACACGTGGGTCTTGCCGCTACCGGTGACGCCATGCACCAGGCACATGCGCGGCTCGGGGCTCTCCAACGCGGGCAGCAGTGCATCGAGCGCCGTGCGCTGCTCGTCCGTGGCGGTGATGGCCTCGGGGACGGCGCACGTCTCGTCGGCCTCGCCGACGATGGCCTCGTCCATGTCCTCGGCCGGGGTCCGGTCCGGTTCGCCCAAACGCACGAGCCCCGCGCGCGTGAGGCGCTTGAGCGCCTGCCGGCCGGGTTCGCCGAACACGGTGCCGATGAGGCCGAGGCTCATGGGCCCCGATTCGAACAGGCGGTCCAGCAGACGGATCTGATGCACGGCATTGGGCCGCACGGCGAAGGGCGGATCGCAGCACAGGCAGGCGTAGAGTTCCTCGTCGCGCCGGCGCTGGCTCAGGCGCACGCGCATCCGCCCCGCCGTCCAGACCCCGGCGAGCAGCGCCAGCCGCTCCGGCGGCAGCGCCGCCAGCGCCTTGGCGCTCAGCGTGCGTGGAAAGTCGAGGCTGTCCACGTCGAAACGTACCTGGGCCGAACGAAGCCCGCGCGGCAGAACGAGCTCCAACACGCGGCCGGGCCGCACCATGTGCCTAGCGGAAAGGTCGCGCACCAGCTCCAGGGTGGCGGCGTCGAGAACGGGGGTTTGCTCCAGCGGCCAGAGCAGCGGCTTGAGGGTCACGCCCTCGGGCGGGGCGGCGCAGGGAGCCTGCAGAACCCCGGCGCGAAAGCCACCACCCAGCGGGACCAGCGCCCGCAACCCGGGGACGGGTTGGGGCAGCCAGTCCGGCCAGAGATACGTAAGCGAGGCGTAGGGCGGACTGGCCAGCCAGACCTGCCAGGCCTGCCAGGCGTCAGCCACGCGACATTCTCACGCCCAAGTTCCCCCCGGAGAGGGCTATTTGCCGCTGCTGGGCACGAGTTCCTGAATGCGCCGCACGAGGTCGTCGTGCAGGTCCTCGTCGTGCAGGGCGAAGTAGATGTTGGCGGTGAGGTACTCCACCCAGTCGCCGGCGTCGAAACGCTGGCCGTGCAGCTTCACGGCGAGCAACCGCCGACGGCTGGCCAGCCCCTGCAAGGCGTCGGTAAGCTGCAACTCGCCGCCCACGCCGGGCGTCAGCTTCTCCAGATACTCGAAGATCTCAGGAGTGAGCACGTAGCGGCCCACGATGGCCAGACGCGACGGAGCGTGACCGACCTGGGGCTTCTCCACAAGGCTACGCACACGGAACACGCCGGAGCCATATTCCTCACCGTCGATGATGCCGTAGCGGTCGACCTTGCTTTCCGGCACCTCGATGACGCCGACCACGGCCATGTTCTCGGCCTTGGCCACGTCGAGCAGCTGCTGAATGCCCGGCTTCTGGCCGAACATGAGGTCGTCGCCCACCATGACGGCGAAGGGCTCGTCCTTGCAGACCTCGCGCGCGCAGAGCACGGCGTGCCCCAGGCCCAGCTGCACCTTCTGCCGCACGGCGATGATGTTGACCATGTTGGCAACATCTCGGATTTCCTTCAGCTTCTCCGTCTTGCCCTGGCGTTCCAGGAGGCTCTCCAGGCTCAGGTTGTGGTCGAAGTGGTCCTCGATGATGGTTTTGTTCTGGCTGGTGACGAGCACCACAGTATCGATGCCGGAAGCCTGCGCCTCCTCCACGACATACTGCACCACCGGCTTTTTGAAGATGGGCAGCATCTCCTTGGGGATGTTCTTGGTGGCTGGCAGCGAGCGGGTGCCCCAACCGGCGACGGGTATGACGACCTTGCGCACGTCCATGCTTTACTCCTTGCCGGCCTTAGGAGCGCAGGCAGCGCCCCACCAGCTCGGCGATGTCTTGAGCGTACTGCTCCACCTGACGGCGATCCTCACCCTCAACCATGACGCGAGCCTTGTGTTCCGTGCCGGAGTAGCGCAGCAGCACGCGGCCGCGACCGCGCAGCTCCGCTTCAACCAGGGCAACGGCTCGCTCCACCTCCGGCAAATCGTCGAAGGGGATCTTGCGCTCCACACGCACGTTGACCATGACCTGCGGCAACGGCTCCAGCAAATGCGCCAAAAGCGAAAGCGGCAAATTTTTCTGGCACATGATGCGCAGCAGCTGCAAGGCGGCCAGGGTGCCGTCACCTGTGGTGGAATGTTCCATGAAGATGAGATGGCCGGACTGCTCGCCGCCGAGCACCGCGCCCTCGCGGCGCATGGCTTCCACCACGTAGCGGTCGCCCACGGGGGTGCGCAGCAGGCGGCCGCCCCTGGCCTTCATGAACATCTCCAGCGCCATGTTGCTCATGACCGTGGCCACGAGCAGGCCGCCGGTCAGCTCGCCTCGCTCAAGCATGTCCTGGGCGCACAAGGCCATGATCTGGTCGCCGTCAAGCACCCTGCCCTGCTCATCCACCACAATGAGACGGTCGGCGTCGCCATCGAGCGCGAGGCCGATGTCGGCCCCGACCTCGCGCACCTTGGCCGAGACGACCTCGGGATGCAGCGAGCCGCAGCCGTCGTTGATGTTCACGCCGTTGGGGGCGACGCCGATGGTCACGACCTCCGCGCCCAGCTCCTCGAAAACCTTCGGAGCGACACCGTAGGCAGCGCCGTGCGCGCAATCGAGCACGATCTTCATGCCCGTGAGATTCATGGCGCGGGGGAAGGTGTTCTTTAAATAGACGATGTAGCGACCGCGGGCATCCACGATGCGGTGGGCGCGGCCGATACGCTCGGGATCGGGGAGGTCCCAGTCCGGTTTCTCGGCCAGGGTCAGCTCGGCGATCTCATTCTCCAGCTCGTCGGGCAATTTGAAGCCGTCACGGTCGAAGAACTTGATGCCATTGTCGCTGAAGGGGTTGTGCGAGGCGGAAATGACCACGCCCAGCTCCGCGCGCATGTTGCGCGTGAGGAAGCTGATGGCCGGCGTGGGCATGGGCCCAACCAGAAAAACCTCCATGCCCTCGGCGCAAAAGCCGCTGGTCAGCGCCGATTCGAAGACGTAGCCGGAAAGGCGCGTGTCCTTGCCGATGATGACGCGGCGGCGACCGCTGCCGCGAAACTTGCGGCCCACGGCCAGCCCCAGGCGCAGGGCGACCTCGGGGACCATTGGATATTCGTTGACGCGGCCGCGCAGGCCATCGGTTCCGAACAGTTTTTCACGCATGGATCGGGAATGCTCCTTCAATCGGCGCTAGCGGCGCACGATGACTTGTATGGTTTCCGGCGCATGGGACAGCAAGCGGAAGCCCTCGGGCAACGAAATGTTGTAATGCTCGGCATGGCGGCCGGGTTTCAAAGGCTGGGCGAGTCGAATCGTGGCGGCAAGGCTTCCCACATCGCGCCCGGCGGCGAGGTCGCGCAGGGCGTACACGGGGGCCTCCACTTCCAGGCGCAGATGTTTGGGCACGCTGCGGACCTTGAGGCCCTGGGCGCCAGCGATATGCACGGGCACGCTGATCCACTCGGACTTGACCTCGGGGCCAAAGCGCATGGTCACGCGCACCTGTCCAGGAGTGGCGTCAACACCGTCGGCCAGCTTGATGGGCACGTCGTCTGCCCAGACGGCCGGCGGCACATCGAAGTCCACCTGCGCGCTCACGCGGGCCTGGGTCATCTGCCGTACCTGCCGTTCCGCGCCATGCACATCAACCAGCTCCGGCTGGGTCTTGATCTCCAACAAGCGGTAGTCCGGGTTCAACGCTCCACGCCACTCGGCGACCACGGGCACGGTCTTCTTGCTCAGTCTGTCCACGCTCAGAATGAGACGCGAGGGTTTGATCTCCACCACCTCATAGGCCATGGAGAGCGGTATCCGCTCACGATCGATGTCCACGAGGTTCTCGCCGACCCTGAGCCGGCTCACGTCCAGCGAGTATGTCCACTTGTGGCGGTCCAGGGAGCGCACCAGCCCCTTGGGGCCGCGCACGCGCACCTCGATCTTGCTCACCAGCCCCTTGCGGATGGTGAGATCGTTGGGGACGTTGGTCATCTCCACGTTCATGTCCACCCAGGCCTCGACCTTTTCCCGGCCGGTGATGAAGTACCAGGTGAGGATGGCCAGAGCCAACGCGATGGCGAAGTCTTTCCAGTTTTTGAGCACGGTCAGCGCTCCAGGGCGTTCTTGATGACCCGGCGCAGGCGCAGGTCGTTGAGCGAGGTGGTGAGCCGCCCGCCCATGGCGATGGAGACGGTGCCGCGCTCCTCGGACACGACGATGGACAGGGAGTCGGACTCCTCGCTGATGCCAAGGGCCGCACGGTGGCGCGTGCCGAACAGGCTCTGCGCCTTGAGCTTGGAGGACAGGGGAAGAATGCACCCGGCCGCGGCGAGCCGGCCGCGGCGGATGACCACCGCGCCGTCGTGCAGGGGCGTGCCCACGTGGAAAATGGTGGAAAGCAGCGAGGCGGTCACAACGGCGTCGATGGGCACGCCGCGCTCGATGACTTCGCCCAGGGGTTCATAACGTTCAATGACGATCAGCGCGCCGATCTTGGCCTTGGCCATGGCCATGACGGCCTGCGCCAGCTCATCGACGATGGTCTCGGCCAGCTGTGGTTTCTTCCAGAATCGCCCTGCGCCCATCTGCGCCAGCGCCCGGCGCAGGTCGCCCTGGAACAAGATGATGATGATGAGGACGATGGAGCCCAGGAAGTTCGTCAGCAGCCAGTTGAGGGAATACAGACCGAGTTCGTTGGAAAGGTAGTAGACGAGGAGCACCAGCACCAAGCCATAGATCACCGCCACCGCGCGCGTGCCGCGCACGAGGTGGATGATGTAGGCGTAGATGGCCGTGACGAGCAGGACGTCCAGCACCTCGCGCCAGGCCAAGTTGAAACTGGTGAAGAACTCCATCGCAAGCCTTATGCGGTTATGGCCCGGGCCACCAGGGCCGCCTGCCTCGCCAGGGCCACCTCATGCACGCGATGCACCAGCACACCGCGCGCCACAAGCAGGGCCGTCGCCACCGCCGTGGCGTTCTGCCGCTCCTGTTGGTCAAGGCCAAGCAACATGCCCCACATGCGCTTGTTCGACAAGCCCATATACACAGGCCGTCCCAGTTGGCCGAAGCGCTCCACGCTCCGCAAAAGGTCCAGATTGTGCTCCAACAGTTTGCCAAAACCTATGCCGGGGTCAAGCACGATGTTGTCCTCGGGCACGCCGGCCGCGGTAAGCACGGCGAGGCGCTCCTCGAAAAAATGCATGACCTCGTCCACAACGTTCTCGTAATGCGGGTCCCGCTGCATTTCCCTGGGCCGCCCCTGCATGTGCATCAACACATAGCCGGGCTTGTATTGCGCGACGACATCGAGAAGCTCCGGCTCCATGCGAAAGGCGGAGATGTCGTTGATGACCAGCGCCCCGGCCTCCAGGCAGGCTGCCGCGACCTTGGCCTTGTACGTGTCCACGGCGAGGACCGGAGCAGCCCCCTCCCGGAAGCGTTGCGCCAGGGCGCGCACAACTGGCAGCACGCGGGCGGCCTCCTCGACCTCGTCAACGACGGGCGCGCCGGGGCGGGTGCTCTCCCCGCCGATGTCCAACATGTCCGCTCCCTCGCCAGCGAGCTTTAGCGCGTGCGCCACGGCGGCGTCCGTCGTGTCGTGGCTACCGCCGTCGTAGAACGAGTCGGGCGTGACGTTGATGATTCCGGCCAAAAGAAAGGGGGCCGGGCCAAGCACCCTGCCCCCCATGATGGTCCAGGTCGGCGCGCCGATCACTCGTCGTCGTCCTTTTTGGAAACGGGACGCCGCGCGGGTTCCTCCGGAACCTCCTCCAGCTTGAAGTCCGGTTCGGAGGACTGGGCCGTGGTGGCCGGACCGGCCGGGTTGGCCGCGCCGCCAGCCGCATCGCCCTGGCCGGAGGCGGGGGGCGTGTCGCCGAACTGACGACTCATGTCCTCATACAACTTGGCCGCGCGACGGGTGCCGTTCTCCTCCTGCATGGGCGGAAGCGGCTCGCCGCGCATGATACGATCGATGTCGTCGCCACTGAGGGTCTCGCGCTCCAGCAGGGCCTCGGCAATCTTGTGCAGGGTGTCCATGTTCTCGCCAAGGAGTTTGCGAGCGCGCTGATAGCCCTCTTCCACAAAACGGCGGATCTCATCGTCGATGAGCCGTGCGGTATCGTCGGAGTAGTCCTTGTGCTGCATGAAGTCGCGGCCGAGGAACACCTGCTGACCGTCGTCCCCGTAGCTCATGGGGCCGAATTTGTCGCTCATGCCCCACTGGCAGACCATGTTCCTGGCCATCTTGGTGGCGCGCTGAATGTCGTTGCTGGCGCCGGTGGTCAGCTGATCGAGCACGATCTCCTCGGCGACCCGGCCGCCGAAAAGCATGGCCAGCTGGTTCTCCAGGTATTCGCGCGAATAGTTGTGGCGATCATCCACGGGCAGCTGCTGGGTGAGCCCCAGGGCCATGCCGCGCGGGATAATGGTCACCTTGTGCACGGGGTCCGTGCCGGGAATGAGTTTGGCCACCAGGGCGTGACCGGCCTCGTGGTAGGCGGTGGTGCGCTTCTCGTCGTCCGAGAGGATGATGCTGCGGCGCTCCTTGCCCATGAGGACCTTGTCCTTGGCTTCCTCGAAATCGCTCATGTTCACGCGGTCCTTGCCCATCTTGGCGGCGTGGAGCGCGGCCTCGTTGACGAGGTTCTCCAGATCCGCGCCGGAAAAGCCCGGCGTGCCGCGGGCCAGTACCTCGAGGTTGACCTCCTCGGCCAGCGGGCTCTTGCGTGTGTGCACGGCCAGTATGCGCTTGCGTCCACGCACGTCCGGCGTGGGCACCACCACCTGGCGGTCGAAACGGCCGGGCCGGAGCAGCGCGGGATCAAGCACGTCCGGCCGGTTGGTTGCGGCGATGAGGATGACGCCGTCATTGGACTCGAAGCCGTCCATTTCCACGAGCAGCTGGTTCAACGTCTGCTCGCGCTCGTCGTGGCCGCCGCCCATGCCGGTGCCGCGTTGTCTGCCCACGGCGTCGATCTCGTCGATGAAGATGAGGCAGGGCGCGTTCTTCTTGCCCTGCACGAACAGGTCGCGCACGCGCGCGGCGCCCACGCCCACGAACATCTCCACGAAGTCCGAACCGGAAATGGAGAAAAAGGGCACGCCGGCCTCGCCGGCAACGGCGCGAGCGAGCAGCGTCTTGCCGGTGCCCGGAGGGCCAACGAGCAGCACACCCTTGGGGATGCGGCCACCCAGGCGGGTGAACTTCTTGGGCTCGCGAAGGAAATCGACGATCTCGCTGAGTTCCTCCTTGGCCTCGTCCACGCCGGCCACATCCTCGAAGGTCACCTTGTGGGTGTCCTCGCTGATGAGTCGGGCCTTGGATCGGCCGAAGCTCATGGCCCCTTTGCCACCTGCTCCGCCGCCCTGCATCTGGCGCATGAAGAATATCCACACGCCGATGAGCAAAAGCATGGGGAACCAGGACACGAGCAGGGTCATGTACCAGGGGGAATCCTCGGGCGGCTCGGCGGTCACCTGGATCTTGCTGGAGACCAGGGAGGGCACGAGGTTCGGATCATCCGGCGCGTAGGTGACGAATTTCTTGTCGCCGTTCATGACGCCGGTGATCTTCTGACCCTGGATCTTGACCGACACAACCTCGCCGTCCTTGATGCGCGCGATGAAGTCGCTGTAGGACAACTTCTGCTGCGGCGTGGGTGACTGGCTGAAAAGATTGAACAAGACGACCATGACCAGGGAGATGGTCGCCCAGATGAGCAGGTTCTTGGTGAAGCTATTCAAAAGGGAAACCTCCGGTGGGGCGGCGTTGCGCTTTGGGATTGGAACCCGGACCATCCGTCGGAACGGACCGAAACCGGGGGAATGGCACAGTCAATTGATGCAAGATAAGCCATACGTGGCAAAAAGCAAGAGGGCCGGACCACGCCCAACCCGGACGGAATGGCGATACATATTCATGCGACGATAAATACACACGTATTCTCGATCCTTCGACCGGCGCAGGATCGGTCCACAAAAGGCCACAGCGGTTGCGAAGACGCCCGAATACCGCGACGAACCAACCATGGAGCGGAGGACATCCATATTCCAGGAGCGCGATGGCCGGGACATCCCAATGACGCTTCGTCATAAAAATGGAACGTGAATGTTCATCAAGGCCAAACCAGAGGGCGCGCCCTAGTTTTTTGGGGCGCGTGGAAGCGCAAATGCCGATCCGCGCCTTTGAGAAGCCCCACCACCGCTCCGTCGGCTTCCCGGACGCCATGCCGCATTCCTCCACGGTGGCGAGCGTCCCCCCCGTCCCGAATCTCGACGCCCTCGACGCGACGCCCCGATGGAGAAAGCCGGCTTGCGCGCGGGCGCCAAAGCGGGTAGGAATTTGCTTCCTGTCGTGGAAGCGCATCGTCACCGGTGTGGCGCCTGGACTTCAAATCCAGTGGAACGTCGAGAGGCGTTCGGTAGGTTCGACCCCTATGCGCTTCCGCCACGATCTCCCGATCGGACATTCCCCCCTCCCCTTTTCGCGGTCCATGCAATCCCTACTCCATACGGATGATGGCAATTATCCCGACGGTGTTCAGACTCTCCGGCGACCAGCCACAAGCCTCGTCATTCGGATGCGTGAGGGCGGGGAAGCGCCCGCATTCCATGCTTGGTGCGGCTTCGAAAGGGCATTCACAACTCCCCCTTCCCTTTTCGAGAGGGACATTCTCAACCTTCATCGCATTCCCCGATTTCCACTCGTCATCAATGAGACCGCAAGGCTCCACTCCCAACGCCTTACCGCCACACTTTTCCCCCCGTATTCCCCGGAAAATGCCGTCTGGAATCGTCATCAAATCCGGAGGAAAAACATGAAGCACTATTCCGCCCCAAGTTGAGTCGGGTAGTCCTCTTCGCCTCACGGAGTGCGCCGGACCGAGCGGCTCACCGCGCAGGCGCCCCCCCCCGTGGCATTTCCCCCCTTCCCGATTTCTCCCGCCCGATGCTTGACAAACGCGGGCGAATCCGGCTAGTTGCTTGCCGCGTTCGGAAGGCGGAAGTCCATGACGCGGCGGCCTCCCCCAAAAGTGGGAGAAAAGTGAAAAAAGACTTGCCAATCCGCCGCGGCTTGCCGTAAAGAATTCTTCCCTGCGGGCGATTAACTCAGCGGTTAGAGTGCTACCTTCACACGGTAGAAGTCCCGTGTTCAAATCACGGATCGCCCACCACCGGAAAAATCGGCCCCGACTCGTCGGGGCCTTTTTCGTTTCAGCGCCCGCCACGAAAAGAACCGGGCCACGGGAGCGACCCCCTTGCGCATTGTGCTTTTCCAACCGGAAATTCCACCCAACACCGGGAATATCGCCCGCCTGTGCGCGGCCACGAACACGCCCCTGCATCTCATCGAACCCCTTGGTTTCAAGCTGGACGACAAGCACCTCAAACGCGCGGGGCTGGATTACTGGCCCAGCGTCCGGCTCACCGTGCATCATGATTGGACCGCCTTCGCGGCCGCGTACCCCACGGCGCGCATCGTGCTCACCAGCGCGCGCGGCGGCGTGCCCCACACGCGCTTCCGCTTCACCGAGGACGACGCCATCGTCCTCGGCCCCGAGTCGCGCGGTTTGCCGGACTACCTCTTCCAGCTGCACGAGGCGCGCGTGCGCATTCCCGTGCTGCCGGCCGTGCGCAGCCTGAATCTCTCCACCGCCGCCGGCATTCTGCTCTACGAGGCGCTGCGGCAAACCGGCGGAGTTGAACGGCTGCCATAAGTGCCCCTCCATAGGAATCGACCGAACCGCCCTTGCGCGCGGCCCGGCCAACGGGTACTAGTCTCCCCATCAAAGATAACATGAAGGAGCCCTGCATGCGCCTGCTCGTCACCGGAGGCTGCGGATTCATCGGAGCCAACTTTCTGTATGCCATGCGCCGCAACCACCCGGACTGGCGGCTCATCAATCTGGACAAACTGACCTACGCCGGCAATCCCGGCAGCCTGCGCGCCCTGGAGGCCGAGGCTGGCGACGCCTACGAGTTCGTCCACGGCGACATCTGCGACAAAGACCTCGTCACGTCCATTTTGACCGAGCGCGGCGTGGACGCCATCGTGAACTTCGCGGCGGAAAGCCACGTGGACCGCTCCATCGACGACCCCGCACCCTTTGTCACCACCAACGTTCTCGGCGCGCAAAACATCCTGGACTGCGCCCGCCGGGCCAAGGTCGGCCGCGTGGTGCACGTCTCCACCGACGAAGTCTATGGCAGCCTGGGCGCGTCCGGTCAGTTCCACGAGACCACGCCGATTTCGCCCAACAGCCCATATTCGGCCAGCAAGGCCGGGGCGGACATGATGGCCCGGGCCTACCACGAGACCTACGGCCAGGACGTTGTGGTGACACGCTGCTCCAACAACTACGGCCCCTACCAGTTCCCGGAGAAGCTCATTCCGCTCATGTTCACCAAGGCCACGGCGGGCGAGCCCCTGCCCGTCTACGGCGACGGGGAGAACGTGCGCGACTGGATCTTCGTGGAGGACCACTGCCGCGGCGTGGAACTGGCCCTGCTCAAAGGCCACGCCGGCGCGGTGTACAATTTGGGTGGCGCGTCGGAGATGCGCAACATTGACGTGGTGCGCACCATCCTGCGTCTCACCGGGCAGGACGAGTCGCTTATCCGCTTCGTCGCCGACCGGCCTGGCCACGACAAGCGCTACGCCATGAACTTCGACTTGGCCGCGCGTGAACTCGGCTTCGCGCCGAGCGTCACCTTCGCCGAGGGCATGAAACGCACCGTCGCCTGGTATCAGGACAACACGGCGTGGCTGGACGAGGTGCGCAGCGGGGCCTATCGCAACTTCATGGACCGCTGGTACAAGGAACGCGCATGAGCCCGGAGAACCGCCTTCCGAAGATCGCCGTCATCCTCGGCGGCAAGAACGGAATGCTCGGCCGGGCCCTGACCACCGCCTTCGCCGCCGCCGGAGTGCGCGCGGTGCCCGCCTCGCACGCGGACGTGGACTATCTGGACGCCGACGCCCTGGACGACTTTCTGGAAGCCCAGCAGCCTGGCGACGACGAGGACACGGCGGACCTCTGCCTCGTCAACACGGTGGCCTACACGCAGGTGGACCAGGCCGAGGATCAGCCCGAGGAGGCGTACAAGCTCAACGCTGCCCTGCCCGCCCAGCTCGGTGTGGTGGCGGCGGAGCGCGGGCACAAACTGGTGCACTTCTCCACGGACTTCGTCTTCGACGGCGCGAAGGGCGCGCCCTACGTCCCGACGGACGCCACGAACCCGCTCTCGGTCTACGGCGCGAGCAAGCTGGCCGGCGAGGAGGCGCTACTCTCCCTCGACGTGCCGGGCCTGCTCATTCTGCGCACGGCCTGGCTCTTCGGTCCCGGCCGGATGAACTTTCCGGCGAGGATGATCGAGCTGGCGGGCACGCGCGCCGAACTGAACGTGGTGGACGACCAGCACGGCTCGCCCACCAGCACCACCGATCTCGCGGCGCTCACCGTGGCGTTGGCCGAAAACGGCGCGTCCGGCCTGCTGCACGCGACCAACGCGGGCGAGGCCACTTGGCATGAACTCGCGGCCGAGACGATCCGCCTCGCCGAGCTGCCCTGCCGGGTGAACCCCATCCCCACCAGCGGCTTCCCAACCAAGGCCAAACGACCGCCCTGCTCTGTGCTGGACATCGCGCGGACGGTTCAACTCGCCGGCTACACCCCCCGGCCCTGGCGCGAGGCGCTCGCGGAGTACGTGGCCGGTCTGCGGAACGAGTCGGGCGGGCGGTAGCGCCTTGCCAAAGCCCGGCGAGTGTGATTTGCCCATGGCCATGCGGACGTTTTTCTTCCTTCCGCCAGTCCGGCGGGCCGCCGGCGGCGTCACCGTGCTGCGGCGCATGGCCGCCTTCCTGGCCCAGTCGGGGCGGAAGGCCTTCCTCGTCCCGCGCGAGGGCGACGGCGAAGGCTGGACGCCCAGCGAGGCCGAGGTGGACGCTCCCGTGGTCCCGTGGGGCAAGCTCGAACTTTCGCCCAACGATTTCTGGGTCGTGCCCGAGGGCTGGGTGAACGCCCTCACGCCCGGCCTGAACGCCCGGGCCCGCTGCCTCGTCTACGTGCAAAACTGGGCGTACCTGCTCTCCGCCCTGCCGGAGGGCGTGTCCTGGCGGGGCCTGCCCGTCGGATTCCTCGCCGTGTCCGAGCCGGTGGCGCGATACGTGGCCGCCACCACGGGGAGGACCGCTCCGGTGCTGCGGCCGGGCATCGACCTCGCGCTTTTCCGCGCGCCCAAAGCCAAACCGGATGTCGCCGGCGGGCTGCGCATCGCCTGGATGCCGCGCAAGAACAAGGCCCTGGCGATACAGATACGGCAGACCTTCGAGCATCTCGCCCCCGATCTCGCCGCGCGAACGCACTGGCTGGAGATCGCCGTCATGACGGCGGGGCAGGTGGCGGAAACCCTGGCCTCGGCGCACGTTTTTCTGGTCACGGGCTTTCCCGAGGGCTGCCCGCTGCCACCGCTGGAGGCAATGGCCTGCGGCTGCCTGTGCGTGGGCTACATGGGCTTCGGAGGGGCGGACTACATGCGCCAGGCCCTGCCGCCACAGGCCGATCCCGCGCCCTTCGCCCCCTGGTGGGGGCTGCGGCCCGTTCCCTGGGGCGGCAACGGCCTGTGGAGCGCCGACGCGGACATCCTCGGCGCGGCGCTGCATCTGCAAACCGCCGCCCAGTGGCTCACCGCCGCCGAGCCGCCGCGAATTCTGTTCCAAACCCTGGCCCACGCCCGGATCACGGCCGCGTCCCACGGGCTCGACGCCCAGCGCGCAGCCGTGCTCGACGCCTGGACACGCCTGGAATCCGCCTGAACCATCACGAAGAGCATCATGTCGAAAAAACACAAGCACAACCGGCCGGAGCCGGAGACGTTGGGGCTGCCCGCCGGCGGCGTGGATTCCCACGCCCACGTGGATCTGGAGGACTTCGACGCCGACCGCGCGGAGATCATTGACAAGGCCCACGCCTGCGGCGTTTCGCGCATCGGCAACGTGTTCCTGGGACCGCAGGCCTATCTGGACCACCGCGCCTACTTCACCGACCGACCCGAGTTTTTTTTCCTGCTGGGCATCCACCCCTGCAACGCCGACGAATGCACGCCCGCGGCCCTCGACGCCATGCGCCGCGCCTTCGACGACGACCCGCGCCTCAAAGCCGTGGGGGAGATCGGACTGGACTACTACTGGGAGGACCAGCCGCACGACTTGCAGGCCAGCGCTTTCCGCGCCCAGCTGGACTTGGCGCGCGAGCTGAACCTGCCGCCAGCCATCCACTGCCGCGACGCCTTCGACGACGGCCTCGCCCAGCTGCTCGACGCCGGGTTCTCCGGCCGCAAGCTGCTCTGGCACTGCTTCGCCGGCGACGCCCGGCAGGCCGAGGCCATCCTCGAAAATGGCTGGACCGTGAGCATCCCCGGCCCTGTGTCCTATTCGGCCAACGCCGCCGCGCGCGAGGCCGTGGCGAACATTCCGCTTTCACGCATGTTGCTGGAGACGGACAGCCCCTACCTCGCGGCCGAGCCCTGGCGCGGCAAGCGCAACCACCCGGCGCTCGTGGGCTTCACCGCCCTGGCCGTGGCGGAGCTCAAAAAACTGCCCGTGGAGGAGGTCTGGACCACCACCGGGCAAAACGCCCGCGCCTTCTTCAACCTGGAGGACATCTAGATGAACGCCCCGCATCCTTCCGACGCCGAGCTGGCCGACCGCTTCGCGCGGCTCAAAAAGTTCTTCAACAACCGCGACAGGTTCTGCAAGGGGTTAGGCATCCAGGTCACGGAGATCGGCCACGGCTGGGCCACCACCACCATGACCATCCGCGAGGAGCACCTCAACGGGGCCGACGTGGTGCAGGGCGGAGCCATCTTCTCCCTGGCCGATCTGGCCTTCGGCGCGGCCTCCAACTCCCACGGCTCGCTGGCGCTCGGCGTCAACACCACCATCGCCTACACCAAGGCCGCGCGCACGGGCACGCTCACCGCCCACGCGCGGGAGACGGCCAAGGCCGGCCCGCTGGCGACCTATGTCGTGGAGATCAAGGACGACGAGGGCGACACCATCGCCACCTTCCAGGGCATGGCCTACCGCAAGCGCGACAAGCTCGACCTCTCGGCCTGGGGCTGACCCTTCCCGCCGGTCAGTCCTGCATGGCCCGGGTCTGGGCGTTGGCCTCGGCCACGCGCTCGGACAAAAAGGCGACCAGGAAACGGTTCACGGCCGAGGCCAGCTGCGGGGCCTTGCGCTGTATGAGCCGGAAGCGTTCGAGGGACAGTCTCCGCAGCACGCAGGGCTCCACGGCGATGACCGAGGCCGAGCGCGGCGCACTGGTGTACAGTCCCATCTCTCCGAACACCGTGCCCGGCCCCATTTTCTTGAGCCGCAGCACCTTGCCGCCCGGCAGGGCAAGCTCCACGTGCACCTTGCCCGATTGCAGGAAGTACATGCTGTCCGAGGGATCGCCCTGGCGGATGATGACCTGCTTGGAGCGCACTTCCAGCCGCTCCAGGCATCCGAGCAGCGCCGGAACGAGCGCCGGCTCGGGGAACGTGTCGGCCAGCAGGCGTTCCAGCGTGTCGCAGCCGTCGACCCCGGGCAACAATTCGGCCAGCCCGCCGGAATCACCGGAAAGGCCACCCGCCTCGGCCAGAATGGCGTCCTCGCAGCGTTCCAGCGCATAGTCCAGATTGAGCGCCACGCGGCACACGCCGGCCTCGTCGCCCATGCGGTAGCCCAGGTCCTCCAGGTGCTCCTCCATCTCCAGCGGCACACTGGTCAGATAGACGAGCAGCCCGCGCGAACGCGCCAGCGACTCCAGCCGCCTGAATCCGACGACCGCGTCCGATCCCAACCCCATCACCGCACCAAAATCCAGCAGCACGTAACGCAGGGGGGCGTCCGCAGCCAGACGCTCGCGCACCCGCCGGACCACGCCGTAGAGCACGCCCAAAAACAGATAGCCATGCAGGCGCAGAATCATGATGCCACCGCCACGCTCGCGCAGCACGCGCCGCTGTGCAGGCGAGCGCTCCACGTTGCTGCGGAGCAGGTCGCCGCTCCGCTCCTGCCGCACCCCGCCGCCATCCACCGCCCGGGAAAGGCTGAGCAGCACGCCCAGCCCAAGACCAAGGAACACGCCGAGCACCGGTCCAAGAAACACGACGAACAGACAGGTCGCCCAGGCCGCGCGCAGGTCCTCCTTACGCGTGAGCGGATTGCGCGCGTCGCGCAGCATCCAGCCCACGGGCATGGCGAGCCCTATGGCCAGCAGCGCGCCCAGCGGCGCGAACACCGGCACATACTCCAGCGCGGGCGCGCCGAAACACAGCGCGGCGAGGCACAGAAGCCCGGCGAGGAATCCGGCCAGCGGTCCGCCGGCCCCCAGGCTCCGCAGCCCCAGACTGCCGGAGAGGGAAAGCGACGCGGGCATGGCCCCGGCGAGACCGGACAGCAGCGACGCCGCGCCGACCAAGCGCATCCGCCCTCCGCCGTCGGCCTCGGCGTCGAGGGCTGCCTCGAGAATGGGTGTGCGCACGATGGAGGGCAGAATGGCCACAGCCGCCACGGCGGCGAAATATTCCGCCCGGCCGGCCAGTGCCCCCCATTGCACGCGTGACAAGGTTCCGGGATCGAACAGGGCGAGCGGGATCGGTACGTCCGACAATTGCGGCAGGCGCGCGGCGGGACCGGTCAGCGCGGCCTGGAGCGGCGCGAGCGCGCCTGGCAGGTGGAACAGGCCCAGGGTGAGGCAATTCCAGCCGGCCACGGCCACAACAACAATGGCGAGCGGCCAGAAAAGGTTGCGAAAAAACATGTGCGCGACGAAGCACAACAGCCCCAGGGTCAGCGCCGGGGTCCACAGGGGCCACGTCCGCGCCAGGGCCGGACCGAGCTGATCCAGGGAGTCGAGCGGGATGGCCGCGAGTTCCGGGGAGGAAGCGAGCATGGCCGCGCCCCAGGCCTTGACGAGCAGCAGGCCGAAGCCGGCCATCATGCCGCCGAGAATCTCCACGGGCAGAAAACGCACACGCTCCGCGAGGCCGAAGCGAGAGAGCGCCATGCCGAGCAGCCCCGAAAGCAATGCGCACAGCGCCAAAGCGACCGAGAGCGTCGCCGCGACGTCCAGCTCGGTGGCGCGGCCGTCCAGGTCCAGCCCAAGGGCGGCGAGCAGCAGGAACACGCAGAGCACGGCGGAGGGTTCGGGCGCGCCCAGGGCCACGGGCGGACGCCCGCTCAGGGCGAACAGCAGGCAGCCGAGGACGGCGGGCGCAAGTAAAAGCGGCAGCGCATGCGCCGTGAGCCCCGCTGCGGGGGGCGCCGTTAGCGCGATCATGGACAGGGCGAGACAGACAAGAAGCATATGCGCGCCGGCAACCCCGCCGGCGAACAGGTTCACGACCGGGTTGCCGGCGAAGAACGCGCGCACGCGGCCTTGCTGAACAGCGTTCCCGGACGCAGCCAAGGCGATGTTTTCCGGTGCTGCTGCGGTCCGCCCGGCCGGGGACAGCGCCGAAGTCTCGGTTTCGTCGGTCACGAGATCGTCCAGGCGCACGTCGCCCACTTCGGGCTCGCGGTCTTTCGAAACAGCCGCCGGCGCGGGACCGACCAGACCGACGACGCCGCACTTGGGGCAACGGGCCCGCCGTCCGGCGAACGCCGCCCGCAAAGTCTGGACATGCCCGCACGACACGCAATGAAACGTCGCGCCGGTCGAAGCCGGTTTCTCCCCGTCCGTCACGCCCCCCCCGGGGGCGACCGGAGCGGACGCCCCATGATTCTGCTCGTCGGACACTTCGCCCTCCGTGCGTTTTCGCGGCTTTGGCCGCTTCTCCACTCATGACAGATTCGGCGGCGTTTCTCAAGGCCACCTGCGTGTTACGCGTACGTCTCGCGCATGACGCGCAGCAATTCGGCCAAGCGTCTGTCGTAGGTGTGCTCGGCCAAAATGCGCGCACGAGCCGCGTGGCTCACGCGGTGGCGCAGATCGCCGTCCGCCAGCAGGCGCGCGGTGCATTCCGCCACCTCCTCCGGCCCATCATAGGTCAGCACCTCGCGGCCGGGTTCGAAGAGCCCGAACAACTGCTCCCGCCGGTCCGTCAGCACGCAGCCGCCGCAGGCCGGCACGTCGAACACGCGCTGGTTCACCGCGCCCTTCATCTGTCGGCTGGTGCAATTCAGACTCACGCGGCTCATGGGATAGAAACGCGGCAGATCGGCGTAGTAGTCCAGATTGGGCAGCAGACGCGCGGCCGACGCGCCGGTGAAGGCCTCACGCCAGCCGGGCACGTCCCCGGCGACGACGGGGGCGAACGGGGCGAGCGCCGTCACGCAGGCCCAGCGATACTGCCGCGTGGCCTCCCAGGTGACGAGCGACTCGCCGGCCAAACGTTGGGAAAGATCGGGCAATGCGCGCAGCCCGGCCGCGAGCTCCGGCTCGGCCCCGGCGAGATACACGTCGACCCCGCGTTCCGGCGCGGCCCCGAAACCGCAGGCGACCTCGCGGTAGCGACGCGTCAGCTCCGACAGCGCGGGCACGGCGGCGCACGCGGCCAGACTGTCCGCCACGGCGCGGATCATGGAATCACCCACAAAGGAGACCTCGGCGCGCCACGCCTCCGGTCCGGCGGTCCGGCCGGGGACAAAAAGTCCGGCGTCGGTGGCCAGCGGCAGGTAGTGCGTCTCGGGAAAGCCGATGCTCCTGAGGCTGGACACGGTGTCCGCATCCCAGGTGAACAACGTTGTTCCCTCGCGCGCGAGGCCAGGATAACGCGAGAGGATGAGATGCGGGTTGTCCACAAACCACGAGGCCAGCGGCAGGTGCAAACGCTCCAGCAGTTCCGACAGCCGCCCCTCGCGGTCCAGGCCGAAGTGGTTCACCGTGAGGATGAAGTCGGGCCGGAACTCCAGCACGCGGCGCAGCAGCTCCTCGATGAACGCCGTGCTGCCCCGGTCGGACACGGGCACCGGCAGCCCGGTCCAGGGCGTTTCCAACCGGGTGAGCGCGTTCTTGATCTCCCGCGTCAGGAAATACGGCCGGTCGAAAAAGAGCACGCGCGGCTTGGCCGAGGCGAATTTTGGATAGCGCGCGCGCTCCCAGAATCCGGCGGGATCGGCATCAGCCCGCCCGGCCGTGGGGGCGGCGTCCAGGGCGTCGGCGAGGGCCGCGTAATGGGACGGGTCCACCCGACGGGCGCAGGGGGAAGCGATCACGCAAAGCGGTCCGCCGCCATGCTCCGCGCGCCAGCGAGTCATGGCGGTCAGCAACTCCGCCCCGGAGAGCGCCGCGTCCGGCCAGAACACGTTCGAATCGGCGGCGAAACGTTCACGCGCGCCCGTCACGTTCCAGACGGCGGCCTCGCGATCCACCACGGCCACGGGCCCGCGCCGGGCCAGCAGCTCCAGGCAGCGGCCCAGGTTCGGGCCCACAAGCACAGGCAGCGCGCCCGCCGGGACGGACGCGGCGAGCCGCTCCTCCCGGGCGCGGCCGTTCCGGCCCCACAGGCTCCAGGTCTTGCCGCCCACGCGCAGACGCAGATCGTCGAGCAGCCCCTCTCCGACGACAGCCTCGGCCCAGGTCACACGTCCGGAAAACGACGTGTTCTTGGTCTGTTCACCCGACATGTCCCCCTCCCATTGACGCGTCAACCACATGCAAAGGCTGTGCAAGCCATTTTCCAGAAAACACGCGGCAACGGCGACGCCCCCCTAAAGAAACGTCGCCGGGCGGCCGAAAAGGTCTGCGATTAGGCTGAATTCCCGGCACACGGAACGTGCCCGCCCAAGACCTCCCAAGGAAGGGGGACTCAGAATGGATAAGTCATCCGACCGGATACGCGTCCTCATCCACAGTCGCAACGCCGGCGTGGACATCCTGCGCACGCTGGCGTCGCTTTCCGGCCAAAGCGTCGGATCGCGCCGACTGAACATCGTCATCGCCACCCCCAACCCAATGGCCTTCGAAACACGCGAGGCGGAGCTGCTGCACGCCGCCCTGGATTTCGGCTCCGTGCGCACGCTGGACGCCGGAGACATGCCCCCCGCGCGCGCCTTCAACCTGGCCGCGCTGTGCGGCGACGAGCAATGGCTGCTGCCCGTGCGCGTCGGCACGCGGCTGGCTCCAAGATTCATCGCCCGCTGCCTGGAACGGGCCGAGGCCATGGGGGCGCAGGCAGTCCACAGCGCCCACACGGCGGGCTCGCCGGGGTGCACGCCGCTCACGCGCATCCGCCCCTTCACGCCGGAACGCCTCTCCCGCTGCAATCCGGTGGGTCCGGCGGCCCTCGTCCGCCGCGAGGCCTGGGCCGACCTCGGCGGCCTGCGTCCAGGACTGCGGCTGTACGCCTGGGACTTCTGGCTGCGGCTGACCATGAGCGGACGAGTCATGGTCCGCGCGCCGGAACTGCTGGCGCACGCACGCCCACGGCCGAACCTCCCGGAACGCCAGGAGGGGCAGGCCAAGGCGCTGCTTGTGGTGGCCACGCCCGGAGCCTTCGAGCCCGACGTGTGCCGCTGGGCGCTGGCGCTTCTGCGTGGCGCGACCTGGGCCCGGCCCTTCGCCAACGGCTTCATCCCCACGGGACGTGACGTGCGCGACATGTTCGCCGGTCTGGACACCACTCTCGTCCGTGTCTGGCCCGGTCCCATCCGCACCGCCTGCTGATCCGCCCAGGGCCGGGGGCTAGCTCTTCTCAAGCCCGCGTTTGAGCTCCCGGCCGGCGTTCCAGCATTTGGCCACCGGCGCGCCCAGCGACCAGTAACGCAGACTGGCCATGTCGAAAAGCAGCGGCCGCACGCGGGCGATGTCGATCCTGCCGTCCCCGTCCAACACGGATTCATCGGCATGGGTGGCCACGATCTCGCCGATGAACACATCGTGCGTCGTGAAATCGACAACGCTGTGCAACCGGCATTCCATGCACACCGGACAGCCCTCGATCATGGGCGCATGCTTGAGTTCGCCGTAAAAAACCGAAAAAAGCGCGGCCTTGTCGCAGTTTCTTCCGCTCACCAGCCCGACGAAATCCGTCTCCGCCACCATGTCCTGACTGGGGACGCACACGCTGAACTCCCGGTTCGCGTGGATGCCCGCCGGACTGTGGTGCTTCTTGTTGATGCCGACGGACACGTACTGCGGCTGTCCGTGGTTCATGATGCCCACGTGGGCGATGGCGGAAAAATTCGGTTTGCCGTCCACCGTGACGCCGACGATGGTAGTGAGCGACGGATACATGGCATTGACCGGGCCAAGATTGCGCATCATGGCGTGCTCCTTGTTTTCGTGTGCGGCGAAAATGTGATGGGGGGGCTCTATCCGCCGGTGACCGCGCGGGTCAGCTCGGCGCAGGCCGCGTCCATGGAGGCGGCGAGCCGATCGGCCTCCGGGCCGAGGATGCCAGCGTAGGCCTTGTGCAGACTTTTCCAGGCCTGTTCCACCCCCTTCAGCCGCGCCAGCCCGGCCGGCGTGGCGGAAAGACGGGTCGTGCGGCCCTCCGCCTTGCGCACTATGAGTCCCTTGGTCACCAGCAGGTCCAGCAAACGCGACACAGTGGATGGAGCAAGCGCCAAGCGCTCGGCCAGGGCGCAGGGGCCTATGCCGGGCTCCTCCGCCGCGAGCAGCAGGGTGAAGGCGTGGGACGGCGAAAGTCCCGTGGGACGAAAGGCCTCCTCGGCCAGCCGGTTGACGGCGCGGGAAAGGGCGCCAGCGGTGAAATACAGGCAACCATGCGCCAGCTCACTGGACTTGGCCATGATTCTCCTCCGCTTTTATATTTGTGTGTGCAACAAACCATACAATCCGACGCCGGTCAAGGTCGCGACAAAAAAGGCCGCCTCCGACGAACGCGGAGGCGGCCGATAAAGGCAAAAGGGATAGCGTCGCGAGGGCTGCTAGCGGCCGCCCTGCTGCTTTTTCTCAATCTTGCCCCAGGTATCCTTGAGGGTGGCCGTGCGGTTGAACACCGGCGCGCCGGGTTCGCTGTCCTTCTCGTCGGCGCAAAAGTAGCCCAGCCGCTCGAACTGGCAGTGCCAGCCCGGTTCGACATTTTTGAGCGCCGGTTCCAGCTTGGCCCGGACGACGGTGAGCGAGTTCGGGTTGATGCAGGCGGTGAAGTCCTCGGCCGCGCCGGGGTTGGGATCGGTGAACAGCAGGTCGTACAGGCGCACTTCGGCGTCGATGGCGTGCCTGGCGCTCACCCAATGCAGGGTGCCCTTGACCTTGCGGCCATCCGGCGAGCTGCCGCCCCGGCTCTCGGGATCGTAGGTGCAACGCAGCTCCACCACCTCGCCGGCCTCGTTTTTGATCACCTCGCGGCAGGTGATGTAGTAGGCGTAGCGCAGGCGCACCTCGTTGCCAGGGTACAACCGGTGGAAACCCTTGGGCGGTTCCTCGCGGAAATCCTCACGTTCAATGTAGAGGACCTTGGAGAACGGCACCGTGCGGGAGCCCATGTCGGTCTCCGGGTGCCAGGGGAAGGTGAACTCGTCCACCTGATCCTCGGGGTAGTTCTCGATGACCACTTTGAGCGGGTTGAGCACGGCCATTGCGCGTGGGGCGCGGGCGTTCAGGTCCTCGCGCAGACAGTGCTCCAGCAGGCCGAATTCGACCATGTTGTCGCATCTGGCCACGCCGATGCGCTCGCAGAAGTCGCGCAGAGACTCGGCCGTATAGCCGCGCCGGCGCACGCCGGAGAGCGTGGGCATCCGCGGATCGTCCCAGCCGGTGGTGTACCCCTCCTTGACGAGCTGGATGAGCTTGCGCTTGGACAGCACGGTGTGGGTGAGGTTCAGCCGGGCGAACTCGATCTGCTGCGGATGGAACACGCCCAGCTGGTCGAGCACCCAGTCGTAGAGGACCCGGTTGTTCTCGAACTCCAGGGTGCAGATGGAATGCGTCACGCCCTCGATGGAGTCGGACAGGCAGTGGGCGAAGTCGTACATGGGGTAGATGCACCAGGCGTCGCCCGTGCGGTGGTGGCGCACATGCTTGATGCGGTAGATGGTCGGATCACGCAGGACCACGTTGGGCGAGGCCATGTCGATTTTGGCCCGCAGCACGCGCGCGCCGTCCGGGAACTCGCCCGCGCGCATCCGGCGGAAGAGGTCCAGGTTCTCCTCCACGCTCCGGTCGCGCCAGGGGCTGTTCGTGCCCGGCTCCTTGAGGGTGCCGCGATTGGCGCGGATCTCCTCGGCCGTCTGGTCGTCCACGTAGGCCCTGCCCTTTTGGATGAGGGCCTCGGCGAAGTCGTAAAGCTTCTGGAAGTAGTTGGATGCGTAGTACATTCGGTCGTCCCAGTCGAAGCCCAGCCACTTCACGTCGCGCTGAATGCTCTCGACGTACTCCACCTCCTCCTTGGCGGGATTGGTGTCGTCGAGGCGCAGGTTGGTGACGCCGCCGAACTCCTTGGACAGACCGAAATTCAGGCAGATGCTCTTGGCGTGGCCCAGATGCAGGTAGCCGTTGGGCTCCGGCGGGAAACGGGTCATGACGCGGCCGCCGTTCTTGCCGTTGGCCACATCCTCGGCCACGCGGGCGCGGATGAAGTTGACGGGAGAGGACTGGCAGGACTCGCCAGCAGGTTTGTCAGACATGCTCATGCGCGGCATCCTTCGTGTTTGTGCAGATTCGCGGGCGCGGCGGGTGCGCCCCGCAAGCGGATGAACATAGAGAAATCCGCGCGCGCGGTCAAACACGCCCGGCGACGCGAAGGCGTGGAAGGAATCACCCGGCCGGCAGCAGATGCGCACGCAGCAGCGCCCGGGAGCACTCGGACTTGATGCGGGCGAGGCACCCGGTCTCGACGGAGTTCGGCCGCTCGGGGGTGGAGAGGTCGTGCACGGAGGCGGTCAGCGTGGTCGCCAGACCCAAACGCCAGATCTGGGAGGGGTGGTAGTAGCTCACCCCCTGCGAGCTGCGTTTTTTGGGGTTGTTCACCCAGTTGGGGTGGCCGCGCTTCTCTTCGCGGAAAATGGGCAGCCGCCCCGGGCTGTCGCCGGAGTTGATGGGCAGCCAGCAATACACGCCCTCCCCGGCCTCGATGCAGACGCAGTAGTGCGAGCGCGTGGAGGGGCTGCCCGTGGAGCAGGCGTCGACGTCGAAAAGATTCGCGTCGAGCATGACCACGCGTCCGGGATAGATTTCCTCGGCGCTCGTCAGCACGGGAACTCCTCCGGCGCAGACAGAAGACGCCCGGATCGATTATCGGACTTGGAGCCGTTCATGGGGGTGACGCTCTCGTTTCCTGGCCGCCGGCTAAGGGCGCGCTCCCGGCGGGGGGCCGGGAGGAAATCCCGGAGGAGGAGGGAAGCCCGGGGGCGGAGGAAAACCCGGAGGAGGAGGCGATCCCTCGCGCCGCAGACGCTCCATGCGCGCGCGGAACTCCTTGAACTTCACCTGCTGCTGCGGGTCAAGCAGCAACAGCACCCGGGCGTCCGCATCGTCCATGATCTTGGCGAACTGGGCGTGGACGGACCGATGCACGATCTCGCCCTTCGCCACGGCGTCACGCAATATGGGGAGAATGGCCTTGCGCTGCTCGTCCGTGAGTCCGACCTCACGATCGATATTGTCCAGGAAAAACTCCTCGAGCCGCTGGCGGGTATGATGCAGCATCTCCGGAAGATGACGCGCCATGTACAGACGCATTCCGAAGGCGCCGATCGCCGCGCCGGCGACGAAAATGACAGCCACAAGCAGCTAGGCTTTCCACGACTTCATCGGTTCGCCATCCTACGGCAACATGACCACGAGGCTCGCCGCACCGGCGCCATGGGCGGCCAGCGCGAGCAGGGCCTGGCCAAGCACGCGGTCCATGAACTGCGCATAGCCGCACACCACAGTGGCGGCGACGGCGGAGACCGGGGCGAAACGCCGCGCGGCGACGCCGAACATATCCCAGAAGTCCGCGCCGCGCTCGGCCTTTTGGCGCACGTCGCGCATCACCCGCGCGGTGAAGTCGGGCGGCATTGCGGCGGTGGACCGCATGCGGCCATGGGCGAACAGCGCCCGTTCGATGTTGTCGAGTTTGCGATCATCCATGATTGCTCCTCCTCGGGACTAGTCGAGCACCCTGGCCAGAACGTCGCGCAATTTGCGCCGCGCGCGATGCGCGCGGACCTTCACCTTGGAGACGCTCCAGCCGAGAAATTCAGCCACGTCGCACACGGACCGTCCCTCCATGTGCGTCATGGTGAGGACCATACGGTCGTCCGATGAAAGCCGGTCCAACGCCCAGTCCAGGATGCGGCCGGCCTCGCTGCGCTCGGCCTGCGCCTCCAGCCCGGCGTCGGCTGTGGTGTCGGGAATGCTCTCGACCCACTCGCGCGCGGATTCGCCCAGGGAGCTGAATTCCGTCTCGCGGCTGCGCGCGCGGCCACGCCAGAAGTCGGCGCAACGCCGCAGCGCGATGCGCGCGAGCCAGTGCTCGAACGGGCTTTCGCCCTTGAACGTTCCCAGCCGCTCGAATGCGCGCACGAACGTTTCGTGGGCGACCTCGGCGGCCCGGTCCTGCGGCACGTGCCGGGAGGTGATGGCGAGAATCCGCGCGCCGTGTTCCTCCACGAGCCGCGCGAAAGCGTTCACATCACCGCCGAGCACTCGGCGCACAATCTCGGCGTCGTTCATTCCTGCTTCTCTGCGCTTTCACGCGCCACATCGCACACTGCCCGGACTGCGTCGTCATGTAGCCGCCATCGGGCGCGCCTGTCAAAAAAGGGGGGCCGGTTGACCAGGCCGACCCCCCGGGAGGGTCCACAGTCGGTTGAACGTCAGGCGCTCAAGGAAACCGACTGTGACGCCTCATCGCCGTCAAAAAGCCCGGCGATGAGATTGTCGACGCTCTGGTACGCGCTGCTCGCCCGCTGCCGGAGCAGGAAGTCGGACAGCGCGCTCGCAGTCAGGGTCGAGGAGCTCGACCCCGTGTCATCGCTAACTCCAAGCCCCGTGGAGGACGAGGAACCGAACATGCCCTCCATGAGCGCATCCATGCTCCGCGAATCCGAGGCCGGGCTCGCGGAGGAGACAGACGAGGTTCCGGAGGCCGAATCGCTCGTCGAACTCGTTCCGCTCGTCCCCCCTTCACCGGAAACCGACGAAGGGGGCGGAGGAGGCATGACGCCCCCGTTCTCCGCCATCATGCTCTCGCGCTCGCTCTTGAGGCCGGCGGAGAGTTCGCTTTCGCTCAACGCGCCGTCGCCGTCGGAGTCGAGGTCAGAGAGCTGCGAGGACGAGACGCCGAGTTCCGAGGCGGAAAGCACGCCGTCACCATCCGTGTCCTTCATCTTCATGATGGTCTCGGCCATTTCCTCGTCCATCTTGGAGAACATGGCCGAAACGTTGCTCAGCAGCGCGCTGGACGCATTGCTCAACAGCGAGCTCACGTTGCTGGTCACCGTGGTCGCGCTGGAACTCGACGCGCTCACCGCCGAGGCGTCCGAACCGCTGGAATCGCTGAACAGCCCCTGAATCAGGCCATCCACATCGCCGGAGCCACCATCACTACTTCCAGAGCCAGCGGCGCTCGCCGCCTGCGAGGACGAGGACGTATCGCCCAGCGTCGTTTGCAACATGCCGAGCTGTCCGTTCTGCGACATCTCGTTCTGCATCTGCGCCTGCATCTTCTCGCGCTTGGCCGCCAGCGCGGTGGCCAGCTCGGTTTCGCTCAGGCTGCCATCGCCGTCGGCATCGTATTGGGAGATGTCCGACGCCGAAACGGAAAGCTCGTTCGCATCCACGGACCCGCTCGAATCCGTGTCCTTGGCGGACAGGATGCTCTGCGCGAGCTGCGTGTCCATATTGTTGTATATCGAACTCGTTGAGCTCGATGATGAACTGATCTGCATGAGAAACTCCTTGCCCGCTTCCTCCACGCCAATAGAGGGAGCGCAAAACACCAGAACGCATTGCCAATCAAACGGTTGCGCTTCGTGGTACGGCACCTGGCCGTCTGCGGATTCAGTTCATCGCGTCCCCCCTCGTCTCCCCTCCCGAGGGATACGAAGGAGTACCTTCGCTTATTCAGACGCCACCGCGCGCGAATGGGTTACGATGCGGCGGGGATATATTTCCATCCGGGCCTTCCCCTTGCGGGATGCCCCGCGCCGGTGCTAATGGGAAACGATCCCGTGGCGCGTCCTGCGCGCGGGAGCTGAACATTCAAGATGAGGATCACGTATGACCGCAACCAAGGATACCCGGACGGATTTCGACGTCGTCATCGTGGGCGGCGGCCCAGCCGGGCTGTTCGCCTCCGCCTGGCTCAGCGAGAACACCAACCTCTCCGTGCTGGTGATCGAGAAGGGCAAGCCGGCCCTCAAGCGCGAGTGCCCGTTGGACAAGCTCGGCTGCATCCACTGCAAGCCGTGTAACATTCTGTCCGGCGTCGGCGGGGCCGGGCTGTTCTCCGACGGCAAGCTCAACTTCATCCATAAGCTGGGCAAGACGGACCTGACCCAGTTCATGCCCGAGAGCGAGGCCATCGCCCTCATCGCCGAGACCGAGGCCATGTTCAACCGCTTCGGCATGGACGGCGCGGTGTACCCCACCGACATGGAGGCCGCGCGTAAAATCCGCGCCCAGGCCCGCAAAACCGGCATCGATCTGCTCATCATCCGCCAAAAACACCTGGGCAGCGACAATCTGCCCCGGCACATCGGCGCGATGACCGAGCACATCAAATCACGCGGGGTCGTTTTCCACACCTCGGAGGAGGCCAAGGCCGTCCTCGCCGAAAACGGGCAGGTGCGCGGCGTGGTCACCAACAAGGGCGAATATTTGGCGCGCGCGGTGATACTGGCCCCGGGCCGCGTGGGCGCGGAATGGGTGGGCAAGCTCGCCCAGGAAATGAATCTCGGTCTTTCGCAACGCGGCATCGAGGTGGGCGTGCGCGTGGAGATTCCGCGCGAGGTCATGCAGGACATCTGCGAGATCATCTACGACCCCACGTTCTTCATCCGCACCAGCAAGTACGACGACCAGACGCGCACGTTTTGCACCAACGACGGCGGATTCGTGGCCCTGGAGAACTACCAGGACTTCGTGTGTGTGAACGGCCACGCCTACATGGATAAAAAGAGCGGCAACACCAACTTCGCATTCCTCTCCAAGGTGGTGCTCAACGATCCCGTGACCGACAACCAGGCCTACGGCGAGCACATCGGCCGGCTGGCCTCGCTCATCGGCGATGGCAAACCCATCCTGCAGCGCTTCGGCGACCTCAAACGCGGCCGGCGCAGCACCTGGCAGCGCATCCAGAACAGCTCCATCGAGCCCACGCTCAAAAACGTGGTCTGCGGCGACATCGCCATGGCCCTGCCCGAGCGCATCCTGACCAACATCTTGGAGGGCCTGGAGAAACTGGGGCAGGTGGTGCCCGGCGTGGCCAACGACGAGACCCTGCTCTATGCGCCGGAGATCAAGTTTTTCGCCACGCAGATTGAGACGACCGCCAACCTGGAGACGGCGGTCACCGGCCTATTCGTGGCGGGCGACGGCCCCGGCGTGGCCGGTAACATCGTCTCCGCGGCGGCCACGGGCATCATCCCCAGCAAGGAGATCGCCCGGCGGCTGACGGACTAGCGCGATTCGGCAAATCCTCGGCCCCGGCGGAAGATCAAACGCCGCCGGGGTCTTTTTCCCCTTGCGCGTGGTTCGGGGATACGCGTAGTTCAGTCGGCATGATACGCGACTCCCTTAAATATGATGCGAACCAGACCCCGCCGACGCATCTGGCCTTCTGCCTCGCCCTCATGCACGTGCTGATCATCTTCGACGCGGTCATCTTCATTCCCAACGTACTGAGCAAAACCGTCGGCGTGGAGCCGCACGCCCTGGCCTTCATCACCTTCGGGTCCATCATCACCTCCGCCGTGTTCACCTTCCTGCAAAGCCGCACGCGCTTCGGCATTGGCGCTGGTTTTCTGCTCTTCACCGGCTCATACAGCGCCTTCATGCTCTGCTCCATCGACGCGGTGCAAATGGGGGGGCTTCCACTTTTGGCCACAGTGTCGCTGCTCACGGTGCCGGTGGTGTTCCTCTACACCTTCTTCATCCGGTTCTTCCGCCACATCATCACCCCCGCCGTGGGCGGCGTGGTTGTGCTACTCATCGCCACGGCCATGGTGCCCATCGGTCTCTCGCTGTGGGCGGGGTCGCTCAGACCCGGCGCCTCGCCTTCCCTGGCCCGACTGGTCACAGGCGGAGTCACGACGCTCAGCCTCACGCTGCTCATGCTCTTCGGCAAGCCGAAGCTCAGGCTGTGGAGTCCGCTCATCGGCATGGCGTGCGGCTACATCACGGCTGCGCTCACCGGGCTGCTCGACTTCGAAAACACGACGAGCAGCGTCTGGTTCGGCCTGCCCGATCTGAACGCCTGGCCAGGACTGGAGACGCATCTTCACTGGGACCACCTGCCGCTGCTGCTGGCCTTCGGCATGGGCATGGTGGCCAGCATGATCGAAAGCACCGGCAACATCATGCTCGTGCAGCAGATCTCCACGCGGGACTTCCGCCGCGTCTCCTACGATCAGGTGCAAAGCGGACTGTACTGCGATGGGCTGAGCAAGGTGGCGGCCGCGCTGCTGGGCACGGCAGTGCCATCCCTCTATTGCGACAACCTCCCCCTCATCGAGATGACGGGCGTGGCCTCGCGTCGCGTCGGCGCCATCGGGGCGGGCATTCTGTTCGCGCTTGCCTTCATGCCCAAGGTCAGCGGCGTCATACTCGACATGCCCGGCCCGGTCATCGGCGGCTTCCTCGTGGTCATCGCCGCGCTGTTGTTCCACGCGGGGTTCGGGCTGGTGGCCATGACCCGGCTGAACAATCAGCATGGACTCATCCTGGGGCTCTCGCTGGTGGTGGGGCTGGTGGCGGGCGGCCGGTCGTTCTTTCCCGGCGTGGTCCCCTCAAGCCTGAGCCCCCTGCTGCAAAATAGCGTGGCCATGGGCGGCTTCACGGCCTTCTTGCTCAGCACGCTGGCCTTTCTCGCTCCCAAGCGCGGCATCGGCGGGGTGTTCCGAGCCGACGTCTCGGACCTCGCGAAACTGCAGAAAACGCTCAACGCCGGACGGGCGAGGCTCAAACTCTCGCCGGAGCGCTTCAACATCCTCTCGCTGTGCTGCGAGGAGGTTTTTGTGCGCATGATCGCGGCGCCCGACGTGAACCCCGACCACAACCTGACCATGCGCGCCGCCCTCACCGAGGATGGCTGTTTCACGGAGATGATTTGCGGGCACAAGATGGACGACATCAACAATTTCGCCGTGCCGGAATCCCTGCTGAAAGCAACGCCGGAGGATCTCGACCAACTGGGGTTGATGCTTTTCTCGGAATACGCGTACGATGTGAAACACCTGGAAATCTCGGGATATTCGTACATTTCCTTCATGATTTGACCACTCGAGGGCGGCGCGCGGCGAAAAGGCCCGCGCACGTCCATGTATCCATACCTAAATATTTTCTAGAAAACGATTGACACTCTGTCATTTCCTTGACAGTGAGAGAGACACGCCCCCAAGGCGTCTTTCGTCGCGTCCGTCATCCGGGGACTTGATCATGGAGGATCAATGGCGCTGAACATAGACGGCATCATCGGCTCGAGCCCGGCTCTGCGCGAGGTTTACAGAATCCTGGAGAAGGTGGCTCCCACGGAGAGCACCGTGCTCGTCACCGGCGAATCCGGCACGGGCAAGGAACTGCTCGTGCGCGCGCTGCACAAGAACAGCCACCGCCACGACAAACCATTCGTGCCCATCAACTGCGGGGCCATTCCCAAGGAACTGCTGGAAAGCGAACTCTTCGGCCACGAGAAGGGCGCGTTCACCCACGCCATCCGCTCGCGGCCCGGCCGCTTCGAACTGGCCGACGGCGGCACCATCTTCCTCGACGAGATCGGCGAGATGGACTTGAGCCTCCAGGTCAAAATTCTACGCGCCCTGCAGGAAAAGGAAATCGAACGCGTGGGCGGCACCTCGACCAAGAAGGTCGACGTGCGCGTGGTGGCCGCCACCAACCGCGACCTGGAGACGGAGGTGGCCGAGGGCCGCTTCCGCGAGGATCTGTTCTACCGCCTGAACGTCATCCCCCTGCACCTGCCTCCCCTGCGCGAGCGCGGCGACGACATAATGGTCCTGGCCGAGCACTTCCTGCGCGGCTTCTGCCAGGAGCGCGAACGCAAAACCCTCGTCCTCAGCGCGGAGGCGAGGGACATGCTGCGCGGCTATTCCTGGCCCGGCAACGTGCGCGAGCTGGAAAACTTCATGGAGCGCCTGTCCATCCTCTGCGAGGGGCAGCAGGTGACGCCGGTGGACCTGCCGGAGAAAATCCAGCGCGCGGCGGGCTTCGAGCCGCCGGCGCCCGAGGCGACGGCGACGGCCGCCCCGGCGGGCTTCCGCTGGCCGGAACTCAAGGACATGCGCGACAAGAACCAGGGGTTGAAAGACTTTCTGGATGAGATTGAGGAGCGCCTTTTGCAAGAGGCTCTGGCCGAGGCTGCCGGCGTCAAGAATCAGGCGGCCGAGTTGCTGGGGATCAAGCGCACGACGCTCATCGAGAAACTGAAGAAACGCAACCTGCTCGAAACCTGAGGTTGCAGGGGATCGGCCCGCCCGTGTCCTTGAAGCGTTTCACCGCGACAATCGGCATCTGCGCCGCGCTTGCGGCGGCGGATCCCGCATCGCCCAAACAGGCCCGCGCCATGCAGGCCGGTTTTTCCGCCGGATCGGAGGCGGACACATTCACCGTCACTCCCGACGGCGACGCGCTGCCGAAATATTCCGTGAGCCGCACCGGCGCGCGTGAACTCACCGTGACGTTCCCCGGCGGCCGGCCCCCGACCGCGCCGGGCATCGCCGGCTCCAAACTGGTGGCCGGCGTGCGGCCAACGGCCAACGGCTTCAAAATTCTGCTCAAAACCGACGCCTTCGGCTATGTGGCCGCCCCGGCGAAAGGCGGCCGCCAGCTGCGCGTGCAGGTCTTCGCCGACGCCATCGGCGCCACCTGGGCCGACGCGCACAAGGCCAAGGCCACGCCCGCCGAACGTCGGCAAAAGGCCGACGACGCCAAGGCCAAGCGCGATCAGGCCAGGCAAAAGCGAGAGGAACAGGCCAAGCAGCAACGCGAGGCCAAGTCACGCACCGCCGAGGAAGCCGCCAAGCGCGCGGCCGAAACCAAGCGGGGCGAAACGGTCAAGCGACAGCCCACCCCCGCGCAGCCCGCCCCCGCGCCGATCCAACAGGCCCGTGGGGGGGCAACCCGGCCCTCGCCGCCCGCGCAGAACAGCCGGAGCGGCAAACCGTTCTACTCCGTGCCTTACTCCTTGCGCGCCCCGGTGAACAAATCCGTCATCGGCCCGGGATCGTCCACAACCACCCTGCCCCCGGTGGAAGGACACGCCGCAGCTCCAGTCCCCACGGCGCACGCCGCCGCTCCGGCAGCAACGGCCGTGGCGGCTCCGGTCAAGACGCCCCCTCCGGCCGCCGCGCCAACCGGCAGACCCGTCGGCGTCAAGCTGCCCCCCGGCGTCACCGAACGGCCCATCCTGCAGGAACACACGGCGAACATCGCGCCGCAGGGTCCTACTTCGGCGCCGGAGCCGTCCGCCAAGTCCATCGCCCGCACGGCCAGCAAGCCGCCCACCGACGTGAATTTGCCCAAGGGCCGGACACAGGTCCTCTTCCGCGCCGAGCATCACGGCCCGGAGGATCTGCGCCCCGCGCAGGTGCTTTCCGGCGCGCCGGCCGCCCCACGCCCGGCGGCGGCCCCCTCCCAGGCGCAACCCCTGCGCCCGGGGCAACCAGCCACAGCGCAGCCGCTGCCGAACAAGCCCTGGAGCGTGCGCCAGACCGTGCAGAAGGTCTACGCGCCCACGGGATCCAACGGCAACGCCACACTGCCGCAGGTGGGCGGCGCGGCCACGGCGGCGGCCAAGGCCGCGGCGAAGGAAAGCCAGCAGGGCCCGCAGCCCGGCGGCGAGCACGGGGCAGGCAACACCTCGGAACACGCTCCCGCCGAACCTCACCCCGCCGCGAACGCCACGCACGCGCAGGCGGCCCCCCCCGCGCAGGAGCCCGCGCCCGCCGCGCACGACGCCGCTCCGGCCGGAGGCGCGCACGGAAGTGGCGACAAGAAGGAAAAGCAAGGTCCCCTCAGCCTCAAGGAAATTCTGGCTCAGGTCACCGCCGCCCAAACCGACATGGTGGCAGGCAAGTGGAATGATGCCGTGACCAAGCTGGAGGCCCTGCTCCACGAGCCCGCCCTCAAGGGCCCCCCGCGCGAGGACGTCCTCTACGCCCTGGGCGACGCCTACATGCAGGCCTATCGCGACAAACTCGCAGCCAATTTCGACAAGATCGCCGGTGCGCAGCTGGCGGCCATGAACGCCAACCCGAAGTCGCGCCACGTGCCACACGCCATGGTCAACCTCGGGTTGCTCAACCTCCGGGTGGGCAACCTGCCCGAGGCCAGGGCCTACTTCAACATCGTCCGCAAGAAGTATCCCCAGGATGACAGCGCCCCGATCATCCCCTACTCGCTGGGCGAGTACTACCGGGGCAAGGGCGACCTCAAGACCGCCGCCGCGCAGTACCAGGACCTCATCCAGAACTACCCAGACAGCCGCATGGCCAAGGAGACAGCGTTCAACCTCGTGCAGGTGCTGCGCGAGCTGGGAGCCTACGACAAGGCCTATCAGATCGCCGATTATCTGGATAAACGCTGGCCGCTGTTCTACATGGACAACCCAGATTTTTTGCGCATCCACGCCGAGGTGGAGGAGAAGAACGGCAAGCTCGATCAGGCCAAGGACCACTACTGGACCTACTATAACCTGCTTCCCAAGAGCCAGTATGCCGACGTCACCCTCGTGCGTATCGGCGACATCTACCTGCGCCAGAACAAACGCACCGCGGCCCTGGAGATCTACCAGAAGGCCCTGCAGGACTTTCCCAACCGCGAGGGCGGGCAGGTGGCGCAGATGCGCATCGCCGAGGAGGGCATCTACGACGACCCGACCATGAAGGAGATGGAACCCATCTTCGACAGGCCCAGCGCCATCAAGCCCAACGAGGCCTACACCTACATCTACACCAAATTTCCGCAGAGTCCGCTGGCCCCACTGGCCCTCATCAAGCTCGGCATGTGGCAGTTCCACAACAAGAGCTACATGGACGCCATGAACACGGTCAACACGTTCCTGCAGAAGTATCCGCAGAGCAAACTGATCGACAAGGCCAACGAACTCGGCTTCCAGGCGTTCCTCATGGCCCTGCCTAATCTCGTACAAGACGGCAACTACGCCCGCGTGATGCAGATTTACGACGGCGCGCCCTACGTCAAGTCCAACTGGAACAACTTCAACGACGGCGCGCAGATGGCCATCGCCGTAAGCGCCTGGAAGCTTGGCCAGCCCGACCGCGCGCTCAAGCTCGCCGGCCGCTTCCTCGGCAAGCGGCAGGTTCCCAAGTATTCGGAAATGGCGCTCGACCTCGCCATGAACATCTTCATGGAAGGCAAGCAGTGGAAGCGCATCGCGGATCTGGCCACGCGGGCCAACCGGGCCTGGAAGCTCTCGCCCCGGCAGAAGACCGCCTTCGAGAATGCCAAGGCCATGGCGCTGGAGAATTCAGGCGATAGTAAGAACAGCCTGCCCCTATGGACGCGCATTGCCGCCAACGCCAAGTCCGACCCCGGTCTGCGGGCCCACGCCACCTACATGCTGGCCAAGGACGCAGCCCGACGCAACGACATGTTCCGGCTCTTCGCCCTTTCACAGGAGGCGCTCACCCAGCTTCTCGCCACCCACGGCGACAAGGCCAAGATCAAGGACTGCATGCTCATGGCCATCACCGCCACCGAGCGTTCCGGCCAGTTCGCCCAGGCACTCAGATGGGGCAACGCCTTCGACGCCATCATTCCGCCCAGCGATCCCGACTGGGCCCCCGTGCGCCTGCGCCTGGCCGAAATCTACCGCCGTGGCAACCAGCTCGACGAATGGAAGAAGGTGCTCGCCGAGGTGGTGAAAAAGCAGCCCAAAACCATTTACGCGCGCATGGCCCAGCAGTCGCTGGACAGCAACGCCCTGGACCAGCGCCTGCAGAACTACCTGGTGCAGCCCCCGAAGCCCGGGCAGCAACTGCAATAACCCGCCAGAAGCGGGGGAGGCCGCCTATGCCCATGCCGCACATGCAATCCCACGATCGCCGGCCCGCCGTGGCCGGACAGTTCTACCCAGGTGATCCCGCGCAGCTCGATGAGGCCGTCCGGGCCTATCTGGCCGCCGCGGACGCATCCTCCCGCCGGCCGGCCATCCTGGCCATGGCGCCGCACGCGGGCTACGTCTATTCCGGCCCCGTCGCCGGACTCACCCTGGGACTGGCCGATCTGGGCGACACCATCCTCATGCTCGGTCCCAACCATACGGGCCTGGGCAAACCGCTGGCGGTATGGCCCGACGGCCGCTGGCAGTTCCCCGGCGGCGCGCTTTCCGTGGACGCCGAGCTGGCGACCCTGCTCATGGAACGGGAGCCCAGACTCACGACCGACACCCTGGCCCACGTGCGCGAACACTCCCTGGAGGTGATGCTGCCGTTTCTGGCCGCGCTCGACCCGGCGACGCGCATCGTGCCGGTCTGTGTGGCCCAGCCTGGACGCGACACGCTTTTGGACATCGGCCGCACCATCGGCCGGGCGCTGCGCGAACAGTCGAAGCGCGTGGGCATCCTCGTCAGCTCGGACATGAACCACTTCCGAGCGCAAGGCGTGACGCAGAAGCTGGACGCCGCCGCGCTGGCCCCAGCGCTGGACCTCGACCCCGCGCGCTTCTACGACACCGTGCGCGACGAGGACATCTCCATGTGCGGCGTGCTGCCCATGACCATCGGGCTGGCCGCAGCCATCGAGATGGGTGCGACCAAGGCCGAACTCACGGCCCACGCCACCTCCGGCGACGCCAGCGGCGATTACGACCGCGTGGTGGGCTACGCGGGGGTCATCGTGCGCTGAGGCCGCCGCGTTCCGGCCGCCGGCCGGGCCTTTACAGCGCGGGACGGACCCGCGTAGACCGGAGCATCGCCCGGCCCCGGCACACCGCTGAGGTTCAGGGACGGGCGTCCCCACCCACCGCAACGCAGCGGAGCCAGCGCGTGTTCGGCAAAAAGCTCAAAAAATGGTTCGGCCGGCATCACAAGCCGAAATTCTCCGGCCTGGAGATTCTCAAGTACATCGGCCCGGGGCTGCTCGTCACCGTCGGCTTCATCGACCCCGGCAACTGGGCGGCCAACGTGGCTGCGGGAGCCGGCTTCGGCTACACGCTGCTGTGGATGGTCACCCTGTCCACATTGATGCTCATCGTGTTGCAGCACAACGCCGCACACCTGGGCATCGCCACGGGCCTCTGCCTTTCCGAGGCGGCGGTGGCGCACCTGCGCAAAACGCCGGCGCGGCTGTTGCTCGGCTCGGCCATGCTGGCGGCCGTGGCCACGGCGCTGGCCGAGCTGCTGGGCGGAGCCATTGCGCTGAACATGCTCTTCCGCGTGCCCATCTGGGCGGGCACGCTGCTCGTCACGGCCTTCGTGGCCTGGATGCTCTATTCCAACTCCTACCGTCGCCTCGAGAAATTCATCATCGCCTTCGTGTCGCTCATCGGACTGTCGTTCATCTACGAAATCTGTCTGGTGGACGTGCCCTGGAGCCACGCGGCGGTCAGCTGGTTCATGCCAACCATTCCGGCCGGCTCCATCCCCATCATCATGAGCGTGCTCGGCGCGGTGGTCATGCCGCACAACCTCTTCCTGCATTCGGAAATCATCCAGAGCCGGCAATGGAATCTGGAGGACAAGGCGGTCATCTGCCATCAACTGCGCTTCGAATTCGTGGACACGCTGCTGTCCATGCTCATCGGCTGGGGTATCAACAGCGCCATGATCGTGGTGGCGGCTGCGACGTTCTTCGTCCAGGGGACCCCGGTGGATCAGTTGGAGCAGGCGCAGGCCATGCTGCGGCCCATATTGGGCGATTCCGCCGCCGTGGTGTTCGCCCTGGCGCTGCTCATGGCCGGGCTGTCCTCCAGTGTCACCGCGGCCATGGCCGGGGGCAGCATCTTCGCTGGCATCTTCTCCGAGCCCTTCGACATCAAGGACGCGCACAGCAGGCTCGGCGTGGCGCTCACCCTCGTTCCGGCCGCCCTGTGCATTCTGTTCATCAACCACCCCTTCGACGGACTGGTGGTCTCGCAGATTCTGCTGAGCGTGCAGCTGCCCTTCACCATCTACCTGCAATTTCGGCTCACGGCCTCGCGCAAGGTCATGGGCGAATTCGTGAACACCGCCTGGCACAACTTCGTGCTGGCGGGCATCAGCGTGGTGGTGGTCGGGCTGAACGTGCTGCTGCTGTGGGATATGCTCTTCAACGCCGGGGCGTGAGGAGGCGGATCACTTCGGAAGGTCGACCATGAGCCCGCGCAGCCACAAGACCACACGGCGGGTGGCGTTGCGCGGCACGGCCATATGGTCGCCCGGCACCTGCTCATAGGCGCTGGCAGGATGCTTCGGGGCCTTGCTGAAGGCATAAGACTCGCCGAGAAAACGCAAGGAATCCTGGGTTCCAACGATCCACAGGAACGGAACGGGCGTTTTGAACGCCGCGCAGGATTTGGGCATCACGGCCTCGCCGTCGGGGTCATTGTAGCTCAGGTAGACCTCGACCGTGGTGGAAAGGTCGTAGTCCTTTTCGCCCTTGTAATCGAGGAACAGCGAGCGCCCGTTGCCCTCGCCGCCGGACAGCATGGAGCGGGCCTTGCGCACGTCGGGCATGAAGACCTCGCGATGCAGCACGGGATCATGCGCCGGGGCCAGGGCGACCAGGGCGAAGACGCCCCCGCGCTTGGCGGCGAAGGCCATGGCCGCGTTGGCCCCCAGCCCATGCCCCACCAACGCGATGCGCGTGCAGCCGTCCAGGCGCAACTGCTGCGCCTCCATGCCGATTTCGACCAGGGCCTGCTGAAACGTGGCGTCGAACCCGCGTCTGGACGACCAGGGCAAATCTGGAACGTCCACCTCGAAGCCAACGTTGCGCAGCGTGCGTTCGAGATCGCCGAAGCACTTTTCGGGGGCGACGCCTTTATCGTGCAGCAGCAGCACCCCCAGGCGCTCCTGCGCCCATGCGGGCGAGGCGCAAAACAGAGCCGCCGCGCAGATGGCGGCCACCACGAAAACGCGCGGAAGGGATCGTGACATGCCCGCTCCGGGATTGCGTTGACGTCAGACGAACCAATACTGGATACGCCAGTACTATAGAACGCAACCGCCCAGAATGGCAACAGGTCGAGGACGGGGAACCGACGACTATGCGCCGCAACGCTCGTTGAATTGGCGCAGGCGTTCGGCGTAGGGAGGATGGCCGAAGAAGGCCGAGCCGGACACAAGCACGTCGGCCCCGGCGGCAACGAGTTCCGCGCAGTTGTCCAGCGTCACGCCGCCGTCCACCTGGATGAGCGCGGAGGAGCCGCACTCGCGGATCATGGTCTTGAGCTCGCGCACCTTGTCCATGCAGAAGCCGATGAACTTCTGTCCGCCGAAGCCCGGGTTCACGCTCATGACGAGCACCATGGACAGCTGCGGCAGAAGGTAGCGCACGGCCGAAAGCGGCGTGGCGGGATTGAGGGCCACGGCGGGCTTGCAGCCGGCCTGCCCGATGGCCGCGCACACGCGCTCCAGGTGGTTGGTGGCCTCGGCGTGGACGCAGATGAGGTCGGCCCCGGCCTTGGCGAAGTCATCGACGTACCGCCCCGGCTCGTCGATCATCAGGTGGCAGTCGAAGAAGAGCTTGCTCGCCTTGCGCATGGCCTTGATGACAGGCGCGCCGAAGGTGATGTTCGGCACGAAGGAGCCGTCCATGACGTCAAGGTGCGCCCACTGGACGCCGGCAGCCTCCAGGGCGGCGAGTTCCTCGGCCAGGCGGGCGAAGTCACAGGAGAGCAGCGAGGGCGAAAGAATCATGGTGCGACTCCGTTCTACTCGGCGGCATCGCCCATGGCGAAGTCCACCTTGATCTTGAACAGCTTGCTGGCTGGCAGGTTCATGACGGGCACGCCCGTCTTGGCGGTCACGTCGGCGAGAATGGTCTCGATGTCCTCGTCGGTGGGCGCGATGAGCGCGAACCAGACGTTGAACTTGTGGGCGCGCAGGTAGTTGTGCGTCACGCCCGGGTGGCTGTTCACCTCGGCCACGAAGGCGTCCAGCTTGTCCTGCGGCACCTCGGCCCCGCACAGGGTGGACTTCCAGCCCAGTTCGCGCGAACCGAAGTTGGCCCCCATGCGGCGAATGACGCCCTGCCCCTTGAGCTTGCGCACGCGGGCCAGCACCTCAGCCTCGGTGAGGCCCACCTGCTCGCCCACCACGGCGTAAGGCCGCGGCTCGATGGGGAAGTTCGACTGAATGATGTCCAGAATCAGCTTGTCGTAATCGTCCATGCGTCACTCATCCATGGTTGGAGAAAGGGTTACGGCGTCGCCGGGCAGGACCACCCCGCCGCGCAGCACCTTGGCGAAGACGCCTTCCTTGGGCATGACGCAGGTGCCGACGGCGCGCATGATGGCGCAACCGGCGTCGTGGCACTTCTTGCCCAGCTGCGTCACCTCCAGCAGCGCCGATTCACCCACGCGGATGCGGCTGCCCACCACGAGCCCCAGTTCATTCAGCCCCCGCACGTTCAGATTCTCAGCGAAATCGCCGGGCATGATCGTGTCCAGCTTCTCACGCATGCGCAGCAGGCCTTCGTACGCCAGCAGACTAACCTGCCGGCCGCTGCCCGCGTGGGCGTCGCCCTTGACGCCGAAGTCCTCCACCAGCTCGATGGACGGCACGGCCTTCTTCCTCTCGCCCTTGCGCTCGCTGATGCACACCGAATGCACGACAGCCATGGTTCACCTCCAGATGTGAAGAGTGGACGTAGGGGTTATTTTTCCCCGCGCAGCTTCACCGGCGTGTGGGAGCACAACGGCTCCTCGCCGAGATAATTGCCGCGCATGGTGGCGGCGCGGGCGCGGCAGCCGCCGCAGACCTTCTCGTACTCGCACACGCCGCACTTGCCGTCGTAAGCCTTGGGGTTGCGCAGGTTGAGGAACTGCGGGCTGCTCTTCCATATTTCCGGGAAGGGCGTCTTGCGCACGTCGCCGCAGACGAGCTCCAGGTAGCCGCAGGGCTGCACGATGCCCGAGTGCGAGATGAAGCAAAAGCCCACCCCGCCCAGACACCCGCGCGAAACCGCGTCCAGTCCGAAGTTCTCGAAGGTGACGGGCACGCCCTCGGCCTTGGCCCGCTGCCGCAGAATGCGGTGGTAGTGCGGGGCGCAGGTGGCCTTCAACTGCATGTCCGTTGTCTTGCGGAAGTCGTAGAACCAGTTGAGGACTTCCTCGTACTCCTCGGCGCTGATGACCTGCGCGCCGAGCTCGGCCGCGCGGCCCGTGGGCACGAGCAGGAAGATGTGCCAAGCGCTGGCGCCCAGCTTCTCCACCAAATGGAAGATTTCCTTGAATTGGTGCAGGTTGTCCTTGGTCACAGTGGTGTTGATCTGGAACTCCATGCCGACGTCCTTGAGGTACTGGATGCCACGCATGGAGGCTTCGAAGGCGCCCTTGACCCCGCGGAACTCGTCGTGGGCCGCGGCGTTTGGCGCGTCGATGGAGATGGAGCAGCGCTCGATGCCGAGTTGTTTGATCCTCGCCGCGTTCTCGGCCGTGAGCAGAGTGCCGTTGGGCGCCATGACACACCGGAGCCCCTTGCTCTTGGCGTAGGGAATGAGCTCGAAGATGTCATGGCGCATGAGGGGCTCGCCGCCGGTGAAAATGATGATGGGGCTGCCCGTGGCCGGGAAGGTGTCGATGAGGGCCTTGGCCTCCTCGGTGGAGAGCTCGCCCTCGTAGGGCTCGGGGTGCGCCTCGGCCCGGCAGTGCTTGCAGGCGAGGTTGCAGCTTCGCGTCACTTCCCAGGCGATAAGCCGGAGCGGCGGCATGCCGTCGATGCCAGCGCCGATGGGCTGTTCGCCAGGATGCCGGCCCACGGAGCCGGGATGGCCGCCGGGATGGCCGGGATGTCCAGTGGTGTGCTCGTGCATGGGCCCGCCTATTTGTTCAGCCAGCCGAGGACGTCCTCGGCGAAATAGGTGATGACGATGTCCGCGCCGGCGCGCTTGAAGCAGGTCATCATCTCCATGACCGTGCGCTGTTCATCGATCCAACCGTTCTGCGCGGCGGCCTTGACCATGCTGTACTCGCCGGAGACATTGTAGGTGGCGATGGGCGTGTCGAAGCGGTCGCGCAGCTGACGCAGCACGTCCAGGTACGGCAGGCCGGGCTTGACCATGAGGATGTCCGCGCCCTCGTCCAGATCGGCCTCGGCCTCGCGCAGGGCCTCGCGCCAGTTGGCCGGGTCCATCTGATGCGAGTGGCGGTCGCCGAACTTGGGCGTGCTGTCGGCCGCGTCGCGGAAGGGCCCATAGAAGGCGGAGGCGTATTTGACCGCGTAGCTCATGATGGGCGTGGAGGTGAAGCCGGCGTCGTCCAGCGTCTCGCGGATGGCCAGGATGCGGCCGTCCATCATGTCGCTGGGGGCCACCATGTCCGCGCCGGCGCGCACGTGGGAAAGCGCGGTCTTGGCCAGCAGGTCGAGGGTGGGGTCGTTTTGGATCTCGCCGCATTTGCCGACCATGCCGCAGTGACCGTTCGCGGTGTACTCGCACAGGCACACGTCGGTGATGACGACCAGCTCGGGGAAGCGATCCTTCAGGTGGCGCACGGCCTCCTGCACGATGCCCTCGTCCGAGTAGGCCTGGGAGGCCTTCTCGTCCTTCACCTTGGGCAAGCCGAAGAGCAGCACGCTGCCCAGCCCATTGGCCACGGCGGCGGCCACCTGCTTTTCCAATTCCTTGAGGGAAAACTGAAACTGACCGGGCATGGAGGCGATGGGCTTGCGGAAGCCCTCGTCGTCGGTCTCGGCCACGAAATAGGGCATGACGAGGTCGGCGGGGCGGATCTCGCTCTCGCGCACAAGCGCGCGGATGCCGGGGGTCATGCGCAGACGGCGGCCACGATAGAAATCGGTATCGAGCATGGGGCGGCTCCTTGATGGCGCGGCGGGGCGGGAGGTTGCCGCGATCCGCCGGATGAAAACGCGGGTCCCCCGTGGTGGAGGACCCGCCGAATGGTATCGCTAGACCTTCTTGATCTCTTCGTCGGTGAGATAGCAGGCGGGGTCCTGCGCCCAGATGTCGCCGTAGTAGGCCTCGGCGCGGGCGCGGAAGTTGCCGCCGCAGATGTTCAGGAAGCGGCACTCGGCGCAGCGGCCCTTCACGTAGGGCTTCTTGTCCTTGAGCTTGTGCAGCAGCTCGATGTTCGGGTCATCCCAGATCTGCGAGAAGGGACGCTCCAACACGTTGCCGAACACGTGCTGCCGCCAGAACTGATCGGCGTGGACCTTGCCGTCCCAGGAGATGCAGCCGATGCCCCGGCCGGTGCTGTTGCCCTCGTTCATCTGCAACAGCTCCATGACCTCGGCGGCGCGCTTCTTGTCCTCCTTGAGCAGGCGGTAGTAGACGAGCGGACCGTCGGCATGGTTGTCCACCGTCAGCACTTCCTTGGGAATGCCCTGGTCGAACAGCTTGCGCGTCTCGTCCATGATGAGATTCACCACGGCGCGCGTCTCGGCGTGGTCCAGGTCCTCCTTGATGAGCGCGGACCCGCGGCCGGAGTACACCAAGTGGTAGAAGCAGATGCGCGGGACCTCGAGATCGCGGAGGATCTCGAAGAGCTTGGGCACTTCCTGCTGGTTGCGCTTGTTGATGGTGAAGCGCAGGCCCACCTTGAGGCCCTCGGCCTGGCAGTTGGCCAAGCCTTCCAGCGCCTTCTTGTACGCGCCGGGCACCTTGCGGAAGTGGTCGTGGACCTCCTCGCCGCCATCGAGGGAGATGCCGACGTAGGAAAGGCCGATCTGCTTCAGCTCGTGGGCCTTTTCCTTGGTGATGAGGGTGCCGTTGGTGGAGATGACCGCGCGCATGCCCTTCTGGGTGGCGTAACTGGCCAGCTCGACCAGGTCCTTGCGCACCAGCGGCTCGCCGCCGGAGAACAACAGGACCGGCGCGCCGTAGGCGGCCAGATCGTCGATCATGACCTTGGCCTGCTCGGTGGAGATGTCGTCCACGCCCTGATTGGGGTCGACGGCCTGGGCGTAGCAGTGCACGCACTTGAGGTTGCAGCGCTTGGTCATGTTCCAGACCACGACGGGCTTCTTGTCCGCCGAGAACTGGAGCAGGTGCGAGGGAAGCTTGCTGGACTGGCGGTTGTAGCGCAGCGCGTCGGAGGGTTCGACGGCGCCGCAGTAAAGTTTGGATATGCCGATCATGAAAACCTCGTTTCTTCAGAACGTTGGTGGCGCGCCTGCGCGCGCGGGTGGCGTCAGGCCCCCTCCCCTATCACATTCGGGCCACGGAGCAAACCCGAAAAAAAAGGGGCGGTCCAGCCGCCCCATCTTTATTAGGAATAATTCTCATTTTGTCCAGCATTAATCCAAGCGCACCTCCACGCGGCGGTTGCGCTGCATGTTGGCCTTGGTGGTGTTGGGCACCAGCGGACGTGTCTTGCCATAGCCGATGGTGCGCAGGAGCCGGGGGTCGATCCGCCCCCGCTCGACCAGGTATTCCTTCACGCTGCGCGCGCGGTTCTCGGAAAGGGTCTGGTTGTAAGCCATGGTGAAGGTGGAGTCCGTGTGGCCGGCGATGAGCACGCGCTTGCCGTGCAGTTCCTGGCTTTGCAGCGAGGCGGCGAGCTGATCGAGCAGCGGATAGGACGATGGGCGGATGCGCGCGGAATCCACATCGAACTCGACCTTGAGGTTCACGCTGTGGCCGGGCGTGGGGAACACGCCGAATTTCCCGCCGGAGGCCGGCTGGCCGCTGGCCACCAACCCACGGGTCATGTCGGCCGCGTTGTCGGCGAAGCCGAGCACCTCATCGCTGGGCGGCAGCCAGGAACGCATGGCGATGGCCATATCGTGGGCGATGCCGGCCGCGGCCTCGGTGAGGGTCGAATCGGAAAGCCGCGTCTCCACGCTGACGACGATCCAGTCCTGCGTGGCTTTGGCGTTCACGCGGGCGCTCTGGTCCATGGAGATGAGCAGGTTGCCGGTGTGGGTGTTGTAAATGCGTATTTGCACCGAGATGGCCGAACTGTCGATGGTGCCGCCGGCGATGATGTAGGGGATGATGCCGACGATGACGAGGTCGGCCCCGGCGCGGCGCGCCACGCTGATGGCCTGCTCCGGCCCGCGGTAGACCAGCTCGGGATCGAAGGCCAGGGTCTGGAAGAGAGCCTCGCCGGTCCAGGTCTGGTGGAACACGCGGGCGATCTCCCGGCCGACGAGCAGGGAACGGTCCATCTTCTGCGACACCCAGAAGGGATACAGGAGCGCCTTGGGGGACTCGTCGAGAGGGCCCTTGGGACGCACGTTCACGGCGAGTTGGGACTTGTCCACCTTGGCGTCCACGTAGTAGCGGCTCTGCTGGGTCACCTCGGGATCGAAATGGGCGCAGGCGCACAGGACGGCCGTGACCAGGAACAACAACGGAAGGCGCAGGATTTGTTTCATGGGCGTCGCTCGCTTGTTTGAAGAACGCCTCACGCGCCGGTTTCCCGTCGCGGACGCGGCATGTCTGGGGAGAGTAAGCAAGATACGTACCGCGGCCGAAGGCGGGGCTACTGCAACCGGCGCGTGGGCGCGGGGGTCTGCCCCATGGCGCGCAGCAACTGCTCGCGCGAGTACGTCAGATCACGGCGCAGCATCCGCCTGCGCTCAGGGTCCATATCCCGGAATTCCGGCGAATCGACCAATTCGGCCAGACGACGCATCTCGACGTTCACGGCGGCGATGCGCGCCTGCAACCGGCGCTCTGGCGGGCACACGCGACGGGCCGCGTCGGCCAGCATCCGCACCTCTTCAAGCAGACGCAGAAGCCCACCATGGGAATTCCGCTCGCCCGTGGCGCGGCGGGCGGCGTGACGCGCGGCGCACAGCGAACGCCATTTACGCGTCAGCCAGCCGAGAACGGGCCTGCCCTCGCCGGCCATGGCGTCAGACCTTGGACATGCCCTGCAGCAGGCCCAGCAGGGCGGCCAGAAGCATGAGGATGGGCACCAGCACGGCGAACAGGGATGCCGAGTAGCGGGTACGGTGCGCCTCCTTGAGACCGACGACGGTGAGCCAGATGCTCCACACACCACCGGCCAGGGAGCCAATGCCGGGAATGACGCCCAGCACGAGCGGCGCGGCGGAATAGCACAGCACGCGGAAGGTGGCCTCCGCGCCGGAGTCGGCGCAGCGGACCATGCGCAGCAGCAGATGGATGACGCCCGTCATGACCATGATGCGCACCACGAGCAACAGGGGATAGACGATGAACAGCATGATGGGCGCGGCCTGAGCCAGCCCGAGCCCCATGTCCATGATCTGCCGGCTGCCGAAATACTCGGCGGTGGCGCCGATGCCGGCCAGCCCCCAGAGATACTGGCACACGACCATGAACTCGGCCAACAGCAGATGGAAGGCCAGCGGTTTGCCCATGCCGGCGCGCATCGGCATGGTGCGGAAGAAGACGGCCGGTTTGGTGAGGACGACGCGGATGGTTTCCCACATGCCGGGGAAGAAGCCGATGCGCCGCAGGTTCTCGAACGGCACTGGCGAAAGGGGCGCCTCGCGCGCCTCCGCGCCGGCGGAATTCCCCACTTCGGAGGACGCGGGGGCGTCCAGGGCGGCAGGCGGGGGAACGGGGGCGGAGGTTCCCAATTGGCCGGGCTGGCCGGACGGATCGGCCCCGGCGGACGGATCAGCATCGTCGGGCTGGTCGGGCCGGCTCTTGGGCTGTCCCTGCAAACGCCGCCACGCCTGTCCGGCGGCCGCGCGCTGGGCGGCCAGGGGGTCGGACGGCGCGACGGAGAGATCCTGCCCGGTGGGGAAGGTCCCCGTCACCGAGGGAGGGGCTGGGGTGAGGTCGTCGACCACGCGAAAACGGAACTTGTGCGAGCACTTGGGGCAGGTGGCCATCTGCGCGCGCGGGGGAATTCTGGTCTCGTCGACCTCGCGGACGTAGCCGCACATGGGACAGATAATCCGCATTCTGGTCCTTCCGGCAAGAGGTTGGTCCAATCAAGAAAGTCTAGACGCTTCCGCCCAGGGAATCAAGGGCCGCCGCGCGAATCGGACCGGAAGGCGGACTTTCGCCGTTTCAGCCGAGTTCAGGGGGCAACAACAGGCAGCGCTGCGCCGCAGGTTCCTCCTGGCCCCGCCGACGCAGCAGCCCACGCGGCACGCTGGGATACTCCGGGCTGAGCGCGTGGCGCACGGCCCCGGTGCCCGCCTCGTCGAACCCGCGCAGCTTGCGGCGCAGCTCCGCGTCGCTTTTGCGCAGGCGGCTCATGTGCAGCAGCTCCATGTCCAAGGCCAGGGCCTGCCGGCCGCACAACCCGGTAAGCCGCTCGTGCACGGCGTTGAAGAAGCGCAGGTCCTCCGTGCGCCGGAACAGCCGCAGCTGCAAATCCGGCCACAACCCGAACCCGGTGAGCGCGCGGTCGATATTCGGATAGGGCGTGACGCGCGGGAACAGCCAACCGCACACATCCGGCGCGGCGCACAGCCCCGGCAGCGCGGCCCAGTCCTCCAGGCAGAAGCCCTCGTCGGCGTCCAGATAAAGCACGAAGTCGCCCCGGCAGGCCGCGAGCATCAGATTGCGCTGCGCCGCGAAATCCCGCTCCAGCGGCCGCGCCGTCTGCCACACGGGAAAGTGGCGCGGCACCTGGACATCGGGGATGACCTCGGCGTCCCAGACGATGGCCAGCTCCAAAAGCCATGGCGGCAGCTGGGCGAGAAACTCCGGCAAGCCCGGCTCGTCGGGCGAGAGGATGGCCGCGGCGGAGATTTTCGGCATGGGCGAGTCCGGTGCGCCGCCGAGAAGCGGGCCGGGAGGGGCGACGAAGGGTTCGCAGCGCGTGAGCAAAAGTTCGAGCAGACGCATGCGGGCCTTCTCCGCCGGCGGAAGCTCGGGATTGGGCAGCACCATGACTTCGCCGGGAACGACGCCGCAGCGGTCCAGCAACATGAGCAGCGCCCAGGGCGAGGAGTCCACGGCAAGCCGCGCGGCGGGAGGTTCGCCCTCCTGCCCGGGCCGGGACCACAGCAACCGGCCGGCTGTGAGCAGGGAGCGCGCCAGCCCAAGGTTCTGCTCACAGACGAGCAGCGATCCAACCGGAAGCCGGCCGGCCAGGGTCTCGGCCACCGCACCGGAGCCGAGTCCCAGCAGAACGACCCGTTCCCGGCCCGACCGCGAAAACGCCCCGGCGCAGCGCTCGACCATGCGCTGGACCGCCGCGGGGGGCGGCACGGCCGGCGGCTCCACGGGCCGCGCGTCCTTGAAATCGAAACCGAGCACCTCCGACACGTATTCGAAAAGCGGATCCGATTCGCTCATACGCCATTCCCCCCGAATTTGCGCGCCAGCACATCCAAATACATCGCGCCCAGCCGCGCGGCGACTTCCTGGGCGCGGAACCATTCGGTGGCCCGTTTTTTGCCAGCCAGCCCCATGCGCCGGGCCTCGTCCGGCCGCTCGAAAAGCCAACGCGCCGCGTCCGCGTATTCCCGCGCCGTCGTGGCCACGAAGCCCGTCACGCCGTGCTCCACCAGTTCCAGCTGGGCGTTGTCGCGCTCGCCGGCGCTGGGGTGCGTCACCACAGGCAGACCGCAGGCCATGGCCTCGGCGATGACCAGCCCGAAGCTCTCGCCGGCGTCGTTGGCGTGGGCCAACGCGAAAAGCCCCCCATAGAACGCGGCCAGCTCCGCGTCCGTCGCCACCGGCGGCAGAAACTCAACGCTGTTTTCGAGCCCCTGCCCGTGCACGAACGCCTCGGCCTCGGGCACACCGCCGATGACGCGATAGCGGAATCCCGGGACCTCCCGCGCGAGGAGGGGCAGAATGTCCAACGCCAGACGCGACCACTTGCCGGGGTCGGCCCGGGACACGCGCCCCAGCACCGGCGCGGAGAAGTTCGGTCCGTGCGGCAGGGCGGCGGCGAAAAAATCCGTGTCCACGGGATTGTGCAACACGCCGCAGGCCGGCCACAAGGGCCGGACGCCCGTGTGCCGGACGAAGCGCTCGGCGCAGAAGCGGGAGACGAACAGATGCGTGTCGATGACGCGGCCCATGGGCGTGGGATCGTACCGGCCGAAGACGTTGGTCTCGAACACGGCCACGGGATTGCGCGCGGCGTAGTCGCGCACGGGCCGGAGGAAATCCGGCTCCGGCCAGCCGGCGCGGTGCAGATGGATGATTTGCGGCCGGAACGCGGCGAGCGCACGGGCCAGCGGCATGCCGACATACGTGGCGCTGCCCCCGGCGCGAATCTGAGCGGCCCGCGGACCGTCCTCCGGGCTGTGCGCGGCGGTTTCGAAACGCCCGTGGTCCAGATGCGTCAAAAAAAGCTGGGCCACCTTCTCCGTGCCGCCCAGCCCCAGGGACTTGAGCACATGCAGCACGCGCAGACGCGGACCGTCGCTCACGTCTCACCTCCTCCCGTCGCCAAACCGAAGGGGCGCGCCAGCATGGCCTCGATGTCGTCCAAAATTTTTTCCCGCAGGGAAGCGGCCCAGGGGCCGCCGTCCATGGCCATGTCCAGCTGGCGCGTGTGCACGAGCAGATAGCCCAGAATGCGCAGGCGCGAAAGGATGAAGTCGTGGCGGCGGCTCTCGGCCTTGGCGAAAAGATTGTCGCCGCGCAGCTTGGTCTGGAAGCCGTGGCGCTCCAGCACCTCGGCGATGAGGGCGGCGCGCAGGTTGCGGCGGTGCTCGTCCGCCGCGCCGCCGCTGAACTTGAACCCGGCGTAGCTGTCGAACCCGCCGCCGGTGAGCATGGTCTCGATGGTGGTAAAATGGAAACCGAAGCGCGAGTTCAGGCAGGCGTAGCGCTTCGAGATCATGAACACGTTGCGCTCGGAGAATCCGTCCGCCACGCCCTCGGCAAGCTCCGGGTTCATGGTGGCCTGAAGAAACACGTTCATGAGCCCCGCCCCGCCGGCCGTCGGCGGCCCGGCCCAGGGCACGGCGGTTATGCCGTCCCAAATGGCCAGCATGGGCTGGCTCGCGATGTCCTCCAGCCGGACGAAACGCTCCGGCACCTCGCGGCTGAAGCCGTCGTCCAGGTTGACCACCCACCACTGCATGGGCACCTTGCACACCAGCTGTTTGCTGGCCTGGCTGGACAGCCCGCTTTTCGCGCCGAAGTCGAACATGCAACGCACGCTCATCTCGTGGGCGAAGCGCGTGATGTCGTGATACGTGGCGCAGTGCTCGGGCGTGAACTCCAGGGCGTCGGGATCCGTGAGGTTGAGCGGCAGAATGAGCGCGGCAACCTCGCGCAGCGTCTCGAACACAGGACTGCCGGCCATGAGCGGCGCACGATGGGGAGCGGCGTCGAGGAGCTCCTCGACGCGCCCGGCGTACACGCGCCGCGCGGAGGCGTCCACCGTGACATTCTCGCCCTCAGTCAGACGCGCGCATGCACCTTCCGCGTCGAACAGCGCCGGCACGCCGAACTCGCGAGCGACGTTGGCCAGATGTCCGGTGACACCGCCCTGCTCCGCCACCAGCGCGGCCGCGCGCGGCAAAAGCGCCGCCCAGCGCGGCAGGGCCATGGGAGTGACCAGCACCGCGCCCTCGGGAAAACGCAGGGCGTCGATGTCCCGCCGGGCGATGAAGACAGGCCCGGCCCCGGCCCCGGTGGAGGCTGTGGCCCCGCCGGTGAGCAGCTGGCGCGCGCCCTCGACGGTCCTGCCGGCCGACGAGCCGGCCGACGCCGCCCGCGACAGCGGCCGACATTGCAGCAGCAGCACCCGGCCACGACGGTCCACCACCCATTCGATGTCCTGCGGGCCGCCATAGGCGTCCTCCAACAAAACGGCCAGCCGCGCCAGCTCGAAGACCTGGGCGTCCGTCAGCGCCGGGGCGTCCACGAGTTCCGGCTCCACGTCCTCGCGGCGCAGGCCCTCGCCCTCGTCGGGCACGACGCGGCCGGTCTTGGCGCGGACCGCGCGCTCGCGCAAAACGAACGGGACCGCGCTTCCCGCCGGCGCGCGCGCCGCCACGTAGAAATCCGTGGGCGTGCTGCCGTCCACCACCGCCGTGGGCAGGCCCCACACGGCGTTGACGCACACGGCGTCGTCGCGGGAATCGAGGGGATTGCGCGAGTACATGACCCCGCCGGCGCGGGCGTCGGCAAGGCGCATGCAGCCCACGCACATGGCCACGTCCTCGTCGCGAATGCCCCGGCTGAGCCGGTAGGCGATGGCGTGGGCCGAATGCTTGCTGGCCACGATTTCCTTGTAGGCGTCGAGCAGACGCGAGGGCGCGACGTTGAGCAGGCTGCGGAACTGCCCGGCGAAGGTCGAGCCGGCGGCGTCCTCGCCAAGGGCGCTGCTGCGCATGGAGACGCGGAAGGGTCCGCCGTCGGCCCCGGCCGACAAGCGCCCGTAGGCCTCGCGGATGGCGTGGGCCAGGGCCTCCGGCACGGGCGCGGCCATGATGCGCGCCTGAATGTCCGCGCTGACGCGGAAGCGCTCGGCCGCCGCCTCGGGTCCGCCGCCGTCCTCGGGCAGGGCCTGCAGCCGGGCGTTGACCTCGGCCTGCAGATCGCCCCCGGCCATGAAGGCCTCGAAGCCCGAGGCCGTGACGACGAAGCCGTCCGGCACGGGCAGGCCCAGGCGCGTGCGCATGTCGGCCAGGTTGGCCATCTTGCCGCCGGCGAAGTCCGCCGAATGGCGGTCCATCTCATCGAAGCGCAGAACAAGGGGGCAGTCCCGGCGCGGGGCGCGGCGGGTGAGGATGTCGTCCACCCGGGTCTGGATGTCGGTCAGGCGGGCGTAAAGGGCGTCGAAGCGGCCGGGCTCCAGCTCCGTGAGGGCGCGCACCAGCTTGAACACGTTCACGCCCACGGCCGTGGCCCCCGCGCGCACGAAGCTCATGCCGAAGATGCCCGGGCTTTTGAGAGTCTGTTCCAGGTCGCTCATGATTTCGAGCGCCTTGTTGTTGGCCTCCAGCAGCCGGGTGAATGCCTGGGATCGCGCCGCGAACAGCGCCCGCAGCTCCTCCTGGCTGGGAGGGGCAGTGGCGGGGCCGCCGGAGAGGGCCCGCATGATCCGGCCGAGAAAGCCTGGTCTGTCGCCCATGTCACATCAATCGCAGAAATTTTCGCGTAAGACAAGTCACCTCTCGGCCATCGGCCGCGCCAGGTCGGTTCCAGGAGGACAAAAGCGGGATGCGCCGACGGACCGGTTCCCCCCGGAAAGACCTTGCGCAACGGCCCCGCAGAGGATAACTTCAAAGGCTGGGCGCGGGTTCCGCCGCGCCGGGGTCGGACGTTTTCGTCGCCCACCCCGCCTCCTTTGACCTCATCAGGGTTCGCGACATGATCGAAAGCACCGGCTACACCAGGCTGCGCGTCAAGCTGATCCTGACCACCCTCGCCTTCTCGTTCATCCCGCTGCTCATCCTCGGGCTGGTCATCTCCCGCCAATACGAAAGCGCCCACAAGGCCAAAATCGTCCAGAATCTGAGCCACATCACCGAGAACAAGCGCCGAACCATCGACCTGTTCCTCAACGAGCGCCTCTCGCAGCTCATGACCATCGCCTACACGCATCAGATGGACTACTTCCTGCGCGAGGGCACGCTGGAGCGCGTGTTCACGCTCATGCAAGCGCGCAGCAAATACTACATCGACCTCGGCGTCATCGACGAGGACGGCAACCACGTGGTGTACACCGGCCCGTACAAGACCATCCGCAGGGCGAACTACAAGGGCCAGGAGTGGTTCGACCAGGTGCTGGCCAAGGGCGTGTACATCAGCGACGTGTTCCTGGGCCGCCGCAACTACCCGCACTTCATCATCGCCGTCTGCCGCCGCGAGGGCGACAAGAACTGGATTCTGCGCGCCACCATCGATTCGGACATCTTCGACTCGCTGGTGCAGAGCGATCAGCTCGGCGTGGGCGGCGACGCTTTTCTGCTCAACAGCGACGACGTGCTGCAATCCAAACCGCGCTTCGGACCACGCCTGCTGGGCAAGACGAACATCGGCTCGTATGCGCGCTTTCCCAGCGTCCGCGTGGAGACGATCAACGTGAACGGCAAGCCGTATCTGTTCGGGCTGGCCTGGCTGGAGAACAAGAACTGGCTGCTGGCCATCCGCGACGATCCGGCCGAGGAGCTGCTGCCGCTGGAGCACACGCAGTTCATGGTCTGGCTGATACTGGCCGGCGGCATGTTGCTCATCGGCGGCGGAGCCGTGCTCACCAGCAACACCATTCTCTCCCAGCTGGTGGCGGCGGAGCGCGAGAAGGCCTCGCTGAACCTCTCCCTCGCGCAGTCGAACAAGATGGCCACGCTGGGCAAGATGGCGGCCGGCGTGGCCCACGAGATCAACAATCCGCTGGCCATCATCAAGGAACAGGCCGGCTGGATGCGCGATTTGCTCTCCGAGGAGGACGTGCGATCCAGCCCGAACTTCAAGGAATTCGAGGACTCGCTGGGCAAGATAGAGTTCCATGTGAACCGCGCGCGCGACGTGACCCAGCGGATGCTCGGCTTCGCCCGCCGCGTGGACCCCGTGCAGGATGACGTGAACGTGAACGAGGTGGTGCGGCAGACCATCACCTTCCTGCAGAACGAGGCGCGCCACCGCGGCATCGAGATCACCACCAACCTGCAACCGGACCTGCCGCTCATCGCCAGCGACGCGGGCCAGTTGCAACAGGTGTTTCTGAACATCATCGACAACGCCATCGACGCCATCGGCAAGGACGGGAGCATCCACGTGGCCACCATGGCGGTGCACGACCCCGAGGAGGTCATCGTCACCATCAAGGACTCCGGTCCGGGCATTCCCAAGGAAAAGCTGGAGAAGATCTTCGACCCGTTTTTCACCACCAAGAAGGTCGGCGAGGGCACGGGCCTCGGGCTGACCATCAGCTTCACCATCATTCAGAAGCTCGGCGGGCGCATCAAGGTGGAGAGCGAGGAGGGCCACGGCGCGGCCTTCATCATCAGCCTGCCCATGAAGGACTAGCGCGGAGGACAGATGAGCGACATCAGCATTCTGCTCGTGGACGACGAGACCGATTTCGTGGAGACCATGACCAAGCGTTTCCGCATCCGCAAAATCGACGTGGCCTCCGCCTCCAACGGCCCGGACGCGCTGAACCTGCTGGAAGGGCGCGAGTTCGACGTGGCCATCCTGGACGTGCGGATGCCCGGCATGGACGGCCTGGAGCTTTTACGGCGCATCCGCGCCAAACACCCGCTCACGGAGGTCATCATGCTCACCGGGCACGCCTCGCTGGAGACCGGGATGCAGGGCATGAGCCTTGGCGCCTTCGACTACGTCCTCAAGCCGGCGGACTTCGACGATCTGCTCGACAAGGTGCGCCGGGCCGCCGAGCGCAGGGCCCTCAATGTCCGCACGCGTCACGCCGGCGGCTGATCCCGGCCGCGCCGCGCGGGAGCTGTTCTCCCGGGCGACCGGCGCGCGCGTGTGGCGCGAGAACCGGCTGGCGCTGTGGCTGCATTTCCTCGCGCCGCCAACGCTGGCCGCGCTGGCCGCAGCGGCCGCCTTCGCCAATCCGCCGCTGGCTGCCCTGCTCGCCGTGCTCGTGCTGGCGCTCTCGGCCGCCTCCGCCCGCTGGCTGATGACGCGCCTCTCCCGGGCGGAGGAGGCCAAGGACTCGCTCACCGACCAGCTCATCCAGTCGCAGAAGATGGCAGCCGTGGGCGAACTCTCCGCCGGCATCGCCCACGAGATCAACAACCCCATCGCCATCATCGCGCAGGAGGCCGAGTGGGCCGGGCACCTGCTGGCGAAGGCGGAGAAATCCGACACGCCGGACTTCACCGAGCTGCGCGATTCCCTGCGGGAAATACGCGCCCAGGTGGACCGCTGCGGGGGCATCACGCACAAGCTGCTCGACTTCGCCCGCCGGCGCGAACCCGTGTTGCAGGACGTGGACGTGACCCGGCTCATCGACGACATGGCGCGACTAGTGGACAAGGAGGCTTCCTATAAGGACGTGGCGCTCGTCCGCGACCTGCCACAGGACCTGCCTCTTTTGCGCACCGACGCGCCGCTGCTGCGGCAGGTGGTGCTGAACCTCATGACCAACGCCCTCCACGCCGTGGACAAGGGCGGCCACATCACCGTCACGACCAAGGTCGACGACGCGCACATGGACATCCGCGTGGCCGACGACGGCTGCGGCATTCCCGAGGAAAACATGGCCAAGCTCTTCACCCCGTTCTTCACCACCAAGGCTCCCGGCCAGGGCACCGGCCTCGGGCTGGCCCTGTGCCACAACCTCGTGCTCGGCATGGGCGGCGTCATTCTCGTGAGCAGCAGGCCGGGACAGGGCTCCGTCTTCACCGTGCGCCTGCCGCGCGTTCCCGGAACCGGAGCGGTGCGATGATTCACGTCCACGGCGGCGGCGCACTCCGGGAGCTCGCCCCGGACGCCGGCCTCACTCTGGCCCAGTGTCTTTTCCTCGCCGGATGTTTCGCCGGCGTCCCTCTGTGCGCGGGGCTGGGGAAATGCGGTCTGTGCGGCGTGCGCTTCGTCTCGCCCCCGCCGCCCCCCCTTCCCGAGGATCTGCGCCGGTTGGGAAGCGAGGCCGTGGCGGCCGGCTGGCGTCTGTCCTGCCTGCGCCCGGCGGAATCGTGCGCCATCGAGCTGCCCCCGCCACGCAACGCAGGCACGAGGGGCGAGCACGCGGCCGCGGCGCACGGTCCGGCGCGACTCGCCGTGGATCTGGGCACCACCAGCGTGCATTGGGCCGCGCACGTCCGGGGCGACACCGTGGCCGGCGGGCAGGACATCAACCCGCAGATGGGCCTGGGCAGCGAGGTCATGTCGCGCCTGTCCTTCGCCATGCACGGGCAGGCCTCGGGCGCGAACGGGGGAGCGATCCTGCGCGCGCTCGTTCTGGACCGGCTGCGCGCCATCGTCGGCGAGGCTGGCGACGTCGCGCGGCTATGCGTGGCCGGCAACAGCGCCATGACGTACCTGCTGCTCGGCCTGCCCCTCGAAGGGCTCGCGCGCGCGCCGTACCATCTGGACTACGCCGGCGGCGACGACCGCGAACTCGCCCCGGACCTGCCGCCCGCGCGCATTCCGCCCCTGCTCGCCCCCTTCGTCGGCGGGGACATCAGCGCCGGCGTGGCCGCCCTGACCTTCGGCCCCACGCCGCCCGTCCCTCCGTACCTGCTGGCCGACCTCGGCACGAATGGGGAATTCGCGTTGGCCCTCTCGCCGGACGAATTTCTGCTGGCCAGCGTGCCCATGGGGCCGGCGCTGGAAGGCGTGGGCCTGCGCCACGGCCGCACGGCGGGCCCCGGCGCGGTGCGCGCCTTCGCCCTCACCCCGGCCGGGCTGGCCCCGCAATACGTGGAGCGTCCGCCGCTGCCCGGCGAGGATGCGGGCATGACCGGCGTGGGCTACCTTTCCCTCGCCGCCGCGCTGCTGCGCGCGGGCGCGCTGGACGAGACCGGCCGCTTCGTGGTACCCGCCACGCTCCTGGGACGGCGCATCGCCGCCGGCCCGGCGGGCAGGCCGGGCCCGAAGGCTGGGGGCGACGGTGAAGCCGCGCTGCCGCTGCCGGGCGGCATGTCCCTGCCGGCCTCGGATGTGGAGGAGCTGGTGAAGGTCAAGGCGGCCTTCAACCTCGCCCTCTCGCGCCTGCTGGCCGAATCAGGTCTGCCGGCCTCGGCGCTGACCGCCGTGCATCTCGCCGGCGCCATGGGCGAACACGTGGACGCCCGCGACCTGGCGACCCTGGGCTTTTTGCCCACCGATCTGGCCGGCCGTGTGGTCCGCTCGGGCAACACTTCGCTGGCCGGTGCGGCGCTGCTGCTGGAAAACCCGGCGGCCTGGGACTGGGCGCGCGCCCTGCCCGGACGCTGCCGCGCCCTCGATCTGGCAAATGATCCGCGCTTCGGCGCACTCTACGTTGAAAGGATGGTGCTGCGCCATGTCCCCTGAACAACTCTTTCCCCGGCCCGGCCACGACTTCGGGGCGCTGCTGGCCGCACTGCCCCGGCATCTCGACGCCGCCATGCCCATGCGCAAGCAGCACCGCCGCGACCTGCCCGGCGACATCCGGCAGTTGTCGCACCTGCTCACGGACGAGCGTGGCGACCTGCGGCGCGACTATCTGGCCGATCCGGCCGCCCTCTCCGCCTACCTGCGCTACTTCCTCCCCTGGAACATCCACCGGCTGGGCACACTGTTCAACGGTCTGGCGCTCGATCCCGGCGGCGAAAGCCCGGACGGCGCGGCCACCATCATCGACCTGGGCACCGGGCCGCTCACCGCGCCGCTGACCCTGTGGATGAGCCGGCCACACTTGCGCAAGCGCCCGCTGACCTTCGTGTGCGTGGACCGCGCGCCCAAGCCCATGCGGCTGGGGCTCGCCGCGCTGGAGAGTATGGCCGCCGAACACGGCGACGGTCTGGCCCCCTGGCGCGTGAAGCTGGTCAAGGCCCCCCTCGACGCGCATCTGCGCGAGAAGGCCGATCTGCTCATCATGGCCAACGCCCTCAACGAGGTGTTGCATCGCGGCGAGGGTGAGCTGCTGGAGGACGCCGGTGCGCTGGCCTGGCATTTACGCGGAATGCTCGCGCCGGGTGGTGCGATCTGCGTGGTGGAGCCAGGCATCCGGCCCTCGGCGCACTTGCTCGCGGCCTTGCGGCGGGGATTGCTGCACGAGGGCCTGCATCCGGTCGCCCCCTGCCCGCACGAAGGCCCCTGTCCCATGAGCGGCCGGGGCTACACGGCGTGGTGCCACTTCAATTTCGAGGCCGACGCCGCGCCCCGCTGGCTGCGTGACCTCTCCGAGGCCGCCCGCCTGTCCAAGGACAACGTGAGCCTGAGCTTTCTGCACTTCTCGACCAGGGGCCGCAAGCTGGAGCCGGCGGCCGGCCACGTCCACGCGCGCGCGGTCTCCGGACCCTTCGCCCTGCCGGCCATGGACGACGGCGCGCGGCGCTACGGCCAATACGCCTGTACCGAGCACGGACTGACGCTGCTCGTCATGCCGCAAAAACACCTGCTCCCCGTGCCGGGGGCGCTCATCGAGGCCCCATGGCCCGAAGCGCCAGCCACCGACGCCAAGTCCGGCGCGCTCGTGCTGCCGCTGGGTTCGTTGGAGGCCGGACGCGAAACGCCCGCGCCACTCGCCGGACGGCCCGCATCGCCGGAGGAGGAGGACGCCGCCGCGCCGCGCAAGGACGGCGACGCGCCCAGGCGCAAAAGCTTCCCCGCCCACCGGGACGCCGCCAAACCGGCCGGGCATGGCTCGAAACGTTCCGCGACGCCGGGCGACCGTCACGGCGCGACACGTCCCGGCAGGCCCGACGCGGGGACCGACTCCCGGCGTTCGGAAAACCGGCACGCCGAGGGGGCGGTGGACAAGCGCCGCAATAAAGCGCCGGGCGACCGGGACTCCGCCGGCAGGTACGGGGCACCCAGCGGCGACACCAAGCCCAGCTCCCGGCGCTCGGAAGACCGGCGCGACGAAGGGACGAGGGACAAGCGCCGCAATAAAGCGTCGGGCGACCGGGACTCCGCCGGCAGGCCAGCCCAGTCGGGCGCGGCTCCGCGCAAGGGTGGCAAAGATCAGCGTGCGGCGACGCCTCGCGCTGATCGCGCGCGCCCGCAGGACGCGGCCCGACGCAAGGACGGGACGCCACAACCTGCCGGCCACGCCCTGTCCATCGACGATCTGCTCGACGACGACGACCGCCGCGAAATCGCCACCGAGGGGCTTCGCCCCAAGGGCATGGAGCCCGAGGACATCGGTCCCGTCGACGGATCGCCGAGCGGAGCGAACGGGCGCGAAACGCCCGACGAACGCCCGGCCAAGCGGCCGGCGCGTGGGGACAAAAAGCCGCGCTCGTCCGGCAAGTCCGGTGCCGTCCGCTCCAAAGGCAAGAAAAGGAAAAAGTAGTCGTGCGCATCGTCGATCTCGGCCTCATGCGCCACCACGAGGCCGAGGAGCGCCAAATGGAGGCGCTGGCCTCCGTCATGAGCGGCGGGGAGGAGACGCTCTTCCTCGTCGAGCATCCCAAGGTCATCACGCTGGGGCGGCAGGGCGGCGCGGAAAACCTGCACGTGGGCCGGGAATACCTGGAGGCGCAAGGCATTGAGCTGGTGCAAACCCGGCGCGGCGGCAACATCACCTGCCACTTTCCCGGCCAGCTGGTGGCCTACCCCGTGTTCCGCGTGGAGAAGCGGCCCGGCGGCATCCGCCGCTTTTTCGCCGACATGGAGGAGACCGTCATCCGCACCGCAGCGGCCTTCGGCGTCACGGCCGTACGCCGGCCCGGCTACCCCGGCGTGTGGATGCCGGACGGCGGGCGCAAGCTCTGCTCCATGGGCATCGGCGTGAAGCACTTCGTCACCTACCACGGTCTGGCCCTCAACGTGGCCCGGGACGTGAGCCTGTTCGACCTCATCACCCTGTGCGGCATCGGCGGGGCGCACGCCACCTCGCTCTCGCTGGAGACCGGCCGAACCGTAACCGTCAAGGAAGTGAAGGATGTCCTCGTCCGGGAATTCCGAGCCCTGTTTGCGCATTCCTCCCTGGCTGCGCACGCCCCTGCCCAAGAGTAGGGACTTCGCCAGCACCGGCGCGCTGCTGCGCGACCTGGACCTGAACACCGTGTGCCAGGGCGCGCGCTGCCCCAACAAGTGGGAGTGCTTTTCGCGCTCGGTGGCCACGTTCCTCATTCTGGGCCGCGAATGCACGCGCAACTGCGCCTTCTGCAACATCAGCCCCGGCAGGCAGCTGCCGCCCGATCCCGACGAGCCGCGCCGCGTGGCCGAGGGCTCGGCCCGGCTGGGACTCAGGCACGTGGTCATCACGTCCGTCACGCGCGACGACCTGCCCGACGGCGGGGCCGCGCACTTCGCCGCCACCATCCGCGCCGTCAAAACGCGCCTGCCCGGCTGCACCGTGGAGGTGCTCATCCCGGACTTTCAGGGCGACGCGGAGGCGCTGGCTGTGGTGCTGGACGCCCGGCCGGACGTGCTGAACCACAACGTGGAGACCGTGCCGCGCCTCTACCCCGCCATCCGCCCGCAGGCGGACTACGCGCAGAGCGTGCAGGTGCTGCGGCGCACGGCCGAATCCGGCAGTGGAATTCCGGCCAAGAGCGGACTCATGGTGGGACTGGGCGAAACGGACGAGGAGCTGCGGGAGGTGGTGCGCGACCTGCGTTCGGCTGGCTGCGGGATGATCACCATCGGGCAGTACATGCGGCCCTCGCGCCAGCACCCGGCGGTGCAACGCTACATGCCGCCGGAGGAGTTCGACGCGCTCGCCGAGTACGGCAGATCGATCGGCGTGCCGAAAATGTTCTGCGCGCCGCTGGTTCGCAGCAGCTACCACGCGGCCGAGCTGGCGGGGGAATAACGCCCGCCGGCACACGCAGCCCAACCATCGAAAGGACAAAAGAAAGCCCCCTTGGCCGAAGAGATCAGGGGGGCTTGATCGTTCAGAACGGGCGCAGCTTTTCAGTCCTTGCGCCTACAATGATTTATGCTTCTTGCGCTTGCCAGGGGCCAGCATACCAATGGCGAACAACACCGCGCAAAAGGCCAACAGACCAATCCAGTATTCGGTATTCATCGCGAATCCCTCCAGACCAGAGTGAGGCAACCAGCGGTGCAGGCGACACCGACTCCCATCGCCACCATATTTGCCTGATACACGCCGATGACCAAGCTGGCAACGGCGAATTTTTCAAGAATGTCGGCAATTCGCTTGCGCATATTCAAGGATAAGAAAGGAAGGGGGAAAAGGCAACCCAACGCTCACGACTTTCGGATTTTCCGATTGCCAATTCTAAAAAAAGAAAATGATCACAGGTAATTCTTGCAAAAAAAGATAACCCGACATTAGGGCCAAGCACTGCCCAGTTGTGCTGGATCAGAAGGAGACCGACGCAGTACATGCGGCCCTCGCGCCAACACCCGGCTGTGCGGCGCTACATGCCGCCGGAGAAGTTCGACGCGCTCGCCGAGTACGGCAGATCGATCGGCGCGTGCCAAAAATGTTCTGCGCGCCACTGGTTCGCAGCAGCTACCACGAGGCCGAGCTGGCCGGGCAATAACGACCTGAGAACTTTGCCAACACAATCAGGGAATTCTGGCGGCAAGGCTCCATCTTCGGCACCATCTTCCTGGGCGGGCTGCTCATCACCGGCGTGCCGTACATAATGATCCTGTAACCATCTAGAACAACGGACAAAGTAAATCCCCCCCGAGCCGCAAGGCAAGGGGGGGATTTACTTTGATCACAACTACCAATACGTATACCAAATAACAAAAAGCAAAGGCCAACTATGAAATCACGAGCAAAGGAATTACTTGAACGATCCCTCGCGGCAATTGTGGCGGCATTAGAGATTTTTAATAAACCAAATTTTAAATATCGCGAAGACACATTTGCTATACTTGTGATTAATGCGTGGGAATTACTACTAAAGTCTAAATGGATTTCAGACAACGGCAATAAGCTGTCTAGTCTTTATGTGATTGAAAATGTAAAAAACAAAGACGGTGCAGTTGGGAAAAAGAAAAGAGTAAAAAAAACCCGCAGTGGAAACCCATTCACACACAGCCTCGACTACCTTGGGAAAAAGCTAGTCGCGACAAAGCAATTAAGCCAAATTGCGCTAGACAACATCAATGTGTTATTAGAGATACGTGACTCAGCAATCCATTTTTACAATACAGAAAATATATTCTCTATACGGCTTCAAGAAATTGGTGCAGCGGCTATCCATAACTATACGACTACTGCACAGCAATGGTTCTGTGCAGACTTTTCAAAATACAATCTGTACATATTACCATTAGGTTTTATCCAACCAAAGCAACATACAGGCATTATATTAAATAGAGAGGAAAAACGTTTTTTAAATTTTCTTGATTCTATTGAGAAAAAAGAACATAGCGATGAAAGATATTCCATATCAATAAGCATCGATGTGTCATTCAGTAAATCAAAAGCTGATGATGCATTAAAAATGAGAAAAGGGGACTCCCCCATTGTTGTGGACATCAGGCTAACGGAGGAACAGCTTAAAGATAAGTACCCGATGTCCTACAAAGATCTAACGAACGCATGCAGGATACGATACGTCAACTTCAAACAAACACCTGACTTTTATGATATTTTAAAAGAGTTAAAGATGGACACAACATATAGTTATGAAAGGGAACTTCATCCAGGAAATCCCAAGAGTGCGAAAACAAATTTTTACAGCACTGCAATTTGGAATAGACTAGATAGACACTATACCAAAAAATAAGAACATCCCTCCAATCATTTTCCCGCCACCAGAATAGTCATGCCGCGCAGGTTCTCGGTCTGCCGCAGGGTGAGGCCGCAGGCGGAGAGCTGATCGGTGAGCCAGCTTTGCGCGATGCGCAGTTTGCGGAAGCAGCCCTTGTCGAACCGCCAGTGCTCGCCCTCACGCGTATGGACGATGTCGTGCACCAAGTACGTGTCCGGCCCGTCCTCCTCGATGAAGCACAGCGCCACGCGCTCCATGTCCGCCTTCACGGGGATGAAGCGGTCCAGCCCCTTGGGCAGCGCGCTCATGTCGCGATAGCTGATGACCATGCTGCCGCCCTGCTCCATACGGCCGGCCACAGCGTGCAGCATGTCGACCACGGCGTCCTTGGACGGCAAATGGCAGAGGGTGTCGCCCATGCACACGGCCACTTCCCACGGCCCGGGCGCGAAGTCGCGCAGGTGGCGTATGTCGCCCAGCACGCCGCGCACGGGCAGCTGGTTGGACTGCTCACGCATGACGGAAAGCAGGCTCTCGCTGGTGTCCACGCCGGTCACCTCGTAGCCCAGGTGCGCCAGCGCCACGGACTGATAGCCAGGGCCGCAGCCCAGGTCGAGGGCGTTCTTGCAGCCGTGCGGGGTCAGGCCGAAGCGCGTGAACATCTCCTGCTGCTCGTCGGCCTTGGCGCGGAACGGCCCCATCATCCACGGGTACACGTCGTCCAGAATGGCGGTGTAATGCTCCTGCGGCGTCGCTATGGTCATAAGAGGACTCCTCCCCGGGCTATTCAGCCCAGTCCTTCACTTGCAGTTCGATTTTGGGCACCCCGTCGAAGCGGTCGATGCGCGGGGTGAACGCCACGCGCAAAAGCGTGCCCTGCACCTCGCGGGTCAGCTCCCGCGCCTTGCGCCAGGCCTTTGCGGGCAGCAGCAGCCCCGGCCGCTTGCCGGCCTGATCCTGCTCCAGCTGCTCGGCCAGCAGCAATTTCACGTGGTCCTTACCGAACACGCGGTAGTCCTTCACCAGCACCGGCGGGGAGACGAACAACGGCTCCGGGTTGCCCATGCCGAAAGGCTGCAACATCTCAAGTTCCTTCAACAGGGTATGCGAAATTTCGCCAAACCCCAGCTCGCGGTCCAGCTTGAGCGTGGGTTTGAGGGGCGTGGGGCCGAGCGCGGCCTCCACCGCCAAATGGAAGCCCTCGCGCAAGGGCTCCAGGTTGGCGTAGGGCATGGAGAGCCCGGCGGCCTGCTTGTGCCCGCCGAAGCCCAGAAACAATTGGGCCATGCCGGCCAGCCCGTCGTGCAGATCGAACTCGGCGACGCTGCGGCCGGACCCCTTCCAGTGTCCGCCGGAGGGATCGTTCGCGTCCTCCTCGCGGCAGAGCATGAGCACGGGCCGGTAGTAGCGCTCGACGACTCGCGAGGCCACGATGCCGATGACGCCGGGGTGCCAGTGGTCGGCGGCGAGCACGAGGCCCAGCCGGTCCTTCTGCTCCTCGGCCTGGGCGAGGGCCTCTTCGAGGATGGTCTGCTCCTCGGCGCGGCGCTTGGCGTTGAGGCCGTCGAGCTTGGACGCCAGGGGGTTGGCCGTGTCCATGTCCGGGGCGAGCAGCAGCGTGAGGGCGATCTCGGGATCGGCCATGCGGCCGGCTGCGTTGATGCGCGGGGCCAGCCCGAAGCCGATCTGCCCAGCCCCGAGCTCGGCCAGCTTGTCGTAACCGCTGTAGACCTTGAGCGAGGCGATGCCCGGCCGGCGCGCCTCCTTGATGAGAAGCAGGCCGTTCTTGACGAGGATGCGGTTCTGGCCGGTGAGGGGAACGACGTCCGCCACGGTGCCCAGGGCCACGAGATCCAGAAACTGACGCATGTCCACGGCCTCGCCGGGAAGCAAACGGTTCAGCGCGGCCATGAGCATGAAGGCCACGCCCACACCGGCCAAGTCGCACATGCCGACGCAGCGCCCGTCGCAGCCTCCGTCCACAACACCGCCGCCGGGAACGCCGTCCGCGTGCGGGCACAGGCGCGGATTGCACACGGCCGCCGCCGGCGGCAGCTCCTCGGCCGGGGCGTGGTGGTCGCTCACCACCACGGTCATGCCGAGCCCATTCGCGTGCGCAACCTGACTCGCGGCGCTGATGCCGCAGTCCACGGTGAGCAGCAGCGAAACGCCGTCCGCAGCGAGCTTCTCGATGCCGTGGTTGTTCAGGCCGTAGCCGTCGTCCACGCGGTTGGGCAGGTAATGGCGCACCTGACCGGAGCCGTCGAACGCGCCGCGTTCCGGTCCCAGACGCATGCGCATGAAGTCCTTGACGAGGGTGGTGGCGGTGATGCCGTCCACGTCGTAGTCGCCCCAGACGCACAGGCGCTTGCCGGAGTCGATGCCGGTGGCCAGCACGCGCGCGGCCTCGGCCAGTCCGGGGATGGTCTCCGGCCGTTCGAGGTGCCGCAGCCCGGGCGAGAGAAAACGGTCCATGCGCTGCTCGGACTGGATGCCGCGCCGCCAGAGCACCTCGGCGATGACCTGGGTGATGCCGAGTTCCTCGGCGATGCGGCCGATATCCCCCGGCACGGGCGCGCCGGAAAGCAGCTGCCAGTTGCAGGGCATGGCGCGGGCCTAGTCCCCGCCGACGGCGTCGTTGGACCCCGCCGCCGTCCCGTGGGCCTGGGCCATGCGGCCGAGGATTTCGCGGGCGCGCCCCACGGGGCCGCCCTTGACCACGGACGCGTGAGTGATGGGCCGCCCCACCACGAGAAAGTCCGATCCGGCGGCGACGGCCGCCTCCGGCGTCATGACGCGACGCTGGTCGTCGGGCTCGGCGAGGGGATCGGGCGGACGGATGCCAGGGGTGAGACAAAGGAGGTCTGCACCGCATTCGGCCTTGATGCGCTTCACCTCGTGGCCGGAGCAGACCACGCCGTCGAGTCCGGCCTCGCGGGCCAGCCGCGCCAGATCGAGGGCCACGTCGGCCGCCTCGCGTCCGTGCAGAATGGGCGTGTCCGCGTCCTTCATGCTGGTGAGCACGGTGACGGCGAGCAGGATCGGCTTTTCGGCCAGCTTCATGCCGGCGGCGGCCTCGTCGCGCGCGGCCACGGCCGTGCGGGCCATCTCCAGCCCGCCCATGGCGTGGATGTTCAGCATGTCCGCGCCGCATTTGACGGCGGAACGCATGGCCCCGCTCACGGTGTTGGGAATGTCCAGAAACTTGAGGTCGAGGAAAACGCGAAACCCCATGTGCTTGAGCGCGCGGACGATTTCCGGCCCGCCGGCGGTGAACAGCTCCAGGCCGACCTTCATCCAGGGCTTGGGTTCGCCGGGGGTGGTGACGCTTTGCAGGACGCGGGCCATTTCCAGGGCCTCGGCCGGGGCCTGAAAATCCAGAGCGATAACGAGTTCCGGCGCGCGCATCAGGCTTTCTCCTTCCACTGGGCCAGCAACCCGGCCACGACCCCCGGGCGGCAGATGGCCCGGGCGCGGCCGGCCACGTAGACGGCGCGCAGTTCGTCGGCCGCCTCCTCGATGTCGTCGTTGATGATGTGGTAGTCGAAGCTCCCGGCCTGCTCCAGCTCGCCCAGGGCGTTTTTCATGCGCCGGGCGATGACCTCCTCGGAATCCGTGCCACGTCCGCGCAGACGGCGTTCCAGCACTTCACGCGAGGGCGGCAGGATGAACACGTACAACGCCTGCGGAAACACCTCGCGTAATTGCAGCGCGCCCTGCACGTCGATGTCGAAGAGCATGTCGCGCCCGCGGGCGAGCATGTCCTCCACCGGTCCCTTCGGCGTGCCATAGAAGTTGCCATGCACCTCCGCCCATTCGGCGAAAAACCCGGCGTCGCGCTTGGCGAGGAAATCCTCACGCGACAGGAAATGATACTGCACGCCGTTCTCCTCTCCGACGCGCGGGGCGCGGGTGGTGCAGGAGATGGAATAGGCGAAGCCGGGGAATTCCGCCCGAAGCCGGGCCACGAGCGTGCTCTTGCCCGCGCCCGACGGGGCGGAAAGCACAAGGCACAAGCCCTTGCGCGTTGCGCCCAGCAGATTGTCCAGGGGTGCGTCGGTGGGGCGCATTATTCCTCCTCGCGCCGTGCCGGCGCGCTTTCCTCGGCCAGAAAACGCTGGCCGATGGTCTCGGCCTGGATGGCCGAGAGGATGACATGATTCGAGTCCGTCACCACGATGGCGCGCGTCTTGCGGCCCTGGGTGGCGTCGATGAGACGTCCCTCCTGGCGCGCGTCCTCGCGCAGGCGGCGCATGGGGGCGCTGGCCGGGTCCACGATGGCGACGATGCGTCCGGCCACGGCGAAGTTGCCGAAGCCGAGGTTCACCAGCCGCTGTCGCGGGGATTTCGCGGGTGCGCTCCTGTCCATATTGTCACTCGATGTTTTGCACCTGTTCGCGGCATTTTTCCAGCTCCACCTTGAAGTCCACCGTGAGCCGGCTGACCTCGGAGTCTTGGGCCTTGTTGCCGCAGGTGTTGATCTCGCGGAAGGCCTCCTGGATGAGGAAGTCCAGACGCTTGCCGGTCTCCCCGTTCGCGGCCAGGGCCTCGTCCAGGCGATCCAGATGGGCGGAGAGGCGCGTCAGCTCCTCTGTCACGTCCAGCCTGTCGGCCAGCACGGCCACCTCCTGCGCCAGACGCTCGTCCGGGAAAGTGAGACCGGCCTGGGCCACGAGGGCGTTCAGCCGCTCGGCCGTGGCGGCCTGCTTTTCCTTGAGCACCACGGGCACGCGCGCGGCCACGGCTGTGGCCAGCTCACGCAGATTGGCGAAGCGTCCCTTCAAGTCGCGGGCGAGCTCCCCGCCCTCCACCCGGCGCGAGGCGTTCCAGTCCTCCACGACCTTGAGGAAGCCCTCCTGCAAGCTGGCGGCCAGGCGCGGGTCCGGCTCGGCGGAGTCGTCGCGCCAAAGGTTGGCGGCGGAAAGCAGGCGGTTCAGATCCGGCGCGAAGGACACGCCCTGCTCCCCGGCCAGGGCGCGCAGCTGGTCGAGCATGGCCCCGGCCTGGGCGGTGTTGAGGCTCACGCCAAGCAGCGCGGCGCTGCGCGTCTCCACGGTCAGGCTGATGTCCACCCGTCCCCGGGAGGCGTGCTTGCGCAGCAGCTTGTCGAATTTGACTTCGAGGGAGCGCAGCACGCTGGGCATGCGCCATTTGACGTCGAGAAAATGGTTGTTGACGCTGCGGATCTCCCAGACGTGGCTGAAATCCTCGCCGTTGGTCTCCACCCGGCCAAAGCCGGTCATGCTCGCTGGCATGGGAATTCTCCTTGTTCGGGCCGGGCGCGCCCGGCCTCGATTGCGGTTTTGTACAGCGCGCGCAGTTCGGTCAAGCGTCCCTTCATGTCCGCCTGGGCGTAGTCGGGAAAAGTCCAGGGCAAATCGACCCAGCCACGGCCCTTGCTATAGATCAGGGTCAGATCCGCCCAGACGCCGCGCCCCAGATACACGCGGTGCGTGAAATTCTTGCCCGAGGCCAGCAGCAGACGCTCCATCGTGACGATTCCCGGGTCCAGGTTCACCCGTCGCGAACCGTCGGCCCTGGCCTCGACGCGCTCCAGCGCGTTGGTGGCCAGTTTCAGGTCAACCAGCCCGTCCAGGGGCAGCAGGTGTGCGAAACCGAGCAGACGACGCGAAAGCGGCGCGCCGATTTCCGCAATATAATACGTCGTGTGATCGAAAGCCAGCGGTACGGATTCGTAATCCACGGGCCCGAGGAGGCGCGTCAGCTCCGCACGGCATTCCGGCCAGCGCTCCGCCCACCAGTCCGGGGCGGCCAGCACCGAGAGCACGGGCTTGCCCGGCGCGGGTTCGCGGGGGGTGCTCACGCCTCCGCCCCCGATGACGCGAGCGCCTCGCCCACCACCCGGCCGTCCTCGACGCCCAGGGGGCGCATGGGCACGAGCGTTCCGGCGCGCACGTCGTCGCCGCGCACCACGCACGGGGCGTAGAACTCGCACACGCCGTGGCCGTCCCTCCCCCCCTCCGCCAGCACGATGAGGCGGGGCAGGGCGGACAGCTCATTCAGGAAGGCGCGCTTCTTGTCCTCGGCGATGCCACGCAGACGCGCCGCGCGGGCGGTGCGCTCGGCCTTGGGCAGGGGATCGGGCAGCGCGGCGGCGGGGGTGCCCGGCCGGGGCGAAAAGGGAAACACGTGAGCGTAGGTCAGCGGCAGCTCGCGGCAGAAGGCGCACGTCGTCTCGAACTCCTCGGCCGTCTCGCCGGGGAAGCCGGTGAGCAGGTCCGCGCCCAGACCGAGCCGGGGCCAGCTTCGCCGCAGCCCGCGCAGAAAGTCGAGCACCTGGCCGGGTCGGTAGTGCCCACGTCCCATGCGGCGCAGCACGCCCTCGTCGCCGCTTTGCAGCGAGAGGTGCAGATGCGGGGCCACGAGCCGTGAGCCGCCAAGCACGTCCTCGGCCTTGGCGTCGAGCTGACCGGGTTCGACCGAACTCAGACGCAGGCGCGCGCGGCCGGCCCACTCGGGCGCGAATTCCCTCTCGATGCGCGCGAGCAGATCCCAAAAATCGATGGGGGCCGGCAGATCCAGGCCATACTGGCGCAGATTGACGCCGGAGAGCACCAATTCCCGGTAGCCGGCGGCGAGCAGACGGCGCACCTCGGCGAGAACCTCGGCCGGATCGCGGCTGACGCTGCGGCCACGCGTGAGGGGCACGATGCAGTAGGTGCAGCGGTGCGAGCAGCCGTCCTGCACCTTGACCACGGCCCGGGCGCGGTGGAAGGCGGCGATGGAGAACGCCGGAAACACACGAGCGGGCGCATCTTTCCCAGACGCGACCGGGGCGGCAACGCCGCGCGACGACACGCTGTCGCGTTCAACGCCATTGAGCTGCCCTTCGCTCCCCCCGCTTTCGCGTTCCGAATCGCTCCTCGCGCCTCCGCTCTCCCCTCCGCTCTCCCCATCCTGGCAGCTCCCGTCATGGTGCTCCCCCACGCCCTCATGGCCGGGCAGATCCCCACCGTCAACACCACGGGACGTAAAGGACCCGAAGGGTCCGAAGGGGCCGGAAAGGAGGACCGTTTTGGACTGCTGGGGAACCACCTCGTCCACCTCGGGCATGGCGGAGAGTTCGGGAGCCAGCACCTGGGCGGCGCAGCCGGTGACGACGAGGCGGGCGCGCGGGCTTTGCTGCCGCAGCCTGCGCACTGTGGCGCGCAGATCGCTCACCGCGCGGTTGGTCACGGCGCAGGAGTTCACGAGCAGCACGTCCGCGCCGTCCGGGGTATCGGCCTCGACGAAGCCCTTGGCGCGCCAGGCCTCGGTTATGGCTTCGGACTCGTACTGATTGATCTTGCAGCCCAGCGTGGCCACGAAAAATGTCCGGGGCCGCTCGTCGTTCGACATGTTCGCTACACTTTTTCCTGGATTGTTGCCGGTGTCTGGGCGAAAATGGCGGCACGCACATAAAGGAGGTTCATTCCATGAGTCGCCATACCCGCCGCTTCCTGCCCATCCTCGGGCTGTGCCTCATCCTTTCGTCCGCGCTGGCCGGCTGCACGTCCGCCGTGCGCGGCAGCATGGCCCTGAACCGGGGCGACTATCAACAGGCCCTTTCCCTGTACAACGAGGCCCTGGCGAAAAATCCGGACTCCCTGCACCTGCGCCAGCGCATCGCCCTGACATACTTCACCATGCGGGACTACGCCAAGGCCGAGCAGTGCTATCGGGACATCCTGAACCGCTGGCCCGGCGAGCCGGAAACCGTCTTTTACCTGGGCCTGTCCCGCATTGGCAAGGGCGAGACGCGCGACGCCCTGACCGACCTGACGCTCTTTCACTGGCCCTTCAAGTTCTACCACCAGAAGTTCGTGCAGGAGGAGGCCGCGCGCCTGCTGAACCACCAGGACCTGCCGGCCAACGAGATCATCGCCGACCTGCAGGACGCCCTGGACAAGGGCCGCGTGGAGCAGCTGCGCTTCGAAATAGAAAGCGAGAACATGTCCAACAACAGATAGCAGGCTGGCGTCACAGCACCACGGCCCCCGCCAGCACCGCGCCATCCGGCCCGTACAGGACCGCCACCTGTCCCGGCGCGGGCCGAGTCCGGGGCTCCACGTAGCGCACGGACAACCCGCCGTCCGAAATCTCCACCCGCGCCGGAGCGGGACGCTCGCGGTAACGCGTCTGCGCCAGCACGACCTCTGGCCAGCCCGCCGGATCGGCCAGCACGTTGACCTCGCGCGCGCGAAATTCCTGCATGAGCAACGCCGGACGCGTGGCGACCACCAGCGTGTTGTCCGCCACGCGCTTGTCCAGCACATAGAGCGGCTCGCGCCAGGAAAGGCCAAGGCCCCGGCGTTGGCCGATGGTCGTGCGCCACAGTCCCTGGTGCCGGCCCACCGGCGTGCCGTCCGGCAGCACCGCTGGCCCCGGGCCGGGCAGTTCGCCCGCGCGCGCGGCCAAAAAGGCGCGATAGTCGTCGCCGGGGACGAAACAGATTTCCTGGCTCTCCTCGGGCAACGGAGGTTCGACGCCCCGGCCGGCCAGATCCGCGCGCACCTCGGTCTTGCGGGCGGCGGCCAGGGGAAAGTGCGCGCGCATGAGCCTGTCGCGGGGCACCAGCGAAAGGAAATAACTCTGATCCTTCACGGGGTCCGCCCCGCGAAAGAGCGCCCAGCCGTGAACAGGATGCGCGCCGGCGCGCGCGTAGTGCCCGGTGGCGATGCCCGCAGCGCCCAGATCGAGCGCGGCGTCGAGCAGCGCGCCGAACTTCATGGCGACATTACAGCGCGCGCAGGGATTGGGCGTGCGGCCGGCCAGATACTCCGCAGCGAAGGGCGCGGCAACGAACTTCTCAAACCGCTCGCGCAGGTCGAGGACATGCAGTTCCACGCCGAGGCGCGCGCAGGCCTCGGTCAGACCGGATTCCGCCCGTAGGGTCCTGGGATCGTCTGCGTCGGGCAGGAAGCGGCCGTGCAGGGCGAGGACCTCGTGTCCGGCCTCGCGCAGGAGCGTGAGCGCGGCCAGACTGTCGCCGCCGCCGCTGACGGCGACCGCCAGCCTCACGACTTCGGTCCCCAATCGCCGGTTTCCGCCACGCGCACGTGCTTGACGAAGGCGTAGAACGCCCCGTGCGCGGCGTTGATGAACCCCGCGCGGCCATCCAGCACCCCCAGTTTGAGCACGTAGAGCTTAAGGAAGCGCGCCGCGCCGTGAGCCAGTCCGGCCAGAGCGCCACCGCCGCGTCCCTTGGCCTTCAGCGCGTCGGCCCCCTGCTGGGCGTAGGAGTTCAGCTTGTCCATCTGCTCGTGGAAATTGCGATAGGGGTAATGAATGATGTCGCCGGAAAGCTTGCGGGTGGACCCCAGCGGGGCTAAGCCGCAGTGCGCGCCGCTAACGCGCACGCACATCGCCTCCGGCCGGAACACGCGAAAAACGTAGTCCGGGTACCAGCCGCTATGTTTGAGGAAGTGATCGAAATAGAAGGAAGAACGCGAGGAGAGAAAGCCGGCGACGTCGTTGGGGGCCGCCGCAGTGGCGGCGATGACGTTCGCGCGCAATTCCGGGTTGAGATATTCGTCCTGGTCCAGGCTCACCACCCAGTCGACTCCAGGCTCCATGGCGCGGATGTGCTCCATGGCGTATTGGAACTGCGCCCTTGGCCCCTCCCACTTGCGCGGCAGCACGGTGGCCCCGGCCGAGCGGGCGATGTCCACCGTCGCGTCCGTGCTCAGGGAATCGACCACCACGATCTCGGCGCAGAAGTCAAGGGAGGCTAGGCAGCGCGCGAGCAGCCGCGCACCGTTGTAGGTCAGCACAAGCCCCACGACGTGTGGGGCGACGGGGGAAGGGGATGAGGAGGAGACGGGCATGGGGCCTCGCTGTTTGGATGTTCGTGGATGGCGAGCCGCTTTTTACGATGCGCCCCGGTTCGGGTCAAGGCGCGCCGCCACACCGCGTAACCGGCCGGAACGATCTAACCGGACTGAGGGCAAATAGACCTGAAACCAGACAGGTCTGATCGGGCGAACCTGGCGGATTGGGCGAACCGGCGCGGCGACCGGGTTTGTGCTTTTTCCCTCCCCGGGCTATGAGGCGCGCATGAGCAGCAAAGCACCCTCCTCCGCCTCGGCCCCCGTCACACCCGTCGCCCCCATCGTCAAAATCGCGGCTCCCGGCGACGCCGACCTGCGTCTCGACCAGTTCTGGGCGCGCGAGTGCGCGGACCTCGGCGTTTCGCGCGAGCGCCTCAAGGACTGGATCCGCGCCGGGCTCGCCCGCGTCGATGGCAAGACCTGCGCCAAGCCAAACCTCCGCCTGGAGGGCTGCGAACGGCTGGAGCTGGACGCCCCGGACCTCTCCGGCAAGGGCTTGCCCCTGCCCGAGGACGCGCCGCTGACGATCCTTCATCGCGACGCCTGCCTCGCCGTGGTCTGCAAGCCCGCCGGACTCACCACGCACCCCGCCCCGGCCCAGCCGGACGGCACACTGGTCAACCGCCTGCTGCACCACTTTCCCGAGCTCGCGCCGGAAGTCTCCGGCATGACGGGCGAGCGCCCGGGCATCGTCCACCGGCTGGACAAGGACACCAGCGGAGTCATGCTCGTGGCCCTCACCGAGGCCGCGCGCCTGAGACTGGCGGGGGACTTCGCCGCCCGGCGCGTGCGCAAGACCTATCTGGCCATCGTGCATGGCAAACCCAAGGGCGATGAGAGCGGCCGCTTCGGCCCGGACGCAGGCTACATCGACCTGCCCATCGGCCGGCACCCATCCATTCGCACCAAGATGGCCGTGCTGCGAAAGGGTGGACGCGCGGCGCGCTCCAGCTGGCGCAGACTGTGGACCGACCGCCTGGAGCGGGCCAGCCTCGTGGCCGTGGATTTGCACACCGGCCGCACGCACCAGATCCGCGTGCACATGGCGCACCTGGGGCACCCGCTCGTGGGCGATCCAGTGTACGGTCCAACGCAGCACGCCCGCTGGCTGAGTCAGGCCGGGCCGCTCGCAGGCCTCGCGCCCCGGCAGATGCTCCACGCCTTCCGCCTGAACTTCACGCATCCCGAAACCGGTGAGGACATGACCTTCCGTCAGGACCCGCCGGAGGACTTCCAAACGCTTTTGCGCGCGCTTTCCGCCGACTGTCAGCGCGTGGCCGTGACGGGGATGCCCGGCTGCGGCAAGTCCGCCCTCACGCGCGCACTGGCCGCCACGCCCGCCGCGCCGCCGGTCTTCAGCGCCGACGCCTGCGTGACCGGGCTCTATGCCCCCGGCGGCGGCGGCGCGCAGATGCTGGCCCGCTGCCTGGGCCGGGACATCCTGCTGCCGGACGGCGGTGTGGACAAGAAGCGCCTGCTGGCCCTCATGCTGGAACGCCCGCAGGCGCGACGTGAGGTGGAGGACGCGATACACCCCATGGTGCACGCCGCGCTCGATGACTTCTGGGCGGCCAATGGCGCTGTCCCCTTCGCAGTGGCCGAAATTCCGCTCTTCTTCGAATCCGGTTACGGCGGCGGGAGCAGGCGTCCACGCCAGGCAGACGTGGTGGTGGGCGTACGCTGTCCCGAGGCGCTACGCCACGGCCAACTCCGCGAGAACCGGGGCCTGCCGCCGGAGGTTCTCGCGGCCTTCGAGTCCTGGCAGTGGCCGGAGGAACGCAAACTGGCCGGCTGCGACATCGTGGTGGAGAACGCGGGAAGTCTCGCGGAGCTGACCCACGCGGCGGAAGGACTGCTGGAGCAACTGTCCGCGTTGCGCTCGCGGCGTCTGGCCGCCTTCGAAACGCGGCTGGCCACCGTCCTGGGCGAAGTGGCGAAGCGCGGCGCGGTGCCGGACAGCCCCGGCTTCGGCCCGGAAACGGACAACGACGATTGGGAGGACGACGAGGCGTGATCCCGCTCAAGGATGACACCCCGCGCGTGCACAAGCCCGTGGCCGTCACGCTGATCATCCTGGCCAACGTGGTCCTGCAATACGCAACCGGCTCGCTGCCGTCCTACGCGCACGAGGCGGTGCTGCGCCTGCTGGGCGTGGTGCCCGCCCGCTATTTCCTCCCAGGCTGGGCGGAGGTGTCCGGTTTTCCCCCCATGGGCGCGTTGCCGTTCTTCTCGTACATGTTCCTGCACGCGGGCTGGTGGCATCTCATCATGAACATGTGGATGCTCTGGATCTTCGGCGACAACATCGAGGACGTGATGGGGCCCTGGCGCTTCCTGGCCTTCTACGTGCTGTGCGGACTGGCCGCGCTGGCCCTGCACATGTTCTTCAACCTCACGGAGAGCCAGCCCATCATCGGGGCCAGCGGGGCCATCGCCGGCGTGCTCGGCGCCTACGTCACCCTCTACCCGCACGGTCGTGTGCTCACGCTCATCCCCATCCTCATCTTTCCGTGGTTCGTGCGGCTGCCGGCCTGGCTCTTTCTGGGCTTCTGGTTCGCCACGCAGGTGCTCTCAGGCCTGTACAGCCTGGGCGGCCACACGGCGGGCATCGCCTGGTGGGCGCACGTGGGCGGATTCCTGGCCGGCATGATCCTCGTGCGCCTGTTCATGCGGCCGGAGCGCTGCCTCTACTGCGAGTACAAGGGGCCGAATTTCCGATTCAGCTAGGCCCTCCTCCGGTCACGCGTCCAGTTGCGAGGTGCAGTGCGGGCAACGCACGGCCTTGACGCTGATGGCGCTGGCGCAGAACGGACAATCCCGCGTGGTCGGGGCCGGCGTCTCCTTCCTCTGCATGTCCCGCACGCGGTTCACCGTGCGCACCACGAGAAATATCGCCAGGGACACAATGAGGAAATTGATGATCGTGTTGGCGAAAAGCCCCAGGTTCAGCGTCACCGCGCCGGCCTTCTTGGCCTCGGCCAGAGCCACGTAGGGACCGGGCGTCGCGCCGTCGCGCAAGGTGACGTAGAGGTTGGAGAAGTCCACGCGGCCGAGCAGCAGGCCAAGGGGCGGCATGAGCACGTCGTCCACCAACGATTTGACGATGCCGCCGAAGGACGCGCCGACCACGATGCCGACGGCCATGTCCACCACGTTGCCGCGCATAATGAATTCTTTGAAATCATTAAACATAAGTCCTCCTTATTCCGCTCCTCGCTGCGGAGTTGCGTTCATCCTTGGACATGCTACATGTCGCGGCGAATCGTCAACTCCCCAGGGGGGCCCATGCGTTTTCACAGCGACCCCGGCGCAATGCCACGCCAGCGCCTCCGCCGCACCGACGTTCGGACAGCGCGGACCGGAGGCTTCGGCCACTTCTCCCCGCTCCCCCGCCCGTCCCGAAGCGTGAGCCGCGCCCCCTGGTTCTCCAGCCTCCCCGGGAATCCGGCGTGAGCATGACCGCCCTCGGCGCGGCCGCCAACGGCGCGGCCCTCGGTCTCTCGGCCGGACTCTCGCCCGGCCCCCTGCTGGCGCTCGTCATCGCTCAGACCCTGGCCTATTCCGTACGCGAGGGCGTCAAAATCGCCGCCGCGCCGCTCATGTCCGACGCGCCCATCGTGCTGGCCGCCCTGGCCCTCACGGGACTGCTCGCCGGGCATCCCCTGCCGCTGGGGCTGCTGACCCTGTGCGGCGCGGCGTACCTCGGCTGGTGCGGGCTGGAGAGCCTGCGCTTCCGCCCCGGCGCGGACGGGGGCGAACAGACCACGCGACCGCGCTCCGTGCGCAAGGGCGTGCTGGCCAACTTTCTCAATCCCAGCCCGTACCTGTTCTGGGGCGGCGTGGGCGCGCCGCTGCTCACCCGCTATTGGACAGCCGGCGGCGGCGCGGCTCCGGCGTTCCTGGCCGGGTTCTACGCCTGCCTCGTGGGCGCGAAGGTGTTGGTGGCCTGGATTTCCGGCCGCGTGGGACCGGTGGTGGGCGGCCCGGCGTACCGGGTCGTCATGCGGCTGCTGGGCGTGGGGCTCGTCGCCTACGCCGGCTGGTTCGCATGGGAGGGCTGGCTCCTCATCGCCGTGGGCAAGACGGACTAGACTTGCGGATTCCCCGCGTAATGCTCGCCGCCGGGCATGCGCTCGCACTCGCGGAACACGCGCGTGTGGCAACAGGCGCAGCGTTCGGGATCGAGCCGGGGCACCATGCGCGCGATGGCCTGGGACTCCGATTCGAAAATATGCTCCACGCCGAGCCGGTGCAGGCACATGCCACGCTCCAACACCTCCCGCACCTCGGTTTTGAGCGCGCACAGACAGAGATCGCGGCCGGACAACTTGAGGTTCTGCGCCTCGCTGGCGAGCATGTGGCAGCCGCTGGCGTCCACGAAGTTGATGCCGCCGCCCACGATGAGGAGGTGGCACTGTTCGGGCGAGACGTCCATGATGCGGTGCAGATCCTCGGAAATGTGCGTCACCGCGCCGAAGAAGATGCTGCCGTCCAGGCGCAGGATCTTGAGCTGCGGGCACTCGGGCAGACTCTTGCGGCGCAGGTTCACCAACGGTCGGCGCAGGTTGTCGGGATCGGGCGCGAGCACCTGGAAACGCGGATGCGAAGTGCGCCGCAGGTAGGCCAGCAGCGAGAGGATGACCCCGCTGAAGATGGCGAACTCCATCTGCAGAAACAGCGTGGCCAGAAAAGTCGCCAGCAGGATGCCCGCCTCGTTCCTATCCGTGCGGATGACGCCAGCGATGCCACGCACGTCCACGAGATTCGCCGCCACGATGAGGATGACCCCGGCCATGGCCGCCACGGGAAGGTAGGCCGAGAGCGGCGCGACCAACAGCACGATGACCGCCAGCGCCACGGCCGAGGACACCGCCGCCAGCGGCGTCTTCGCGCCGGACTCGTAATTCAGCCCCGTGCGCGTGAACGACCCCGAGGTGGGATAGGCCGAGAAGAAGCTGCCCAGAATGTTCGAAAGGCCCTGGCCGACGAACTCCTGCGAGTTGTCGATGAGCTGCTGCGAGCGCACGGCCACGGCCCGGGCGATGGACACCGCCTCGGCCAGACCGAGCATGGCCACGGCCACCGCGCCGGGGAACAGCCGGCGGATGTCCTCCAACGAAAAAGACGGCAACGACAGCGGCGGCAGCGCTGCCGGCAACGCGCCCACCATGGCCACGCCACGCGCCTGCCCGCCGATGGCCAGGCAGAACAGCCCGCCCGCCACCATGGCGATCAGCTGCGAGGGGGCCTTGGGCCAGAAGCGCTTGACGGCGATGGCGAAGAGCATGGTGACCAGCGCGGTGGCCAGCGTGTGCGGATGCGCCTGGGGCAATGCGCGCAAAAGCTCGCTCCAGGTGTCCAGGAAAACCGCGCCGTGCGTGAGGTGCAGGCCGAAGAACGCGCCGAGCTGGCTCGTTATGATGAGCACGGCCGCGCCGGCCATGTAGCCGGTGAGCACGGAGTAGGACACGAAGTTCACCACAGCGCCGAAGCGCAGCATTCCCAGCCCGAACTTGATGCACCCAGCCAGCAACGCCAGCGTGAGCGATAGCCGGATGTACTCCGGCGAGTATGGCGCGGCGAAATTGGCCAGCGTGGCGAAAAGCAGCAGCGAAACCGTCGTGGTCGGCCCGGAGACGAGGTGGTGCGAGGAGCCGAACAGCGCCGCGACGACGACGGGGGCCATGGCGGCGTAAAGGCCGTACTCCGGTGGCAAGCCGGCGATGGCTGCGAAGGCCACGCCCTGCGGCAGAACGATGACCGCGCCGGTTATCCCGGCCCAGAGATCGGATTTGAGGCTACGGCGATTCACCAGCGGCAGCCAGGACAGCATGGGCAAAAGACGCGGCGCGAGGCGGCGGGCCCTCCCCCAGGCCGTCTCCGACCGCGGCTGTTCACATTGGGACGATGGCGTCATGGCATATTTCCGGAAATGGTTCCTTTTCCCATCATGGTTCATTCTGTAACGCGAAACGGCGTTCCCCACCAGTGTAAATACGCCTGACACGATCTCCATCTTGCGGTTGTCCGCAAATTCGGACAAACTATCCTAGCCATCGCATGTGACAGTCGAAAAAATCCGCCCTGCCGGCCGATTTTTCGGACAATCTTCGGCCAGTTCTGGTACTATCACCAGAAGCGATGCACAGCACAGCGGAATTTTTCGGCATTTTTTTCGTGTTTCGTTTGGCACACAAGTTGCGAAGTCTTCCGTTTTGAACTAGGCCGACAGTCACGCTACCAACATGTCCAAACCTTCCATATGAGAAAGAGGGATAAGAACATGGCGAAAAAAATGAAGACGATGGACGGCAACACCGCGACAACGCATGTGGCCTACGCCATGAGCGAAGCCGCGGCCATTTACCCCATCACGCCCTCGTCCACCATGGGCGAGATCGCGGACGAGTGGGCGAGCAAGGGCCTCAAAAACATCTACGGACAGACGCTCAACATCCGTCAGATGCAGTCCGAGGCCGGCGCGGCCGGCGCAGTGCATGGGTCCCTGGCGGCAGGAGCCCTCACCACCACCTTCACCGCCTCCCAGGGCCTTTTGCTCATGATCCCCAACATGTACAAAATTTCCGGCGAGCTACTGCCAGGCGTGTTCCACGTCTCGGCGCGCGCCATCGCCTCCCACGCGCTGTCCATTTTCGGGGACCATGCCGACGTCATGGCGTGCAGGCAGACCGGCTTCGCCTTCCTGGCCTCCTCCAGCGTGCAGGAGTGCATGGACATGGCGCTGGTCGCCCACCTTTCCGCCATCGATTCCAGCGTGCCTTTCGTCCACTTTTTCGACGGATTCCGCACCAGCCACGAAATCCAGAAGATCGAGGTCATCGACTACGAGGACATGGCCAGCCTGGTGAACTACGACAAGGTCGCCGAGTTCCGCAAACGGGCCATGAACCCCGAGCATCCGGTCCTGCGCGGCACCGCCCAGAACCCGGACATCTACTTCCAGGGCCGCGAGCGCGCCAACCCCTACTATGCGGCCGTGCCCGGCATCGTCCTCGAGAACATGAGGAAGGTGGCCAAGATCACCGGCCGCAAGTACCAGCTCTTCGACTACACCGGAGCGCCCGACGCCGAGGAAGTCATCGTGGCCATGGGCTCCGGCTGCGAGACCATCGAGGAGGTCATCGCCATGATGGCCCAGAAGGGCAAGAAGGTCGGCCTGGTCAAGGTCCGCCTGTACCGGCCCTTCAACTCCGCCGCCTTCTTCGCCGCCCTTCCCAAGAGCGTGAGGAAGATCACCGTGCTCGACCGCACCAAGGAACCCGGCGCCCTTGGCGATCCGCTGTACCAGGACGTGTGCGCGGCCCTCATGGAGCGCGGCGGCGAAATGCCGCAGGTGATCGGCGGCCGCTATGGCCTGGGCAGCAAGGAATTCCGCCCCAACCACGCCGCGGCCGTGTACCAGAACATGGAGAAGGCCCGGCCGCAGAACCACTTCGTCGTCGGCATCGAGGACGACGTGACCAAGAGCAGCCTGCCCGTGGGCCCCGCGCTCGCCACCACGCCCGAGGGCACCGTGCAGTGCAAGTTCTGGGGTCTCGGCTCCGACGGCACAGTGGGCGCGAACAAGAGCGCCATCAAAATCATTGGCGACAACACGCCCCTGTACGCCCAGGGCTACTTCGCCTACGACTCCAAGAAGAGCGGCGGCATCACCGTGTCGCACCTGCGCTTCGGCCAAAAGCCCATTCAGTCCACCTACCTTGTCGACACGGCCGACTTCATCGCCTGCCACAAGTCCGGCTACGTGCATATCTACGACGTGCTCGAAGGCATCAAGCCCGGCGGAACGTTCCTGCTGAACTCCACCTGGAACAGCGCCGCCGACATGGAGGCCAACCTGCCCGCCGCGATGCTGCGCACCATCGCCGAGAAGAAGATCAAGCTCTACACCATCGACGCCGTCAAGATCGCCGGCGAGGTGGGTTTGGGCAACCGCATCAACATGATCATGCAGACGGCCTTCTTCAAGCTGGCCAAGGTTCTGCCCATCGACAAGGCCATCTCCCTGCTCAAGGACTCCATCAAGAAGACCTACGGCAAGAAGGGCGACAAGATCGTCAACATGAACATCGCCGGCGTGGACCAGACGCTCGCCAACCTCAAGGAGATCGAGGTTCCCGCCAGCTGGACCAAGGCCGTGGACAAGCCCGTCCAGACCGACACCGTGCCCGACTTCGTCGCCAACGTCATGCGGCCCATCCTGGCCCAGAAGGGCGACGAGCTGCCCGTCTCCGCCTTCTCCGCCGACGGCGCGTTCCCCGTCTCCACCAGCCAGTATGAGAAGCGTGGCGTGGCCATCAACGTGCCCGAGTGGATCAAGGAGAACTGCATCCAGTGCAACCAGTGCTCCTTCGTCTGCCCCCACGCCGCCATCCGTCCGGTGCTCGTCACCGACGCCGAACTCAAGAAAGCCCCCAAGGGCTTCGACACCCTGCCCGCCATGGGCAAGGAGCTCAAGGGCCTGCACTTCCGCATGCAGGTCGACACCATGGACTGCATGGGCTGCGGCAACTGCGCCGACATCTGCCCCGCCAAGACCAAGGCGCTGGTCATGAAGCCCCTCGAGTCCCAGATGGACGCGCAGGTGCCCAACCACACCTTCAGTCTGAGCGTCGATGTCAAGGACAGCCTCGTCAAGCGCGACAGCGTCAAGGGCAGCCAGTTCCAGCAGCCCCTGCTCGAGTTCTCCGGAGCCTGCGCCGGCTGCGGCGAGACCCCGTACGTCAAGCTCATCACCCAGCTCTTCGGTGAGCGCATGATGGTCGCCAACGCCACAGGCTGCTCCTCCATCTGGGGCGCGTCCGCTCCCACCTCGCCTTACTGCGTGAACAAGGACGGATTCGGCCCGGCGTGGAACAACTCCCTCTTCGAGGACGCCGCCGAGTTCGGCTTCGGCTACACCATCGCCCTCAAGCAGCGCCGCGACAAGCTGACCGACCTGCTCGGCAAGGTGGCCGAAAACTCCGCCGGCGCGGACCTCAAGCAGGCCGCCGCCGACTGGCTGGCCGGAAAGGATGACCCCGCGATCTCCAAGGCCGCGGGCGACAGCCTCAAAAAGCTCCTCAAGGGCGCGAACGATCCCCTGCTCAAGGAAATCGCCACCATGGAGGATCTGTTCACCAAGAAGTCCATCTGGATCTTCGGCGGTGACGGTTGGGCTTACGACATCGGCTACGGCGGCGTGGACCACGTGCTGGCCAGCGGTGAGGACATCAACATCCTCGTCATGGACACCGAGGTTTACTCCAACACCGGCGGCCAGTCCTCCAAGGCCACCCCGCTCGGCTCCGTGGCCAAGTTCGCCGCCAGCGGCAAAAAGACCGGCAAGAAGGATCTGGGCCGCATGGCCATGAGCTACGGTTATGTCTATGTCGCCAGCGTCAGCATGGGCGCGGACAAGACACAGACCCTCAAGGCCATCCAGGAGGCCGAGGCCTACCACGGTCCCTCCCTCATCATCGCCTACGCCCCCTGCATCAACCAGGGTATCCGCAAGGGCATGGGCAAGAGCCAGGAAGAGGGACGCCTCGCTGTCGCCTCCGGCTACTGGCCGCTGTACCGCTTCAACCCCGAGCTGGTCGCCCAGGGCAAGAACCCGTTCAAGCTGGAGTCTAAGGTCCCCGACGGAACCCTGCAGGCCTTCCTCTCCGGTGAAAACCGCTACGCCTCCCTGGAGAAGTCCATGCCCGCGGAGTCCAAGCGCCTGCGCTCCGGCATCGAACATGCCTACTACGAGCGCTACAAGCAGATGAAGCTCATGGACGACCCCAAGCTCGTCTGCACCGAGGGAGCCCTCGACACCCTGATCCCGGCTGCGGCTGCAGCCCCGGCCGGTCAGACCGGCGGGGCCAATCCCTGCACCATGTCCGACAGCGGACAGTCCTCCACCCCCTGTGATGACGGCCGCGGCGGCAAGTAGCCCGCAGGCCATTGTCAATCCAAGGCCCCGGAGCAATCCGGGGCCTTTTTTTATGCACAGGGGGGGGCCTGCGCCGCGTGAACTTCGGACGAGGGGGGAGAGACATATCAGGGGCGCTGCCCCTGAGAACCCCGCCAACGGGCATTCGCCCTTTGGAATCCCTCATTCGCGGATGTTCTCCCCCGCGAAGCCGGCGGGAAACATCCGCAACCGATGCGGACTCATCCTGCGTCGATGGCGGCGGAAGTTTTTGAAAATTCTTGTGTCGGCGGAACAGTCCAGACGGCAAACACCGTTCGGGTTGTTCTGGGGGCACAATGACTCAAAGGGGAAAGGGACAAGACCAAACCTGACGACACACCCGACGTACAACCTCGGAGCCCTGGCCCGTCCGTGTCACCGATAAAAGCCTTTGGAAGGGGGGAACGGGGGGAGAACCGTTCCAGCGGAAAGTTTTCCCCCCGATTCGCTTCACTTCGTCACGCGGGCCTTCGCCACACCGACAAAAAAAAGGGGGGGATCGCTCCCCCCCTATGATTTACCGATGCCGTACGCGAGGACGGCTAAGCCTTGAGATCGACGATGAGCTGCCGCAGGTTGGCGGCCATGTGGGCGAGTTCGCCGATGGCGGCGACTGACTGGCTCATGCCCTCGGCAGTCTCGGAGGCGACGCGGTTGACCTCCTCGATGGCGGCGCTGATCTTCTCGGACACGCCGGACTGCTCCTCGGCGGCGGCGGCGATGCCCTGCACCTGTTCGGCGTTGGTCTTGGAGATGCCGACGATTTCGCCGAGGGCCTGGGCGGACGCGGTGGCGTGCGTGGTGGCGTCGCCGATGGCCTGAACGGCGAGGTTCATGCTCTCGATGTTCTTCCGGCTGGTTTCCTGGATGGCGCTGATGTTCGCGCCGACTTCCTTGGTGGCGCCCATGGTCTTTTCGGCGAGCTTTCGCACCTCGTCGGCCACGACGGCGAAGCCCCGACCGGCCTCGCCGGCGCGGGCCGCCTCGATGGCGGCGTTGAGGGCCAGCAGGTTCGTCTGGTCGGCTATGTCGTTGATGACGTTCATGACCTGACCGATGGCCTCGGCCTGCTTGGCCAGCTGTTCCATGTTGCTGGTGAGCTGGCCGGAGATGTCGTTGACGTGCTGAATGGCCTGCTGGGCGCGGCCGACGACCTCGGAGCCGCTGGTGGCCTGCGTCTTGGCCGCATCGGCGGCGGAGGCGACGTCTCCCGCCTTGTGGGCCACGGAGAGCACGGAGGAGTTCATCTGCTCCATGGCGCTGGCGGTCTCGGCCACGCGATCGCGTTGCAGGTCCATGCCCTTGCTCATCACTTCGACCTGGGCTGAGAGCTCCTCGGAGCTGGAGGTGATGCGCTCGACGATTTCCTCAAGCTTGGTGGCTGCGTCGAGCATTCCCTGGCGCTTGGCATGCTCGGCCTGCTGCTTTGCCTCCAGAGCCTCCCGTGTGGCGGCCTCGGCCTCCCGGGCCTTGGCGTCCGCCGCCTGGGTGCTGGCCTCGGCCTCGGCGATCTTGACCTTGAGGTTGGCGCTCATGGTGCGCAGGCTCTCAGCGAGGGTGTGGGTCTCATCGGTCGTATGCACGCGCAGTTCGCCGTCGAGGTCGCCATTGGCCACCCGGTTGGCGAAGCCGATGGTGAGCAGGATGGGCCGCACGAGGGCCTTGGAGAAGAAGTAGCCGAAGATGATCATGGCGAGACCGACGACCATGGTGGCGATGAAGCTCGAAAAATGGGTTTCGCTAAGCACATGCTCGATGAACTCTCGGGGCTGCCCGATGAAGAACATGCCGGCGTTCTTGCCGTTCACGTCCACGATGGGCCAGTAGGCGGTGTTGTAGTCCTTGCCGAGGATGACGTTGTGGCCGAGAAAGCGCTGGCCTTTCTGCAGCACGGTCTCAATGACCGCCGGGTTGTCCATCTTGGTGCCGACGGCACGCTTGCCCTCCTTGAGGAGGGTGGTGGAGATACGCGTATCACCCTGAAAGATCGTGCATTCCAGAGCAAGATTCTTCTTGACCTGATCGACGAAGCGATCACTGGAAAGGGTGAAGCCGGGGGTGATGACGCCGACGATCTCGTCGCCCTTCTTGACCGGATAGCCGGAGCGCAGGGAGAACTTCACCACGGTGCCGGACTCGACGCCGACGGTGATTTCTCCCTTGAGGGCCTTTTGGACGTTGATCTGCTTGAGCACGCTGTCGCCGACCTTGGACGAGTGCCCGCGGGCGATGGCCGTTCCCTGCTTGTCGGAGATGGTGATGGACTCCAGTCCCGTTTGCTGCATGACCTGCCTGGAGTAATTCTGCAGCCAGGGAGTGTCACCCGCAGCCACGTGACTGATGACATCCGGGTTGGTGGCCATGAAATACGCGGTGGCGATGAGGTTTTTCTTCTGCGCCTCGAACTGGCTGGCCACCAGATCGGCACTGGTGCCGACCTCCTTGATGTTCTGCTCGTCGAGCGACTTGGAAAGGAAATGGCGATTGGCGATGAAGTTTCCGCCGCCCACGAGGAGCACGGAGATGAAGACAAGGCCGGTGATTTTGGTCAACAAATTTGCGCGCATGAATCCTCCCCACCTGAAGGGACGGACACGACGTCCGCCGTAAGCCGCCGCCTAAGTCCCGTCCGCCGCCGGCGGAAACGCGAGCCATTGAGTGTAACGCCTACACAGCATGAGCACCGCGCCAATGACGGTTTATGTCCTTATCGGTACAACTATCCCAAAACAATAGGAAAGGAAACACGCCGATGCGGGACTGCTCCAAATTAAGTAGTGATTTTTTTCACACGCAGCAAGTGGGAACAGCAAGAACGTGCCGCCGAAGGCCCGACACGAGGGAGGACGGAATCCGCCCGGTACTTACTCATCCTGGTCTTTACCGGGAATCTGGATATTATATTTTTTGATTTTGTAATGAATGGCCCGGCGGCTGATGCCGAGCAGGTCCGCGGCGTTCTTCTTGACCCAGGCCGAGCGCTCCAGCGCGCGGATGATGGTCTGATGCTCGTTTTCCTCCAACGAGAGCGGATCGGCGCCGGCGAGTGGGGCCGGGGCGACGGGGGCCGGGGCGGGAACGGCCGGTTCCGGCATAATGTCCTGGGGGCACTCCAGCTGAATGTTGTGGGGCTCGAGCACGGAACCGCTGCAGAACACCACGCCGCCCTCGAGCGCGTGCTTGAGTTCGCGCACGTTGCCCGGCCAGCTATGGGCCATGAGCATCTTGAGCGTTTCGGGCGCGACGGAAACCTTGGACCGATGTTGTTCGACGCAGATGGTTTCGAGGAAGCGCTCGGTCAAAAGCGGAATGTCCTCCTTGCGCTCGCGCAGGGGGGGCACGTGCAGGGTCACGACTTTGAGACGGAAATAGAGATCCTCACGAAACTCGCCTTTTTTGACCAGCGCGGACAGATCGGCGTTGGTGGCGGCGATGACGCGGCAATTGACGGGGATGGCGCGGGTGTCGCCCACGCGGCGCAGGGTGCGCTCCTGCAGAAAGCGCAACAGGCGCGTCTGCATTTCCGGGCTGATGTTGCCGATCTCGTCGAGGAACAGGGTTCCTCCATCGGCCTCCTCCATGAGTCCCTTCTTGTCGCGCACGGCATGGGTGAAGGCCCCCTTGACGTGGCCGAAAAGTTCGCTTTCCAGCAGCGTGGGCTGGGTGGAGCCACAGTCCACGATGACGAAGGGCCCCTTGGCGCGCGGAGAAAAATCGTGCAGCGCGCGGGCGACCATTTCCTTGCCGGTGCCGGATTCGCCAAGGATGAGCACGTTCACGTCCGTGGGGGCCACGCGCTCCAGAATGCCGTAGAAACCTCGCATGTTCTGGCTTTTGCCGCCCCAAATGACATCGGCGACGCTTTTGCCGCCGGCCTTGCCATTTGGCGCGCGCTTGGGCGTCTGCTCCTCCACGCGGCCCAGCAGCGTGGCGATTTTCTGCAGCAGCTGGTGACCGTCGAAGGGTTTGGTCAGGTAGTCCGCCGCGCCGGAGCGGATGGTGGAGACGGCGTCGGGGATGGAACCATAGGCCGTGAGCAGAATGACGGGGATGTGCGGCCATTGCACCAGGATTTCGTGCAGCAGCCCCACGCCACCCATGCCGGGCATCTTCACGTCGGAGACGACGAGGTCCACGGGGTGCTTGGCCAGCAGCTCCACGGCCTCCTCCGCGCTCCTGGCGGTGAGGGTCTTGTAATGGGCGAAGGAGAGCCGCGCCTCCAACACCTGCAGAATGTTCTTGTCGTCGTCCACCACGAGAATGGTGGCGACGCGTTTCGCGCTCGGGGGGGTATCCATGGCGATGCTCGATGGGAGCCCGGCTATTCCAGGCCCTTCTTCTTGATGCTCAGCTCCTGGTGCAAACGCTCAAGGGCGTTGAGCTGACTGCGCAGGGCCTCGGTCTCGGCGGTTTTGCGGCGCAAGGCCTCCTTGACCCTGTTCGTCTCCTCATGGCAGCCGGCCAGCCGCTTGGTGCGCGCCAGCTCGCGTTCGATCTCCTCGTCGCTGAGCATGGGGGCCGGAGGTTCAACCTTGGCTGGGCTGCTGGGCGAGGCCAGCCGGGGCAGAAGCGGAGTCATGAGGCGTGGATCCTCGCCGGGCAATCCCTCGGGGGTCATCTGCACCCAGGTGTTCCACAGATTCAGGGCCTCATGCAGCTCGACCGGGGTCCTGGCCGTGGCGAGGTACGCGCAGGCCAAGCCGTAGTAGGCCTTGCGGGCCAGCACGGGGTCGGTGTTGTTGCCGGAAAGACGCTGAAAGATGCTGGAGGCCTTCTCGTACTGGCCGGCCAGGTAGGAATCCACGGCGAGCACGTAGGCCGCGTGCGGGTCCTCGCCTGGCGGCGGGGTCTCCGGCTGAAAGACCGCGCAGCCCGAAAGCGCGAGAACAAGCACGAGCCCGGCAGCCAGAGCGGAGGCCAAGGCCTGAACGCGCGTTGCAGCGAACGCGCTGAAACGTCGGGGGGCGTGTTGTTTCATGGGCGGTTTCTATACCATCGCTTTGGGCTTGGAAAGGGAAAAGCAAAAACTCGATCCGCTGCCGGGGGCGCTGTTGATCCACAAGGTTCCGCCGTGGGCCTCCACTATGCCCCTGGCGATGGAGAGCCCCAGGCCCAGGCCGTCAACGCTGCCGCGCACGGAGGGCTCGCGGTAGTACTTGAGGAAGATGCGCTCCTGCTCCTCCGGGGCGATGCCCGGGCCCTGGTCCGCCACGCAGAAGATGACGTCCTTGCCGGTGGGCTCCGGCGTGACGCTGATGCGCACCACGCTGTCCGGCGGGGAGAACTTGATGGCGTTGCCGAGCAGATTCACCAGCACCTGCGTGATGTGCTCCTGGTCGGCCTCCACGAAGACGAAGTCCTCCGGCAGCTCGGCCTTGAGGCTGATGTTTTTGGCCAGCGCCATGGACTGCATGCGCTCCAAGGCCTGCCGGGCCAGGGTCGAGGCGTCGAGCGGCTCGGTGTTCAGCTTCAGGCGCTGCGCCTCCAGACTGGAGACCTTCATCAACCGCTCCAGCAAATGCGTGAGCCTCAGCGCCTCCTGCCGGGTGATGTCCAGAAAGTGGCGTTGCTTCTCGTTCACCTCGCCGAAGACCCCATCGGCCACCATGTCCACGGACTCGCGGATGCTGGTGAGCGGCGTGCGTATCTCGTGGGAGAGCATGGCGATGAAGTCCTGACGCATGCGTTCCTCCTCGGCCAGGCGCGCGGTCATGCTGTTGAAGGCCTGGGCCAGGTCACCCAGCTCGTCGCGGCTGCTGACGCGCACGGGCCGCGTCGGCTCCCCGGTGCCCAGTTCGCGCAGGCCGCGGCGGATCTCCGAAAGCGAAAGGTTCAGACGGTAGGCGATAAACACGCTGCCCAGCACGCCGAAGGCGATACTCGCCACCAGTCCATAGAAGCCCATGCGCTCCGCCGCGCGGCTTTTGTCGGCCAGGTCGTTGAGGCGGGCCTCCATCTCCTGCTGGTTGTTCTGGCGCGCATCGGAAAGGATGTCCAACCAACGGGAGACGGTCTTGTCCGGCAGCACCCTGTTGCCGGTATCATGGCTGCGGGCCAGCAGCTCCTCGTACTCGTGAGTGAGGCCGGCCCACTGCTCGCGGTACTCGGGGTGGCGGGCCAACACCGAGGTCAGCGTCTTGCCGAAATCCTCCAGGTCGGAGACGAAGGCGTCCATGTAGGCCTGTTTCTGCAGGATCTCATAACGCTTGCGGTTGTCCTCGACGGAGAGCAGCTGCTGAATCATGCGCTGGGCCGAGAGATCCACGTCGTAGTTGACGTTGACGATGGCGCTGGAAACCTCGACGAGGTTCTGAATGCGCAAGACAAGCGCACTGGTGGTGGCGTAAAAAATGCCCACCAGCGCCAAGCACCAGATGAGCAGTTTGGCGGTGATTCCCAGCCGCCTTTGGGTATGTCTCTCCACGCGCGTTCCTACAAAGCTCGATTCGGCCATGTCCGCGTCGCGCGGGGTCGGCCAGAGGCGCGACCTTACGCCTGCCGGGCCTCCGGCACAAGGTCCAGGACCATGATGTCCGGCGGGGCCAGCACGCGCATGGGCGGCCCCCAGAAGCCCGCGCCGGCGCTCACGGCCAGCACCTTGCCGTTTTCCTCGTAGAATCCCCCCATGAACTCGTAGCTCATGCGCACGACAAGGTAGAAGGGGAATATTTGTCCCCGGTGCATGTGGCCGGAGAGCATCAGTTCGATGCCCCGCGGCTGGGCGGCCTCGCGCCAGCCCTGCGGCCGGTGGTTCAGCAGCACGCGGAAGGCGGACGGATCGCTGTGCGCCGCCACGGCGTGGATCGCGCGCACGATGTCCTCGCGCGCGCCCACCGCGTGGCCGGGATCATCCACCCCGAGCAGCTGCACGCCCGTGCCGGGAATCTCGGCCACGCGGTCGCGCAACAGCTCCGCGCCCATCCATTGGAATACGCGGGCGCTTCTCGCGTCGCCCTCGTAGCGCTCGTGGTTGCCGAACACGCCGAACATGCCCAGCGGCGGCCGCATCTCCCGAAGGATCTCCGCATAAGGGCGCAGGGCCTCGGGATGGTCGTTGACCATGTCGCCCACCAGGACCACCACGTCGGGACGCTGGGCCCGCACCAGCCGTGACAAATCGCGCACGCGCGAGGTCAGGGTCAACGCGCCCAGGTGCAGGTCGGACACGAGGACCAGCCGCACCGGCCGCTTCAGTTTGGGCGAGGTCATGCGACGCGAGAGCACGCGCAAATTCCCGGCCTCCCACATGCCGTAAATCACCGTGCCCAGCGCCATGGCCGTGATGGAGAACATGGCCCGGCGCGAGCGCAGGGCCGGGGCCTTGTCCGGCTGGGCGATGTCGGTCGCGCCCTCGGCGATGAGCAACACGAGCTGAAACAGGAAGAGATAGGCCACCAGGCCGAAGACCGCGTAGCCCAGCCACCACGCCGGCCGGGCCACGGCCATGGGCCAGGACTCCGGCATGAGGCGCGTGGAGGCAAGAAGCAAGCTGAGCAGCAGCCCGCCGGCCAGCACGCCCCAGAAGCGCCGCCGCGAAAGTCCGGCCTGCCTGCGCAGTTGCACCAGCACCAGCAGCAGCATGAGCATGAACACGACGGTGAAGATGACATAGAATCGCATGGGGGGCTCCGATGATGAATGAACGACACTAGGGGCCCCCCGCCCGGGGCGTCAAGAGTCACGGTCGTTTGAAGCGAAAACGCCCGGCCCCATCGCTGGAGCCGGACGTCTGGAATCGCTCGTCGCGCCCACTGGAGCGGGGCTAAAACACGAGGCCGGTCCGCTGCAAGTCGGCCGTGAGCAGCTCGCGCAGCCGCCGGGTCACCGGGCCGGGCCGGGCGTCGTGGATGGGCCGGTCCTCGTAACGCACCACGCCGATGGCGTCGAAACTGGTGCCGAGCATCATCACCTCGCGGGCGTTCAGAATCTCGTCCTCGGTGACACCCTTGAACGTGACCGGCATGTCATTTTTGATCAGGTCCACCGCGCGCATGAGCGTGGTGCCGGCCAGCGCGTTGGTGAACTCGGGAATGACAAGCCGGCCTTCCCCGTCCACCAGGGCCACGTTCTCCGTGGCGCTCTCGGCCAGAAAACCGTTGGCGTCGAAGCAGAACGGGAAATCGGCGTGACGGTTCACGGCCTCGCGCTTCATCATCACGTTGGGCAGGTAGTTGGTGGTCTTGACCGTGGCCATCCAGGACTGCTTGGCCGGCACGGTGGTGCGGATGGCGGTCACGCCCTTCTCGTAGGCGCTCTCCGGCCGCATGTGCAGCCGGTAGGCCACGATGTACAGGCTGGGCACCGGGCTCTCGTAGGGATCGATGCCGAAACCGCCGGGTCCGCGCCCCAGCAGTATGCGGATGCAGCCGTTCGGCTCGTTGCCGGCGCGCGCAACCTCGATCACGGCCTCTCGGACCTCCTCCCAGGGGCACGGAGGCTCCAGGTGGATGGCCTGACAGGAGGTGCTCATGCGGCGCAGGTGCGCGTCGATCTGGTAGAGCTTGCGGCCCACGTACTTGAGGGACTCGAACACGCCGTCGCCACGGTGCACCAAATGGTCATCCCAGGGCATGAGCATGAGTTTCGGGTCCGTGCCGATGACCCCGACCCGGTGATCGTGGAAGGCGAGCACCTCCCTGGTCCCGGGTCGAATGGCCTCCAGCAGGGCCTGCAAGTAATCCTGCGAACCGACGACGCGCATGACTGCCTCCTCGCGATTGTTACTTGGGCACGCGCAGCAGATTGCGGCGCAGGAGCTCCTCGCCGATCTGCACGGCGTTGAGAGCCGCTCCCTTGCGGATGTTGTCCGCCACGATCCATAGATTCAGGCCGTTGTCGATGGACTCGTCCTCGCGGATGCGGCCCACGAACACGTCGTCCTGCCCGGCGGCGGCCACGGCCAGCGGGTAGATCTGCTTCTCGGGGAAGTCCTCCACCACCACGCCGGGCGCGGCGGCCAGCAGCTGGCGGGTCTGCTGCACGGTGAGCTTCTTCTCGGTCTCGATGTTGACGCACTCCGAGTGGCCGTAGAACACGGGCACGCGCACGGCCGTGGCGGTGACGCGGATGGTGCTGTCGCCCAGGATCTTGCGGGTCTCGTTGACCATTTTCATCTCTTCCTTGGTGTACCCGTTGTCCAGGAACACGTCGATCTGCGGCAGGCAATTGAAGGCGATCTGATAGGGATAGACCTTGGGCTCAACTTCCTGACAATTCATCAGCCGGGAGACCTGGTGCTCCAGCTCGTTGATGGCCTTCTGCCCCGTGCCGGAAACGGCCTGATAGGTGGAGACCACGATGCGCTTGATGCGCGCCTCGTCGTGCAGAGGCTTGAGGGCCACCACCATCTGAATGGTGGAGCAGTTGGGATTGGCGATGATGCCCTTGTGCCACTCCAGGTCCTGGGGATTCACCTCCGGCACCACGAGGGGGCAGTTGGGATCCATGCGCCAGGCGCTGGAGTTGTCCACCACCACGCAGCCGGCCTGGGCCGCGAGCGGGGCGAACTTCTCCGAGGTGGAGCCGCCGGCGGAGAATAGCGCCAGGTCGAACCCGGCGAGGGAGTCCTCTTTAAGCTCGCGCACAGTGAGCTCGACGCCCTTGAACTCCACCTTTGTGCCGGCCGAACGGGACGAGGCGAACGGGACGACCTCGGACGCGGGAAATTCGCGCTGGGCCAGCACCTCAAGCATCTCACGGCCAACGGCGCCCGTTGCACCCACAACTGCGACTCTGGGATTCTTCGCGCTCATGCTCAATTTCCGCCTATCGAAGGTTGATGTTGTCGAGAATGGCGAGGCAGGCCTCGGACTTGTTGAGGGTGTACAGATGCACGCCCGGCACGCCCGCGTCGAGCAAGCCCTGCACCTGACGCGAGGCGTGGGCCAAGCCAAGCTCGCGCACCGCCTCGTCGCCGCCCTTGAGGAACGCCGCCTCCAGGGTCTCGTAAAAGCCGCCAAAAACAGCCCGGCCGTTGAGCCCGGCGATGAACTCCGCGCTCTTCATGGTCAGCACGGGCATGATGCCCGGCAGCACGGGCGCGGTGACTCCCCGCTCGCGCAGGCGGGTCACGTAGTCCATGTACAGCCGGTTCTCAAAAAAAAGCTGGGTGACCACGAACTGGCCGCCGCAGTCCACCTTGTGCTTCAGCCACTTGATGTCGTCCTCCAGCGTGGCCGATTCCGGGTGCATGGTGGGAATGCCCGCCACGCCGATGCCCATCTCCGGAAATTCCGACTGGATGAAGCGGACAAGATCCGAGGCGTGCTGGAATTCCTGATCCTCGAACCGGAAGTCCGGGACGCCGCGGGGCGGGTCGCCGCGCAGAGCCAGCACGTTGTCGATGCCGGCCTCGGTGATGTCACGCAGAAAACCGCGCAGCGCTGTCGAGGACGCGCCGACGCAGGTGAGGTGCGCCATGGGGTTCAGACCCATTTCGCGCTTCAGGTGCGTCACGACGTCGAGGGTGTTGGCCTGGGTGCCGCCGCCCGCGCCGTAGGTCACGGAGACGAACAGCGGGTTGAGCGCCTTGAGCTTCTCCACCTCGGCGAAGAACTGGGGCCATGTGTCCCGCTGTTTTGGCGGGAAAAACTCCATCGACAGAAACTGCCGACTGGCGTTGGAAATCAAATCCGCGATACGCAAACCGTCAAACTCCTTCGGGTTGCCGCGCCCATGGGGTTACCTGGAGCCGGGCGCGGAAGGTAGTCCCATACCCCGTCTCGACGCAAGCCGCAACGCCCCGCGCCGGAGCCGGGCGATGCGGATCGCGGCGGTCGCCCTCCCCTCGCGGCCAAGGGATATTCCCGCCCTCTTCCCGGTGATCCACGAGGACTCATCGTGGCCACAGCTCTCGTCGATGTGGAAGAAAGATGCGCCCGGCTGGCGGACGGCAAGCACGCGGAGAGAGCCACCATTCGACGCGCCCCGCCGGAGGCGGTGACGACGGGGATGGAGGAGTAAACAGGCGGCGAGCCGGAGACCGGAACGTCCCAGTTCAAGGGACCGCCCGGGGAAAAGAGGAGCGCGACGGGGGGCGAAAGACGTATCAGGCGAATCGGGGAAATCAGTCGTTACAACGGCGGGGCTCAGCCCGGCAGCGGCCAGGAGAGCGCGGGCACGATGTCCGCGTTGGCGGGCAGAAAGATGGACACGTCGGCCCGGCCGGGCGTGAACCAGGCGAAACGCTGGCCCTCCTGGGGAACCACCTCGCCGGTGAAGGCCGTGACGTGGAAAAAATGCAGATGCACCGGCCCTTGCGGGTACTCGAAACGCTTCTCGCGCCAGGGAATCAGCGCCGTGGCGGTGAAGGCGAGTTCCTCGCGCAGCTCGCGCACGAGGGCCTGGGCCAGCGTCTCGCCCGGCTCCACCTTGCCGCCGGGGAACTCCCACCAACCGGCGTGCGCCTTGCCGACCGGCCGCTCCACGCCCAGAAACAGCCCATCGCGCCAGATGACGCCGGCCACCACCTCCAGCGCGCCGCTCGCGTCAACCATCGATCCCCACTCCCAGCTCGGCCTGCACCTTGGCTATTTGCGCCTCCAGACCCGCCATGCGTTCCATGAGCTTCTCGGCCCAGTCGCTGACCTCGCGGTACTGGCTGTTCACGGAGAGCGCATCGCCGCCGTTCTCGTAGGTGGCGGGGTCGTTCATCTTGGCCTCCAGCTCGCCCTGCTCGGTCAGCACGCGCTCCAGGTCCTTCTCGCACTTGGCGTATTCGTCGCGCAAAGGCTTGAGCGCGCGGGAGAGCTTATTGCGCCGTTCGGCCAAGTCGCGCTTCTCCTCCTTGGACAGCCGGCGTGAGGCCGCGTCCTCCTCCTCCGGGGCCGAAGCCCGCTCGGGATTCTGTGGCGCGGCGGCTTTTTTCGCCTCGCGTTTGGCGCCCTGCTTGGCCTCGGCCAGGGCGGCGCGGCGTTCGGCCTCGAAGGCCTCGAAACCCTCGTGATGTGGCACCAACCCCTCATGGCCGATGGTCCAGATCTCCTCGGCCACCTCGGAAAGCAGGTAGCGGTCGTGGGCGACCATGAACACCGTACCCTCGAAATCCTTGAGCGCGGCGACAAGGCCCTCGCGCGTCTCCAGATCGAGATGGTTGGTGGGCTCGTCGAGGATAAGCAGGTTGGCCCGGCCCAGGAACAGGCTGGCCAGCACGAGCCGGCTCTTCTCGCCGCCGGAAAGCGCGGCCACGGGACGCTCGAAGTACTTCTCGCCCAGCAGGAACAGACCGAGCACGCCCATGAGCTGCTCGTCGGTGCACTTGGGGTCGCACAGCCGGCGCATTTCGCCGATAACCGTGCCGGCGGGGCGCAGAATGTCGGTCTGATGCTGGCTGAAATAGGCCAGCCGTGTGCTGGGGCCGATCTTGGCGTAGCCGTGGGTGGGCGCGAACTGTCCGATCAACACCTTGAGCAGTGTGGACTTGCCCGCGCCGTTGGGGGCCACGAGCGCGATTTTGCGCCCACGGAAGAGCTGGAAGTTCAGACGGGGCCACAGGGCGTGCACGCCGACCCCGCGCCCGTCCGGCCCGGGAACGCCGGAATAGGCGAACTCCAGGTCCACCACGTTCACGGCCACCTTGTCGCCGCGCGGAGGCTCGGGCAGGCGGAAGGACAGCCGACGCCCCGACCGGGCCGCCAGGGGATCGCCCTGCAAGCGCGAGAGTTCACCTTGCAGCTTCTCCACCTTCTTGAGCTTGCTCTGAGCCTGCGCGGCCTTGCGCGCCTTCACGCGGAAGCGGCGGATGAACTCCTGCTCGTGGTCGATGCGCGCGGAGAGCTTGGCCGCCTCGCGTTCGCGCTGCTCGGCGTTCTCGGCCATCCATTCCAGAAATTCGCTGAACGAGCCGGGGCGCAGCACGGGCTTGCCGCCGCCCAGCACCAGCACGTGCGTGCCCACGTGCTCCAGAAACACGCGGTCGTGCGCGACGAAAACCAGCGTGCCCTGAAAGGCCAGGAGATAATCCTCCAGCCACTGCACGGCCTCCAGGTCCAGGTGGTTGGTGGGCTCGTCGAGGAGCAGCACGTCCGCGCCCTGCAACAGCACGCGGGCCAGCTTGGCGCGCTCGCGCCAGCCCCCGGAAAGATGCTCCAGCTGGCGCGGCAAATCCTTCTCCTCGAACCCCAGGCCCGAGAGGATGGCCCGGGCTTGATGCTCCGGGCTGTAGCCGTACTGCGCCTCGAAGCGGGCTTGCCGGTCGGAGAGCCGGCGCAGCTTCTGCTCGTCCCCCGCATGCACGGCCTCCTCCCACTCGCGCCAGAAGTCGCGCCAGGAGGGCAGTGCCGAGAGCACCCAGCCGAGCAACGGCTCCACCAGATCGGCGGGGGAGAGCTCCTGCGCCACGTAGCCCACGCGCGCGCCGTGGCTCACGACCACGCTGCCGGCGTCGGGTTCGACCCGGCCGGCCAGCATACGCAGCAGCGTGGATTTGCCCGCGCCGTTGGGACCGGCCACGGCCAGTCGCATTCCGGGCATGGCCTCAAAGGACAGGCCGGTGAACAGCGTTTCCCCGCCGTAGGATTTCTCGACGTTCTGGACGGTGATCTTGGACAAGCGTTCCTCCATGCAGCCCCCGGGAGTCGGCCCGGAGCGGCGCTGTGCAGATATATCGACGGACGCCGCCTTGGCAAGGCCCGGACGCCCCCTTGGCAAGGCGGACCGCAACGGCTATGCTGCCGGGCATAATGCATTGGCACGTGTACCTGCTCACCTGCGCCGACGGCACCCTGTATTGCGGCATGACCAGCGACGTGGCCCGGCGCGTGGCCGAGCACAACGCCCAGGCCCCCGGCGCGGGGGCCAAGTACACGCGTTCGCGCCGGCCGGTGGTCCTCGCCGCCAGCGCGCCCTGTGCGACCAAATCCGACGCGTTGCGCCTGGAGCTGGCGGTAAAAAAGCGCCCGCGCGCGGCCAAGCGGGCGTTTCTGCTCGGGCAGCCGGGAGCGACGCCCGGCGCTCACCCTGATGCGACGGAGGTCGCCCGATGAATTCCGAAAACGCCATGGACGCCGAGGCGGCCTGGAGCCCGGACGCCCCTTGTTTTCTCTGCCCGCGCGCCTGCGGGGCCGTGCGCTCGCGCCGGCCGGGACGATGCGGCGGCGGCGCGGCGATGCGCGTGGCGCTGATCCAACAGCACCACGGGGAGGAGCCGGTTTTAAGCGGCCCGGCGCTCGGTCCGCGCGGCAGCGGCACGATCTTCTTCTCCGGCTGCGCCCTCGGCTGCGTGTACTGCCAGAACCACGACATCAGCATCGAACCCGCCGGGACCGCCGGTTCGGCCGAATCACCCCATCGAATCGAACGGGATGGATGGGACGGCCTGCGCGGGCTGGGCCGGGAGATCGGCGTGGACGACCTGACCGCGGCGATGTTCGAACTCCAGCTTTCCGGCGCGTACAACATCAACCTCGTCACAGCCGGGCACTACGCCCCCCTCGTGCGACAGGCCCTGCTGCTGGCCCGGGAGCACGGGCTCACCCTGCCCGTGGTCTGGAACTCCAGCAGCTACGAGACGGTGGAGACACTACGCCTGCTCGATGGTCTGGTGGACATCTACCTGCCGGACCTGCGCTACCTGGATGCGACCGCCGCCGCCCGCTATTCCGGCGCGCCGGACTACCCCCGGGTGGCCACCTACGCCATCTGCGAGATGCGCCGGCAGGTGGGCGACCTCGTGGTGGACGAATCGACCGGTCTGGCCAAAAGCGGGATCATCGTGCGCGTGCTGGCCCTGCCCGGCGACATGGGCCGCGCGGACCTCGCGCTGGACTGGATCGCCGACACGCTGGGCACGGACACGGCGGTGAGCCTCATGGGCCAGTACTACCCCGCCTACCGCGCCGCCGAGTTCCCGGAAATCAATCGTGGCGTGACGGATGGGGAGTACGGCAAGCTCTTCGACCACTTCGAGGAACTCGGCTTCACGCTCGGATTCGCCCAGGCCGTGGGGTCGAGCGAAAACGGCACGCCGGACTTCCGTCAAAAGTAGCGCCCGGGCCTCGACGCGCGCGGCGAGTCCTGCTAGGGTCTGACACATGCCGAACTCCGAACGGGAATTCCTGCGCGTCATCGACCGCCACTTTCCCAACCACGCCCCCGGCCTGCTGCTGGGACGCGGCGACGACTGCGCCATCCTCGACCCCGGCGGACCGCTCTGCGTCAGCACGGACGTCTTCGTCGAGGACGTGCATTTCCGCCGCGCGTACTTCTCCCCGGCGGACATCGGCCACAAGGCGCTGGCGGCGGCGGCGAGCGACCTCGCCGGCATGGCGGCCCGGCCCCTCGGCTTCGCCCTGTCCCTTGTTTTGCCGGACGACGCCGGAGACATGTTTCTCGACGAAATGCTCGGCGGCATGGCCGAGCTCTCGCGCGCAATCGACCTGCCGCTGGTGGGCGGCGACCTCAGCCGCGGCCGCGTGCTCACCCTTGACGTGGCCGTGTTCGGCGCGCCCGGCCCCACCGGCCGCCTGCTCAAACGTTGCACCGCCAAACCGGGCGACGCGCTCCTGCTCGTGGGCGACATCGGCCTGGCCCGCGCCGGCCTGCTGGAGCTGGAGCACTGGGGCCGTCGCGACGCCAAGCGTTGGCCGGGAGCCGTGGCCGCGCATCTGCGCCCGACCCCACGCATCGCGGAGGGGCTGGCGCTGGCCGCCATCGAAACGCCGGAGGGCCCGGCCGTGTCCGGCCTCATGGACGTCTCCGACGGTCTGGTCCGCGACCTGCCGCGCTTCCTGGGCGGATTCGGCGCGGAGCTGACCCTGGCCCGCAAGGACCTGCCGCAGGAGGTCAACGCCTTTTTTACCGCGCACAGCCAGGACCCGGTCGAAGCCGCCGTGCTTGGCGGCGAGGACTACGCACTGCTCGCCTGCGCCGACGCCCGCAGTGCCCCGGCCGTGCTGGCCGAACTGCCGCAGACCCGCGTCATCGGACGCGTGAGCCCGGAGCCAGGACTACGCCTGAACGGCGGCCAGGTGCTGCGTCCGGGGTTCGACCACTTCGCCAAGCCCGGACCGGGCTGATCGCCCCGCCGCCAAAGGAACGCGCCCATGGATATCCTGTCGAATCCGCCCCGACTGACCATCATCGGCCATGTGCGTTCACCGCTTCTCCAACGGGAGGACGCCCCCAAACAGGGAAGCGAGGGCGCGCCCGAGGCCTGGCTGGAGCTGGACGCCTACTACGCCCCGGCCCTCGCCGGCCTCGCGCCCGGCCAGCGCGTGGTGGTTCTGACGTGGCTGCACGAGGGCGACCGCACCGTGTTGCAGTGCCACCCGCGCGGCGACAAGACCCGGCCCAAGCGCGGCGTTTTCGCCACCCGCTCGCCGGACCGGCCCAACCCCATCGGCCTGCACGATGTGGAGATTCTGGAGATCCAGACCCCGGCGCGCCTGCGCGTGGCCCCGTTGGAGGCCATCGACGGCACGCCTGTGGTGGACATCAAAATAACGGACCGGCCGTAGGGACGGCCCCGACGGCGCACGGCAGCCCCGGCAAGCCGCCCCCCCTCGGTGGCCGCCAATCCGCATCGGCCCGGCACTGTCGAACGCCCCGGCGCACGCGATTGGCTGGCCCAGGACAAAGGCATCGACGCGGCACGCCCCCCTGCACTCCGGCAGCGCCACCGGCCCGCACCCCCCAACGTCTCCCCCAGTGACCAACGCGGTCATCCCGCAACGCCGGGAGCGCCCCATCCCCCTCGGCTACGACCATCACATCAGCCCTGCCGGAAGCCCCGGCACGCGCGCTCGGCCTGCCCCACTCCGCTCACAAACAAAAGGCCGCCGACCGGGCACTACTTCGCGGGGCGCGGCATCCGTCCGGAAAGATCACGCAGGAAGCGCGGGTCCACACTCTCCGGGTCCAGCGCCTGGGCCTTGGCCACCTCGGCCCAGGCCTCCAGGTAGCGCGCCTGGAAGAAGCGGATCATGGCGCGGTTGCCGTAGAGCATGGGATTGCGCGGATTGATCTTCTGCGATTCGTCGAGGAGCGCCAGGGCGTTGTTGAACGAGGTCTTGCGCTGCTCCACGGTCTCGTCGGACGTGGCCCCCTTGTTCAGCCAGACATAGCCATAATCGGCCAGCATGTCGGCGTTGTCCGGCATCTGCTTGCGGGCCATTTCGAAAAGGTTGAGCGCGGGCGGAAACTTGTGCTGCTGGTTCAACGCCGCGCCAAAGCCCCAGAGCACGTCCGGGTTCTTGGGCTCGATGAGCCAGGCGAGATTGAAATACTTGATGGCGGTGGTGGCGTCGCCGGCTTTCAGCTTGACCCAGCCGCTTTGCAGGGCCACCTCCTCCGCCTTCTCCTGCGAGCCCGCGCGGCGGATGGCCTCGCCCACGATGCGCTTGTCGTGCTCCAGCTGTTCCGGCGTCTTCTTGACCCCGCCGAAGAAGGGAATGGAGTCGTCCGGCGCCGGGGCGGCGGCCAGGGCGGGCGCAAGGGGCAACGCGGCTCCCGCGCAGAACATCGCCAGGACAAAAAGCAGCGCGATTCGCTTCAACATGCTCGCTCCTTCGGGACGCTTCTCCCGCGCCCGCGTCGGGCCGGATGCTAACGCGAGGGGGAGGGAGGACGCAAGAGAAGAGAGAAGGACACACAAGGAGAAAGGAAGAGGGACGGCGGCCTGTCGCACCGGCCAACACGAGGGAGAAGCCCCGCCGCCCTGTCGCATCAGCCGGGCTCCAAGAAGGAGCGGCCGACCTTTCCGCGCCAGCAGGTCCAGGACAAGAGGACGGAGGCCTGTCGTATCGAAGTTCCCGATAGGGGGGGGGACGGCGCGACCTACCGCGCCAGCCAGTCCTTGAGAAAGAGGAACGGAGGGTCCTATCGCACCAGTTGGCCTATCGTCGCCAACCACGCCCCGAGGCAGGTCTACCGCACCAGCTGGCCCTTGATGATGAGGCTCAGCCGCTTCACATCGGCGTTCAGCGCCGCGCGCTCCTTCTGGAAATCGTCGATGCCGCGCTGCAACTCCTCCAGCTTGCGCCGGGAGGCCTCCTGAAATTTAACATGACGGGGGTCCTTGCTGGTCTTGAAGCACGGCTTGGCCTTCTCCACCTCCAGCTCCCGAAGCAGACTCCTTATTTTGCCCTCGCACACGGCGACGCGGGAGGAAAGCGCCTTGCGCTTGAGCTTCAGCGCCTCAATGTCCACTTCTTTCTTCTGCACGGCCATGGTTCAACCTTTGTGATGGGAGGGGGATGATGGGCGAATACCAACGCGGCGGGCGCGACGTTCACTCGCAGGCGCGTCTCCCGCGCCCACGCCGTGGAGGATGTAGCCCGAGGGGGCGGGAGAGGGCAAGGTGGAACAAAACCAATTTACTCTTTACAATTTTCGATAAGTCTAAATAAATTGGGGAAATAGTGTGTAGTGGGGGCGCAACAGTTACAGGTTACTTACATTCCGGCAAACTAAGCAGATTATTGGGCTGCTCTCCATCATTCACAGTTTTGAGGTACTTGTGTCCCTGGCTGCTCTTCGCCACGATAACGTCAGCTCTTTTCCCGCCGGCATAAACATAAAAGGACCATTTCCCAGACTCAATTCCTGCAATCGCATCTTCTTGAGATAGCTTCCACCTTGATCCATCCGGGTTGGCACCACCGACAAAACGAATCCGTTCGTGCGCACTTTGCCTGTCCGATTTATTAATGCAATCGATTTGGATTGCCATAGGCTCTCCCTATGCCCCCATGGCCTATACTTATACTTAATTTATAAAACTATACAACCCCAAAGCAAGGGCCCGCCGCTTGCGCGACGGGCCCTGTGTTTTGGCGATGATGGTTAAGAGCGGGGGAGGCTAGAACATGTCCTGCACGCCGCTCGGGTCCTTGAACTCCACCTTCTTATCCCAATTGAGCTTCTTGCTGCCGCGATTGTCCAGATACTTGGCCAGCTGCAAATCCACCTTCACCGGCACGTTCACGCCGGCCGTGGCGAGCGCCTGACGCAGCAACCCCTCGCCCTTGGCGGCGAAGGCGACCGAGTCGCCCAGCACGCGCATGGCCTCGGTCGGGTTGTGGAAGCCCACGGAGTTCTCCGCGCCGATGAACAGGCTGCGGTAGAACGCCTCCTCGTAGTAGTCCCTGGCCTTGTCGTACAGCGCGGGGTCGATGACCTTGCCCTCGGCCCGGGCCTTGTTGGCGAGCTCGAACAGCTTGGCCAGGGTGGTGGTGCCATAGCCCGCGCGCAACTGCATCGACATGGTGCGGTCCTGAATGGCCGTCACCTGCTCACGCAGCCACTGGGCGCTCTCGGCGTGGCACTGGGTGCAGGCCTTCATGTCGTTCTTGAGCGGGCTCATGACGCGATGGTCGCTGATCTTGCGGCTGCCCACGCGGGTGTACGGCATGTGGCAGTCCGCGCAGGAGGCCCCGGCCTTCCAGTGCACGCTGTTGTTGCTGAACAGCTCGAATTCCGGATGCCGGATGAACGCCAGCTTGAAGCCGGTGACGCTCTGCGTCCACTCGCGGTTGGCGTCGTTGGAGCGCAGCACCTTGATGATGTTCTCGACGCTGATGCCGCCCCACTTGCCGCCCTGCCAGGGGAAGAACAGGCCGACGGAGTGCATCTCCTTGTCCTTGGGGATGCTGTAGGTGACGTGGCACTGGGCGCACACGGCCGTGCGCTTCTCCTGCCGGGTCATGTCCTTCTCGTTCTTGCCGATGGCCTTCAGCCCCTCACCCAGGGTGAACCCGCGCGAGATCTTCAGGCTCATGTCCTTGGCGTCGTGGCAGTCGATGCAGGCCACGCCCAGCTCGCGGTTCTTCTCGGGAATCTTGGCGAGAATCTCCTTGTACGGCTTGGCGTAGTAATCGACGCCCAGCTCCTTCTGCATCTTGGGCGCGTAAGGCGTCTTGCACGAGAGGCACACGCCGCCGGCCTTCAACCGCGAGGCGTCGACCTCCAGCTGGTCGCGCAACATGCGCGCATGGCCTTTGGGCTCGTTGTACTCCACGCCGAAGCCCCAGCCGTTGAACAAAAGCGCCATGTAAGGGTACTCGGCCAGCTTGTCGTAGGTCATGTGGTCGGCGTCGAACCCGCGCTTGTACTTGCTCATGCCGGCGGGCTCGGACTGCTCGGTCTTCTTCCAGGTCTCGAACTCCTCGGGGTAGGCCTTGCCCCACACCTCGGGATCCACCTCGTCGGCCGGGATGACGACGGGCTTGACCATTTCCGGCTTGCTCGGCGCGCAGCCGTAAGGAATCACAAAGTACGCCAGGGCGATGACCGCGCCGACGACGAACCAAAGTCTCCGTTTCCGTGTCGCCATGCAACTCCTCCCGTGAAAATGCGTTTGCCCCGCCGCGCGGGGGATGTCGTTTCCGTCCCGACGACGCAGCTAAATGGTCTGCGGCGGCGCGCTATACTTGTGCATGATGCGCCGGTGGCAGTCCGTGCAGTTGCGCTGCTGGTCGATCATGAACACCGTTTCCGAATGACAGCGGATGCAGTTGGCCTGCACCACGCGCCGCCCGTGCTCCGTGATGCGGATGTCGTCCGGCACGTGCCCGGCGTTGAACAACACCAGGTCCTTCATGCCGTCGATGGACTTCCACATGTAGTGCACCGGCTTGTTGTCGTTCGGCAGGTGGCAGTCCACGCAGGCGAGCCGTTTGTGCGCCCCCGCGTGGAACCATGCCTCGTACTGCGCCTCGTGCACGTGGCACGACTCACAGAACTCCGGCGTCTCCGACTTGGCCAGCAGTTTCGGCGGCCCGATCAGCAGGAACACGGCCACGACTAGCGCCGCCGCCGCGCCCAGCAGGCCGTATTTCAGCCTCCGCCTCGCGTGTTCATTCATCCACCCACCCCTTTGTGAGAGATATGACGCCGCGCGGCTCTGGAAACGCGTGGCCACCGGACGCGGCCACCCACATTCCCCTTGAACGCGAGCACCGCATGGATATTCGGAGTCTTATTCCATCCTGTGCATAAAGACTTGACTTAGGTCAAGACGCCGGCATCGCCGGTGGCGGCAAGGCCGACGGGGAAAAACGCATCAGATGGGAGCGGTTCCACGGGAAAGGCACTCCCCGCGCCCTGCCCCAAGACTTTCCAGGTGGCGCGGACGGACTGCCGCTTCCGCGCCATTTCCATGGTCCATCGACCGGCGGCATTCCCTGTCGCCCCACCCGGGGGCGCTTCCAAAAGCCAACGGTCACGCCCCCATCGGGATGTCAGATGGCCGGCGGCGTCCCCTGCCGTCCCCCGCGTCTACCCCAATTTTCAATCATCCCTTCGCCATTGCCGATGCAGAATGAATCCGCACCTGTCGCGGAGGGTTGCCGCCGGCTTTGCGGCGCAACCCTCCGCGAATGAGGGAGTCCAGAGGGCGTACGCCCTCTGGTGGGGCGCGGGGGCGAAGCCCCAGCAAGCCGTCCCGCCCAACGTCGGGCCGCCCTTGAATCCGCCCGTCTTTACGCCTACGGTTCCTAAGAGACGCGAACAACAACCCAGCCAGGAGGATGCGAAGAATGCCGGGCGCCTGGTATGTCATCGAGGTCTTCTGTCTACTCAACGTGGTCAGCTTCCTGTGGCGGCTGCGCCTGCTGCTCGCGCACATGGACATCTTCGCCGTCGCGTTGATGGAGCTGACGCTGGTGCTGGTGCTGGCGTGGAGCACGTACAAGGCCAAGCGCCTGCCCAGCCGCATCCTGGCGGCGTTCATCGGGCTGAACGCGCTCTATTTCATCGTCATGCGTGTGCTGTCGCCCACGCCGTTCACGGCGGCCGGCATCGCCCAGCTGCTGCTGCAAACATACTTTCTGATCGGCGCGGCGCTGCTATGGCGGCTGAAGGAGCTGCCCACGCACTTCATCCCGCCCTGGGAACGAAAGTCCGGTAAATAGCGCGCGTGCAAAGCGGCGAAACGAAACGCCCCCGCGAGTCCAGACGGACCGGCGGGGGCGCGTGCGTTTCGGGAAGGCGGAGGGCTTGCTAGAAGGCCCGGGCGTCGATCTGCGCCACCTGGTTCTTAATGGACTTGGCGAGCGGCCCTTCCAGGCCCATGATGTCGACGTTGAGGAACCCGCGCACGATGGTCGAGGTGGCCTCGGCCTCGTCCATGCCACGGGCCATGAGGTACTCGATCTCGTCCTGGGCGATCTTGCCCACGGCGGCCTCGTGGGAGAGATCCACGCCCTCCACGGTGGCGTCGAGCTCGGGAATGGCGAGCGACTGACCGCCGCCGAGGATGAGCGACTTGCACTCCAGGTGGCCCTTGCAGGGCACGGCGTGGCCGGCGATGTGCCCACGCGCGATGTTCACGCCGCCGGTGGTGATGGTGCGGCTGATGATTTCGCAGCGGGTCTCGGGCGCGTTCATGATGACGCGGTTGCCGGCGTCCACGTGGGAGCCCTTGGGCGTGACGATGACGGAGTTGAAGCGGGCGATACCGCCGCGGCCGTTCAGGTTGATCGTCGGGTACATCTGCAGGGTGCCGACGGGGCTGAGCAGCACGTAGTTGTTCTGGAATACGCCGCCCTCCTCCACCACACCCACGGTGCGCGGCCGCACGTTCGCGCCCTCGCCCCAGTTGTGGATCATGGTGAAGGTGAGCTTGCCGCCCTTCTTCACATAGAATTCGGTGATGCCCAGGTGCGCGCCGTGGGTTTCGCCATGGGCCGTGGAGCAGCCGGTCATGATGTGGACCTCGCTGTTCTCCTCGACCACGACGATGTTATGCACGTTCTGGCCGGAGCGATCGGCCTTGAGGAACAGGCAGGACTGCACGGGTTTCTTGATGATGGCGCCCGGCTTGGTGCGGACGAAGTAGCCGCCGTGGGTTTTCGCCGCCACGGCGCGGGTGAACTCGTCCTTGTCGCGGTCCACGTTGTTCCAGGCGTACCCGGGCAGGCCGTCGTAGCGTTTCATGGCCACGTTGATGTCGAGCAGCTCGACGCCGGGATCGCGGGTCTCGCAGTGCACGGTGGACTGGTCCATCTGCATGAACAGGGCGCTGCCCTCGCCGTGGTCCAGGTCCACGCCGGCGTGGAGGATGCGGTCCTTGTCGCTGTTGTCCAGGGTGCGCAGGTCGGCGATCTGGCCGTGCTCCGCGCCGCTGAAGGTGTAATCCTTGAGATTCACTTCTTTCATGGCCGTCTCCCTACAGCACGACCCGGCCGGGCGTGGGCTCGTCCAGGCAGCGGATGCATTCCTGATAGCCGTAGCTGCGGATGTGCTCCAAAATGTCGCGGGGGCGCGCCTCGCAGCACAGGTGGCCCTGGTAGAGCACCTGCCCGCGGTCGGCGTTGATGTAGTCGAGGATGTAGCCGGTGTGGGTGATGATGAGCCCGCTCGTGCGCAGCTTGCACTTGAGCGGCTTGGCGCACGCGCCGGGGGGCAAATCCACCTCGCCGTCCAGCAGGCGGCGCACAACCTTGCCGATGAGCTGCATGTTCTCCAGGTCCACGCCGCTCTCGGGCTCGTCGAAAAGCACGAAGCTGGGTTTCTGGGCCATGAGCTGAAGCAGCTCCGAGCGCTTGATCTCGCCGCCGGAGAAGCCGGCGTTGATGTCGCGGTCGAGGAATTCGGAAAAATTGACCTTGCCGGCGAGGGCGTCGGGATCGACGTCGTGCCCGCGGGAGCACATGCGCACGAGGTCACGCGTTTTGAGGCCGTGGATGGTGGGCGGCCGCTGGAAGCTCATGCCGATGCCGAGGCGCGCGCGCTCGTACATGGGCATGTGGGTGATGTCCGTGCCGCGGAACAGGATGCGCCCCCCCGTGACGTTGTATCCCGAAAAGCCCATGAGGGTCATGAGCAATGTCGTCTTGCCGGAGCCGTTGGGGCCGAAGAGGATGAAGGTCTCGCCCTCGCGGATGTGCAGATTGATGCCGCGCAGCACTTCCTTGTCGCCGATGCTGACGCGCAGATCCTCGATTTTGAGCATGAAGGCCTCGCTTTCCCCGCCTGGATTGCGACCCGGATCAAAGGGACCGCGGCGGGCTGGGGGAAAGATTTCTACCGATTTTGGTCGATGAAGTCCAGATGGGTACCCGCGCGTGCCTGGTCGCCCGGCTTTGCCTCCGGCCCGGTTTTGTGTAGCATTGCGCCAGCGAGGCCATCTCATGAAGAAAAAGCTCACGTCGCTCGAATCCCTGTCCGAACTGAAGCTGGAAAACGCCAAACCGAGCTTGGTGGAGCAGGCCAAGGCCGCCTTGCGCGAGGGCGGAAAGGCCCGTGTGGCCCCGGTGAAGCCAGCCGCCAAGCCCAAGGCCGCCCCCGAACCGGAGGCGGACGCCGGCGAGGACACGACGCTGTTCTTCCAGGCCATGCAGGGCGTGGCGCAGATAACCGGGACGGGCCGGCAGGTACAGCCGCCCGCGCCGCCCACGCCCGAACAGGCGGACGACGACGCCGATCCCGAGGCCAAGCTCATGCGGCAGGCCATGCTCGGCGCGGTGGACTTCGAAATCGAATTCTCCGACGAGTACATGCACGGCTTCGTGCGCGGGCTGGATTCGAAAATCTTCCAACAGCTCAAAGCCGGCCGCCTTTCGCCCGAGGGGCACCTGGACCTGCACGGGCAAAACGCCGATCAGGCGCTCGACTCGCTGCTGTTCTTCATGCGCGAGAGTTATCTGGCCGGCCGGCGCATGGTGCTGCTTATTCCCGGACGGGGCAAGAACTCCCCGCACGGGCTGGGCATTCTGCGGCAGGAGCTCCAAACGTGGCTCACACGCGAGCCGCTACGGCGCATCGTTCTGGCCTTCTGCACGGCGCAGCCCAAGGACGGCGGCGCCGGCGCGCTCTACGTGCTGCTGCGCAGGATGAAGAAGCAGCAAGGCAAGGTGGCCTGGGACAAGCAGATGAACTGGGAGGACATCGAACGCCGGTAGGCGTCGTGGCCGCTAGTCGGTGAACCCTTTTTCGGCCATGGTTCGCGGCCGGGTGAACAGGGCCATGCCGGTGTTCATGCGGCGGAAGCCCAGGCGGCGGTAGAAGCCCTCCTTGCCGGGCGCGGCGTAGAGAATGACATTGCAGCCGGGCAGGCGGTCGAGCAACCGCTCCACGATGAGCCGCCCCACGCCCCGGCCCTGCATTTCGGGCACGACGGCGATGTCGTACAGGGCGGCCTGATAGACGCCGTCGGAAATGGCGCGGCCGAATCCGGCCAGCCCCCCGGTCCCTTCGCCTCCATCGGTTTCGCGGACGAAAACGACGCTGTGGCTGGCCTCGAACGCCCGGCGATGCGCCTTGGGCGCGTAATGCGCCATACCGACGCGCTCAAGCGTTGCCGCAACCTCGTTCCAGTCCGCGCCCTCGCAACCATACTCCGCCGTCAGCATGATTCCCTCCTCCCTTTACCGCCCTTCCGCGTACCATGGCCGCCCGGCCGAAGACAACGGCTTCGACGCATCCGCAATCCACTTGCCAGCGCGCCCATGCCGGTGTATACACCGCGACTTCCAAGCAACGGCACACGCCCACCTCACAAGCGCGGAGAGGTAGCGAAGTGGCCGTACCGCGCCCGACTCGAAATCGGGTTACGGGCGAATAACCCGTACGTGGGTTCGAATCCCACCCTCTCCGCCATCACTCAAATCAACACCCTCCGGCAAAGTCCAAAACAGCAATAACGTCAGAAGACTATTGCGGAATCTAGTTCGCGATAGGCCGTCTTCGTGCGTTGCGTCACCGGACAGCGTCCCGAATAACTCGACAAGGCCCGCCACGACTAGCTTCTGGAGGGCACCTGCCGTTGACCGACATTGCTGTCCGAAACGCCAAACCGGACAACTCCCAAACCATCCGTCTTAAAGACGAACGAGGTCTCTACCTGGGAATCGCCCCGGCTGGGGGCGAGTGGTGGCGGCCTCGCTACTGGTTCAAGGGCAAAGAGAACCGGCTCTCGCTCGGCGTGTCCCCAGACATCACCCTCAAGGAAATCCGCGAACGGCGTGACGAGGCATGCGGCACCATCGCGCGGAAGCGAATCTTGACGTCAGCAAGACATCGCTATATCGTCATTTGACGATGGATAAAATGATGCAAGACTTCGTGAACGTGATGAAGGCCCTGTCAGACCCAAGCCGGGTCGGCATAGTGATGCTGCTCCAACAGCGCGAAATGTGCGCCTGTGAGATCATCCCCCGGCTCGGGCTGGCCCAGCCCACGGTCTCGCGGCATCTCAAAATTCTGATGGACGCTGGCCTGATACAGGGGCGCAAGAAAGGCGTCTGGGTCCACTACCGGCTGTCCGACAATACCGGCAAGCCCTACATCGCCGAGCTTCTCGAACGCCTTCCGAAATGGATTGGACAGTGCCCCGAGGTGCGGGAGCTTGTCCGTGACATTCCCAAGGACAACCCGTGTCGCAACGGCGACGCGGCAAAAGGGATGCCGTCCGCGCCGAGATGAAATGGGGAAGCCTCGATGAAGCCCCCGTAGGCAGCATGAGACCGACACACCCAGCCCGGACCGGGTGTCCCCTGGCAGCGCGTGGTGTCGGGGCCGCCCTATGCGAGCGGTGCGGCGACACGGATGAGTTCGTACGGAAGGCCGCCCCGCTCGCCGCAGAACTGGCCAAGCGTGGAATCGCATTCCGCTGGAGAAAAGGCTCCACCGCCCTTCGCTGTGGCGGGGCGCAACCTCGAGTTTTTCAACAGGGAACCCGGGGGGAGGGATTCTGGGGGCGCAGGCGGAATGAACCGCTGCCAACCCTGCTGCGGCTTGCTGAGGCAGCAGACCGACTACCGCCCCCTCCTCCTGGACGGGCGAGCATGAGGCCATCCCCGGAGGAACGCGCGCATGGAGTCAGGCACGCGGCCCGCCGCCCGACTCACCGCTGATCAATCACCAACCTTCTGGAGGCATCATGCCCGAGTCCGTCACCAAGCGCCTGTCCTTCCTGGACCGCTACCTCACCGTATGGATCTTCACCGCCATGTTCGCGGGGGTTCTCGGGGGCTACCTCTGGCCTGGTGTCCGCGGCTTCGTGGGCCGATTCCAGAGTGGGACCACCAACATCCCCATCGCCGTGGGCCTCGTTCTGATGATGTATCCCCCCCTGGCCAAGGTGCGCTACGAGGAGCTGGGCAAGGTGTTCCACAATGGCAGGGTGCTGGTCCTGTCCCTGGTGCAGAACTGGATCATCGGCCCAGTGTTCATGTTCGCGCTCGCCGTCACCTTCCTGTCCGGCCACCACGCCTACATGGTGGGGCTCATCCTCATAGGACTGGCCCGCTGCATCGCCATGGTCATCGTCTGGAACGACCTCGCCTCCGGGGACCACGAGTACTGCGCCGGGCTGGTGGCCTTCAACTCCATTTTCCAGGTGCTGTTCTTCTCGGTCTACGCCTGGTTGTTCATCACCATCCTGCCCTGGTGGCTGGGTCTGGAAGGCGCGGTGGTGAACATCTCCATGGACCAAATAGCCGAGAGCGTGGGCATCTACCTGGGCATTCCCTTCCTTGGAGGCCTGTTCTCGCGCGTCATCGGTCTCAAGCTCAAGGGAAGACAGTGGTACGAGGAGGTCTTCGTGCCGAGGATCGGCCCCATGACCCTCATCGCCCTGCTGTTCACCATCCTGGTCATGTTCTCCCTCAAGGGCGAGTATATCGTGCAACTTCCCCTGGACGTGCTGCGCATCGCCCTGCCACTGCTCATCTACTTCCTAGTCATGTTCCTGGTGTCCTTCTTTCTGTCCATGAAGGCCGGGGCCACCTACGAGCAGTCCGCCACGCTCAGCTTCACCGCCGCCTCGAACAACTTCGAGCTGGCCATAGCCGTGGCCGTTGCCGTGTTCGGCATCGACTCCGGGCAGGCGTTCGCCGCCGTCATCGGTCCCCTCGTGGAGGTGCCGGTGCTCATCGGTCTGGTGCACGTGGCCCTCTGGCTCAAGCGCAAGTACTTCCCATACGCCGTGGAAACGCCATCGGGCATCTGCCACGTCACCTGCAAGCGGTAGGAGATCGCCCCGCTGCGTCCTTGCCCTCGCACAGGCGAATAGTCGGTGCCGAGGCTCAAAGGTTGGTCGCCCGCGCGCCGGTCCGGCTGGACGTCGAACGCTGGAAATGATTTCCAACGTGGCGATCCGACCGCACCGCGGCGCGCCACAATCACGAGGCGTGTTTCAGTTCGACGCTGATGAGTTTCTGCGTGATGTTCGGCAGTTCGCAGACGCTTCGTTTGTCGCCGAACACACCGATAGCGTCCTATCATTTTTGACAGGCGCTCAACCTTCGCGGCAGGTCACTGCGAGGACGAAACGAATGGATTCGGCGGGTCAGCGCCTCAGCGCCACAAGCAGCTCGGGAATGGAGCGCGAGATGGTCTGACAGGAGGCCTCGACCATGGCGTTGACCACGGAATGCGAGGTGTCGCCGGATTGGCGCGAATCGGTGCGCACGCCATGGATCAGCTTGCCCTTGGCGTGGGCATAGCCGATTTCCCAGGCTGTGCCGTCGTCCACCTGAGTGCCGTCGAGCCAAGCGATCACGCGGTCGGCGCCGTCCAGCGCCTCGCGGCAGCGTTCCATGATGCGCCGGGGCGCGATGGGGCCCCAGTCGGCGATCTGCCCGGCCTTGAAAAGCTCGAAGGGCCAGCACACCTCGTGGCCGGCGCGGACGAGTTCCGCCTTGACGTTTTGCAGCCAGGCCTGCTCGGCCTGCGTGAAGAGGGGTCCAGCGAGGTACAGCATGGCGTTACGATAGAGGATTTCGCCCCGTTTGGAAAGCGGTTCCCTCAATAATGACGCAAGATTTTCCGATATCGCAGCGGGCTACGTCATCTCGTCGAGCAGAGCGGCCAGCGCTTCGCGATCGACCGCGCTCGTCAGCATGGCCGGATCCGCCTCCCGCGCCGCCCCGCCCTCACCCAGCACGAACAGACGGCGCGCCAGCCGGCCGGCCTGCCGCAGGTTGTGCGACACGACCAGCACGGTATAGCGGCCGGCGAGGTCCAGCAGCAAATCCTCCACCACGCGCACCGAGCGTTGGTCCAGCGAGGCCGTGGGTTCGTCCAGCAGCAGCAGCTCCGGCCGATAGGCCAGGGCCCGCGCCAGGCACAGGCGCTGCTGCTGCCCGCCCGAGAGCGTCACAGCAGGCTGGTCCAGCCGGTCCTTGACCTCGTCCCACAGGCCGGCCTCGGTCAGGGCGCGTTCCGCGCGCCCGCGGATATCCGCCGCCGAAAGATTCAGCGCCAGGGACAACGGCAGGGCGATGTTCCGGTACACGCTCACGGGCAGCGGATTCGGCGTCTGGAAGACCATGCCCACGCGACGGCGCAGCTCCTCCGGCCGCACGCCCTGGGCGTAGGCGTCGAAGTTCTCCCCACCGAGCGTCAGGCGCACGCTTCCGGTAGTGACGCAGCCGGGCAAACATTCGTTGAGGCGGTTCACCGCTCGCAGCAGCGTGGTCTTGCCCGTGCCCGAGCGGCCGATGAGCACAGTGGGGCCGCCCCGCTCCACCGTCATCGACGCGCCACGCAGCACCTCGCGTCCGCCGAAGGACACGTGCAGATTCGCAATTTCCACGATGGACGTCATGCGCGCGCACCTCCCGATTCCCAGCGCCGGGTCAGTCCCTGCCGCAGCCGCCGCACAGCGCCGGACAACAGCGCCGTCAGGCACAGCAGCACCAGCGCCGCGCCGAAGGCCTGGTTCAGCTCCTCGGGGCTCTGATATTCAGCCGCCAGATAGTAGATGGAGAAAGGCAGAGCCTCGAACTTGTCCGTGAGCCCGCCGGGATTGCCCGCGCCGGCCACCACGCCGGTGAGCATGATGACCGCCGTATCCTCGGCGGCGCGGCCGATGGCCAGCACCACCCCACCGAGCACGCCCCGGCCGGCCGAGGGCAGCAGTACGCGGAACACCGCCCGCCAGCGTGGCAGGCCGAGCGCCGCGCAGGTGAGCCGGAGTTCCTCCGGCAGCGCCTGAAGGCTGGCGCGTGTGGCGCCGACCACATACGGCAGCACGAGCATGGCCAGGCACAGGGCCGAGAGCAGCAGGCAGGTGTTGGCCCCGGGCCAGAAGCCGCGCCGCAACAGCAGAATCAGCGCGAAGCCGAACAGGCCCATGAGGATGGACGGCACCCCGGCCAGCAGGTCCACGCAGAAGACGGCCAACCGGCCGGCCCGGCCTGTGGCGGCCTCGGAAAGATGAATGCCCCCGGCCACGCCAAGCGGCACGGCCAGACACGCGGAAAGCCCCACCAACCACAGGGAGCCCAGACAGGCGGGCCACAAGCCGTCGAACACCGGCGCGCCGCGCAGCATCGCGTCCAGCGGCGGCGTGTCGCCGAAGAAGAGCGTGAGGCCGAGGGTCCCACCGCCGCGCAGCAGCAGAAAACCGAGCAGAAGCGCCAGCGCGGCGGGAACGATCAGCGCGGCGAACCAGGAGAACGCCACGGCCAGCCGCTCGGCAAGGCGTCCCGGGGGCAGCCAGGCCAGAGCCGACACGTCCGCCCCGCGCGAAAGCCGCCGCAGTCCCAGGTTCACAAGGAAACTCACGCCGAAAAGCAGCAGTCCACAGGCGAACAGCGAGCCGTAGGCCGCGCTCTGGCTGTCCGTGGCCACCACGAGGGCGATGTGCGCGGTGAGCGCCCGCAGGGAGTCCAGAAGGGAATGCGGGGGCTGGGCCGCGTTGCCCGAGAGCATGAGCGGCAGGAGCGTGTCGCCCAGGGCGCGGGCGAAGCCCAGGGTGGCGGCGGTGCGCAGGCCCCGGCCGCTCATGGGCAGGGCCAGGCGCAAGAGTTCCTGCGCGCGCGTGAGTCCCAGCGCGGCGGCGGTGAGGCGCAGGCGCGGGGCGACAAGCGCGAGCTGACCATCAAGCACGAGGACGATGGTGGGCAGGGCCAGCAGCGCCAGCATGAGCGCCGTGGTGAGCCAGCAGAAACCCGATCCCGAGAGCGCCCCGCGCACCAGCGGAACGAGGCCGATGGCCGCCACGAGGCCGTAGACCACCGTGGGCACGCCGGTCATGAGGCGCACCACGAAGAGCAGCGGCCGGGCCAGAACGCGCGGCCCCAGACCGTGGATGAACAGCGTCAGTCCCAGTCCCAGCGGCCAAGCCAGAAGCAGCGCGGAAAGCGCCAGCGCGAGCGACCCCACGACCATGGGCAGGATGCCGAAATGCCCGCCGAAGGGCTCCCAGCGCCAAGTGAGCACGGCCGAAAGCTCGCGCCAGGAAAGCAGCGGCAGGCAGAACCACGCCAGGAAGGCCAGAATCGCCGCCACGCTCAGCACGCACAGGCCCGAGGCGCAGAAGAGCAGGGCCGCGACGAGCGCATCGCCGCGGCCCCCTCGCGTGGAGTTCATCGAAGCGGTCGGCATGAGCCGGTCCGTCCCCGTCCGCGTGGGCTAGCGGGTGGTGGGGATGAAGCCGTGGGAGGCGGTGATGGCCGCGCCCTCCGGGCCCTGGATGTAGCGGATGAAGTCGGCCACGACGCCCTTGGCGTCGCCCTTGGTGTTCATGTAGAGCTTGCGGATGACCGGGTACTTGCCGGTCTCGGCGTTCTCCTGGCTCGGGTGCACTCCGTCGAGGCTGGGGGCCTTCACCGTGCGGTCGATGTGCCCGATGGACACGTAGCCGATGCCGCTGGGATCGCCGGCGATGGCGGTCTTCATGGCCCCGTTGGAGGCCACGACGTTGGCCCCGCGCGCCAGCGGGCCCTTCTTGAGCAGAATCTCCCAGAACACCTCGCGCGTGCCGCTGGCCTCGTCGCGGGTGTAGGGATGGATGGCCGCGTCGCGCCCGCCGAGCTGCTTCCAGTTGGTGATGCGGCCGGCGAAAATCTCCTGCACCTGCTGGTGGGTCAGAGCGCTCACGGGATTGTTCGGGTGCAGCACCACGGCCACGCCGTCGATGGCGAAGGGATAGGACTTGAGGCCGTACTTGGCGACCTCGGCGGCGGTCAGCGCGCGGCCGGTGTTGCCGATGGCCACGAGCCCCTCGCCCACCTTCTGCACGCCCACCCCCGAGCCGCCTCCGGCGATGGTGATGCGGATGGCCGGATGAGCGCGCATGATGCGCTTGGCCGCCTCCTGCATCACGGGAATGTGCGCTGTGCCGCCGGCGATGTCTATCTTGCCGGACTTTCCGGCGAAGATGGCCAAACCGTCGGCCTTGGCGGGCAGCCCCCACAGGCTCAGCAAAAGGGCGAGAGACAACATCGTCGCGAAGACGCGTGTGCTTTTCATCCTGTTCATCTCCTTCATCTTTTTTGTCGGCGCAAGCAAAATCGTCTATTTCTCGAATCCACGATTCCTATGCGCATTCACAAGACGAGGCAAGCCTTCGCGCGGGGAAACGGGACAAGCCACACCAGCCACGCCGAGGCGCACACCAAGAGTTCGTTGACGCGCCCCCGCGGTCCGGCCACATGGGAAAAGATGACGGTCCGCCCCGCCAAACAATCGCGCGTGCGATCAAGCCGCCCACGCATCGCGGGAGGCCGACGGGACGTTTCGCCACAGGCTGTCAGCAGTTCACCTGTCGCACCACGCTGCCCTCGCGCGTGGGTATCACGTCGATGCGCGCGTCGATGCGCTCCCGCAGCTCGGCCACATGGGAAATGATGCCGATGAGCCGCCCCGTCCCGTGCAGCTCCATGAGCGTGTTCAGCGCGAACTCCAGCGTCTCGCCGTCCAGCGAGCCGAACCCCTCGTCGATGAAGATGCTGTCCAGCCTGCGCCCGCCCTGCTGCGTGGTCACCACGTCGGACAGGCCGAGGGCCAACGCCAGCGAGGCCAGGAAGGACTCCCCGCCGGAAAGTGTCGCGGCCGGACGTTGCAGGCCGGTGCCCGCGTCCAGCACGTCGAGGTCCAGACCGCCGGCGCTGCGGCCGTCGCGGGTCTGTTCCGCGCGCACCAGCCGGTAGCGGTTGCGGCTCATGCGCGCGAGCCGCGCCGAGGCCGCACGCGCCACCTCCTCGAACATGGCCGCCAGCACGTAGCGGTGCAGAGTCATGCGCAAGGGGTTGTCGCCGGAGGCCAGGTCGGCCAACCGGCCCACCACACGGTACTCACTCTCCAGCTCGCGCGAACGTTCGCCGGTCTCGCGCAGGGAATTCAACGCCGCCTCCAGCCCCTCGATCTGCTTGGTCAGCTCGCCGATCTCGCGATTGCGCTCCTCCACGGCGGTCGAGGCTGTCGCGAACGCGGCGTCGAGGGCGGCCATGTCCGGCCGGTCGCGGCCCGCGCACGGCTTCTCCGCCCGCTCGGCCCGGTCGCGCGCGGCGGCCAGACGCTGGTCGAACAACGCCGACGCGTCGAGCAGGGTTTGTGCCCGTTCGCGCGGCATTGTCGCCGCCAGCCAGTCCTCGCGGGTATTGAAGCCGTCCGTGAGCAGCCGGCGCGCGAACGTCTCGCGGCGCTCGGCCAGCCGCACGGCCAGTTCGCCGGCGGACTGCGCCTTGGCCGCGCGTTCTCCCCGCGCCGCCTCCAGCCGTTTGTCCGCGTCCCCGAGGGCGCGTTCGGCCGCCGCGAAGGCGCTTTCCGCCGCCGGGATCAACCGGTCGAGTTCGTCCAGACGATTTTGGACCGCCGTGGCGTCGTCGCCCGGTTCGATCTCCCCGGCGAGGCGATCGAGCACGGCGCGCTCCCCGGCCAGGGCGGTCGCGGCCTCCGCCGCCGCGCGTTCCGCCCGGGCCAGCCCCTCGGCCAAATCGGCGCGGTTCCTCGTTTCGGTCTCGCGGGCGCTGCGCAGTCCGGCGAGCCGCCCCTCCGCGGCCAGCGCCGCAGCGTGCGCGGACTTGACCTCGGCCAGACGCCGGGCCCAGTTCTCCGCCGGAACGTCCGCGTCGTCGCCGAGCCCCTCGCGGCACTGGCGCATGGCGCTTTCCAGCGCGGCAAGCCCGGTGCGCGCGGCCTCAGCGGCGCGGCCGGCCAGCGTCATCTTCTCCTCACACGCGGCGAGGGCCGTCTCGGCCCGGGCGAGATCTTCTTCCGCCGGGGTATCGCCGGCCGGCGCGGCCAAATGCGGATGCGCGAGGGAGCCGCACACGGGGCAGGGCTCGCCCTCGGCCAGATGCGCGGCCAGATGCGCGGCGCGACCGGCGAGCTGCGCCCGGCGCAGGGCCTCCAGCGCGGTCCGCGACGCGACGAGTTCGTCCCCCGCGCGCGTCGCCCCGGCCTCGGCCCCGTCCCGCGCGATCAATGCGGCAGCGTGCCGCCGCGCGAGATCATCCAATTTGAGACGGCCCTTCCGCGACTCCTCCAGCCGGGCCATGTCACGCATGAGCGCCTCGGCCCCGCCCACGCGCAAGGAAAGCTCCTCGATCCCACCGGAGAGACCGGCCAGCCGCTCGTCCACCCGGGTCAAGGCCTGCGCCCCGGCCCCGGCCCGTTCGCGCGCCTGGGCCTCGCGTTTCGCCCCGGCCTCCACCCGCCGGGTCGCCGACTCGAATTCACGCAGCCGGATCATCTTCGTGGCCAGACGTTCGCGCTCGGCGGCGCGCTCCGGTCCCTTGTCGCGCTCCGCGCGCGCCGATTCCAAAGCCCTGGCCGCCTTCTCCCGGTGCAGCGCGAGCGTCTCCAACTCCCCGGCGAGGCGCGACAACTCGGCGTCGAGACGCTTGGCGCCGGCCGCGTCGCGCGCGATCTCGGCGTCCAGGGGCGCATGTTCCAGGGCGCGGAAGGCGCGGAAGGCGCTCGCCGCGTCCGCCTTGACCGCCGTCTCCCCCTCCCTCAAACGGGCCAGCCCGGTCACGGCCGCGTCGCGCTCGGCGAAGTCCCGGGCGGCAGCCTGCCCGCCCGCCCGCTCCGCTTGCGCCTCGACCAAAGCCAGCCGGGCGGCGGAAAGCGCCTCGCCACGCCCGCGCCGGGCTTCCGTCAACGCCGCGTGGCGCGTGCGCAGCTCCGTTTCGTCCACGGCCTGATGGGACGAAAGCACGCCAGCGCAACGCTCGCGCAAAGCCTCCAGCTCGGCTTTGAGTCCAGCGCGGCGACGCTTGAGAATCTCCTCGGCGAGCTTGTATTTCTCGGTGCCGAAGAGCCGTTGCAGAATCTTCTCCTTCTCGTCGCTCTTGGCCAGGAGCAGCCGGCGGAACTCGCCCTGCGGCAGCACCATGACCTGCCGGAACTGCTCGGCCGTGAAGCCGACGAGTTCCTCCACGCGGTCGTTGACCTCGCCCACGCGCGAAAGCCGCTCGCCCTTGGGCGCATCATTCGCGTCCAGCTCGAAAAAGGCCACGCGCTGCTGGCGCTCCACGTCCTTTCCGCGCGAGCGCACGGTCTGCGCAGGCTTGCGCTCCACGAAAAAGCGCCGGGCGCCCACCTGAAAGCGCAGGGCGGCCACACACTCCTCCTCCGGCTTGGCCCGCTGGGAGCGCAGGAAATGATCGCTCTGGGCGCGCGCCTCGCCGCTGGCCTTGCCGTAGAGGGCGAAACACAGGCCGTCGAGCAGCGAGGTCTTGCCCGCGCCCGTCGGCCCATTGATGAGCACGAAGGGCGAGCCGCCCCCGCGCGTGAAATCCACGCGCACCTCGCCGGCGAAGGGTCCGAAGGCGCGCAGGGTCAACACCAGCGGCTTCATGACCGCACCCCCTTTCCATCGCCGGCCGCATGGGCCGAATCGGATGCATCGGGTGAATCGAACAAATCGGGCGTATCGCCCGCGTTCGCCGCATCCGACATTCCTGGTGAATCCGTCGTCCCCGACCTGTCGCCCACGTCCGGCGCATCCGGCGAAGCCGAAGGCCTGGACGTTTCGGGCGCCTCGCCCCGGGCCGCGCCAGCAGGCGAACCGGCGTCCTCCACGTCGGCGCGCAGCATCTCGTCCAGCACGCCGCGCAGCACCGCCGCCTCGTCGTTCGTGAGTTCGCCGCCGCCCACGTGGGCGTAGAACGCGCGCGCGATCTCCCACTCGGTCTTGCCGCGCAGGTCGATGCCGCCGCCCTCCGCGCCGGTCTCGCCGTATTCCGAACGCGAGATGTTCAGGACATTCGGATAGGCCCGGCGCAGCTTGGTCGCGGAGTCGAACAGCGCGCCCCGGTCGGTGAGCTCGATGTCCAGATAGTCGTCGCGCGCGGGGTCGGCGTCCGCCCGGGCGATCAACTCGTCGAGCGCGCCGGAGATCCGCCGCAGGTCGTGGCGCGGCGTGAGCGGAACCAGCTCGCGCGTGAAGGAGCCGTCGGCCGCAAGGTCGTACAGCGCCACGCTTTTTTTCTGCGCCGCCTCGGAAAAGGAGTATTTGAGCGGGCTGCCGGCGTAGAAGGCGTTCGCGGCCACCTTCTGCGGCCCGTGCAGGTGGCCGAGCAGCGTCAGCGAAAAACGACCGAAGCGCGCCGGGTCCACCTGATCCGCCCCGCCCACGGAGGCCACGGAGAGCGGGCGCTCGGAATCGCTTGGCGCGCCCCCTCTGGCGAAGCAGTGCGCCAGGCACACGCTGCGGCCGGGATGCCCGGGCAGAGTCGCTAAAACGCGGCCCAGCGCCTCGTCGAAGTCGCCGGAGGGCAGGTCGTCCGCGCTGTTTTTGAGCATGAGCGGCGTGACGTACGGCAAGGGGTAAAAGGTCACCGGCCCGGCCGCGTCCTCGATGGTCACGGGGACGATGTCGCCCGGCAGGCCCGGGGCGATGTGCAGTCCCCGCGCGCGCAGCAGCCGGCCGCCGAAGGCCAGCCTCTCGGCGCTGTCGTGATTGCCTGGGGTCACAACCACCCGCGCGCCCAGGTCGAGCACCAGCCGCGACAGGAATTCGTCCATGAGGCTTGTGGCGGCCACGGGTGGGATGGCGCGGTCGTACACGTCGCCGCTGATGGCCACGACCTGGACGCGGGCGTCCTTGGCGATGTCCAGGATTCGCCCCAGGATGTGCCGCTGGTCCTCGGTCATGGCGACCTCGTGGACCAGCTTGCCCAGGTGCAGATCGGCCAGATGCAGAATGCGCATGGAACGCTCCTCGGGATTTGGACCGGCCACGCCGGCCGCGCGGGGGAACACTACCCGAGGGACGCGCGGGCGGCAATGCGCGCCGGAACGCCGTCGGCCTCGTTTTCCGACAGGGCTATTGGACGTCGAGGGTCACCTCACGGTCGAGCAGGGTGACGGCCTTGACCCCGCCGCAGCTGGACTTGGCGATGAGGTTCACCGACACGTGCAGACGATAATGCCCGGGCGCGCCTGCCTCGCCGCTGTACTGGACGCACATCGTCGTGGGCTTGGCGCTGCCACTATGCGTGGTGCTCCAAAAGCGCGACGTTCCCTCCTGGCTGCCCTGGGCGCTGGCCCTCGGCGCGTTGTGCGGCCGCATCGTCTTCTACCTCGACACCGTGCACACCGCGGTGAATCTCGGCGCACTGTACTGATTCCCCACCCCGCGTCCGGCCTGAGCATCCCGAACTCCGGCCAGACGCTCCCGGGGGGTCACTTCACGGGCGCAGCGGCATCCGCGTCGGCGGATTTTCCATAGCTCGGGTGCAGGCTGGGTCTCTTGTCGGTCTCGTAGCGTTCCCCGGCCGGCGTCGGCCCCGCGCCCATGGACTTCTCATAGGCAGCGCCCCAGTCGCGCATGGACAGCAAAATCGGAAACAACCCCTGGCCGGGCTCGGTGAGGGCGTACTCCACGCGCGGCGGCACCTGCCGGTACACCGTGCGCGTGATGAGCCCGTCGGCCTCCAGCTCGCGCAACTGCCGCGTGAGCATCCGGTCGGTGACCTCGGGCATCCCCCGGCGCAATTCGCTGAAACACAGCACCCCGGACTGCCCCAGGTGATACAGGATGATGGGCTTCCACTTGCCGCCCATTACCGAAAGCGCCAGCTCGAAAAAGCAGCGATACTTCTTGCCGTTCAGTTCCTTGGCGGCGCAGGCCTCGGTCATGCTTCCCCCTCCTTGGCGGCTATGACTATACTTTATGATAGTACTGGACAAAAAATTCAGTACTTGTCAACACCGCATGTAGCCCATATGAACTAGACGTCACGGAATCGGGAGTCAATGACTCCCCCCACTCAACTACTTTGGAGGAACGCATGAAAGTCGTCGCGATCAATGGCAGCCCGAGAAAGGACGGCAACACGCGCCTGCTGCTGGAGGCCGTTTTGTCGCCCCTGGACAAGGCCGGCTGGAAGACTGAATACGTGCAGATCGGCGCCAAGCCGATGATGGGCTGCCGCGCCTGCGGCAAGTGCTGGGAAAAGAAGGACAACCGCTGCGTCTTCGGCGACAAGGACGGCTTCAACGCGGCCTACGCCAAGGCGCTGGAGGCAGACGCCGTGGTGCTGGGCTCGCCCACGTATTTCGCCGATGTCGCCACCGACATGAAGGCCTTCATGGATCGGGCCGGTTTCGTGGCCATGGCCAACGGCTGCGCGCTGGCCGGAAAGATCGGCGCGGCCGTGGTGGCCGTGCGGCGCGGCGGGGCGACCCACGTGCTGGACAGCATGAATCACCTCTTCCTCATCTCGCAGATGGTCGTGCCCGGCTCCACTTACTGGAACATGGGCTACGGTCTGGAGCCCGGTCAGGTGGCCGGCGACGCCGAGGCCCTGCGCAACATGGAGCAGCTTGGCCAGGCCATCGACTGGCTGGGACGCGCCATCGCCGCCAGCCCCGCGCCCTACCCAGTGTACGTGGGCAGCGAGTCCTGATCGGCCGGGAAAATCGACGCGGCGGATGATGCCCCCCAGCCGGAGGAACCGGACCGCTCGTGGAGCGCATGCAGGTGGCCAATCCCGTGCGCGGTGGTGACGATTTGCAGCCCCATTGACGCGAAAAGGCTCCGTCCGGCCTCCAAAGCCGGGCGGAGCCCGCGGGATTCAGGATGAAACGTCCCTACTTGAGCGCCGCGGCCCCGGCCAGGGCCACGCTCTCGTCCTCGTCCACGCTGCCGCCGCTGACGCCAATGGCACCGACGATGACGTTATGCTTGTCCACCAGCGGCACGCCGCCGGCGAAAATGACCAGCCCCTTGTTCGTCACCTCGATGCCGTACAGCGGCTTGCCAGGCTGGGAGGCCTCGCCGAGGGTCCGGGTGGGCATGTTGAAATATCGCGCGGTGACGGCCTTCTTGATGGAGATGTCAATGCTGCCCAGGAAGGCGTCCTCCATGCGGTAGAATGCTTTCAGATTGCCCCCCGCATCGACGATGGCGATGTTCATGGGAACCTTGATGGCCGCCGCCTTGGCCAGTGCGGCCTTCAGAATCACCTGCGATTGGGCCAGGGTGATGTCGCCGGAAAGGGTTTTCTGCGGCTCGGCGGCCAGAGCACCGCTGGCCATAAGCAGCAGAAGACATGCCACGCCCGCCAAAATGGAACGAAGACTACGCATGTACATTTCCTCCTCGGTTGCAGGTTCATGGTCAAACTCGGTTGCAGGGTTAAGGTCATATGTAAAATATTCTGACGAAATTCGGCTGTCAACGAGATTCAGAGGATGGTTGTGATTTTTTGCACAAATATTGTCTTCCCCCTCATTTCCGGCCAATGCCGCCCAACCTTCCCGGCACAACGCGCCGCCTTGTCCCATGACCTTGCCGCGCCACTTCTTTTGCGCTATTCGGGGTACCCATGCACGAACTCTCACTCATCGAAAGCATGCTCTCCATCATCCGCGAGGAGCGCGACAAACACCACATGAAACGCATCGAACGTGTGCGCGTGGTCAACGGCGCGCTCTCGGGAGCCGTCACCGACGCCCTGGCCTTCGGCTGGGAGTGCCTGACCCAGGAGGGCGACCTGAAGGGCGTGAAACTGGACATCGTGGACGCCCCGCTGCAAGTCGTCTGCGGCTCCTGCGGCAAGCCGTTCACGCCCGAGGACGCACACTACATGCCCTGCCCCGCCTGCGGGGAGATTCTGGGGCACGACATAAAAAGCGGCAGGGAACTGTACATCGACGAAATCGAGGCCGACATCGACGACGAGCCAACCGTCGCCGAGGACGCGCCCACCATAGGAGAATGACCATGGGCAAGACCGTCACCATCGTGCGCAACGTCATGGAGGCCAACGAACGCCGCGCCGCCAAGCTCAAGGATTACTTCGCGGAGAAGCATGTCCTGTGCCTCAACCTCATGAGCAGCCCGGGCGCGGGCAAGACCACCCTTCTGGAGCGCACCCTGGCCGACTTGGCCGGCGAGTTCAAAATGGCCGTCATCGAGGGCGACCTGCAGACGGACAACGACGCCCGCCGCGTGGCCGCCACCGGCGCGCAGGCCGTGCAGGTCAACACGGAGGGCGGCTGCCACCTCGACGGCTCCATGATCCAGGACGCCATCGAGGAGCTGGACATGGACGGCGTGGACATTCTGTTCATCGAAAACGTGGGCAACCTCGTGTGCCCGGCCGAGTTCAACCTCGGCGAGGACCACAAGATCACCATCCTCTCCGTCGCCGAGGGCGATGACAAGCCCGAGAAGTATCCGCTGATGTTCCACCTCTCCAGCGTGATGCTGCTCAATAAGACCGACCTGCTGCCCTATGTGGATTTCAATGTGGACACGGCGAGCGCCCATGCCCGCAAGCTGAACAAGGACATCGAGATCTTCCCCGTGGCCGCGCGCAAGGCCGACGGGCTGGCCGCCTGGTACGACTGGCTGCGCAAGGCCCGCGCCGCCAAGCTGGCCGCCAAATAACGGGAGCCGCCATGGCCGACGCCGACTCCAGGCCCTGCGTCCTCGTGACGGGCGAGAGCGAAAGCGCCGTGCGGCGCTTCATCGCCAAGTACCTCAAACCGGCGCTGGGCCTGCGCAAGAACGTGTGGAGGCTGCGCTATCGCGAGCATTACGCCCTCACGGTGCTGACCACGCCCCTGCGCGCGGGCGACGACCCGGCGGCGCTCTACGGCCGCCATGCGGACACGCGCATTCTGGTGGCCGCGGCGCTGGCTCCGGCCTCCCGGGACTCGGGCCGCGACGCCGCGCGCTTCTGGCTCAAGGCGCACGGTTTCTCCCCCATGGTGGAGCTGGCGTACCGGGCCAGCTCCAGCCCCAGCGTCAACGTGGAGCAAGCGGCCGAGGTGGCCAGTTTCATCAACGCCAATTGCCCCTGGCGCATCAATCCCATCGAGGACCTGGACGCCTACATGGCCAAAAGCGGCAAGCCCTTTTGGGCCTAGGACCATTTGACAAGCGCCAGGGCCATGCCTAATTTCCCCCTTATCTTTCGGAAATAATCCGCCGGGCGCTCCCCGGCTCCCAAGGAGACGACCATGAGCAACGCATGCAAGAGCTGTCCCTCGGCCAGCAAGTCCGGGGGCTGCTCCTCCGGCCACGATCCCAAGACCTGCGGCACGAAGCCCGAGGACGAGAAGATCACCCGGACCCTTTCGCGCATCAAACACAAGATCGTCGTGCTCTCCGGCAAGGGCGGCGTGGGCAAGAGCACGGTGTCCGCCAATATCGCCATGACGCTGGCCCTGGCCGGCAAGAAGGTCGGCCTGCTGGACGTGGACGTGCATGGCCCGAGCATTCCGCGCCTGCTCTCCCTCACCGGAGCCAAGCCGCACATCGAGTCCGACCACATGGAGCCCGTGGCTTACAACAGCAACCTTTCGGTCATGTCGCTGGGCTTCCTCATCCCGGACAAGGAGACCGCCGTCATCTGGCGCGGCCCGGTCAAGATAGGTCTCATCAGGCAGTTCGTGGGCGACGTGGACTGGGGCGATCTGGACTACCTCGTCACCGACTGCCCCCCGGGAACCGGCGACGAGCCTCTTTCCGTGCTCCAGACCCTGGGCCCGGACGCCCTGGCCGTCATCGTCACCACCCCGCAGGGCGTGGCCATCGACGACGTGCGCCGCAGCGTGACCTTCTGCTCCCAGGTGGGCAACAAGGTCCTCGGCATCGTGGAGAATATGAGCGGATTCGTCTGCCCCAACTGCCACACCACGCACGACATCTTCAACTCCGGCGGCGGCGAGGCCCTGGCCAAGGAGATGAACGTGCCCTTCCTCGGCCGCATCCCTATGGATCCCGAGGTGGTGCGCAGCGGCGACGAGGGCTACCCCTTCGTGAAGGTCCAGGGCGACACCCCCACGGGCAAGGCTCTGACCAAGATCGCCGAGCCCATTCTGGCCCTGAGCAAATAGGCCACCGATCGAAACGATTCGACGCGAGAGAGCCGGCGGGGCGACCCGTCGGCTCTTTTTCATCCGCCGCAGCCTTTCGCGTCCGCTTCGCCGGGGAAAATCCGACCCGTTATTCCGACCCGCCGCACCGGCGGGGACTCCGGCGGAACGCCTTCATGAACTTCGAGGACCACGCCCAGCCTGACGCCCCCACGCCTCAGGGCGTCATCCAAGGGGGTGGGGCGCTCCGTTCCGGCCTGCCCGGCCGGGCGCGCGAAGCACAGCTTCGGCGGTCTCGATGCGTCCCCGCGCCGCCCGCCGGTCGCAAACGTCACCCATCCCCACAGCCGAACAGGCATTCGGGGAGAGGGACCACCCATTCGTTGCGTTCACGACAGATCGAGCCGCCCCTCGGGGGGCGGAGCGGATCAGGCGCCGTCCACGCCTTCACGCCCCCTGCGGGGCATTGGCGGGGGGGCTCAACCGATCCTGGGCAACTCGTCCCAGCAGGTGGTGTAGCGCGGCGAACGCCGCCGCTGGCGCATGTGCCAGGGGCGATCCGGCGCGGCCGCGCTGGCCAGCCGCAGCGTGCCCCGGCCGTGGCGACGGTTCACGCCGTCCAGCACGCGCATGAGCGCGCGTCTGCGCTCGCGCTCCTCCGGCGGGAGATCAAGCAGCGAGGCCTGACGCCCGGAGGCGGACGAAAGCCCCAGTAAAATCACTCCGGCCTTCTGATAGGCGAAGCCGGGCGCAAAGGCCTCGTCCAATCCGCACAGAGCCGCGTGCACGATGTCCGGCGTGAAGTCCGTGGGGCCGGGCAACGTGCCCACGGCCTGCCCCTGGTGCTGCGGCAGCTCCGTCCGGTGCCGGGGCGTGAGGACGAAAGTCTGCACCGCCGAGGCGAGCAGCCCGCCAACGCGCAGCTTCTCCGCCGCGCGCGTGGCGAAATCGCTCACGGCCTCGCGCAGGTGCTCCTTCTCCTCGATGAGCTCGCCGAAGGAGCGCGAACACAGTACCGAGCGCCGCGCCGCCGGGGCATCGACCAGCGGCAGGCAGGAAATCCCCTTCAGTTCCATTTGGGTCTGCAACCCAACGATGGTCAGCTCCTTGCGCACCCACTCGCCCGGCAGCCGCGTGAAATCCAACGCCGTGCGCACGCCCCCCCGCGCGGCCAGCCGCGCAGCGCAGCGCCGCCCCACGCCCCACACGTCGCCCACCGCCGCCCCGCGCAAAAGCGCTTGCTGGTCCGGCGCGGCGTCCCAGTCGAACACGCCGCCGCACGCCACGTCCCGCTTGGCCCGGTGCGCGGCCAGCTTGGCCAGGGTCTTGGTGCGGGCCAGCCCTATGGACACGGGAATGCCTGTGTGTCGAACCACGCGCTCGCGCATTTCCCGGCATAGCGCCATGGCGTCGGGCAGACCGGAGAGGTCGAGAAAGGCCTCGTCGATGGAGTACTGCTCCACGCGCGGGGCCATGTCCGCCAGCACACTCATCACGCGGTTCGAAAGATCGCCGTACAACGCGTAATTACTGGAGAACACGGCCACGCCCTGTTTGCGGAACACGTGCTCCCACTGGTAGGCCGGCGCGCCCATGGGAATATCCAGCGCCTTGGCCTCGGAGGAACGCGAGATGACGCAGCCGTCGTTGTTGGAGAGCACCACCACGGGCCGCCCCTTCAGCTCGGGCCGGAAGAGACGCTCGCAGGAGGCATAGAAATTGTTGCAGTCCACAAGGCCGTAACGCGGCATGGCGGTCACACCTTGTGGATGACGTGGGTGACCACGCCCCAGACCTCGAAATCCTCGCGCGCGGTCACGTCGAAGCTCGGATAGTCCGGATTGGCCGGAACAAGGAGCAGACGCTCGCCGTGGCGCTCCAACCGCTTGACAGTGAGGTCGCCGCCGATGGCCGCGATGACCACCCGGCCGGCGCGCGCCTCCACGGCGCGGTCCACCACGAGCAGATCGCCGTCGTGGATGCCGGCCCCGGTCATGGAGTCGCCGGCGGCGCGCACGAAAAACGTGGCCGCCGGATGCGGCACGAGGTGCTCGTTCAGGTCGAGCCGCTTGTCGATGAAGTCATCGGCGGGCGAGGGGAAACCGGCCTGCACCCCGCACAAAAACAGGGGCAGCGGCATTTTCGGCGCGGCGGCCGCGTCGTCATCCGAGCCAGCGGAGTCCCCTGAGCAGGCCGGGCCGAACAATTCGAGACCATGGAGCTTCATGCGCGCAGGCTACGGGAGGGGCGACGCGGGGTCAAGAAGCGGCGCGAAAGCAAAAGCCCCCCGACGCATTCACGCCAGGGGGCTTCGTTTTGCCGAAATGTCAAGCGACCGGTTATTCGCCCAGGTAGGCCTTGCGGATGGCCGGGTTGGCGAGCAGGGCCGCCGCGCTGTCCTCCATGATCACGTTGCCGGTCTCCAGCACGTAGCCGCGGCTGGAGTTTTTGAGCGCCAGATTGGCGTTCTGCTCCACCAGCACCACGGTCACGCCGTCACTCTCGTTGATCTCGCGGATGATGTGAAAGATCTGCTGCACGATGAGCGGGGCCAAGCCCAGCGAGGGTTCGTCGAGAAGCAGCAGGCGCGGCCGGCCCATGAGCGCGCGGCCCATGGCCAACATCTGCTGCTCGCCGCCGGAAAGCGTGCCCCCCTGCTGCCGCCGCCGCTCCAGCAATATGGGGAACAGTTGGAACACGCGGTTCTTGTCGTGCTCTATCCCCTCGGGGTCGCTGCGGAAAAATGCGCCCATGTCCAGGTTCTCCTCCACCGTCAGGCGGGGAAAGATGCGCCGGCCCTCGGGCACCTGGCACAGACCGCGCGGTGGCAGCAGATCGGCGGCCAGACCGTCGATGCGCCGACCGTCGTACCAGACCTCGCCTTCCTCCGGCCGCAGCACGCCGCAAATGCTCATGAGGGTGGTGCTCTTGCCGGCCCCGTTGGCACCGATGATGCTCACCACCTCGCCGGGGTAGACCTTGAGGGAGACCTCGCGGATGGCCTTGATGCGGCCATAGGCGCTGGTGACGCCCTTGAGTTCGAGGATCGGGGTGTTGTTCGTCATGGCGCTATCCCCTCTCCTCGCTGCGCTGGCCCAGCCGCTTGGCGGGCCACAATCCCTTGGGACGGAAGACCATCATCATGGCCATGACGCCGCCGAACACGAACATGCGGTACAGCTGGAAGCCGCGGAACAGCTCCGGCAGGACGATGAGCACCACCGCGCCGAGAATCACGCCCGGAATGGAGCCCATGCCGCCCAGCACCACCATGGAGAGCACCATGGCCGACTCGATAAAGGTGAAGGACTCGGGGCTGACGAACTGCATCCGCGCGGCGAAGAACGTGCCGGCCAAGCCGCCGAACACCGCGCCCAGCGCGTAGGCCAACAGCTTGATGCCCAGCGTGTTCACGCCCATGAGCTCGGCCGCCGTCTGATCCTCGCGCACGGCCTCGAAGGCCCGGCCGATGCGCGAATGGTTGAGGCGGTACACGGCGATGACCGTGAACACCGCCAGCGCCAGGATGATGAAATACAGCTGCTCCAAATTGTTGAGCCAGATGTGCTCCAGGGTGTCGCCCTGCCACCAGTAGGCCCCGGGCGATTTGATGCCCAGAATGCCGTTGGGGCCATTGGTCACGCTCATCCAGTTGTTCAACACGATGCGCACGATCTCGCCGAAGCCGAGGGTGACGATGGCCAAATAGTCGCCGCGCATCCGCAGGGTGGGATAGCCGATGATGCAGCCGGCCACGGCCGCGAAGCAGGCGGAGATGGGCAGGCACAGCCAGAACGACACGCCGAAGTGCACCGAGAGCAGCGCATATGTGTACGCCCCCACGCCGAAGAAGGCGATGTAACCGAGGTCGAGCAGGCCGGCCAGGCCGACAACGATGTTCAGTCCCAGCCCAAGGATGATGTACACCAGCACGCTGATGGCCACGTCGTGGGCGTAGCGCTCGGTAAAGAACGGGAAGGACACGGCGGCGGCCAGCACCACGCTGAGGACCAGCCAGCGGGGCACGCGCGCCGCCGCGCCCACGGCCACACGACCGGCGGCCGCGGCGGGCCGGGTCAGAAAGCCGAAGGCTCCGGCCTTGTTGAGCTGATAGAGGGCGAGCAGGATAGCCGCGGCGACCGCCACCTTGATCCATATGGCGAAACTGACGGCGAACTCCAGCCCCTCGGGTTTGATGCCGAGCAATGGCCAGAGCAGCACGAAGAACCACGCCATGGCCAGGCCATAGCGCAGCCAAAGCTTAGATGCGCGTATCGTCAACGTTCTCTCCCATGATTCCGGTGGGCATGAAGTACAGCACGGCGATGAGGATGATGAAGGCGAACACGTCCTTGTATTCGCTGGAGATATAACCGGCGGCGAAGACCTCGATCACGCCGATGAGGAGCCCGCCGAGCATGGCGCCGGTGATGTTGCCGATGCCGCCGAGCACTGCGGCGGAAAAGGCCTTGATGCCGGGCACGAAGCCCATGTCGTAGCGCACGGAGCCGTAGTACAGGCCGACCATGATGCCGGCGGCGGCGGCCAGTCCAGCGCCGATGGCGAAGGTGACGCTGATGATGCGGCTGGAGTTGATGCCGACCAGCGCGCTCATGGTCTTGTCCTGGGCGGTGGCGCGCATGGCCTTGCCGATGCGTGTCCTGTACACCAGCAGGTTCAGCAACACGAGCAGCAGCACGGTGAGTCCCACGATGATGCACTGCATGTACGACACGATGACGCCATGCACGTGGAAGCCGCCCTGCACCATCTCGGTGGGGTAGGCGCGGTCATACACGCCCTGGGTCAGCATGAGGCCGTTCTGCAGAAAGATGGACATGCCCAACGCCGAGAGCAGCACCGACAGCCGCGAGGACTGCCGCAGCGGCTTGTACGCCACCTTCTCCAGCGCCATGGCCAAAAGCGCGCAATAGCCCATGGCCAGAATCAGCGCCGCCCCCAGGCAGACCATGGGGGGAAAACCATGGGCGAAAAGCCAGCTGATGAGGATGACGCCCATGTAGCCGCCGGAGGCGTAGATCTCGCCATGGGCGAAGTTGATGAGCTGGATGATGCCGTAGACCATGGTGTAGCCGAGGGCCACCAGGGCGTACACCCCGCCGAGGGTGACGCCGTTCACGAGCTGCTGGAGAAAGAATTCCACTGGTGTTCGCGCCTTCTGAGGGCGGAGGCCCCCCGCCATGGAGGGCCCCCGCCACGAGTTCGGAGTATGCGGGAACCGGTCTACTTGAAGAGTTCGCCGGTCTCGGGATTCCAGTAGTTGGTGAACTTGCCGTCCTTCACCACCTGGATGACGTAGTTGGAGCCGGAGTCGCCATTCTCCTTGTACTTGATGTGCTTGGAGGCGCCGTCGAAGTCGAGCTTGGCCATCTCGGCGCGCACCTTGTCGGGATCGGTGCTGCCGGCGGCCTTCACGGCCTTGAGGTAGGCGACGGTGGAGTCGAAGGAGTACGCGGAGTACGCGCCGGGCTCCCCGTATTTCTTATACGCGGCCAGGAACTTCTGGTAGGCCGGGGTGGTCTTGTCCGTGTAGCCGAAGGTCAGGTACACGCCCTCGGCGGCCTGCTTGGCCAGCGCGATGAGCTGCGGATGGTACACGGCGTCCTGGGCGAGGAGCTTGGCCTTGATGCCCATGCGGGCGATCTGGATGAGCATGGGCGCGGCCGAGGCGCTGTTCTGCAGGCTCACGTAGAAGACGTCGGGGTTCGCGGCCTTCACCTTGGTGAGCACGGCGGAGTAGTCCTTGTCGCCCTGGTTCACGTGCTCGTGACCCAGCACCTTGAGGTTGGCGCCGGCGCCCAGCTTCTCCACGTTGTCGGCCAAGCCCTGGGAGTAGGTGGTCTTGTCGTCGACGATGTACAGGGTCTTGGCCTTGAGCTGGTCGGTCATGAACTTCACGGCCGCCTTGCTCTGGTCGTCGTCACGGCCGCAGGTGCGGTACATGTAGGGCATGCCGCGCTCGGTGACCTTCTCGGTCGTGGAGGCCGGGGTGATCATGAAAATCTTGGCGGCCATCAGCGGCTCGGAGGCCGGGATGGTGGCGCTGGAGCAGTACGCGCCGATGACGGCGGTGACCTTCTCATTGATGAGCTTGTTGGCGGCGGCCACGGCCTGGCGGGGATCACAGGCGTCGTCCTCGGACTGGATGGTCACGGGGCCGAGTTTGCCCATCTCGGGGCCCATGACCTCGATGGCGGCGAGCACGCCGTTTTTCATGTCGTTGCCGTCGGCGGCGTACTGGCCGGTCAGGGGGCCGAGGCTGCCGATCTTGATGCCGTCGGCCGCGCCGGCCTTGTTCTCATCCTTTTTCCCGCCACAGGCGGTGAGCGCGAGCGCGAGCATCAGCACGGCCAGCAGGGACAATGCGCGTTTCATCTCCTAATACCCCCTTCTAGTTGAGTTCATTGCCTAGATACGCCTCGATGACCCGGGGATCGCGCTGAATGGCTTCAGGCTCGCCCTCGGCGATCATCACGCCGTGATCAAGCACGACGATGTGACGGCAAATGCCCATCACCACCTTCATGTCGTGCTCCACCATGAGAATGTTGATGCCGCGGGAGCTGATGCGTCCGATGGTGTGCATGAGCTCGCGGCTCTCTGCCGGGTTGAGGCCGGCGGCGGGCTCGTCCAGCAGGATGGTCTTGGGCTCCGTGGCCAGGGCCCGGGCGATCTCCAGACGGCGTTGCAGGCCGTAGGCCAGATTCGAGGCCAGCTCGCCCGCGTACTCGCCGAGATCCATGAATTCCAGCGCCTCCAGCGAGCGTTCGCGGATGCGCTCCTCCTCGCGTTTCTGCCCCGGCAGACGCAGCACCGCCCCCAGCACGCCGCAGCGGGTGCGGCAATGCTGCGCCACCATGACGTTTTCCAACGCGGTCATGTTCTGAAAAAGCCTGATATTCTGGAATGTTCTCGCCACGCCGAGAGCCAGAATCTTGTGCGGTCGCAGGCCGCGCAGCGGCGCGCCGTCGTAGCTCACCTGCCCGGCCGAGGTCTGGTACACCCCGGTGATGACGTTGAAGACCGTGGTTTTTCCTGCGCCGTTGGGCCCGATGAGACCGACGATGTCGTTCTCCTCCACACGGAAGGAGACATCGGTCAGGGCCTGCAAACCGCCGAAGCGGACGCTGATTTCGGAGAGTTCCAAGGTTGCCATAGGTCCGAGTACTATACAGACGCCCGGCAATTAAAATCAAGTCCGTCGATTTACAAAAATTGTCAGAGCACGCGTAAAGCAACGTTTCCCTAGGATTAACTCGATCACCCAGCCGAATGGCAGAATAATATTCGAGAAACAACCCAGGTTTCGCGTTCATTTTGCGCTTTTCACTCGCACTTGCCCGAAGCGATGAATCAGGCTATAAACCCGTTTTTCACCCCAATTTCCCCAAAAAGAGACTCCATGACCGAACGTCCCATCACTTTCGACAAAGGCCCGCGTCCCAGGACCACCATCCTGGAGGACCTGCTGGATATCGACTCCCGTCTGCTGACCCAGGTGGCCCGACGCGTGCGCTTGGTGCGTCGCGCGGCCAAGGGCCGGCAGGTGCTCGACCGCGAGCTGGAGAAAAGCCTGTGGAGCGCCTTCGACGCCACCGGACGCCAGCAGGACCTCGATCCGCGCCTGACGCGCCAGCTCTTCGCCCTGCTCGGAGGCTTCGGCCTCGAAGGCGGAGGAGTCCGCCGCGCCGCGGACAAGCCCTTCACGCTGACCCCGCGCTCCGAGCCCGCCGACATCGACATCACCGGCCCGCTTTCGCGCGCGCGCGTGCGCATGCTGACGGCGCTGGCCGCGGCCACGGGACAGCCTTTGCACATGTCCGGCGTCATCCTCTCCGATCCGCTCATCGAGCTGGTGAAAGCCCTGAATCAATGCGGGGCGCACCTCTCCTGGACCGAGGACGGCATCGAGGTCACCGCGCCGGAAAAGCCGCTCAAGGCCGAGCGGCCGCCCAGGACCGATGTGTTGGACGACGGTTTCCCGCTGCGCTTCGAGGACAACCTCGTCTTCGCCGGCGAGGCCCCGTCCACCCTCTATATTCTTCTCGCCTTCGCCCTGCGCCAGGCCGGCCGCAGCAAGTTCGCCGGCGCAGCGAGCCTCAAGGGGCTCGACCTGCACCCGGTGGAGACCATCCTGCCCCTGCTCGGCGCGCGGCTGGCCTCCATGAATCCGCGTTCGCGCGGGGTTCCGGTGCGCCTGGAGTCCGGCGGACGCATGGCCGGCGGCATCGACCTCGCCGCCGACACGCCGCCGCTCTTCGCCCAGGCCCTGGCCCTGGCCGCCTGGAGCTATCCCGACGGTCTGCGCCTGAACTTGGCCACCGATCCCGCCGCCGCCGAGGCCCAGGCCGCCGCTCTGGACGAGGCTATGGCCGTGCTGCGCCTCTGCCAGATCAAGGCCAAGCGCAAGGGCGCGCAGTACGTGGTGCCCGCGGGCGCGCCCCAACTGCCCAAGGAACCGTTCCTGCCCATGGATTCCGCCCTCGCCGCCTATGTGCTGGCCATACCGGCCATGGCCGGCGGTTCGGCCAAGCTGCGCGGCGAACTGGTTCTGCCCGCCCAGGTGCTTGCCGATTTCAAGGCTCTGGGCCTCTCGCCGGCCATCGGCGCGAACGCGACCGAGTGCGCCGGCGTGGCGCTCAACGGAGGGCAGCGCCTGGAGATGAGCCGCGACGCGGAGTTCCTGCCGCTGGCGCTGGCGCTGGCCGTGAAAGCCGGCGGAGGCGTCGTGGTCCTGCCCGCGGGAGCGGAGACCGCCCCCGCCCGCGCCTGGGCTATGGAGCTACTGGACCGCCTGGGTGCGAGCTTCGCCGACGGCGACGGCTTCATCGAGATCACCAGCGGGCCGACGGCCGCCTGGGAGGACGTGTGCACGGCACCGGACGCCTGGAGCGTTCTCGGCTTGGCGCTGCTGTCCTTCGCGCGGCCGGGCGTCGCCCTGGACAATCCCGGCGGCCTCACCGCCCTGTGGCCCAAATTCTGGAGCCTGTTCAACGCCCTGCCCACCGTGCGCGATGTGGTGTTCGCTCCCAAGGAGCCGGAAAAGCATGACGAAAAGCCCAAAAATCGCCGCGTCCGTGTCTAACGTCGAGGCCGTGCGCGAGGAGAAACTCTCCGACGAGGAGATCATCGCCCGCGCCGAGGCCGACATGAAGCGCTTCACCTCCGAGCGCGACGCCTGCGTGGCGCGACGCAAGGAGCTGATGGACGCGGAGGACCCGGACAAGGGCGTCTTCCACGCTGCCGAGATCTTCCGTCTACAGCAGGAAAAGCTGCGCCTGGACGTGGAAATGGAATTCAGACGGAAAAAAATCAACCGCATCCGCCTGGGCATCCGGGAAGCATCCCACCTGCCCCCCTCCGGCGGCATGCTGTTCTAGAAGTCAATAATCCCACAAGGAAGCAAAGGAGCAATCCGCATGGCCAAGGCACGCAACCTCACGCAGAAAATCATCGCCCAGCACTTGGTCTCCGGCAAGATGGTCCCCGGCGGCGAAATCGGCCTGCGCATCGACCAGACGCTGACCCAGGACGCCACGGGCACCATGGCCTACCTCCAGTTCGAGGCCATTGGCATTCCGCGCGTGCGCACCGAGCTCTCCGTGAGCTACGTGGACCACAACACGTTGCAGACCGGCTTCCGCAACGCCGACGACCACCGCTACCTGCGCTCCATCGCGGCCAAATACGGCATCGTGTTCTCTCCCGCCGGCACGGGCATTTGCCACCAGCTGCACCTGGAGAACTTCGCCAAGCCTGGCAAGACCCTCATCGGGTCCGATTCGCACACCCCCACGGCCGGCGGCGTCGGCGCGCTGGCCATCGGCGCGGGCGGCCTCTCCGTGGCGCTAGCCATGGCCGGCGAACCGTACATGCTCCCCATGCCCAAGGTCGTGCGCGTCCTCCTCACCGGCCAGCTCACCGGCTGGGCCAGCGCCAAGGACATCATTCTGCGCCTGCTCGGCATGCTCACGGTGAAGGGCGGCGTGGGCAAGGTGATGGAGTTCTCCGGCCCGGGCGTGGCCACGCTCACCGTGCCCGAACGCGCCACCATCACCAACATGGGCGCGGAACTGGGCGCCACCACCAGCATCTTCCCCAGCGATGGCCAGACCAAGAAATTTCTGGCGCGCATGGGCCGGCCCGAGGATTTCGTGGCCATGTCCGCCGACCCCAAGGCCACCTACGACGAAGAGGTGGAGATCGACCTCTCCGCCCTGGAGCCCCTGGCCGCCGCCCCGCACATGCCCGACCGCATGGTGCCCATCCGCGAGCTGGACGGTATGAAGGTCGATCAGGCGGCCATCGGCTCCTGCACCAACTCCTCCTACATCGATATGAAGGCCACCGCGCAGATCCTCAAGGGCAAGCGCATCAACCCCGGCACCGACCTGCTCATCGCCCCGGGCTCCAAGCAGGTGCTCAAAATGCTCGCCACCGAAGGGCTGCTCGATCCCCTTTGGGATTCCGGCGCGCGCATTCTCGAATGCGCCTGCGGCCCGTGCATCGGCATCGGCGGCTCGCCGGTGAGCAAGGGCGTGTGCGCCCGCACCTTCAACCGCAACTTCGAAGGCCGCAGCGGCACCCAGGACGCCCAGGTGTACCTGGTCAGCCCGCTCACCGCGGTCAACGCCGCCCTCAACGGCAAGTTCACCGACCCCGCCACATGGGGCGAGCCACCAGTGAAGGCCGAACTGCCGCGCAAGGCGCCGGGCATCCGCCAGCTGTTCCTCTTCCCGCCAGAGGACGGCGCGAACGTGGAGATTCTGCGCGGCCCCAACATCGTGGCCCTGGAGCGCTTCGGTACGCTGGAGGCCACGCTCGAAGGGCGCGTCGCCCTCAAGGTGGGCGACAACATCACCACCGACCACATCATGCCGGCCGGCGCGGCCATCATGGCCCTGCGCTCCAACATCCCGGCCATCTCCGAGCACGTGTTCGGGAAGGTGGACCCTGAATTCGTCGGCCGCATCAAGAACCTGGGCGGCGGATTCATCCTCGGCGGCGAAAACTACGGCCAGGGCTCCAGCCGCGAGCACGCGGCATTGGCCCCCAGGCATCTGGGCGTGCGCGCCGTCATCGTCAAGAGCCTGGCGCGCATACATCGCGCCAACCTCATCAACTTCGGCATCCTCCCCCTGCTGCTGGCCGACAAGGCCGATTACGACATTCTCGCCCAGGGCGCGAAGCTGACAATCCCCGCCAGTGACCTCAAACCCGGCAAGCCCCTCGACCTCGCCGTCGAGGGCGGCAAAAAAGTCACCGTGACAAATGATTTGACGGCCAAGGAACTGGAGATTATCCAATCGGGCGGACTGCTCAACACCGTGCGGCTCGCCTAGTCCGAACGCACCCGGCAAAGAACCGCCCCGGGCGGACAACGCAGTTTCAAAAGCACCGGAGAAATCATGCTCGATAAGTTACGCCGACACGCCGAAGGCTGGGGCATCAAAATCGCCTTCGCCATCATCATCATCGTCTTCGTCTTCTACTTCGGCATGGGCAACTTCTCGGAACACAAGGAGCCAGTGCTCGCCTATGTTGGCGGCGAGGCCATCTCCGCCAACGAGTTCCAAAAGGCCTACGAGGAAGCCGTGACCGCCATGCGCCGGCAAAATCCCGGCGCCAGCGCCGAGTCCCTCAATACACCGGAATTCAAACAGGCCGTGCTCTCCCAGCTGGTGAACACCAAACTGGTGCTCGTCGCGGCCAAGAAGATGGGCATCACAGTTTCCCCGGCGGAGCTGCGCTCGATCATCAGCAGCGTTCCGGCCTTCCAGGGCGCGAACGGCGCGTTCGACGCCGGCGTCTACAAGAACATGCTGGCCCAGAACCACATCACTCCCGCCCGATTCGAGGCCGAACTCAAGAGCAACCAGATCATCCAGAAGCTGCAGGGCTACACGGCCCTGGCCTCCATGGTCGGCGAGCCCGAGGCCAAGGGCCTGTTCCAGTGGGCGCGGGAAGACGTCCGCATCGACACCATCACCTTCCCCATCAAGACCTACGCCGATCAGGTAAAGCCGAGCGACGCCCAGCTCAACGCCTACTACGAGCAGCACAAGGGCCTCTTCAAGCAGCCCGCGCGCGTTCGTCTGGCCTATCTGCCCATCTCCGTGTCCGACCTCGCCGCCGCCCAGAAGGTCAGCGACGACGACGTGAAGCAGCAGTACGAGGCCAGCGCCGATACCTACAAGCATCCCGAGCAAATTCACGCGCGCCACATCCTGCTCCTCGTGCCGCCTTCGGCCACGCAGGCAGTGGTGGACAAGACCCTCGCCCAGGCCAAGGACATTCAGGCCCAGCTCAAAAAGGGTGCCAGTTTCCAAACCCTGGCCCAGAAGTACTCGCAGGATCCCGGCAGCGCCCACAAGGGCGGCGAACTTCCCTGGTTCGCCCAGGGCTCCATGGTCAAGCCCTTCGAGGACGCGGCCCTCGCCCTCAAGCCCGGGCAGATCAGCGCCCCCGTGCGTACCCAGTACGGCTGGCACATCATTCAGCTCGAGGGAACCCGCCCCGCCGGCATGGTCCCCCTGGACGAGGCCGCTCCCGAGATCCGCAAGCGCCTCGCGGAAGAGCGCGCCGGCGAAAAAATCAGCGAGATTCTCGACAAGAGCATGGACCAGATCGCCGCTGGCGTGAAGCTGGACAAAATCGCCCAGGGCCTCGGCCTGCAGGTGAAGCAGAGCGACATGCTCGACACGCGGCAGGTGCAGAGTCTCTTCGGTCTCAAGAAAGAGGCGGCGGATACCCTCTTCGCCCTCGCCGACGGCGCCTGCGCCCAGACCCCGCTGGCCATGGAGCCCGCGCGCGGCTATCTCCTCGCTCAGAAAATCCAGGGCATGCCCGAATCCGAACTGCCGCTGGACAAGGTCAAGGACAAGGTCATCGCCGGCGTGAAACGCGACGAAGGCCGCAAAATGGCCGTCGCCAAGGCCAAGGCAGTCCTCGCCGAACTCCAGAATCCCGCCAGCCAGGAAAAGGCGATCTCCAACTACAAGCCCGATTTCAAAACCAGCGCCCCGCTCGATCGCCAGAGCGCCATCGCCCAATTCGGCGGCAACCCGCAGCTGCTGCAGGATGTCTTCGCCGCCGCCGACAAGAGTTGGCTCAAGCAGCCTTACGAGCTGGCCGACGCGGTTCTCCTCGCCCGTCTCAACGAGCGCATCCCCGCGCCTGAGGACCTCTGGCAGCAGGAAAAGGGCGCCTGGCTCGGCCAGGGCGCGGCCGCCTTCCGCCAGGAACTCTTCGACGCCATGCTGAAAAATCTGCGCGCCACCACCAAGATCGAAATCGTGCGCAAGGACCTGCTCAACTAATCAAGCGAACGCAATCATCGCGCAGGGGGGAGTGGCCAACGCCGCTTCCCCCTTTTTCGTTGCGCTCCCCCTCCCACACACAATTTCCTCGAAGGCCGCACTCCATCGGTCCGCAACACCGGGGGGCTCCGCCCCCTGCCCCGGACCCCGCCAGAGGACATTCGTCCTCTGGACTCCTTAAGCCGAGCGATGGGCCCCCGGACAAGTCCGGGGGCGGCCCATCGCTCGGAAAGGGGCTCAAGGGAAAGGGCGAAAGGGAAGGGATTTCCTCAGGCGAAGGGGGGGACGAACGTCCAGACCGGCCGATGTCACCTTTAAAAGCCTTTGGAAGGGGGACGGGGGGGAGAACCTTTCCAGCGGAAAGGTGTCCCCCCCCCGAAAACTTCTTCTACTTCTTCCTGTTGATACGCACGAGGCTGCGAGCGCCTGTGTCGAGGCCGCGGGCGTCGATGCAGTGGGTGGAGCAGGAGATGCAAGGGTCGTAGGCGCGGACGAGCATGGAGAGCTTGAGCTCCAGTTCCTTGTCAGGCAGGCCGGCGAGCTTTTGGGCGAGGACGTCGAGGTCCTTCTGGATGTTGGCGTGGTTCTGGTTGGTGGGGATGACGCAGTCGGCCTGGAAGATGCGGCCGTTATCGTCGTACTCGTAGCAGTGGAACAGCAGACCGCGCGGAACCTCCACGGCGCCGACGCCGCGTCCGCCGCAAATGTTGGTGGGCTTCGCGGGGGCTTCCTCGCGGATGCCGCGGGAGAGCAGCTTCTCCACCTGGGTGATGGACTCCTCGACGGAGTGCACGCACTCCACCAGCTGGGCGAGCGTGATGTAATAGGGGTTGGTGCAGCCCTTGGCCAGACCGAGCTTGATGGCGGCGGCCTTGGCGCGGGGCATGAGATGCTCGGCGTTGAGGTTGAAACGGGCGAGCGCGCCGACCATGTACGAATCGCCGAGGTTCTTGGTCCACTTGGCGGTGGAGGTGGGAATAAGGTACTCGCGCGAGATGTTCTTGTACTGGCGCACGGGCCGGCGCTCGTCACGGCTGGAGCCGATCTCGCCCCAGTACATGGCGTACTCGGCGGGGGAGACGAGGCCCACGTACTCGGTTTCGCGATCGAAGTCGGGCAGCTTGTCGGCCACGGAGGCGAACAGATCCACGGCGAAGTCGAGGTTGGGCAGGGTCTCCTGGAGCATGGCGAGCAGACCGGTCAGCTCCTCGGTGGTGGGGAACTTGACGAAGCCGCCGGGCACCATGCGCTGCGGGTGGGTGCTGCGGCCGCAGACGACGCGGCTGAACTCGTTGCTCACGCGGCGCGCGGCGATGAGTTTGAGCACGGCGTCGCGGTGGGTTTGCGCCAGGGACAGAATGGAGTCCACGCCCATGAGGTCCGGCAGGACGAGATAGGCGATGTGCAGCAGGTGGCTTTGCAGGTTCTCGGCGTGCAGGGCCAAGCGGCGCAGCAGGTGCGTCTGCTCGGAGACGTTGATGTTCAGCGCGTCCTCGGTGGCCTGCAAGCTGGCCAGCTGGTGGCCGATGGCGCAGATGCCGCAAATGCGCGAGACGATGTGGTGCACGTCGGTGTAGTCGCGTCCCACGACCATGGCCTCGAAGAAGCGCGGGGCCTCGGGCACCTCCCAGCGGCAGGTGGAGATGGAGCCGTCGGGCTCCACGTCCACGATGATGTTGCCGTGGCCCTCCACGCGCGTGAGGTAGTGCACGTGGATTTTCTTAGAGCCGGCCGGCGCGGCATCCGAAGCGGAAGCTGCCGGGGTCGCGCCCGGCGTGGCCAAGCCGGGCGCGGGAGCGGCGGGCGAGGCGGAAGCCGACGGGACGGTCGAACCGGCGGCGGAGGCGGCGGGATGTTTCTTGGCCATGGTGCAGTCCTCTCATCGACCCGGAGGCCGGGCCGTCAATGTCTCACGAAGCGGCGCGCCTACAGGGCCGCGCCGGTGTCGCCCAGGAAAAAGCGCAGCAGGTCCTGAACGGCCTTGCGGCTGGTGCCGGGCCGGTCCATGACGATGCGCGCGGCGTCGAGGTTGGCCCCGGGAACAAGTCCCCGGCAGCCCCAGCAGTGCGCCCCCTGGGAGACGCACGCCGCGCCGCAGCCCGCCCGGGTGATGATGCCCAGGCACATGCGGCCCATTTCATAGCGGCACACGTTGCCGGCCTGCTTGCACTCCACGCACACCGGGAAGTCCGGCACCCAGGGGGTGCGTCCCAGCAACAGGTCCTTGGTGATGCGCGCGAACTCCGCCCCGTCGATGGGGCAGCCCGGAACCTCCGCGTCCACCTTGACCACGCTTTTCAGCGGCCGGGCGGCGTAGGTGGGGTACCAGCGCGCGTGCGCGCCGTACACTTCCTCACGGTACACGTTCTCCGCCTGAAAATTCTTCAGACAGTTGATGCCGCCGATGGCCGCGCACGCGCCCAGCGCCACGAGGATCTTGGCGTTCTTGCGGATCTCCTTGAGACGCTCCTCGTCGCCGGGACGGGTGATGGAGCCCTCGACGAAGGCCACGTCGTAGTCGTCCGAGTGGCCGGTGACCACCTCGCGGAAGCTCACCACCTCCACGTGCCCCAGGATGTCCAGCAGACGCTCCTCGAGGTTGGCGATCTGCAGCTGGTCGCCCTCGCAGCCGGCGAAGTCGAAGAAGGCGATTTTCGGTTTTGCCATGGCTTCCCTCCCCGCTTTGCGGCCTAGATGGCTTCCTGGTAGGCCTCGATATCCGTGTAGCAGAACACGGGGCCGTCGATGCAGGTGTTGAGCTCGTTGATCTGGCAGTGGCCGCACTTGCCCAGTCCGCACTTCATCTTGCGCTCCAGCGAGACGAAAATCTGGTCGCTGGCGATGCCACGCTTGCGGCATTCGGCGATGACGAAGCGGTACATGATCGGGGGCCCCACCATGGAGACGTAGGTACTCGACGGATCGAGATCCTTCACCATGGGCAAAAGCGTGGTGATGACGCCCACGTTGCCCTTCCAGGTCTCGTCGGGCATGTCCACGGTCTCCAGGACCTCCACGTCGCCGCTCTTCGCCAGTTCGGCGATCTCGTCGACGAAGATGCGCTCCTTGGGCTCGCGCGTGCCGACCATCAGCACCATGCGGCCGAACTCCTCGCGGTGGCGCAGCTGATAGAACAGCAACGAGCGCAGCGGGATGTACCCAAGGCCGCCGGCCACGATGAGCACGTCCTTGCCCACGAACTTCATCACCGGAAAGCTGGTGCCGTATGGTCCGCGAATGCCCACCTTGGCCCCGGGCTCCAGATTGTGCATGGCGCTGGTCACCACGCCAATCTTGCGCACCGCGATCTCGAAGGTGTTCTGCGTGCGCCGGGGTGGCGAGCTGATGGAGAACGGCGCCTCGCCCACTCCATACACGGACAGGTTCACGAACTGCCCCGGCTTGTGCGCCAGCGGCTTGCCGTTGTCCTGCTCGAAGGTGAAACGCGTCACGAAGTCCGACAGGCGGGTCTTCTCGACCAGCGTCACCGGTCGCGGCACATAGGGCGAGAAGGTTTTAGTGTTCATGGGCGGTTTCCTCCCACAGTTCGTTGAACACCTTCAGCGGGTTGGCGATGCCGGCCGTGCACGCGCGAACGCAGCGCCCGCAGCCAACGCAGCCCAGCTCGCCGATCTTGTCGTAAATGTATTTGCCCTTGCGGAAATACCGGTGCCGATAGCGGTCCTGCGCCTTGGGACGGAAGTTGTGGTTGCCCGCCACCTTGGCGAAGCCCTCCAACATGCAGCCATCCCACTCGCGGTAGCGCACGCCCTCGCCCAGCTGATCGTCCACCTCGTCACGGATGTCGAAGCAGTAGCATGTGGGGCACACCAGGTTGCACGAGCCGCAGGCCAGGCACATCTGCGAGTAGCGACGCCACAGCGGCGAGTCCCAGCACTTGGCCAGGAGACGCGGCGTCTCCTCCCAGTTGTAGCGCAGGCTGTTTTTGCGCGCGCGGAACTGCACCCGCGCCCGGGCGCGACGCGCGCCCTCCTTGTCGCCAGCCGTTGCCGGCACCAGCCCGCCGCACAGGGACAGCAGCTCCTCGCCTTTGGCCGAACCAACCTCCACAGTGAACGCCGCCGGACCGATCTTCGTCCAGTACAGGTCGAACCCGTGGGCCACAGTGCCTGCGCCAACGCTGGCCCAGAACGCCGTGGACGACACCGTCAGCGGCTCATAGGCCATGATCACCGTGGCCTCGCGCCGACGCACGTAGTTCTGATCCGGCGCACCGCCCTCCAGCAGCTGGTCCAGCTGGTTGATGGCCTTCACGTCGTAAGGGTGCACCCCGAAAAGAATCTGCGGCGGCGCTTCGAACACCGGCTTGGCCTCACAGGTTCTGCGGTCGAACGTGATGAGCGCCTCACGCGGGGGAAAGAGGAAACGCTTCGGGGAATTGTAGGCCACGTCGAAGTCCCAGGCGATCTCCAGCCCCGGTTTCCACGCCACCAGATCGTAGAACCCCTCCCGAAGTTTCGCCGGAACGTACAGCGAATATTCCTCGCTCCACTTCCCGAACAGCTCCGGCAGCTGCTCCTTGTACACCGTATACGTCGTCATTGTACCCTCCGGACGCCAGTAGCGGAGTTGTTGCACCACACGTTACTATGTACAAAAACGAAAGACAGCGCAAGCCATGTTCCAAAATGCACATGGATTTGCTAAAAAAAATGGGCGTCCAGAAGGATGCCCACTTTTCCGTCACAATATCCGAACAATATTCAGGCGAGCGTGCCGAGCCACGCCCACAAAGCCGAGAGCTGCGCCGCCACGGGGCCGGGACCGGTGCCACCGGCCAGCGCCCGACGGCGCACCGCCGCCTCCGGCTCCAGCACGGCGTACACGTCCTTTTCGATGAGGTCGGAGAACCCGCGCAGTTCGTCCAAACTCAGGTCCTCCAGACGCACGCCCTTTTGTTCCGCCAAGGCTACGGCCTCGCCCGTGGCGTGGTGCGCCTCGCGGAAGGGCAGCCCCTTGGCCGCCAGATAGTCGGCCAGCTCCGTGGCGTTCAAAAAGCCCCGGTCCAGAGCCCGGCGCATGTTGCCCGGCAGGAACTCCAACACCTTCAGCATGTCCGCCATGATGGAGACCGAAGCCGAGACCGTTTTGTCCGCGTCGAAGAAGGGCTCCTTGTCCTCCTGCATGTCGCGGTCGTAGGTCATGGGCAGCCCCTTCATGATGGTGAGCAGCGTGGTCAGCGCCCCATACACCCGGCCGGTCTTGCCGCGCATCAGCTCGCACACGTCCGGGTTCTTCTTCTGCGGCATGATGCTCGAACCCGTGGAGTAGGCGTCCGGCAGCTTGACGTAGCCGAAATTCGGGTTGGCCCAGAGGATGATCTCCTCGCACAGGCGGCTCAAATGCATCATCACGACGCTGGCGTCGAAGAGCGCCTCCAGCGCGAAGTCGCGATCGCTCACCGCGTCCATGCTGTTGGCGAAGGTCGCAGGGAACCCCACGCCCGCCGCGACCTGCGCCGGGTCGATGGGATATGTGGTGCCGGCCAGGGCCGCCGCGCCCAGCGGCGAAACGCGCACCCGCTTCAGACAGTCGTCCAGGCGCTCGTGGTCACGCTTGAACATCTGCGCGTAGGCCAGCAGATGCTGCGCCAGACTCACGGGCTGGGCCGCCTGCATGTGCGTGCAGCCGGGCAGCAGCGTATCCTTGTGCTCCTCCGCCCTGTCCGCCAGCACGCCGACCAGCCGCGCCAGCCCGCCACGCCAGGCGTCCAGCCGCGCCGAGACGTGCAGGCGGAAGTCCAGCGCCACCTGATCGTTCCTGCTGCGCGCCGTGTGCAGTTTGCCACCCACCGGTCCGACGATCTCCGTCAGCCGGCGCTCGATGTTCATATGCACGTCCTCAAGCTCACGCTTCCACTCGAACGCACCGGCCTCGATCTCCGCCAGCACCTGGTCCAGACCGCGCACAAGCTGCGCCGCCTCGTCCGGCGTGATGACCCCGCACGCGCCAAGCATCGTCGCATGCGCCTTGGAGCCCGCGATGTCCTCGCGGTACAGCCGGCGGTCGTAACTCTCGGACTGGGTGTACTCCTCCAACGAGGCCGCCGCGGCCTCATGGAAACGGCCGCCCCACATCTTCTCGCTCATGTCGTCGCCTCCGGACGGGTGTGCTGGTGCCAGAAGAACAAAGCAACGGGGTGAGGCTCCGCCTCCCCCAGGCCCCCCTCCGCCAAGGGGAATGATTCCCCTTGGAACCCTCATCCCGCCGATGCCGGGGGGCGCAAGCGCCCCCCGGCATCGGCGGAAACGGGGTCGAGGGGGCCGCGTCCCCCTCGCGGGGTTCAAAGGGGCAAAGCCCCTTGCGGGGTCCAGGGGCGGAGCCCCTGGGCGGAGTCATAGCGCTCTATTTGGCCATGCGGCCCTTCAGGCGCAGGCCCACGAGCTTGATGAAGCCCGCGGCGTCGGCCTGATTGTAGACCTGATCCTTCTCGAAGGTGGCGAGGTCCATGCGGTACAGCGAGTACGGCGACTTGCGGCCCACGGGGATGCAATTGCCCTTGTAGAGCTTGCAGCGCACCGTGCCGGTGACGCGCTCCTGGGTCTTGTCGACCATGGCCTGCAAAGCCTCGCGCTCGGGCGCGAACCAGTAGCCGTAGTAGACCATCTCGGCGTAGCGCGGGATAAGCGAGTCGCGCAGGTGCATGACCTCGCGGTCGAGGCACAGGCCTTCCAGGTCACGCTTGGCGATGTGCAGAATGGTGCCGCCGGGGGTCTCGTACACCCCACGCGACTTCATGCCCACGAAGCGGTTCTCCACCATGTCCACGCGGCCGATGCCGTGCTTGCCGCCCAGTTCGTTGAGGGCGAGCACCATCTTGGCCGGGGTGAGGGGCTTGTCGTTGAGGGCGACGGGGTTGCCGGCCTCGAAGTCGATGGTGATCTCCTCGGGCTTGTCCGGCGCGTCCTCGATGGGTGTGCAGTAGCGATGGCAGCCCTTGGCGGGCTCATTCCAGGGGTCCTCCAGCTCGCCGCCCTCGAAGGACACGTGCAGGAGGTTGGCGTCCTGGCTCCAGGGCTTGGCCTGGGTGACGGGCACGGGAATGCCATGCTTCTCGGCGTAGGCCACGAGGTCGGAACGGGAATGCATGTCCCACTCGCGCCAGGGGGCGATGGTCTTGAGCTTGGGATCAAGCGCCATGGCGGCGAGTTCGAAGCGCACCTGATCATTGCCCTTGCCGGTGGCGCCGTGGGCGATGGCCTGCGCGCCCTCGGCCGCGGCGATCTCGCACATGCGCTTGGCGATGAGCGGCCGGGCGATGGAGGTGCCGAGCAGATACCGGCCCTCGTACAGGGCGGCGGCGCGCAGCATGGGGAACACGAAATCGCGGGCGAACTCCTCGCGGATGTCCTCGACATAGGCCCGGGAAGCGCCGGTGGCCAGCGCCTTGGCCTCCACGCCGGTCAGCTCCTCGCCCTGGCCGAGATCGGCGGTGAAGGTGACCACCTCGCAATTGTAGGTGTTCTTGATCCATTTGAGGATGATGGAGGTGTCCAGGCCGCCCGAGTAGGCGAGGACGACTTTCTTGATATCGCTCATGAACGCTTCTCCCTTGATGGTTACAGGGCCTCGAAGACCCACTCGAGGATGGCCTTCTGCATGTGCAGGCGGTTCTCGGCCTCGTCGAAAATCATGTCGGCGTTCATCTCGAACACCTCTTCCGAGATCTCCTCGCCACGGTGCGCGGGCAGACAGTGCATGACCTTGCAGCCGGGCTTGGCCAGGGAGAGCAGACGCGAATTGAGCTGGTAACCCTCGAAGGCGACCTCGCGGCGCTGCTGCTCGGACTCCTGGCCCATGCTGGCCCAGACGTCGGTGGTGAGGTAGTCGGCGTCGCGCGCGGCGGCGGCCGGGTCGGCGGTGAGGGTGACGCGCGCGCCGGCGGCCTTGGCGGCGGCCAGGATGCCCGGGTCCGGCGTGTATCCGGCGGGGCAGGCCAGCACCAGCTCGAAGCCGAAGAGCTGCGCGGACTCGATCCAGGAGTGGGCCATGTTGTTGCCATCGCCCACCCAGCCGACCTTGAGGGACGGCAGATCGGGCGTGCGCTCGTACATGGCCAGCACGTCGCTCATGACCTGGCAGGGGTGGTGCTGATCGGTGAGGGCGTTGACCACGGGGATGCTGCCCCACTTGACCAGCGTCTCCAGCTTCTCCTGGCCGAAGGTGCGCACCACCAGGGCGTCGGCGTAGCGCGAGAGCACGCGCGCCGTGTCCTTGAGGGGCTCGTTGCGGCCCAGCTGGGATTCATGCTGGGTGAGAAACACGGTCTGGCCGCCCAGGTGGCGCACGCCGATCTCGAAGGACACACGCGTACGCGTGGAGGCCTTCTCGAAGATCAGGATGACGGTTTTGCCGTCGAGCAGCTTGGTGCGGACATCCCCTTCCTTGAGGACCTTGGCCCGCTTGAGCGCGGCGTGGGCCTCCTCGCGCGTCATGTCGAGGATGTGCAGGTAATTTCTGGGCATGGCGATTCTCCTAGGAAAGACTGCGGGCGTTGATGCGGAAAAGCGGTATTTTGCCCAACGCCGCGCCGGTTGTAAAGTCGCAAGGGCAAGAGGGGGATGGCACGCTACCAGTCCGTCTGGCAGGACCCGCCGCAGCCGCCCTCCCCGTGCACGCTCTCGGCCACGCTCACGGCCAGGTCGGTCATCTCCTCCATCTCCGGGCCATGGTCGTGTCCGGCCAAGTGCAGCAGGCCGTGGGCCAGCAAGCGCGCCAGATGCGAGCATGGCTGCTGTCCGTACAAAAAGGCCTCGCGCGCAAGCGTTTCCACCGAGAGATACAGCTCGCCGAGTTCCCCGGGATGCTCGGGGTCGGCCTCGGGAAAGCTCAAAATGTTGGTGGGGCCGGTTCTGCCCAGGTGCCGGGCGTTGAGCGCGGCGATGCCAGCGTCGTCGACGAGGGTGAGGGAGACGCGCGAACCAGCGAGGCCGAGGGTGGCGAAAAGCGTGTCCATGAGGGCGGCCAGCTCCGGCCGCGTCAGGGGAAAGCGCGGGTCGAGGTCGGCCGGGGCCACGGCGCGGAAGAGGCTGACGGCGGCCCGGCTCACTTGCCCCGCTCCGCCGCCTCGCGCTGGCTGCGCTCGTAGGCCTGCACGATGCGCCCCACCAGCGGGTGGCGGATGACGTCGTCCTCGTGGAACTGCACGAAGCGGATGCCCTCGACGCCCTGCAATATGCGGCGCGCCTCGATGAGGCCGCTGCGCGTCTGCGTGGGCAGGTCGATCTGCGTCACGTCGCCCGTGACGACGCAGCGCGAACCAAAACCCAGACGGGTGAGGAACATCTTCATCTGCTCCGGCGTGGTGTTCTGGGCCTCGTCGAGGATGACGAAGGCGTCGTTGAGGGTGCGGCCGCGCATGAAGGCCAGCGGGGCCACCTCGATGACGCCGGTCTCCAGCATGTCCTGCACGCGGGCGAAATCGATCATGTCGTGCAGGGCGTCGTAAAGCGGGCGCAGGTAGGGATTGACCTTCTCGGCCAGATCGCCGGGGAGGAAGCCCAGCTTCTCGCCGGCTTCCACGGCCGGCCGCGCCAGCACGATGCGCTTGACCTCGCGCCGCATGAGGGCGGAGACGGCCAGCGCAACGGCGAGGTACGTCTTGCCCGTGCCGGCGGGACCGATGCCAAACACGAGGTCGTTCTCGCGGATGGCGGCCAGGTAGTCGCGTTGGCTGATGGTCTTGGGAGCGATGGTCTTCTTGGGCGAGGCCACGTAGACGGTATCGGAAAAAATTCGCCGGATGTCGGAGCCCGGCTCGCGTAGCAGGATGCGCCACGCGCAGTCCACGTCCTGCGGATGCACCGGCCGCCCCTCGCGCAGCAGGCCGTAGAGCTGCGTCAGCGCGCCGGCGCAGACCTCCACGAGATCATCGGAGCCGGTGAGCGTGACACAGGTTCCTCGCGTGCCGATTTCGACGCCGCTTCTTTCCGCCAGCAGGGTGAGATTGGCCCCCTGCGGCCCGAAAAGCCTGTTCGCCAGATTCGCGTCCTGAAACTCCAGCTTGCGGACTGCTCCGCCCTGAGTGCTCATGCTCCGCGTTCCCGCCTCCTTGATGGCTGTCGCCCCTGGCTACCCCAATCGGGCCGCCGCCGCAAGGGCCGGGCGACGCGCGCGCCACCAGCGCGAACCCCAAGCGCGCCGGAAAAGCCCGGGAGGTTCGCGATGGTCGCATAGCGAACGATTCCGGCGCATTGCGGACATTGCTCAGTTTTCGGATTCGCGATATTCTTTGCTCCAGGGCTGGGTTCGCGATCCGCGCAGGGGGAAGCGAGACTGGCTCAGAATTCGAAAGGCTGACAGTCGCCCTCCCCGCGAGGGCGTGGATTGAAACTTGGCCTCGGTGTTGGGGTCCGCGATGTTGTCCAGTCGCCCTCCCCGCGAGGGCGTGGATTGAAACTTCGTCGAATCGGCCTACCCAGAAACGAGCGCGGTCGCCCTCCCCGCGAGGGCGTGGATTGAAACCCCGGTGGACAGCCGCGTCAGCTGGGACATGGGCGTCGCCCTCCCCGCGAGGGCGTGGATTGAAACCTGGAAATATGAATGCTCTTGTAAATGGAGACAGTCGCCCTCCCCGCGAGGGCGTGGATTGAAACCAAGGTATATCACATTACCATCCTCGGAATGCGGTCGCCCTCCCCGCGAGGGCGTGGATTGAAACCGTTAGTAAGCCACATGCAATAAGCGCCCATTGCGGTCGCCCTCCCCGCGAGGGCGTGGATTGAAACTATGTAACAATTACCGGTGCATCTGTTGCTACAAGTCGCCCTCCCCGCGAGGGCGTGGATTGAAACCGCAGACAACCGCTGAAGTGTATATCGGATTTTGGTCGCCCTCCCCGCGAGGGCGTGGATTGAAACTGCTTCAGCGTCATTTCGGCCATGGGGTTCGCTGTCGCCCTCCCCGCGAGGGCGTGGATTGAAACGTCGATACGAAGGCCGAAGGCGTGGTACTCGCCGGTCGCCCTCCCCGCGAGGGCGTGGATTGAAACTCCCTTCCCTCCCCGCGTCGGGCTAGGCACGTGCAGGTCGCCCTCCCCGCGAGGGCGTGGATTGAAACTGTCACCGCGCATCGATTATTTCAGCGGCGGCGTGTCGCCCTCCCCGCGAGGGCGTGGATTGAAACACCCAAGGTGAGAACGCCCGGCTTCCCAAAGGAGGTCGCCCTCCCCGCGAGGGCGTGGATTGAAACCAGGACAAGCATTTTGCCATTCAAATCAACGGTGGGTCGCCCTCCCCGCGAGGGCGTGGATTGAAACCAGAAGTCGAAGTAGTCCTGCGCCATGGCCTGCTGGTCGCCCTCCCCGCGAGGGCGTGGATTGAAACCACCTCCGGTGCCTCGTCCGCTCAAAGCCGGGTAGTCGCCCTCCCCGCGAGGGCGTGGATTGAAACTCGACTGCGGCACAACGTACCAAAGCGTGCGCGAGTCGCCCTCCCCGCGAGGGCGTGGATTGAAACGACTTGGCACACCTGCACGCCAAACAGAAGGAAAAGTCGCCCTCCCCGCGAGGGCGTGGATTGAAACACGTCCACATACTCGTTGGTCTGAAACACTCTCTCGTCGCCCTCCCCGCGAGGGCGTGGATTGAAACATGATCTGCGTGGCCTGTGTGGCTTGATCCACGGGTCGCCCTCCCCGCGAGGGCGTGGATTGAAACTCCTTGGCAGCAACACGTCAAAAAGCCAGTCGTGTCGCCCTCCCCGCGAGGGCGTGGATTGAAACCTTTGCCCCGAAACCGGCGCAAAAGTGGCTTGAAGTCGCCCTCCCCGCGAGGGCGTGGATTGAAACCGTCTGTTCCCGGGAAGCCACCACCATGGGTGCGGTCGCCCTCCCCGCGAGGGCGTGGATTGAAACGTCACCGACGAAAGCGGCTATAGCTACCCTCACCCGTCGCCCTCCCCGCGAGGGCGTGGATTGAAACCTCTACGCAGGCAAGTAGATCAAGCTTTTCTTCGGTCGCCCTCCCCGCGAGGGCGTGGATTGAAACCGTCCCAGCCGTACGCGCTGACAGGTGATCGCTGTCGCCCTCCCCGCGAGGGCGTGGATTGAAACGCGTGGATGCCGCTGGCCGCCGGGTGGGTGT
>JAIMKR010000001.1:209358-214929 GCA_020692325.1 Desulfocurvus sp.
CTTCCCCGCGATGGCGTGGATTGAAACCGGGCGACCCCAGCCATTGGCATTACCGGCCAGGGGTCGCCCTCCCCGCGAGGGCGTGGATTGAAACTCCCTCCTCCATCCGTCTTTCCAGCCTCGCAATTGTCGCCCTCCCCGCGAGGGCGTGGATTGAAACCTCGCGGAGCGGGCCGGCTACGCCCCGTTCCTGTGGTCGCCCTCCCCGCGAGGGCGTGGATTGAAACGCGTCAACCATGCACCAAAAGTTGCCGTCAACATGTCGCCCTCCCCGCGAGGGCGTGGATTGAAACAAATACACGAGCGCGGATTCCATCACGGTGGAGAGTCGCCCTCCCCGCGAGGGCGTGGATTGAAACCTTAAGGCCCTGGCGAACATCAGCGCAAGCGACGTCGCCCTCCCCGCGAGGGCGTGGATTGAAACTCCGTTGATGTCCCTGACCGCATCGACAAGCACAAGGTCGCCCTCCCCGCGAGGGCGTGGATTGAAACTTCGCTTTGAGCGAGTCGTTCATGTCTTGCTGGCGGTCGCCCTCCCCGCGAGGGCGTGGATTGAAACCCGCCATCTCAACCGTGAGACGGGACAGCTTGATGTCGCCCTCCCCGCGAGGGCGTGGATGGAGCTGGATGATGATAGCGGGCGTTGCGGGTGGGGGGGACGACGGCGCATCCCCCCACTCAGCCTAGTTTTCAGTGGGAGGCTTGCCCTTCCCGCTCTTCGGCGCGGATTTGGCGGCGTCTTTCTCCACAAGTTTAGCCACGCGGGCGCGCAGATAGCTGGCGGCCAGATCCGCCAGCTGGTCCTGTTGCGGATCGTCGGGCCGGCTGGCACCAAAGGCGCGCAGGTCGTCGGCCATCTGCTTCTCCATGCGCGCGGACTCCAGGAACATGACGAAGGCCAGGGTCAACGCCCCGCCGTTCTCCGCGCTGCCGTCGCAAAGGATCTCCAGCTGGGACTGCGGCACGGTCTCGAAGAGTCTGTCGGCGAACATGCCGATCCAGCGGCGGTACAACGAGGGCATGAGCGGCGGCACCATCATGGCGAGGGTGTCGGCTGCGGAAAAATCGGCCACGGCCTGGGTCACGGCCAGATAGTCGCGCAAGGCCTCGGCCCGGCGGGACTCGTCGATGGAGACGCGGGCCATGACGACCTCGGTGATGTGCGCGCGCATGGCCTTTTTCAATTCGGCGTTGGCGACGAGCGCCCCTGATGCTGCATCTGCGGACATGCGAAACTCCTTGGCGAAAAAAATCGCGTTCCGGGCCGCCCGATTGACCGCGTTCCACCGGGAAACGGCCCTGGCCGGGCGTATTCGGCGCGGGCAAAGAGAGTATCACCGCCGGGCGTCGCTGGCAATGCGCCGCCCTCCCCCGCCCGGTGCTTCCGCGCGACGCAACACGCCGCCGCGCTTCGGCGTCGTCCGGTTCCCGCCTCCAGGGCAGGAGAGACGTGACCGCGATCACATGACGGAGGCGATGATCCAGCGCCACAGCGCCAGGGTGAGAAAGGCGAGAGGCGTTCCCACGCTGACCAGCAGCGAGGCCAGCTCCGGGTCCAGCCCGTTGTCCGTGGCCAAAATGCCGCCGAGCACCATGGGCGGCATGGCCGCCTCGAACACGGTGACCTGCGCCACGGGGCCGGTGTTGCGATAGACGAGGAGCGTGAGCAGCAGCATGATGAGCGGCGCGATCATGAGCTTGTAGGCAAGCCCCGCAGCCAGCGGCGCGCGCGCGCCACGCGGCAGTTTGAGCGAAAGTCCCAGCCCCACCGAGAACAGCGAGAGCGGCACCAGTGTCGCCCCGATGCCGCGCAGCCCGTCGATAAGCCACGGGGGCAGCGCCACGGGCCGCAGCAGCAGCCCGAGCACCAGTCCCTGAAACGGCGGGAAAAGCGCGACGTTTTTGAGCGCCCGCGCCATCTGCCGGGCTGTTCCGCCCGGCCGCTTCTCCAGCGGCGAAAGGGACGACGCCAGCAGCACGCCCGGCAGCGCCAGCACCAGCGTCACGCCCGGGCTGTCGCACAAAAAGGCGATGTAGGTGAATTCGTGGCCGAAGAAAGCCTCGATCATGGGCAGGCCGATGAACACGATGTTGCTCAGCCCCGCCGTGAGCATAAGGCAGCCGAACGTCTCGCGCGAGAGGCCGAGGGGCTTGCGCAACGCGCCGAAGAAGGCGAACCCCGCCGCGAAAATGATCCAGGCCATGCTGGCGGGTAGCAGCATCTCCGGCGAGATGGGCATGGTGCGCGCGGCCAAAAAGGAGACGGGCGGCGCGGAAAGCTGGATGACCACGCCGGCCACGGTGCGGTCCGCCCCGGCGGGCAAACGGCCCAGCTTGCGCAGGAACACGCCCATGAGCAGGCAAACCACGGCCACGAACATGCTGGCCATTCTAGACCGCCGTCTTCAGGAAATTTTGAAGGCCTTGGGCTCGCGCGGGCGCAAGACGACGCGACCCGCGCACATCGCTCGTCTGGGCCACTGCCCGCCGACCAGTGATGTGGAGACCCGCCGGTCCGTTCATATCGATCACGCCGAAGTCTCCAGCTCGATCTCCCCGCGCAGAAAAAGCCACGCCCGGCCGGCTATGCGCACCCGGTCGCCATCAAGCCGGCAGAGCAGCCGCCCGCCCCGCGCCGAGGCCTGGCGACAGCGCAGCTCGCTTTTGCCCAGCCGCGCCGCCCAAAAGGGCGTGAGCAGACTGTGGGCCGAGCCGGTCACAGGGTCTTCCGGCATGCCGGCCTCCGGGCAGAACACACGCGAAACGATGTCGAACTCGCCACCGGCTCTCCCCCGCGCGCTGGCGATGACGCACACATGGTCCAGGCCGCGAATGGCGGCAGGATCCGGCCGCATTGCTCGCACCACGTCCTCGTCGGGGAACACGCAGAGAAGGTCGCGTGCGGCCCAGGCCTCCAGCGGACGCGCGCCGAAAGCCCGCTCCATGAGCGGCGTCACCTCGACGCGCCTCGGCGGCCAGGAGGGGAAGTCGAGCACGATCGAATCGCCTTCGCGCTCCACGAACAGCGGCCCGCTTTGGGAGGTGAAGCGCAGACGCGGCCCGGCGAAGCCCAGCTCGTGGAACAACGTCCAGGCGGCCGCCAGCGTGGCGTGGCCGCACAGGTCTATCTCGAAGGTGGGCGTGAACCAGCGCAGGTGAAACCCGTCATCCCCGGGCAAGGGCGCGAAAAACGCCGTTTCCGGGAGGTTGTTCTCCGCCGCGATGGCGAGCAGCGTGGCATCCGGCAGCCAGGATTCGAGCGGCACCACGGCCGCCGGATTGCCCGTGAACGGCGCGTCAGCGAACGCATCGATCTGATACAGGGGAAGGCGCATGGGCATTGTCCTCGCGCGCGGCCGGAGCATGGGCACCCCCGGCCGCCGCAAAGCGGCGCTAGGCCACCTTGCCGCCGTCGTCCAGCGTGCCGCCGGCCGTGAGCAGGCGCGTCACCTCGGCGTCCTTGGCCACGAGAATCATGCCCTGACTGACGAAGCCGCGCAGCTTGCGCGGGGTCAGATTAGCCACCACGACCACCTGCTTGCCCACAAGCTCCTCCGGACTGAAGCGGTCGGCCAGTCCGGCCACGATCTGCCGGGGCTTGTCCTCGCCAAGGGAGACCTGCACCACAAGCAGTTTGTCCGCGTCCGGATGCTTTTTGGCCTCCAGCACGGTGCCCACGCGCAGGTCCAGCTTCTGGAAATCGGCGAACTCCACGTTCTCGGCCGGACCGGCGGGCGCTGCCGGTGCGGCGGACGCGGTCTTCTTCTCGGCCTTGGGCTTCGCGGCCGCGGCCTTGCCGGGCGCCTGCGACACAGGCGCGGGTTCGGGCACGTCCACGCGGGGGAACAGGTTGGAGGTTTCGGCCACGGTCACGCCGGACTCCAGCACGCCCCAGACCTCGGGCTCCTTGGCCAGCGCGACCTTGCTCAGGTCGAAGGGCATTCCGAGCTGTTCCAGCATTTTCTCGCTGGCCTCGGGCATGACCGGCCACAGGTGCACGGCGAGTTTGCGCATGTGCTCCAGCACCACGTACAGGACAGTCCCCAACCGGTCGAGCTGCTTGTTCTTGTACAGGGTCCACGGGGCGGTCTGGTCAATGTACTTATTCAGGGCGCGCACCAGCTCCCAAAGCGACTCCAGGGCGCGGGCGGTGCGGAACTCGCCGAAATTGGTCTGAAAACCCTGCATGGCGTCCAGCCCCAAATGCTTCAGCTCGGCGTCCTCCTGGAACTCCTTGCCGGGAGCGGGCACCTTGCCGTCAAAGTACTTGTGCGTCATGGACAGGGCCCGGTTGAACAGGTTGCCCAGGTCGTTGGCCAGATCGGCGTTGAGGCGCGTGACCAGCGCCTCCTCGGTGAAGGAGGCGTCGGAACCGAAGGCCATCTCACGCAGCAGGAAATAGCGGAAGGCGGACACGCCGTAGGTATCGACCATGTTTCGGGGCGACACCACGTTGCCGAGCGACTTGGACATCTTGGTGTCGCGCACGAGCCAGTAGCCATGGACGTTGAGGGATTGGTACGGCTGCAGACCGGCTGCCTTGAGCATGGTGGGCCAGAACACGGCGTGGGGCTTCAGAATGTCCTTGGCCACGACGTGATTGGCGACGGGCCAGAACTTCTTGAAGCGCTCGCCGCGCGGGTAGTTCAAGGCGCTCACGTAGTTGAGCAGCGCGTCGAACCACACGTAGCAGACGAAATTGGTGTCGAAGGGCAGTTCGATGCCCCAGGTGAGGCGGCTCTTGGGCCTGGAGATGCATAGATCCTCCAGCGCGCCGCTCTCCAGCAGACTCAGCACCTCGTTGCGGTAGCGCGCGGGGCGGATGAAGTCCGGGTGCTCGGAAATGTAGTCGTGCAGCCAGCCCTGGTACTTGCTCATGCGGAAGAAGTAGTTCTTCTCGGAAATGTACTCTGGCTTGGTCTTGTGATCCGGGCACAGGCCGTCCACAAGCTCCTTCTCGGTGTAGAAGCGCTCGCAGCCGAAGCAGTAGTGCCCGCCGTATTCGCCGAAGTAGATGTCGCCTGCCTCGTACACCTTTTGCAGCACCTTCTGCACGGTCTTGATGTGATCGGCGTCGGTGGTGCGGATGAACTGGTTGGGCTTGGCGCCGAGCATGGGAGCAAGGGAGCGGAACATGCCGCTGATCTGGTCCGCGTACTCCTTGGGTGACTGGCCCGCCGCCTCGGCCGCCTTGGCGATCTTGTCGCCATGCTCGTCCGTGCCGGTGAGGAAGTACGTCTCCTCGCCCATCAGCGCATGGAACCGGGACACGGAATCGGCCAGGATGGTGGTGAAGGCGTGGCCCAGGTGGGGCTTGGCGTTGACGTAGAAAATGGGGGTGGTGACGAAAAAGCGGTCCAACTGCTACTCCTTGCAGCGTTTTCCGGGCGCGCATGAGGCGCGCCCACAACAACTTGCGGGGCCAGGAACCCGAGAGCGCCTACAGTGGCGGCTACTCCGGCCTGGGTCCCTTGCTTTTGCGACGTTTCCGGCGGGGTCTGTGCCGCTCGCGCGGCTCGCCCTCGCCGGGTTCGACGCGGGGTCCGTCGGCGGGGGGGGCGGCGGCGGGGG
>JAIMKR010000001.1:214952-281753 GCA_020692325.1 Desulfocurvus sp.
TGAACGCGAGGCGGGCGTTCCGGCCGGGAAGGACGTTCCTCGGCGGACCGTTCGCCGCCCTGTTCCTTCTCCGCGTGGTCTGCCCTGGGCTGCCGTTCCGAACGCGAAGGCCTTCCGGCGGACACGCGCGTTCTTCCCGGCCGGACCGGCGCGGTCTCACGCGGAGGCGGTGGAACGGCCTCGCCGGGCTCGCTGTTCAACATCTCTTTCCATTCCTCAAGGGTGAACTCGCGCTCGCCCTCGTCCTCGATCCACACCGAGATGGATTTCTTGAAGAAATTCGCACGGAGCACCTTCACATTGCCCAGCGGCGTCTGCACGCGCTTGCCGATCTTGGGGCACTGCTTGTGGAACTCCTCGTAGCCCTTCTGCTCATAGCTCAGACAGCACAAAAGCCGCCCGCAGATGCCGGAGATCTTGGCCGGGTTGAGGAACAGATTCTGCTCCTTGGCCATTTTGATGGTGACCGGGGCGAACTTGCGCAAAAAGCGCCGGCAGCAGCATACCTGTCCGCAATTGCCAATGGCTCCGATCATCTGCGTCTCATGACGCACGCCGATCTGCCTCAGCTCGATGCGCGTGTGGAATTCACGCACGAGGCTCTTGATGAGCTCGCGGAAGTCGATGCGATTGGGCGCGGTGAAAAAGAAGATGAGCTTGCTGCGGTCGTGCAGCACCTCCACGTCCACGAGTTTCATGTCCAGCTTCTGCTCGCCGATGCAGCCGCGGCAGTAGGAGAAGGCGCGGCTGGCAAGGCTGCGGTTCTCCTCATGGATGGAGAGGTCCTCATCCGTGGCCAGGCGGTGGATGGGCGGCAGGCCGTCCAGGCTGTGCGGAACCGGCTGCGCGGCGGCCTGCTCGGACAGGAAGAGCGGAGCGTGCTGGGTCTCCGGCGCGGCGGCGTTCTCCGCATCGGCCGGGCCGCTCTGCGAAAGGGACGCGGAGGCGTCGGCCGCTTCCGTGGGCTCCGACACGGCTGGAGTATCGCCGGCGCGCCACTCCACCACGCCGAGCGTCAACTCGAAGGGTGCGGGAGCGCCTTCGGCCGGGGCCTCGCACCCCGTCTCCTCAGACATCGTCCCGGGAAGATCGGGCGCGGACACGGTGACCACCCGCCCCAGGGCCAAACCCTGGTCGGTCTCCACCAGCACACACTGGCCCACACGCAAAACATTCAGCCCGGAGGCGAAATAGCACACCGGGCCGTGATCGCTGAATTTCACGCCGAGAATTTGGCTCATGCTCCAACCTTGCCGGACGCCGGCGCGTCTGCCGACGCGGCCCGCCCCCAGCGGCTTACACGCGGGAGAATCCGCACGCCGCCGCGGCGTCAGTCCAAAAGCCCGTGGCCGCGAAGCTCGGCCATGAGCCGGGCCTCGTCGATGGGCTTCACCAGAAAGCAATCCGCACCGCCGAGAAAGAAAGCCTCGTTGGTCTCGCGGTTGTCATCGACCATGCTCACGACCAAAATGAAGCAACGGCCCGCGTTGCCCACGCCGGCCTCGTCCTCCAGGGCGCGCATCTCGCGCAAAGCCTGCTGGCCGTCCATCTCGGGCATGATGAGATCCATGCAGGCAAGATCGTATGGCCGGCCCTCTTTGAGAGCCCGCCTGAACGCCCCGACAGCTTCCTCGCCGTTGACGGCGATGTCGCATTCCGCCACCGGCCGGAGCATGTCGTGCAGCGTGACGCGGCTGTAGAAGTCATCGTCGACGATGAGCGCGCGCATTTCTCCTCCCTATTCGATAAACCTCCTGGCCATCCACCCGGGGGGGGCGGGCGCAACGCCGCCTCGCGCGGCTGGTGTTAGTTTTGCACGGATGGGGGGAGAAATCAAGTGTGCCCCGCCCGCCGGCCTAGCGGGGGAGCTCCGCCTCCCACGTCGGCGAAAGGGCCGCGCAATCCGGCGCGCCCGGGCCGGAGAGCGCCTCGCGGCAGCGCCCCACGAGCGCGTCCAGCGCCGCGTCGTCGCGATCCTGATTATGGTGGAACAGGCCGAGGGATCCCACGCCGGCGGCCAGCGCCAGCCGCGCAGCATCCGCGAAGTGCGAGTGCCCCCAGCCGCGATGCGTTCCATACTCCTCCGGCGCGTACTCGGCGTCATGGACGAGCAGGTCGACCCCGCGGCAGAAGTCGGCGTAGGCGTCGAAGGACAGGCCGCCCCGATGGCGCAGCGAAAGCTCGTTGTCCGTGAGGTACACGAGGCTCGCCCCGCCCTCCTCCACGCGGAAGCCCGCGCCGCCGTTCGGATGTGAAAGGGGAATGCGCCGCACGGTCAGCCCGCCCACGCGCAGAACGTCGTTCTCGAATCCAACGAGGGAAAGACGCGCCGGGACCTTGGAGAGGGGCACCGGGAACAACGGTGGGCGGAAAACGTGCGCGAGCACGCCGGGCAGCTCGCGGCGCGCGCCGCGTCGTCCCCCCAGGCGCAGCCGCGTGTCCGCGGCGTACAACGGGGCGAAGAACGGCAGCCCCTGCAGATGGTCCCAGTGGTAGTGGCTGAACAGCAGGGTCATGACGGTCACCCCCTCTCGCGCCAGCACGGCGCCAAGGGGCCGGATGCCCGTGCCGGCGTCGAGGATGAGCACCGCGCCGTCGCTGGCGTGGATCTCCAGGCAGGCGGTGTCGCCGCCATAGCGCACGAATTGCGGTCCGGAAACGGGAACGGAACCGCGCGCGCCCCAGCAGCGCACCCTCATGCCCGGCCTCGCGGCGCGGAAGTCGGTCGGTCGAACATCCAAAGAGCCATGCTTCTTTCTACCGTTGCCGGTGCGCCGAGGCAAGGTCCGGGGCCATCCGGAAGCGCGGACATTCTCCGACTCAGATGTTCAACCGCCAATGCAACAACTTGTTGATGCCGAAGGTGAGCAATACGCTGAAGATGCTGACGCCGATGAAACGCAGCATCGGCGCGGAGTTGTTCGGCGCGACAAGCAGCCCCAGACAAACGATGGAGGCGAAGATGGCGACAACGGCGATATTCAACGTGCGGGAAATCTGCCGCTGCATTTTCGTACTATGCTCGTGCGCGGTCACGATGCGCTTGATGCAGTCCTGCACATATTCGAAATATTCATTCTCGTCATGTTTCAGTATCCAGTGGGCCTCGAGCTTTTCGACATCCTCCAGGTTCTTCGAGGTCGCCAGGAAGTGCCCCCGTTTCGAGTACATGGCGACGGGCAGCTCGTTGGAATCGCTCCACTTGCTCCGCAATTCGCGCAGGATGTCGAAACCGCGCGGGATCCAGGCCTCCTGGACGGCCTTTCTGGTCTTCTCCAGCTGGGCGGTCAGGTCGTGCAGGCTTTTCCTGGCCCGCTGCTCGCGCTGCTCCTGGTCGGGTGGGGTGTTGTTGGGCGGACACCAGATGTCCAGCAGCACGATATCCGGTTTGAACCCCTCGGCGTAGAGCTTCTCCAGTTCGGCGACGAGATTGTTCGAATTCTCGACCTCGCGGACGTCGTACATATCGGAGCAGCAAGTGAACTCCCTTCTGCATTCCGCCTCATCGTCGGCAATCACCAGCTTTATCTTTTCCATGTCCTGGCCCGCTCCTCACAAACGACTTTCGCCGTGGACGCAAAGGACCAACGGCATGACCACAATTCTTTGTAGCCCTCGCATTTCCCGAAGAAAAAGTAAATGCTCCTTCACTTTTGCATAAGAACCGCCCCCCGCCGGACGCGCGTTCCGACGAGGGGGGTGACAAGCGGCCGGATTCCGCTTATCTTTTTTACATGCGCAATACGCCTCGCAAAGTCCGATCGGCGCCGGGCCGGCTCGCCCCAAAACGCGGCGGGGGATTCACGCTCATAGAGCTGGTTATCGTCGTCATCATCATCGGCATTCTGTCCGCCGTTCTCACCTTCTCCATGAAGAGCACGACGCTGAACAGTCCCGCCGGCGACATCGGCACTCTCAAAACCGCCCTGCGCGAATTGGCCCTGCGCGCCACCTCCGACCTGCCGGAGGAGACATGGACGCTCACCGCCACGTCGAGCGGCGCGGGGCTGTACCACAACGGCACGCTGGTGAAGAGCTACTCCCTCAGCGGCACCACGGGATCGTTCTCCGCCTCCTTCAACCAGATCGGCCAGTTGCAGAGCAACGGCAGCATTCCCAACGCCATCTACATCGATACGGAAACGGGGTACATTCCATGACGAGGCAGCGGCACGGCTTCACCCTGCTCGAAGTGATCCTGGCGCTCATCCTGGCCGGGCTGCTCGTCATGCTCATGAGCGCGTATCTGAGCCGCAGCGTCGTCTCGCCGGACGCGCCGCTGGTGCGTGTGCAGCGCACGGCGATCCTGGCCAACGCCATGGAGGCCGTGGCGCGCGACTACGGCCAGGGCGCCACGCACTCCGCCTCCGACCTCGCCGCCCTGGCGTCCAGGGTCGGCGCGTTCCAGACCAACTACAGCGCGTATTGCTCCTCCTGCACGGGCGCGACGTCCACCATCACCCTGGGGCCGTTGGACAACGCCCTGCTGGTGACCATAACCGACGGCAACGGGCAGAGCCTCTCCCGCGTGTTCACGGTATTGGACTACTGATATGCGACGCGGCGACGGATTCACTCTCATCGAGGTCATCTGCACGCTGGTGCTGGTGGGAATTCTCGCCGCCGGCATCACCACCGGGTTCACCTATTTCCTGCACCATCAGCAAAGCGCCACGCAGGACTACCAGCAGGCGCAGAAGCTGCAACTCGCCATCACCCGCGTCACTTACGAGCTGAAAAACGGCACCGCCATCTCCGTCTCGGGCGGCGGCGTCTCCTACACCCTCGGCGACGCACGCTCCATCTACGCCAAGAACGGGCTGCTCATCCTTTATTCCGGCGGCGTGGAGCACATCCTCACGGACAACATCGCCTCCATGACGGCGAGCTACGCGGACAACATGGTCAAAATCGCGGTCGTCACCAAGCTGGCCGACGGCGTGACCACGACGACCAACCTGGCGGTGTACAAATGACGCCCAGCAATCACGGAACGCACCAGGCGTCCGGCTTCGCCATCGTGTACATCGCCGTGGCCATTGTCGTCATCGGCGTCATCGGCGCGGCCCTGGCGCGGATATCCATGTCCTCCGTGTCCTCCTCGGTGCAGCTCCAGCAGCTCAACATCGCGCGCTACCTCGCGGAATCCGGGCTCGAATACGCCCGGGGCGTCGCCGCCTACGAGAAAAGCCAGGGAAAAAGCATCGACCACACCATCAACACCCTCAACGCCAATTCCGGCAGAGTTTCCGTGGCCGATCTCGGCTCCTTCGCCCTGGCCGCGACGAAAAACGGATCCAACATCCTCGTCGTCTCCAAGGGGTACGCCAAGTCCGGGCTGGCCAGCTACATCATCCCCGGCACGCTGAACATCACCTATGGTTCGAACGCCGCAAGCAACGAGGCCCTCAAAGGCATCTACAGCGGCATCTCCGCAGGCATCTCCGGCAACTTCGTCGGCAACTTCGCCACATACTCGCCCATACTCAATGGCGGCGCCAACATTCAGGGATCCCTCATCTACCTCGAAAAAAGCGCCACCTGCCTGAACATCAACGGCAGCGTGCATGTGGGCACCGTCGGCGGCAGCGACTACGTCTGCTCCGACGCCTGCGTCGTGATCTCCGGCAACCCGGTTATCAACGGCAACATCTATTCCCAGGGCGACGTCACCGTCATATCGGGCACGGTCAACGGCGACATCCACTCCGGTGGGAACGTGTCGCTGGACTGGGGCGCGCAGGTCAACGGCGATATTTACACCCACGGGACCTTCAGCCAGCCGCAATACTACACGGGCTTCACGAGGAGAGTCTTCTACAATCAGCCCATCCCCAACATGTGCACAAGCTACACGCTGCCAAATCACGAGAACGTGCCGTCGAGCAACGCCCTCAGGGTGGGCTGGAGTGGGCCGAACACCTCGACATACACCTTCTACGGAAGCACCAACATCGCCGACCATTCCAACGCCTTCTCATCAATCAATTCCGCAGGCGGAACAAAAATCTGTTTCGACCTTTCCGCGCCGAACACCTATCTCAACATTTTCGATTCCGGTGATATGAACATCAACGGCGATCTCTACGTCAGAACATCCACATCGACGTCGTGTTTCGATTCCGTCAACCGCGTCTCCACCAACTTCGCCAACACGGCTGCGGCTAAGCGCGTCTATATGGACGTGCAGGGGACGGTGACGTTCAACGGCGGCAGCAACTGGTTCGGGACGATTTACGCCAAAGGCAACATCAACACCGGCGGCGGCGGAACGTACATCGGCGCGTACTACACCAACCAGAGCTTCAACCCAAACAATTCCGGCGGCCTCAACACCATCTTCGTCGAATCATCCTACGTGGACAAATACTGGCCGTAGACCATCCTACTTCCGAGGGTTCCACGGCCCGATCATACTTTTCCCGCCGACCGCCGCCCCGTCGCCCCCCCTTCCGCCCTTGCCGCGCCCCGCGCGTGGGCAGCTTTCCAGACCTGTGGAAAACTTCCTTGACACGGCGCAAACACTGACTAATTGTCACAATGGAGCGAGAACGCGGCCACCGCCGCCAAGGAGTTGGACCACAATGAGTGTGGAATACAAGGACTATTACAAGATCCTGGGGGTCGGCCGCGACGCCAGTCAGGACGACATATCCAAGGCCTTCAAAAAGCTGGCCCGCAAGTACCACCCGGACCTGCATCCCGGCGACAAGACAGCCGAGGGAAAGTTCAAGGAGGCAGGTGAGGCCTACGAGGTCCTGAAGGACCCCGAGAAGCGCAAGCTCTACGACCAGCTGGGTCCCAACTGGCAGCAGGGGCAGAATTTTCAGCCGCCTCCGGGCTTCGAGAACATGCGCGACAACTTCTCCGGCCAGGACGGCCCCGGCGGCCAGGCCGGCGGATTCGGAGCCGGCGGATTCAGCGACTTCTTCGAGACCCTGTTCGGCGGCGGCGGCGGCGGATTCTCCGGCGCGCGGGGCGGGTTCGGAGGCTTCCAGCAGCGCCCGCGTCGCGGACAGAACGCGGAGGCCGGCTTCGAGATCGGCCTGGAGGACGCGTACAAGGGCGGCCCGCAGTCCGTGAATTTGCAGGAGCAGGTGGCGGGGCCGGGCGGTTTTCCGACGATGAGGACGCGCACCCTCAAGGTGAACATACCCGCCGGCGTGCGCGACGGGCAGAAGATCCGGCTGGCCGGCCAGGGCTCTCCAGGCGGTCCGGGCGCGGAGCCCGGCGACCTGTACCTGCGCATCAAGGTGCGCCCGCATCCACAGTTCAAGGTCAAGGACGACAACGTCGTCTTCGACCTGGCGCTGACCCCCTGGGAGGCCGCGCTGGGAACGACCGTGCGCGTGCCCACCCTCGACGGGGCGGTGGAGCTGCGCGTGCCGCCCGGAGTGGGCTCCGGGGCCAAGCTGCGCGTGCGCGGCAAGGGCCTGGGCACGGCGGGCAAGCGCGGCGACGAGCTGGTGCGCATCATGGTGCAGACGCCCAAGACGCTCACCGACGACGAGCGCCGGCTGTTCGAGGAGCTGGCCAGGGTCTCGGCTTTCAATCCGCGCCCGTAAAGTTCCGCGCCCCCGGTCCCCGCGAGGAGCGGGGACCGGGCGAAGCCGGTCAGGCACGACGAAAGCCGTCACGCGCGGCCAGACCGGCCATATGTTGAGGAGAAGGAGCAGCAACATGTCGCAGTCGAAGCATTGCGCGCCGGTCACCCTGCCCATCCGCTCAGACCTCATCGCCTGGGCGCAGCTGGTCGAGATGACCCGCGTGGAGCCCGCCACAGTGGCGGAACTCATGGAAATGGGCTGGCTGGAGCCGGTGCGCGCCGGCGCGAAGGACTACCTCTTCCGCGAGCGCGACGTGTACCGCATCCAAAAACTTCAACGCCTGTGCCGCGATCTGGAGATCCCCCACGCGGCCGGCAGCATCATCGTGGACCTGCTGGAACGCGTGGAGCGTCTGCAACAGGAGATTTCCGAGCTGAAGTGATTGTTGTAAATCCGCGGCCAAGCGCCGCGACATCACGGGAGGACATCATATGGACCCGAACAAGCTGACCCAGAAGTCCCAGTCCGCCCTTTCCGAGGCGCAAAGCCTCGCCGTCTCGCGCGGGCACCAGCAGGTGGACACCCTGCACCTGCTCGCCGCGCTGGCAGCCCAGGAAGGCGGGCTGGTTCCCCAGATAATCAAAAAATGCGGTGTTGAGCCGTGCGCGTACGCCCAGGCCGTGGATGCCGAGCTTTCGCGCCTGCCCAGCGTCTCCGGCCCCGGCGCGCAGCCAGGGCAGATCTACGTGACCCAGGCGGTCTCGGCCGTGCTTGTGCGCGCCGAGGAGACCGCCAAGCGCATGCGGGACGAGTTCGTGAGCGTGGAGCATCTGTTCCTGGCCCTGCTCGACGAGCCGCCCTCCTTCGGCGCGGGCAAGGTGAACCGCCAGTTCGGCCTCACGCGCGACAAGGTGCTCTCCGCGCTCACCGAGGTGCGCGGCAACCAGCGCGTCACCAGCGACAACCCCGAGACCACCTACGACGCCCTCAAGAAATACGGGCGCGACCTGGTGGACGAGGCGAGAAGCGGCAAGCTCGACCCGGTCATCGGCCGCGATCAGGAGATCCGCCGCGTCATCCGCATCCTCTCGCGCCGCACCAAGAACAACCCGGTGCTCATCGGCGAGGCCGGCGTGGGCAAAACCGCCATCGCCGAGGGGCTGGCCCAGCGCATCGTCAAGCAAGACGTGCCCGAGGGGCTGAAGGACAAGACCATCTTCGCCCTGGACATGGGCGCGCTCATCGCCGGGGCCAAGTACCGCGGCGAGTTCGAGGAGCGTCTCAAGGCCGTGCTCAAGGACGTGCAGAAGTCCGAGGGACGCATCCTCCTGTTCATCGACGAGCTGCACACCATCGTCGGCGCGGGCAAGACCGAGGGCGCCATGGACGCCGGCAACCTGCTCAAGCCCATGCTCGCCCGCGGGGAGCTGCACTGCATCGGCGCCACCACCACCGACGAGTACCGCAAGTACATCGAGAAGGACCCCGCGCTGGAGCGCCGCTTCCAGCCCGTCATGGTGGACGAGCCCAGCCTGGAGGACACCATCTCCATTCTGCGCGGACTCAAGGAGCGTTTCGAGGTGCACCACGGCGTGCGCATCAGCGACTCGGCCATCGTGGAGGCCGCCACGCTCTCCAGCCGGTACATCAGCGACCGGCAGCTGCCTGACAAGGCCATCGACCTCATCGACGAGGCCGCGGCCATGATCCGCACGGACATCGACAGCCTGCCCACGGACCTGGACGAGATCAACCGCCGCGTGCTCCAGCTGGAAATCGAACGCGAGGCGCTGCGGCGCGAAACCGACGCCGCCAGCCGCGACCGCCTGGAGAAGCTGGAGGAGGAGCTCGCCGAACTCAAGACCAAGCAGGCCGAAATGACCGCCCAGTGGGAGCGCGAGAAGAGCGCCATCGAGGTGGTGCGGCACATCAAGGCCGAAATCGAGCAGACCCGGCACGACATCGAGGAGGCCGAGCGCGCCCTGGACTACAACCGCGCGGCCGAGCTGCGCTACGGCAAGCTGAACGCCCTGGAGAAGCAGCTGGCCGACAGCGCTCCCAAGGAGGACGATGCCCCGCGCCTGCTCAGGGAGGAGGTCGGCCCGGACGACATCGCCCAGATCGTCTCCCGCTGGACGGGCATTCCCGTGGCGCGGCTGGTGGAGGGCGAACGCGAGAAGCTGCTGCGCCTGCCCGAGGTGCTGCACCAGCGCGTGGTGGGCCAGGAGGAGGCGGTACAGGCCGTGGCCGACGCCGTGCTGCGCGCCCGCGCCGGCCTGAAGGACCCGCGCCGGCCCATCGGCAGCTTCCTGTTCCTCGGCCCCACCGGCGTGGGCAAGACCGAGCTGTGCAAGACGCTCGCCGAGGCCCTGTTCGACACCGAGGACAACATGATCCGCCTGGACATGAGCGAATACATGGAGAAGCACTCCGTGGCGCGCCTCATCGGCTCGCCCCCGGGCTACGTGGGCTACGACGAGGGCGGCCAACTCACCGAGGCCGTGCGTCGCAAGCCCTTCAGCGTGGTGCTCTTCGACGAGGTGGAGAAGGCGCACCCGGACGTGTTCAACACGCTGCTCCAGATTCTGGACGACGGCCGGCTGACCGACAGCCACGGCCGCACGGTGGACTTCAAGAACACCATTCTCATCATGACGAGCAACATCGGCGCGCAGTACATGCTGCTGGGCATCAACGAGGACGGCACCTTCGCCCCGGGCGTGGAGGAGCAGGTCATGCAGGACCTGCGGGCGCATTTCCGGCCCGAGTTCCTGAACCGCGTGGACGAGACGGTGCTGTTCAAGCCGCTGCGGCAGGCCCAGCTCATGGCCATCATCGAGCTGTTGGCCGACGGGTTGCGCTCGCGCCTGGCCGACCGCAAGATGGGACTCGAAATCACCGACGCGGCCAAGTCCTTCATGGCGGCCGCCGCCTACGACCCCGTGTACGGCGCGCGCCCGCTGCGCCGCTACCTGCAGACGCACCTGGAAACGCGGCTGGCCCGGGAGATCATCGCCGGGAACATCGCGGACGGGGCGCAGATCGTGGTGGACGAGCAGGACGGCCGCATCGTCTTCGGCATGAGGGACGAGGACGGCGGCGTGGTCTTCGACGCCGAGACCGGGCCCGCCGGCCCGGCGGATTCCGCTTCCGGCGAGCCGCCGCGCAGCATCCAGTGATATCGGCCATACACAGGGGAGCCCTCCGGGGCTCCCTTTTTTGGGGCGCAACGCCCCCTGTCGGCACGCATGGCGCGAACGCGCATCCACCGTGCCCCACCAATTGCGTCCCGCCCACGTCGTGGGGGCGGCGCCCTTCGCGCCTCCGCTTCACCGACGGTGGGAGGGCCGCGCGCCTTCCCCTCATTTCAACCATTTTGCCCTGGCGTAATCCGGGCGGACGCGGTACATGGCAGGAAAGCGACGCAGCCGTATGAAACGTGCCCCCGGACACGGCCGACCCCGCTCAGCCCTGCGTTCCTTCACACATGAGCAATGTCATCGAGGGAACTTCCATGCGCCCGGAATGCGAAAAACTCATCCGCGCCCTCTTCGACCGCTACATCGAAATGTACGCGGACCGCGACGACGCGCTGACCAGGCACTTCAGCGAGGATTTCAGCGGGTTCGCCGGCGGCGGCGATGTCCTGGTCAAAAGCCGGCGCGAATGGATCGATGTCACACGCCACGACTTCTCGCAGGTGCCCGGCCGCATCCGCATCGACATGGTCGATCTCGCGCTCCAGGACATCAGCGAAGACGTGGTCATCACCACGGCCTTCTTCCACATCCACCTGCCATTCGACGAGGCTATTTTGTCGCGGGAAACCGCGCGCCTCGTGCTGGTGTTCCGCCGCGAGGGGGAGGACTGGAAGATCGTCAGCAGCACCATTTCCATTCCATATCGTCTGGTTCAGGACGGCGAGGTGTACCCGCTGCGCAGCCTGTACGCGCGCAACCTCGAGCTGGAGAAGCTGGTGGAGGAGCGCACCCGGGCGCTGGCGGAGAGCAACGCGAGACTGGAGGCGATGAGCAACACCGATTCGCTGACGAACATCGCCAACCGCCGCAACTTCGACAGCACCCTGGCGCAGGAGTGGAACCGCGCCCTGCGCGCCGGCCGTCCGCTCGCGCTCATCATCCTCGATGTGGACCACTTCAAGCACTACAACGACCACTACGGGCATGTGGCGGGCGATGACTGCCTCAAGGCCCTGGCCCAAACGCTAGTCAAGGCCGAACGACGCGCCGGAAGGCTGGTGGCGCGCTATGGCGGCGAGGAATTCGTGGCGCTCATGCCGGAAACCACGCAGGACGAGGTTCTGGCGGCCGCCCGGCATATCCAGGCAAAGATATGGGAGCTCGCCCTGCCCCACGCGGAAACGGAACCCGGCATCGTCACCGTCAGCCTGGGGGCCATCAGCGTGGTGCCCACAATGGAGCACACGCCGGATTTCCTGCTGCGGCAGGCCGACGCGGCGCTGTACCGGGCCAAGTCCCAGGGCCGCAACCAAGTGCGTGGGCCGGCGGACTGAACCGGGCAGTGTGGACGCGGAGCGGCGCACGGAAAATTATATAGGAATGCCTGCACATTGAAAATCCTCTCCGACTACATCAAGAACAACGTGCGGATCATGGTAGACGAGCAGGACGGCCGCATCGTCTTCGGTGTGAAGGACGAGGACGGCACCCCCGTGTTCGACGCGCAGACGAGCGACATAGCGAAGATGGATGCGGGCAGTAAGGTGCAGAAAATGATCCAACCAGGACGTGAACAACAGCAATGGTATTGCTGTTGTTCACGTCCAAGCCCCGGCAATGCCTAGGACAATACCTATGACGAGAGAACAAACAGATATTTCAAAATCTATTATCGAGTTTATGCAAAGTCTAATCTGGTACCTTGAGTCTAGAAACTGGGGCTTCACAAAAATCATCACATGTCCGCATGGCAGCCACCCAACAGACATAAGGATTCACCACCACCTATATTTTACAAGCCTAATTTCAGCCATAGAGTATACTTCTGCATATGTCGGAAACATAAACAAAAACGAAATGGTATACACAAAACCAGAATGTTACTTTGACAACTCGGATGACTATAATTACGCAAAAGAATTAAGAAATGCAATTGTTCACCGAGGATTCGACCCAAACACAGCCGGAAGATCAGTTAGCGGAATTTTGCTAATAAAATGCCCGGGCAGTGTACACAACAAAAACTGCACCAAAACTTATTCAGTAAATTTTGCATATACATCTGATTTAGTTTCACATCTCAACCACACAACAAATCAAACATTACTCTCAGCGTTAACTTCAATTGGCATTTTTGAACATATAGATTTTCGAATTTACCCAGAGGAACTGATGGAAGACATACAATACTCTGACATAATCCCTGAATGGGCCAAAGCTATGGCTGCTCAAACGATAGGCACTCTCAATTTCGACGAAATAGCTTCGGATATAGTTCGCTCGCTTCAAGCTAAGTTAAGAGAACTGCTAAGCGTATCCTGATCTGTTCTAAACGATGCATTTGCTATCTACTTATATCGTATAGTCTATAATCGTTCACTTCTTGTCACTGTATGCTCTGGAAATAAAATGCCCCACCTCTCCCCCGACCAACTCGCCGCCTACGCCGAAGTCCTGCTGTGGGCCATGCGCAGCAGCCGCGCGGTGCCGTTCAAGCACGGCGATCTGGTGCTGGTGCGCTACGACGCGGCGGCGCTGCCGCTGGCCGAGGCGGTCTACGCCGCCCTCATTGAGGCGCACCTGCACCCCGTGGCCTCGGCCATGCCCACCAGCGCCATGCAGGCCCAGCACTACGGCAACTCCAGCTTCGGCCAGCTCACGTTCATTCCCCCCGGCCTGGACGAGCTGTTCCGCGCCACGGCCGGCTGCATCACCATCCTCGCGCCGGACAGCCTCACCGCCCTGTCCGACATCGACCCGCGCAGCATCGCCCAGGGCGAACTGGCCGAGGCCCGCACCCAGCAGGTTCTGGCCCACCGCCGACGCCTGGGGCTGCTCGGCGCCACGGTGTGCCTCTACCCCACGGAGGCGCTCGCCCAGGCCAGCGGCATGGCGCTCGATGAATACGCCGAGCGCCTCGCCCGCGCGTGCCTGCTGCTCATGCCCGAGCCCGTGGCCCAGTGGCGGCGCGTGCAGAAGGAGCTGGGCGACATCGCCGCCTGGCTGAACGGCCTCAACATCCAACGCCTGCACGTGCAGAGCGAGCACATGGACCTGACGCTCGCCCCGGGCGAAAGCCGCCGCTTCGTCGGTGTCACCGGCAGCAACGTGCCGGGCTTCGAGCTCTACCTCGCACCGGACTGGCGCACGGTTTCCGGCGTGTACTACGCGGACCAGCCGAGCATCCGCTGGGGGCGGCTCGTCTCCCGCGCGCGGTTGGAATTCCACGACGGCGTGGCCGTGGAGGCCACGGCCGACGCCGGCGGCACGTTCCTCACCGGCCGCATGACGGCCGACCCCGGCGCGCGCCGCGTGGGCGAATTCTCGCTGACGGACAAGCGCGTGTCCAAGGTGGAGCGCTTCATGGCCCACACGCTGCTGGACGAGAACCACGGTGGAACCACGGGCAATTGCCACATAGCCCTTGGCGGGGCCAGCGCCGCCAGCTTCGCCGGTCCAGCGGACGAGCTGACGCCCGAACGCGAGGACAGCCTCGGCTTCAACAGCTCCACCCTGCACTGGGATCTGGTGAACATCGAGGAGAAGCGCGTGACTGCATGGCTTGCCGGCGGTGGCAGGCGCACGATCTACGAGAACGGCCAGTTCCTCGTCTGACGCGGCGCGGCGATTCTCCGCTCCGCCCCGTCACGCGCCGTGACTTTTTTGACGTTTCGCCGCGCAAACACGCGCCGACGCGTGTTGACATGCACTTATCCATGCTTACAAATGAGGCTGACTCAGACGCCGGGCGAAGCTGTTGGAGAGCCGCCCGGCGTCGGTTTGTGACGGAACCAGACGCCCGGGGGCACTTCCGGGAATCACATAAGGATGGAGACGGACATGCCGGACAACGAAAAGAGCAACACCTCCGAGGCCGCCGAGGCCGAAAAGACCGAGGTGAACCTGAGCGAGGAGGAGCTGGCCGCGCTGTGCAAGGCCCATGTGTGCGCCAAATGCGCCGTCATGGCCGAGGCCGAGGACATCAAGCTGCGCGCGCTGGCCGACAGCGAGAATTTCAAACGCCGCATCCAGCGCGAGACCGACGATGTGCGCAAGTTCGCCACGGAGTCCGTGCTGGGCGACCTGCTGCCCGTGCTGGACAACCTGGCCCTGGCCATGGAGCACGCGGGCAATGACGACGCCTGCAAGAACATCGTGATGGGCGTGGACATGACGCGCAAGATGTTCCTGGACATTTTGAAGAAGCACGGCCTGGAGTGCGTGGGGGCCTGCGGCGAGGCCTTCGACCCCAACGTGCATGAGGCCATCGGCACCGTGTGCGAGGAAGGCCGCGACGAAGGCTGCGTGGCCAAGGTGGCCCAGTCGGGTTACGTGCTCAAGGGACGCGTCATCCGCCCGGCCAAGGTTCTGGTGAACAAGAAGGAAGCCTAGCGTCCCGGCCTTTACACCGGCGAAAGCGGACTTACTTACAGTCAATCAATTTCTAAAAACTATTCCTCACTTGGAGGTTCATATTATGGGCAAGATCATCGGCATCGACCTGGGAACCACGAACTCCTGCGTCTACGTCATGGAGGGCAAGGATCCCAAATGCATCACCAATCCCGAGGGCGGGCGCACCACGCCGTCCATCGTGGCCTTCACCGACAAGGATCGCCTCATCGGCGAGATCGCCAAGCGCCAGAGCGTGACCAACCCGGACAAGACTGTCTACGCCATCAAGCGCCTCATGGGACGGCAGTACGACGCCCCGGAGGTGACGCATTGGCGCGAGCACTGCCCGTACCAGATCGTGGCCGGCAAGAACAGCGACGCCTGGGTCGAGATCGGCGGCAAGAAATACAGCCCGCCCGAGATCTCCGCCTTCATCCTGCAGAAGTTGAAGAAGGACGCCGAGACCTACCTGGGCGAACCCGTCACCGAGGCCGTCATCACCGTGCCCGCGTACTTCAACGACTCGCAGCGGCAGGCCACCAAGGACGCCGGCAAGATCGCCGGTCTTGAGGTCAAGCGCATCATCAACGAGCCCACGGCGGCCAGTCTCGCCTACGGCATGGACCGCAAGAAAAACGAGAAGATCGCCGTGTTCGACCTGGGCGGCGGCACCTTCGATATCTCGATCCTGGAAGTCGGCGACAACGTCGTCGAGGTGCGCGCCACCAACGGCGACACCTTCCTCGGAGGCGAGGACTTCGACCAGCGCATCATCAAATACCTGGTCGATGAATTCAAGCGCGACAACGGCATCGACCTCTCCAAGGACCGCATGGCCCTGCAGCGCCTGAAGGAGGCGGCGGAAAAGGCCAAGCAGGAGCTCTCCTCCACCATGGAGACCGAGATCAACCTGCCCTTCATCACCGCCGACCAGAACGGCCCCAAGCACCTCATGGTCAAACTTTCCCGCTCCAAGCTGGAGCAGATGGTGCTCGACTTGGTGGAGCGCAGCATCGGCCCCTGCCAGAAGGCCCTGTCCGACGCCGGCCTCGCCGCGCGCGACATCGACGAGGTGGTGCTCGTCGGCGGCATGACCCGCATGCCGCTGGTGCAGCAGAAGGTGGGCGAGTTCTTCGGCAAGGAGCCCAACCGCTCCGTGAACCCGGACGAGGTCGTGGCCATGGGCGCCGCCATTCAGGGCGGCATCCTGGCGGGCGACGTGAAGGACGTGCTCCTGCTCGACGTGACCCCGCTTTCGCTGGGCATCGAGACCATGGGCAGCGTGTTCACCAAACTCATCGACCGCAACACCACCATCCCGACGCGCAAAAGCCAGGTGTTCACCACCGCGGCCGACAACCAGCCCTCGGTGTCCATCCACGTGCTCCAGGGCGAACGCCCCATGGCCGGCGACAACATGACCCTGGGCCGCTTCGAGCTCACCGGCATCATGCCCGCGCCGCGCGGCGTGCCGCAGATCGAGGTCACCTTCGACATCGACGCCAACGGCATCGTCAACGTCTCCGCCAAGGACACCGGCACCGGCAAGGAGCAGTCCATCTGCATCACCGCCTCCTCCGGCCTGTCCGAGAGCGATATCGAGCGCATGGTGAAGGACGCCGAGGCCCACGCCGAGGACGATAAGAAGAAGCAGGCCCTCATCGAGGCCCGCAACCAGGCCGACAGCCTCGTCTACAGCACCGAGAAGAGCCTGGGTGACATCGGCGACAAGGTCGATCCCGCGCTCAAGGGCGATCTGGAGACCAAGATCGAGGCTGTCAAGAAGGCCCTGGCCACCGATGACGCCGACGCCATCAAGGCCGCGGCCAACGACTTGGCCGAAAGCAGCCACAAGCTGGCCGAGCAGCTCTACGCCCAGAAGGGCGGCGCCAATGCCGGCCAGCCCGGCGGGCCTTCCGCCGGAAACGCCGGCGGCGCGGCCGGCGGTGAGCAGCAGCCCGGCAAGGGCGGCGACGACAACGTCGTGGACGCCGACTACACCGAGGTGAAATAGCGCCCGGATGCGCGCGGCTTGCCTTGCAAGCCGAGACGGCTTACCCTGTCCCGGCCCGCGGTCCTCGCGGGTCGGGATTTCTTTTTCGCACACGGCAGCGGAGGCAAGGAAATGAAACCGAGCATGATTAACATGCGCCGCGCATGGAACGGCCCCGCCCGGACGCGACTGAAGGCCTGCGCCTTCCTTCTGGCGGCGGCGTTGTTCCTTGTGGGCTGTACTGAAATGAGCGTTCCCAAGGCCACCCCACAGCCGGTCCCGACGCCATCACCCATGAGGCAGAACGCCCCCGACCTCGCCGGTCAAGCCGCGAAATATTGGGACGACGCCGACTGGCCGCGAGCGGAACTGCTCTACTCGCGCCTCGCCGAGCGTGGCGACATTCCCCCGCTGGAACGCCTGCGCGCCCTGGAGCGCCTGGCGCAAAGCGCATACAACGCCAAACACTACCACGAGGCCCGTCACGCGCTGGACCTGTGCGCCGCCCAGGACAAGGGCGTCCTGACCACGTGGCCCTGGCACGAGCAATACATCAAGACCCTCGTCGCCCTCGGCCGCTCCGATCTGCTCGCAACGCACCAGGCCTGGATCATGGACCACAAGGAACTGCCCTTCGAGGTGCGCGCCAGGGCCATCATCGCCTTCGCCGACCACTCGGCAAAGACCGACGATCCCGTCCGGGCCGTGTCGCTGCTGGCCGCCCTTTACGCCCAGGCCCCGGACGACGCCTCGCGCCTGCGCATGGAGCGGCTCTACGCGACCGACCTGCGCGATCTGCCCGAGGAACCTTTCCGGGCCCTGCTGCGGCAAACGGGAACGCGGCCGCAAAACGTCTTCCCCCACGCCCTCATCCAGGGCGAGGGAGCACGCCGTGGCGCTCGCGCCAGCCTCGCGCCCTCCACCACCAGCCACGCCGCGCCCGGCGCGCCGCTGCTGGCGCAAAACGCCACACGCACCCAGGGGGTGGGCACGGACCAGCCCGCCGCTCTGCTCCCTCGCCGGGGCGCGCTGCGCGTGGCCCTGGTGTTGCCGCTCACCGGACGCTTCGGCTCCACCGGTCAGAAGGTGCTGCGCGGAGCCAACGCCGCGCGCCACGCCCTCGCCGCCAAGGGGCGCAACGTGGAACTGCACGTCATCAACACCGAGGCGGCCGATTGGCGCGCGCAACTCGCGGCCCTGCCGCAGAACGTGGCCGTGGTGGGCGGGCCGCTGCTCAACACCGCCGCCCTGAACGACATGCAGGCCGACGGCGCGTTGCAACGGCACGTGGTCTTCTCCTTCCAGCCCGACCTTGGCCCCATAGGCGAGGGCCGGCAGGCTTGGCGCTTCTACCCCAGCCTCACCGACCAGGCGCGGGCGCTGCTCACCCTCACGGCCGGCAAGCTGGGCATCCGCTCCGTGGCGGTGCTTGCGCCGCAGACGCACTACGGCCAACGCATGGCCGAGGTCTTCGAGGCCGAGGCCAAGGCGCGCGGTCTGCGCGTGGCGGCCACCGGCACCTACCCGCCGGACGAGCATACGAAATGGCTGGCCAGCGTGAGCCGCCTGCTCAAGGTGCCAGCCCGTTTCCACCACAACAAGAACATGGTCCTGCCCATGCCGGACTTCGGCGCGGTGTTTCTCCCCGAGGACTGGGATCAGGCCGAAATGCTGACCTCGGACTTCTATTACCTCGAGAGCGAGCACCTGGTCTTCCTGGGCACGGACCTTTGGAGCGTGGGACTGGACAACGCCAAGGAGATCGACGACACCTACTTCCAGCACGCGGTCTGCCCCGGCGCGTGGTGGCCGGAAACCGAAGGCGCGCGCGCCTTGCAGACCGTGCTCGACGCCCAGGGCCAGGGACCGCAGGCGGACTTCTGGGTGGCGCTGGGCTACGACTTCGTGCGCATGGCCGACCGGCTCGGCATCGAACCCGGCTGGACCCCGGCCGTTGTGAACGCGCGGCTTGCGGGCCTTTCCGGCATGGACTACAGCATGGCCCCGGTGAGCTGGAGCGCCAAGGGCGTGGAGCGGCAGGACCTGTACGTCTTCACCCCGCGCGCCCAGGGCAAGACCCTGGTGGACGCAGCCGCCATGCGCGACAGCGTGGACAAGGCACGCGCCCTGCGCCAGCGTAAGCTCGGCGCGCACAAGGCCCACCGCGCGGTGCAATCCGACAAACAATAGGCAACCACGAGAGGAGCACGCATGAAGATCAGTTCCGAGGAAGTGGCCAAGGTGGCCGGACTGGCCCGGCTCGCGCTCACGCCCGAGAAGACGGCGCGATACGCCGCGCAGCTGGGCGACATCCTGGGCTACATGGACAAGCTCGCCGAGCTGGACACCACGGGAGTGGAGCCGCTCTACACCCCCGTGGACCAGGTGAGCGTCATGCGCGACGACGTGGTCGAAAAGGACTACGCCCGCGAGGACATCCTGAAAAACGCACCTGAGACCGACGGCGCCTTCTTCATCGTGCCGCGCATCGTCTAACCCCCCGCACGGAAACGCACATGTCAGAACTTTCCGCACTCTCCCTGTCCGAGCTTCGCGCCAAGCTCGCGGACAAGTCCGTCGGCGCGGTCGAGGCCGTCGAAGCCGCCCTTGCGCGCATCGAGACCACCGAGCCGAAAATCAAGGCGCTCATCAGCGTCCAGGCCGAGGAAGCCCGCGCCCGCGCCAGGGAACTCGACGCCACGGGCCCCGACGCGGCCCTGCCGCTGTGGGGCGTGCCGTTGGTGGTGAAGGATGTGCTGGCCACCAAGGACGTGCCCACCACCTGCGCCTCGAAGATGCTGGAAAATTTCCGCCCCGTGTATGACGCCACGGCCGTCGCCAAGCTCAAGGCCGCCGGAGCGGTGCTGGTGGGCAAGGCCAACATGGACGAGTTCGCCATGGGCTCCACCACGGAGAACAGCGCCTTTTTCGCCACCAGGAACCCCTGGGACCTCTCGCGCGTGCCGGGCGGCTCCAGCGGCGGTTCCGGCGCGTCCGTGGCCGCCTGCCAGGCCTTCGGGGCGCTGGGCACGGACACCGGCGGCTCCATCCGCCTGCCGGCCAGCTTCTGCGGCATCGTGGGGCTCAAGCCCACCTACGGCCGCGTGTCGCGCTTCGGAATGGTGGCCTTCGCCTCCTCGCTCGACCAGATCGGCCCCATGACGCGCACGGTGGAGGACGCCGCGCGCTTGTTGCAGGTCATCGCCGGGCACGACGACCGCGATTCCACCTCCGTGGACGCGCCCGTGCCCGACTACGTGGCCGCGATGCGCGAGCGCCGCGATCTCTCCGGTCTCACCCTGGGCCTGCCCGCCGAGTACTGGGACGAGGGGTTGGCCCCCGAGGTCGCCGAGGCCTGCGCCGCCGCTGTCAAAAAGGCCGAGGAGCTGGGCGCCAAGACCAAGCGCGTGAATTTGAAGCTCTCGCAGTACGCCATCGCCACCTACTACATCATCGCCACGGCCGAGGCGAGCTCCAACCTAGCCCGCTTCGACGGTGTGCGCTACGGCTACCGCGCCAAGGACGTGGACGACCTCATGGACCTCTACGTGCGCAGCCGCAGCGAGGGCTTCGGCGACGAGGTGCAGCGGCGAATCATCCTGGGCGCGTACGTGCTCTCCTCCGGCTACTACGACGCTTACTACCGCAAGGCCGCGCAGGTGCGCCAACTGCTGCGCCGGGACTTCCAGGTCGCGCTTTCCGAGTGTGACGCGCTGCTCGGCCCCGTGTGCCCCACCACGGCCTTCAAGGTGGGCGAGATGACCAGCGACCCACTGCAAATGTACCTCATGGACATCTTCACCATCAGCACCAACCTGGCCGGCCTGCCCGGCATGAGCCTACCCGTGGGCCTGGGACGCGAGACCGGCATGCCCGTGGGGCTGCAGATCACCGCGCGTCCCTTCGACGAGGCGACCATGCTCCAGTTGGCGGGCGTGCTGGAGGCGAACCTGCCCGGCATCGGCCATCCCGCCCTGTAAGCGCCGCCGCATGACCCAAAAAAGGCCCGGCCCGGAGCGTATCCGGACCGGGCCTTGTTTTTTTGCCCATCGGGGGAAATCAGTGCTTCAGGCACTCCTCGCACACGCCGTCGAAGCGGATCTCGGCGGAGTCCACGCGCATGGGCAGCCGGGCCAGCAGCTTGGCCAGTCCCTCGTCCAACACGCGCGAGTCCAGACATTCCGTGTGGCCGCAGCGCGAGCAGGTGAAGTGCGCATGCCCGGCCGGCCCGCCGTGCAGGCAGTAGCGGAAGGCCCGCTCGCCTGCGTTGTGGCGGATGGCCAAGTGCCGTTCCACAAGCAGATCGAGGATGCGGTACAGGGTCACACGGTTCATACGCTCGCCCAGCGGCGTCAGCAGCTCCTGCGGAGTGACGGGCCGGCCGGCCTCGGCCAGGGCCTGCACCACCAGCAGCCGTTTGGCCGTGGCGGCGAGGCCCGCGTTTGAGAGCAGCTCCCTCGGGTTGATTTCCCTGTGCATGATGGCGCTACTGTAACGCCTGCCGGAAGCTCTTTGCAACATTGAGCAGGTTGGTCTCCCAATCCGAAGCGAGCGGGTCGGCCATGACGAGACGACCGCCGATGGACTTGGCGATGGTGGCGGCGGAGCGCTGGCTCATTTCCGGCTGGGCGAACACCACCTTGATGCCCTTGGTCTTGGCGTCGCCGATGATGGCGGCGAGCCGCTTGGGCGAAGGTTCCTTGCCTTCATATTGAATGGCGATCTGGGTCAGGCCGTAGTCGCGCGCGAAGTAGCCCCAGGCCGGGTGGAACACCAGGAAATTGCGGCGATTGGCCGGCACATTCGCGAACAGCATCCTGATCTGGGCGTCCACGGCGTCGACGCGCTTGAGATAGGCGCGCAGGTTGGCTGCGTAGGTCTTGGCGTGGGCGGGATCGGCTTTGGAGAAGGCGTCGGCGATGCCGGCGCACATCCGCCGCACCTGCGAGGGCGCGACCCAGATGTGCGGATCGAGCTCCGGGGCCTCGTGGCCGCCAGCGACGTGATGCTCCTCATGCTCCTCGTGATGTTCGGGCATCACCATTTTTTTCATCCCGGCGTCGAGAGCGACGAAGGTCATGCGCGGGTTCGCGCCGCGCAGCCGCGCCTGCCAGGCCTGCTCGAACTCCAAACCGGTGAAGAGGTACACGGAGGCGGCCGCGATGGCGCGCATCTGCGAGGGTTTGGGTTCGTAGGAGTGGGCGTCCGAGCCCGCAGGCACCAGCACGGTGGTCCGCACCAGGTCGCCGCCAATCATGCGGGCGAAATGCTCCACGGGTGCCACCCCCACGGCGACCTGCATGGGCTTGGCGAGAGCCAGACCTGGAAGAAGGCATGTCATCAGCATCACACACAAAAATCCAATAAATTTTCTCATTGCGCACACTCCGGGTTTCAGCTACACACGCTGCGGTGCAACTTTGTTGCACGGAGCTTTGCAACAAAGTTGCACAATCTGTCAACCCCCCAGGCCCGCATATGGAGCAAAGTCTTTTTTCAATCTTCGCGTCCATCGTCACCTCCATCGTACTGGAGGCCGCGCCGTTTCTGCTGCTGGGCTCACTGCTCTCGGCCATTCTCGCCGTGTACGTGGGCGATGGAGCGCTCGCCGGTCTGTCGCGACGATCGCTGTCGGCGCAGATCGCGGCCGGACTTTTCGCCGGCCTGCTGCTGCCCACCTGCGACTGCGGCGTGGTGCCGGTGACGCGCCGGCTGCTCAAAAAAGGGGTGCCGCCGGGCGCGGCCATCGCCTTCATGCTGGCCGCCCCTGTGGTGAACCCAGTATGTCTGGTTGCGACCTGGGTCGCCTTTCAAGGCGACTGGCGCATGGCGGTGTGGCGCGCGGGGCTCGTCATGGTTCCGGCGGCGCTCACGGCCTGGGTGCTGGCGGGAACGAAACGCGTGGAGCTGCTGCGCCAGGACGCGCACGCCGATGCCGGCGGCTGCGCCTGTTGCTGCGGGCACGAGCACGGGCATGACCACGAACACGGGCACAAGCGCCCTCCGCTCCGGCGGGGCCTGCCGGAGGTGCTGCGGCTGACGGGCCGCGAATTTCTGGAGATGGCGCTGTTCCTCATCGCCGGAGCGTTGGCGGCCGCCGCCTTCAAAACCTTCCTGCCGCAAAGCTGGCTCGGCCTGGTGACGGGCTCGCTGTGGGCGGCCGTGCCGGCGCTGATGCTGCTGGCCGTGCTCATCAGCATCTGCTCCGAGGCCGACGCCTTCGTGGCCGCCAGTCTGGCCATGTTTCCGCGCCCGGCGCTGCTGGCTTTTCTGGCGCTCGGCCCCATGCTGGACCTCAAACTGCTGCCAACCTTCCTCTCGGTGTTCAAACGCAGGCCGGCGCTGGTCGTCATCATCCTGCCCGCCTGCGCTGTGTTCGCGCTGTGCATGAGCCTGGGGCTCACCGGAGTGCTCCAATGAGCGAAACACGAGACTCCTTCGCCACCATGCCCGACCGCGTGGACGGGCTGTGCCTGCTCTGCCTGGGCGCGTTCATGGCCGGGCTGGCCAGCTCCAACCTCTATTGGTACTTCCTGAACCCCAAGTTCCGGCATCTCACCCTCGCAGCTGGCGCGGTGCTCTGTCTGGCCGCCCTGCCCCAGCTGCTGTCGCCCCGGGCGGGACGCTGGAGCCCGGCCAAGCTGGCCCGGCAAACGGCGCTGGCTGTTTTTCTTTGTCTGGCCATGACCGCCCAGAACGACGCCGACCGCGCCGCCGTGCAATTCGTCCAGCTCAAGGCCACGACATCATCAAGCGCCACCAATTCCGGTTCTTCCGACATCATGACCGGTGACGCGGATTCGACGGCCTCGCCCTCCCCGTCCGCCGCCGAGGACACGACGCCCGGCGCGGACGAGACGCGGCCGAACGCGCCGACCGTCGAGGCTCCGGCGACAGGGCCGATCTCCGCCCGGCAAGCCACCAAGGTCCCGTCCAGAGCGACGACGGCCGCAACGCCCAACGGGCCCACCGGAGCGTCCAACGAGCCCCTGCCCGGTGCTGACGAAACGCCGCCGAGCGGTCTTACCCGCCTGGGCCCGCAGTCGTCCGACGCCACACGCGTGAACCTGCGCCCGGTCGTCGGCGGCGTGCCCTACGTGCGTCTGAACCTCGCCGAGCTGTACATCATGCTGGACAAGGGCCGAAAGGACTATCCGCCGCACTTCGCTCTGCGGGCGCAGGTGCTGCGCTCGCCCAAGCTCGACGCGCGCGGCAGCGTGCTGCTGCACCGCATCGCCGTGGTCTGCTGTCTGGCGGACAGCCTGGACCTACGCTTCGTGACGGCCGGACCGGGCGTGGACGGCCTGCGCGACGGCGATTGGGTGGAGGTGTATGGCCGGCTGGAGCCGCTCACGGCTGCGAACGTGGGTCTGCCGAAACTCGCCCCGCGCGGTGAGGGGCCGGGGCTGGGCCTGGTCAACCCAAAGTTCCGCATCACAGTCGAGCGCATCGACCGTTTACGCGGCATCGACTTCCCCTACGTGTTCGAGTTCCGCGAGAAGGAGCCCTTCGCCTGGTAGGCCCCTTCGGGGCGTTCAAGGGGGAAGCAGCCGACACATGCGTCGGCATATGACGCGAAAAAGGGGGCCGCGAGGCCCCCTTCGTGTCATCGTATCGACGGCTCCGTGTCGCGGAGCGGGTAAAACTACAGGTTCGCCAGCACGGCGTCGCCCATGCCAGTGCAGCCCACCAGCTTGCAGCCTTCCTCGCGGATGTCGCCCGTGCGGTAGCCCTGGGACAGGGTCTTCTGCACCGCCGCCTCAATGGCGTCGGCCGGGGCGGCCATGTCATTGCTGCTGTAGCGCAGCAGCATGGCCACGGAGAGGATGGTGGCCAGCGGATTGGCCTTGTCCTGGCCGGCGATGTCCGGGGCCGAGCCGTGGATGGGCTCGAACAGACCGGGATTGCCTTCGCCCAAGCTGGCCGAGGGCAGCATGCCGATGGATCCGGTGATGACGCTCGCCTCGTCGGAGAGGATGTCGCCGAAAAGGTTCTCGGTGACGATGACGTCGAACTGCGAGGGATCGCGCACCAGCTGCATGGCCGCATTGTCCACGTACAGGTGGGACAATTCCACCTCGGGATAGTCGCGCGCGACCTCGAGCACGATCTCCCGCCACAGGCGCGAAACGTCGAGCACGTTGGCCTTGTCCACGCTGCACAGCTTCCGGCGGCGCTTCAGAGCCGCCTCGAAGCCGACCTTGGCGATGCGCCTGATCTCGTGTTCCGAGTAGATCATGTTGTTGAAACCGACCTTCTCGCCGTCACGCTTCTCGATGCCCTTTGGCTCGCCGAAGTACGCGCCGCCGGTCAGCTCGCGCACCACCAGCAGGTCGATGCCGCGGGCCACGATGTCCGGCCGGAGATAGCAGGCGTGCTTGAGTTCGTCGAACAGACAGGCCGGGCGCAGATTGGCGAAAAGCCCCAGCGCCTTGCGAATGCCGAGCAGACCGCGCTCCGGACGAATGGACGGGTCGAGCGTGTCCCACTTGGGGCCGCCCACCGCGCCCAGCAGCACGGCGTCGGCCGCCTTGCACATCGAAACCGTGGCCTCCGGCAGGGGGGAGCCCGTGGCGTCGATGGCCGCACCGCCGAGGAGCGCCTCCTCGGTCTCGAAACCGATGCCGAATTTCTCGCCCACGCGCATCAGCACGCGGACGGCCTGGCCGACGATCTCCTTGCCGATGCCGTCGCCGGGCATCACACAGATTTTCATGACGATCTCCTTACTTTTTCCTGGCGGCGAGCCGCTTCTTGACGTACGGGACGAGCCCGCCGGCCTCCAGCAGCTCCTGCATGAACGGGGGCACCTTGGCGCAGGTCACGGCCTCGCCGGTGGTGAGGTTCTTAATGTGGCCGGCGTGAGTGTCCACCTCGAAGCTGTCGCCGTCGCGCAGCTTGTCGATGTCGTCGCCCACCTCCAGCAGCACCAGCCCCATGTTGAAGCCGTTGCGATAGAAGATGCGGGCGAAGCTCTTGGCCACCACGACCGGAATGCCCGCGCCGAGGATGGCTATGGGCGCGTGCTCGCGGCTGGAGCCGCAACCGAAATTCTCGTCCGCGACAATAATGTCGTTCTTGTGCACACGCTTGACCCAGCCGGGCTCCAGGCCCTCCATGCAGTTCTCGCCGAGAATCTTGGCGTCGGTGGTCACCAGGAACCTGGCGGGGATGATGGCGTCGGTGTCGATGTGCGCGCCGACCTTGTGCGCTTTGCCGTTGACCAGCATGTTTCGCTCCTTTTCGTCGCGCCGCGCTTAGAGCTTCGCGGGGTTCGTGATGACGCCGGCGACCGCGCTGGCGGCGGCCACGGCCGGGTTGGACAGGTAGACCTCGCTGTCCAGGCTGCCCATGCGGCCGCGGAAGTTGCGATTGGTGGTGGAGATGCAGCGCTCCCCGCCGGCCAGAATGCCCATGTGTCCGCCCAGGCACGGACCGCAGGTGGGGGGACCAACCACCGCTCCGGCGTCGAGGAAGATCTCGAAGAGCCCCTCTTCCATGGCCTGCCGCCAGATTTTCGGCGTGGCGGGCAAAATGATGAGCCGCACACCGGGGGCGGCCTTGCGGCCCTTGAGCACGGCGGCCGCCGCGCGCATGTCCTCGATGCGGCCATTGGTGCATGAGCCGATGACAGCCTGATCGATGCGGATGTCGCCCAGCTCGTCCACGGGGCGCACATTCTCCGGCAGGTGCGGGCAGGCGACCTGCGGGGCCATGCCGGTCACGTCGATGGTCACGTGACGCTCATAGGTCGCGCCGGAGTCGGCGGCGATCTTCTTGTCGCCCCGGCGGCCGGCGGCCTTGCAGTAGGCCAGCGTCTTGTCGTCCACGGGGAAGAGCCCGGCCTTGCCGCCGGCCTCGATGGCCATGTTGGCCATGGTCATGCGCCCCTCCATGGACAGGGCGTCGATGACGGGACCGTCGAACTCCAGCGCCCGGTACAACGCGCCGGAGACGCCGATCTTGCCGATGAGCGCCAGGATCAGGTCCTTGCCGCCGATGTACTCGGGCAGCTGGCCGGTGATGGTGACGCGGATGGTGGGCGGAACCTTGAACCAGTTCTCGCCGAGCGCCATGCCGGCGGCGATGTCGGTGGAGCCCATGCCGGTGGCGAAGGCCCCCAGGCCGCCGTAGGTGCAGGTGTGGCTGTCCGCGCCGATGATCACGTCGCCGGGGCCGATGAGCCCGAGTTCAGGGAGCAACGCGTGCTCGACGCCCACATTGCCGCCCTCGTAGTAGTGCGTCACGCCCATCTCGCGGGCGAACTCGCGCACGACCTTCACCTGCTCGGCCGAGGCGATGTCCTTGTTCGGGGTGAAGTGGTCGCACACCAGCGCCACTTTGTCGCGGTCGAACACGCCCTTGGCGCCCATGGCTTTGAAGCTTTTGACGGCCAGCGGCGCGGTGATGTCGTTGGCGAGCACCAGCGACAGCCGGCAGTTGACGATCTGCCCGGCGCCGATGATTTGCTCGTCTGTGTGCGCCTGCAGAATTTTTTCGGCTAAAGTGTGGGACATTCCTCTTTCTCCTCCCTCATTTTCTCCAAGCGATTGAGCGCGTTGATGAAGGCCATGGCGCTGGCGACGAGGATGTCCTCGTTGGTGCCCCGGCCCACGGCGGCCTTGGGGCCGTGCATGATGCGCACGGTCACGGTGGCCTGGGCGTCGGTGCCGCCGGTCACGGCGTTGATCTGGAAGCGGTCGAGGGTCGGGGCGAAGCCCACCATCTCGCCGATGCACTTGAACAGCGCGTCCACGGGGCCCTCGCCGAAGGCCGAGTTGCGCCGCACCTCCACCACGTCCTCGCCGTCGAGAATCTCCAGCACCATGGCGGCGTGGGGCGGCACCCCGTGCGTGCCCGAGAACACGGTCATATCCTTCATGTGGTACTTGTCGCGACGGCGGTAGACCTTTTCGAGCACGAGCGCCTCGACGTCCTCGTCGAACACGCGCTCCTTCTTGTCGGCCAGGTCCTTCACGGCGGAGAAAACCACGCCCAGCTGCCGCTCATCGAGTTCGTAACCCAGCTCCACGAGCTTGGCCTTGATGGCGTGGCTGCCGGAGTGCTTGCCGATGACCATGTCCGTGCCCTTGCGGCCCACGGACTCGGGCGTCATTATCTCGTAGGTGAGCGGATTCTTGAGCACGCCGTCCTGATGGATGCCGGACTCGTGCGCGAAGGCGTTGGTGCCCACAATGGCCTTGTATGGCGGAATGGGCTGGCCGATGATCTGCGACAGGCGGCGGCAGCTGGGGTAGAGCTGGCGGGTGTTGATGCCGCAGTCCACCTTGTACAGCTCATGCCGGGTGGCCAGCGCCATGACCAATTCCTCGAGGGAGGCGTTGCCCGCGCGCTCGCCGATGCCGGAGAGCGTCACCTCCGCCTGCCGGGCTCCGGCGCGGATGGCCGAGAGGCTGTTGGCCACGGCGAGGCCCAAATCGTTGTGGCAATGCACGCTGAACACGGCCCTGTTACTGTTGGGCACATTTTTGAGCAGGTAGGCGATGAGCTCGCCGAACTCGAAGGGCTGGGCGTAGCCCACGGTGTCGGGAATGTTCACCGTGGTCGCGCCGGCGTTTATGACGATTTCGCAAACCTTGGCCAGGAACTCCCAGTCGGAGCGGGAGGCGTCCTCGGCGCTGAACTCCACGTTGTCGGTGTAGGCCGCGGCGTGTTTCACGGCCGCCTCGGCCATGGCCAGCACCTGCTCGCGCGTTTTGCGCAATTTGTGCGCCATGTGGATTTCGCTGGTGGCGAGGAAGGTGTGGATGCGCGGATGCGCGGCGTCCTTGATGGCCTCCCAGCCACGGTCGATGTCCTTCTCCAGCGCGCGGCACAGGGCGGCCACCTGGATATCTTTGACCTCGCCGGCTATGGCGCGCACAGCCTCGAAGTCGCCCTGACTGGCGGCGGGGAAGCCGGCCTCGATGATGTCCACGCCGAGGGCCTCCAGCTGGCGGGCCAGCCCGAGCTTCTCCTCCAGGTTCATGGTGGCGCCGGGGGACTGCTCACCGTCGCGGAGCGTGGTGTCGAAAATATACACATGGTTGGACATGATGCCTCCTCAAAGGAAGTTGTCGAGCCTAACCGGTTCGGTTCTCGTTTGCAAGAATGTCAAAACGCGTTGAATACGCAAGGATGCGGGCGAATGCCCGCGCGGGCACGTCCCAAAAGGAAACGACGAACTCAAGCCGAAGTGAAACGGGAAAGGGAGCGCTCCGGCCTACGAGATCTGTTCCTTTCGGGACTCTCGTAGCAGCTTGGAGCCGCGGGGGAATAGGATGAACAGGGTGTAGATGGGGCCGCTGATAATGTAGCCCAGGAAGAAGAGGAATCCAAGCATCTTGGGACGCGAGGCCACCATGACGAACAGCAGGATGGCCGTGACCATGGAGCTGAAGGGATGCGCCTTGATGAAGCCGTATTCCTTGAACGAGGCGTAGCGCATGGTGCTCACCATCAGGAAGGAGAGCGCATACACGAGCACGAGGCAGACCACGGGCAGAGCGTCCGTGATCCAGGCCTCGGGGAGGTACGGGGTGAAGAGCACCAGCGTGGCCAGGGTGCTGGCCTGCGCGGGAATGGGCAGGCCGATGAAGAACTTCTTGCTGGTGACGGCCGCCTGCACATTGAAGCGCGCCAAACGGAGCGCGCCGCAGGCCACGAGGAAGAACGCGGCCATAAGGCCCAGCGTGCCGAACTCGGAGAGCTGCCACTGGTACATCATCAGCCCCGGCGCGGCGCCGAAGGCGACCAAGTCGGCCAGGGAATCGTACTGGACGCCGAATTCGCTGGTGGAGTTGGTGAGCCGCGCCACCTTGCCGTCCAGACCGTCGAACAGGCAGGACCCCAGAATGCACAGCGCCGCGGTCTCGAAGTTGCCCTCGATGGACCAGACCATTCCCAGGAAGCCCAGGAACAGGCTCGCCGTGGTGAAAAGATTCGGCAGAATGTACACGCCCTTGTGACGGGGCAGGGTTCTTTCCTTGGACATCGACTCTCCCGGATGATCCGGTTCTTCTTACTTGCGCACGGCCAATGCCGTCTCGCCCGCGCGGACGGTCTCGCCCACATAGACTTTGGCAACATAGCTATCGGGAAGGTAAAGGTCAACTCTGGACCCGAACTTGATGAGCCCGAAGCGCTCACCCCGGCGCAGGATGTCCCCGGCCTCGGCCCAGCAGACGATGCGCCGGGCGATGAGTCCGGCGATCTGCACCACGGTGAAGCGATCCGCCCCGCGGCCCATGACCAGGATGTTGCGCTCGTTGTCGGTGCTGGCCTTGTCCAGGCTGGCGTTGAAGAACTTGCCGGGAATGTAGCGGATGAGTTCGACGCTGCCCTCCACCGGCGCGCGGTTCACATGCACGTCGGCGAGGTTCATGAACACGCACACCACCTGCCGCATCTGCCCGGAGATGGGATCGGGCGCGAAGTCCACCTTGACCACGCGACCGTCCGCCGGGGAGACCACGGCGTCCTGATCCTCCGGCGCCACGCGCTCGGGATCGCGAAAGAAATGCACCACCAGACAGGTGACGATGAAAAGGACAAGGGCGAGAAGCCACCACCCCATCGCCGCGAAGGCGATGGTGGCGAAGGCGAAGAGGCCGATGGACGGCAGGCCCTCAAGGCTGAGTCCAATGGTCGGTTTGCGCATGGTCGCGTGCTCCTGAAAGGTTGGAATCCGGTCTCGCCGGACTTCATGCCACTACCCGCCATCGGCCGGCAGGTCAACCGCCGCATGTCTTGCATTCCGACCCGGCGGGAGTATTTCAAGAAAAGAAGCGGGGAGGGATCCCGCACGAAAAGCACATTGAGGGAGGCCGCATGGACGTTTTCGAAGCCATTCACACCCGCCGCAGCATCCGCAAGTTCACGGACAGGCCAGTGGACGAGGAAACACTGCGCAAACTTCTCGCCGCGGCCATGGCCGCCCCCAGCGCCGGCAACCAGCAGCCCTGGCGCTTCGTCGTCGTGCGCGACAAAAAACAGCTGGAGGGCGTGGCCAGGGTGAACCAATACGCGGCCATGGCTCCGAAGGCCCCCCTCGGCATTCTCGTCTGCGGCGACACACGGGCCGAGAAATACCCCGGCTACTGGGTCATCGACTGCGCCGCCGCCGTGCAGAATCTGCTGCTGGCCGCCCACGGCCTGGGCCTGGGCGCGGTGTGGACCGGCGTGCATCCCAATCAGGACCGCGTGACGGGCATGACGAAACTCTTCGGCGTGCCGGCGGGCGTCATCCCGCACTCGTTCATTCCCGTGGGCTGGCCGGCGGAACAGAAAAAGCCCGAGGACCGCTTCCGCCAGGACTTCGTCCACGAGGATCGCTTCTAGACGGACAAAAAAAGAGGGGGACGGTCGCCGCCCCCCTCTTCTCATCGCCGCATGCGCCGCACCCTAGCGGCCGATGCCGTAGTAGCTCAGGCCGAAGCCGGCGAGCAGCCCGGCGTCGTACAGATTACGGCCGTCGAACACCGCCTTGGCCGAAAGCTTGCGCGCCATGCTCGTGAAGTCCGGGTTGCGGAACTGATTCCAGTCCGTCACCACGGCCAGGGCATCGGCCCCATCCAGCGCCTCGTACTGCCCGGACGCGAGTTCGAAGAGCGGGACGTCGGCCAGCTGCGCGGCCGCGCGGGTCGCCGCGGCGGGATCGAAGGCGCGCACGCGCATCCCCCGGGAGGCGAGGTCGCGCGCCAGCGCCAGGGCCGGGGCCTCGCGCACGTCGTCGGTGTTGGCCTTGAAGGCCAAACCCCACATGGCCAGCGTCTTGCCTGCCACGCCGCCAAGCTTCTCGAAATGCCTCACGATCTTCTCGGCGAGCACGAGCTTCTGGTGGTCGTTCACGCTGTCCACGGACTCGATGAGACCGGCCCGGTATCCGGCCTCTCGCGCGGTGGCGATGAGCGCCTTGACGTCCTTGGGGAAGCACGAGCCGCCGTAACCCACGCCGGGGTAGATGAACTCGTAGCCGATGCGCCGGTCGCTGCCGATGCCCAGGCGCACCTCGGCGACGTCCGCCCCCACGCGCTCGCAAATGTTGGCCACCTCGTTGATGAAGCTGATTTTGGTGGCGAGCATGCAGTTGGCGGCGTATTTGCTCATTTCCGCGCTCTTGGTGCGCATGACGATGAGCTTCTCGCGGCTGCGGGCGAAGGGGGAGTACAGAGCCTTGAGCAGCTCGGCGCTGCGTGGATTCTCCGTGCCCACGATGACGCGGTCGGGCTTCATGAAGTCCTTCACCGCGTCGCCCTCCTTCAGAAATTCGGGGTTGCTCACCACGTCGATGTCCACCTGGACGCCGCGCCGCGCCAGCTCGGCCTCGATGATGCCGCGCACGCGGTCGGCCGTGCCCACGGGCACGGTGGACTTGTCCACCACGATGAGCGGTTTCTCCACCAGTTCGCCGATTTCCCGCGCCACGGCCTCCACGTAGGAGAGGTCGCACACGCCGTCCTCGCCAGAGGGAGTGCCCACGCAGATGAAGGCGAGACACGCGCCGTCGCCGCCGAAGGAAAGGCCCTCGGCCAGGCTGTTGGTGAAGGTGAGCCGGCCCTCGGCCGTGTTGCGCCGCACCAGATCCTCCAGCCCGGGTTCGAAAATGTGGATGCGCCCGGCGCGCAGGGTCTCCACGACCTTCATATTGGTATCCACGCAGCGCACGTGGTTGCCCATTTCCGAAAGGCAGGCGGCGGTGACCAGGCCGACGTATCCGGTGCCGATGATACAGACGTTCATGCGGGGGACTCCTGTTACGATAGAAATGCGCGAAGTGACGACGGACTGGGGGTACATTCCCAATGGTTCGATGTCAACGCGCCGAGCCCGGACGAGGGCGGGGAAGGCGGCGCTGTTGCCATTGCGCGGGGGAAGCGCTACAGAAACGAAGTCGATAACCTTCGGAGGTATCCATGCCCCTTCTCTGCGTCAACGTGGACCACGTGGCCACCCTGCGGCAGGCCCGGCTGGGCCAGGAGCCCGATCCCGTTCTCGGCGCGCACGAAGCCGAGCTCGGCGGCGCGGCGGGCATCATCGTGCACCTGCGCGAGGACCGCCGTCACATTCAGGACCGCGACGTGGAGATCCTGCGCCGCACGGTGAACACCCGTCTGCATCTGGAAATGGCCGCCACGCCGGAAATGCAGGAAATCGCGCTGACCATCGGACCGGACATGGTCTGCCTGGTGCCCGAGAAACGCCGGGAGCTCACCACCGAGGGCGGGCTCAACTGCATCGGCCGTGAGGGCGAGCTCCAGGTCTTCCTGGCCCCCCTGCTGGAGCGCGACATCGCCGCCAGTCTGTTCATCGATCCCGACCCGGCGCAGATTCTCGCCGCCAGCCAGACCGGCGCGCAGTTCATCGAGATCCACACCGGCCACTACGCCAACGCCAAGACCCCGGCGGCCCTCAAGGCCGAGCTGGACAAGATCCTCGCCGGCATCGCCTACGCCCGCGAGCTGGGCCTCAAGGTCAACCTGGGGCACGGTCTGGGCTACGTCAACGTGCTGCCCTTCGCCAAGGTTCCGGGCGTGACCGAATACTCCATCGGCCACAGCATCATGTCGCGGGCCATTTACGTGGGCCTGCGCCAGGCAACCCGGGAAATGGGCGACATCGTGCGCGGCTTCGTCGATTAGGGGCCGGGCGTGATCCTCGGCCTGGGGCTGGACGTGGCGGAGCTGGACCGCATTCGCACGGGGCTGATCCGTTTCGGCACGCGCTTCACCGACCGCGTGCTCACCCCGGCCGAGGCTGCGGGCATTCCTCCCGCCGCGCCCGAGGCATATGTGGCCGCGCGCTTCGCCGCCAAGGAGGCCTGCGCCAAGGCTTTGGGCACCGGCTTCGCCGCTGGCGTCACCTTTCGGTCCATCGAGGTGCGCACCCTGCCGGGCGGCGCGCCCAGTCTTGTTCTGCACGGCCACGCCCGCGAACGGGCCGAAGGGCTCGGCGTGCGCCGGGCGCATGTTTCGCTCACCCACGGGCGCGACGTGGCCGCGGCCGTCGTCGTGCTGGAGGGGGACGTTCCCCCGTCCGGCAGCTAGCCGGTCGCCAACTGTCCAGTCAGTCAGAAGGTATGCCAGCATGAACGAACCCCTGCCCACCCCCGAGGAGATGGCCGCCTGGGACAAGGCCGCCATCGAGGAATTCGGCCTCAAGCCCGAGCTGCTCATGGAAAACACCGGGGCCGAGGCGTTGCGAGTTTTGCGCGAGATTTCCGGCGATCTCTGCGGCGCCCGCATTCTGCTGGTGGCCGGCGGCGGCAACAACGGGGGTGACGCCTTCGCGCTGGCGCGGCGTCTGCTGGACGAGGGCGCGACGCCGCTGGTGCTGCACACGAAGCCCCGCGCCGGCTACAGCCGCGAGGCCCGCTACCACATGGACCTGGCCCGCCGCGCTGGGGTCGCTATGCGGCGGACGCCCCTCGACCGCGCGCCCAAAATCCTCGCCGAAATCGACCAGCCGGACATTCTCGTGGACGGCCTGCTCGGCACCGGATTCAAGGGGCAGCTCTCGGCCGAGGCGCTGGCCTGCGTGACGGCCATGAACGAACTGGGGGCGAACGCCCTGGTGCTCGCGCTGGACATTCCCTCCGGTCTAAACGGCGCAACCGGCCTGCCGCACCCCGCGGCCGTGCGCGCGGACGCGACCGTGGCCCTGCACGCGGCCAAACTGGGTTGCGCCCTGCTGCACGCCGCGCCCTTCGTGGGCCGGCTGGAGGTGGGCGGCATAGGCATTCCGCGAGCGGCGATGGAGGCGGCCCCGGCGCACCAGTGGCGCCTGGCCGACGACCTCTATGACCTTCTGCGCGCCCCGGCGGCGGACTTGCACAAGGGCAAGGCCGGGCACGTGCTCGTCATCGGCGGCAGCGAGGGACTCACCGGCGCGGCGCAAATGTGCGGACTCGGCGCGCTGCGGGCTGGGGCCGGGCTTGTCACCGTGGCCTGCCCGCGCGGCACGCTGACCGAGATCAAGGCCGGACTGCCCGACCTCATGGCCCTGCCCCTGGGCGACGCAGCCCACTGGACGCCGGGTTGTCTGGAGCAGTTGCTGCCGCATCTGAGCCGCTTCGACGCCGTGGTCATCGGCCCCGGGCTGGGACGCGACGTCGGCGCGGCGGAATTTCTGGCGGCCTTCGCCCACGCCTTCACCAACTTCTTCAGCGTGGAGATGGGCCGCGCCTGGGCCCCGCCCTGCGTGGTGGACGCCGACGCCCTCTACCACTTGGCGCAGACGCCCGGCCTCATGGCCGAGTTGCCGAAAAACACCGTGCTCACGCCGCACCCCGGCGAGATGGCGCGCATCCTCGGCATCGGCATGGGCGAATTGCAGGCCGACAGGCCGGCCGCAGCGCGGCGTTTCTCGCAAACGCACCCGCAGGTGCTCGCGCTCAAGGGCGCGGGAACGCTCGTCGGGCAAAACGGCGAGCTGTACCTCTGCCCCATCTCCGCGCCCAATCTGGCCGTGGGCGGCAGCGGCGACGTGCTCGCCGGCGTCATGGCAGCCTGCCTCGCCCGGGGCGTCGCCCCCTTGCAGGCCGCCTGTCTCGCGGTTTACTGGCACGCGCAGTGCGGCGAACTGCTCGCGCGCGAATTTCCCGGCCGGGGCAATCTCCCAACCGAGATCGCCCACACACTCCCACTCGTCCTCAAGGAGCGAACCCAATGTTGAAGGCCATAGACATCATGACCCCGGAACCCGTGACCCTCTCGCCCGACAGCGACATCCGCACGGCGGCGCTGCTCCTGCTCGACCGCAAGATCAACGGCGCGCCCGTGGTCGATAAGAACGGCAGGCTCGTGGGCGTGCTGACGCAGAGCGACCTTGTCGCCCAGCAGAAGCAAGTGACCATGCCCTCCATCTTCGCCATGTTCGACGGCTTCATCGCCCTGTCCAGCCGCGAGGACTTCGAACGCGAAATCAAGAAAATCGCCGCCACCAAGGTGTCCGAGGCCATGACCCAGCACCCCAGGTCCGTATCGCCACAGACCCCCATCGAGGAAATCGCCACGGTCATGGTCAACGAGAAGCTGTACACCCTGCCCGTGGTGGATTCCGGCAGGCTCGTGGGCGTGGTGGGCAAGGAGGACATTCTGCGCACCCTGCTGGAGCACAAGCATCACGAGGATTAGTCCTTGCTGCTCCATCTGCCCGACGACGCCGCAACCCTCACCCTGGGTGGCGCGCTTGGTCGCGCCCTGGCGCAAGTGAGCGGCCGGCCCGCGCCGCTGCTGCTTTCCGGCCCCCTGGGCTCCGGCAAGACCACCCTCGTGCGCGGGCTGGTGGCAGCCCTGCCCGGGGCCGACGCGGCCGAGGTCTCCAGCCCCAGCTTCAATCTGGTGAACATCTACCCCACCACGCCGCGCGTGGCCCACTTCGACCTGTACCGCACGGCGGGAACCCCGCCGGAGGAATTCGACGACGCCCTGGACGCGCCGGACACGCTGGTCGTGGCCGAGTGGATCGAGAACCTTCCACGCGCGCTGTGGCCGGCCGAGGCCCTGGTCCTCGTCTGGACCCCTGTTCCCTCTGGACGGACGCTCGAAATCAGGGCATGGGGAAAAGCGGCCGGCGGCCTGCTTGAAGCGGCGGCCCCGCGCCTCAATACTTGGGAAAAGGTACCCTCGCGATGAACAACATTGTGGTGCAGAAATTCGGCGGCACCTCCGTGCGCAATCTGGAGTGCATGCGGCAGGTGCTGAACAACGTCCGCCGCCCGCTGGCCAACGGCGACAAGGTCATCGTGGTGCTCTCCGCCATGGCCGGCGAGACCAACCGCCTCATCGCCCTTTCACGGCAGTGGTCGCAGACGCCCGACCTGGCCGAAATGGACAGCCTCGTCTCCACCGGCGAACAGATCTCCGTGGCGCTGTTCGCCATGATGGCCAAGGACGAGGGCGTCAAATGCCGCTCGGTCCTCGGCTTCCAGATCCCCATCGAGACCGACGCCTCTCACGGCAAGGCCAGAATCGAGAGCATCGACGACGAGAAACTGCGCAAGATGCTCGAAACCTACGACGTGCTCGTGGTGGCTGGCTTTCAGGGCGTGGACGCCGGCGGCCGCATCTCCACGCTGGGCCGCGGCGGGTCCGACACCTCGGCCGTGGCCGTGGCCGCCGCCCTGCACGCCGAGATGTGCGAAATCTACACCGACGTGCCCGGCGTGTTCACCACCGACCCCAACATCTGCGCCGAGGCCAGGAAGCTCGACCGCATCGCCTACGACGAGATGCTGGAGATGGCCAGCATGGGCGCGAAGGTGCTGCAGATCCGTTCCGTCGAATTCGCCAAGAAGTACAATGTCAAGGTGCACGTTCGCTCGACCTTCAGCGACGAGCCCGGCACCATCGTCACCCAGGAGGATGAAATCATGGAAGCTGTCCAGGTCTCCGGCGTCGCCTACGACAAGGACCAGGCGCAAGTCACGCTGGTGGGCGTCATCGACGAGCCCGGCGTCTGCGCCTCGATCTTCGTCCCCATCGCGGACAAGCAGATTCTCGTGGACATGATCGTGCAGAACCCCAGCCGCGAGGGCCGCACGGACATCACCTTCACCGTCACCCGCGCCGATCTGGACGCCACCCTCAAACTGATGGAGGGGCTGAAGAACGAGATCGGCTACAAGGCCCTGCTCTCCGACAAGAGCGTGGCCAAGGTCTCGGTCATCGGCGTGGGCATGCGCAACCACTCCGGCGTGGCCTCCAAGGCCTTCCGCGCCATGCACGACGAAAACATCAACATTCTCATGATCAGCACCTCAGAGATCAAGCTTTCCTGCCTCATCGAGGACAAATACACGGAGCTCGCGGTGCGCACGCTGCACCAAGCCTTCATCGGCTAACCTCAAACAAACAGAAGGAAGAACATGCGTCAGGCCAGCATCTACGACACGACCCTCAGGGACGGCACCCAGGCGGAAGAACTGCACCTCACCACCGAGGACAAGATCCGCATCGCTGGAAAGCTAGACGACCTGGGGATCCACTACATTGAGGGCGGCTGGCCCGGCTCGAACCCCACGGACAAGCAGTTCTTCAATGAGATCAAGAATTACGCCTTCAAAAACGCCGTCATCTCGGCCTTTGGCAGCACGCACAACGCCAAGCTCGCGCCGGAGGCGGACGGCAACCTGCAAGCCATCGTGGAGGCCCAGGTGGAGGCCGCGGCCATTTTCGGCAAAACCTGGGACTTTCACGTGACCAGCGCCCTGCGCGTGTCCCTGCCGCGCAACTTGCAGCTCATCGGCGACAGCCTGGCATTTTTGCGCCCGCATCTGCGCGAGCTGTTCTTCGACGCCGAGCACTTCTTCGACGGCTTCAAGGCCAACCCGGACTACGCCATCGCCTGTCTGAAGGCCGCCACCCAGGCCGGCGCGGATGTGCTGGTCCTGTGCGACACCAACGGAGGCACCCTCACCGGCGACCTCGGCGAGATCATCCGCAAGGTGCAGGCCGAACTGCCGGAAGCCAGGCTCGGCATCCACACCCACAACGACGCCGAACTGGCCGTGGCCAACAGTCTGGAGGCCGTGCGTCTCGGCGCGGTGCAGGTGCAGGGCACGGTGAACGGCTACGGCGAACGCTGCGGCAACGCCAATCTCTGCTCCATCATCCCCACCCTCGAACTCAAATGCGGGGTGGAGTGCATCGGCAAGGAGAACCTCCAGAAGCTCACCCGCGTGTCCCTTTTCGTGGCGGAGACGGCCAACCAGCGTCCCTTCCCCCGGCAGCCCTACGTGGGCGGCTCGGCCTTCGCCCACAAGGGCGGCATCCACGTGAGCGCGGTGGTCAAGAACCCGCATACCTACGAGCACATCGAACCGGCGCTCGTGGGCAACCGCAACCGCGTGCTGCTCTCCGACTTGGCCGGCCGCAGCAACGTGCTGTTCAAGGCGCGGCAGTATGGCTACGACCTGGACAAGGACGACCCCGCCGTGCTGGACCTGCTGGCCGAGCTCAAACGACGCGAGGCCGAGGGCTACGAGTATTCCGTGGCCGAGGCCAGCTACGAGATCCTCTTCTTCCGCATGATGGGCTGGAGCAAGCGCTACTTCCAGCTGCTGAACTACCGCGTGCTGGACGCAGTGACCGAGGAGAAGGAGCCCTTCAGCGAGGCCACGGTGATGTTGCAGGTGCGCGGCGAGGTGGCCCACACCGCCGCCACCGGACGCGGTCCGGTGAACGCGCTGGACGTGGCTCTGCGCCGGGCACTGGAGCCCTCCTACCCGAATCTGCAGCAGATGCGCCTGCTGGACTTCAAAGTGCGCGTCATGTCGATGGCGCACAAGGACGGCGGCACGGCCTCCTACGTGCGCGTGCTCATCGAGTCCGGTGACAAACAGGGCCGCTGGACCACGGTCGGCGTCTCGCACAACGTCATCGAGGCCAGCTGGCAGGCGTTGGTGGACTCGCTGAACTACAAGCTCTTCAAGGACGACCCGCAAAAATGGCCCCGGCGCAGCGTGGAGCACGGCGCGCCGCCCGCCATGCCTGGAAAGGACTAATGGAGGACGCAGCTGGGACGACGTGGCCCGAACGCCGCGTCACCGTGCTGTGCGACAACACCGCCGGCCGGTCGGACCTCGGGGCCGAATGGGGGCTCTCGCTGGCCCTCGATCTCGGTCCCGGGGACGACGGCGGCCTGTGGCTATGGGACACCGGCCAAAGCGGCCTGTTCCTGAAAAACGCCACGCGGCTCGGCATCGACGTGACCCGGGCGCGCGGGCTGGCGCTGAGCCACGGCCACTACGACCACACCGGCGGCGTTGACGCGCTGTTCGCCGCGGGTTTCGCCGGGCGCGTTCACGCCCACCCTGCCTGCGCGTGGGATCGTTACGCCGAGGAGCCGGACGGACGCCCCCGACGGCCCATCGGTCCGCCGCACCCACTGCCCGGCATCCTGGCCGTGGAAAAGACCGCGCGCCTCGCACCAGGGCTGACCATGCTGGCGGACATTCCCCGCCTGCCCGGTCGCTTCCAGGCCGTGGACCAATTCTCCCTCGACCCAGCGGGAACGACGCCGGATCCCACGCCCGACGACGCCTTCCTCGTGCTGGAAACGTCCAGCGGCCCTGTGGCCGTGCTGGGCTGCTGCCACAGCGGGCTGTCCAACTCGCTCGCCTGCGCGCGCCAGCGGCTGGGGGTCGAATCCTTCCACGCCGTGCTGGGCGGCCTGCACCTCTTCACCGCCGGCGAGACGGCCGTGCGCGAGACGGCCGAGGCGCTGCGGAAATTCCGCGTGGAGCGGCTCGTGGCCGGCCATTGCAGCGGTCGGGACCGCGTCGCGGCCCTGCGCGGCCTCGTTCCCGATTGCGAGGTGCGCGACCTCTCCGCCGGTCAAACATGGATATATTGAGCCAATAACGCATCACTTCCGTCTCCCGGCCTTCCCTTCTTCATATCTTTCAGCTATATCCCAATTATCCTGTTGCCGATTGACGTTGGACAATGCATAGTTGGGATCAAGTATGAACGTACCGTCCTTGCTCGACCTGCGCAAATTCCTCGCCCCCGAGACCGTGTTCGGCGCGGCGGCCGCCACACTGGCCGGCCGCCACGCGCTCAACCTGGGCGCGAGCCGCGTGCTGCTCGTCACCGATCCAGGAGTGCGCTCCCAGCCCTGGTTCGAGGATATCGCCCACGGCCTGGGCGAGGCCGGTCTGGTGGTGGAGCTGTTCGACGCCGTGCAGGAGAACCCGCGCGACGACGAGGTGATGCGCGGCGCCGAGGCCTACCGGGCCGCCGGCTGCGACGCCATCGTGGCCGTGGGCGGCGGCAGTCCCATGGACTGCGCCAAGGGCATCGGCATCGTTTGCAGCAACGACCGGAACGTCCTCGAATTCGAGGGCGTGGACAACGTGGACAAGCCGGGTCCGCCGCTCATCTGCGTGCCCACCACGGCGGGCAGCTCGGCCGACGTGAGCCAGTTCGCCATCATCAACGACACCACGCGCAAGGTCAAAATAGCCATCGTCAGCAAGGCCATGGTGCCGGACGTGGCGCTCATCGACCCCCTGCTCACCCTGACCATGCCGCCCCGGCTCACGGCCAACACCGGGCTGGACGCCCTGACTCACGCCATCGAGGCCTACGTCTCCAACGCCCATGGTCCCATCACGGACCTCTTCGCCCTGGAGGCGACACGGCTCGTGGCCATACACTTGCCGCGCGTCATGGAGGCCCCTCGCGACGCCGAGGCCCGCGCCGGCATGATGCTCGCCAGCCTCGACGCCGGGCTGGCCTTCTCCAACGCCATTCTCGGCGCTGTGCACGCCATGGCCCACAGCCTGGGCGGACTGCTGGACCTGCCCCACGGCCTTTGCAACGCCCTGCTGCTGGACCACGTCATCGACTACAATTTCGACGCCGCACCGGATCGCTACGCGGACATCGCCGTGGCCCTGGATGCGAAACTGCCCCCGGACGCGGACGACGCGACCCGCCGCGAGGCAGTGCTCTCGGCCGTGCGCCGCCTCAAGGCCACCGCCGGCGTCACCGGCGGCCTGGGCGCCCTGGGCGTGCGGCCGGAGCATCTGGACGGGTTGGTGGAGTTCGCCCTGCACGACCCCTGCATGCTCACCAACCCCAAGCTTCCAACGGCGGAAGAGCTGCGCGCCGTGTTCCTCCATGCCCTCTGACGACCGCCGCCCGGGCGACCTGCGCGACCGGCTCATCGGTCTGGGCGAACGCTCCATGGCCAAGAGCTACTACCCGGAACTGCGCCGCAAACTGGAGGAGCTGGAACGTTTCCGCGCCGTGGTGGACCACGCCAACGACGCCATTTTCGTCTTCCGCACCGAGGACTGGAACGTGGTCGATGTCAACGAGACGGCCCTCGTCATGCTCTCCATGGAGCGGGAGGAGGTGCTGGGCCGCCCCATCACCTCGCTGTTCCCACAGGAGATCGCCGCGCGCTACGCCGGAGCCCTGGAGGACGCGCGCACCCCAACAGGTGAACTCCAGTTCCGCAACGGCCACATCGTCACCATCCTCTCCGGCGCGCGGGGCCGCAGCGTGCCCACGGAGATCACGGTGACGCTGCATTCCTTCGCCGGTAGGGGATACGCCGTGGTCATCGCCCGCGACGTCACCGTGCGCATGGCCATCGAGGCCGAGCTGGACAAAAGCCGGCAGCTGTTCGCCTCGTTCATGGAGAATACACCGGCCTCGGCCACCATCAAGGGGCCGGACGGACGCTACGTATTCAGCAACCCGGCCTTCAGCGCCTATGTGGGCCTTTCCCCGCAGCAGGTGGTGGGAAAGTCGGACGACGAACTGTGGCCAGCTGACGTGGTGGCCATGATGCGCGAGAGCGATCTGTTCGTCCAACGCGAGGGACGCCCCATCACCGCGCAGCAACGCGTCCGCCCCATCGCCGGCGGGCCAACGCGCGTTCTGCAGGTGACCAAGTTTCCGATCACCCGGCGGGGAGAAATCACGGGCGTCGCGGTCATCGGTCTGGACATCTCCCGGCAGGTGCGCACGGAACAGGCCCTCAAGGACAGCGAGGACCGCCACCGCATCGTGGCCGAGTACACCCACGGCATGGAATGCTGGGTGGGACCGGACGGGGGGATGCTCTACGCCAGCCCCTCGTGCGAACGCATCACCGGCTACCCGCGCGACCATTTTCTGGAAAACGCCAACGGACTGGAGAACATCGTCCTCGAGGAAGACCGCGAGGACTGGCTGCGCTTCCACGCCCGGCCCCACGACGAATCCCTGGACTACCGCATCCGCACGCGCGACGGCCGGGTGCGCTGGGTCAACGAGGTCAAACGCGAGGTGACCGCCTCCGACGGCGAATCCATGGGCAGCCGCCTGTCCCTGCGCGACATCACCGAGCGCAAGCACATGGAGTTGCAGCTGCGGCACCTGGCCCTGCACGACCCGCTCACCGGTCTGGCCAACCGCTCCCTATGCCTGGACCGCATCCAGCAGGCCATGGAGCGTTCTCGCCGGGTCAAGCGCAGCTTCTTCTCGGTCATTTTTCTGGATCTGGACCGCTTCAAGGTGCTCAACGACAGCCTTGGCCACGTTTTCGGCGACAAGGTGCTGCTGCTGACGGCCGAGGTGCTGCGCGCCAGCGTGCGCGCCTTCGACACCGTCGCACGCTTTGGCGGCGACGAATTCGTGCTGCTGCTGGAGGAACTCTCCTCCCCGCGCGAGGCCATCCAGGCCGTGCAGCGCCTGCGCAAGGCCATCAGCCGGCCGCTGGTGGTCGATGGCCACGAGATCCAGCTCACGGCCAGCCTCGGCCTCACGCTGGGCACGCAGAACTCCGCCACGCCAGACGACCTGCTGCGCAATGCCAATGTGGCCATGCACCAGGCCAAGAAGGCCGGCCGCAACCGCTTCAAGACCTTCACCCGCGCCATGCTCGACCGCGCCAGCACCCTGCTGGCCATGGAGACGGACCTGCGCCGGGCCGTGGGGCGCGGCGAATTCTTCCTGGAATACCAGCCGATCGTGCGCATGGACGGCGCGCCGACGCTGCACGGATTCGAGGCGCTGGTGCGCTGGAATCATCCGCACAAGGGTGTGGTGCCCCCCTCGCTGTTCATCCCCGTGGCCGAGGAGTCCGGGCTCATTGTGGAACTGGGGCTCATCGTCCTGCGCGAGGCCTGCCGCACCCTTAGCCGCTGGCGCGAACAGATTCCCGCCGCGGCGAACCTCGTCATGAGCGTGAACCTCTCGCCCCGGCAGTTTTCGGAGTCCAACCTTGTGGAGGACGTGAAGGCCGTGTTGCAGGAAACAGGCCTGCCCCCCAGCGCCCTCAAGCTGGAAATCACCGAATCGGCCATCATGGACAACGCGGCCAGCGCCGTGGACAAGCTGCGCCGGCTCAAGGCCCTGGGCATGGCCCTGTCCATCGACGATTTCGGCACCGGCTACTCGTCCATGAGCAGCCTGCAGCAGTTCCCCCTGGACACGCTCAAAATCGACCTGTCCTTCGTCCGCCGCATCGAACAGGGGCCGGAAGGGCAGGAGATAGTCAAGGCCATCATCAGCCTCGCCCACTCCCTGCAATTACAGGTCATCGCCGAGGGCGTGGAGCGCACCTCCCAGCGTGACATCCTGCGCGGGCTCAACTGCGAATTCGCCCAGGGCTACCTCTACTCCAAGCCCATCGGCGAGGCCGCCGCCCGCGAGTATCTCGCCTCCTGCGCCGCCGCCGACGGCTGTCTCAAGGCCGCGCCGACCGCAAGCTGAAACCGGCGTCCGGCGCGGTCCACACGAATTCGATCATTCCGCGCTCCGGCGTGTCCACGAGCGGAATCCCCCGCGAGGCGAGTTCCGCGGCCACGTCCTTGTTCGGGAAATGATACATATTCTGAAAGCCGCAGCTGGCCACGGCCAGTCGAGGAGCCACGGCCTCGTAGAGCATCCCCGAGAGAGCGGACTTCGAGCCGTGGTGTGGCAGCACGAGCACCTGCGCCCGCAACTCGCGTCCGTGGTCGATCATGTCCTCAATGCCATCGCGGTCCACGTCGCCCGGCAGAACCGCCAGCCCCCGGCCGCGCCACGTGAGCCGCAGGACCAGCGAGTTTCCGTTGGTTCCCCGCCCCTCGTACCCCGCAGCGGGGTGCTCCACGCTGAGTTCCACGCCAGAACCGAGATCGATGCGCCGGCCGGCCGCCAGCGGCTCGGGCCGGAGACGCCCGCCGTTGACGCCATCGCGCAGCGACGCGGACATTTCCCCATCGAGCCGGCCCTCGGGCCAGCGTCCGTTGGTGAAAAAGCGCCCCACGCGGAACTCGCGCAGAATCCAGGTCAGACCCTGGGCGTGGTCGATATCCGGGTGACTGAAGCAGGCCGCGTCGAGCCGAGGCGGACGGTTCCAGGTCAACGCCGGGCCGACCACTGAGCGTCCGATGTCGAAGGTGCGGCTGAAGGCGCCGCCGGCGTCGATGAGCGCGCGCCGGCCGCCCGGGGCTGTGACGAGCAGCGCCTGGGCCTGTCCCACGTCGATGACCGACAGGCGCACCTCATCGCGCGATTCGTCGGCCAGCAGCCGGGCCTGCGGCCAGGCCATGAGCAAAAGCCCGCCGATGAGCAGCGTCAGCGCCCGCGCGCGTGGCCGGGGCCAGCAGAAGGGGGCCGCCGCCAGCACCGCGCCCGCGCCGAGCAGCTCCGGCCACAACGGTCGCAGCAACGCCCAGGTGGGGAACCAGCCGTCGGCCGCCAGTCGATGCAGGGCCACGAGCATCCAGTCCTGCGCATGGGTGGCGGCGGCGAGCAGCGCCCCGGCGATGGCGGAAAGGTGCGGCAGCGGGGCCAGCGCCATGCCGATCATGCCCAGCACCTGCACCACCAGTCCCTGCAAGGGCAGCCAGGGCAGATTGAGCAGAAAATTTGGCGGATACGTGCCAAAGTACCACACGGTGATGGGCAGCAGCGCCAGGTTGGCGCACAGGGTCAGGACGAAGGCGTCCCAGCCCCAATGCAGCGCGCGGCCGAAAAATCCGGCGGGACGCGGGACCAGTGCCGAGACCCAGGCATAGGGCAGCGCCATGCCGGCCACGGCCACGGCGGACATTTGCAGGCTCACGTCGTAGACACTCAGCGGATCCAGCGCGCAGATGAGCACGAGCGCCAGGAACAGACCGTCGATGAGGGCACGGCCGCGATCCAGCAACAACAGCAGCCCCCAAAAGCCGAACATCCAGGCCGAGCGCACCAGCGAGGGGCTCGCCTGCCCCACCCACACGTAGGCGGCCACCAGCGGAAAGGAGAACAGCACCGCGAGTTTCGGCCGGGGCGCACGCAGATACACGCCGGGCCAAAGCAACCCGACAAGCCAGGCCAACGCCAGTCCCAGCACGGCCACGTAGACCACATTCAGACCGGAGAGCGCCAGCGTATGCGAGAGCCCGGCCATGCGCAGCTCGTCGGTTGTGGGCAGATCGATGAGCGAGCGGTCGCCGATGAGCAGACCGAGCACGATGGCACCACCCTGGGTGCGCGGCAGAAGATCGATGAGCCGATCGCGCAGGTGCTCGCGCAGATCCCAGAAAAAGACATGCGGCCGGGGGCCGAAGGAGGCGCGCACGCCATCCTCGCCAATCGGTCCACGCGCGTAGGTGCGCACGAAGACGCCGCGCAGGCGCTCGCGCCACTCGAAGTCCGAGCCGCCGAAGTTGGCGAAGCCGTGCACAGGCCGCAGGCGCAGCTCCACCGTCACCGTCTGCCCCGGCGCGGGCCGATAGTCCGGCTCGTCCCAGTCCCAGGACACGAGACCGGGCACGGCCACGGTTCGTGACGGCGCGGGGGGGGCGACGGACTCATCGTCGCCTCTGGGCGGCTTGGGGGTGAAGGTGGCGGTGGCGTCCTCAAGAAGGATTTCCATCCGGCCAAAGGGCTTGTCCGTCACCTCGGCCACGCGGGCGCGCACCAGGGCGCGCGAGGGGCTTTGGGCCACGAGGTCGGGCAGTCGCGGAACCGGCAGCAGCATGGCCGAGGCGTGCCAGCGCCCTCCGGCGAAGCACAGGGCGCAAAGGCACACGGCGGCGCACGCCCGCGTCAGTCCGACCCGCCAAAAGCCCCCGTGGCCGTGAAGCACGGAGGCATCGGGCCAGCGGAACACAGCCAGGCCGCAGCCGAACAGCGCGGCGGTCCACATGGCCGGCTCGAAGTGGCGCAGGCTCCACACGCCGGCCACGTAGGTCAGGAAGTAAACCTCCCAGGCCAGCAGCCCCGGCGGGGAGACGCGGCGGGACGGACGGGCGGGGCGGGAAGGCGCGCAACCGGCCGCTCCAGCGGCCCCATCCGCCGCACCAACCGAATCCACCGCGTTCGAGGGAGAGACTCCATCGGATGGACTGGACAGGGCAGCCGACCCGATCACACCGGGCAGGCCGGGCGGGTTGGCCGGGCCGGCGAAAGCGCCAGCACTGGCCGGTTTGGTCGGGTCTGACGAATCAGCGTTCAGGGCTTCCCCCTGGGTGGAATCCGCCCCGCCGGAATCAGTTTCCTCACCGGACGGCCCGCCCGGCACGGCAATCGGCGCGCTGCTCGACGCGGTGGTGCGCATGACGCCCCCCGACGTTTGCGCCTAGCCCTGCTCGTGCTCCCGGCGGATGTGCGCGCCCACGGCGGAGAGCTTTTCCTCCATGCGTTCGTAACCGCGGTCCAGATGGTAGATGCGCTGGATCTCCGTGGTGCCCTGGGCCACCAGTCCAGCCAGCACCAGCGAGGCGCTGGCGCGCAGGTCGCTGGCCATGACGGGCGCGCCCACCAGATGATCCACGCCGCGCACCATGGCCGTGCGGTCCTTGAGGCTGATACGCGCGCCCATGCGGCACAGCTCCGGCACGTGCATGAAGCGGTTCTCGAAAATCTTCTCCTGAATGGTGCCGGATCCGTGGGCCACGCACATGAGGGCCATGATCTGCGCCTGCATGTCCGTGGGGAAGCCGGGGTGCGGCTGGGTGGTCACATCCACGCCGGTAAGGGGGCCGTCGCGGCGCACCAGCACGCCGCCGTCGGGAAGGGACTCCACGAGCACGCCCATCTCGCGCAATTTGGTGATGAGGGCGTCCAGATCCACCGTGGGGCAGCCGCGCAGGATCAGCTCGCCGTCGGTGATGGCTCCGGCCACGAGGTAGGTTCCGGCCTCGATGCGGTCGGGCATGACGGAATATTCACAACCGGAAAGCGAACGCACGCCTTCCACCTCGATGACGCTGGTGCCCGCGCCCCGAATGCGCGCGCCCATGGCGTTGAGGAAGTTGGCCAGATCGACGACTTCTGGTTCGCGGGCGCAGTTCTCCAGAATGGTGCAGCCCTTGGCCACGCTGGCGGCCATGAGCAGGTTCTCCGTGCCGCCCACGGTGGGGAAGTCGAACATGATGCGCGCGCCGATGAGCCCGCCGCAGATTCCGTGGATATAGCCGGAGTCGAGGATGAACCGCGCGCCCATGCGCTCCAGTGCGCGCAGGTGCATGTCCACGGGCCGCGCTCCGATGGCGCAACCGCCGGGCAGGGCCACCTTGGCCTCGCCCAGCAGACCCAGTAGCGGCCCCAGGCACAACACCGAGGCGCGCATGGTCTTGACCAGGTCGTAGGGGGCCTCGTGCTTCAGCGCGCGCACATGGGCGTTGACCACGCCATTCTCGAAAGCGGTCTCGCATCCGAGGATGTTCAACAATTTAAGCGTTGTGTTGATGTCGCGCAGGCGGGGCACGTTGGTCAGCCGCACCGGCCCGGTGGCGAGCAGGCAGGCGGTGAGGATGGGCAGGGCCGCGTTTTTGGAGCCGCTGATCGTGATTTCACCCTTGAGCGGCTCGCCGCCCTCGATGATGAGCTTGTCCATGATCCGTCCTTGCTGTTGACCCGCCGGGAATTTCCGCGCGGGTGGAATTTTAGTGGATTTTATCCTTGACCGACCCGAATGCTTCGGATAAAGGATCACTTCTCTTGCGGTGAATGTAGCTCAGTTGGCAGAGTACCAGGTTGTGGCCCTGGGGGCCAAGGGTTCAAGTCCCTTCATTCACCCCACCCGAGAGTCCGAGGCCCCGCCCAGCGCGGGGCCTCTTTTTTTGCCCAGCCGCCGCCCGGGCCGGGCGCAAATCCGTACGCGTCTCGCCTTCGGTGGCGATTATCGCGCGCGTCATCCCCGCGCGGCCGGGCGCAGCCACAGCCGTCAGGCTCCGGTCCGCCGCGTGCGCCGGAACATGCGCGAGACGCGCCGCGATTGCAACGGAAAAACGCATCAGCGCTTGCGCAAACGCCGGTTGTCGCCCATGCGCACGGTGATCCGCTCCTTGTCGAAATACTCCAGAAGCGGAATGGCGTACTTGCGCGAAAGCCGCGAGACCTCGCGGAAGTCCTGCGGGGTCATCTCCTCATGGTCGGCGAAGAACGCCCGCGTGCGGTCGATGACGGCGCAAAGCGGCGCCCGCGCGAAGTACATCTCCTCCTTCACCTTGACCAGCCGCCCCTCGTCGAGCAGCACCGCGAACACCGGCGCGGCCTCCTTGAAGGCGACGCCGAGTGGGGCAAGCACGTCCTTGAGGTTGGGCGGCGTCTCCCCGCCAGCCTCATAGGCGGCCAGAATTTTCTCACGCAGGCCCGCCGCGTCGGACGCGAGCGAAACCCTGTGCCCCGGCAGGCGCAGCGCCTCGGCCTCGGCCTCGATGTCGCCACGGCGCAGCAGCCCCTCCACGACAAGATGAAACAGCTTGGGCGCGAGCCCGCGCCCCCAGCCAGAGGCCAGCGCCCCGCGCGTCACGCCGGCCTTCATGGGCTCGCGGGTGTGGAATTCGGCCAGATGCGTCAGCAGCCCATCGGAGAGTTCGCGCACCACCTGACCGGAGACATAGAGACGCTCCTCGCGGTCCACGAGAAAGGCCTCCTGCCGGCCGCCCATGACCTGCAAGGCCTTTTCCAGCGCTTTGGATTCCAGGCTGGTGGCCACGCACAGCTGCGCGAACCCGAGCCCGGCCGGTCCGGCCAGGGAAAGCTGCGCGAGGACCACAGTCTCCGGCTCCGCCGCCCCGAGGGAGTGCAGCAGCCCAACCGCGTCGCTGAAGCGCTTCACCCTGTGCGGCAACGGATTCAGAATGCGCCCACCGGCGATGGTGCGCAGCGGCGAGAACGAGCGCGCCACCACGCGGTCGCCGTAGACCCCGGCCATGGGCTCGGTGAAACGCACGCGGCACACGGCCGTTTGTCCCGGCTCCAACGTCTCGCCCTCCAGCAGATACACACGGGCCATGACCTCACGCGCGCCATGGTGGAAGTGCACCTCCTTGCGGTGCTTGATGGACCGGGGCGAGCTGGCGAGGCAGGTCAGCTCCACGTCCCAGGAAAGGCTGGGGAACAGCGTTCCCGGCCGGGCCAGTACGTCCCCGCGCTCCACCTGCTCCACCTCCAGCCCGGCGAGATTCACCGCCGTGCGCGTGCCGGCGTCCGCCTCATCCTCCTGCGCGCCGTGGTTCTGCAGGCTGCGCACCTTGCTAGCCAGCCCGGAGGGATACACGGTCACGTCCTCGCCCACGCGGATTTTGCCGGAGACGAGCGTCCCCGTGACCACGGTGCCGTGGCCCTTCATGGTGAACACGCGGTCGATGGGCAGGCGGAACAGATCGCCACGCCGGTGCGGGGCGAAGCCGGCGGCGAGACGCGCCAGCTCGCTTTTGAGCTCGTCGAGCCCCCGGCCCGTGTGCGCGGAGACCGGAATGATCGGCGCGCCCTCCAGGAAGCCGCCCTGCAAGTACTCGGCGACCTCCTCGCGCACCATGTCCAGCCAGTCCGGCTCCACCATGTCGGCCTTGGTGAGGGCGACGAGCCCCGTCTTGATGCCGAGCAGGGAACAGATTTCCAGATGCTCCCTCGTCTGGGGCATCACGCCCTCGTCGGCGGCGATGACGAGCAGGACGAAGTCGATGCCGGCCGCGCCGGCCACCATGTTCTTGATGAAGCGCTCGTGCCCCGGCACGTCCACGATGCCGAGCCGGGCCGGGGCCTTGCCGCCGGGGGCCGGCGGCAGGTCCATGAAGGCGAAGCCCAGCTCGATGGTGATGCCGCGCTTCTTCTCCTCGGCCAGACGGTCGCAGTCGATGCCGGTAAGCGCCTTCACCAGCGTGGTCTTGCCGTGGTCGATGTGCCCGGCTGTGCCCATGATGACCGGCATGGCGGTTGTCTCCTAGCTTTTGAGGAAGGCGCGCAACGCCTCGACCGTGGCGTGGATGTCCACCTTGGAGAGCACCTCGAAGGGGCTGTGCATGGAGAGCACGGCCGGTCCCATGTCGATGATGTCCATGCCGTACACGGCCAGGAACTTGGCCACGGTGCCGCCACCGCCGATGTCCACCTTGCCCAGCTCGGCCATGTGCCAGGGCACGCCGGCCTCGTCCAGAATGCGCCGCAGGAAAGCCACGTATTCGGGATGCGCGTCGTTGGCGCCCGACTTGCCGCGATGTCCGGTGAACTTGTTGAAGCAGGCTCCCTGGCCCATGTAGGCCGCGTTGAGCTTCTCGTAGACATCGGCGTAGTCCGGGTCCATGGCCGCGTTCACGTCCGCGCTGATGGCCATGCCGCGCGCGAACACATGGGAGAGCTTCGTCTTGGGCTCCCAGGCGTCCAGAATGTCCTGCAGGGCGTATTCGAAGAACAGCGACTGCGCGCCCGTCGCGCCCTCGGAGCCGATCTCCTCCTTGTCCCAGAAGAGCACCAGCTGCGTGTGCTCGGGCTGCTCCGTGGTCAGCAGCGCCTCCAGCGCGCTGAACACGCAGGAGCGGTCGTCGTGGCCGTAGGCGCCGATCATGCTCCCGTCCAGCCCAAGGCTGCGCGCCGGGCCGGCGGGCACCAACTGGAGTTCGGCGCTGAACAGGTCGGCCTCGGTGACGCCGTAGCGCGCGCTCAGCAGCTCCAGCACATGGCGCTTCACGCGGTCCTTGTCATCGGTCTTCCCGACGGGCTCGTGCCCGGCCAGCGCGTTCAGCTTCTCGGCCTCGAAGGCGTCGGCGAGCTTCTGCTCCGCCTGCTTGTAGGCCAGATGCGGCAACAGGTCGGTGATGGTCAGCACGGGATCGGACACGTCCTCGCCCACGCGCACGGGCACCACGCGCCCGTCCTTTTTGACCACCACGCCGTGCAGGGCCAGCGGCCGCGCCATCCACTGGTGTTTGCGGATGCCGCCGTAGTAGTGCGTCTTGAACAGGGCCATGTCCGTGTCCTCGTACAGCGGGTGCTGCTTGAGGTCGATGCGCGGGGAGTCGCAGTGCGCGCCAACGAGGCGGAACCCCTCGGCCAGGGGCTTTTTGCCGCGCCGGGCCAGCAGCACAGTCTTGCCGCGCTGGGCATGGACGTAGGCGGTGGTCTTATCCGTCAGCTTCGTCTCGAAGCCGGCCTTCGCTGCGGCGGCCAGCACGTAGTCCACGGTCTCCCGCTCGGTCTTGCAGCGGGTGAGGAAATCCATGTACTTGTCGGCGCGGTCGGACACGGCCTTGCGGTCGGCCGCGGAGGAATACACGTCCCAGCAGTTGCGGGACGAATGCTCAAGCGGTTCCTCGATCTTCTTGCTCACGATGTCGCTCCAGTCTGTATGGGACGGTAGCGTCCCGGTTGATCGTCCGCCGCGCCGCAGCCGGGCACGACTGTCACTCGACGCCAAGGGCCCGCCGCAGGGCGGCCAGCACGAGGGGGTGCTCGTCGGCGGCCAGCGTGCGCGGGTCCAGGCGCAGTTCGTCATCCTCAACGCGGCCCACCAGCGGCGGGTCGGTGTCGAGCAGCGCGGCGCGCAGCCCGTCCACGGAAATTTCCAGAGGCTTGAGGCACACCAACGCCGTGGGCAGATCGGACTCGGGGAACGCCCCGCCCCCCACGCGCGACGCCCCCGGCCGCACGGCCACCTCCACGTGGCCGGAAAGATTCTTGCGCAGCAGCCCGGCCAGCCGCGCGGCCTGCGCCCGCAGGGAAACAAGGGGCCGGGTCAGCATGGCCAGGGTGGGCACGCGGCGACGCGCCAGCTCCGGGTCCTGGTACAGCCGCAGGGTGGCCTCCAACGCGGCGAGGGTCATCTTGTCGATGCGCAGGGCGCGGTTGAGCTGGTTTTTTTTGATGCGCTCGACGATCTCGCGCCGGCCCACGATGATTCCCGCCTGCGGTCCACCAAGGACCTTGTCGCCGGAGAAGCAGACCACGTCCGCGCCCTGCTCCACCACCTCGCGCACGGTGGGCTCGCCGGGCAGGCCGTCGCCGTCCAGACGCAGCAGGCTGCCGCTGCCCAGATCCTCGATGAGCGGCAGGCCGTTCTCCTCGGCCAGGCTTTTGAGCTCCGGCAGGGGCACCTGCTTCACGAATCCGACCATGCGATAGTTGCTCGTGTGCACCTTCATGATGGCGGCGGTCTCCGGTCCGATGGCATCGGCGTAGTCGCGCAGGTGCGTGCGGTTGGTGGCGCCCACCTCGCGCAGTACGGCCCCACTCTTGGCCATGACCTCGGGGATGCGGAAGCTGCCGCCGATCTCCACCAGCTGCCCGCGCGAGACCACTACCTCGCGTCCCTTGCACAGGGTGTCCAGAATGATGAGCACGGCCGCGGCGTTGTTGTTCACCACAAGGGCCGCCTCCGCGCCGGTGAGCCGGCACAACGGCTCCTCCACGTGGGCGTACCGGCTGCCGCGCGCGCCGGTGGTCAGGTCGAACTCCAGATTGGAGTAACGCGCAGCCGCGCCAGCCACGGCGGCCACAGCCTCCGGCGCGAGGAGCGAGCGCCCCATGTTCGTATGCACCACCACGCCCGTGGCGTTGAGCACCCGGCGGAAACGCGGGCGCAGGCCCCGGCGCGCGTAGGCGACCAGCCGGGGCGTGAGCGCGGAAAGTTCGAGCTGGGCGGGATCGGTCACGGCGCCGGTGCGGATCTCCTCGCGCAGAAGATCCAGGAATTCGTCCGCAAGATCCTTCAGCAGCGGCCGTGGCGCGTCGCGCAGATCCGCCCCGTCGCGCCCGGCGGCGACGGCGTCCAACGCGGCCAGCACATGATCCATGGCCGGAATGCGCCGGAACAGCGCGCCCGCGTCGCTCGTCATGCCGTTTCCCCCCTCGGTTCGGCCGCTTCCGTCGTCCGTCACGAATCAGTCCTCCCGGCCGCCGGGAGTCTCGCCCCGCTGAAGCAGCCAAGGATGTTTAGTATAAAACTCGCCGAGCAAATACAAGGAACCGCAGACCAGCACCGGGCCGCCGGCGTCGCGCAGGTCGTTCAGGGCCGTGACGACGTCCGGCGCGGCGGCCGTGCCCGGTCCGAGCATCGCCGCCAGCTCCTCCGCGCCGAGGGCGCGCTCGCACCCGGGGATGCCCACGGCGGTGATGCGCGCGTCGCCGGCCATGGACCGCACCAACGGCAGCATCTCGGCAACGGGCTTGTCGCGCAGGCAGCCGAAGACCACGGCGCGGGGGCGGACATTCTCCGCGACCAGCGCGTCGCTCAAGGCCTTGAGCCCGTGGGCGTTGTGCCCGCCGTCGAGCACCATGCGGCGCGGCAGGCCGGGGGCCTCGGCCACGAACTGCATCCGACCGGGAATGAACACCCGGGCGAAGGCCTCGTGGCAGGCGTCCTCGAACATGGGCAGGCCGTGACGCGCGGCGAACAGATGAAAGGCGGCGAGGGCCGTTTCGGCGTTGCGCCCCTGATGCGGTCCGTGGAGGGCCAGACGCAGGCCGGTCATGGGCCGCACGGACAGGCCATGCAAATCGTCCGACCCGGCGAGCCGTCCCGGCGTCACCGTGCCGGCGACGCGGTCGTAGACGAGCACGTCGGACGCCTCGACAAGCCGCGCCCCGACCTTGGCGGCCTCGGCCTCCAGCACGGCCCGCGCGCGCGGGTCCTGGGCGGCGCTCACGGCCAGTCCGCCGGGATGCATGGCCCCGGCCTTGTCCTGGGCGATCTTCTCCAGCGTGTCGCCCAGAATCTTCATGTGATCCATGCCTATGGGCGTGAACACCGTGAGATCGGTCTCCAAAACGCTGGTGGCGTCGTACCTTCCGCCCAGCCCCGCCTCCATCACCGCCGCGTCCACGCCCGCATCCTCGAAGGCCAGCAGGGCGAAGGCGGTGAGAACCTCGAAATAAGTCAGTCCCAGGCCCTCGGCCTCGGCCAGAACGCACGCGCCCAGCCGGGCCCAGGCCCCCTCCGGCAGCATGGCCCCGTCCACCAGGATGCGCTCACGCGGGGTGATGAAGTGCGGACTCACGGAAAGCCCGGCGCACAGGCCATGGGTGCGCATCAGCTCGTGAAGGATGGTGGCCGTGGACCCCTTGCCATTAGTGCCCACCACATGCACGATGGGGAAGTGCGGCGCGCCGTGCCGGGCGACGAAGGCCTCCACGCGGGCCAAGGTCAGATCCATGTGGAACAGGCCGAGCGAGTCCAGCCGGGCCAGGAAATCCGCGTACGAGGGGAATTGCGGCATAGTGCCTCTCCGTGCGCGGCACTTGACCGCGCCCGTCTGCTTGTTTAGTGAAGATATCCCACGCGCGCCAGTAGCTCAGGCGGATAGAGCAACGGCCTTCTAAGCCGTTTGTCGAAGGTTCGAGTCCTTCCTGGCGCACCAATTTTCCCGGGCGGTTACGTTCCTCTCACCGTTTCGTGCGATTCGATTGTGCACGGCTTCGTGCGCCATTCGCCCAGGAAAGCCCAACGAATCTCCACGGGGACAAACTTCCTTCTGGAGCGCCTGCCTTTCCCGCTCGTTTCGCCATAAACTTTTCCTTAATGAATCGCGTCCGTGCCTCACCCACCCCGAAACGACGGCGAGGGGGGGGACGAGCTCAAGCGCGCGCCGATTGTCGGCGAACGGTTCACGAGTCGTCCCCGTGGGATTCCGCCGCTCAAGCGCCCCAGCGAAGCAAACGGCCCGCGCGCAAGCACGGGGAGCGCACAGCCGGAACCGATGCAATCCGGTCGGCGGATCCGCCCGGCCCGTCCGATCTGATCGGCATGGGTGCCATGCGGGTTCCACTAATGGGCCCGCCTAGCCACACGGGCCATTGTCATAATGCCAAAGGGCCTAGCCGTCCATGCCCCGGCTCCGGCTCCATCCGGAGTTTCGCCGCGCCGGCTTCATTTTCGCCGCGCTTGACACCGCCCCCCCGTGGGCTATGGAAAATACGATGAAAGAAATGCGAGAGATCGAAGAGCCATCGCCCACGCCCCTCGGGGAGCCCCGGCAGGCTGCGTTCGAGGGGAGGGATGCGACCTCCGCGACGCCGCGGCGCCGGCACGGCGTGGTGCGGCTGCGCACGGCCATCATTCTCTTCTTCTCCTGTATTTTGCTCCTCACCGAGGCCGCAACCTGGCTCTACTACCGACAAAGCATCGACGCCGCCCGCCGCGAGGCCGGACGGCACATCCTGGCCGCGGGCGACCGCGTGGAGCTCTCCGCAAAGCTCCTGACCAAGCCGCTGTCCACGCTCTGCCAGTCCGTTCCAACCCTGCCCTTCGCCGGAGTGGAGACGCACGGCTTCGGGTATCCCCTGCGGAACTATCTGCTGAGCTTTCTGGATAGCCATCCCGAAACGTACTCCCTCTATTTCGGCTATGCCGACGGCGACTACCTTCAGGCCGTGCTGCTGGCGGGCCGGCCCGGCGCGGCCACCGCCGTGGGGGCTCCGGCCAGCGCCCGTTACGCCTTGCGCCGCATCGAAACCGAAGCAGGACGGCGCATGGAACGCTGGCGATTCCTCGACCGCGAGCGGAAAATCATCGTCGAGACAGCGCCCCGCCCCGCCGCCTACGACCCGCGCCAACGCCCCTGGTTCACGGCGGCCAGGGCCTCCGCCGCCGTGATCAAGACGGACCTCTACCTCTTCAGCAGCACGGGCAAGCTGGGACTGACCATGGCCCGCCGGGTGCCCGGACCGGCGGGAGCAGTCTTCGGCCTGGACATGACGCTGGACAATCTTTCGGGATTCCTCCGCGCGGCGCGCATCGGCGCCTCCGGCTCCATCTTCCTCTTCGGGGCCGACGGCCAGCTCATCGCCTGGCCGGACGCGGAAAAGCTGACCCGCGTGGCCCGCACGCGCGGTGGCGGCCGGGAGGTCATCCGCACCAACGTGGACGACATGAACGACCCGGCTGCGACGACGGTCTACAAGATGTTCCACGCGCGAGACATGCCCCCGGCCGGCACACGGCGGATACTTGTGAACGGCACGGCCTATCTCGCCGGCGTACGGCCCTTCGACGAGTTGAGCGGAGGGGGGGCCTACCTCGCCATCATCGCCAGCGAGAAGGACTTCATGGACACGGCCCGGCGCATACGCCTGCAGGGTTTGCTGTTCGCCGCCGGGCTGCTGCTGCTTGGGGTGCCGCTGCTGCTTTTGGTCTCGGCCAACATCGCGCGCACGCTGGGCCGCCTCACCGAGGAGGCCGAGCGCATCAGCCGGCTGGAGATGGACTCCACGCAGACCATCTTCTCGCGCATCGACGAGATGGACCGGCTGAGCGACGCGGTCTCGCACATGCGCTCGGCGCTGGTTTCGGCCTGCCGCTACCTGCCAAGCTCGCTGGTGCGGCAGTTCGTGTGCAGCGGCATAGTTCCCCGCCTCGGCGGGGAGCGGCGCGACATCACCCTGCTGTTCACCGACGTGCAGAACTTCACCACCCTTTCCGACGACATGCCGCCAGAGGACCTCATGGCCGCCATGACCGAATATTTCGAGATCGTGGGACAGGCCATCCTCAAAAGCGACGGCACCATCGACAAGTTCATCGGCGACTCGGTGATGGCCTTTTGGAACGCGCCGCTGGCCACGGACAACCATGTGGAAAACGCCTGCCTCGCGGCGCTCCGGCTCTCCCAGTCCTCGCGGGAGCTCAACGAACGGCGCGAGGCCTCGGGCGGTCCGGTCATGCGCACGCGCGTGGGCATCCACACGGGCACGGCCATCGTGGGCAACGTGGGCGCGAGCGACCGCATGAACTACACGGCCCTCGGCCCGGTGGTGAACCTGGCCAGCCGCCTGGAAGGCCTGAACAAATACTACGCCACGAGCATTCTGGTGAGCCGCGACGTGCGCGACAAGGCCCGCCGGAACTTCCTGTTCCGCTCAGTGGACGTGGTGGTGCCCAAGGGCGTGCGCACGCCCCTGCCGATTTTCGAACTGCTGGGGGCCATGCCGCACGGCCCCTACCCGGACGTGGCCGCCCCGCGCGACAGGCTGGGCTACTGTTCCCATTGGGAACGCGCCATGGCCCTGTACCGCACCGTGCGCTGGGACGAGGCGTTGGCCGAATTCACCGCCCTGCGTGAAGCCTGCCCCGACGACTTCGTCGCGGCCATGTACCAACAGCGCGTGCGCCGCCTGCTGGTCAACAAGCCCGGCAAGGACTGGAAGGCCGTGCAGAAGTTCATGCACAAATAGGAGAGGTCATGAAGTTGGAACACCTGTGCTGGACGGAGGACCTGTCCATCGGCGATGCGGAGATAGACCGGCAGCACAAGGAGCTGTTCGCCCTGCTCGAAAAAACCTCCGAGACGGCCGGAGGAGCCGGCGCGGACGGGCATATCGACGACGCCCTGCGCGCCTTGTGCGACTACGTGGTGAAGCACTTCGCCTCGGAGGAGGCGTTGATGGACCCGGCGGTCTATCCGGAGTATGATCGCCACGTGCAGGAGCACATCGAGGGCTCCATGCGCGCGCTGGATTTCCTTGACGCCTCCAACGAGGGCCGCAACGTGCGCGCCGAGGAGTTCCTGGAATTCCTCGTGGAGTGGGTGCGCCACCACATCCGGGAAACCGACCAGACCCTCGGCCGGTATCTGGCCCGCAAGCGCGCCGCCGGCGCGTGAACCCCGCCTCACTTTACACGCCAACGCTCGAACGGTATGCATACGAATATTGCGTCCATCCCCCCAGCAACCAAGGGAGCCCGTATGAACGACACCGGCATTCTGCTGGAAACAGGCACCAACGAGCTGGAGATACTCGAATTCTTCATCGACAGCCAAGGCGAGGGCGAAAAACCGCCCGAGCGCCATTTCTTCGGCGTCAACGTGGCCAAGGTCATGGAGGTCATCGAAAGCCCGGAACTCGAACCCCAGCCCGGCGCGGCTCATCCCAGCTTTCGGGGGCTCATCCCTCTTCGGCGCCACATCCTGCCGGTCATCGACTTGGCCGTGTGGCTGAACATCGACAAGGCAGCATCCCCCTGCGAGAACGTCATCATCACCGAATTCAGCAAAACCGTCACGGGCTTCGTCGTCTCCGGCGTCACGGGCATCCACCGCGTGGGCTGGCCCGAGGTCATCCCGCCCGACGGCTACATGCCCAAGACCGGAGTCCAGGCCATCATCGGACTGGTTGAACGCGAGGGCCACTTCATCCAGCTCCTGGACCTGGAGACCATCATCGCCGACCTCTCGCCGGCCGAGATCGACTTCGACGCCCCACCAAGCACCGTGGCCCCGAACGAAATCAAGGCGCTGGTGGCCGACGACTCCGCCACCATCCGGCTGATGCTTCAAAAAACGCTGGAGCGCTCGGGCATCACGCCGACCATCACCAGCAACGGGCAGGAGGCCCTGGATTCGCTGCGCGCCATGGCAGACCGCGCGAAGGCGGAAGACCGGCCGCTCTCCGACTTCGTGGATATTCTCATCTCGGACATCGAAATGCCGCTCATGGACGGCTTCACACTGACCAAATTCGTCAAAACGCACCCGATCCTGCGCACACTGCCCGTGGTGCTCTACTCGTCCATCATCACCGACGAGCTGCGGCACAAGGGCGAAAGCGTGGGCGCGGATCTGCAAATAGCCAAACCCGACCTGGAACGCCTGCCCGAGGTGGCCGTGCGTCTGGTCTCCGAAACAACCGTTTGATGGAGCCCCCTGATGTTTGAAAACGATCCCGAGGTGTTGCAGTCATTTGCCGAGGAAAGCTCACAGCGACTTCTCGACCTGGAGCGCGGCGTGCTGAGCATCGAGCGTGAAGCAGCCGATCCGCAGCCCGACCTGCTCAACGCCGTATTCCGCGACGCCCATTCCATGAAAGCCGGGGCCAATCTGCTGGGGCTTAAACAAGTCGAACGCGCCGCCCACGCGCTGGAAAACGTGCTCGACCAACTGCGTTCCGGCCGGCTGGCCGCCACCTCCACCGTGTGTCAGGCGCTGCTCGACGGCGTGGACCTGCTGCGCGAGATCCTCACCGCGCCCGCCGGGGAATTCCGGCTGGAATCCGACACAAGACTAACCGCGCTGCTCGGCCTGACTGCGTAATGGAGATGATGGACATGGGCCGTTTCATCCTGCCTGCCGCAGTGGCGGGCGCGCTCATGGCCCTTTGCGGCTGCGCCGCCGTCCAGACGAACGGCGACCACGCGGCGGCCTCGTCCGCAACGCCCGCCGCGCGGACGCAGCCAAACGCCGAGCAGGCGGCGCGGTTGCTCGGCGACTCGGCCCGCACCCTGCGTGAGCTGCGCAAAGCCACGCCCAATCACATCCTCGACGCGGCCATCGCCGAATCGCGCGCCGTGATCGTATTCCCGGGAGTGTATCGGGCCGGCTTTCTGTACTCCGTGCGCGGCGGCGTTGGCACGCTGGTGGCCCGGCGGCCCGACGGAGGCTGGGGCGCGCCCGTGTTCGTCACCATGGCCGGCGCTGGCTACGGTTTGCAGGCCGGATTGGAGAAATCACGTTTGGTGCTGACCATCACCGAGGAGGATCTGGTGAAGCGTCTGCTCGCCGGCAGCCTCGATCTGGACACGACGGCGGCGTATGACATCCTCGGCGTGCGCGAGCAGACCGGACCAAGCACGCTCACCGCGCACGAGCCGGTCATGGCCTTCGCCGACGGCGTGGGGTTGATGGCCGGCGCGGCCCTGCACGGCGGCGGGTTGTTCCTCAACCGGGGCATGACGCGGAGCTATTATGGTCCGGGGTCGGGCCGGGCCGAGGACGTGCTGCGAGGGGCGGATGCGCCCGGGCTGGAAGTCTTCGAGCTGTGGGGGGCCCTTGGCGTCGCACCGGCCGGGCCGGTCCTCCAAATGGTGAACCGTCCGTAGCGCGGCGGGGTCAGCAGGACGATCTGCGCAGGCGGGAGCGGATGGTCTTGAACAGCCACACGGCCAGAATGAGCCCGAAGAGCCCGCCGGCCACCCACCACTTGGTCTCCTGCAAAAAGCGCTCGAGAACATCCCCAAGATAATAGCCACCCACACCGAAGATGCTGGCCCACAGGCCGGCGCCGATGGCGTTGAGGCAGAAGAAACGCAGGGGAGTCACATTCGTGGTGCCCACGGCGAAAGGCGTGATGTTGCGGAAGCCGTAGAAGAAGCGAAAGGAGATCAGCACCAGCACCTGGTGCTTTTCCAGCAGGTGACGCACCTTTTCGATGCGGCACTCCCACTTTTTGAGGCGCGTCTCAAGAAAACGCTTGTTGTAGCGTCCCACATAGAAAGCGGTCTGGTCGCCGGCGAAGCTGCCGGCGAAGGCGGCGAGAATGGCCAACGGAAGGGAGAGGTGGCCGTTATAGGCGGCGAACCCGGCGAGGATGAGTATGGTCTCGCCTTCCAGGAACGTTCCGATGAACAGGGCCAAATAGCCGTAAGTGGAAAGCAGATGCGTTAGATCCACGCCTCGGCCCCTGGAAGCGGCGGTTCATCGCCGGAAACGTCCATCCCGTGCCGGTCCGCCTTGCGGCTCGCGGACCGGCACGGTACACTACACGGTTCAGGTGTGCTCAGCAAAAGCGAAGAGGTCACTATGCGCTCTTCTGCTCCTGCTTGGGCGTCTCCGCCGCCTTGGCCGCCGCGGGCTGGGCGGGCTGCGCCTCGGCCTGCTGCTGCGGCGGAGCGGAGACCTTGACTTCCTCCGGCGCGGAAAGCGCGGACTTGAATTCGCGGATGCTCTTGCCCATGTTGGCGGCAATCTGCGGCAGCTTGCCGGGGCCGAACAGCAACAGGGCGATGACGAGGATCAAAAGAAGATGCATGGGCTGCAACAGTTCGCCAAACATGGTGACCTCCACTAGGTTGGTGGCTGAAAGGAGATGTACCCTACCCTTGGGGCTTTGTAAAACTCCAAGTGCGCTTGCGTTTAAAAACGCTTTTCCTCGTTTCGGACGGAGGGAAGGCGGAAGGCCCTCCTGGACGGCGGTGACGGGCTCTCGTCGGGAGGCATTCCGAATTCCCCCGGCTTGTGAGCGGCTCACATATTATCATTGTGGTGTTCCGGGGGACAAAGTCAAGCCCAACCCAATGCCGGCGCGGAATTTTCCCGACCGAGCGTGATGCCGGACGTTCGCCGAAAGCAAACTGCCACCATTTTACATTTTCGTTACAACTGGCGATCCTTTGGAATTATTACCCAAAATTCGGCAAAATGTGGTGTCCCCTTTTCAAGCATGACCTGCGCCGAATGGTGTACTTTAGCGAGCAAGACAGCCCATACCATTCCCGCCGGTTCAAGGATAAAGCCAAGTTCAACAAATACGTTATCAACTCTTCAAGAACAATAGCCTCTTCACGGCGACCGAAAGCAAACGATCCAACGATTATTCCATTATTCATAATGGTTATTGCAGAATTATTGTTCTGAAGGGGATTGATCGTCTCGATCTTCAAATCCAGTGAGTAAACGAAATTATTGCATAATTGTAATAATTTTCACGGCTAGAAATGCCTTTAAAATGCTAACATACTGTATAAATTTATTTTTTATAATTGGCCCGGTTCTTGCCTCTGTGCGATCACTGGTTCGTTTCAATTCATCAATTTTTTTTGGAGGGCAGCATGCTCAAGAACATCGTCATGGCACTCACCCTTGCCACCGTCATACTGGTCGGCGCGGCCTCGGGATTCGCGGCGGACGCGCCCAAGCCCGATCCGACCGGAGCCACGGTCGGCACAGCCACGGATGTGGTCAACGCCACAAGCGGCGCGCCCACCGAAGTGGACATGGCCAAGTACAAGGACTCCGAACCCCTGGCCAGCAAGCTCGCCGATGTCGTCGGGCACAACCGCATCTCCATCAACTTCGTGTGGACGCTGATGTGCGGCTTTCTCGTCATGTTCATGCAGCTGGGCTTCGCCCTGGCAGAGACGGGCTTCACCCGCGCCAAGAACGCCGGCCATACCATGGGCATGAACATGATGGTCTACGGCATCGGCATGTTGGGGTTCTGGATCTGCGGCTTCGCCTTCCAGATGGGCGGCAGCGGCGGCGCGGCGGCCCTCGGTGGCGGCGCGTTCCTGAATCAGGAAGTCACCCTCAACCTGTTCGGGAAGGACTTCGGCCTGTTCGGCACCAAGGGGTTCTTCCTCGGCGACGACGTATATGATGTCACCGCCATCACCATGTTCCTTTTTCAGATGGTGTTCATGGACACCACGGCGACCATCCCCACGGGGGCCATGGCCGAGCGCTGGACCTTCAAGAATTTCGTGCTGTACGGTTTCTTCATCTCCATGTTCGTCTACCCCTTCTACGCCAACTGGGTGTGGGGCGGCGGCTGGCTGGCCAACCTGGGCGCCAACTTCGGCCTGGGCCACGGCACCCTTGACTTCGCCGGTTCCTCCGTCGTGCACATGACCGGCGGCGTGGCCGCGCTGGCCGGCGCCATCTGCATCGGACCTCGCCTGGGCAAGTTCCGCGCCGACGGCACCCCCAACGCCATTCCCGGCCACCACATCCCCATGGCCCTGGCCGGCTGTCTGGTGCTGGCCTTCGGCTGGTTCGGCTTCAACGCCGGCTCCACCCTGGCCGGCGGCGACCTGCGCATCAGCATCGTGGCAACCAACACCATGCTCGCCTCGGCCGGCGGCTGCATGTCCGCCATGTTCTACATGTGGATCCGCTACGGCAAGCCGGATATCTCCATGGCCGGCAACGGCCTGCTCGCCGGCATGGTGGCCATCACCGCCCCGTGCGGCTTCGTCACCCCGATAAGCTCGGTCATCATCGGCCTCATCTCCGGCGTGCTGCTGTGCGTCAGCGTGCTCTTCGTGGAAAACAAGCTGAAGATCGACGATCCCGTGGGCGCCATCTCGGTCCACGGCGTGAACGGCGCCTGGGGCGTGCTGTCCCTGGGGCTGTTCGCCGACGGCTCATACGGCGACAAGCTCAACGGCGTCAGCGGCACGGTGAAGGGCCTGTTCTACGGCGACGGAGGCCAGTTCGTGGCGCAGCTCATCGCCGTGTGCACGAACTTCATCTTCGTGTTCGTGGTCATGTTCCTGTTCTTCAAGATCTCCAACAAGTTCCTCAAGATGCGCGTTCCCGCCGAGGTTGAGCAGGAAGGCCTCGACATGGCTGAAGTCGCCGTCATCGGCTACCCCGAATTCTCCATCAACAAGACCCATCGCTAACGGGAACGGAGAAGCAAGCCATGAAGAAGATTGAAGCCATCATCAAGCCGCACAAGCTCGACGAAGTGAAGGATGCCCTGGACAAGGCCGGCGTGCATGGCATGACCGTCACCGAGGTCAAGGGCTACGGACGCCAGAAGGGTCATGTGGAAATGTACCGCGGCGCCGAATACCAAGTGGTGTTCAAGGCCAAGGTCAAGATCGAGGTCGTCGTCAACGACGCCATCGCCGCCAGCGTGGTGGAGGCCGTGCGCGTCGCCGCCAACTCCGGCAGCATCGGCGACGGCAAGATCTTCGTCATCGACGTGGACGAGGCCGTGCGCATCCGCACCAACGAACGCGGGGAATCGGCCGTCTAGATAGTCTCTCCTCTCCCTTGCGGCGCGGGCGCGTGGAAAGAGGGATCCGCGCGTCCGCCTCACTCCAGAACCCCTGTCCGTAACGCCCGGGCAGGGGTTCACTTTCGGCGAAGTGGACGATTGCGGAAAATCAGGCGACGGACTCGGCCGTCATGCGCGAAATGCCGGCCATGGCGAACTCATAGACGAATTCCGCCACCAGCTCCACGCCAAGGGTCTCCAGGGCGATGTCCGGCTGCATCCGCCGGATGAGCTGTTTGGCGTTGTCGAACAGCAGGCAGTTGCCGATGACCGCCGCGGAGCACAGGCGGACCATGCGGTCCGTGGCGTGGGGCATCATCAACCGCACGATCCCGTTGAGTTCCAGATGCACCGGCATGATGTAGCGCTGGGCGAGTTCGATGAACGGTTCGGAGGGTTCCATTATCTCCACCGTGAGCAACCGGCCGAGCTTTTCGCCCAAGGGATCGCCGTCGCCCATCATGCGGTACAGGACCGAGCGGATATACGCCTTGAGCCGCTGCTGGGGAGTCGCGTCCGGGCCGATGCCCAGGTCGGCGGGGTACTGCTGGTGCCCGCGCTCCAGGTAGTCCTCCAGCACAGCCATGTAGAGCTTCTCCTTGCTGCCGAAATAATAGTTCACCGCCGCCACGTTCGCTCCGGCGCGCGCGCATATGTCGCGCACCTTCGCATCGCGCAGCCCGTTGTCGGCGAACTCCTCCCGCGCGGCCTGGAGCAGGCGGTCCTTTGTGCCCGCCTCTGGTTGCAAGGCCATTCTCCCCTCCCGGTTCAATCCGAATACGTCTCAAACGATGTTTAAATTTTTGTTTTCCACATGTCAAGACCTTCGCCGGAGAAGATGCGCTCGCTTGTCAGAGTGCCCCGCCCTTTGGTATCGTGCCGCAAATTCAAACCGCCGAGGATTCCATGCCCTACAAGGACTTACAAGATTTCATCAAGCATCTCGACCGCGAAGGCGAACTGAAGCGCATCGGCGCGGAGCTGGACCCGCATCTGGAAATCGCCGAGGTCACCGACCGCGTGAGCAAAAAGTTCGGACCGGCCCTGCTGTTCGAGAAACCGCGCGGCGCGAAATTCCCCGTGCTCACCAACATGTTCGGCTCTTACAAGCGCATGAGCATGGCGCTGGACAGCCAGAACCTCGACGAACTCGGCGAGCGGATCCACCAGTATTTGGAGATCGAGCGGCCCGACGGCATCGTCAAAAAACTGCAACTCATCCCCAAGCTGTCCAAACTCGCCAACATCTTTCCCGAACACGTGAAGCGCGGCTCCTGCCAGGACGTGGTCCTCACCGGCGAGCAGGTGGATCTGGGCCTCATGCCCGTGCTCACCACCTGGCCGGGCGACGCCGGCCCGTTCATCACCCTGCCCGTGGTCTTCACCAAGAACCCCGAGACCGGCACGCGCAACGCCGGCATGTACCGCCTGCAGGTCTTCGACAAGAACACCACCGGAATGCATTGGCACCGGCACAAGGGCGGGGCCTACCACTACCACCTGGCCGAAAAGCTGAACAAACGCCTCGAGGTCGCGGTGGCCATCGGCCCGGACCCGGCCGTCACCTACGCCGCCACCGCGCCCATTCCCGACGAGATCGACGAGATGCTCTTCGCCGGATTCCTGCGCGGCCAGCCCGTCGAGTTGGTGAAATGCAAAACGGTCGACCTGGAAGTGCCGGCGTCGAGCCAGTTCGTCCTCGAAGGCTACGTCGATCCAGGCGAGCGCCGGCGCGAAGGCCCCTTCGGCGACCACACCGGCTACTATTCCCTGGCCGACGACTACCCCGTGTTCCACGTCACCGCCATGACCCACCGGAACGACGCAGTGTACCCGGCCACCCTCGTTGGGCCGCCCCCCATGGAGGACTGCTTCATCGGCAAGGCCACGGAGCGCCTCTTCCTGCCGCTCATCAAAAAACAGCTGCCGGAAATCGTGGACATGAACCTGCCGCTGGAGGGCGTTTTCCATAATCTGTGCTTCGTCTCCATAGACAAGCGCTACCCCGGCCAGGCCCGCAAGGTCATGTACGCCCTGTGGGGCATGGGGCAGATGATGTTCACCAAAATCATCGTGGTGGTGGACAAGAACATCAACGTGCAGAACGTCTCCGAGGTGCTCTGGCGCATCGGCAACAACGTCGACCCCCGACGCGACGTGACCATCCTCGAAGGTCCCCTCGACGCCCTCGACCATGCCTCCCCCCTGCCCTACTATGGCGGCAAGATGGGCATCGACGCCACCAAGAAAGGCCCCGAGGACGGGCACCACCGCGAATGGCCGCACTCCCTGCGCATGGACGAAAACGTCAAGGCCAAAATCGACGCTCTGTGGGGACAGTTGGGACTCTAGTCCATCCCGACGACCGCAGACATCCCGACGCCGTGGCGGCGCGACGGGAAGTGCCCCCCGTTTCAGAGGACGGCGCCGCGGCTTCGTGGCGGAAGAACATGCTCCGCAGGCCAAGGGACCTC
>JAIMKR010000001.1:281793-407752 GCA_020692325.1 Desulfocurvus sp.
GCAACAAAAAAATTCCAAAGCTCGGATGCGACCACTCGCGACGCTCCGTCGAGCCGGGCAAAGCACGGATCGACGGCACGCGGGTCCAGGGGATGCATATCCCCTGGCCGCCGGAGGCAGGCTTCCGTTCATCGACTTCGCGGCCATCGACGGCAGAGGCTTCATATTTTCGGCTTCGTGGCGGGGGAGGCAGCTTTCCCGCTCGCCTCCAACCGCCTGCGCAGTTGACAACCGCGCCACAATAGCGATTCTTTGCCTTGGCCGAAGTCCGCGCGGGAGTGCCGCCGGAACGGACCGACAAAACATCAACATCAGGAGCGCCATGCCGACGCCCAAACGAATCGTTCTCGCCGTGACGGGGGCCAGCGGCCCACAATACGCATATGCTGTGGCAAGCGCGCTGGCGCACAGACCGGACGTGGAGCTGCACCTCATCGTGTCCGAGGCGGCGAAAAAGGTCATCTCGCTGGAGGCGGATTTCGCGCCTGAGGACCTGATGGGGCTGGCGTACGCGTGCCATGGAGAAAAGGACATCGCGGCGGGTCCGGCGAGCGGGTCGTGGCGGCACGCGGGCATGGTCGTGTGCCCGTGCTCCATGGCGAGTCTCGCGGCCATCGCGCAGGGACTGGGCACGAATCTGATTCACCGCGCGGCGGACGTGACGCTCAAGGAAGGGCGGAAGCTGGTGCTGGTGACGCGGGAGACGCCGCTGAGCCGTGTACATCTGGTGAACATGCTGGCCGCGCGCGACGCCGGGGCAGTGATACTGCCAGCGTGCCCTGGCTTTTACCACAAGCCGAAAACCATCGCGGATCTGGTCAACCACCTAGCCGGCAGAGTGCTGGATCAGCTGGATATCGACCACGATCTGTTTAAACGCTGGGGAGAATAACGCAAGGAGGTTGCCTCATGCAGCTCACATGGTTCAGTCATTCCAATTTCCTCTTGCAGGCCGACGGCGTCCGCGTGCTCATCGACCCGTTTTTCGAGGGCAATCCCAAGGCTCCGGTTACGTGGCAGAGCCTCGGCAAGGTGGACGCGGTGCTGGTGACGCACGATCATGACGACCATGTGGGCCAGGCCGTGGCGATTTGCCGCGAGACGGGGGCGAAACTCGTGTGCCTGTTCGAGCTGGGGCGAAAACTCCAGCAGGCGGGCGTGCCGGCCCGGCAGGTCATCGGCATGAACATGGGCGGCACGGTGGAGGCGGCGGGCGTACACGTGAAAATGGTGCAGGCCTTCCACAGCTCGGCCACAGGCGCGCCGGCGGGGTTCATCATGACCTTTCCAGGCGGCTTCTGCGCCTATCACTCGGGCGATACGGCCCTGTTCTCGGATATGAAGCTGTTCCGCCGCTTCTTCGACATCGACCTGGCCATGCTGCCGATGGGCGGCTGCTTCACCATGGACGCCGTCGAGGCTGCTGTGGCCTGCTCCTTCCTGGGGTGCAGGATGGTCGCGCCCATGCACTGGGGCACATTCCCCGTCCTGGCGCAAAGCACGGACGACTTCGCCGCCGCCCTCAAGGAACACGCGCCGGAAACGCGCATGCTCAGCCTCACGCCCGGCCAGCCGCTCGACGTGGATTAGCCGCGACCCGCCACATCCTTATAATAAGAGTATAGGTTCAGCCTTTCGGAACGCCGTCCTGAGCGTCGAGCGCGTCGAGCGCCCGGCGCAACCGGGCGGCGCTTTTCTGTCCCAGACCGGGAATCGCGGCCAGCGCCTTCTCGTCGGCGGTTTTGATGGCGGCGATGGTGCCGAAGCGGTCGAAGAGTTTTTTGGCCGTGCCGGGTCCCACGCCGGGCAGGGCCACCAGCGCCCCGGCGAGGGAATTCTTTTGGGACACCGCGCGTCCGCGCCCGATGACGAAGCGGTGGGCGGCGTCGCGCACGCGCTGGAGGAAGAGCAATGCCGCCCCGCCGGATTTGAGGGCCACGGGGTTGCGCCGACCGGGTCGGAACACGTGGTCCTCCAGTTCGCCGGCACGACGGCTGGGTCCCTTGGCGATGGACGCGCACTCGATGGGATTGTCCGGCATGGCCTCGGCCAACGCGGCTCCCACGGCGGCGAGCTGCCCGCGTCCTCCGTCGATGAGCAGCAGATCCGGCCACGGGGGGCCGGACTTGGCCCGTCGAGCCGCCCACTGCGCGAGCGCCGCGTAGTCGTCGCCCGTGCCCTCGGCCGCGGGCAGGGCATAAGCGCGGTAGGCCTGTTTGAGCGGTTCGCCACGCTCGAACACGACCATGCCGGCGCGCACGCCCTTTCCCCCAAGATGCGAGATGTCCACGCACTCGATGCGCGTGGGCGGGGCCGGAAGGTTCAGCGCCTGCTCCAGCACGGCGGCCACATCCTGCGCGCCGTCCGTGCGGTTGGCAGTGCACGCCAGATTGGCGGCCATGCCCAGCAGCCGGCGCTCGTCGTCGCCGCGCGGCAGTGTCAGACGGCAGGGCCCGCCCCGGCGCTCCGCCAGAACCTCGGCCAACGCCTCGGACCCGCGCGCACCACCGTCGGTTCTGGTGGCCGCCTCCAATTCCGCTTCACCGGACTCGCCATCGGCCGGGTCGCTGGGCAACAGCGAAAGCACAATTCGCGGCGGGATATAGCGCTCCGGGCCGTAATACTGGGCGAGGAAGCTCTCCAGCGCGTCCGGCGCCTCGTTCATGTCCAGATCCCGCCAGAAGAAGGTCTTCTGCTCCAGCAGCCGCCCCCCGCGCACGAAAAGCATGCCCACGCCAACGCCTTCCGGCAGATGCGCAAGGGCCAGCACGTCGCGGTCCAGATCGTCGCGCAGCACCGAGGCTTGGCTCTCCAACGTGGCCTCGATGGCCTTGATCTGATCGCGCAGGCGCGCGGCGTCCTCATAGCGCAGCTCCTCGGCCGCCCTATCCATGCGCCGGCGCAGGACGCGCACGAGGGAGCGCGACCGGCCGGAAAGGAATTGCTCCACCTCGGCGATCATGCCCATGTAGCGCTCGCGATCCACGGGCAGCACGCAGGGAGCCAGGCATTGGCCCAGCTGATGATACAGGCAGGGACGCACGCGATTTTTGAAGGAACGGTCGCGGCACTTGCGCAAGGGGAAGATGAGGCCGACGAGCTTGAGCGTGGCCCGGGCCGCCATGGCCGAGGAAAAAGGGCCAAAATACGACGAACCGTCACGCACGACGTTGCGGGTGAGCGAAAGGCGTGGGAATTCCGACGACTTGTCGAGTTTGAAGAGCAGATAGCGTTTGTCGTCGCGCAGAACGATATTGTAACGCGGACGGTGCTGCTTGATGAGGCTCTCCTCGAGCAGAAGGGCCTCCTTCTCCGTGGAGACGAGCAGGAAATCAATGTGGCGGATTTTCGCGACCATGGCGCGGGTCTTCGCGCCAAGGCTCTCCGGTGGACGGAAGTAGGAGGCCAGCCGCCGGCGCAGGTTCACCGCCTTGCCCACATAGATGATGCGTCCCCCGGCGTCCTTCATCAAATAAACGCCCGGTGTTTCGGGATAATTGTGCGCGGTGAATTCCATGAGGCTCCGTGTGTTGGCAGACGATGAGGGCCCCAGGCTAATCAAGGGTCCCGCTCCGCGCAAAGAAAATTTTTTGCACGGTAAAATTTTTTTGACTCAAGTCTGAAAAAATGGCCTCCAAACCTTGTCAAACACAAACAAGAAGGCTAGAAAGGCACCGTGAACAGTGGTGAAGGCTCAAATTAACTTTTCAGCAAAGGAAGGAACAATGAAAAAACTCGCACTCTCCCTGGCGCTCATCGGCGCCGTGGCGTTTGGCGCCACCGCCGCCAGCGCCGCCGAGATCAAAGCCACCGGCACGTGGCAGATCGACGCCAACCTGCGTAACAACCAGGATTTCACTGACACCAAGAAGGATAACTCCTTCGACGTCGAGCAGCGCATCCGCACCGCCTTCCAGTTCATCGCCAATGAGAACCTGAAGGGCGTCCTCGAGACCCAGATCGGCACCAATTCCTGGGGCAATGGCCAGTACTCCATCGGCGCCGGCCGCACCGCGAACCAGACCGCCACGGGCGCCAACAGCGCCGGCAACGGCAACCTGATTCTGCGTAAGGCCTACCTCGACTTCAAGGTGCCCGACACCAAGGTCAATATCCTGGCCGGTTACCAGAGCATCTCCCTGCCTTCCGCCTTCGGCGGCGGCAGCGCCATCCTGGACGACCACATGGCCGGCATCGCCGCCGTGGTGCCCGTGACCGACGGCATGAACGTCGTCGCCGGTTACGCCCGTCCTTACGACGCCAACACCTCCGGCTCCAACTCCTCCGCCGGCGTCCGTGGCAGCGGCAGCGCGCTTGACGCCGCCTTCCTGTATGGCGACCTGAACTTCACCGGCTTCAAAGTTCAGCCCTTCTTGGCTTACGGCTACGCCGGCGCCAACGCCATCGAGCATTATGCCAAGGATAAGGCGGCCAACAGCACCTATCCGGCGCTTGGCATCACGACCCCGGACGGTGGCTACCCGGTTGATGGTGTCCGCGCCTACTGGGCTGGCGCCGCCTTCACCATGACCGCTCTCGATCCCTTCAAGGTCATGGCCGACGTCAACTACGGCCGGGCCACCTTCAATGGTTCCGACTCCGGCCGCAGTGGCTGGCTGGCCGACCTCGCCGTCGATTACACCGGCCTGTCCATGGTCACCCCCGAGCTGTTCTTCGCGTATAGCTCCGGTGAGAACAGCGACGGCAAGAAGTCCGAGCGTATGCCCGTGCTCTCCGGCGAGAACTGGGCTTATGGCACCTTCTGGATGCAGGGTGGCGACAGCCTCACCGCGAACACCACGATGCCGCAGAACAACCTGGGCTTCTGGGCCCTGGGTCTGTCCTTCAAGGACATCAAGCTCATCGATAAGTTGAGCCACACCGTCAACTTCATCTACTTCAAGGGCACCAACGACGAGAGCGTCGCCGCCGGCCTGAACACCAACGACGGCTACGGCAACGTGCTGACCAAGAAGGACCACCTGTTCGAGGTTGACCTGAACAGCAAGTACCAGCTGTACGACGAACTGTCCCTTGGCCTTGAGCTGAGCTACATCAACGCCTCCTTCGATAAGGACGTGTGGCACAACGCCGGCGTGGCGGGCGACCGCGACGACCTGAGCAAGGACGCCTACAAGGCGACCCTGATGATGCGCTACACCTTCTAGACCAAGCCTGAGCCTTCAAGCCACGGGGCCGGTGCAGCAATGCGCCGGTCCTTTTTTTGCGAAGGGCGTTTATTGTGACAGCCAGGTAACACCGACCTCACGGGAATGGAAAATTTTTTGAACGGTAAAAAAAATTGGACAATAGGATGCCCAGACCTCTTGTAACCGGCGAGATGGTCGAGTATAGATCAACTCAAGGCATGCATCCCGCAGCGTCACAAACTGAAACGAGGGAAGGATAACATGAAAAAAATGAGCAAGTTGGCCGTTGCTGGTCTGCTCGTTCTGGGCATGGCCAGCGCCGCCCAGGCCGCGGACATCAAGGCCAGCGGCAAGTGGCAGATCGACGCGAGCTGGCACAACGACCTGGACTACAACGAGAACAGCAAAGAGAACAACTTCACCATTGAACAGCGCATCCGCACCGCCTTCCAGTTCATCGCCAACGAGAACCTGAAGGGCGTCCTCGAGACCCAGATCGGCACCAACGCTTGGGGCAATGGCGAATACTCCATCGGCGCCGGCCGCACCGCGAACCAGACCGCTACTGGCTCCAACAGCGCCGGCAACGGCAACCTCATGCTGCGCAAGGCCTACCTCGACTTCAAGGTGCCCAACACCAAGATCAATGTCCTGGCTGGCTTCCAGACCGTGACTCTGCCCTCCGCCTTCGGCGGCGGCAGCGCCATCCTCGATGACCAGGTCGGCGCCCTCGTGGTTTCCGCCCCGGTCACCGATTTCATGAAGGTCACCGCCGGTTACGCGCGTCCCACCGACCAGAACACCTCTGGTTCCACCAACGACACCGTGAAAAGCAAGGCATCTTCCAATGCATTTTTTGCGGCCGTGCCTCTCGATTTCGCCGGCAGCACCAACATCACTCCGTTCGGTGTTTATGCCTCGGGCGGCGACAACAGCAAGTTGGATAGCGCCGACCTTGGTCTGATCAATCCGTCCAAAGGCCTGACGAATGTGACCGGCTTCAAGGGATACTGGGGCGGCGTGGCTTTCAGCACCAAGCTGCTTGATCCCTTCAAGGTCATGGCCGACTTCAACTACGGCTCCGTCGATTACAATGATCGCGATGGTGGCCGTGGCGGCTGGTTGGCCGACTTCGCCGTCGACTACACCGGTCTGTCCTTCATGACCCCCGAGGCCTTCTTCGTCTACTCCACCGGTGATGACTCCAGCGGTCACAACCGCGGCGGCCGTATGCCGACTCTGGGCAACCCGCAGAGCTGGACCGTCGGCTCGATGTTCTTCGGCGACTCCGACCTGATCTCCCCGTCCTCCACCGACAAGGGCACCGGCCGCTACGCTGGTTCCACCCGCAACGTGATGGGCTTCTGGACCGCCGGCTTGTCCTTCAAGAACATCAGCTTCATCGACAAGTTGTCCCACCGCCTCAACCTGCTGTACATCCAGGGCACCAACGACAAGGACGCTCTGTCCGGCAAGTCCACCCTGGATTCGAAGGGCAATGAGTCGTACTTCGGTCGTTACCTGACCACCCGCGACTCCATCTGGGAAATCGACCTGAACACCAAGTACCAGATGTACGACGAGCTGGCCCTGATGCTGAATCTGGGCTATGCCAACGCTGACCTGCACGGCTTCAACGGCACCACCACGGCGAGCACCGTGAAGCCGGATGACAGCGTTTACCGCGCGACCATGTCTATGGTTTACAGCTTCTAGCATGCCTTTAGCTGCTTGATGCCTGCTTGGGCCGGGGCGAAAGTCCCGGCCCTTTTTTTATGGTTTCCCCCTTCCGGTGTTGATTTTTCAAACAAATCCATGTAGCAAGCGTTCACTCACATCAAGAGCGCTTAAAACGGGCGCAAGGGGGAACGCAAGCGATGGCAAAGCTCAAATGCCTGGGACTGGGGATCCTGCTTGTTCTGCTGTTGGCCAGCTCGGCCCAGGCGGCGGACGTCAAGGCCACCGGCTATTGGTGGATGGAGGCGATATCCCGTCAGAACTGGAATTTCGATGAAGGCAAGGACAACAACTTCTCCATCGAGGAAAAACTGCGCACGGCCTTCACCTTCACGGCCAACGAGAACCTGCGCGGCGTCCTCGATACGCAGATAGGCACGGCCAACTGGGGCAACGGCATGTACTCCATCGGCGCGGGCCGCACCCCCAACCAAACCGCAACGGGCGCAGCGGCTGCGGGCAACGGCAACGTCATGCTTCGCCGGGCCTTCATCGAGTACAAACTTCCCGGAACCCAAGCGAACGTTTCCGCCGGGTTCCAGACCGTCTCGCTGCCCTCGGCCTTTGGCGGCGGCAGCCCCATCATGGACGACCAGATCGCCTCGGTGCTCGTCAGCACCCCCATCACCGACAACGTGAGTCTGCTGGCAGGCTACGCCAGACCATCGGACAGCAACACCTCCGGCTCCACCGCCACGGTGAACGCCGGCGGTGCCTCCACCGACGCCGTGTTCGCGGCTGTGCCCGTGAGCGTGTCCGACGTCAAGGTGACGCCGTTCGGCATGTTCGCCTATTCCGGCGCGCATTCCAACAAGGGCGGCGCGGCCGGCGGCACGGGCATGCTCGGCTTCGCCGGCCCCAACAGCTCCAGCAACGACGGCCTGCGCGGCTACTGGGGCGGAGCGGCGCTGACCTACTCGCCCGCGGCCATGCCCCTCAAGCTCATGGCCGACTACAACTACGGAAAGGTCACCTACACCAATTATTTCAACGACACCCGGGACGGCGGCCGCGCTGGCTGGATGGCCGACTTCGCCGTGGACTATACCGGTCTGGACAACATGACGCCGGAGTTCTTCGCGGTGTACTCCTCCGGTGAATCCGGCAAGAACCCGGACAAATCCGGCCGCATGCCCGTCATTGGCACCCCGCAGGACTGGGCCATCGGCTCATTCTTCTTCGGCGAGCGTTATGAGCTCACCGGCTCCATGAACTACCCGGCCGGATACACCGTGTTCACGCTGGGCTACTGGGCCGCCGGCGTCTCCCTCAAGGACATCAGCCTCGTCGACAAGCTCTCGCATACCATCAACATCCTCTACGCGCGCGGCACCAACGATCCCGACTACCTGCGAAACAGCCTCAACCTGACGAGCGTGAACTACGCTGGCTTCCTCACCAAAAGCGACTCCCTGTGGGAGTTTGACCTGAACACCCGCTACAAGTTCTATGACGAGCTCACCGGCTATGTGTACCTGGGCTACATCAAGTCCGACTTCGATGTGGACGCCTGGCGCGCCGCGACCAACCTGAACGCAGCGCAGAAGAGCGCCCTGGCCACCGCCAGCAAGAGCGGCGACGCCTACAAGATCGGCGTTGGCCTGAACTACTTCTTCTAGCCCCTCACGGGGAACCGCCAAGCACAAGGGCCGGGGCGTTCGCTCCGGCCCTTTTTCGTTTCCTTGCCTCGCCTCGACTTTTTCCCGGCCTTCCGCTAGCATGTCGCGGTTCAAAGCAACCGCGACACCATCGCAACCGAGGTTCACCATGCCTTGCCGAATTCTCCGCGTTCCCGACGACATGGACGCAGCCGGCCTGCTTGGCTGGCTCTCCGGACGTCGCAACCCCGGGAACGACATCACCACAACCGTGCGTGAGATCCTCGCCGCCGTCAAAAAGGACGGCGACAAGGCCCTGCGCGCCTACACCAGAAAGTTCGACGCACCCGACCTGCCCGCGCGCTTCCGCGTGGCCGAGAAGGACATCAAGGGCGCGCTCGCCAAAATCCCGGCCGAGGACGTGGCCATCCTGCGCGAGGCCATCGCCCGCGTACGCGACTTCCACGCCCGGCAGGTCGAGCAGAGCTGGTGGACCACCAGCCCCGACGGCACCATCCTGGGCCAGATGGTCCACCCCGTGGACCGCGTGGGGCTATACGTCCCCGGCGGACGCGGCGGCGAGACCCCGCTGCTGTCCAGCCTCATCATGAACGCGGTGCCCGCCCAGGTGGCCGGCGTCAAGGACATCGCCGTCATCTCGCCCCCACGGCGCGACTCCAGTCTCAACCCGTACATTCTGGCCACGGCCGCCCTGCTCGGCGTCACCGAGGTGCACCGCGCCGGCAGCGCCTGGGGCATCGCCGCCCTGGCGTACGGCACCGGCAGCATCCGCCCCTGCGACGTCATCGCCGGACCGGGCAACATTTTCGTGGCCACGGCCAAGGCCCTGCTTGTGGGCGAAGTCGGCATCGACATGATCGCCGGCCCCAGCGAAATCTGCATCCTGGCCGACGGTTCCGCCAATCCCGAATACATCGCCGCCGACATGCTCTCCCAGGCCGAGCACGATCCCCTGGCCGCCGCCCTGTGCATCACCCCCAGCCGGCAGCTGGCCGAGGCCGCGCGCCAGTGTCTGGAAAAACAGCTCGATCCTCTGCCGCGCCGGGAGCTGGCCGCCAAATCCCTCAAGGACTGGGGCGGCATCCTCGTCGTACGCGACCTGGAAGAGGCCGTGGAACTGGTGAACAAGATCGCGCCAGAGCACCTGGAGCTGGCCGTGGCCGAGCCCTTCGCCCTGCTGGGCAAGATCCGCAACGCCGGGGCCATCTTCCTGGGCCACCACTGCCCGGAACCCGTGGGCGATTACTTCGCCGGGCCCAACCACGTGCTGCCCACTCTGGGCACAGCGCGCTTCTCCTCGGCCCTGTCCGTGCAGACCTTCTGCAAGAAGTCCAGCATCATCGCCGCATCGCCGGCGTTTCTCGCGCAGCACTGCGGCAAAATCGCCCGGCTGGCCCGTCTCGAAGGTCTGGAGGCCCACGCCAGAAGCGTGGAAATCCGCCAGTCATCGCTCACAAAATAACGACACCGGAGCTTCACCATGCAATGCGTCTCCCGCACTGATCTCAAGGAATTCCCCCTCGTCTCCCGCGGCAAGGTGCGCGACATCTACGCCGTCGGCCCGGACAGCCTGCTCATCGTCACCACCGACCGTATTTCCGCCTTCGACGTCATCATGGACGACCCCATTCCGCACAAGGGCGTCGTGCTCAACCAGATCACCCTCTTCTGGATGGAGAAGTTCGCCGACATGGTGCGGAACCATCTGCTCGCCACGGACGTGCGCGATTTCCCCGCCGCGCTCAAACCGCACGCCGACCTGCTGGAAGGCCGCGCCGTGCTCGTGCGCAAGGCCAAGCCCCTGCCCATCGAGTGCATCGTGCGCGGGTACATCACCGGCTCCGGCTGGAAGGACTACCTCAAGAGCGGAAGCGTGTGCGGCCACAAGCTGCCCGCCGGCCTGCGCGAAAGCGAAAAGCTGGAGAAGCCGTTGTTCACCCCCTCCACCAAGGCGGAGCTGGGCAACCACGACGAGAACATCCCCGTGGCCGAGGCAATGCGGCTGGCCGGCGAGGACATCGCCAAGCAGGCGCAGGACCTCACCATCGGCATCTACTCCCGCGCGCGCGACTACGCAGCGGAACGCGGCATCATCATCGCCGACACCAAATTCGAATTCGGCTTGGTGAACGAGAACGGCAAAAACAAGCTCATCCTCATCGACGAGGTGCTGACCCCGGACTCCTCGCGCTTCTGGCCCATGAGCGACTACGCCCCCGGCCGCGGTCAGATGAGCTTCGATAAGCAGTTCCTGCGCGACTGGCTGGAGAAGATCAAGTTCAACAAGCAGCCGCCCGCGCCCAAAATCCCGCAGGACATCATCGACCAGACCCGCGCCAAGTACCTCGACGCCTACCGTCTGCTCACCGGTAAGTCGCTGAACGTATAGGGAATCCGCATGGACTGGAACTGGCTCGTCCTCGTGGTCATCGTCGTGGGCTGGGTCGCGCTCTCGCGGCTCGCGCCCGGCGGGGGCTGAGGCGCAAAGAGGCAGTGCGGCTGGACGCCGCCCGCTGACAAGAAGAAGCCCAAGGACAAAAGGTAGGCGACGCCATGCTTGAATCAATCGCGCTTGCGACGGCCATCGGCGGAGCCGCCTACGTGGTCTTCCGGTTCGTGCCGCCACACATGGGGGGCTTCGGCGAAGAGGGAGCGGCTGCGCCCGCCAGGGAGACGGACGCAAGGCCGGAGAGGCCAGCCGAGCTTGACAGCCCGAAACGCAACACGTAAGAGCACCTGTCTACCTTGCTCCTCCCCCTGCGGGAAGGGGCCAAAGACCGAAAGGAGATCACATGCTGAACCACTACGAGACTCTTGTGCTCATGAGTCCGGAGATGGGCGAGGAGAACCGCAAGGAGATCATCGCCACCCTTTCCGGCATCATCGAGCGCGACGGCGGCCAGGTGGGCCTCATCGATGACTGGGGCATCCGCACCCTCGCCTACGCCGTGCGCAAGCAGACCCGCGGCCACTACGTGCGCTTCGACTTCACCGCCCCCGGCACCGCCGTGGCGGAATTCGAGCGCAACATCCGCATTACCGACGGCCTGTTCAAGTTCGTCACCGTTCGTCTGGACGGCGCCGCTGCTGCCGAGGCCGCTCCCAGCACCGAGGAGGCCTAAGCCATGGCGTTCCGCAAAAAGTTCACCCCCAAGAGGAAGTTCTGCCGTTTCTGCGCCGACAAGAACCTGCCGCTGGACTACAAGCGCCCGGACATCCTGCGCGACTACGTGACCGAGCGCGGCAAGATCATCGCCCGCCGCATCACCGGCACCTGCGCCAAGCACCAGCGCCGGCTCACCGTCGAGATCAAGCGCGCCAGGCAGATGGCGTTGTTGTTCTACACCACCGTGCATAGCACGGAAGTCAAGAAGAAGACCGTCTAGGAGGCCGCAATGACGATGAAACTCATTTTGCGCGCCGACGTTGATAACCTTGGGCGCCTCGGAGACGTGGTCTCCGTGAAGCCGGGGTTCGGTCGCAACTATTTGATTCCCCAGGGTCTGGGTATGGTCGCCACCGAGGCCAACCAGAAGCAGTTCGAACTTGAGCACAAGAAGCTGGCCGCCAAGGCCGACGGTCTGCGCGCCGAGGCCACCGCCTTGGCCGAGAAGATCGCCGCCGCCGCCGTGGTGCTCGCGGTGCGCGTGGGCGAGGGAGACAAGCTCTACGGCTCCGTCACCGCGCACAACGTGGCCGCCGCGCTCGCCGAGCAGGGCGTCGAGATCGACCGCCGGAAAATCGAGATGCCCGACGCCATTCGCGCCCTTGGCGAGTACACCGTCGTGATCCGTCTGCACCCGGACGTTCACGCCGAACTCAAACTCCGCGTGATCAAGTATGGCCAGCCGGAATCCGAGCCAGAGCAGCAGCCCGCTGCGGAATAGCCGCGGCGACAGGGAAGATGGCGCGGAGGCCCTGGAACGGGCCTCCGCCGCTCTCTCGCGTAATGTCCCCCCCCAGAACCTGGAAGCCGAACAGGCGGTTCTCGGGGGGGTTTTTCTGCGCAATTCGCTGTTCCACTCCCTGGTGGACATCATCCGCAGCGAGGACTTCTACTCCCCCGCGCACAGGATCATCTTCCGCACCTTCGAGGATCTCTACTCCAAGAACGTGCCCGTGGACCTCATCACCGTCACGGAGCAGCTGACCCAGAACCAGCAGCTCGACGCCGTGGGCGGTCCGGTCTATCTGGCGGAATTGGCCAGCTCGCCGGTCAGCGCGGCCAACGCCCTGCACCACGCCGCCATCGTGCGCGACAAGGCCATCAGCCGCCGGCTCATCGAGGCCGCCAGCGAGATCATCGGCAACTGCTACGACTCCAAGGATGTGGAAGGCCTGCTCGATCAAAGCGAACAGACCATTTTCCAGATCTCGGACGTGCGCTCCAAGACCACGATTCACACCGGCAAGGAGCTGGTGGACCGCGTGTTCAAGGAGCTGGAAAAGCGCGTGGGCAGGCAGGCCCTGGTCACCGGCATCACCACCGGTTACGAGAAGCTCGACGAGATGACCGCCGGCATGCAGAACTCCGACCTCATCATCGTCGCCGCACGCCCATCCATGGGCAAAACAGCCTTCGCGCTCAACATGGCCCTCAACGCCGCCACCAAGGGCGAAACGCCCACACCCACCGCCGTGTTCTCGCTCGAAATGTCCATGGATCAGATCATGATGCGCATTCTCTGCTGCCAGGCGCGCGTTGACCTCGTGAACCTCCGGCGCGGCAGCATCGACGACCAGGACTGGGCCAAGCTCTACGACGCCGCCAACATCATTTCCAACGCGCCCATCTTCGTGGACGACACGCCGGCGCTGTCCACCATGGAGCTGCGCGCGCGCTGCCGCCGCCTCAAGGCCGAGCACAACCTCGGGCTCGTGGTGGTGGACTACCTGCAGCTCATGCGCGCCAGCCGCGACATCGACTCGCGCGAGCAGGAGATTTCCGACATTTCCCGCAACCTGAAGGCCCTGGCCAAGGAACTGAACATCCCGGTCATCGCGCTCTCGCAGCTCAACCGCAAGGTTGAGGAACGCAGCGACAAGCGCCCCATGCTCTCGGACCTGCGCGAGTCCGGCGCCATCGAGCAGGACGCCGACGTCATCATGTTCATCTACCGCGACGAGGTCTACAACAAGGAAAAGACCCACAAGCCGAACATCGCCGAGATCATCATCGGCAAGCAGCGCAACGGCCCCGTGGGCGACGTGGAGCTGTACTTCAAAAAGCAGTACAGCCGGTTTGAAAATCTGAACACTTTGGCATATCCTTCCGAATATTTGCCGAACACGTAGGTTCGGTCCACAAACGTCAGCATACCGCCGTCGAGGGGGAAGCATGTACTACGAAGCCGCAGAAGGCCTGGCCCGGGAGTCGTTGGATAAACTGCAAACCGAGCGCCTCAGGCGCGTCGTGGCCACCTGCCTGCGCTCCCCGTTCTATTCCCACCGCCTGGGCGAGCTGAAACTCACCCCTGACGACTTCAACTCCCCGGACGACATCCGCAAGCTGCCCTTCACCACCAAGCAGGACCTGCGCGACAACTACCCCTATGGTTTTTTGTGCCAGCCCATGGACCAGTACGTGCGCCTGCACGCCTCCAGCGGCACCACCGGGACCCCCACCGCCATTTTCTACACCCAGAACGACGTGGACTCCTGGGCCGCGTTGGTGGCCCGCTGCATGTACGGCGTGGGCCTGCGCAAGGGCGACGTGTTCCAGAACATGAGCGGCTACGGGCTGTTCACCGGTGGTCTGGGCATCCACTACGGCGCGGAGCGCCTGGGCTGCCTCACCGTGCCCGCCGGCGCGGGCAACTCCAAGCGCCAGTTGAAGCTGCTCAGCGACTTCCACGTCACCGGCGTGCACATCATCCCCTCCTACGCGCTCTATTTCTCCGGTTTCCTCAAAAGCGAGGGCGTGGATCCGCACAGCCTCGACTGGCGCATCGCGCTCATCGGCGCGGAGCCGCACACCGAGGAGGCGCGCCGTCGCATCGAGGAGCTGCTTGGCGTGAAGGCCTACAACTCCTATGGCATGACCGAACTCAACGGTCCTGGCGTGGCCTTCGAGTGCCAGCAGCAGGCCGGCATGCACGTGTGGGAGGACGCCTACATTCCCGAGATCATCGACCCCAAGACCGGCGAGCACGTGGCCGAGGGCGAGGTGGGCGAGCTGGTCATGACCACCCTGTGCCGCGAGGGAATGCCGCTTCTGCGCTACCGCACGCGCGACCTCACGCGCTTCATTCCCGGCCCCTGCGCCTGTGGCCGCACGCACCGCCGCATCGACCGCATTACCGGCCGCGCGGACGACATGCTCATCATCAAGGGCTGCAACATCTACCCCATGCAGATCGAGCAGGCCCTCATGAGCCTGCCGGAGGTGGCGCACAACTACCTCATCGAGATCTTCAAGGAGGGCGTGATGGATCAGCTGCGCGTGAAGGTCGAGATCAAAGACGATTACTTCGTGGAGGACATGCGCGTGCTCACCGCGCTGCAGAAGAAGATCGCCTCGCGCCTGCGCGACGAGATCCTCGTCACCCCGCGCGTGGAGCTGGTGCAGCACGAGTCCATTCCCAAGAGCGAGGGGAAGGCCGTGCGCGTGGTGGACCTGCGCGACAAGGAGTAGCGGGAACGAGCGACGGCCCGTCCGACCGCACCGGCGGTGGATTCGCCGACGGTCTCTCCCGGTGACACGCCGCGACTTGTCGAGCGACGCCGCGCGCATCCCTGGCGCGGGAGGTGTTGCGGCGCATGTTCCCCGTCCCAGACGGCGGGGTGCGGGGAATCCCTTCCGGTTTCCCGACGGCAAGCCCGGAGCTTTCGGCCGGATCGGACCGGAAAAGCCGGGTCTGGTGATCGACGCGACTTGGCGACGGCCGCACGTCCCACGGGAGCGCCCCGTCGAGGGGGGGACAAATGCGGGAACCGCATTGTTCCCGCTGGTCCTCGACGCCCGATGCGGAAGCCCCTCCTCCGGCCAGCCGGCCCAGACGGACCTGCGCTTCGCGACAGGCGCGAACGGGGCGCGTTTCTGATCGCGCCCACATCGGACGGGGCGGTCCCCCCCTTGCGGGCCCGGGGCTTGGCTGCTACTTCGGAGAGCGGTCGCCCTCCGCGCGGAGCGCGCGGCCCGGGGCGCTGGGTTCAGGCGCGCGACCGGCCCGGGAGCAAGACCGGGCGCGGCCGTATCATCCAAGCTTTCGAGGTTTGTCAGCCAAGGGCCGCGCAGACGGTCGCACAATCAAGGAGCTTTCAAGCATGTCCGACTTCCCCACCTACCGCGGCCGCATGGAGTACGTCTGTCTGGGCTGCGGCGCGCGTTTCGACATCAGCGAGCTGCACTACACCTGTCCCAGCTGCGGCGGCGTGTTCCTGCTGACCGACACCACCTTCGACAGCCTCAAAAAGACCCCCGGCGCCAAATGGCGCGAAATTTTCGATCGCCGCGCGGCCAGCAAGAACCCGGCCCTGCGCGGCGTGTTTCGTTTTTACGAGCTCATGGCCCCGGTGCTGGAGGAGGAGGACATTCTCTACCTCGGCGAGGGCAACACCCCCATCGTGACGTCCGCCCCCGGCCTGCGCGCCGAGCTGGGCCTCAACACCGCCTACAAGAACGACGGCCAGAACCCCAGCGCCAGCTTCAAGGACCGGGGCATGGCCTGCGCCTTCAGCTTTCTGAAGCACCTCATCCGCACCAAGGGCTGGACGGACGTGCTGGCCATCTGCGCCAGCACGGGCGACACGAGCGCCGCGGCCGCGTTGTACGCATCCTACGTGGGGGGAGTCATCAAGAGCGCCGTCATCCTGCCCGCCGGCAAGGTGACGCCCCAACAGCTGGCCCAGCCGCTGGGCAGCGGCGCGGTGGTGCTGGAGGTGCCCGGCGTGTTCGACGACTGCATGAAGGTCGTGGAATATCTGGCCGACAACTACCGCGTGGCCCTGCTCAACTCCAAGAACGCCTGGCGCATCCTCGGCCAGGAGTCCTACGCCTTCGAGGTGGCCCAGTGGTACGACTGGGACATGGCCGGGAAATGCGTGTTCATGCCCATCGGCAACGCGGGCAACATCACGGCCGTCATGGGCGGCTTCCTCAAGCTGCACGCCCTGGGGATCATCGACGCCCTGCCCCGCGTGTTCGGCGTGCAGTCGCACCACGCCGACCCGGTGTACCGCTACTACGCGGCCGACGCCGGCACGCGCGAGTTCAAGCCCGTCGCCGTCCGCGCCAGCGTGGCCCAGGCGGCCATGATCGGCAACCCGGTGTCCTTCCCGCGTGTCAAATATTTCGCCGAGAAGTTTGAAGCCATCGGCGGCGAGCGCTCCTTCCAGGTCATTCAGGTGACGGAGCAGCAGATCATGGACTCCATGATCCAGGCCAACCGTCACGGACACATCGCCTGCACCCAGGGCGGCGAATGTCTGGCCGGGGCCAAACGCGCCAAGGAGCTCGGTCTTGTCTCCCCGAAGGAGACGCTGGTGCTCGACGCCACGGCGCACCACCTCAAGTTCATCGGCTTCCAGGACATGTACTTCAGCAACACCTTCCCGCCCGAATTCGGCGTCACGCCCGATCCCGCCCTGTCCAACCGGCCGGAGCAGGTCATCACCGCCGAGGACAAGAAACGCCTCGACGCGCCGGACTACGTGCGTCAGGCCGCGCAAAACGTGGTGGCCCGGCTGGGCCTGGCCAGGAAATAGGCCCGGAGGCCCCGTGGCCGCCAAGCACGCGCGCAACGCCGCGTCGCCCGCGTCACGCCCGGCGGATGGAGCGTCTCCACCAACGCCGCCGAAAAAGCCCAAGCGCGACCGCGCGGACAGGCTCATGTTCGAACAGGGGCTGGTGGAATCGCAGGACGCGGCCATGCGGCTTGTCATGGCCGGCGAGGTCCACTACCTGCTGCACGGCGAGAAGACGCCCGTGGCCTCACCCGGGCAACAGCTACCGGAACACGTCGAGTTCATCCTGCGCGGGCAGGACAGATTCGTCAGCCGGGGCGGCTACAAGCTGCTCACCGTCATCGAAAAGCTCGGCTTCGACCCCACTGGCAAGGTCTGCCTCGACGCCGGGGCGTCCACGGGCGGCTTCACCGACTGTCTGCTGCAATTCGGGGCGGCGCGCGTCACCGCCGCGGACGTGGGCTACGGCCAGCTGCACTGGAAACTGCGGCGCGATCCGCGCGTCACCGTGCTGGAGCGCCTCAACCTGCGTGAGCCCCCGGCCCTAGGGCCGGACGGTCCCTTCCCCGAGCCCTTCGACGTGCTCACGGCCGACGTGTCCTTCATCTCGCTGACGACGATTCTGCCGGGCTGCCTGCCGCTGCTCAAGCCGGCGGCCGAGATCGTGGCGCTCATCAAGCCGCAGTTCGAGCTGCCGCCCGGCCGCACGGACAAGGGCGTGGTGCGCGAAGAGGCCGACAGGCTGGAGGCCGTCGAATCCGTGCTCGGCTTCTGCCGCAACATGGGGCTTCATGTCGTGGACGTGGTTCCCTCGGCCCTGCTCGGTCCCAAGGGCAATCAGGAATATCTGGTCTGGCTGCGCCGGGGCTGAGGTTTCCGCCTCGGCGCTTCCGCAGCGACGGCTAGCGACGCCGCGTGTACTCCTCATACCCCCTGGCGCGCAGGCGGCAGGCCGGGCAGTCACCGCAGCCATACCCCCAGGGATGGCGCTCGCCGCGCTCGCCCCGGTAGCAGGTGTGCGTCTCCTCCAGAATGAGATCCACCAGCTCGCCGCCGCCCAGCTCGAAGGCCAGGTTCCACGTGGCGGCCTTGGTCAGCCACATCAGCGGCGTCTCGATGACGAAACGCGTCTGCATGCCCAGGTTGAGCGCCACTTGCAGCGCCTTCATGGTGTCGTCGCGGCAGTCCGGGTAGCCGGAAAAATCCGTCTCGCACACGCCGGTGACGAGGCGCTTGATGCCGCGCCGGTAGGCCTGCGCTCCGGCGAGTGTGAGGAACACGAGGTTGCGCCCGGGCACGAAGGTGCTGGGCAGGCCGTCCGAATTCATGCTGATGGCGATATCGTGGGTGAGCGCGGTTTCCCCCAGCTGCCGGAACACGTCCATGGACAGGGTCGCGTCGTCGCCGAGTCTGGCCGCCCAGTCCGGCCGCAGGGCGCGCAGCTTGCGCAGCACCTCGGTCCGGCACGACAACTCAACCGCGTGGCGCTGGCCGTAGTCGAAGCCGATGGTCTCCACCCGGTCGAAGCGGGAAAGGGCCCAGGCCAGGCAGGTGGTCGAGTCCTGCCCGCCGGAAAAGACGACGAGGGCGCTGTCCGCCATGATGTTCCTCCTAAACGCCGCGCGCGTCCGGCGGCCAAATGTACTTGTGCTGCTGGAGATTCAAGCGCACGTCCAGGCCATCGCGCAGAATCCACGCGGCCAGCTCCGCCGGGGCGAGCGCGCCGTAAAGCGGCGAGGCGTTGACCGTGTTGCGCCGGGTGTCGATGCGCGGCAGAAGCGAGCGCATATGCGCGTAGTCCGCCTCGTCGCCGATGACGAACTTGACCTCGTCACGCGCGCGCAGCCGGTTGAGATTGGTCAGATCCATCTTGTCCGATTCGCCGCTGGACGGCCCCTTCATGTCCACAATGGCCGCGATGCGCGGATCGAGCACGCCGATGTCGCGGCTGCCGTTGGTCTCCGCGAGCACGTCCAGTCCCCGCGCGGCCAGCCGGTTCATGAGGTCCACGGCGGCCTCCTGCAACAGGGGCTCGCCCCCGGTGAACTCCACGAGGTTGGGGGTTGCTGCCGGCGAACCGCCCAGCAGTCCATCGACACGCGCGACGACCTCGGCGTCGCTCAGGCGCTTTCCCCCCGTGTAGGCGTAGGTGGTGTCGCAGTAGCGGCAGCGCAGATTGCAGCCGGTGAGGCGCACGAACACGCAGGGCCGGCCGGCGTGGGAGGATTCGCCCTGGATGCTGCGGAATATCTCGCAGACGTCCAGACTCACGGTTCCTCCCGGTAGGTCACCTCCGCGCCCGGGGTCTCGGCCACGCGCACGCGCGAAACGCGGGCGCCAGAGGCCTTCTCCCTCAGCCGCGCGCCGATGACCTGGTACAGATGCCGGGCGATGTTCTCCGCCGTGGGATTCTGGTCGGCGAAGGGAGCGAGGTCGTTCAGAAAGACGTGGTCCATCTCGCCGATGGCCTGGCGCAGCAGGCCCTTGAGTTCGCGGAAGTCCACGCCCATGCCGAGACCGTCCAGATCGACGCACTCGACGAAGGCCGTGACCTCCCAGTTGTGGCCGTGGATTTTGCTGCAATCACCGGGGTAGCCGTCCAGGCGATGCGCGGCGCAGAACTCCCCGCGCACGCTCAGTTCATAAATACGTTTCATGGCGGCGATGCTACGGGTTCAAGGATTGCGCGTCAACAGCCACGCGGCCGCGCGCTCAATCCCAGGCGTAGGCGGCCATGGAGAGCACACCGTAGGTATAGCCGTCGTGCAACAGCCGGCCCTTGACGCCTTCGCCCCCGCCGCCCGCGCCCATGGCCGTCAGCAGCGGCAGATAGTGATCGGCGGAGGGATGATTGCGCCGGGCGCTCGGTCCCTGCGCCAGATAATCCAGCAAAGGATCGATGCGGCCGGCCTCGACGTTGCGCGTCAGCCAGTCGGCGAACTCGCGGGCGTAGGGCACGGGCGCGGCGAGCATATCGTGAGTGAACACGTCGCGCAGGTTGTGTGTGACGTTACCACTGGCGAGAATGAGCACGCCCTCCTCCCGCAGGGGGGCCAGTGCCCGGCCCATTTCCAGGTGCTCCGCCGGCGTGCGCGCGGTCTGAATGGACAGCTGGGCCACGGGGATGTCCGCATCGGGGTACATGAGCGAAAGCGGCACCCATGCCCCGTGGTCGTATCCGCGCGAGGCGTCGCCGCTGGCGTCCACACCTGCCCCGGCCAACAGTTCCATGGCCCGCAGGGCGACGTCTCGCGCGCCGGGAGCGGGGTAGGTCATCTCATAGAGTTCCGAGGGGAAGCCGTGAAAATCGTACATGGTGTGCGGCGCGGCCCCGGTGGTCAGCCGCGGCGCGTCGGTGTCCCAATGGGCGGAGACTGCGAGGATCGCCCGGGGTCGTGGCAGCCGGCGACCGAGCTCAACAAGGAACTGATGCGTGGGGACGGGGTCGATGACGAGGGTGGGCGCGCCGTGGGAGACAAAGAGGGCGGGAAGTTTCGCGGACATGACTAGCCTCCGGTTATGATCGGACAGGCCACAGAGATAAGGCCGGCGCGCGCGGCTGCAAGGGCGGGGCCGAAATTTCCGGCATCATGGCGGAAGTTCGAGAATAAGGTTGAACTCGAAGGTTCCGAGAGCTGGGAACCGATTGGTTGGAGTGCGCCAGGAGGGGAGCGGAATACGTCGCCGCCGGGACGACGCGGAGGCAGAGCGAGTGGGCAACCGCCAAGCCCGTGTTTTCATGGCCGACGCCCTGCGCGGAGCCGGGACCAGGGGAACCGTCGCCCCGAACATCCCCCTCGGGGAGGATCCTCCGGCAGTCCCGCGTCTCTCCCCTTCTCCATGGTGATGGCTAATTCATCGAACGGCCGTTCCGCCGTCTCAAGGACTTCCGTCGCACCCATTACGAGCGTCGCACCCGCGTCTTCAGGGCCGCCACCGGCGCGCCGCCACGCTCCGCTTCAGGGAGCCCGGACCGTCAGCCCTGGTGCCTCAACCGGTCAGAACTTCTTTTCGAGGCCGACCGTGAAAATGCCCAGACGCTGTTCGGAAGAAAAGTTCATATCTGCTATAAAGGATCCATCGTTTGCTGTCACGGGCGTGGAAAAACGCGTCTTGCCGAAATCGACATAGGTCAATTCGGCCTTCAAGGCGAAATCATCCGGCAGCAGGCGTTCATAGGCGAGCCCGACGGTCGGCCCCAGCGTGAAATCCGTCTTCGTGCGCGAGGCGCTATATGGTACGTTATAATCGTCCGAGTAATCGATGCCCGTCTTCAGCTGCGTGGCGGCGAGGCCACCGGTGACGGACAGAAGCGAATCGCCGAAGGCGACGCCAACGCGGCCACGCAAGGTGATGAGGCCATCAATTTTGGTCTTTTGCTGGTAGGTATAATGATGAGTAAGCCCAGCAGTGAATTGATAGGTGCCATCGTGGCCAAGGTCCGCAGCGATCGCATTCAGGCCGAGCTCGGCGCCGAAGACGAAAGAATCGACCTGACGGTTATAGGCCGCGGACAAGCCGACCAGCGGGCTGACGCGGGATTTATCCTGATCGCCATTATCCCACATGCCCCCAGTCTGGTGTGTAGTGCGAAACCAACTCACATTGTCTGGACCTGTTTTGTATTTGGCGTTGGACAGGGCCGCGCCGGTATTGACGCCAAAGAAAAATCCATCCCATTGCCCGGCATAGGCGTTTATGGAGGACAGGACGATCAGTAGAGTCAACGTGAACGTGGTTATTTTCTTTGGTGTCATGGCGATGTTCATTGAAGTGCTTTTATAATAGTGCCAGCCAGCCTGCTGGAATGACATTTTATGGACGGATGCATTGTTCCGACCTGCCGCCAGGAAGCCGAGCCGCCAGTGCTTGACGGCGCATTCTGGACCGATTTCGCGTCAGCCGACAGGCGAAATGGAATGGCGATGGCTTGTGTCGCGGAGAATTCGCCAACCATTACGGCCGTTACGCCATTTTTCCCATGGACGCAACCGATCCTTGCGCCGTTCCCCCGCTCCCGGACGGGAGGGATGGCCTAGAAACGCGTTTCAATGGGCGCGGCGTCGTCCTTGCGGTACTCGGCGGTGACGGTGAGGCTGGTGCCGCCGCGCGGGTTGAAATGAGCCACAACGCGCATCATGCGCGGATGGCACACGCTCACCAGATCGTCGAGGACCTGGTTGGTGATGGTCTCCATGAACGATCCGTGGTTGCGGTAGGCCGTGAAATAGAGCTTGAGCGACTTGGTCTCGATGCACAGCTGATCCGGGACGTAGGTGATCTCCATGGTGGCGAAGTCCGGCTGGCCCGTTTTGGGGCACAGACTGGTGAACTCCGGGTGCACGAAGCGGATCTCGTAGTCCCGGTTGGAATATTTGTTGGGAAAGGCCTCAAGGATGGCCGCGCTCGGCTCGCTGAAGGCGTAGCTCGTCTTGGCGGAGCCGAGTTTCGTCAGGCCGGAAACGTCGTCTTGGGTCATACGCTGCTCCTCAAAGTGAAAGTGCCGGGCGGTTCACGTAGCAACCTCGACTCTTCCATACTCCAGCGCCGGGTCGGGGCCAAGCGATTTTCTCCGGGTCAGGCCGCGCCGCGATGCGACTCCACAAGACGCACCAGTTCGCGGCGCTGCTCGTGCGTGCTCAGGTCGAAGGACAGGGCCACCTGGTAACCGCCGGAGTTCCCCTCGCGCTCCTGGCGCACCACCCGCGCGGCCACGGCGAGCCCGTTCGCTTCCGGTGACGCCACGTTCAGCGTCACCCGCACCCGCGCGCCGGGGGGAATGGGCGTCAGGGAAAGGCAGAGCATCCCGCCGAAGCTCACGTTCAAAGCCCTCACCGTCATGAAGTCGGGATCGTTGGAGGCGAGGCAGCGCACCGTGAGATTGACGGACGTGCGCGGAAAACGCCGGTTGTGCTCGGAAAAGGCGCAGCATGTGTTGCGCGTGCGCTTGGCCCCGTAGAGGGCGTCGTCGGAGCGGGCCACCAGTCCCCGGACGTCGAGGGCGTCCTCCGGGAATGTCGCCACCCCCACGCTCACGCTCACGTTCAGCTCGCCATCCTCCACGGGGATGGGGGCGCGCGCCACCGCCACCCGCAGACGCTCGGCGGCCAGCATGGCCTGCCCGCCGTCGGTATGCGGCAGGATGAGCGCGAACTCCTCGCCGCCATAGCGCACCACATGATCGAAGGTGCGCGCGGACATGCGCAGCACCTCCGCCACGGTGCGCAGCGCGTCGTCCCCGGCGAGGTGGCCGTGCTCGTCGTTGAAATTCTTGAAGTGGTCCACATCGAGCATGAGCAGCGCGAAGCGCTGGCCGAAACGCTTGAAGCGCTCCACCTCCCGGTCGATGGCGTCGTTGAAGTAGCGGCGGTTGTACAGGCCGGTCAGCTCGTCCACCAGCGCGCCCTTCTCTTTCTGCAACAGCACCTGCACCTCGACGATGACGGGATCGCGCAGCTTGGGACGCAGATTCATGAAGTAGTCGCACACGGCCACGCGCACGCCCACGTCCCGCCCCAGCGCGCGGCTGAGCCCCTCGTGGTGGCGCTGTATCTCCTTCCAAAAACGTTTGGACTCCTCCACGCCGAAACGCATGCGCGTGAGCTGATACAGCGCCTCCTCGTAGGCCTGCCCGCCCTCCGCGACATCATCGGGCAAATCCGCGACATGCAATCCCACCCGTCTCAAAAGCTCCCGCACGTCCGGCTCGTGGCCGGCGCCCTCTCCCGCATTCAGCTGCCTCATCTCCGTCTCCGCATGGATGCGCGTGACCGCGCATACGAATTTTTCAATATACGTAGTATGGTTTGCCAATCAACGCAAGACATGCGCGCGACGAAAACGAAAAGAGCCCGAGGAACGGGCTCTTGCGGGCGGAAGGAGAAAAACGGCTACAGTTCGTAGTCAAGCACGTTGCGGTTGGCCACCACCTTCTTGATGAACGCCACCACGGCGAGGTGATCGGGATTGACCTGATAGGCGTCCAGATCGGCTCGGGTGTCGAAGGAGGTGGAAAGGACCACGTCGCAGGGGGGCGTGGCGGCGAACACGTCGATACCCACCGACAACTCCCGCACGAAGGGAATCCGGGCCGGCAGGGCCTCCAGCAGTTCCTTCATCCTGCGCGCGTTGGACGCCTTGCCCGCGCCCTCGGCGCTGTCCTTCAGTGTCCACATGACGATGTGCCTAATCATGAATCGCTCCTTGAAATAGACATTAGATGTGAGTGGGCGGTTCCGCCTCAGAAGGCCCGCCCCTTGGCGATGGCCAAGGTGGGTTCGTCGGCGAGGACGCCTTGCGCCCAGACGCGCGCACGGCCGGCGGACAGCCACGCGATCGCGCCAGCCAACAGACCGACGAAAAGGGCCGCCGCCATCCGCGGCAGCCCCATTTCGACGGATTGCGAACCGAGAAGCCACCCGGCCAGCGGCTGCGCGGCCAGGGTCGAGGCGAACGCCGCCGCCCCAACGACAGGGGCGCGCCCCGGAACGGGGAATGCGGCGACCGGCTGGGGGACGGCGTACGACATGCGGACCCGCTACGCGCCCTTGAAGAGCAGCCGCGCGCCGGCGTCGGCCACGCTGGCGCAGCCGGTCAGGATCATGGCCTGCACAAGCTCGCTATTGACCTGGTCGAGGTACTTGCCCACGCCCTCGCGCAAGCCGCCCACAGCGGCGATGGACACGGGCCGGCCGATGAGCGTGGCGTCCGCCCCCAGGGCCAGCATCTTGAGCACGTCGCCACCGGTGCGCACGCCGCCATCAACCAGGATGGCGATTTGCCCCTTCACCGCCGCGGCGACGCCGGGCAGCACCTCGGCCGTGCCGGGGGTGTGGTCCAGCACGCGGCCGCCGTGGTTGGAGACCACGATGCCGGCAGCTCCGGCGTCCACGGCGCGCTTGGCGTCGTCCGGGGTCATGACGCCCTTGAGGACGAACTTCGCCGGCACGCTGGCGATGATCTTCTTCAATTCTTCCACTGTCTTGGGTCCGACGGGCCGGCCCATGAGACGCAGGGTCACCAGTCCGGCGGCGTCCACGTCCATGCCGACGACCTTGGCTCCGGCCTCCACGGCGCGCTCCAGCTTCTCGTGGAGTTCCTTGTCCTCCCAGGGCTTGATGAACGGAACACCCCCGAAGGCCTTGACCCCGGCGAGCGCCGAGTTGATGATGAACGGCGGCACGCCGTCGCCGGCGCAGCCGACCACGCCCTTGTCCGCGCAGCCGCCCAGCACGGCCTCCACGTACTGCTCCTCGGTGATCTTGCCACCCATGTTGAAGCTGACGCCGCCGATGGGCGCGGCCAGCACGGGCATGGAGAGCTTGAACCCGAGCAGCTCGGTGGACATGTCCGGCTGCTTCGCGCCGTGCAGCAGGCGCATGTTGAACCGCACCGCCGCCAGCGCCGCAACATTGTTCATGAACGAGGTTCCGGTGCCCAGGCCGCCCATGCCGGGCACCTCGCCCGCGCAGGCCTTGCCGTTGCACACCGGGCAAACCCGGCAATAGCCCTCCATGAGCTCACGGGCATGTTTGCGCACTTCCTTCATGCGAATCCTCCTGATCGTATCGAGAGAATAAGGCCGGGCCTACTTGAGCCGCTCGGCCAGCGCCTCGGCCACGTGGATGACGCGCACGCCGCGGCCGCCCTTGGCCTCGAAGCCGCCGCGCAGCTGCATGATGCAGCCCGGGCAGTCAGTCAGCAGCAATTCTGCGCCCGTCTTCTCGACATTCGCAAGTTTTTTCTTCAGCAGCTCGGCCGAAAGCTCCGGGAATTTCATCGAGTACGTACCACCGAACCCGCAGCACACGTCCTCTTCCTCGCAAGGCACGTAATCAAGCCCGCAGGTGGAGATAAGCTCGCGCGGGGCCTTGGTGACGCCCAGCCCCCGGCACAGGTGGCAGGGCGCGTGGTACGTGGTCCTCTTGCCGTCGGCCGTGAACTCCCCGGGCGCGACCTTGAGCACGTCGTGCGCGAACGAGCTGAAGTCGATGATCTTTTCGGCGAACGTGCGCGCCCTGGCCGCCATGACCGGATCGTCCGCCAGGATCTCCGGGTAGCCGTGCTTGAGGTGCGAGGCGCAGGAGGCGCACAGGGTCAGGATGTAGTCGCAGGAATCGGGGGCGAAGGCGTTGACGTTCTGCGCGGCCACGCTGCGGCTGGCCTCGCGCTCGCCCATCATCTGCACGGGCAGGCCGCAGCAGCTCTGCTCCATGGGGAAGGTCACGTCGATGTCGTGTTTGCCCAGCAGCTTGACCGCGGCCTCGGCCTGCTCGGGATAGACGAAGTCCTGCACGCAGCCGCTGAACAGTGCCACGCGCAGCCTGGGGTTGGCCACCTTGGGTTTGATGGACGCGAAACGGTCGCGGAAAGGCGTCTCGGCGATGGCCGGCAGCGCGCGGAACTCCTGCCCCTTGGCGAAGATCATGGGCAGGTGGCGCAAAAACGGCGTGCCGCCGGTGATGGGCTTCTGCACGCTTTTGGCCGTGCGCAAAAGCGTGTGGAACAGCTTGCGGCTTTTGAGCACACGGCCCAGCAGCGCGCTTTGCAACGGGTGCCCCTCCTCGTCCTGAATGCGGGCGTGAATCTCCTTGATGAGCCGGGGCAGGTCGATGCCACCGGCGCACACGGCCTTGCACGCGCCGCAGTTGATGCAGTTCTGCACCAGGTTCTTGGCCTTGTCCTTGCCATGATAGAAGTAGGTCAGAATGAGGCCGATGGCCCCGATGTAGATGTGGCCCAGCTGGTGCCCGCCGACGAGACGGTACACCGGGCAGACGTTGGCGCAGGCCCCGCAGCGGATGCAGCGCAGCACCTGCGAGAACAGCGGATCCTTGGCCAGCTTGCGACGGCCGTTGTCCAAAAAGACGACGTGCATCTCCTTTTTGCCGCCGGGCGCGGTCTGACACTCGGTGGCTCCGGTGATCCAGGAGACGTAGGAGGTGATGGCCTGCCCCGTGGCGTTCTTGGGCAGCGCGCGCAGCACGGTGAGGGCGTCGCGCACGGTGGCGGTAAGCTTGTCCAGCCCGACGAGCGCGACATGCACACGCGGCAGCGTCGTCACCAGCCGGGCGTTGCCCTCGTTGGTGCACACCACGATGGAACCGGTTTCGGCCACGGCGAAGTTGCCGCCGGATATGCCCATGTCGGCCTCGGCGAACTTGCGCCGCAGCTCGCGCCGGGCCACCTTGACCAGTTTCTCGATGTCCACTTCCTGCTTGGCTCCGGTGACATCGGTGAACAGGTCGGCCACCTGGTAGCGCGAGAGGTGGATGGCCGGCATGACCATGTGCGTGGGCCCCTCGTGCCGCAGCTGGATGATCCACTCGCCGAGGTCGGTCTCCGTGACCTCCAGCCCCCTGGCCTCCAGATACGGATTGAGGTGGATCTCCTCGGCCGTCATGGACTTGGACTTGATGACGCGTTTGACACCGGCCTTTTGGGCGATGTCGGCGATGATGGCGTTGGCCTCCTCCGCGTCACGGGCCACGTGGACCACGGCGCCGGCAGCCTCGGCCTTGCGGGTGAACTCGGCCAGCAGCTCGTCGAGCCGGGCCATGGCGGCGTCCTTGCCGTCGGCGATCTCCTTGATGAGCCCGTCCACGTCCATGCCGGAGAAAGCGTTGGAGCGCGACGTGCGGTAGGCCACGGCGAAGCGGTCCAGCGCCTCGCGCAGAAAGTCGTTGTGCAACGCGCCGGAAAGTTCGCCGCGGTATTCCTTCAGATCGTGTGCGTTCTGCATGGCCTAGTCCTCCAGAAGCAGGATGTGCATCTCCAGCGGGCCGTGCACGCCGATGGCGAGCACGCGCTCGATGTCCGCCGTGCGCGATGCGCCCGTGACGTACGCGACATACGAGGGGCCGTCCGAGGCCAGCGCGCTGGTCTGCTCGGCCACGTCGTAGCTCTTCTCGCGCAGGGTGCTCACCGGCAGCATGCACACGTGCACCTCGCAGAGCATGGTGGCCAGACGCAATTCCTCGCTATCGGAGTCGAGGACGAGCGAGCCTGTCTCGACGAAGCCTCCCTGGGCGATGGTGAAACCAACGTCCACCCCGCCGAGGTGCTTGCGCATCCCCCCGGACAAGCAGTGGATGCCGTGGGCCTGGCACATGTCCCTGAGCCTGGCGAAGTCGGCCTTGGGCAGGGCCGGGGCCACAATCACCTTGCCGGGCTTGCCGTCGCAGAGTTCGCCAGCCTTGTCCGAGAGCTCACTCTCGCAGCCGGACATGAGTATCTGGCAGGCCTCCTTTTTCTCGCAAACGTCCACGGTGTAGGCCAGGGCCTCGTCGAGGGTTTTCACCCGCGCGACGATGGCCGAGGTGAGCTGGGCTTTCTCAGTGAACAACTCCACCAGCCGGTTCCGATCGCTCATGACGGCAATCTCCCTTGGGTTGGCGCTTGCGCGCATCGATGAAACACGCGATCCCCTCTGGCGCGTCTCGCTGCCGGGGGCCGGGAAAATTCGGAGCGGGGCCGGACCGCGCTGGTCCGGCCCCGTGGATAGTCAACGCGGTCTACGGCAGCATCCAATGCAACCAATAGGCCTGCAGCATGGTCAGGCAGCAGACGAAGGCCAGCATGGCCAGCGAGTGCAGAATGGTGAAACGGAAGAGATCGCCTTCGCGGCCGACCATGTTCGAGGCCGCCGTGGCCACGGAGATGGACTGCGGGGAGATCATCTTGCCGGTGACGCCGCCGGCGGAGTTGGCGGCCACGCACAGGGCCGGGTCCACGCCGATCTGCTGCGCGGTGGTCTTCTGCAGCGCGCCGAACAGCGCGTTGGACGAGGTGTCCGAACCGGTCAGGAACACGCCGAGCCAGCCAAGGATCGGGGCGAAGAACGGGAACCACGAGCCGGTCGCCGTGAAGGCCAGGCCCAGAGTCGAGCTCATGCCGGAGTAGTTCATGATCATCGCCAGACCCAAGATCATGGCGATGGTCACGATGGGGTAGCGCAGCTGGTACGTGGTGCGCCACAGGCAGGAGATGGCCTTGCCGAAGGTGTACCCGGGAATGATGAACACGGAAAGCAGGCCGGAGAACAGGATGGCCGTGCCGCCGGCGGAGAGCAGGTTCAGGTTGAACACCGCGCCGTAGGGCGCGTCCTTGGTCACGATGGGCGCGGTCTTGATGACCAGGTCATGCAGGCCGGGCCACTGGATCTTGAACTGGAGGATGGAGTCCAGAACCTTCTTGACCGGCTCCAGGCCCCACAAGAGCACCATGAAGGCCAGGATGATGTAGGGGGTCCAGGCGCGCAGCACCTCGCTCATGGAGTAATCACACTTGCTCGCGGTGCAGGAGCTGGCGGGCTCGTCGGCGAACTGCCAGGGCTTCTTGGGCTTCCACACGCGCAAAAACGCGCCCAGGGCCAGAATGCAGACGATGGAGGAGGCGATGTCCGGCAGGTACGGGCCATGGAAATTGGACATGATGTACTGGGTGCCGGCGAAGCTCACGCCCGCCACGAGAATGGCGGGAAGAATCTCCAGGGAGCGCTTGAAACCACTCATGGTGACGGACAGCCACAGGGGCACCAGAACGGAGAGGAACGGCAGCTGCCGGCCGACGATGGCGCTGAGGTGGTTCATGTCGATATCCGTGACCTTGGCGGCCACCACGATGGGGATGCCGATGGCGCCGAAGGCCACGGGCGCTGTGTTGGCGATGAGGCAGATGCCGGCGGCGTACAGCGGGTTGAACCCAAGCCCCACCAGCATGGCGGCGGTGATGGCCACGGGCGTGCCGAAGCCGGCCGTGCCCTCGATGAAGGAGCCGAAGGCGAAGGCGATGAAAATGGCTTGCAGGCGGCGGTCCTCGGTAATGGACGCCAGCGAGTTCTTGATGATCTCGAACTCGCCGGACTCGACCGTCATGTTGTAGATCCAAATGGCGGTGATGACGATCCAGATGATGGGGAACAGACCGAAGGCCGCGCCGAAAATGGTGGCGTTGATGGCCAGTTTGGCGGGCATTCCCCAGGCGAAGATGGAGAGCAGCACGGCGGCCGCGGTGGAGACCAGCGCGGCCTTGTGTCCGGCCGTGCGCATCACCGCGAGCATGATGAACAGGATGATGAGCGGAACGCCGGCCACCAAGGCGGGCAGCATGTAGCTACTGCCGAAGGGCATGTATTGCTGTGTCCAGGTCGTGACTTCAGCCACTGTCGTCGGGTCCATGAAACGTCCTCCTTGCGGTATGCGTGCCGATGCCTCCCGGCCGGATCGCCATCCTGCCGGAAATAACCATAGCTTCAGCCAGCCCTCGAATCCGTCCGCCAAACGCTGACGATCCCGTTCACAAGGCATAAGGGTCGCCTGTCCCCGCGCGGTGGCGGACGCCGAAGGTCGGCGCGGGGTCGTTGGTGGACTCGAGAATCAAGCCCGGGGGTGCTCAGCCCCATTCGTTCATGAGAGCCCTTGGTCCGGGGAGTGCCCACCCCGGCTCCAAGAGGAGCAGGCGCCCTCCGCCCGGCCGAGCACAGCCGGACGGAGGATGCTTAAGCGTGGGGAGGGTGGACGATGCGGGGCGAAACCGGGCCCTCCTGGGCGGCGCGGGCCGGAAGGGCCCCTCTCCCCTCCGCGCCATGCGTCCCTGTCGGCCGGTATGCGCGCATCGTCCTTCCCTCCCCTTTTCAGCTAGATGCCGAGCTTGTCGCGCAGCGCGTTCAAATCCACGTTGGCGTTCACAAGCTGGGTGCCGTGATTGATCTTGATCTGCTCGCGCAGCTTATGGGTCTTCTGCACGGTCTCCATGAGGTTGGCGGTGGAGAAGGTGTCCTCGCGCACCAGGATCATGGGCACGCCGAGCACCTCGGCGCGGTTCATGATGATGTCGTTGGGGTACAGGTTGCCCGTGAGCACCAGGCAGGGGCAGTGTCCCTCCAGGGCCACGAGCTGCAAGTCGGCGCGGTCGCTACCGAGGATGACCGCCGCGTTCTTCTGCCGCTGGAAGTGGGTGAGGAAGTTCTCCACCTGCATGGTGCCGATGAGGAAGGAATCAATGAGGCGATCACCGCCGGCCGCCGCGGTGAGGATGCGGCCGCCCAGGCGCTCGGCCAGGTCGGAGATCTTCATCCCGGCCATGAACGGATCACGCGGGATGAGGCCGAGCACGTCCACGCCACGGCTCTGCAGCGCGGGGGCGATCATGTCCTTGGCCTCGTCCATGTAGCTGTGGTGCAGATCGTTGAGCACCGCGCCCACCAGCTCGTTGCCCTGAGACTCCAAGATATCCTTGGCGGAGAGTACATAGTCGTAGTTCAGCCCGTTGTCGAAACGGTCCAACAGCAAGGTCTTGACGCCCAGGGCGGCGACCACGGCCGGACCGTTCACGGAGCAGTAGCGCCCGGCGTGCAGGAAGCTGCCCGAGCCGCTGATGAGCATGACGTCCTTGTCCTGAGAGAGCTTCTCGTAGGCCTTGACGATGATGTCGAGCAAGCCCTCGCAAGGGGTGCGGAAGGCCTTGGTCTTGAAGTCACGCGTGACGAGCACGGGGGTGACCAGTGCGGGATCGTCGTCCAGCCCAAGCACCTCCTGCACGAAGAAGGCGTCTTCGTCGCCCTCCTTGCCGTTCTTCATCCCGGGCACGGCCCCGACCGGCTTCATGTAGCCGACCTTCAGGCCCTCCTTCTGCAACTTGAGGCCAAAGGCGATGGTCATGAGGTTCTTGCCGGCGAACTGAGCACTAGAGCCTATGTACAAACCGACCATTATGTCCTCCGAGTTCTTGATGTGTTGGGTCGAATCGCTTCTGCGCCCCTTTTTTAGCTAGCGAGCGTGAGGCGAACGTCGGCCACGATGGCCTTTTCGCTGTTCACCAGGACCGGGTTGAAATCAGCCTCGACGATCTCCGGGAAGTCCACGGCCAGCTGCGACATGGACAGGAGGATGTGCTCCAGCGCCTCGAAGTTCACGGGGGCCTCGCCGCGCACACCCTTGAGCAGCAGGTACGACTTGATCTCACGGATGATGCCCGTGGCGTCCTCGCGGGAGAGCGGGGCCAGCCAGAAGGCGATGTCCTTGAGCACCTCGACGTAGATGCCGCCCAGACCGAACATGATCAGCGGGCCGAACTGGTCGTCGCGCTTGAAGCCGATAATGATCTCCTTGACGCCCTTGGGGGCCATCTCCTGCACCAGGCAGCCGGTGATGTGCGCATCCGGCCGCAAGCGCTGCGCACGGTTGGTGATGTCCGTGAACATCTTGCGCACGGTGTCGGCGTCCTGCAGGTTCACCTTCACGCCGCCCACGTCGGACTTGTGCGAGATCTGCGGCGAGGCGATTTTGAGCACCACGGGGTAGCCGATGGACTCGGCCGCGGCCACGGCCTCGTCGCTGGACTGGGCCAACGCCGTTCTGGGGGTGGGCAGGTTGTAGGCGCTGAGCACCTTCTGGGCCTGGAACTCCACAACCTCCGTCGCGCCCGCCGCGCGCACCTCGTCAAACAGGGCGCGCACCTTGGCCTTGTTGCCGGGCATCACGGGGTAGTCGGGAACGCCCTTCTGCCGCCAGTTGGAGTACAGGTACATGGCTTCCAGGCTGTGGATGGACGACTCGGGGAAAGCGTAACAGGGAATGCCGGCCTCCTGCAGCATACGCTGGCCCGGGGCCACGCGCATCTTGCCCATGTAGCAGGCGAAGATGGGCTTGTCGGTCTTCTTCGCGACCTCGATGATGGCCTCGGCCGTCTCGATGATCTGCGCCGAGGCGGTGGGGCTGACCATGATCATGAGGGCGTGGATCATGGGGTCGGCCGCCAGGATCTCCATGGCGTCCTTGTAGCGGGTGGCCGGGGCGTCGCCGCCGACGTCGATGGGGTTGTACAGGGCGGCGAAGGGGGGCAGCACGGCCCGCAGCTTCTCCACGGTCTCATTGCTGATGCGCGCCATGGTCAGCTTGGACTTCTCCGTGGCGTCGGCGGCCATGATGCCGGAGCCGCCGGCGTTGGTCACGATGGCCAGGTTCGGCCCGGCGGGCAGCGGCTGGGTGGAGAAGGCCTGGGCGAACTCGAACAGCGAGGCCACGTCGGTGACGCGGATGACGCCGGTCTTCTTGAAGGCGGCGGAATAGGCCGCGTCGGAGCCGGCGATGGCCCCGGTGTGCGAGCTGGCGGCCTTGGCGCCGGCGGCGGTGGTGCCGGCCTTGACCATGATGACCGGTTTCTCGCGGCTGACGATCTCAGCCTGTTTCAGGAACTCCTGTCCCTGGGTCACGTTCTCGATGTAGCCGAGAACGACCTTGGTCTCCTCGTCGCGGCCGAGGTACTCCAACATGTGGGCCTCGGAAATGACGGCCTTGTTGCCCAGGCTGATGAACTTGGAGAAGCCGATGTTCTCGCCCAGCGCCCAGTCGAGAATGGCGGTGCATAGCGCGCCGGACTGGGAGAAGAAGGCGATGTTGCCCTTGATGGGGTAGCCGGCGGCGAAAGAGGCGTTGACGTCGCTGCCGGTGTTGATCATGCCCAGACAGTTGGGGCCCACGAGGGCGATGCCGCGCTCGTTGCAGAGCTCGGCCATCTCCTTCTCCAGGTTGTACCCCTCCTTGTCCATCTCCTTGAAGCCGGCGGTGATGACAATGACGGAGTGGACGCCGATGTCGGCCAGGGCCTTGAGGGAGGGCATGACGGCGGGCCGGGGCACGGTGATGACAGCGAGGTCGAGATCGCGCGGCAGGTCCGCGATTTCGTGGACGACCTTGAGGCCCTGTATCTCCGCGGCTTTGGGGTTCACAGGGATGAGCTGTCCCTTGTAGCCGGCGCTGATCATGTTGGCCACCACGGTGTGCCCCACCTTACCCACCTTGTCCGAGGCGCCGATGACGGCCACGGCCTTGGGATAGAAGAGCGCGTCCAGGTTCTTGCGAATCGTGTCCATGTTGTTTCCTTGGTTGAGTCCGTTCTTACTCAGTCCAACGTTTCGGCATACAGCTCCACGGGGTGGCAAACCCGGGTCCGGGTCCCCGCCTTGGAGAGCATGTCCGTGATCTGGAGCATGCACGCCGGACAGCCGGTCGTCACCACCTGAGCGCCAGAGGCAATAATGTTGTCCCGTTTTTTCGCGCCGATGCGCTCGGCCAAGTCGTAGTGCAGGAGCGTGAAGCTGCCGCCGCAGCCGCAACAGGCGCCAGCGTCCTTCATCTCCACCAGTTCCACGTTGGGGTTAAGCCGCGCCACGGCGCGCGGCTGGGCCGTGATCCCCAGGGACATCCTCAGGTGGCAGGAGTCGTGCACGGTGACCGTGAGATCGCGCGGTCCCGCCTCTCCGTCCTGCCGAACCTTCAGAACATCCACCAGGAATGCGTTGACATCCATCGTTTTTGCCGCGAGCGCGTCGAGCGCGTCGCGTCGTTTCTGGTCGGACTGTTCCGCGTACTCCGGCCAAAATTTCTTGATCGTGGTCGTGCACGTGGCGCAAGCCGTGATCAGGTAATCGAAATCGCCGCCGGCGAAGCGCGCGATGTTCTCGTCCACCATGCGGTCGTAGCTCCGTTTGTCGCCGGAGGAAAAGGCCGGAATGCCGCAGCATGCCTGCCCCGAGGGCAGAAACACCCCCACCCCGTGGTGCGCCAGAATCTTGAGCACGGCCTGGCCCACGTTGGGGTAGACCTTGTCTATCATGCAGCCGGGGAAGAAGGCCACCTTGAGCCCGCTGGCCCCGCGCGGGGTGTCCAGACTGGGCACGATGGCGTGCAGGGGCTTTTTCGCCAGCGCCGGAAAATGCCGGTCGCCCAGCACGCCAGTGGCGAAGCGCGCGCAGGAAGTGCCCAGGGCCTCGCTGGCAGGCCGCGTGAACAGCCCCTGGAAGCGCGCGCCCCACTCCATGAGGGAGTTGAACAGCCCCGGATGCGTGAGCATCCCGCGGAAGATGAGCTTCTTGGCCGGCGGCAGGCCCATGTAGCCCACCAGGATGGTCCGGGCCTTGAGGAAGATGTCCAGCACCTTCACGCCGCTGGGGCAGCTGGCCTCGCAGGCGCCGCACAAAAGGCAGCGGTTCACCTTGTCCTGCACGCCGGCGGGGTCATGAATCATCTTGTAGGCCAAGCCCTCCAGCAGGGCGATCTTGCCGCGGGCCACGTCGGCCTCACGGCCGGTCTGGCCGTAGACCGGGCACACGGACTGACACGTGCCACAACGCATGCAGGTCACGAGCTGGTCGTCCAGCTCGCCGAGCAGTTTCAGCAGTTCGCGCATGTCGCTCATGGCCGGCTACTCCCCGATGATCTTGCCGGGATTGAGAATGCCCTTGGGATCGAGGGCCTTCTTCAGCCGGCGGGAGAAAAGGATGGTGGCGCGGCTGGTCTCCTTCTCCATGTACTTGCTCTTGGCGATGCCGATACCGTGCTCGCCGGAGAGGGTGCCGCCCAGGCCGAGGGCCACGTCGAAAATCTCGTCGATGGCGTCCTCCACCCGCTTCCACTCCTCCTTGTTCCGACGGTCGGTGAGGATGGTGGGGTGCAGATTGCCGTCGCCCGCGTGGCCGAAGGTACCTATTTTGAGGCGGTACTTGACCGCGATGTCGCCGAGCGCCTGCATCATGGCCGGGATCTTGCTGCGGGGCACGGTGGCGTCCTCCAGCACTGTGGTGGGGCACACGCGCGCCAGGGCCGAGAGGGCCGCGCGCCGGGCCTCCCACACCTTGTTGCGTTCGGCGGCGTCCTTGGCCACGTGGATGCCGCGCGCGCCGAGCTTGCGGCAAATGGCCTCCACCTGCTCGGCCTCCTCCGCCACCTGGCCGGCATGGCCGTCCACCTCGATGAGCAAAAGCGCGTTGGCGTCCACCGGCAGGCCGGCGTGGGCGAAGTCCTCCACGGTGCGGATGGTGAAGTTGTCCATGAATTCGAGCGTGGCGGGCACGATCTTGGCGGCGATGATGGCGGCCACGGCCTCGGAGGCGCTGTTCACATTGTCGAAGATGGCCATGAGGGCCTTCTGCGAACGCGGGGGCGGCACGAGCTTGAGGGTGATCTTCTCGAACACGCCGAGCGTGCCCTCGCTGCCCACCATGAGGCCGTGCAGATTCAGGCCGGACACGCACTTGACCGTGCGCGAGCCGCTTTTGACGATCTCGCCGTCCACGTCGAAGAAGTCGACGCCCATGACGTAGTCCTTGGTGACGCCGTACTTGAGGCCGCGCAGACCGCCGGCGTTCTCGGCCACGTTGCCGCCCATGGTGGACACGGCCTGGCTGCCGGGATCGGGCGGGTAGAACAAGCCGCGCGCGGCCACCGCGGCCGCGAACTTGGCGGTGATGACGCCCGGCTCCACCACGGCGTAGAGGTCGGCCTCGTTGATCTCCAGGATGTTGTTCAGCGCGTTGGTGAGCACCACCACGCCCCCCTCGCGGGGGATGGTGCCGCCGGAAAGATTGGTGCCGCTGCCGCGCACGCAAAGAGGCAGGCCGTTCTCATTGGCCAGTTTGACCACGCGGCCCAGGGCCTCGCGCGACTCGGGACGAACCACGAGCGCCGGCATGACCGGCTCCAACACGGCGGCGTCGTAAGCGTAGGAGAAGCGGTCGGCCTCGCTTTCCATAACGTTTTCCTGGCCAACGATGGCCGCGAAATCTTTTTTGAGGGCTTCGTTCATGCTGGAGTCTCCTGAATGTGGCTTCGGCGTGACGGAGGGTACGCCTCTTGTCGTGCGTAAGGCAACTAACGTGCCAGCAATTGAGTCCACAACATCTGTCAACAAATTGCAACCGTTAAGACGAACTTTTCGTCATACTCCGTGCGGAATCGTCTGAATTTTCGGACAGTTCGTCCCGCAAAATGTTTTTGGACCATTCCGAACGATATGCGGCGGAGACGGCCGAAAGCCCCGCGGAGCCCCGATCCGTGGGCGTCGCGAAGACTTCGGAAGGCGAGTCCGATAAATCGGACGGAGAAAACGCGCTGACGCCGACCGGCCCATCGAGGGCGAGCCCCCATTTTTTGAGCAGCGCGTACAGATGCGAGCGTGACAGGCCGGAAGCGGCAAGCGCGCGCTGGGCATCGCCGCCGGAGCGCCGCACAAGCTCGGTCATGTAACGCCGCTCCACCGCCTCCTTGCAGTCCTTGAGGCTGCCGGCGAACATGCCGGCGGGCAAAAGAACGCCGGGCTCGCCGCTCGTCGACGGGACGGCGGCGGTATCAACGGCCGGTTCCGGGCGAACGGGCGTTTCGACGTTCGGCACGACGGACGCCACGGGCACGATGGACGCCACCGCCCTGCCCCGGCCGATCTGCGCCTTGGCCACCTTGATGCGCACGTCCTGGGGCAGGTGCATGGCGTACAGGGTGCGGGCGGGACCGGCGGCCACGAAGGCGCGTTCGAGCACATTGAACAGCTCGCGCACGTTGCCGGGCCAGTCGTAGCCCTCCAGCACCTGGAACACGTCGGGATCGAAGCCCTTGAGGGGCATGTCGTAGCGCTCGCACAGCCGTCCCACGCGGAACACGGCCAGCGGCTTGATGTCCTCCGCGCGGGCGCGCAGGGGCGGCAAATTCATGGAGATGGTTTTGAGGCGATAGAACAGGTCGTTGCGGAAGGAGCCCTGGGCGACCATCTGTTCCAGGTTGCGGTTGGTGGCGGAGATGAGCCGGAAATCACTCTCCAGCTCCCGCGCGGAGCCAACGGGCCGGAAGCGGCGCTCCTGCAGCACGCGCAAAAAGGCCTTTTGCAGGACGAGCGGCATCTCGCCCACCTCGTCGAGGAACAGCGTGCCGCCGTCGGCCATTTTGACGAGGCCCACGCGGTCGCTGTCCGCGCCAGTGAACGCGCCCTTCCTGTGGCCGAAGAGCGTGCTCTCCACCAACGTTTCGGTGATGGCGGCGCAGTCCACCACCACGAAGGGCTTGTCGGCCCGCGCGCTGTTGCGGTGGATGGTGCGGGCGAAAAGCTCCTTGCCGGTGCCGGTCTCCCCGCTGATGAGCACGCTGGCGGAGGTGCCGGCGGCCCCCGCCACGGCGTCGAAGCAGGCGCGCATGCGCCGGCTTCCGCTCACCACGTCATCCATGAGCAGGGCCACGGGGGCGCGGGCCCCACGCCGGCCGGCGCGGTATTTCAGCGCGCGCTCCAGCGTGAGCATGGTCTGTTTGAGGGGGGAAGGCTTGAGCAGGTAGTCCCACACGCCGCCCTGAATGGCCAGTTCCGCGCCGTCCGGGTCGCCCCGGCCAGTGAGGATGATGACCTCGGGAGAGTCCGGCAGGGCCTTTATTTCCGGCAGAACGGAAAGCCCGTCGCCATCGGGAAGCGACACGTCGAGGAAGGCCACGTCCACGCCGCCGCCGCGCAGGCGGTCCAGCGCCTCGGCCAGGGTGCCCACGGCCTCGCCCCGCAGGCGCATGCGCCGCGTGAGGGAAAGCATGGTCTCGCGGACTTCCGCGTCGTCGTCGATAATGAGGATGGTGCCCATGATGCTGCGCTCCGGGATGCGATTTCTGCTCGCCCAGCTAGCAAACAACGGGCCACCCGGGTCAGGGAAGGCGCGAACGCCCTCCCAGGCCCCGGGGGTTTACCATCAATGATTAGGGCCGTCGGCCCTTTGCGTCAAGGAGTGTCGTTACCGTTCGACAGCGCCGCGCGCGTCGCGGGTCTCCGGACGGGAATCGCCCTGGCGACGCGGAGCGCGGGGCTTGCGATTCTGGCCGGCAGCGCCCTGGGGACGGCCATCGCGGCCGCCGGCGCGACGGGGTTCGCCGGGCTTTCCTGCGGCGGCGTGGGCGCCCTGAGGACGACCGTTGCCGGAACGCCGCTCGTGGCGATCGTCGGTGTAGATGTCGTCGCCCGGCTGGCGACGTTCGATGTTGGCATCGTAGCTGTCCGGAATATCGGACCGCAGCGCCCCATAGGAGTGATGTTCGAAGAGACCGCCGCCAGCGTTGCCGCCCTGCTGCCCGTAAGGAGCGGCGGCGCGCTGGCCCTGACCGCCGCCCTCGCGACGCTGGCCGTAGCCACCCTCGCGGCGATCGTCCTGACCACCATCGCGACGCTGGCCCTGGGCCTGCTGGCGGTCGCCCTGACGACGGTCGCCCTGACCGCGTCCCTGGCCGTACTGGCTGCGGCTGCGAGCGCCGTAGCCGCCGCGACGGTCCATGATGGGCCGGTTGAAATCACGATCGGCGGCGCTGGTCGAGGGAGTCTCGTCGTAGTTGAAGCCTTCCAGCTTCTTGCGCTTCAGCGGCTCGTGCAGCAGGCGCTCGATGGCGCGAACCATGGAGAGGTCCTCGCCGGTGACGAAGGTGTGGGCCTCGCCCGTGCGGGCGGCGCGGCCCGTGCGGCCGATGCGGTGGGTGTAGGTTTCCGGGGTGCTCGGCACGTCGAAGTTCACCACGTGGGTGATCTGGCTCACGTCGATGCCGCGCGCGGCGATGTCCGTGGCCACCAGAACGCGGTAACGGCCGGAACGGAACCCGTCCATGGCCTCCTTGCGGCGGTTCTGCGAAAGGTTGCCCTGCAGGGCCGTGGCCTTGTGCCCCTGCTTCTCCAGGGTCTCGGCCAGGCGCTTGGCGCGATGCTTGGTGCGGGTGAACACCAGCATGCTGCCCTCGGTGTTGCGGCGCAGAATCTCCAGCAGCAGCTTGGTCTTGAGGTGCTGGGGCACGGGGTAGATGGCGTGCTCCACGGTCTCGCTGGGGGCGTTCTCGCCGGCGCGGATGGTCTCGGGCTGCTTCAGAATCTCGGAAGCCAGCCCACGAATGGCCTCGGGCATGGTGGCGGAGAAAAGCATGGTCTGGCGATCCTTGGGCAGACCGGCCAGCACCTTGCGGATGTCCGGCAGAAAGCCCATGTCGAACATCTGGTCGGCCTCGTCGAGCACCAGGGTCTCCACGGCGGTCAGATCGACGGTGCGCTGGCCCATGTGATCGAGCAAGCGGCCCGGGCAGGCCACCACGATGTCCGCCCCGTTGCGCAGGGCGTTGATCTGACGGTTCATATTCACGCCACCATACACGGTGGTGCTGCGCAGGCCGGTGTTGCGGGCCAGATCAAGGGTGGAGTCGTGAATCTGCTCCGCCAGCTCGCGCGTGGGGGCCAGAATGAGCGTACGGGGCTTGCGGCCGGGCCGGCGCTCGGCGTTCTCCTTGAGGAGCTTGGTGATGATGGGCAGCAGGAACGCGGCGGTCTTGCCGGTGCCGGTCTGCGCCAGACCCATGAGGTCGCGGCCTTGCATGGCGTCGGGAATGGCGCGCTCCTGAATGGGCGTGGGGGTGGTGTAGCCAAGGCGGGAAATGTTGGACATGACAGAGGCCGGAAGGCCGAAGGAATCGAAGGTCAAAATTGATCCTTTGGTTGGAAGAATCCGCACTGCGCGAGACACGCGGCCAATGCGGCGGCGAAGAGCGTCTCATGATGCGGATGCTGCGAACCGGAACAGGATGGGCTCAGTCGGGGACAAAGTAGATGCGGCGGTGGGCCGGAGATTCACTTGGGCGGGCCGTGCAGCGGTACCTCGCCATCTCTCGGGTGGTGCCGTGCGGGGAGGAGTGCCCTCCGCGCAGTGTGGAGATAAGCGGGTTTGAAGCAGGTGTCAAGGAGAACTCCCCCTACTAGGCGAATATTCCAGAGCACACTTTACATCACGCGAAAGTCAGATATGCTATAGTTGTTTTCCAACACACCACAATAAATTAGATTCATCCTGCCTGCCGGAGGAACAATGCGACTTTTCCCACCTGAACTTGAGATCGGTGATTACGAAGGCTTCACCCCAGAAAAGGATTTCTTTCAACGCGAAAAGTTCGGGGAAGGTCTGGGGAACCTCTTCGCCAATGTCGATGATCCCATGGTCGCAATTCTGGATGCTCCCTGGGGCAGCGGCAAGACGACGTTCATCAAGATGTGGTGCGGTTACATGCGGAATCGCGGCTTTCCCGTCATATACTTCGACGCCTTCAAAAACGACTACACCGATGACGCCTTTCTTGCCTTGGCTGGCGAGGTCATCGCCCTGGCGGACGAATTGGGCTCGAAAAATGGGGTGGCACGGAAAGACTACTTATTGAAGACCAAACGGGTTGCCTGGGCTTTCGCGAAAGGCGGTTTGAAAAAGGGGTTGGGCAAGATTCTTGGTGAGGAAGGCGTTAATGACGTGGTCGCCGCAGCAACGGAGGAAGGAGGCAACTGCCTCTTAGAATCTTTTGACGCATACCTGAAGGAAAAGCTGGAGGGACGCAAGAAAGAACGGGATGCCTTTAATGAATTTGGGAAAGCTCTCGCCGTTCTTGCCGAAGAACTCTCCAAGACTATGCAGGCAAAGCGTGAACAGGAAAACGCGAAAGATGGGACGGAACAGGGAGAAGCTGAAAGTGAAACCCCAAGGTCAACAACGCGGCCGCTCATTTTTGTCATAGATGAACTCGACCGCTGCAAACCGCCCTTCGCTTTGGACCTTTTAGAAAAGATCAAGCACTTCTTCTCTGTTCCCCATGTTCATTTCCTTCTCGTCACCCACATGGAGCAGCTTGAAAACTCAGTCCGCTATGCCTACGGGATGAAAGAACAAGCCAATATCTATTTACAAAAATTCTACAATCTTGTTTTTAGTTTTCCCGCCAATGAACCCGTTCAGGGAACAAGTCATCCAGAGAGATACATTGGTAAGATGTTTTCGGAACTATTCGATACTGCAAGTGATAAAAATTTGAAAAATGAGCTATGCAAAATACTCAAAAACTACTCAAAACAAAATCGTATTACATTACGCTCTTTGGAAAAAATTACAACATATATAGGTGTATTTTTTGCCTCTACAGACAATTGCAATATTGAATCGAGCCCAATCATTGCAACCCTCTGCATAATGAGGATACTAGCGCCAAACCTTTATCGTAAGGCGCAATCGAAAACGCTTTTACTTGATGAAGTACTAAAATTTATGGCATTCGGCAGAGAGAACGATCCAACGTCAAAGGAATTGTTCGAAACATGCTGGGGGTACTGTATTGGTGATGATGAATATTATGAGAAGCACGAAGGAAACATAAAAAAGCTTCAACGTTTATTACCTTTTACAGAACGAAACAATAGAGCTTCTATTGTTCCACATTGTTGCACACTTCTAGAGAAACTTGCTATCAAAGATTCGCAATAACCCCTTTCGCTTTTCAACTTAGAGAATCGTTTGTTTGCCCCCGCCGGTGGCGACAGCGATGATGAAGGTGCGGCCCTTCTCCTCTCCGCCCGCGAGAATGCGCTTAAATTGGCGCTTATGACTAAAGCTTACCCAGCTGGGGCAATTGCATCTGGGGTTGGCTGAGCCTCCTCTTAAATCTCCTCGCCCAACTCCCGCAGAAAACGTTTCATCACCGCCATCCGCCGTTCGGCCTCGTGCCGCCCCGCCGATGTCTGCATGGTGGCGGCGGTTTTGAACAGCTTGCTGTAGAAGTGGTCGACGGTGAAGCGCGTGTCGTCGGGAGTGCGACCGCCGCAAAAGGGGTCGGTGGGGCTGTAGAATGCCCTGCCCATGACGCCCGCGCAGGCAAAACAACGCGCGATGCCGATGGCCCCGATGCCGTCGAGGCGGTCGGCGTCCTGCACAACCTTGGCCTCCAGACTCTTCGGGGCGATGTTCGCGCTGAAACTGTGCGCCTCTATGGCGTGGGCGATGGCGGGCAGCAGCTCCGGCGTGTAGTGGATGGATTCGAGGTACGCGCAGGCCTCCCCGGCCGCGATGCGCGAGGCCTGGGAGCGGCGCGGGTCGTCCTTGGGCACCACGACGTAGTCGTGCAGCCACGCGGCGGGAATCACCACGCGCAGGTCGGCGTTCTCCCCGGCGGCAAAGCACTTGGCCGAGGCCACGACGCGCTCCAGGTGCAACAGATCGTGGGCTGGGTCGCTCGCGCTCTCTCGCCCAAGGCGCGTGGTCATGTGCTCGCGCAGGCCCGCCTCCAGCGCCTCGAGTTCGTGAGCGGACGGACGTGGGGAAGTGGCCAGCGTCATTGTTGCTTGCCCGCGCCGGTGGTGGCGGTGACGGTGACGGTGCGGCCTTTCTTTTCGCCGCTGTCGAGCATGCGCTTCAGTTCGCGCTTCCACTTGGGGCCGCCCAGCCGCTCGGCGAGGTACTCCGTGGTGTGCAGCACCTCGTTGGGCCGGTGCATCCGCATCAGGCAGCGCTTCACGCCCATGCGGCACGAGGGGCAGCCCACGATGATGGGCGTGTCCTTGTCCGGCCGCTTGGAGTCGGGCCGGGCGAGGTCGAGCGCCAGCTGCTCGCGCTTCCTGTCGCGGATGCGGTTGTAGATGTTCGGGCTGGTGAGCGCGCCCAGACCGGATTCGCCGCAGCATCCCGGCGAGAGCCGCACCTGCGCACCGAGCGCGTCGGCGATGGCCTTGCGGTAGATTTCCGGGGCCTTCACCTTGGGCACGTCCACCCACTCCGCGTGGCAGGCGGCGTGGTACAGCAGCTTCTCGCCCTCCTCGCCCTTGGCCGGCTTGGGCAGCCGCAAATGCGCCAGCCGCCCCAGCAGGAACTGCACGATGTCCTGGTGACGCGGCGGCTCGGCCAGCTCCTGGTTGAAGTCATAATTCTCCAGCGACTCGCGACAGGTGCCGCAGCTGGTGACGAGGGTGGTGGCCTTCATGCCCGCGCGGCCGGTGGCGATGAGCGTGTCCAGAATCTCCTGGATGGTGCGGTGCCGGTTGGCGTTGTAGGCCTCCGTGCAGCCGCTGGCCAGCAGCGGGTAGCCACAGCACAAGTGCCGCTCGGGCATCACCACGTTCACGCCGGACTTGAGCAGCAGGTACACGCCGGCCAGCCCGATGTCGTGGGTGAACAGCCCAGCGCCGCAGCCGGGGAAGTACAACACCGTGTCGTCCGGCGCGGCGGCGGCGTTGCGGAACAGCGAATGTTCCGCGAGGTTCAGCTCCTGGGCCAGGTTGCGCAGGTCCACCAGCGGGCCGGGGCCCTGCAGGGCGGGGCTCTCCAGACGCCTGCGGAAATGCCCGGGCACCAACCGCAGCACGCTGTTGGCGGCGGCCTGTCCCAGCGAAAGCATCTTGGCGGTCCTGGGTAGCCGGCTGGACGGATCGTGGGCCAGGGTGGTGAGCACCATGCTCTTGAGGGGGTGCCCGCCCTTGCCCTTGTATTCGAGGAACGAGCGGATTTGCAGCGCGTTGGCGGCGGAGTCGATCTTGACCGGGCAGATGGCCTTGCACTTTCCGCAGGCGGTGCAGTGCTCCATGATGTCGCGCAGTCGGTCCAGCAACTCGGCCGAGGGTTCGCCGCCCTGCACCTGCGAGTAGTAGATGGCCTCGGCCAGCGCGCCCAGGCTGAGATTCTTGTTGCGCGGATGATAGAGCAGCCCCCGCGCGGGGTTGTACATGGGGCACACCTGCTTGCACTTGCCGCAGCGCGTGCAGGTCTGCACGTTTTTCAGCAGCTCGATGAGATTCTCCTTGTCCTTCAGCGCGGTCTTGCGCAGATCGCCGATGAGGCGGTTGAAGGAGAAGGTGTACGGCTCGGCGATGAGCTCCCGGCGCACCAGCTTGCCGGGGTTGAGCACGTTTTTCGGGTCCACCTGGACCTTGTAGGCCTTGAGGGCGTCGATGCGGTCCTGCGGGAGAAATCCGATTTTGGTGATGCCCACGCCGTGCTCGCCGGAGATGACGCCGCCGAGTTCCTGCACCTTGGCGAAAACGGCGTCCACGGCCTCGTAGGCTTGCTGCATCATCTCGGGATCGTTGGAGTTCACCGGCAGGTTCACGTGGCAGTTGCCATCGCCCGCGTGCATGTGCGTGGCGATGATGATGCGCTTGGCCACGATCTCCTGATAGAAGTCCTCCAGCTCGCGGTCGTGCTTGGGGTACTTGTCCTTGAGCTCGTGGAACAGCAGGCGCACCTGGCTGGCCAGCTCCTCGTCGGAGAGGTCGTCGGAGGTGGTGCGTTTTCTCAGGATGAACAGCGCGCGTTCGATGCCGAAGTCGATGTCGGGGTCGTCGAAGGGCACGCCCGGCAGCTCGCGCACCTTGAGCAGGGCGCGGCGGGCGATCTTGGCCATGTAGAAGAGGTTCAGGTTCTCCAGATACTGCGAGAAGTCGGGGATGGCCCGCATGGGGATGACCACGTCCTCGTTGATCTTGAACCCGGAGGTGCGCTTGGAGATGGCCGAGAGCTTGTGCCGGTCCTCCCAGAACAGCTCGGCCTCCTTCTCGTCGCGCGCGGCGAAGATGTCCACGCCGGGATACGGCTCGGCGATGGCCAGCACGGCGTCCACGGCGTCGGAGAGCGCGGCCTCGTCGTCGGAATCGAGCTGCAGGATGAGCACGCTGATGGGGTCGCCCTCGTACCGCGTGGACTTCTTTTTGTACTCGATGGCCTCCACGTACTTGGTGCCGAATTCCTCCAGGGCGCTGATCTTGACCATGTCGCCCTGTTTGCGGATGGCGTCGCGCAGGCCCACCACGTCGCCAATGACGTACATGGCGTTTTTCATGCTGCGGCCGAAGAACTCCAGCACCAGCACGCGCGAGTATTTGGGCTGCGGGTGCAGGGTGAAGCAGCACGTGGTGATGATGCCGTCCACGCCCTCCTTCTGCACGCCGGGCAGTCCGCCCAGGAACTTGTTGGTCACGTCCTTGCCCAGGCCGGTGGTGCGCACCTCCTCGCCGGAGAGCGTCACCGTCCGCGTCACCGCGCCCTTGTCGTCGAGCACCTCGAACACGGCGCTTTCGCCGGCGAATATTTTGTGGCCGGGGTGATCCTTGCGGCGCACGGTGATGACCTCGCCCTGCGGGGTCACCATCTCGAAGGAGTGGATGTTGTCGATGGTGGTGCCGTACTCGAAGGCGAAGGGCCCGCCGGAGTTCTCGGAAATGTTGCCGCCCAGCGTGGAGCCGGCCTTGCTCGCGGGGTCCACGATGAACAACAGGTTCTGCTCGGCCGCGGCCTTGATGGCGTCGAGCGTGATCACGCCGGCCTGCGCCGTGAGGAGCATGGCGTCGGGATCGACGTCGATGATCTTCTTGAAGCGCGAGAGCGAAAGCACCACCGCGCGCGAGAACATGGGAATGGCCCCGCCGGTGAGGCCCGTGCCGCCGCCGCGCGGAATGACGCCGAAATCAAGGAGGTTGGCGAGCTGGACGATCTTGCGCACCTGCTCCGTGGTCTCGGGGAAAAGCACGAACAGGGGCAGCTCCAGGTGCAGGTCCGTGGCGTCGGTGGCGCACTCGATGCGCGTGTTCGGCGCGTCGCCGACGCACTCGGCCGGCATGAAGTCCATGAGCCGGCCCTTGAGCTTGTGGGCGAAGGTCTGGTCGTCCTCGTAACGCCGCCAGAAGGCGGCCACTGCGTCCGCCAGCAGACGCGGGAACTCGCCGGAAAGGCTGGGCCGGGCGATGGAAAGCTTGCGGTCCACGCTCTCGCGGACCAGTTTGGCGTCGACGAAGGGATTGTAACGCACGAGGAACAGCTCGGCGGCCAGGCTCATGGCCAGCTCACGCACGCCGTCAGGCCACTGGGCGAAACCGCCCTCCTCCGGGCTTGCGGTGAGGCCGAGCACGCGGGTCAGAATGCGTTCGTCGGAAATGGAGATATGCGGGCCGATAAGAGGCATGTGGATTGCGTCTCCAGGCTGGGGGAATGGGTTGCGGGCGGGACGGACCGCGCCGTGAAGGGCGGAATATAGGTCGCGTTTTGCCGGTTGGCAAGGGCGTGCGGGTGATTGCCCGCCAGCGGAGATGACCGCCCGCCGGCGTCTGGACAGCCGCAGGACGCCGGCGTATGTCGAGCGTTTCCGCAATCACCCATCCAACCCAAGACCAAGCCGCGAGGTGACGCGCCCATGAGCATTCAGGAATTCGCCGACCTCACCCTTTTCATCACCGGTCCCACCTTCGTCCGCCCGGAGATCCGCCGGGCCGCCTCCCTGCCGGAATTCGGCCACCGCGACGCCGAGAACCTCAAACGTTTCGTCCCCATCATGGACGGCCTGCGCGAGATCGCCGGCTGCGGCGGGGACTACCACGTCATGCTGTGCAACGGTTCCGGCTCCAACGCGCTGGAGACCACCGTTCGCTCCCTGGTGGCCGACGACGAATGCGTGCTCAACGTCTCCATCGGGGCCTTCGGCGACCTGTACCACAAGATGGCCGTCCAAAACGGCAAGAACGCCGTCCAGCTCAAGTTCGCGCCCGGTGAGGCCATCGACCCGGCCAGGCTGGAGGCGGCGCTGATGGAGCACAAGCCGGCGGTTGTCACCTTCACCCACAACGAGACCTCCACCGGCGTGCTGAACGACCTGCGCGCGGTGTGCGCCCTCGTGCGCAAGCACGGGGCCCTGCCGCTGGCCGACGGCGTGAGCCTGCTCGGCGGCGCACCCATCGACCTCACTGGCTCCGGCGCGGCCACATACGTCACCAGCACGCAAAAATCCCTGGCCCTGCCCGCCGGCTTCGGCGTGCTGTTCGCCAACGACGAGGCCGTGGAAAAGGCCAAGGCGGTCAAAAACCGTGGTTTCACCACGGACCTGCTCGCCCAGCTGGCCAGCGCGGAAAAGCACCAGACGCTGACCACGCCCAACACCACCCTGGCCAACCAGATGGCCGTGCAGATCGACCACATCGTACACGAGGAGGGCGTGGTCAAACGCTTCGCCCGCCACGCCGCGATGCGCGACATGACCCATGATTTCGTGCGCTCCCTGCCGGGGTACGAGCTGCTCGCTCCGGAGGGCTTCCGCTCGCCCACCATGACCGCCGTGCGGGCGCCGAAAGGCGTCGGCGTGGCGCATCTCAAGGAGATCAAGGAGGCCATGCGCGCCAAAGGCTACCTGTTCGACATCGGCTACAGCAAGCTCAACACCGACCTGGAGTCCAGGGGCGAGCGCGTGCTGCTGCGCCTGGGCCACATGGGCGACATCACCCCGGACATGCTCGCCGCCTACTTCGAGGCGCTGCGGCCCGAACTGCTGAAATAGGCGCGCGGCCGTCGCGCGCGGACAAAAGGAAGCCCCCGTTCGGCATTCGCCGCACGGGGGCTTTTCTATTCGACCGTCCTCAAGGGACGTCGGATCGCCAGGCCGCGATCCGCGGAGCCGGTCAGTTCCCGGCCAACATGCAGAGGCCCTGGTTCATGGCGAACGCGAAGGCCTCCTCCCTGTTCATGCACCGCTCGTCGAAGCAGTATTGCTTTCCGGCGTCCTCCCCGGCGCGGTGCTTTCTGGCGGAAAACCCGGGCACGAAATCCCCTTCGGGATTCTGGATGGCGAATGGCCGCACTTCCCAATCGTTGACCAGCTGCATCCTGCCCGTGAATATCCGCTTGCCCCGCAGATTCATGACTCACCCCCCACAGCTTGGCGGCCCCTCAACCGCCGGTCCGCGTCCCCCGTGGCCCCAGACGTTTACTCCTCGATTTTGATGCTGCGTTTCGGCTCGCCGGGATGGGCCTTGGGAAGAACCACCCGCAGCACGCCCTTCTCGAATTTGGCCTTCACGCCAGCCTCATTCACCTCGCAAGGCAGCGGCACGGCCCTGGTGAACCGGCCATAACTGCGCTCGATGCGGTGGTAGCTGTCCTTCTTCTCCTCATCCTCGAATTTCTTCTCACCGCTGATGACGAACGCCCCGTTCTCCAGGCGGATGTCCACGTCCTTGGCCTCCAGACCGGGCAGTTCCGCCTCGATCTTGACCTCCTTCTCACCCTCGGAGACGTTGACTGCCGGATACGCCTCCCTGCCGCCGAAGAATCCACGAGTCATCTCATCGAGCAGCGAGGGCGCGCCGAACGGGCTGCGCCAGAATTCCTCCATCATGTCGCTGATGCTCACCGGCCGCAGGGTTTCCTCCGAGCGATTCCGCAGCGCAGGGAGCGGATTCCTCAACATTTCGCGCACCTCCAATGGCTACAGGTTCATTCGAATTTCACCGCGCGTCATGCGGACTGGCGCATGTCGCACCTTTTTCCCCCCATCGAGAGGGATGTTTCCATAGTTCCATCAATAAGCATTCCGGCCGGAATCACAAGAGCAATTTTCCCCGTACAGGGCCGCGACCATCCCCAGTACCTTGAATTCGCGGTCAAAAATTCCTTCCATCGAAAACTCGCCGCGCGCATTGACAAGAAGCACGCAACGCCCCCGGAGGGGCGAGGCCCCCATCGGTTTCAACAGGAACGGGGGCCCGTGCCGACGGCGTTGGGCAAGACGCGGTGCAAATCACTATTGGAAAAGTCTTATATGTGCAGACAAATGCACAACTATTACTCATCAGAATTGAACAACATGACGTTATTACTTAATTTTTACAAATGGCACGGCGTATGCTTAAGTGAGGAACAAGTGCGGCGAAGCGCTCGCGGCACTGCACACAGGAGGCACATGATGAAGGCATTCTCCAAAATTTTCCTGGCGGCCGGGGCCGCAGTCGCCTTGTCCGCCACCCTGGCCCTCGCCGCCGACAGCACCCCGCGCAACGCAGCCGGCTGCCCGGGCGCGGCGTACTCCGGCCAAATGGGCCAGGGGATGAGGGGCTCCGGTTATGGACACAGGGGATACGGCCACATGACCGCCGATCGCATGGGCCACGGCCGCAATGGCCACAACGGCATGATGCGCAACGTGTCCGCCACGAACGCGGACAGCTACCGCATGGGCCCCCGCGCGGCGTGGATGTCCGGCGGCGCGGGCCGCGCCATTTAGCCGAAAGGCTGGCTCCCGGCGGCGCTCCTTCCTCCCTCCGCCGCCGGGAGCCATGTTCCGACAAAAATAAAGCCCCGGCCGGCTCCCCCAGAACCGTCACCGGCCACAACCACCAACCCAAGCGAGCACCACAATGAAGCGTTTCCCCAAAATCCTCGCGGCCACCTGCGCCGCCGTCGCCCTGTCCTCCTCCCTGGCCCTGGCCGCCGAGCCCGTCCACCACGCCACCCCGGCCGATCACTCGGTCCACACCGGCTACGGCCCCCACGGCTTCGGCCCCATGATGGGCCCTCTCTCCCAGCTGCCGCCTGAGAAGCAGGAGGCCGCGCGCAAGCTGATGGCCGAACACGCCAAGGTCATGTTCCCCCTGCATCAGAGCATGTACGCCAAATACGCCGCCCTGGAGGCCGTGAACGCCGCGGGCGAGGGCACGAGCTCCAAGGCTCAGGCCGTCATCCGCGACATCGCCGACATCCAGTCCCGGATGCTCACCGAGGACAGCGCCTTCCGCGCCAACATGTTCAAGGAGACCGGCCTGCGCATGCCCGTCATGGGCCACCACGGCATGTTCGGTGGCGGTATGATGGCCGGCGGCGGCTGCGGCCAGATGGGCCAGATGGGTCAGATGATGGGCGGTCACGATTCCATGCCCGCCCCGGCTCCGGCGAAATAACAGCGCGGTTCTTCCGTCGCCACAATCAAAAGGGCGGTCCTCCTCGCGGGGGATCGCCCTTTTCCGTTGTCGCTCGGCAAGGTCAGCGGTCGATGTCCGGCAGCCCCCAGGCTCCGCGCAAGTGTTCGTACTCGGCCCGCGGCAGCTGCACCAACACCGGCCGGGAGGACGCGGTGAGCCAATGCAGCGTGGCGTTCAGATTCGCCACCTCCATGCTCGTGCAGCCGGAGGTGCCCACGCCCGGTCCTTCCTGAATATGCATGAATATGCAGGAGCCGCCACCGGGAACGCGCGGCGAAACGTTGTGCTCCACGAACGCGCCCATGCGGTACAATCCGTCGGGGCGCAGCATGGTCTCCGCGCTGTTCCAGTCCGCGTCGGCAGGCCTTGGCCCGTCCACGAAGGCGTTGTAGTGCGTGGAGGCCAGGTCGTCCACGCAGACGAGTCCGTGGGACGTGTTCAGCACGGGCAGGCCGTGGAGGCCCAGACCAGCGGGGTCCTCGGCGAAGGCCGGGCCGAGGGCGAACGCGCCCGCAGGGGCCTTGGCGTCGCCCTCGCGCTTCACCGGCCCGGGACCGAGCGCCACGCCGTGCAGGCCGCGCCCCCAGCCTAGGCCCTTGCGCCCCACGTTCGCGTCGAAGGCCCCGCCCACGGGCCGCCAGGTCCCGCTGGCCGGGTCGCGCTCGTAGCGGGCCATGCGCGCGTGGGGGCTCGACCAGTCCGCCGCGACGACGAGAACGAGCTGACGCGCGCCGGCCGTCGGGTCGGATTTCGCGGCCGGCGCTGAGGAAGACGTCGGATTGGCCGCCGGTGCGGAGCCGGCGCTGGCCGGCGCGGCGCACAGGCACACGAGCGTCAGGCACAACGTCGCGGCCGCGGCGACGCCGGCCATGGACCGCGCGCTCATTTCACCGGGGGCAGCACCAGGCCCCCGCGCTCGTCGAAAGTGAACATCGGGCCCCAGGCCACTTCCCAGAGATGCCCCTCGGGGTCCTCGAAATAGCCGGAATAGCCGCCCCAGAAAGTGTCCGCCGCGGGTTTGGCGATGCGCCCCCCCGCGGCACCGGCCCGGGCCAGCAGCTCGTCCACCTCAGCGCGGCTGGCGCAGTTGCAGGCCAGCGTCACGCCGTCGAAGGAGCCGGAGGGGGCCCGCCGCGAGGACGGCAGGGTGGCGTCCTCCAGCAGGCCGCCACGGGGATACAACGCCAGCACGGCCGCGCCGCACTGGTAGAAACGAACGTCGCCGCCGCAAAGGGTGGAGGGCTTCAAGCCCAGTCCCTGTTCGTAAAAGGCGCCGGCGCGGCCAATGTCATCCACGCCGAGGGTGATGGTGGTCAGACGCAGGTCCATGCTCCTCCTCCTCTTTTCGCCCGGCGAGCACGATCTCGGCCAGGGCGTTGACGACGCAGGCGGCCAACGCGGATCCGCCCTTGCGGCCCCGGACGCCGACGTACGGGACGATGTTCTGGGCCATGAGTTCCTCCTTGGATTCCGCCGCGTTGACGAAGCCCACGGGCATTCCCACAATGAGCGCGGGGCGGGCGCGTCCGGCGGCCACGTGCTCCAGCAGACGCAGCAGGGCCATGGGCGCGTTGCCGATGACATAGATGTCCGGCGAAAGGTCGGCCACGGCGAAGTCCACTGCGGCGCGGGCGCGGGTGCACCCCTGTTCGCGGGCCAGTTCGGCCACGGCCGGGTCGCGCATCAGGCAGCGCACACGGCAGCCCAGGGGGGTCATGCGGCGCTCGGGAATGCCGGCGTGGGCCATCTCCGTGTCCGTGACGATGAGCGCGCCACGGGCCAGCGCGGCCAATCCGGCCTCCACTGCGCGGGGGTGGAAGCGCGTCAGTTGAAGCATCTCGAAGTCCGCCGTGGTGTGGATCATGCGCCGCACCACGGCCCACTCGGCCCCGGCGAAGGGCCTGGGCTCGGGGACCTCGGCGTCGATGATGCGCAGGGATTCGGCCTCGATGTCCGCTCCCGCCCGCGCGGCGTGCGCGACGTTCTCGTCCATGCCCGGCTCCTAAAACATATCGCGCAGAAAGTGCGGGTTGTGCGTCCGCTCCGCGTCCACGGTGGTCGTAACGCCGTGACCGGGATAGAGCGTGGTTTCGCCCGGCAGGGTGAAGATGCGCTCCCGCACGGACTTGTCCAGCGCCTCCTCCGAGCCGCCGGGAAAGTCCGTGCGCCCCACCGAGCGGCTGAAGACGAGATCGCCCACGAAGCACGCGGCGGCCTGCGGGAAATAGTAGGAGAAGCTGCCCGCCGTGTGCCCCGGCGTGGGCAGGCACACGCAGGTCAGGCCGATGAACGAGGTTTCGCCCTCGGCGAGCGGCGCGTACTCGAAGGGCGCGACCGCTGGAAAGCCGAAAACCCCGCCCTGACCGATCTCGGTGTTGAGCAGGTAGGCGTCGGCCGCCGGGGCCAGCACGGGCGCGCCCGTGGCCCGGCGCAGCGCCGCGCAGCCGCCGATGTGGTCGAAATGCATGTGCGTGATGAGGATGTGCTCCAAAGACAGCGATTCCGCCTTGAGGAAGTCCACGACCTCGGCCGGATCGCCGCCGGGATCGATCGCCAGGGCGCGCCCCCCGTGGTCCAGCACGTAGCAGTTGGTGTCGATTGGTCCGAGGGGGAACGGGGTGATGCGCATGGGCCGGCCTCCGGAGGATGTTTCGGCCCAAGGGTAGCGGCGCGGCGGGGAATTGGCAAGGCGCTTCACAACCCGCGCCGGCGGATTTATCGTTGACGCGACCAGGAGGCCGCCATGACCGCCCGATTCCTTTTCTGACTCCCCCGGCGCCGACGGGTCAACCCCGCCCGATCGGCCGCGCCGGCCCGATCAATCGAATCGGCCAGATCGGCGCAACCGGTCCAACGGACCCGGCCGGCCTGACGGGGCCGATCCGCCAAGCCGGTGAAGCGCCAGGCCTTGACACGGCCGCGCTCCTGGCCCATGTGAGCGCAACCCCCGAACAACGCCAGCCTTCAAGGACCACCCTCATGCCCGAAGAAACACGTCCCATCCTCGTCACCTGTCCCAAGGGCCTGCCGCCCATTCTCGCCGGAGAGCTGGCCGCCCTCGGCCTGCCCGGCCACGAGCTGGCCGCCGGCGTGCAGACGAAGGGCGGCATGGACGACTGCGTGCGCCTGAACCTGCGCCTGCGCACGGGCCACCGCGTGCTGCTGGAGCTGGCGCGCTTCCGCGCCCCGGACCCGGACGCCCTCGCGCGCGAGCTGAGCCGCATTCCCTGGGAGGACATCATCCCTGCCGACGGGCACCTCACCGTGGACGGCTCGGTCAAGAACGAGCACGTGCGCGACGCGCGCTTCGCCAACCAGAAAGTGAAGGACGCCGTGGTGGACCGCATTCTGGCCCGGCGCGGCAGGAGGCCGGACTCCGGTCCCGACCCCGTGGGCGCGGCGCTGTTCCTGCACTGGCGCGATGACGCGGCCACCATCTACCTGGACACGAGCGGCACGCCGCTGCCGCGCCGTGGCTATCGCAAGATGCCGCACAAGGCCCCGCTGCAGGAGACGCTGGCGGCCGGCATCGTGCTGGCCGCCGGGTACGGCCCGGACGCCGGGCACTTTCTCTCCCCCATGTGCGGCAGTGGCACCCTGGCCATCGAGGCCGCCCTCGCCGCCCTGAACCGCGCGCCCGGCCTGCTGCGCCAGGACTTCGCCTTCCGGCACCTCGTCGGCTTCGACGCCGCGCGCTACGAGGAGCTGCGCCACGAGGCCGCGGCGGACGCGAAAAAGACCCTCGACGGGCGCATCATCGCCAGCGACATCGACCCCGCCGCCGTGGCCGCCGCCCGGCAGAACGCCAGAACTGCCGGCGTGGAGGGCCACATCGAATTCGCCGTGGTCGACTTCCGCGAGAGCCCCGTGCCCGGCCCCCTGGCCGACGGAACCACGGGCGTGTGCGTGCTCAACCCCGAATACGGCGCGCGCCTGGGTGAGACCGAGCGTCTGGCCGCCGTGTACGCGGGCATCGGCGACTTCTTCAAACAGCGCCTGGCCGGCTGGCGCGGATACGTCCTCACCGGCAACCCGGAGCTGGCCAAGCGCGTCGGCCTCAGACCCCGGCGGCGCATCCCCCTGTTCAACGCCAAAATAGAATGCCGGCTGCTGGAATACGAAATGTACGCCGGTTCGCGGCGGCCCCACGCCCCCGACGCGGCGGACCACGGCGAGGCGCGTTGACAGGCCTGGGCCGGCGGCGGTATTTTCAGGGAACATCGCGGCGGAGGCCGCGCGCCTTCGCGGAGGGGGACCGGCGGACATGTCCATACGCGCGCTCATCGTGGACGACGAGGCCCCGGCCAGGGACGAACTGCTCTACCTGCTGCAGGCGCATTCCGACGTGGAGGCCCTGCAGGCGGACAGCGCCGAGGCGGCCCTCACTATCATAGCCAGGGGCGGAGTGGACCTCGTGTTCCAGGACATCCAGATGCCCGGGAGTGACGGCTTCCAGGTGCTGGCCGGCGCGCACGAAATGGACCGCCCACCGGTGTTCGTCTTCGTCACCGCCTTCGACTCCCACGCCATCCGCGCCTTCGAGGAAAACGCGGCGGACTATTTGCTCAAGCCCGTTTCCCCGGACCGGCTGGCCAAGAGCCTGGACCGCGTGCGCGGGCTGCTGTCCGCTCCTCCCCGGCCGGAACTGGACGGCGCGCTGGCCCGGCTGCTGGCGGCGGGAACCGGCGGCAGGCCGCTGAGCAGGATGGCCGTGGAACAGGGCGGCCGCATCAGGCTCATCCACACGGCCGACATCGTGCTCATCGAGGCCGAGGAAAAACGTGTGCTCGCCGTCACCGAAACCGAACGGCTGGTCTGCCACGGCATTCCGACCCTGGCCAAGGCGGCGGATCGGCTGGCCGGGTTGCCCTTTTTCCAGGCAAACCGCGCCCAGCTCGTCAACCTGGAGCGCATCGCCGAGTTCACGCCCTGGTTCGGCGGCCGGTACTGCGTGGTCATGGCCGACCCCGCCCGCACCGAGGTGACTGTGAGCCGCAACCGAGCCCGCGCCTTCAAGAAAAATCTGGGCATCCTATGAACGACTTCTTCAACCCGCAGGTCCCGGCGCTCTTCCTCAACCTCTCGCAACGCTTCGGCCTGCTGCTGGCCGGCGGCTTCGCCATCACGACGGTGACGAGCATCGACAAGCTGGGCCCCGGGCGCGACAGGCCCCTGTGGGCCACCATCCTGCTCATCGTCATGTTCGGCGTGTTCGGCATTCTCGGCACGTATTCCGGCAACGTGGTCTTCCAGTCCTTCGCCAACCTGCGCGGCATGGTGGTCATCACGGCCGGGCTGTTCGGCGGACCGGCGGTGGGCATCGGCTCGGCGCTCATCGCCGCCGGGCACCGCTACCTCATGGACATCGGCGGATTTTCCGCCCTGCCCTGTGCCCTGGGCACCCTCATCGAGGGCGTCATGGCGGGCGTGGTCTCCCGGCGCGCGCACGGCGACCCCCTGGACTGGCGGCTGGCCTTCCTGCTGTGCCTGGGCGGGGAGATACTGCATCAGATTCTGGTGCTCACGCTCGCCAAGCCCTTTCCCATGGCCGTGGCCGTGGTTCAGGTCATCGCCCTGCCGATGATCGTCTTCAACTCCATCGGCGCGGCGCTGCTGGTGCAGGCGCTGAACATGCAGAAGAGCTACCGCGAGGCCAAGGACCGCGATCTGGCCCGGCAGATCCTCTCCATCGCCAATCAGACGCTGGCGCACCTGCGCGCCGGGCTCACCCCAGGCTCCGCCCGGGCCACCGCCGCCATCATCATGCGCGAAACGCGCATCCCCGCGGTGGCCGTGACCAGCGGCAAAACCATCCTGGCCCACCTGGGCGCCGGGGAGGACCACCACATGCCCGGCGGCGCGGTGCGCACCCTGGCCACGCACCGGGTCTTCCAGACCGGGGAGCCACTCTTCGTGCGCGAGAAACGCGAAATCTGCTGCGACGCCCCCAGCTGTCCGCTCACCCAGGCCATCATCGTGCCCCTGCGCAAGGGCGACGCCATCCAGGGCTGCCTGAAGTTCTACGGCACCCGCCGCCACCCCCTGGACGAGACGCTCTTCGCCCTGGCCAAGGGGCTGGCCGACCTCTTCGCCACCCAGCTGGAGCTGGAGAACATCGGCATCAAGAACCAGCTGCTGGCCCACGCGGAAATCCGCCGTCTGCAGGCGCAGATCAACCCGCACTTCCTGTTCAACTCGCTCAACACCATCGCCAGCTTCTGCCGCACAGCTCCCGCCCAGGCGCGGGAGCTCATCCTCGACCTCTCGCGCTACATGCGCCGCAACCTCGACTCCAGCCGGGGGCTCATCAAGCTCTCCGAGGAAATCGGCCAGACCAACGCCTACCTGGCCATCGAGCGGGCGCGGTTCGGAGGGCGCGTCCACGCCGAGATCGAACTCGGACCCGGCGCGGAGGAGTGCGTCACCCCGCCGCTCATCATCCAGCCGCTGGTGGAAAACGCCGTGCGCCACGGCATTCTCCAGAAGCCCGAGGGCGGCGTCGTCCAACTGCGCGCCCGCCGCGAGGACGGCCACCTGCTCGTGGAGGTGCGCGACGACGGCGTGGGCATGAAGCCGGATCAGGTGGACGCCATCACCGCCGCTGTGGAGCTGGAATCCCTCACCGAGGGCATCGGCGCGCGCAACTCCAACCAGCGTCTCATGCAGATTTACGGTCCGACCTACGGCATGGTGGTCGAAAGCGCCCCGGGCCAGGGCACCCGCATCAGCCTGCGCATTCCCCAATAGCCGGGCTCCCCCTTCCCCACCGCCATTCGGCCAGCGCCGCGTCCCCATCCGGCTCCGCGATACGCACCAACACGTGGCCCCGGTTCCTTCAGACCGGCATCGTGCCGTTTCATCCTCCTGAAACGCCTTTTCGCTCCCGGGGCATTGCCCTGAGGGCAAAGGAGAGCGAATATGCTGTCAAGGTTTCCCAACCGTAAGGAGGGCAAGGGATGAACGCTGCGACACTGGTTTTCGTCTCCCTGTGCGTGTTCGCCATAGCGTACAGGGTCTACGGGCTGTTCCTGGCCAACAAAGTGCTCGAACTCTCCGCCACGCGCGTGACGCCGGCCGTCAAAATGGCGGACGGCCGCGACTACGTGAAGACCAACAAGTTCGTGCTGTTCGGCCACCACTTCGCGGCCATCGCGGCGGCCGGTCCGCTGCTGGGGCCGGTGCTGGCCGCGCAATACGGCTACATGCCCGGCGCGCTGTGGATCATCGTCGGCTGCGTGCTGGCCGGGGCCGTGCACGACATGGTCGTGCTCTTCGCCTCGGTGCGGCACAAGGGCCACAGCCTGGGCAAGATCGCCGATTCCGAAATCGGCAAGGTGACGGGCCACGTGGCCTCGTGGGCGGTGCTGTTCATCCTCATCCTCACGCTGGCGGGACTTTCCATCGCCGTGGTGAACGCCATGGCCGAGAGCGCCTGGGGCACCTTCACCGTGTTCGCCACCATTCCCATCGCCCTGCTCATGGGCGTGTACCTGCACATCTGGCGTGACGGCGACGTCACCGGCGCGTCCATCATCGGCGTGGTGCTGCTGTTCCTGGCCATCCTCGCCGGACCTTACGTGGTGGCCAGCCCCACCCTCGGGCCCCTGTTCAACCTGAGCAAGAAGACCATCGCGCTGACCATCCCGGTTTACGGCTTCGTCGCCTCGGTGCTGCCGGTGTGGCTGCTCCTGTGCCCGCGCGACTACCTTTCCACCTATCTGAAGGTGGGCACCATCGTCATGCTCACGGCGGGCATCTTCCTGGTGCACCCCAACATGCAGATGCCGGCCTTCAGCCAGTTCCTGGCCGGCGGCCCGGTCATTCCCGGCCCGGTGTTCCCGTTCATCTTCATCACCATCGCCTGCGGGGCGCTCTCCGGCTTCCACGCCATCATCGGCACGGGCACCACGCCCAAGATGATCGGCAACGAGCGTGACATACTCTTCGTGGGGTACGGCGCCATGCTGGTCGAGGGCTTCGTGGCCATCATGGCCCTGGTGGCCGCCTGCACGCTGGTGCCGGCCGACTACTTCGCCATCAACGCCGCCCCGGCCGCCTTCGAGAAGCTGGGGATGCACGTGCAGGATCTGCCCATGCTGGCAGCGGAAGTGCAGGAGAAGATTCAGGGCCGTCCCGGCGGCGCGGTGAGCCTGGCCGTCGGCATGGCGCACATCTTCGGCCGCGTTCCCTTCATGCAGCATCTCATGGGCTACTGGTACCACTTCGCCATCATGTTCGAGGCCGTGTTCATCCTCACCGCCGTCGACACCGGGACCCGCGTGGGCCGCTTCTTCCTGCAGGAGATGATCGGCGCAGTGATTCCCAAGTTCGACGACAAGCGTTGGTGGCCGGGCGTGCTCTCCACCAGCGCCCTGTTCACCGCCACCTGGGGCTACCTGGTCTACACGGGCGACATCTCCACCATCTGGCCCCTGTTCGGCATGAGCAACCAGCTGCTGGCCTCCTGCGCGCTGATCATCGGCACCACCATGATCATCCGCCTGAACAAGGCCCGCTACGCCTGGCTCACGGCCATTCCCGGCGTCGCCATGGCCTTCATCACCATGTACGCGGGGTATCTGAACATCTTCAACAACTACCTGCCCGGCGGCAAGTATCTGCTGGCCTTCCTGGGCGGACTGGTCATGGTCCTCATGGTCTTCGTGTTCATCGGCGCCATCCGTCGCTGGATGGAGCTGCTCGCCATCAAGACGACCCTCAAGGACGAGTACGGCGAGACCGTGGTCGCCCTCGCCGAGGAGTAGGACAACGCGAAACGCCGCATGGCGGCGGAGCCCCCGGGAGACCGGGGGCTTTTTTTTCGCCGAACGCCCGGCGCATCTACTCTTTGACCCGCGCCCCGCAACGCGGTATGGAGCGTCCAACGGAGGATCGCCATGACCAACGCCATCGTGCTCATGCACGTCCAGCCCACCGCCATCAACGTGGTGGCTCAGAAACTCGTCGCCATCGACGGCATCAGCGAAGTCCACTCCGTGGGCGGGCGCTACGACCTCGTGGCCATCATCCGCGCGCGCGACAACGACGACCTGGCCTCCATCGTCACGGAAAAGATGCTGCTCGTTCAGGGCATCACCGGCACGGAAACCCTCATCTCGTACCGCGTCATCTCCAGCTACGACCTTGAAAGCACATTCTCCCTCGGTGGCGAGCGTCCGTAGCTCCCGCCCCGGGCGGACGCTTCTGCGCACGCTGCCCACGGCGGCGCTGCTCTTCGCGCTCGCCGTCGTCCAGGGCTGCGCCCTGCATCCCCAACAGCCCACGCCGGAACTGCGGCGCATGGCCGGGCAGATGCTTCTCATCGGCTTCCGGGGAACCGAGCCCCTCGTCGAATCGGCCGACGGCCAGTCCACCGCCCCCTTGCCCATCCTCACGGAGATTCCCCGGGAAAACCTCGGCGGTGTCATTCTCTTCGACCGCGACATGAAACGCGGCGCGGGCCGCAACATCGAGAACCCGCAACAGCTCAAGCGCCTCACAGACGCCATGGCGCGCATGGCGGCCATCACGAACATGCCGCCGCTGTTCATCGCCGTGGACCAGGAAGGCGGCAAGGTGCGGCGGCTCAAGCCGTCCAACGGTTTTCCCGCCACGCCGGCGGCGGCCGACCTTTGCCCCGACGACGGCGACACGCGCCCAGCTCTGGCGGCCGGCGAGACCACGGGCCGCATGTTGCGCGAGGCCGGCGTCAACCTGGACTTCGCCCCCGTGTGCGACGTGAACGTCAACCCGAAAAATCCCGTCATCGGCGGCCTGGGCCGCAGCTTCTCCGCAGATCCGGTCCGCGCTGGGGAATGCGCCTCCGCCTTCGCCCTGGGGCTGAAGGGCCAGGGCGTGCTCGCCGTCGCCAAGCATTTCCCCGGCCACGGTTCCAGCGCGGCGGACAGCCACCTCGGCTTCACCGACGTGACCGACACCTGGACCGAGGCCGAGCTGACGCCCTTCAAAACGCTCATGGACCGCCGCCTCGCCGACATGGTCATGACCGCCCACGTGTTCGACGCGAAGCTCGACCCGCGCGATCCGGCCTCGCTCTCGCGGCCGGTCACCACCGGGCTGCTGCGCGGACGGCTGGGATACGACGGCGTGGTGGTGACGGACGACCTGCAAATGCGCGCGGTGACGAGCCGCTACGGCTTCAAGGAGGCGCTCGGCCGGGCCGTGAACGCCGGCGCGGACGTCTTGCTCATTGGCGACAACCTGGAATACGATGCGCAAATCGGCCGCAAGACCCTCGACGCCCTCATGGAGCTGGTGGCCGAGGGCGTGGTGCCGGCGGAGCGCATCCGTGAATCGTACGCGCGCATAATGGAGTTGAAGCAAAGGGGAATCGCCGGGGCGGGCGCCCTTGATGAGCCAACGGCGGCCGCGCCCCAGGGCCGCGCCGACAAGTAAAGAGGAGTCGCAATGTATCTGGTGCTGTTGACCTACGTGAAGCCGGCCTCAGTCATCGATGAACTGCTGCCCGCTCATCGCAAATTTCTGGAGACCAACTACGAGTCCGGCCTGTTCGTGCTTTCCGGCCCGCGCGAGCCGCGCACCGGCGGCGTGGTGCTGGCCCAGGCCGGCAGCCGCTGGGAGCTGGCGGCCATCTGCGAGCAGGACCCCTTCGTCACCGAGGGCGCGGCCACCTATGAGATCATCGAGTTCAAGGCCACGCGCACGGGCAAGGGCATCCGCTTCCTGCTCGACGGCGAGTGCCCGAAATAACCCCGCGATGTCGAAAAAGCGGGCCGCGACGCCAGTCACGCCGCAGCCCGCTTCATTTCCGCACCGGCCGCCTATTTCAGGTTCGCGGCCACGAAATCCCAATTGACCAGCTTGTCCAGGAAGGCGGCCACGTAGTCCGCCCGGCGATTCTGATAATCCAGATAATAGGCGTGCTCCCACACATCGACAACGAGCAGCGGCGTGGCCCCGTGGGCCAGCGGCGTGTCGGCGTTGGCCGTGGCCAGCACCTTCAGCTTGCCGCCTTCCTCCACCAGCCAGCCCCAGCCGCTGCCGAACTGCCCGACCGCCGCGTCGGTGAAGGCCTTGCGGAACCCGTCGTACCCTCCGAAGGAGGCGTCGATGGCGTGCGCCAGCCTGCCGGCAGGCCTGCCGCCCCCGCCGGGCCGCATGCACATCCAATAAAACGAATGGTTCCAGGACTGGGCTGCGTTGTTGAACAGCCCGCCGCCCTTGACCGCCGTGGCCTTGACGATCTCCGGCAGGGTTTTGCCCTCCAGTCCGGAGCCCGGCAGCATCTTCTTCACGTTGGCCACGTAGGTCGCGTGGTGCTTGCCGTAATGGAAGGAGAGCGTGCGGGCGGAGATGACCGGCTCCAACGCGTCCATGGCGTAAGGCAGCGGCGGCTGATCCAGGCCGTCCAACGCGGCGCGACCGGAATCGGCCAGGGCGTCGGCCAGGGGGAACAAGGTGGGGGCGGCCAGCCCCACGCCGGCCACGCCGGCCAGGGCCAGAAACTCGCGGCGGTTCAATCCTGTCGGGACATTCGAGCCGGCCGGGCTGGTCGACTCCGCCGATTCGGTCGCCTGAACTTTCATCTCGCTCATGACGTGCTCCTTGCTGTTTGTAATGCTGGGAACGATTCCTAGCATCACTACGCCATGGGCGCGCCATGTCAAGCGGGGGCGGATTTTCCGCCATCCCGCCAGGGGCGGCTTCGTCCGGTGAACAGCCCGGCCTTGGCCTTGATGTCCTTGTGCGGGGCGAAGACGTAGGCCACATCGCCGGCGAGCAGACGCAGACTGCCGTCGGGATTGGCCATGTATTCGCCGCCACGGCCCACGGCCACCACGGTGAGGCCGTGGATGCGGCGCAGGCCGCTTTCCTCCAGCGTCTGCCCATCCAGCGCGCTGCCCTCCTCCACGGTCAACGCGCTCACGTCCATGCCGGGAAAGCGCCGGTTCAGCGTGCAGAACGATTCGCCGCGCACCTCGCCCACGCGCAGCATCTCATACCCTTCCGCGCGCACCTCGGCGGTGAACTTCTCGATGTCCGCGCGCGGCACCAGGTAGCGCATCATCACACGGGTGAATATCTCCACGCTGGTCTCGAACTCCTCGGGGATGACATCGCTCGCGCCAAGGTCCACCAACGGCTCGATCTCGCTCAGAAAGCGCGTGCGGGCGATGATGTGCAGCCGCGGGTTCATCTTGCGCGCCGTGTCGGTGATGCGCCGCACGCTGGCTGGATCGTTCACCATGATGGCCAGCACGCGCGCGTCGTCCACGCCCAGGTGCTCCAGCACGGCGGGCTGGCTGGCGTCGCCGTAGCTGATGGGCTCACCCTCGGCGGCGCTGTTGCGCACGGTGTCCGGGTTCATCTCCACGATGCGGTAGTCGATACCGAAGTTTTTGGCCGCGCGCGCCAGCTGCCGGCCGCCCACGCCGAAGCCCACGATGACGAGGTGGTCGGACACGGGCGCGGCGTCCGTCTGAGCGCCGGTGTCCATCTCCCGCTCGAAGGGCCGGCGCGACAGGGTGGAGAACAGCGGGGCCGCGCGCAGGGCGTCGGCCACGCGCGGGGCAAGCGCCATGAGCGTCGGCGTAAGGACCATGGTCACGATGCTGGCGGCCAGGAAAAGCTGGTAGCCGTCGGCGTCCACCAGCCCGGCGTCCAGCCCCACCTTGGCCAGCACGAAGGAGAACTCGCCGATCTGGCTGAGGGCCAGCCCGGCCATGAGCGCCGGCCGCAGGGGATAACCGAGCAGATACGCGGCGAGGGTGGCCATGGCGGCCTTGAGGACGATGACCGCCCCCGTGGCTCCCAGCACCGGCGGCAGGTGCGCGGCCAGGTAGCCCACGTCGAGCAACATGCCCACGGAGACGAAGAACAGGCTGGTGAACACGTCGCGGAAGGGCAGAATGCCCTCCAGCGCACTGATGCTGTACTCGGATTCCGAGATGACCAACCCGGCCAGAAATGCGCCCAGCGAAAGGGACAGGCCGGCCTTGGAGGTCAGAAACGCCGTGGCCAGACACAGGGAAAGCGTGCTGATGAGAAAAAGCTCGCGGCTGCGGGTCTGCACCACGCGGTGCAACAGCACCGGCACCAGCTTGCGCGCCGCCAGGAACACCAGCACAACCAGACCCAGCCCCTTCACCGTGGGCCAAAGGAACGCCAGCCCGCCCCCATCGCCGCCAGCCGTGCCGGCCAGAAATGGCACCAGCAGCATCATCGGCACCACGGCGAGGTCCTGGAAGATGAGGATGGACAGGACGATGCGGCCGTGGACGGAATCCATCTCCGCGCGCTGCTGCAATATCTTCAGCACGATGGCCGTGGAGGACAACGCCACGAGGAACCCCACGAACACCGCGTGCGAGGGGCTCTTGCCCAGGCCGAAAGCCAGCAGGCCGAAGGCCGCGATGGTGAGCGCGACCTGACCTCCGCCTCCCACCAGCACGTTTTTGCGCAGGCGCGCCAGCTCGCCGACGGAGAGTTCCAGGCCGATGGTGAACAAAAGCAGCACCACGCCCACCTCGGCCATCACCTCGACCTCGTGCACGGCATGGACGAGGCCCAGGCCGTACGGACCGGCGATGACGCCCGTGATGAGGAAACCAACAATGGCCGGCACGCGCACCTTGTGGCACACGTAGATGACGCCGACGGACAAGGCGAAAACAGTCAGTATTTCCGAGAGGAGCGAAAAATCCATCCCCCCTGCTTGCCGTAAAAACGCCGTTCGGGTCAAGGCCGGGACGAAATTTGAATCGCTCCTACAAAGCAGCTCCGAGCCGGCAGGAGCACACCGTGTGGTAGTCCTCCACGCGCTCGATGACGCCGTGATCGCCCACGAGATCGAGCACGCCGCCCTTGCGGAAGCGCTCACGCACGTAGGGGGTCAATCCGCAGAGCACCACGCGCTTGCCCGATTTGTCCATGCGCTCCACGAAGCCGCGGAAAATCTCCACGCCCGTGGCGTCCACGAAGGGCACATGGTTGAAGCGCAGCAGAAGCGTGGAGAACTCCCGGTTGATGGAGCCCATGACCCCGGCGATACGCTCCGCCGCGGCGAAGAAGAACGGCCCGCTGATGGTGTAGGCCACCACGTCCGTGTCGCAGCAGGTGTCGAAGGCGACGATCTCGTCGGGCGTGTGGCTGTAGCCATGGGCCCGGGCCTGATCCTCGTCCGCGCTGTAGAGCAGGCGGGTCGCGCCGTCGTCCAGCGAAACGCGCACCGAACCCGCCATGCGCGCCATGAACACCAGCGAGGCGATGCCCACGCCGATGTTCACCGCCACCACGAGGTCGGCGAAAACCGTGAGCAGGAAGGTCAGAAAGAGCACGGCGATGTCCGCCTTGGGCGCGGTGCGCACGATCTGCGCGAAGTGCCGGGCCTCGCACATGTTGTAGGCCACCACAAAGAGGATGGCGGCCAACCCGCACAGGGGAATGTTGACCGCCAGCGGGGCCAGCAGCAGCACCGTGGCCAGCACCGTGGCCGAATGGACCACGCCGGCGAGCGGACTCGTCGCCCCGTTCTTGATGTTCGTGGCCGTGCGGGCGATGGCCCCGGTGGCCGCGAAGCCTCCGAGGATGGGTGAAATCATGTTGGCCAGCCCCTGCCCCACGAGTTCCTGATCGGAGTCGTGCCGCGTTCCGGCCATGCCGTCGGCCACCACGGCCGAGAGCAGGCTCTCGATGGCCCCGAGGAAGGCGATGGTGAACGCCGGACCGATGAGCGTGAACATCGCCGAGACTGTGATGTCGGGCAGCTGCGGCAGTGGCAGGGTGTTGGGAATGCCACCGAAGGCCGAGCCGATGGTGGCCACGCCCGGCAGTTTGAGCCAGCTTTGCGCCAGCGTCACCACCACCATGGACACCAGCGGCGAGGGCACGCGCTTGATAAGCTTGGGGCTCACCAGCAACACGAACAGCGCCAGCAGCCCCAGCTGGGTGGTGTATGGATTCAGCTGGCCGAAGGAGGACAACAGCGAAAGCAGCGTCTCGTGGAAGTGCTCGCCCGCCGGCTTGGGCAGGCCGAAGAAATCCTTCCACTGCCCCACCCAGATGATGACGGCGATGCCGCTGGTGAAGCCGACCGTGACCGGCCGGGGGATGAACTTGATGACCGCGCCCATCCTGGCCAGGCCGAAGCCCACGAGGATGACGCCGGCCATGAGCGTGGCCATCTGCAACCCGGCCACGCCGTACTTGGCCGTGATGCCGGAGAGGATGACGATGAAGGCGCCGGTGGGGCCGGCGATCTGCATCCGGCAGCCGCCGCACACGCTGACCATGACGCCGGCGGCGATGGAGGTGTACAGCCCCTGCTCCGGCTTGGCGCCAGAGGCGATGGCGAAGGCCATGGCCAAAGGAATGGCCACCACGCCCACCACCATGCCGGCGAGGATGTTGTTGAGGATGTGGTTCCTATTGAAAAGTCCGGCCTTGCGGGCCTCCAGCCAAGCGATCATGCGCCCCTCCGAATTTCCCACGTCCCGGGGTCTTGACGGCGGGGCGCTGATCTCGCCATTTCTCAAGGGATTGAGACGGCGCGGCACCATCGGCCCGTTTTTCCCCTCTGTCAATGGAAATCCATGACCGGTCGCGCATCCGTCGCTTCAATATATCACATGTAAATACAAACTGTTGGCATGGCATATGGAAGGTCATACCCGGCAAGGGCATCATGAGCCGGGCGGCGGACCGGGACCACCGCGCGCGACGGGACTCTCGACGAGACGGCTCGCCCGGCATCCGGGGCAAGGAGAGCCGTGCGCCGAAAACGTCCGGCCGCCAGCCGGAAGGATGCAGTGGCGCGGGGATCGACCGAATGCGGCGCGGCGCGCACGGAGACGACGAAGGCCTGAAGGCCGAAGGTCGGACCGACCCATCCCAAAATTCCAGGATGATCTGAAAGGCGGCGGCGACCCGCGAGGGGAGGACGACCGGGCACGGGCGGCTCTTCCGATGGAAAGCGGCCCACGGCTTCCGCCGGGCGGCCAAAGGAAAAGGGGGCCGTGCGGCCCCCTTCGTGATCGCGAACGCGGCGCGGTCTAGCCCTTGATGTCCGGGCAGAGCATCAGCGCCTGATCAATCTGGTCCTGCGGCAGCTCGTAGTTGGTCAGCTCGCCGCGCATGTAGGCGTCGTAGCTGGCGAGGTCGAGCATTCCGTGGCCGGAATACAGGAACACCACGCAGGAGCCCGGCTTGGCCTGCTTGGCCACCTCGATGGCGCACTTGATGGCGTGGCTGGTCTCCGGCGCGGGCAGGAAACCCTCGGTACGCAGAAAGAGCATGGCCGCGTCGAAGCAGTCGCGCTGGTAGTACGCCCGGGCGTCGATGAGCCCCTCCGCCATGAGGTTGCAGACGATGGGCGCGTCGCCGTGGTAGCGCAGGCCGCCAGCGTGGATGGGCGCGGGCATGAAGCCGTGGCCGAGGGTGTGCATTTTCATGAGCGGGGTCAGCCGCGCCATGTCGCCGTAGTCGTAGCGGTAGCTGCCGCGCGTGAGCGAGGGACAGGCCCGGGGCTCGGCGGCGACGAAGGTGATATTCTCGCCATTGAGCTTGCGCGGCAAGAACGGCAGCACCAGCCCGCCGAAGTTGGAGCCACCGCCCACGCAGCCGACGAGATAGTCCGGCTTCTCGCCAATGAGTTTGAGCTGTTTCTCGGTCTCCAGGCCGACGACGGTCTGGTGCAGCAGCACGTGGTTCAGCACGCTGCCCAGGGTGTAACGCGTGTCGTCGTGGGTGGCGGCGTCCTCCACGGCCTCGCTGATGGCCAGTCCCAGGCTGCCCCTGCAATCCGGGTCCTTTTCCAGCATGGCACGGCCGGCGGCGGTCTGCGTGGAGGGCGAGGCGAAAATCTCCCCGCCGTAGCTGTTGATGAGGATCTTGCGGTAGGGCTTCTGCTCGAAGCTCACCTTGACCATGTACACGGTGCACTTCATGCCGAACATGCTGCACGCGAAGGACAGCGCGGTGCCCCACTGCCCCGCCCCGGTCTCGGTGGAGAGGCGTTTGACGCCCTGCTTCTTGTTGTAGAACACCTGAGGCACGCTGGTGTTGGTCTTGTGCGATCCCGAAGGCGAAACCGACTCGTTCTTGTAGTAAATGCGGCACTTGCTGCCGATGGCCTCCTCCAGCCGCTTGGCGCGCACCAGCGGCGTGGGCCGGAACAGGGCGTAAATGTCCCTCACCTCGTCGGGAATGGCTATGAAACGCTCGGGGCTCATCTCCTGTTCGATGAGCGCGTCGGCGAAGATGGGCGAGAGCTTGTCCGGGGTCAGCACCTGCTGGGTCTGCGGATCCAGCGGTGGAGCCAGCGGCGTGGGCAGGTCCGGCAGGGCGTTGTACCAGGCGGAGGGGATTTCGCTCTGCGGCAGGTTGATTCTGGTCTCCATCGTGGCGTTCCTCCTTTCGAGGGGTTTCGCGGCAACGGCCAGGCCCGCCCTTCCGTTTGCGCTTCGCGCAAAAAAAGGGCCGCGGTCCTGAAGTCCGCAGCCCTTTGAGTTCACAAAACATCCGTCAAGCCGGCGGCTTCATTTCCTCTGCCACCAGCTGCGCCAGTTCTGCCCGGCGACGTATGCAACGGTTTCGCACATGCCGTTTTCGTATCCCGCCCCACCGTCCCTGTCAAGCGGCGCAGGGGGAAGCGTCCAGTTCCGCGCCCGCCCCTTGCCTTGCGGCCGAAGCCCGGCTATCATGTGGGGCACGCGCCCGCCGACGCGACACGGCGCGCGGGGCGCGAATTTCCTGCGGGAGGCATCACGGTGGAGAAGGTTGTCTATTTCATCGAGGGCGACGGCATCGGCCCCGAGGTCTGGGCTTCGGCACGGCCTGTTCTCGACGCTGCGGTCAAGAAAGCTTACGGCGATTCGAACAAGCTGGTGTGGAAGGAGCTGCTCGCCGGCGAAAAGGGCGTGCGCGAAACGGGCGAGAATCTGCCCGAGGCCACGCTGACGGCCCTCAAGGGCGCGGAGCTGGCCATGAAGGGCCCGCTGGGCACGCCGGTGGGCAAGGGCTTCCGCAGCCTCAACGTCACCCTGCGGCAGATGTTCGACCTCTACGCCTGCATCCGGCCCATCAAGTACTTCCCCGGGATCGAAAGCCCCGTGAAGCATCCCGAGCGCGTGGACATGGTCATTTTCCGCGAGAACACCGAGGACGTGTACGCCGGCATCGAGTGGGCGGCCGGCACGCCCGAGGCGAAAAAGGTCGTGGCGTTCCTGCGCGACGAGATGGGCGCGAAGATCGCCGACACGGCCGCCGTGGGCATCAAGCCCATGACCGAGAAGGGGTGCAAACGCCTGGCCCGGCGCGCGGTCAAATTCGCCATCGACCAGAAGCGTCCGGTGGTCACGCTGATGCACAAGGGCAACATCATGAAGTTCACCGAGGGCGGTTTCCGCGCCTGGGGCTACGAGATGGCCGCGAACGAGTTCCCCGATCAGGTGATGACCGAGGGGCAAGCCGCCGAGGGCGCGAGGAAACCGGTCACCATCAACGACCGCATCGCCGACGCCATGTTCCAGGAGGTGCTCATCCGCCCCGAGAAGTACAGCGTGGTGGCCACCACCAACCTGAACGGCGACTACATCTCCGACGCGCTGGCCGCGCAGGTGGGCGGGCTTGGCCTGGCCCCGGGCGTGAACATGAGCGACACGCTGGCCTTCTTCGAGGCCACGCACGGCACCGCTCCGACCATCGCCGGCAAGGACATGGCCAACCCCGGCAGCCTGCTGCTCTCCGGCGCCATGCTGCTGGAGCACGTTGGCTGGTTCGAGGCCGCGAACCTCATTCACGCCGCCGTGTCCAAGACCATCGCCGCGCGCAAGGTCACCATCGATCTGGCCTCGCAGATCGATGGCGCCAAGGCCGTGGGGTGCAGGGAGTTCGGCGAAATTCTGGGCGCGAACCTGTAGCGCCGCATCGCAACGACGAGCGCCCGCCCCGGACATGCCGCTGGGACGGGCGCTTTTTTTCGTTTGTGCGAATCGGATGGCCGACGGGTCAGACGGAGGCTTCCGAGCGCGGCAACTCCACGGTCCACAGGGACTGCGGATCGGTCTGGGCCGCATCGAGCAACGCGCGCACCTGTCCGATCACGAACAGGGTCTCCCGCACCAGCAGGCGGACCTGTTCGTTGGCCCGGGTCCGGTCGCCGGCCTTAATGGCGTCGCCCACGCTTTTGGAGAGGTCGCTCATGCCATAGGCGCGCACCGCGCCGCAGATGTTCACCAGTGAGTGCAGCACCGCCCGCGCGGCCATCTCGTCCCACTCGCCCAGATGCGTCCTCAGCTGCCGCACACGCTCCTGCGCCTGGGGAAGAAACAACGCCAGCATCTGGACGAGCACGTCCTCGCTGCCGGAGAACGCCTCCTCCAGACCAGCCATGTTGATTCCCCTCATCCCGCTCTCCGCGTCCATGGCGTCGCCGTCCGTTTACGTGGTTCTGACCATTCAACCAGACCATATGGTCTTGGAAACATTTCGGCAAGCGGAATGTGCGTCCGCTCCGCTTCCCCCCTTTGCAAGGCGGCCGCATCCGCGCTACCAGGGCGGCATGGACAAGGACGTGCCCCCCGCGCCGGAACGACGCATCGCCCACATCGACATGGACGCCTTCTTCGCGTCCATCGAGCAGCTGGACCACCCTGAGTGGCGCGGCAAACCCCTCGCCGTGGGCGACGGCCCGCGCGCCGTCGTCTCCGCCGCCAGCTACGAAATACGCGCCTTCGGCGTGCACTCGGCCATGCCCGTGCAACAGGCCAAGAAGCTCTGCCCGCGCGGTCTGTTCGTCCCCGTGCGCATGAGCCGCTACCGGGAGGTTTCCCGATGCGTCATGTCCATTCTGCAACGTTTTTCCCCACTGGTGGAACAAGCCAGCGTGGACGAGGCCTACCTCGACGCCACGGGGCTGGAACGGCTTTTCGGCCCACCGGAGGAATTCGCGGAGACGCTACGTGCGGCAGTGCGCGGGGAAACCGGCCTCACCTGCTCGGTGGGCATCGCCCCGGCGAGATTTCTGGCCAAGATCGCCTCGGACTTCCACAAGCCCGACGGCGTGACCATCGTCCGACCGGACGAGGTGCGCGCCTTCCTCGACGCCCTGCCCGTGGGCAAGATCCCCGGCGTGGGCGGCAAGACGCTGGAGCTGCTTCACAAATTGGGTGTGCGCTTGGCGGGCGATGTGCTGAAACACCCGCCGGAGTTCTGGCGGCAAAGGCTGGGCAACGAGCGCGGCCAGTGGTTGTACGCCCGCGCCCAGGGCATCGACGACCGGCCCGTCGTCCCCTACACCCCGCCCAAGAGCTCCAGCGCGGAGAACACCTTCGAGCGGGACACCCGCGACCCGGCCGTGCTGCGGCGCTGGCTGCTGCGGCAGAGCGAGCGCGTGGGCGCGGACCTGCGCGCCCAGGGCGTGCGCGGCCGCACGGTGACGCTGAAGGCCAAGTTCGCGGACTTCACGCAGGTGACGCGCTCACGCACCCTGCCCGAGCCCATCGACGACACGGCGGGCATTTTCGAGGCGGCGGTGGAGCTGCTCACCCAGCTGAACCCGAAGAAGGAGCTGCGGCTCATCGGCGTGGGCATCAGCCAGTTCGGGCCCGCCCCGGCGAGGCAGCTGTCGCTTCTGCCCGCAGCGCCAGGTCAGACAGCCCCGGGCCGGGCCGCGCAGGTCAAGTCGAGCGCCGCCGTGGACAAGGCCATGGACGCCGTGCGCGGCCGCTTCGGCAAAACCGCCATCACGCGCGGCGATCTGCTGGACTTCGACCCCTGGGCGAAAAAATAGGCGGCGGAGGCGCTCATCTGGCCCCATCCCGCTTCCTGCGCGGGTGCCGAGGCCCGCACTTAAACGCGCAGCCCCCCCGACCGTCGCCCCGATCCCTGGCGAGAGCCAAGGCTCGCGCCCCAAAGACGGCGCTCATTTTCTCCGTCGTCCAGCCTCACGCGGGAGCGAAGGTCTGGGCGAAAAGATAGGCGGCGGAAGCACTCGCCCCCGCCGCCCGTCATCACGCCGCTTTCGACGCTACTTCCAGATTTTCATGAAGCCGGCCGCCTCGCCGCCCTCGTCGATGTGCCGGATGAGCGCGCTGCCGAACACGGCGGCGTCCGCCAGTCCGTGCAGTCCGGCCAGCTGCTCCGGCCGTTTGAGGCCAAAGCCCAGGGCCACCGGCACGCCGAAGGCCTTCTTGGCGGCGGCGAGCCCGGCGCTCACCTCCGGCGGCAGGCCGGTATCGAAGCTGGAACGCACGCCCGTGGTGCCCAGCACGGACACAAAATAGGCGAAGCCCTTGGCCACGGAGCCATAGAGCTCCATGCGCTCCGGCGCGGTGTTCAGACCCACCAGCGCAATCAGCGCCAGTCCCTCGGGATCGAAGGCCGCGCGGATGGGTTCGGACTCCTCGAAGGGCACGTCGGCCAGGATGACCCCGTGGGCCCCGGCGCTGGCGGCGTCCTTGGCGAAGCGCGAAAGCCCGTATTGCAGCACCGGGTTCAGGTAGCCCATGAGCACGATGCCCGCGTGGTACCGGCCCTTGCGCGCGGCCAGTTCACCGAGAATCCACGCGAGGTTCACGCCGGCCTCCAGGCACTTGAGGGAAGCGTGCTCCACCACGGGGCCGTCGGCCACTGGGTCGGAGAACGGCATGCCGATTTCGATGATGTCGGCCCCGTTCTTGTCCAGCTGGTCGATCTCCTCCCAGAAGCGCTTCTTGTCCGGGTATCCCCCGGGCAGGAAGGGAATGAGGGCCAGCCGGCCCTTGGCGTGGGCCTGTTCGATGCGTTCGGTCAGGATGTGCTTGCTCATTTGCCCTCCCCCTGCGCGGCCACGTAGTCGTTGACGATGTCCAGATCCTTGTCGCCACGGCCGGAGAGACACACCACCACGTGGCTGCCCCTGGGCAGGCTGCCGGCGTTGCGCAGCACCCAGCCCAGCGCGTGCGAGCTCTCCAGAGCGGGCATGATGCCCTCGTGCCGCGAGAGTTCGAGGAAGGCCTCGATGGCCGCGTCGTCCGTGACGTTCACGTAGGTGGCCCGGCCGCTGGCCTGCAAGGCCGCGTGCTCCGGGCCAACGCCCGGGTAGTCCAGGCCGGGGGCGATGGAATGCGAGGGTAGTATCTGCCCCTCATCGGTCTGGATGAGCTGGCTGCGCATGCCATGCAGCACGCCCGGCGTACCGTTTTTCGACAGCGGCGCGGAATGCCAGTCGCCCGGTTTGCCGCGACCGGCGGCCTCCACGCCCACGAGCTTCACCGAGGCGTCGGGCTCGAACTCGTGGAACGCCCCGATCGCATTGGAGCCGCCGCCCACGCAGGCCACGACGTAGTCCGGCAGCCGGCCGGCCTGTTCGAGCATCTGCGCCCGGGCCTCGCGGCTGATGACGGATTGCAGCTCGCGCACCAGCAACGGGAAGGGATGCGGACCGGCCGCGGTGCCAAAGCAGTAGTGCGTGGTCCTCTGCTCGGCTATCCAGGCGCGCAGAGCCGCGTTGATGGCGTCCTTGAGGGTGCGCGTGCCGGACTCCACGGGCACGACCTCGGCCCCGAAGAGGCGCATGCGCCGCACGTTCAGGCTCTGCCGCTCCACATCCAGCGCGCCCATGTAGATGGTGCACTTCATGCCGAGCCGGGCCGCCGCCAGCGCCGAGGCCACGCCATGCTGCCCGGCCCCGGTCTCGGCCAGCAGGCGCGTCTTGCCCAGCTTCTTGGCCAGCAGCGCCTGCCCGATGGTGTTGTTCACCTTGTGCGCGCCGCCGTGGGCCAGATCCTCGCGCTTGAGCCAGAGTTTGATTCCCAGCTTGGTCGAGAGGTTGGGACAGAAGGTGAGCGCCGTGGGCCGGCCCACGAAGTGCTTCAGCTCGCTGGCCAGCTCATCCTGGAACTCCTTGGAGGGCAGGATGCGCTCCATGGCCTCCTCCAGCTCCAGCAGGGGCGGCATGAGCAGCTCGGGCACGAACTGGCCGCCGAAATCGCCGTAATAGCCTTTTTTCACGGGTTTTCCCCTTTGTTTTGCGATGATTGCGCCATGCGCAGGGCGTCGAATGCCGCGCGCAGCAAATCCTTGTCCTTCACCCCGGGCGCGCATTCCACGCCCGAGTTCATGTCCACGCCCGCCGGGCGCAAGCGCCGCAGCGCCGCCTCCAGCGTGGCCGGGGCGAGTCCGCCCGCCAGCAGCCAGGGCTTGGGAAAACGCGTCGCGGCGAGAATTTCCACCGCGTGATCGTCCACCGCCCTGCCGTGCCCGCCCCCACCACCGCCGGCGTCCACCAGGAACAGCCGGCAGCAGGAGGCGAATCGGTCCACCTCGGCCTGAAATGAATCCAGGTTCGCGGCCCTCTCGGGCCAGAGGACCTTGATGACGCGCGCAGGTCCGATGGCGCGGCAGAAGTCCTCGTCCTGGCCACCGTGCAGCTGGGCCAGATCGAGACCGCCGGCCGTCATGAGGGCGAGGGACTCGTCCGCCGTCTGGCCAACGAACACCCCCACCTTGAGCGCGCCGCGCAGGTCCCGGGTCTTGTCCAGCCCGGCCGGCAGCCCGGGTTCGACGTTGCGCGGGCTTTTGGCGTGGAAGATGAAGCCGAGCATGTCCGCGCCCAGCGCCGCGGCAAGCCGCGCGTCCTTTGCCCGCGTCATGCCGCAGACCTTGGCCAGCAGCCGCGTCATGCCAGCGACTCCTCGTGACGGGCCAAGGCCGCGGCCCGCCGACCGAGGGAGACGGCCGTCAGCTCGGCGAGCGCGACGCCGGGATCCGGCCGGCTCATGAGCGAGGTGCCCACGAGCACCGCGTCGTAGCCGAGGTCCGCCATTTCCTCCAGCTGTTCCGGGGCGTCCATGCCGCTGGCGCTGATCCACAGCTCGCCCGCGCGCTTGTCCCCGGCCAGCCGGCGCGAGACGGCGAGGTCGGTCTTGAGCGTGTCCAGATCACGGTTGTTCACCTGGATGATCTCGGCCCCGGCCCAGCGGGCCATGTCCAGGTCGGCCGCGTCAAAGACCTCGCACACGGCCTCCAGCCCGTGCTCGCGGCACAGGTCGAGCATCTCCCGCACCAGCCCCGCGCCGTCGAACATGCGCATGATGAGCAGCAGCGCCGAGGCCGGGGTGGCCGCCGTCTCCAGCACCTGCAAGGGGTCGATGAGGAAGTCCTTGCGCAGCATGGGCAGGCCGGCGAAAGCCATGTCGTCCAGAAAGCGCGGGTCGCCCTGGAAATACGCCTCCTCCGTGAGCACGGAGAGCGCCGCCGCGCCGTTGTCCGCGTACATGCGGGCCACGTCCGCCGGGGTCAGGTCCAGATTGATGACCCCGCGCGAGGGCGAGGCGCGCTTGTACTCCGCGATGACGGCGGGCGCGCCGGCCCCGCGCAGGGCGCGGGAGAATGGCGGGCGCTCGCCGCCCGGGAAGGCGCGCGGCGCGGGCAACGTTCCCTCGGCCGCCAGTTTGCGCAGCCGGGCGACGCCGGGCAGCTGGGCCTCTCGGAATCGCGCGAGCATGTCACTCACCGGCGGCTCCTCCGGCGAATCGGCTGGCAGCGCCGCCGGCCACGGCGTTTTTGGCCTCGGTCATGCAGGCGGCCATGTCGCGCCCGGTGACGAGGTGCAGGGCCGCGCCCAGGTTGAGGACCGTCATGGCCATCATGGCCGGATTGCCGCGCCCACGCAGCACGTTCTTGATGGCGGCCAGGGCGGCGGGCTTGTCGTTCACGCGCACGTCCGCCGGCGCGTATCCGGCCAGACCATACTCGGCCGGGTCCAACCGGAAGGGCGAAACGCCGCCGTGCGCCACGACGAAACCCGTGGTCGGGCCGAAGGGCGTCAGCTCGTCGAAGCCGCCCATCGAAGCATCCACTTCCCCACCGGCGCCGTGGATGACCAGCGCGGTGATGTCGGGGGCGATACGGGCCAGCGTGTCGGCCATGAGCGGCAGGGCCGCGGCCTGCCCCACGCCGAGCAGCTGATGGCTGGGCCGCGCGGGATTGAGCAGGGGGCCGAGCATGTTGAACAGGGTGCGGATGCCCATTTCGCGGCGCACCGGGGCGATGTGCGCGAAGGAAGGGTGGTAGTTGGGCGCGAAGAGGAACACGAAACCCGTGCGCGCCAGCTCGCCGGCCGCCTCGTCCGGTCCGACGGTCAGCGAGATGCCCAGTCCCTCCAGAGCGTCCGCGCTGCCGCTGGAGGACGACACCGCGCGGTTGCCGTGCTTGACCACCCGGTGGCCCATGCTGGCCATGTACAGGGAGACCGCCGTGGAGCAGTTGAAGCTGCTCGTGCGATCGCCGCCGGTGCCAACGATGTCCAGAATGGGCTTGTCCGTTGGCAGATCATGGACCGTGCGGGCCTTGGCGAGCCCGGCGCGCGCGGCCTCGCCCAGCTCCACGGGTGTTTCGCCCTTGGTCCGCAGCCCCATGAGCAACGCCCCGGCCTGCGCCGGACTCAACATGCCCTCAAAGAGTTCGCCGAAAGCGTAAGCCGCCTGTTCCGCCGAAAGGTCGTCCCGGTTGCCCAGGGTGTCCAGGATGTCGCGCATCTTCTCGTTCATCGGAAGTCCTCCTTACGCCTTGGCCACGCCAAGGAAGTTGGCCAGCAGTTTCGGGCCGTCCGGGGTCAGGATGGACTCCGGGTGGAATTGGACGCCGCTCCAGGGACGATCGGCATAGCACATGCCCATGACCTCGCCCTCGACGGTTTTCGCCGTCACGCGCAGCAACTTTGGGGCCTCGTGCGCCAGCACGATGAGCGAGTGGTAGCGGCAGACCTCGAAGGGATTGGGCAACCCGGCGAACACGTCCGTGCCGTCGTGCTCCACCGGGCTCGTCTTGCCGTGCATGATGCGGTCGGCCCGCACCACGCTGGCCCCGGCGAAGCAGCCCAGGGTCTGGTGCCCCAGGCATACGCCGAGGACGGGTACGCGCTTGTCCAGGAGCGACAGGAACTTCAGGCAGTTGCCCGCGTTCTCCGGCCGGCCGGGGCCAGGGGAGAGGCACACGCGGTCCAGCCCCGCCACGAAGTCCGGGTCCAGCAGCTCGGGCCGGTCGTTGCGGTAGACCACCGGGTCCGCCCCCAGCTGCTGGAAGGCCTGCACCAGGTTGAAGGTGAAGGAGTCGAAGTTATCGATCAGCAAAAACATCGCCAACCCCCTTGGAGGTGATAATCTCTTTGATGACGCGGGCCTTGTTGTTGCATTCCTGCCATTCGCGCTCGGGGTCCGAGTCGTACACCAGCCCGGCCCCGGCCTGCCAGCTGCACGTCCCGTCGCGGAACCACATGCTGCGGATGGTGATGCCCGTGCCCAGATGCACCGGGCCCTTGCCCAGTCCCAGCCAGCCCAGCGCCCCGGCGTAGGGGCCGCGCGGCCGCTGCTCCACCCTGGCGATGGTCTCCATGGCCCAGATTTTCGGCGCGCCGGCCACGGTGCCCGCCGGGAAGGTGGCCTGGAGCACGTCGATGGCGTCCAGATCATCGCGCAGGTCCGCCTCCACGTAGCTGGTCAGATGCATCACGTGGGAGAAGCGCTCCACCTGCATGAACTTGGCCACCTCCACGCTGCCGGGTTTGGCGATGCGCCCCAGGTCGTTCCTGCCCAGGTCCACCAGCATCACGTGCTCGGCCCGCTCCTTGGGATCCTCGAGGAGCTCGCGCTCCAGCTCGCGGTCCTTGGCCTGCGTGGCGCCGCGCGGCCGCGTGCCGGCGATGGGCCGCACCTCCAGCCGCCCGGCCGAGCAGTTCACCATCATCTCCGGCGAGCTGCCGAGCAGAACCTCCTCCTCGAAGCGCATGAAGAACATGAACGGCGAGGGGTTGGCCTGACGCAGCCGGCGGTACACGCCGAAGGGCTGGCCCGAGAACGGCGTGGAGAAGCGCACGGAGAACACGAGCTGTATGCCCTCGCCCTCGGTGATGAGGCGCTTGGCCTCGCGCACCTGCTCCATGTACTCCTCGCGGCCGGGCATGGCCGTGGGCTCCTCGGTGTGGATCTCGAAGGACCCCAGATCGCCGGGATCGACAGACGCCGGGCCGTCGTTCTCGTCCAGCGAGAGGTAGCAGCAGCGGTGCCGCAGGTGATCGTAGAGCACGATCTGCCCGGGCAGGGCCAGGCGCGCCTCGGCGTCGCTGGGCGGCAGGGCTGCGAGCAGCTTGGGCTCCAACATGCCGCCCACGCTGTAGCCCAGGTAGCCGCAGAGCGCGCGGGTCAACGCGGGCAGCGGCTCCTGGGAGGCGGGCTGTTCGATCTCCACCCGCGGCAAAAGCCTGCGCAGGCCCTCCATGAACGGCAACCCCTCAAGCTCGCGCAGCGGTTCCAGGCGCTCGTCGCGGATATCCAGGGCGAGGTTCCCGTCCCTTTGCGTGGCGATGAGCCGGAAGTCCCAGGCGATGAGGCTGTACCGGCCCAGCCTGCCGTCCACTTCCGCGCTTTCCAGCAAAATGCCGGGCTGAGCGCCCACAAGACCGAGATACAGGCTGATGGGCGTCTGCACGTCGGCCGGGAGCCATTTTCCGTAATGCTTCAAATGGATGTCCATACGTCCTCCGTTGCGTGAAAAAAAATGGCCGCGCCCCCGAACAGGGACGCGGCCAAACAAATGCACCAGCCGTCTTCGCCACTGGGCGAAGGCCGCGTCCCTATGCCGTTTCGCGCCACCACCAGGAAGCCCTGGCGGAGAGCAGATCAAGGTCGCCCCCGGCGGCGAGATCGAGGTAGGCCGTGAACTGCCGCACGGTCTCCTGGAGAAAGGGGTTGTCCTCGGCGATGAGCGAAAAGAGCTCGCGGTCCTTCGTCAGCATCTTGCGCGCCGCCTCGAGCCTGCGCTCGAAGGAGGGCGTGCGGAAATTCTCTATGCCCGGGGTCTGCCGGGCCGCTGCCAGGTAGGCCACGGTGGTGATGAAGTTGAGGCCCTGCACCACGGCCATGGCCCGGTCGTGCTCCTCGGCCGTGCTGTCGAAGGGTGGGAAGCCCGCGCGGGCGAACAGGTCGCTCACGGCGTGCGTCGCACCGCCCTCGAAGGTTCCTTCGATCTCGCGACCGGGCGTCACCGCCACGCGCGGTTCGAAGCCCTGGGGGATGACCGGGCCGAAAAGCGGATGCGTGCCAACCACCGGCCCCTTGTAGGCCTCCAGCATCTGCGCCAGCGGGTTCACCTTCACGGAGCACACGTCGCAGAGGATCGCGCCTTCCGGCATGTGCGGGGCGAGCATCCGCGCCACCTCGCGCATGGCCGTCACCGGCACGGCGACGAGCGCCAGATCCACGGGGCCAGCCACGCCGGAGAGCGCCTCGCGCAGTGCGTCCTCCGAGTACGGCCGGCCGAGTTCGGTCACGGTCACGCCGACCTGACGGAAGGCGCGGACGAAGAGGGCCCCCATCTGGCCGCGCGCGCCGACGATGGCCACGCGCTCGATGCGCCGCGCGCCGCTCATGCCTGTCCCTCCACGACCGGACCAAAATCCTCCCAGAAGCCGGGGAAACTTTTGGCCACGCAGCCGGGATTGTCGAAAACCGTCGTCATGCCGGCCAGAGCGAACAACGCCGGGGCCATGACCATGCGGTGGTCGTCGTGGGAGCGAAACCCGATGCGCGCGCCGCGCGGCAGGGGCGCGGGGATGACCATCAAACCGTCGGCGAAGGTCTCCACGCCGCAGCCGGTCTTGGCCAGTTCGCTCGCCAGGGCGGCGAGGCGGTCGCTTTCCTTGATGCGCAGATGCGCCACGCCGGAGATGCGCGTGGGTCCCTCCGCAAAGCAGGCGGCCACGGCCATGGTGGGCACGAGGTCCGGGCAGGCCCCCATGTCCACGTCCACGCCGTGGAGCCGCGATGGCGCGACCGTGACGCCCTCGCCATCCCAGTTGATGCGCGCGCCCATGCGCTCGAGGATGTCCAGGATGGCGCGGTCGCCCTGCAGGGAATCACGCCGCAGGCCGGCCACGCGAACGGGCGCATGGCCCACGGCCCCGGCGGCCAGAAAATACGAGGCGTTGCTCCAGTCGCCCTCCACGCGCAGGTCGCGCGCGCGGTAGCGGCCGGGAACGACCTTGAAGCGCAGCCGGCCCGGCTCCGCGCTGGTGACGGAGGCGTACTCCACGGGGCGGAACCCGTCGCCGTCCAGCACCTCAACCACCACGGGCGCGCCGAAGTCGCTCATGGCCTGGAGCGTGAGGGACACATACGGCCAGCTCACGGCCTTGCCCCCCCCGAGGCCGATGGTCAACGGGCCATGGGCGAGGGGCGCGGCCAGCAGCACGCCCGAAAGGTACTGACTGCTTTCCTCCAGCCGCACCTCGATGCGCCCGCCGGAGAGTCCCTCCGTCTCCACCACCACAGGGGGGAAGCCGGGGCGCTCCTCGAAACGGTAGCGCGGTCCCAGAGGGGACAACGCCCGCGCGGGCTCGGCCAGGGGGCGCTGGTGCATCCGCCCCTCGCCGTGAATGCGAAAGCTCCCGCGACCGGCGGCCGCGACACCCGCGAGCAGGCGGCAGGTGGTGCCGCTCTCGCCCACGTTCAGATCGGCCGGGGCCGGTTCCGCCGCGCCGAGGGGACCGCCCACGGGGCCGTCCGCCATGCCGGTGACGACGAAGCAGCCCGCGTCGCGACGCTCAAACCGCGCACCGCAGGCGGTCAGGCAGCCCATGGTGCGGGCGGTGTCCTGGCTCTCCAGCACGCCGGCGAGCCGGCTTTCCCCGCTCGCCAGCGCGGCGCAGATGAGCGCCCGGTGCGACAGGGACTTGGAGGCCGGGGCCTGGACGCGGATGGACCGCACGGACATCTAGCGCCTCCCCGTGGCGTTGAGATGCGGGCCGGAGGGGTACGAACCCAGGATGCGCAGGGTGTGGCAGCGCTCGCGCAGCTCGGCCAGGAAGCTGTCGTATTCCATGCGCGAGAGGTCGCATTCGAGGTCGGTGAAGAACACGTACTTCCACTTCTCGCCGCGCAGCGGGCGGGACTCCAGCTTGGTGATGTTGATGGCCCGGCCGGCGAAGGTGTTCAGCACCTCGGCCAGGGCGCCGGGCTTGTCCGGCACGGTGAACAGCAGCGAGGTCTTGTCGCGATTGCCGCCCTCGCCCACGCGCGGGCCGATGACCAGAAAGCGCGTCCAGTTGTCCGGCATGTCCTCGATATGCGCGGCCAGGACGTTCAGGCCGAAGCGCTCGGCAAGACTCACATGGCCGATGGTGGCGACCTCCGGCCCCTGGTCGGCGGCGATCCGCGCGGCGGCGGCCGTGCTGCTCTCCGGGATGAGGATACGCCCGGGCAGGTTGTTCTTGAGCCAATCGGAGCACTGGTCCAGCGGCTGCGGGTGCGAGTGGACCTCCTTGACCTCGGCTGTGGTCGCGGCCTTGCTCATCAGGCAGTGGGTTATGCGGCAGAAGAGTTCGGCCTGAATGTACACGGGATAGAGCATGAACAGGTCCACCACCTGCCCCACCGTGCCCTGCAGCGAATTCTCCAGCGGAATGACGCCGAGTTCGGCCTCACCGTCCACCACGGCGCGGAAGATGTCCTCGAAATTGGCCTTTGGGGCCAGCTCCGCGCTGCGGCCCATGTACTCCAGCCCGGCGAAATAGCTGAACGTGCCCTCGGGCCCCAGGTAGACCACGCGCTCGGGTCGCTGCAACCGGCGCGAGGAGCTCATTATCTCGCGATAGACGGCCTGCAGGTGGTTGTTGGGCAGGGAGCCGGGGTTGCGCTTGGACAGCCGCTCCATGATCTCCTTCTCGCGGAAGGGCTTGAACACGGTGTCCGGCGAGTCCTGCTTGGCCCGGCCCACGCCGATGCTGATGATGGCCCGGCGGTTGAGCAGGTCGAGGATGCCGTCGTCCAGGCGGTCTATCTCCGCGCGCAGGGAGGAGAGGTCCGGGGTTTTCTTGTCGGTCACGCCCCTAACCCTCCTTGATGTCTTCGCAGATGCGCATGCCGAAGTGCCGGCCCGCCGCGTCCGTGCGCACGAGGATCTCGTCCCCGGGCTTGAGCGTGACCACGCTGATGGGCGCGCCGTCCGCGCCGGTGACGCGGATGGTCTCCGCGTTCTGCAGAAACACCTGGCCGATCACGTCACAACCGTCCGCGCTCTTCACCTTGGCGGTGATCTTGAGCATGGGCCGCACCTCCACCTTCACCCGGCCCACGGTGGTCAGGCTGGTGGAGCCGTCCGCGCCCACGATGAGCACCTCCCGCCCGGCGGAAAGCTCCTCCAGGTAGCAGGTCTTGTCGCCGGGGAGCACGGCGTAGGCGTGCACCGCGCCCGCGTTGACGCGGAACGGCCGCGCCGCCACGTAGGGGTTGGACTCGGTTTCGGCGTGGACGAGGAAGGTGAAGGCGCTGGAGTTGCCCACAAGCATCCCCTGGCCCCGCTTCAGCATGGAGATGGTGTCCACGCAGACGCGGTGGCCCAGACCGGCGGGGACGATTTCCGTCACCTCCGCGCGGGAGAGCTCGATGCGCCCCTGGGAGAGCTTGAGTTCGGCCACGATTTTTTTGAGATCGCCGGCGGCCTCGGGCAGCACGACGATGACGTCCGCCCCGCGCTCCAGAATGCTGGCGGCAAGGCGGGCGCGCTCCAGGTTCTCGCACTCCAGCCCCAGGCCGGAACCCTGCGCAAGGATGTTCTCCACCGGAATGATCTCCCAGCCCTTTCTCAGCGCCACGGCCCGACCGGCCTTGAGGCGCGCCACGGCCTCCTCCTCATCCTTTTTGGAATCCAGCGGCAGCGAGGGCATGTCGGCCTCGGCGAGCACCTCCACCCGGCCCAGCGCCCGCACGGCGTCCACCTTGGAGGCCTCGGTGAGCACGGCGTCCACGCCGGACTCCAGGGCGAGCGTGACCAGCTTCTTGTCGAAGGGCACGGCCTTGAAGACGATCCTCTTCATCGCGGGCCCCTACTCCTGACCTTCCAGCATGGACAGGGCATCCTCGACCTCGACGTCCTCATGCACGACCTTGGACAGCGCCTGGCAGAGCAGCGACGGGTTCTTGTGCTGGAACACGTTGCGGCCGACGGAAAGACCGGAGCCGCCGGCGGCGATGGAATCGTGGACCATTTGCAGGAAGGCGCGGGTGCTGTCCAGCTTGGGGCCGCCGGCGATGACCACGGGCACGCAGCAGGAATCCACCACATGGCCGAAGGTGTCGATGTCGCCGGTGTAGGGCACCTTGACCACGTCCGCACCGAGCTCCACGCCCACGCGGGTGCAATGGGCCACGATCTCGGGATCGAACTCGCTGCGGACCTTGGGACCACGCGCGTAGATCATGGCCAGCACGGGAATGCCCCAGCCCTCGGCGCTGGAGGTGATGCGCCCGAGATCGGCGAGCATCTTGGCCTCGGTCTCGTCGCCCAGGTTCACGTGCACGCTCACGGCGTCCGCGCCAAGGCGAATGGCGTCCTCCACGGAGCCGACGAGGGTTTTGGCGTTGGGGAAGGGGGAAAGCGTGGTGCTGGCGGAGAGATGGACGATGAGGCCGATGTCCTTGCCCTTGCTGCGGTGGCCGCAGCGCACAAGTCCCTTGTGCATCAGCACGGCGTTGGCCCCGCCATCAACCACCGCGCCCACGGTCTTGCGCATGTCCACGATGCCGGGGATGGGGCCCACGGTGGTTCCGTGGTCCATGGGCACGATGATGGTGCGTTTGGTGTCCCGATTGAAGATGCGCTCGAGTCTGATGGCTTTTCCGATATGCATGGCGTCCTCCGGATTATCCGGTTTTGCGTCTCGTCAAGCTGCGCTTTCGGGCTTCCTCCGCCGGCGGGCAGAAAAAAAGGGCCGCCGGCTTTCGCCCGCGGCCCTTCCTAAAGAGGCTTTGGTTAACGTCCTGTCTCCGTCAACGCACCTCTCCCAGGCCGCAGGCGCGGCTAAACCAGTAATACCAGTACTGGCTGAAGGAGAAGGAGGTGTTGATGGCGGAAACGCGGTTCATGGGAAAAGTGTTTACTCGCGCCCTCAAAACCTGTCAACACATTTTTCAGCTATTTGTCTACTTCACAGTTTCTCCATTTCTGTATAGACTGGCATCAAATTTTATACAATCCTGTCCAACGGGGACAACCCGTCGCGACGCGAAAATGGCTTTGCCCAACGAAGGCACCATGTTACAATACTGGCCCAAGTCTTGCTGCCACACCGTCCACGTTATGGAGAACACAGCCGAAGCCATCAGCATCCGGGAGATCATCGATCGCGAATGGATACGCACCGCGTTCCATCCGCTCGTCTCCATCAAGCGCAAGGCGCTGTTCGGCGTCGAGGCCCTGACCCGCTGCACGGCTCCCGGCGAGGACATCCCCCCCCAGGAGCTGTTCCGCATGGCCGACGAGCAGGGCTGCCTGCTGGAGCTGGACCGGCTCTGCCGCAGGAAGGCGCTGGAGGCCTTCGCCCCCGTCCACACGCAAAACCGCGGCCTCATCCTCTCCCTCAACGTCGACGGCCACGCCATCGACGCCGACATAGCCCGCTCCGGCCACCTGCTGCACATGGTCAAGGAGCACGGCGTCAACCCCAACAACGTGCTCATCGAAATCGTCGAATCCCGCGCGCGCGACACCGACGCCCTGGAGGATTTCGTCAACTCCTATCGCAAAAACGGCTTCCTCATCGCACTGGACGACGTGGGCGTGGGCCATTCCAACCTCGACCGCATCCCCCTTTTGCGGCCGGACGTGCTCAAGCTGGACCGCAGCCTCGTGGCCGGCGTGGACCTGCACATGACCCGGCTGGAGGTGGTCAAGAGCTTCGTCCAGATGGCCTCGCGCCTGGGATCGCTGGCGCTGGCCGAGGGCGTGGAACGCCAGGAGGACATCCTGCGCCTGCTCGAAATCGGCGTGGACGTGTTCCAGGGCTTCTACTTCGGCGCGCCCGCCGCGCAAATGCCCGACGCCGAAACCATGAGCGACCGCATCGACTACCTGGCGCAAAAGTTCCGCACCAACGCCACCACGCGCTTCGCCACACAAAAAGCGCTCTACGCGCGCTACGACTCCCTGGTCCTCTCCCTTTGCGACCAGCTCGCGACCCTGGGCCCCACGGGGCTCGACCACGCGCTCACCGGTTTCATCGACCAGTGGGAACAGATCGAATGCCTGTACGTGCTCAACGCCAAGGGCGTCCAGATCTCCGGCACGGTGTGCAACCCCGCCAGACTGCGCAAGCGCAAGCGCTTCATCTACGAGCCCGCCCACGTGGGTGCGGACCACTCCCTTAAGGAATACTACCTGCCCCTGCGCGCCGGCCTGCAAAAGTTCACCACGCAACCGTACATCTCGCTCGCCTCAGGCAACCGCTGCATCACCATTTCCGCCGCCTACAAGGACCGCGACAACCGCTCCTGCATCCTCTGCGCCGACATCGACTACCAGCACGAACGCTGAGCCGCCCCCCCTCTCCCGGCTTCAACCGCCAGCGAGATCAATCAGACCGCCGATCAGATCTGCGGCATCGCCGCCGATACCGCCAAAGGCATGAAGCAGACATCGCGGGCCATCCGCGACCTCGCCGAGCAGGCCGACAAACTGCGTTCCCTCGTCGCCGATTACAAACACGAGGACGGAGAGGAATAGGCGGGACGCGCTTCCAGGGGCTCCGCCCCTGCCCCCCCCGCCAAAGGGCATTCGCCCTTTGGAATCCCTCATTCGTCCGGTTCTCCCGACGCGAAGCCGTCGGAAGAACCGGACGACCGGTGCGAGTTCCCGTGGCGACGACAAAAGCGAAAAGGGGAGGGACTTCCCGAACGAACATCAACCCAATCGGCCCAAGATGATGAAAGCCATTTGGGGCCGCTTCGTTTGGGAGGAATGGAATCATGGAGTCCGGCGTCCGGGCTTGGAACGTGGTGATAAAGCCGTGACCCACCCGTGTCACCGATAAAAGCCTTTGGAAGGAGGGACGGGGGGGAGGACCTTTCCAGCGGAAAGGTTTCCCCCCGGTTCTTCTCATCTCAACCGACGTCGATGCGCCGCAACCCCAGACCGAACTGGGCGTCGAGGTCGTAGGCGATGCCATGCACGGAGCCCCGCCCCTCGGCGATGCACAACTTTCGCCCGCGCACGTCCTCGACGAAGCGGGGATTCGCTGCCTCGGCCCGGCGGTTGGCGATGCTGCGCAAACGGGCCACCTCGGCCTGGTCGGGCGGGGTCTCGTGAGGAATCCTGGCGAAGTCGTCCAGAATCCGCGCCTTGACGGCCTCGGATATGCCGCCATTCTGCACACAGATATCGAACATGAGCGCCTGACCGCGCTCGCTCCACAGACCGTAGTCCTTCCAGAGTTTGCGGCCGCGTTCGGCGTAGGCGGCGGCCCCGGTCACCTCGATGGCCTGGAACTCCGGCGTGAGACCGAGTTTTTTGAACATGTCGCGCCAGGGAGGCTGCACAGTCTTGCGCGCGGCGTCCTGGATGGACGCGGCGAATGCGAGCGCTGCGGCTTTGTCGCCACCAACGGCCCGGCGCAGGCTTTCGAGCCGGTCGCCGAAGATGGACGCCGCCACGCCGCCGTGCTCGTCCAACATGCGCTTGAGCAAGGGTTGCAGAGTGCCCTGGCCGAAGTTCCATTGCAGCGCGCCGAAGCTCAGCCCCTGGCCGTCGAAATCACCGGCGATGGCGGCGAAGCACCCGGGGGCGAGGCTGCCGGTCTCGAAGGACCCCGTCAGGGCCAGGCAACGCTGGTCGAGCCCACCGGAAACCGCCGGCCGCGCGGGGGGAAAGAGCCGGTTCCAGGTGGCCGGTCCCACGACGCCGTCCGAGGGCAGGCCGGAGGCGGTTTGAAAACTCTTGACCGCAGCCTCGGTCCGCCCGCCGAAAACGCCATCCGGCTCGCCCGCTGGAAAGCCAGCGGAGGAAAGCGCCCGCTGGATGCGCGCCACATCGTCGCCCTTGGATCCTTTCGCGTATGTCGCCATGACTACCTCTCAGGTTGATGCCCGTTTCCGGGGCCGGGATCACTCCGGTTTGTTGACGACGCCCTGGGTCTGCGCCAAATGGTTCAGCAGCCGGGACGTCCCCTCGGTCGCCTCCACTCCTTCCACCCGCAGCACCACATGCACGCTGCAGCCCGTCTCCTTGCGGTTTCCGGCGGTGTCGATGGAGATGGTCTTCTCCTTGTCCTTGCCGGAATCCTTCGGAACGTCCTGCAACTGTCCCAATTCGGCGTCGAAGGTGATCTCCACGTCCTTGATGCGCAGCGGGTTCGGCGGCATGAGCGGCAGCAGCGGGGCGCGGTATATGTCGTCCTCGCCCGGCTGCGCGCCGGGGCGCATGGAAGGCACGCGCACCGTGAGGCTTTTGGGCCGCCAGTTCTCGTCGAAGTACCGCCGCAGGCTTGAGAGCTGCTGCCGTTCGATGCTCTCCTGCGCATCGATGACCGCGCCCGCCATCGCCTCGATCAAATGATTCAGGGGAATGTTGCTGGCCATGTTCGCTCCTTGCTTGCGGCTGAACGCCGCATGGGGGCGGCCGGGAGGAGCCGCCCTTTCCGCGTGTCGGGTGAGGCTCCCGCTAGTCCGCGCGCCTCAGCTCGCCCTGGTCCCAAACCTTGCCGTCGCTTTTGGTCAACGTGTAGGAGACGCCGCCCCCGCTTTCCAGGCGAACGGCGACCTGGCCGTCGATCATGGCGTCACACCGGCCGCCATTGGTCTCGTAAACCCCGGCCGAAAAGCTGTTCGCGGAGGGGGCTGCGGGCGGCTCGAACGCGACGGCGCAGTTGAGGGGGCTGCGATACAGGATTTTCCTGATCTCCCCCCGCAGGGTGAGCGTTACGGCCGCGCCACGGCTTCCGGACCCGGAAGCGACGCCGGCCCACACGCCCTGCATGTCGCCGCCGGCCGCCGCCACGCTCCCGGCCTGGGCTAGGCATCCGGCGTTCATCAACGCCAAGGTGGTGAACAAAGCCAAGAGAAACACGCCGAAACGCTTTTTCGTCTGACGGATACCTGTCGCCATCTCGCTTTTCTCCTTGGTTATTCCGTTGCGTTTGGGGGATTCCCCGAGGGCGCGGCCACCCGGACCGAACGCGCGATGGCCAGGGCCAAAGCGGTCTGCTCCCGTGTGAGCACGAATCCATCGAACCCTGCGGCGCGCGACAACAACCGGCATAGCCGCCACAAAAGCGGATGCGTCTCGGTCCAGTCCGCCCCACCGCTTTCGGACTTCCGCCCGGAGCGAAACATCGGGCCGTCCCCGCGCGCGGGCACCGAGACGAACGGCCGATCATCCAGCCAGACTTCGCCCGCCGCGCGCTCCCGCCCATCGAAAACGATGCGCACGCGCCACAGGTCCCCGGCCCGTTCCGCGCGCCAGCGCCCGGGGGCGTCCTCCCGGTCCCCCCGGATGACCAGGGCGCGCACGCCCGCCAGCGGAAACGGAAACATCCGGCGCATTTCGCACTCGAAAGACAGGGCGAGGGAGGCGATCCAGCATGCGCCATACCCGCCCCCGGACGGGAGGGAGGCACCCTCCTCCGTCCGACCGCCGTCTCGAACCGCCGTTTCCCGCCGGCACAGCACATTCTGGGCGATTATCAGCTCCGATTGAAGCGCCGCGAGCAGATCATCGAAGCGCACCGCCGCCATCACTGCCTCCGGGATTCATCCTCGAGCCACATCGGTTTGCGCGGGAAACCCACGTGATAGACGATCCATTGCAGCACGGCCTGATGCTCACCCATCTGCAGCACGAGGAAACTTTTCTCGATGGCGATGATGCAGCCCCTGGGGACCGAGGTCAGGCACTTGTTCAGCAACTCTGCGGCCTTTTCGAGCTCCTCCGGCGAAAGCAGCCGGTTGGGATCATTGCTGCCCACGGTGATGCGCTTCACATATTTGATTTCCGTGAGATCAAACATCGCTTCCTCGATTGCGGCCCGAGATCGGGGAAACCCCGGGCCGCTTTCAATTGGATTGTCTCAAGGCGCGCTCAGGCCGCGTCGGCCCGCGAGCCTAGTTGTCGCCAGAGCCTCCACCAGTGCCTCCACCAGTGCCTCCGCCAGTGCCTCCACCAGCGCTGATCGCCTTCACGGACTCGGCGGGACCGATGGAGCGGGGCGCGCAGGCGGTCTGCAGGATGTCCAGAACACGGGCCAGGCCCTCGGGCATGCCCTTGTCCTCGGCATGCACGGACACATGGTACTTGGCCGAGTTGTCGGAGCTGCGGGTGTTTTCCTTGTGGCTGGCCACGGAGCCCTGCACATGCACCTTGGCCTTCAGGAAGCTCCAGCCGACGGTCATGTCGGCGGAGAAGGAGCCCGACTTGTCCTCGGACTCCTTGGAGGAGAAGGAGGACTTCACCTCCATGTCGAAGATCACATCGACGGTGGTGATGCTGAGGTTGGGCACCTTGACGATGGCGAGGAGCGGCACATTGAGTTCGACCTCCTCTTCCATGATGGCGTTCGTCCCATCCGTGCTCGGTTTGGGATTGTCCACCGGCCGCTTGAAGCGGAAGACGGCCGTCCGCGTGGCCCCGCTGTAGGGGTCCTTGTCGTTGGTCGGCGGCATGAAGCCGATGACCTTGATGAAGTCCGCCGTGGCCTGGGCCAGTTTCACCTGAGCCTCGCAGGCCGCGTTGAGCGGGCCGCCGATGAGGTCGCTCATCGGCAAGCCCTTGAACTGATCGGACATGTTCACGAGTTCGTCTGCCATAGCGTTGATCCTCCGGTTAAGGTTGCGGATCGCGGCGGGGAACCATTCCCTTCATCAAACCCCTGCCAGGAGCGGCCGCTCCCCGGCCGCCGCCCGAAGGCTTGGCGGCCGATGTCCCGGACCCCCAGCGCCACACACGAAGGCCCAGGCTTCGGTCTCACATTCGCAAGTAAAAAAAATTAAGTCAATATAGAAATGACGTATTTCTGGAAACATCTTCACTCGAGGCGGAAAAATCGGCGCGCCCACCGCAGGCGTTCCAAATGGTCAATCATATTCCATGGGTTGCGCACGGCAGGTGTTTACACGAGGAAACGACCGCAATGATCGGAACCGGCGGGGACCAGCGTCCACTTCCGTTTTGGGGCGTGAATAGAGTGTCTCGGATTACATAGATACGGATAGCGGACATGATCGGGAATGGCGAATGCGGTCACGGATTGGTCGTGGACCGAAAACTACGCAGATGAACGGTCAGGCCTGGGGACGTGCCCCCGATGTGAAGCCGCCTCCGGTCCAGGGAAACGAGGATCGCGCTTAGGCGAACACGTCGGCGGGCATGTCGCCGAGCCCCTCGGCGCGGCGAGCCTCGGTCATGAGGGCCAGGGTCGCGGCCTCGCCGGCGGGGCCGATGTCGCGGCTGGCGTCGGTGACGAAGGTGGCGATGTGCTTGGCGATGACCTGGGGATCAAGTTCCTGCGCGTGCTCGCGGATGTATCGCGCGCCGGCCTCCGGATGAGTGCGCGCGTAATCCAGGCTTTGGCGGATACCCTCGGTGACGGCGAGGGCGAGATCCCGCCCCAGGCTGCGGCGCATGACGATGCTGCCCAGCGGGATGGGCATGTCGCGCTCAGTCTCCCACCACGCGCCGAGGTCCAGGAGCTTGGCGAGGCCGTGCTCGGCGTAGGTGAAGCGTCCCTCGTGGATGACCACCCCGGCGGCGCAGTGGCGGCTTTTCACGGCCGGCATGATCTCGTCGTACACCAGCTCGACCATGTTTGGGGTCACGCCGTGCTCGCGGCAGAGCAGGCCGAAGATGAGGGCGGCGGTGGTGCGCCGGCCGGGGATGGCCACGGGCCTCCCGTCCAGGTCGGCCAGATCGCGCGCGTCGCGGGTGACGAGGATGGGACCGACGCCACGCCCCAACGCGCCGCCCGCGCACAGGACCAGATAGTCGTCGAGCACGAGCCCCGCCGTGGCGGCCGAGACCTTGCACACGTCCGGTCGCCCGGAAAGGGCGGCCTCGTTCAGACGCTCCACGTCGGCCAGGGCGATATCGAACGACACGCCCGGCACGTGCACCAGCCCGGCGGCCAGGGCGTGATAGATGTAGGCGTCGTTCGGGCACGGCGAGTAGGCGAGGGACAGGCGCATGGGGACCTCCGACGGTTGCGATGCGGTCGATCGACGCGGGTGGTTGACACGTTCACGCCGGCGGCATAGTGGAAATGACCACCCGGTCACAAAGGAATGACCACCCGGTCATTCCGGCGGCCACGATACCCGGCCGAGGCAGGAGAGGCAAGCACATGGACGGCAAACGATCGACATTCGACAACCTGGAACCGCAAAAACGCGGCCGCGTGCTGAACGAATCCCTGCGCGAGTTCGCCGAGCACGGCTACCACCAGGCCAGCATGAACCGCATCGTCGCGCGGCTGGGCATCGCCAAGGGGTCGCTGTTCCAATACTTCGGCAGCAAGGAGGGGCTGTTCCGCCGCCTATTCTCCCTGGCGCTGGACGAGTTGAAAGCCCCGCTCAAGGCCATCCGCGACTCGGGCGGCGGCGAGCCTTTTCCCGAACGCCTGCGCCAAGTGTTCCTGGCCGGCGCGGACTTCACACGCGCGCACCCGCTCATCTGGAGCGTGTACCGGCGCATGACGAGTCAGGACGACTTTCCCCTGCGCGAGACGTTGTTGAAAAAGGTGCGCGAGGAGGCCCTGGGCTACTTCCGCGAACTGGTGGAAGGCGGCCAGGCGCGCGGCGAGGCGCGCCCGGACGTGGACCCCGCCGCCGCAGCCTTCCTCATCGAAACCATGCTGGACCGGGCGCTGACCGCCCAGGATTGTTCCCTGCTCGACGCAGGCCTCGGCCTCGCGTCGGACGACGACCCCACCCGCCGGCGGGCGCTCATCGCCCTGGCGGACCTCATCTGCCGGGGCCTCGCGGTCCCGAAGCCCGAAGGAGACCCCGATCATGCAGCAGATCACGCTTGATCCCCAACGTTACGAGGCCCTGGGCCTGCTTGACGTGGCCGAAAAGGTGCGGACCGGCGAGCGCCTGAGCATTGATGACGGCCGCAAGCTCTTCGCCTGCCCGGACGTGACCGCCGTGGGCGAACTGGCCCACTACCGCCGTCTGGCCCTGCATGGCGACGCCACCTTCTACGTGGTCAACCGCCACATCAACTACACCAACATCTGCGTGAACGGTTGCGCCTTCTGCGCCTACCACCGCGAAAAAGGCCAGGAGGGCGGCTTCGAACTGAGCATCGAACAGGCGCTCGAACGCCTGCGCACCGCCCCGCTCCCCCCGCGCGAGGTGCACATCGTGGGCGGCTGCCACCCGGACCTGCGCCTGTCGTACTTCGTGGAGCTGCTCACCCGCGTCAAGACCATGCTGCCCGAGGCCACGCTCAAATGCTTCACGGCCGTGGAGATCGCCCACTTCGCCAAGCTGGAGGGCATCTCGACCCGCGACGTGCTGCAAACACTGAAAAACGCCGGTCTGGCCATGATGCCCGGCGGCGGCGCGGAGATCTTCGAGCCCTCGGTGCGCCGACGCATTTGCCCCAAAAAGCTGACGGCGGAGGAGTGGCTGCGCATCCACGGCGAAGCCCATGAGCTGGGCATCATCACCAACTGCACCATGCTGTTCGGCCATCTGGAAAGCACGGACGACCGCCTGACGCATCTGGATCTGCTGCGCCGCCGCCAGGACGAATCCCTGGCCATGGGACGGGAGGGGTTCTCCTGCTTCGTGCCGCTGCCGTTCCAGACCGAGAACAGCGCCATCAAGGTGACCCATGGACTCACCGGCGCGGACGAGCTGCGCACCATCGCCATCAGCCGGCTGATGCTGGACAACATCGCGCACATCAAATCCTACTGGGTCATGCTGACGGTGAAGCAGGCGCAGGCCGCGCTGTTCTTCGGGGCCGACGATCTGGACGGCACCGTGGTGGAGGAGAAGATCGGGCACATGGCGGGGGCCACCAGCCAGCAGGGATTGGCCAAGAGCGAGCTGGAGGCCATGATCCGGGGTATGGGGCTGACCCCGGTGGAGCGCGACGCCAACTACAATCCCGTGGCCGCGCCCCAGGAAAAGATTTGGACCGACGCGCCCTCCCCCGCCACCATGCGCGGCCTGCTGGACGCCGCGTCGGAAGGCGCGCGCCTTGACTTCGACACAGCCCGCGCCATTTACCGCCACGCCGACCTGCACGCCCTGGCCCACGCCGCGCACCGCGTCCGCCTGCGCAAGCATCCCGATCCCATCGTCACCTACGTGGTGGACCGGAACATCAACTACAGCAACATCTGCGTGTGCGGCTGCCGCTTCTGCGCCTACTTTCGCGGCCCGGGCGATCCCGAGGGATTCGTGCTCCCCTTCGAGGAGATCGGCAAAAAGATCGACGAAACCCTCGCGCTGGGCGGCACGCAGATCCTCATGCAGGGCGGGCACCATCCCGATCTGCCGCTCGAATGGTACGAGGACATGCTGCGCTACATCAAGAAGAACCACCCCATCCACATCCACGCCTTCTCCCCGCCGGAGATCGTGCATTTCTCCAAGATCAGCGGGCTGCCCGTGGCCGAGGTCATCCGGCGGCTGCGCGCGGCCGGCCTGGACTCCATTCCCGGCGGCGGCGCGGAGATTCTGGTGGACGCCGTGCGCTCCAGGGTCTCGCCCAACAAGTGCCCGGCCGGCCAGTGGCTTGCGGTGATGGAGGAGGCCCACGCCCAGGGCATGCGCACCACCGCGACCATGATGTTCGGCCACGAGGAGGCGCCCGACGACCGCCTGACGCATCTCTTCGCCGTGCGCGAGAGCCAGGACAGGACGCATGGCTTCACGGCCTTCATCCCCTGGACTTTCCAGCCGGAGAACACGGCCATCCGGGCGCGCAAGCTCACCAGCGTGGAGTATTTACGCCTGCTGGCCACGGCCCGGCTTGTGCTGGACAATGTGGACAACCTGCAAGTCTCGTGGGTGACCATGGGGCCGAAGATCGCCCAACTGGCGCTGTTCTTCGGAGGCAACGACTTCGGCTCCACCATGATCGAGGAGAACGTGGTGCGCGCCGCCGGCGTCACCTTCCGCCTCACCCGCGAGGAAATCGACGCCCTCGTGCGCGCCGCCGGCTTCATCCCCCGGCAGCGGCGCATGGACTACACCCTTCTCCCACAACACGAAGCATAGGAGCGGTCCCATGAATCCGCGCACCAAGCAGCGCCCCCCCCTGCGTTTGGGACGCATCGGCTATCTGAACGTCTTGCCTCTGCACTACCCGCTGGAGCAGGGCATCCTGCACGGCGGCGATTTCGAACTCGTCTCCGGTCCGCCGGCGGAGCTCAACGTGCTCATGAACCAGGGCAAGCTGGACATCTCCGGGTGCTCCAGCGTGGAATACGGCCGGCACCCGGAGAAGTACCTCATCCTGCCCGACCTGGCCATCGGCAGCTGCGGACCGGTGCAGAGCGTGCTGCTCATCTGCCGCACCAGACCGGAGGATCTGGACGGTCAGACCGTGCTGGTGAGCGCGCAGTCGCATACTTCCGCCACGCTGGTGGACCTCATTCTGCGCCAGCACGTGGGGGTCAAACCCGTTTACAAAACGGGCGACGCCACGGCCCTGCTCGCCTCCGGCGAGCGCCCGCCGGCCATCCTATGCATCGGCGACGAGGCGCTCAACCTGCGCCGCCACCCGGACTATCCGCACCGCATGGACCTGGGCGAGGCCTGGCGGCAGTGGACGGGCAAGCCGTTCATCTTCGGTCTGTGGATCGCCAGCCGTGAGGCGGCTTGCGCCCGGCGCGAAGAGGTCAAGGCCGGCGCGCGCCTGCTCGTCGAAGCGAAGAAATGGGGGCAGACCCACCTGGACCTCGTTAGCCGTGAGGCAGCGCGCGGCAGTATCCTGAACGAGGCGGAAATGCGCTCGTACTTCGATGGTCTGGTGTACGATCTGGGGCTGGAGGAATTGGACGGGTTGCGGCTCTTCTACGAGCGTCTGGCCGAGGCCGGGGTAATCCCGGCCCCGCCGGAGCTGGCTTTTCTGCCCCTGTGAACGTTAGGCCTTGCTGGAATTGCGCACGTGCTCGATGAACAGGCTGGCGGCAGGAAGCAGCTCCCGGCCCTGGCGCTGGATGAGGTAGAACGAACGCTCCATTCGTTGGGGCATGATATCCAGACAAACGAGCTCGCCGCGGTCAAGGTACGGCTGCGCGGCCAAGCGCGAAACCACACTCAAACCAAGGCCGGCGCGCGCACACTGGATGGCCGCCTCGGTGCTTTCCACCCAGAGGCTCACGGTGAGGTCGCCGATGGCGATGCCCACCCCTTTCAGCACAGCCTCCATGGCGCGTCGCGTTCCCGATCCGCGCTCCCGAAGGATCCAGGGCCAGGGCCGCAGATCACGAAGATCCTTGGGCTCTGGCCGACCAACGCGGACGGATGGGGCGCAGACAAGCACCAACTCGTCGCGCTGCAACGGATAGGCGGCGATGCCCTGCTGCTCCGGCTGTGACCCCACGATGCCCAGCTCCAGACGCCCCTGGCCCACCTGCCGGATGATGGCGTCGGTGTCGCCGATGGTCATATGCACGCGCAGGCTGGGATACAGCGCCAAGAAACTCTGCAGCAGCCGGGGCAAAATATAGTTGGCCGGGATGGTGCTGCCGCCAAGCAGCAAATCACCCACAACCATGTCGCGCAGGAGGCCGATCTCGGAATTGATACGTCCAACCTGCTGGAACACCTGCCGCGCACCCCGGTAGAGCACCTCGCCGGCCTGGGTAGGCAGGACGGTGCGTCCCAGACGGTCGAAAAGGGGCACGCCGAGTTCGTCTTCCAAATTCGCCACGTGAGCGCTAATGGTCGGCTGGGAAAGCTGGAGTTCAAGTCCGGCTTTGGAAAAACTTTTCAGTTCATAAACCTTGCAAAAGGCCTCAAGTTTACGAAAATCCATTTACCACCTCCGGGAGCATAGCAGAATAGCATTATGATTCCCTATATCGCAAGCAAAAAAAAAGGACGGATATCCGTCCTTTTCTTTTGGGGATCGCAAAGCGTTACTCGGCGGGCTTGGCCTCGGCCTTGTCCTCGGTCGCGGGGGCGGCGGGAGCCTTCTCCTCGACCTTCTTCTCGGCCAGCTTGGTCAGCTCGAAGATAACCATGGGGGCGCTATCGCCCACGCGAGGCTGAGAAAGCTTGACGATGCGGGTGTAGCCGCCGTTGCCACCGGTGAAACGCGGGCCGACTTCGTCGAACAGATGCTTGACCAGCTTGTGGTTGCCGAGAACCTTGTAGGCCTGACGGCGGGCGGGAAGGTCGTTCTTGAGGGCCAGAGTAATGAGGCCGTCCACGACGCTGCGCAGTTCCTTGGCCTTGGCCTCGGTGGTGCGAATGGTCTCAAAGGTGAACACGGCGCGGGCCATGTTCTTGAACATGGCGCTGCGATGGGAGCTGTTGCGGTTGAGCTTGCGCCCGGACTTGTTATGCCTCATTTCTTTCTTTCCTCTTGAGCAGTTCCTGGAATTTCTTCTCAACGACCTCGTCGGTCATGCCAAAGCGCAGGTCCATGCTCTCCAGAACGCGACGGATCTCATCCAGGGATTTGCGGCCGAAGTTCTTGGTCTTGAGCATCGCCGCCTCGGTGCGCTGCACAAGCTCGCCGACGTAGGTGATGTTGGCGGCCTTGAGGCAGTTGGTCGCGCGTATGGAAAGCTCAAGCTCATCGATGCTCTTGAGCAGGTTGGGGTTCAGATCCATGTCCAGGTCGGCGCTCTTCTTCTTGTCCGAGGACTGCTCATCGAAGTTGATGAACACCGAGAGCTGGTCTTTGAGGATCTTTGCGCTGTAGGCCACGGCGTCCTCGGGAGAGAGGGAGCCGTCGGTCCATACCTCAAGCAGAAGCCGGTCGTAGTTGGTCATCTGACCAACGCGGGCCTGCTCGACCATGTAGGCGACCTTGCGAACGGGGGAAAAACAGGAGTCCATGGCGATGAGGCCGATCTCGTCCTCGAGTCCCTCGTGCATATCGCTGGGCACGAAGCCCTTGCCCATGCGCACCTCGATCTCCATACGCAGCTCGCGATCCTCGGAGAGGGTGCAGATGAGCTGCTCAGGATTGAGGGTGCGAACGTTCTGATTCTCTTTAATGTTAGCGGCGGTGACGGGGCCCTTCTTGGTGGCCTCGAGCACGAGCTTTTGCGGTTCGACGCTGGTCATGGCCAGGCGAACCTGCTTCAGGTTAAGGATGACTTCGGTGACGTCCTCGAGCACGCCCTTGACGGTGGTGAACTCGTGCTGCACGCCCTCGATGCGGACGGCGACGATAGCCGCCCCCTGCAACGAGGAAAGCAGCACACGCCGAAGCGCGTTGCCAATGGTGGTGGCAAAACCGCGCTCCAAGGGCTCGCACACGAATTTCCCGTACATGTCCGTGGACTTGGGATCGCGCACGAGCTGCTCCGGCCTCACCAGCTCGGACCAGTTGCGTGTGTTGATAAGCTTGTCGCCGTTTTGAATAAGCATGCCTATACCTGCTTATTTGGAGTACAGTTCGACGATGAGCTGCTCGTTGATCGGAACCTGGATATCCTCGCGGCTCGGCATGGCCTTCACGACACCCTTGAAGGCGGCGCCGTCGCTTTCGAGCCAGGAGGGACAACCACGACGGGCGACGACCTCCTGAGCCTCGCTGATGACGGGAACCTTGCGGCTCTTCTCGCGCACCTCGACGACATCGTCGGAGCGAACGAGCAGAGACGGAATGCTGACCTTGCGGCCATTCAGCGTGAAGAGGCCGTGCCGGACAAGCTGGCGGGCCTGGTCGCGCGAATTGGCGAAACCAAGGCGATAAACCACATTGTCGAGGCGGCGTTCAAGCAGAATGAGCAGGTTGGCGCCGGTGACGCCCTTCTGGGCCTCGGCGCGGACGAAGTAGTTATGGAACTGTCCTTCGAGAATGCCGTACATGCGGCGCACGCGCTGCTTCTCACGCAGCTGCACGGCGTAGTCGGTAAGCTTCTTGCGGAGCTTGCCGGCGAAACCGGGGGCGTAAGGACGACGCTCATAGGCGCATTTGTCCGTGAAGCAACGATCGCCCTTGAGGAAGAGCTTCTCGCCTTCACGGCGGCAGAGGCGGCATTTCGCTTCAGTGTAACGAGCCAAGTTGGTTCCTCCTTGGGCTTAAACGCGACGGCGCTTGGGAGGCCGGCAGCCGTTGTGCGGAATAGGGGTCACGTCGCGAATGAAGCTGACCTTGAAGCCCACGTTGTTGATGGCGCGCATGGCGGCCTCACGCCCAGAGCCGGGGCCCTTGACGAAAATGCCAACCAGCCGCATGCTGGAGTCCTGGGCCTTGCGGGCGGCGCTCTCCGCCGCGATCTGCGCGGCGAACGGGGTGCTCTTGCGGGAGCCCTTGAAGGAAGCGCCGGCGCTGGCCCAGCTGACCACGTTGCCCTTCAGGTCGGTGAAGCTGATGATGGTGTTGTTGAAGCTGGCGTGCACGTGGGCGAGACCCACGGGAACGCTTTTCTTCTCTTTCTTCTTCCCAGTGCGACGGGGTTTAGCCATGTCTGTCCTCGCTTCGCCCGCAGGCGATCGTATGCTTCTTACGGAAGCGCACGGACACCATGATCGCTCATGGCGTCCGCGGGTCGATTCCGGTAGTTACAGGGCCCTCACCGCCTACTTGGCGGGAGCCTTCTTCTTGCCCATCACGGTGCGGCGCGGTCCCTTGCGGGTGCGCGCATTGGTGTGACTACGCTGACCGCGGACGGGAAGCCCCTTGCGATGGCGCAGGCCACGGTAGCTGCCGATATCCATAAGGCGCTTGATGTTCTGCGTCACTTCACGGCGCAGGTCACCTTCCACCTTGTGGTTGGCTTCGATCTCCACACGAATGAGGTTAACTTCCTCATTGGAGAGAGAGTCAGTGTTCTTGGTCCAGTCGATCCCGACGGTGTCGAGGATCGAAAGCGCTGTCGTGCGGCCGATGCCGTAGATGTACGTCAGCGCAATATCCAGCCGCTTGTTTTTTGGCAGGTCAACGCCAGCAATGCGAGCCACTCTCGTACCTCTCTCTGATTAACCCTGGCGCTGCTTGTGCCGGGGATCCTCGCAGATAACCCGCAAAACGCCGCGCCGACGGATGATTTTGCACTTGGGACACATCTTCTTGACAGAAGGCCGAACTTTCATGCCCTACTCCACTTCGCCGGCAGCCGCCTTGGGAGAAGGCCCCGGCCGTGAGTCTATGCCAGGCTTGAAGGCCCGGCGTTTACGCACAATCTAGAGACGGAGGAAAATATATGCGTTGCCCACAGAAGGCAAGCACTTTTTAATCACTGCTGGTCAGAATGACCGCTCCGTCAACCGTCACCGCAACCGAATGCTCGAAGTGCGCCGCCAGTTTCCGGTCTTTGGTCACCGCCGTCCAGCCGTCCTCCAGAATATCCACATCATAGCTTCCCAGTGTGACCATGGGCTCAATGGCAAGGCACATGCCTGTCTTGAGGGGCACGCCGGACAGCCCACGCGGCACGAAATTCGGAATCTCCGGTTTTTCGTGCAGCTTCACGCCCACGCCGTGTCCGACAAAACGCCGGACGATGCCGAAGCCGGCATCCTCACAATGCTTCTGAATCGCGGCGGAGACGTCATACAGGTTAGCCCCGTTATGCACCTGGGCAATACCGAGATCCAGGGACTCGCGCGTCACATCCAGAAGCCGCTTCGTCTCCGGGCTCACCTCGCCAACGGCGAAGGTACGCGCGGAATCGCCATGAAACCCCTGGTAAATCACGCCCATGTCAACGCTCACAACATCCCCCTCCTTGAGCTGACGCTCGGCGTTGGGGAATCCATGCACAATGACCTCGTTCACGGAGCAGCAGGTGGCATACGGAAAGCCTAGGTAACCAAGGAATGATGGTTTGACCTGGTATTCCTCACACATCCTGCGTGCGATCTGTTCAAAGAGCATCGTCGTCACGCCGGGCTTCACGGCATCGCCAATGGCGTCAAGGATACGCGAAACCATCCTGCCGGCCTCGCGCATGAAGCCGAGCTCCTTCTCGTTCTTGAGAAAGATGCCCCGAGTCTTTTTCACGTCTACTGCCTACCCTTGACGCGGGCCTTGCCGCCGCCCATGAGTCCCTCGTATTGACGAGAGATGAGGTAGGACTCAATCTTGCCCATGAAGTCCATGGAGACGCCGACAACGATGAGCAAGCTCGTGCCGCCGAAGTAAAAGGGAATGTTGAACTGACTGATGAGGATCATCGGCAGTACGCAGATGACCGACATGTACAGCGCACCCCACAGCGTGATGCGGGAAAGCACGTGATCAATGTATTCCCTTGTCTTGGCGCCCGGCCGGATGCCGGGAATAAAGCCGCCCTGCTTCTGAATGTTCTCCGAGATGCTCTTGGGATCGAAAAGGATCGCCGTGTAGAAGTACGCGAAGAACAGAATCAAGGCGATGTAAGCAATGTTATAGATGATGGACGAGGGCGTCATGTAACCGGAGATTTTCTTCAGCCATTCAACGCTGGAGAAGTTGGCCAAGGTCGCCGGGAACAGCAGGATGCTCGAGGCGAAGATGGGAGGAATGACGCCCGCCACATTGATGCGCAGGGGCAGATGCGTAGTCTGGCCGCCAACCATCCGACGACCGAGCATTCTTTTCGCGTAGTGGATGGGAATGCGGCGCTGGCCACGCTCGACGAAGACGATGAACGCCAGCACAGCGCCCATCACAACCAGAATCAGGAACAGAATGATGAGCGAGAGTTCACCAGCGCTCACCAACCGGAACGTATTGGACAAAGCCGACGGCAACCCGGCCACGATACCAGCGAAGATGATCATGGAGATGCCGTTGCCAATACCCTTTTTCGTCATCTGCTCGCCGAGCCACATGAGGAAAACAGTGCCTGCGGTCAGGGTGATCATGGTCACCAAGCGGAAACTCCAGCCCGAAAGCAGCACCAAAGACTGCCCGGTGGGGCTGGACATGCTTTCCAGGCCCACGGCGACGCCGAGGCCCTGGATGCAGGTGATGATGACCGTGCCGTACCGCGTGTACTGCGTGATCTTCTTGCGACCCTCGGCTCCCTCATCCTTGCTCAGCCGTTTGAGTTCAGGGCTCACGACGGTCAAGAGCTGAAGGATGATGGAAGACGAGATGTACGGCATGATGCCCAGTGCGAAAATGGACAGCTTCTTCAAACCGCCGCCGGAGAACATGTCGAACAGGCCGAACAAAGTGTTCGAGGCACTGTTGAAAAACTCCGTAAGCGCGTGGCTGTCCACGCCCGGCACCGGGATATGGATCCCGACGCGGTACACCGCCAGAAGAACAAACGTCCAAAGAAGCTTCTTCTTCAGCTCGGGCAGACGGGCGAGGTTTTCAACACCGGAGAGCGCCACAGCTGCTAACCTTCCAGAGCCTTGGCGGATCCGCCGGCCTTGACGATCTTGTCCGCAGCGGCAGCGCTGAAGCGATGGGCCTCGACACTGACCTTTGCGGAAATCTCGCCACGGGAGAGGATCTTCACCGGCGCGCCAGCCTTGCACAGGCCTCGCTCATAGATGGCCTCGAGGGTGATCTCCTCGACGCCGGGGAAGGCGGCAAGCAGATGGTCGAGGTTGATGGCGATGTACTCGACACGGTGCACGTTCTTGAAGCCGCGCTTCGGCAGACGGCGCGCAAGCGGCATCTGGCCGCCCTCGAACCAAGCCGGACGATTGCCGCCGGAGCGGGAGTTCTGACCTTTGTTGCCACGTCCGGAGGTGCAGCCGGAACCGGAACCGGGACCACGACCAACGCGCTTGCGCTGGGCGTACTCTTCCGGGAAGGGATACAATTCGTGCAGTCTCATGACTTGGTCACCTCAATCAGGTGCTTCACTTTCTCGATCATGCCCGTGACGGACGGGACATCCTCAAACGTTTTTTCCTGCCGGATGCGCTTGAGGCCCAGGGAATCCAGCGTCTTGCGCTGTTCGGGCGAACAACCGATGCGGCTGCGAGAGAGTTTCACGGTAATCACGTCGAACCTCGTATTAACCCAGCGCAGGGCTATTTCCTGGGGGTGGACAGGGTCTTACCACGCACGCCGGAAACGGACTCGGCGCTACGCAAGGAAGCCAAGCCGCACATGGTCGCACGCAGCACGTTGTGCGGATTGGTCGTGCCGATGGCCTTGGTCAGGATGTCATTGATGCCCAAGGCCTCCATGACGGCGCGCACCGGGCCGCCGGCGATGATGCCGGTACCACGGCTGGCCGGCCGGAGCATGACGTGGCCGGCACCGAAGCGGCCCATGACCTCATAAGGCAGGGTACCGTCGAGGACGGGCACCACGATCATGTCCTTGCGGGCGCGATCGGTGGCCTTGCGGATGGCCTCGGGAACCTCATTGGCCTTGCCAAGGCCGAAACCGACCTTGCCCTGGCCGTCGCCGACGACAACGAGACAGCTGAAGCTGAACCGGCGGCCGCCCTTGACGACCTTCGCAACGCGGTTCAGGTACACAATTTTTTCAATGAAGCCGGAATCGTTCTGTTCCATGTCAACCCACCCTAGAATTTGAGGCCGCCCTCACGGGCGCCGTCGGCAAGGGCCTGGATTCGGCCGTGGTAGATGTAGCCGTTGCGGTCGAAGACCACGGCCTCAATGTTCTTGGCCTTGGCCTTCTCGGCGATGTCCTTGCCAACGCTGGCAGCGCCTTCGCGATTCGCCCGGGCGGCCTGGCCGCCTCGGGTCAGGGAAAGCGTCGAGGAACTCGCCAAGGTCACGCCGGTCTCGTCGTCCACGAGCTGGGCGTAAATGTGCAGGTTCGAACGGAACACCACCAGCCGAGGCTTCGACTCGGTGCCGTTCACCTTCTTGCGGATGCGCAGCTTCCTGCGAGCCCGCGCTTGTTCTTTGGTCATCTTCATAGCCGCACTCCGCTATTTTTTAGAACCGGACTTGCCGGCCTTGCGCCTGATGTGTTCATCAGCGTACTTGATGCCCTTGCCCTTATACGGCTCGGGCGGGCGCACGCGACGGATCTGCGCGGCCACTTCGCCCAAAAGCTGCTTGTCGATGCCAGACAAATTCAGCTTGTTACCGTCGACCGCGGCGTCGATGCCCTGCGGCAGAGGAAACTCAACCGGATGGGAAAAGCCGACGGTAAGCACCACCTTCTTGCCCTGCACGGCGACCTTGTAACCGACGCCGATGACTTCGAGCGACTTGCTGTAGCCCTTGGTCACGCCTTCGATGCAGTTGGCGAGAAGGGTGCGACGCAAACCGTGCTGGCTGCGAGCCAGACGGGTGTCGTCAACGCGATTGACCGTAACATGCGAGCCTTCAACCTCATAGGTGACGCTCGGATGCACGGGGGTGGACAAGGTGCCTTTGGGCCCCTTGATCTGCACGGCTTCAGCGCCGACTTTCACCTCCACCCCGGCAGGGATGGGAACAGGTTTTTTCCCGATTCGAGACATGATGAACCTCGTTTACCAGATTTCGCACAGAAGCTCGCCGCCGATCTTGTCGGCGACAGCCTGGCCACCCGCGACCACTCCGCGGGAGGTGGATAGAATGCAGATCCCCAAGCCATTCTGAACCTGAGGGATATCCTTGACACTCACGTACACGCGGCGTCCCGGAGTGCTGATCTTCTTCAGACCGCAGATGGCGGATTTGCCATCGGCGTACTTGAGCGTCAGCGTAAGGGTGCCCTCCGCACTGGCGGAGCCGTCGATGTACCCCTCGTTCTTGAGGATCTCGGCGATGGCGGCTTTCATCTTGGAGTCGGGCATGGCCACGGTCTGATGAAAAGCGCCATGAGCGTTGCGGATGCGCGTGAGCATGTCAGCGATAGGATCAACAACAGACATTGTCAGTTCTCCTTGGACTTACCAGCTGGCTTTGCGCACGCCGGGGAGTTCGCCAGCCAGGGACTTGTTGCGGAAGCAAATGCGGCAGACACCGTACTTGCGCAAGAACGCCCTGGAACGTCCGCAGATGGGGCAACGATTGTATGCCCGGACCTTGAACTTCGGCTTGCGACGGGCTTTCACCCTGAGACACGTCCTGGCCAAACCGGTTTCCTCCTATTTTTTGAACGGCATGCCAAGGAGGTCGAGCAAAAGCTTGCCTTCCTTGTCCGTCTTCGCGGTGGTGGAAATGGTGATATTCATTCCCTTGACTTTCTCCACCTTGTCGATCTCAAGTTCGAAGAAGATCGTGTGTTCCTTGACGCCCATGGTAAAGTTGCCACGGCCGTCGAAGCCGCGATCGGGGACGCCGCGGAAGTCGCGGACGCGCGGCAGGGCGAAGGTGACCAGCTTGTCGTAAAAGTCCCACATGCGCTCGCCGCGCAGGGTGACGCGGCAGCCCACCGGCTGGCCTTCGCGCAGCTTGAACGCAGCAATGGACTTCTTGGCGCGGGTGACCACAGCCTTCTGGCCGGCGATCTTGGTCAGCTCCACAACAGCCTCGTCAATGAGCTTGGCGTTCTGGCTGGCCTCACCCAGACCGATATTCAAGGAGATCTTCGCCATACGAGGGATCTCCATGGAGCTGTGGTAGCCGAACTCCTTCTTCAGTTCGGCGCGGACCTTGTCATTGTATACTTTTTCAAGCCGTGTCATGGCGCGCACCTATTGGAGGGTTTCGTTGCACTTCTTGCAGAAGCGAACTTTCTTGCCTTCCTCGTTCACCCGGTAACCGACGCGGGTGGGCTTGGCGCAGGCGTTGCAGACCACGGCCACATTTGAAATGTGGATCGGGGCTTCCTTCTCAATGATCCCGCCAGGCTGATTGGCGTACGGGTTCGCCTTGGTGTGCCGGCTGACCTTATTGGCGCCCTCGATCAGGATGCGGTCCTTCTTGCGAAGAATCTTGAGCACCTTGCCGATCTTGCCTTTGTCCTTGCCGGCAAGGATCATCACCTTATCGTCTTTGCGGATTTTGCAGTTCATGATGCTGTCCTTTGCTCCCAATACCGGCAGTTACAGAACTTCCGGGGCCAGGGAGACGATCTTCATGAAATTCTTCTGGCGCAGCTCGCGAGCCACGGGTCCGAAGATACGGGTTCCCAGGGGCTCGTTGCCCCCACTCAGAAGAACGGCGGAATTGTTGTCGAACCGGATATACGAGCCATCGGGACGGCCCACTTCCTTGGTGGTGCGCACAACGACCGCCTTGAGCACAGCGCCCTTCTTCACCTTGGAGTGAGGAATGGCGTCTTTCACGGCCACGACGATGATGTCGCCCACCGAGGCGTAGCGGCGCTTACTGCCGCCCAGCACCTTGATGCAGGACACCAGCTTGGCGCCGGAGTTGTCGGCGACATCGAGATTGGTTTCACTCTGGATCATGGCAGCACCTACACCGCTTTCTCAACGATTTTCGACAAATGCCAACGCTTCCGGGCGCTCAGGGGGCGATGCTCGATGATGGTCACGGTATCGCCGATGCCACAGTCGTTGTTGGGATCATGGGCCATGAACTTCTTACGGCGACGAATGTACTTTTTGAACAGCGGATGCTTGACCAGGGTATCGACGCTGACAACGATGGTCTTGTCGCCCTTGTCGCTCACCACAATGCCGGTCAGCAAGCGCCGGTTGCTCTCGTGAGTGTTTTCAGCCATTGCCTTATGCTCCCAGTTCGCGCTGACGCTGAATGGTCAAAATACGCGCGATGACTTTCTTGACCGCAGGGATGCGCTGGGTGTTCTCCAGCTGGCCAGTGGCGTGCTGGAAGCGCAGGTTAAAGAGCTCCTTGCGGAACTCGGCCAACTTGCCGGACAGCTCGGCGGCCTCAAGGGCGCGGAGGTCTTTCACGTTCATTACTCGACCTCCTCTTTCACGATGATGACCGTCTTCACGGGCAGCTTGTGAGCGGCGCGGGTCAGCGCGGTCTTGGCCACGTCGAGATCGACGCCCTTCACTTCGTAAAGGATGCGGCCGGCGCGGACCGGAGCGGCCCAACCATCGGGCGCGCCCTTGCCGGAACCCATGCGGGTTTCAGCGGGCTTTTTGGTCACCGGATAATCCGGGAACAGGCGGATCCAAACCTTACCACCACGCTTGATGTGGCGCATGATGGCGATACGGGCGGCCTCGATCTGCTGGCTGGAGATCTTGAAGGGCTCAAGCGTCTTCAGAGCCACATCGCCGAAGGCAATAGTGCTGCCCTTGACGGCAGGCCCCTTGATCCGGCCCTTCTGCTTCTTGCGGTATTTCAGCTTCTTTGGCGCGAGCATTATTTAGTACCTACCTCGTCAAGAATCTCACCCTTGAAGATCCACACGCGGACGCCGATGACGCCATAGGTGGTTTTGGCGATGGCGTAGCCGTAGTCGATATCGGCGCGCAGCGTGTGCAGGGGCACGCGACCGTCGCGGTACCACTCGGAGCGGGCGATCTCGGCACCAGCCAAACGGCCGGCGCAAGCGACCTTGATGCCCTCGGCGCCGAACTTGCGGGAGAGGGCCACGGTGCGCTTCATGGCGCGGCGGAAAGCCACGCGACGCTCCAACTGGGTGGCGATGCTCTCGGCCACGAGCTGAGCCTCAACCTCGGGACGACGAATCTCGCTCACTTCGAGCGCGATATCGCATCCGAACTGCTTTTTCAGATCCTCGCGCAGCTTTTCGATCTCGGCGCCCTTGCGGCCGATGACAATACCCGGGCGGGCGGTGTGGAGCACAAGGCGCACCTTGCCGCCGGCGCGCTCGATCTCGATCTTGGCGAGACCGGCGTGATAGAGCTTCCGTTTCACATACTTCCGCAGCTGGTCGTCCTGGAGCACGAAGGCGGGATACTCCTTCTTGCTGAACCAGCGGGAAAGCCAGTTCTTATTGTAGCCCAGGCGGAACCCGATCGGATTGACTTTCTGACCCATGGCGCCCCCCTACTTTTCCTTCACTATGACGGTTATGTGGCTGGTGCGCTTATGGATCCGGTAAGCGCGGCCCATGGCGCGCGGCATAATGCGCTTCCACATGGGGCCTTCATTGACCATGACGTTTCCAACCACGAGGGCGTCCACATCGCAGCCCGGCACCTGGCCGGCGTTGGCGATGGCGGAGTACAGCACCTTGCTGATGAGCTTGGCCGATTTCTTGGGCGTGAACTTCAGGATATTCAGCGCATCCTCAACGGGCTTGCCCTTGATGTTCTCCGCCACGATGCGCACCTTACGCGGCGAAACGCGCAGATACTTGGCGATAGCTTTGGCTTCCATCGGTGAACTCCCTACTTGCCCTTGACTTTCTTGTCCGAGGCGTGACCGAAGAAGGTGCGGGTGGGCGAAAATTCGCCCAATTTGTGCCCGACCATGTTCTCGGTGACGAACACGGGGATGAACTTGCGGCCATTGTGGACGGCGAAAGTAAGGCCGACCATTTCGGGAACCACCGTGGAGCGGCGGGACCAGGTTTTGATGACGCGACGGTCCTTGTTCTCGCTGGCGACTTCGACCTTCTTCTGAAGATGACCGTCGACGAAGGGACCTTTCTTGATAGATCTGGCCATATTCGACTCCTACTTCTGCCCGCGGCGCTTGACGATGAGCTTCGAGGACGGCTTGGTCGGCTTGCGGGTCTTGAAACCCTTGCTCGGCATACCCCACGGGGAAACGGGATGCCGGCCGCCCGAACTCTTGCCCTCGCCGCCACCGAGCGGATGGTCCACCGGGTTCATGGCCACGCCGCGGACTTCGGGGCGACGCCCCTTCCAACGGGCGCGACCGGCCTTGCCCAGGGAGATCTTCTCGTGCTGGATGTTGCCCACCTGGCCAATGGTGGCCATGCAGTGGGAGAGAACCTTGCGCACTTCGCCGGAAGGCAGGCGCAGCAGGGCGTAAGCGCCCTCCTTGGCCACCAGCTGGGCGTAGGTGCCGGCAGCGCGGCAGAACTGACCGCCACGGCCGGGATGCAGCTCGACATTGTGAATGACCGTGCCCACGGGAATGCGGGACAGGGCCAGCGCGTTGCCGGGCTTGATGTCCGCAGTGTCGCCAGACAGGATCGTATCGCCGACGTTCATGCCAAGAGGCGCCAGGATGTAGCGTTTCTCGCCATCGGCGTAGTGCAGCAGCGCAATGCGGGCGCTGCGGTTTGGATCGTACTCGACGAACGCGACCTTGGCCGGGACGCCAGCCTTGTCACGGCGGAAATCGATAATGCGGTACGAACGCTTGTGCCCGCCGCCACGGCGACGGGACGTCACGCGACCGAAGTGGTTGCGGCCGGACTTTTTGGTCAGACCGACGGTCAGACTCGGCTCGGAGGCGCTTCGGGTGATCTCCTCGAAAACGGGGATGGTCTGGAAGCGGCGTCCAGCCGAAGTGGGTTTAACCTTACGGATGGCCATCGCTTAGACCCCCTCGAAGAACTCGATTTTGTCGCCCTCGGCCAGGGTGACGAAGGCCTTCTTGTAGCCAGCGACCTTGCCGACAACGCGGCTGTGGCGCAGCCGGCGCGAAGGACGCCTGCGGACGATATTTACAGCCTCGACATGGACGCCGAAAGCGGCCTCCACGGCGCGCTTGACCTCGATTTTGTTGCTCATGGGAGCAACAATGAAGGAAACCTGATTCAGGTTTTCCTTGGCGAGGTTGGCCTTCTCCGTGATGACGGGGCGGATGATGATTTTGGTGTAGTCCATACTACTTCAACCTCTCCTGAACGGAAACGGCCGCACTCTCCAGCATCACCAGCTTGGGGTACAGCAGAACGTCGTATACGTTGAGCTTGTCCGCAGCAAGCAGCTTGATACCGGGGAGATTGCGCGCCGAAAGAAGCAAATTTTTATCCGCTTCCTGGAAAACAATCAAGGCCTTTTCCAGACCGAGCCCCTTGGCCACCTCGGCGAACTTCTTGGTTTTGATCTCGGGCATATCAATGCCCTTGAGGACCATCAGGTTCTCCTCGGCGAGGCGGGAGGACAGGGCCATCTTCAGGGCCAAGCGGCGCACTTTGCGGTTCACCTTGAACTCATAGCTGCGGGGCTGGGGTCCAAAGATGACCGCGCCACCGCGCCACACGGGGCTGCGGTTGGAGCCGGAACGCGCATGACCGGTTCCCTTCTGCTTCCAGGGCTTCTTGCCGCCGCCAGAAACATACGCGCGGGTTTTGACGCTGTGGGTGCCGGCACGCTTGGCGGCCAGCTGAGCCCGAACCACGAGATGAAGAATCTCGGGACGGACCTCCACCTCGTAGACCTCCGGGGCCAAGTCGAGGCTTCCCACTTCCTTCTTCAGTTGATCGAACACGGTAACGGTTGCCATGTGTACTTCCCTTCCTAGCCGGCCTTGCGGATCATGACCACGCCGTTTTTGCCGCCGGGCACCTGGCCCTTAACCACAATGAGGTTCTCCTCGGGGCGGACATCAACGATCTCGACGGCGGGCAGGGTGACGCGTTCGTCTCCCATATGGCCGGCCATCTTCTTGCCCTTGAACACGCGCGAAGGCTCGGTGTTGGTGCCGATGGAACCGGCGGAGCGATGGACCTTCTCCGCGCCGTGGCTGGCCTTCAGGCCCTTGAAGTTGTAGCGCTTCATGACGCCCTGGAAGCCCTTGCCCTTGGAGGTGCCGGTCACCTTCACCTTCTCGCCGCGGGCGAAGATGGAGACGGTGATGTCCTGGCCGACCTCGTAGCCGTCAACGGCGTCGAGGGGGAATTCCTTCAAAAGGCGGTAGAAGCCCTTGTCGGCTTTGGCCTGATGGCCCTTGGCCGGCTTGGTGAGCTTGCGCTCGGGCACGGCGTCGAAGCCGACCTGCAGGGCGTTGTAACCTTCCTTCTCCGTGGTCTTGACCTGCAGAACGGGACAAGGCCCGGCGGCGATGATCGTCACGGGCATGGCCGTTCCGTCATCGGCGAAAATGCGGGTCATACCCAGTTTGCGTCCGAGAAGTCCGAGAGTTTTTGCCATATCCCGCACCTCCCTACAGCTTGATCTCAACGTCGACACCAGCGGGCAGCGAAAGCTTGCCGAGGGCGTCAACGGTCTGCTGGGTGGGCTCCAGAATATCGAGAAGGCGTTTGTGGACACGCATCTCGAACTGTTCCCGGGACTTCTTGTCCACATTGACGGAGCGCTGAACAGTGGTTTTGTAAAAATTGGTAGGGAGGGGAACAGGGCCAGCAATAGCCGCACCGGTGTTCCGGGCGGTATCGACGATTTCCGTCACCGCTTTATCGAGGATGCGGTAATCGTAGGCCTTGAGCTTAATCCGAATACGGTCGCTCGTCATCGCAGCCATAAACTCTCCTTCGTTTCCGGGGGCGACCATCGTCCCTCGCTTTGGCGCCCATGCGCCGCGGCTCTGCGGAAATGCTGGGGGTTACTGGTTCAAGACATGGTCCGGGGACAACCCCCGGATATTTTCTCAACAGCGGAAGGTAACCTTACGCGCTCCGCTTCCCTTCTGTCAAGGGGAAAGCGGAGCGCGCCGGGCAGCTTCAGCTATTTCTTCTTGATGATCTCTTCGGCGATACTGGCAGGCACCTGCTCGTAGTGGTCGAACTGCATGGTGAAGGTGGCGCGGCCCTGGGTGCGCGAACGCAGATCCGTGGCGTAGCCGAACATGCTGGACAGGGGCACCTGCGAATGAATGACCTGGGAGGACACGCGGGTCTCAAGGTTGCTCACACGGCCGCGACGGCTGTTCAGATCGCCCATGACGTCGCCCAGGTAGTCCTCAGGAGTGACAACCTCGACGCGCATGATGGGCTCAAGCAGCACAGGGGAGGCCTTGCGGCAGGCTTCCTTGATGGCCATGGAGCCGGCCACGTAGAAGGCCTGCTCGCTGGAGTCGACTTCGTGATAGGAGCCGAAGATCAGCTTGACTTTGATGTCCACGGCGGGGAACCCGGCCTGGATGCCATTTTTGAGAGCGTCCCGAATGCCGTGATCGACAGCCGGAATGTATTCCTTGGGAATGACGCCGCCTTTGATCGCATCATCGAAGGAGTAGCCCTGCGCCGGATTGGGCTCGATCTCGATGACCACGTGGCCGTACTGTCCGCGGCCGCCGGTCTGCTTGGCGTACTTCATGTCGACCTTGGCCGGCTGCGTGATCGTCTCGCGGTAGGCGACGCGCGGCGCTCCCACGTTGGCGTTCACGTTGAACTCGCGCAGGAGGCGGTCGACAATGATTTCAAGGTGCAGCTCGCCCATGCCGGCGATAAGGGTCTGCCCGGTTTCCTCGTCACTCTTGACGCGGAAGGACGGATCCTCGCGAGCCAGCTTGCCCAGGCTCTGGGAAAGCAGGTCGCGGTCGGCCTTGGTCTTGGGCTCAATGGCGACCTCGATGACCGGTTCGGGCACATCCAGGCTTTCGAGCACGATGGGGTTCTTCACATCAGCCAGGGTGTCGCCGGTGGAGACGCTCTTGAGGCCGACGGCGGCGACGATGTCGCCGGCGAGGGCTTCCTTGATCTCCTCACGCTTGTTGGCGTGCATTTTCAGCAGACGACCGACGCGCTCCTTTTTGCCGTTGCCGCCGTTGATGACGGTGGCGCCGGACTCGATGCGGCCGGAGTAGATGCGCAGGAAGGTCAGGTGGCCGACGAAGGGGTCGGTCATGAGCTTGAAGGCGAGCGCGGCGAGCGGCTTGTCGGGGTCGCACGGGCACTCGATTTTCTCGTCCTCGTTGTCCGGATTGCTGCCGATCATGGGCGGGATGTCCACCGGGGAAGGCAGATAGTCCACGATGGCGTCGAGCAGGGGCTGCACGCCCTTGTTGCGGAACGCCGTGCCGCAGAGCACCGGGCAGATCTTCATGGAGATGGTGGCCTTGCGGATGCCGGAGATAATCTCCTCAACGGTGAGTTCCTCACCGTTGAGGTATTTCTCCATGAGGCCCTCGTCTTCCTCGACGACGGCCTCGAGCATCTCGTGGCGCAGCTCCTCATACTTATCCTTGAACTCGGCGGGGACATCCACCACGTCGAAGGTGGCGCCCTTGTCCTCGGGGCCATGAGTGTACATGATGGCGTGGCCGCGCACGAGGTCGATGATGCCGTTGAAGGTATCCTCGTTGCCGATGGGGATGTGCACGGCCACGGGCTTGGCGCCCAGGCGATCTCTGATCATGTCCACGCAGCGGAAGTAGTCCGCGCCGACGCGGTCCATTTTGTTGACGAAGGCGATACGCGGAACACTGTAACGGTCGGCCTGCCGCCAGACGGTTTCCGACTGGGGCTCAACGCCGGCCACGGCGTCGAACACGGCCACAGAGCCGTCGAGGACGCGCAGACTCCGTTCGACCTCCATGGTGAAGTCGACGTGGCCAGGAGTGTCAATGATGTTGATGCGATGATCACGCCAAAAACAGGTCGTGGCGGCACTGGTGATGGTGATGCCACGCTCCTGTTCCTGAACCATCCAGTCCATGGTGGCCTGGCCGTCATGGACCTCGCCGATCTTGTGGGACACGCCGGTGTAGTAGAGGATGCGCTCGGTGGTCGTGGTTTTACCGGCATCGATGTGAGCCATGATGCCAATATTGCGCTGTCTCTCGCTCGGGACTGCTTTGGACACGTGCTTCTCCGTAAACTACCAGCGGTAGTGGGCGAAGGCCTTGTTGGCCTCGGCCATCTTATGGGTTTCTTCCTTCTTTTTCACGGCGCCGCCACGATTGTTGAAGGCGTCGAGAAGCTCGCCCGAAAGACGATCGACCATGCCCTTCTCGCCGCGGGAACGGGCGTAGGTGATGACCCAACGGATCGCCAGCGCGCTTTGACGGTCGGGACGCACTTCCATGGGCACCTGGTAGGTGGCGCCGCCAACGCGACGACTCTTCACCTCGGTGTGGGGACGCACGTTGTCCAGAGCTTTTTCGAAGGCCCGAATGGGTTCTTCCTTGCTCTTTTCGGCCAACTGCTCGAGGGCCGCGTAGAAAATGCTCTCAGCGGTGCTCTTTTTGCCATCATACATGAGGCGGTTGATGAACTTGGCGGCCATGCGGCTGCCGTATACCGGATCAGGCAGAACCTGACGCTTGGTGACGGGTCCTTTGCGGGGCATGAGTGTCCTCCCTCCCTTACTTCGGCCGCTTGGCGCCGTACTTGGAACGGCCCTGGCGACGATCGGACACGCCGGCGGTATCAAGCGTGCCGCGGATGATGTGGTAGCGAACGCCGGGAAGGTCCTTCACACGGCCGCCGCGGATGAGCACGACGGAGTGTTCCTGAAGGTTGTGGCCCTCGCCGGGAATATACGCAGTCACCTCGATGCCGTTGGTCAGGCGCACACGGGCGACCTTACGCAAGGCCGAGTTCGGCTTCTTAGGCGTGGTGGTGTACACGCGGGTGCAGACTCCACGGCGCTGCGGGCACTCCAGCAGGGCCGGGGTCTTTTTGCGCTTGCCGATCTGTTTGCGCGACTTGCGGATCAACTGACTGATAGTAGGCATGAATCCTCCGAAAATAAGTGCTAAAATACAGCAAGAGGACCGCTCTTATGCCGTAAGCGGCCTGATGTCAAGCCCCTCACCACTCTCCCCCATTCGCGGGGGATGGGCGGGAGCCCTTGGCAGGCCCCGCCCCATCACACTTTTCGCGCCCGTTACCGACGCGTTCAAATCGGTTCGATCAACAGGGGATCGTCTTCCAGATCCTCCAGGAACTTGTCCGGCCGCTCGGGCTGATCGGGCACGGAAATGGTCGCGTCCGCATACTGCCGGTAGCCGGTGCCGGCTGGAATGAGCCGACCGACGATGACGTTCTCCTTGAGGCCGCGCAGCGAATCGGACTTGCCGGAGAGCGATGCCTCGGTAAGCACCTTGGTGGTTTCCTGGAAGGAGGCCGCCGAGATGAAGGAGTCCGTGGAGAGCGAGGCCTGGGTGATGCCGAGGACCAGCGTTTCGGCAGTGGCCGGAGCGCCGCCCTTGGTCACGACGGCCCTATTCTCCTCCATGAAGCGCACTTTGTCCACCTGTTCGCCGATAAGAAAGCCGGTATCCCCTGGATCGAGGATGCTGACCTTCTTCAGCATCTGGCGCACGATGATCTCGATGTGCTTGTCGTTGATGTTGACGCTCTGCACCCGGTAGACGTTCTGGATCTCCTCCACCAGGTAGCGGGCCAAGTACTTCTCGCCCTTGATGCTGAGGATGTCGTGCAGCTCGGGATAGCCCTCGGTCAAGAGGTCGCCAGCCTCGACGAAGTCGCCTTCGACGACGGTGATGTGCTTGCCCTTGGGGATGAGGTATTCCTTGCTATCGCCCACTTCCGGCACCACGACGATCTTGCGCTTGCCCTTGCTCTCGGCCCCGAAGGTGACCACGCCGTCGATCTCGGAGACAACGGCCGGATCCTTGGGCTTGCGCACTTCGAAGAGCTCGGCGACGCGCGGAAGACCGCCGACGATGTCTCTCGTCTTGGAGGATTCGCGCGGGCGGCGGGCGATGATGTCGCCGGCGCGAATGGTGTCGCCGTCCTTCACCATGAGAATGGCGCCCACGGGCATGGAGAACTCCGCCTTCAGGGAGGAGTTGGCGTTGCCCGGGCGCATCATCACGTTGCCCTGCGCGTCCGTGATGGACAGCATGGGCTTGAAGTTCGTGGTGCGGTACTCGATGATGGTGTACGTGGCGCGCTGGGTCATCTCGTCCACGCGCTCCTGGTACGTCTTGCCCTCGATGATGTCGTGGAAGTGCACGACGCCCTCGACGTCGGAGATGAAGGGCTCGTTGAACGGATCCCATTCGGCGATCTGCTGGCCCTTGCGAATGTCCTGGCCCTCGGTGACGATGAGGTGGGCACCGGAGGGCAGCGTGTACCGCTCGCGCTCGCGGCCCTGCTCATCCACGACGCTGACCTGGCAGCTTTTGCCGATGACCATGACCTGATTCTCGGCGTTGGTGACGTTGCGCATGCGCGAGAACACGATGCGTCCGTTGTGCTGCGCCTCGACGCTGGACTGCTCGATCTCCTTGCTCGCCGTGCCACCGATGTGGAACGTGCGCATGGTGAGCTGGGTTCCGGGCTCGCCGATACTCTGGGCGGCGATGATGCCCACCGTCTCGCCCACGTTGACCATGTGCCCGCGCGCGAGGTCGCGTCCGTAGCACATGGCGCACACGCCGATGGGGCTCCTGCAGGTCAGCCCCGAGCGAATGGTGATGGAATTGATGCCGCTCTTGTCGATCTTCTCGGCGATGACCTCGTCGATGAGGGTGTTGCCCTCCACGATGAGCTCGCCCGTCTCCTCGTCGTAGACGGGGAGCATGGTCACGCGGCCGAGAACGCGCTCAGCCAAGCGCTGCTTGATCTCGCCGTCCTTGATGTAGTGGGTCAGCTCCAGACCGTCCGCGGTGCCGCAATCCAGCTCGCTGATGGTCACGTCCTGAACGACGTCGACCAGGCGGCGGGTGAGGTAACCGGAGTTGGCCGTCTTGAGGGCCGTATCCGCCAAGCCTTTGCGTGCGCCGTGGGTGGAGTTGAAGTACTGGAGCACCGAGAGGCCCTCGCGGAAACTCGCGGTGATCGGGGTTTCGATGATTTCGCCGGAAGGCTTGGCCATCAGGCCGCGCATGCCGGCCAGCTGGCGCATCTGGTCCTGGTTGCCTCGGGCGCCGGAGGTGGCCATCATGTAGATGGGGTTGAAGCTCGCGTTGACCTCGGCCTCGCCGGTTCGGGCGTCGATGACCGTGTCTCGCGAGATCTCCTCCATCATCTGCCGGGAGACCTCGTTGGTCGTCTTGGTCCACACGTCGACGACCTTGTTGTACTTCTCCGTGCGGGTGATGATGCCTTCGCGGTACTGGCTCTCGATATCCTCGACCTCTTTCTCCGCTTCGTTGATGAGCTGCGGCTTCTTGTCGGGGATCTTGAGGTCCTTCACGCCAATGGTGATGCCGGCGCGGGTGGCGTACTCGTAGCCCAGGGTCTTGATCTTGTCGCAGAGAATGACCGTGGCCTTGGTGCCGGCCGTGCGGTAGGCCTGGGCCACCAGGCGGCCGATGTTCTTCTTGTTCAGCACCAGGTTCACGTTCTCGAACCCGAGCTCGGGCGGCAGGAGCTCTCCGGCGATGATGCGGCCGCAGGTGGTCTCGATGAGCACGCCGTGCAGCCGGCACTTGATGCGCGCGTGCAGGCCCAACACACCGGCGTCGTGGGCGGCCACGACCTCCCACGGATCGGTGAAGATCATGCCCTCGCCCTGCTCGAAACTGCGGGCCGAGGTCATGTAGTACAGCCCCAGCACGATGTCCTGGCTGGGGTTGATGACCGGGCTGCCGTTGGCCGGCGAGAGGATGTTGTTCGAGCTCATCATGAGCACGCGGCATTCGATCTGCGCCTCGACCGACAGGGGGATGTGCACGGCCATCTGGTCGCCGTCGAAGTCCGCGTTGTAGGCGGAGCACACGAGCGGGTGCAGCTGAATGGCCTTGCCTTCCACGAGCAGCGGCTCGAAGGCCTGGATGCCCAGACGGTGCAGGGTCGGCGCGCGGTTGAGCAGAATGGGGTACTCGCGGACCACGTCCTCCAGGATGTCCCAGACGACCAGATCCTCGCGCTCCACCATCTTCTTGGCGCTCTTTATGGTCGTGGCGAGCTCGCGCTTTTCCAGCTCCGCGTAGATGAAGGGCTTGAACAGCTCGAGAGCCATCTTTTTGGGCAGACCGCACTGGTGCAGCTTGAGGTACGGGCCGACGACGATGACCGAACGGCCGGAGTAGTCGACGCGCTTGCCCAGCAGGTTCTGACGGAAGCGGCCCTGCTTGCCCTTGATCATGTCGGACAGGGACTTGAGCGGACGACCGTTGGTGCCGGTGATGGCGCGACCACGGCGACCGTTGTCGAACAGGGCGTCGACGGCCTCCTGCAGCATGCGCTTCTCGTTGCGGATAATGATGTCCGGCGCGCCGAGTTCGAGCAGCCGCTTGAGGCGGTTGTTGCGGTTGATGACGCGGCGGTACAGATCGTTCAGGTCGGAGGTGGCGAAGCGGCCGCCGTCCAGGGGGACGAGGGGGCGCAGCTCGGGCGGAATGACCGGAATGACTTCCATGATCATCCACTCGGGCTTGTTGCCGCTCTCCAGGAAGGCCTCGACGATCTTGAGGCGCTTGGTGATCTTCTTCTTCTTGGTCTGGGAGCGCGTGGTGGCGCTCTCCTCGCGCAGGCTGGCGCGCAGCTCCTCGAGGTTGAGGGCCTCGAGCAGTTTGCGCACGGTCTCCGCGCCCATGCCGACCTCCACGGCGTCCTCGCCGTAGTGGTCGATGACCTGCAGGTACTGATCCTCGCTGAGGACCTGCAACCGCTTCAGATTCGTCTCGCCCGGATCAAGGACGATGTAGGAGTCGAAGTACAGCACCTTCTCCAGGTCGGCCATGGTGATGTCCAACAGGGTGCCGATCTTGGAAGGCAGCGTCTTGAGGAACCAGATGTGCGCGACCGGGGCGGCCAGCTCGATGTGGCCCATGCGTTCGCGGCGCACCTTGGAGGCGATGACCTCGACGCCGCATTTCTCGCAGACGATGCCGCGGTGCTTCATGCGTTTATACTTGCCGCAGTTGCACTCGTAGTCCTTCACGGGGCCGAAGATCTTGGCGCAGAACAGACCGTCGCGCTCCGGCTTAAAGGTGCGGTAGTTGATGGTCTCCGGCTTCTTGACCTCGCCGTAGCTCCATTCGCGAATCTTCTCGGGGGAGGCGATGGATATCTGGATGGCTTTGAGATTGCGGCCGGCGATGCCGCCGATGCTCGGCGTTCCACGCATGGTGAACAATTCATCCAAGCTCATGAAGTTCCCTCGTAAGTTAGACAGTTCCCATAAAGCCCGGTCTCCCAGGCCGCCCGTCCACGGGTGAGGGGGCGACCCCCCTCCTCCCTACTGCCTTCTGGCGGGCTTCTTCTTCTCGTCCTGGACCAGGTCCACGTCCAGGCCAAGGGACATCAACTCTTTGATGAGCACGTTGAAGGATTCGGGCAGACCGGCTTCCAGGAAGTTGTCGCCCTTCACGATCTTCTCGTACATCTTCACGCGGCCGGCGACATCGTCGCTCTTGACGGTGAGGAACTCCTGCAGCAGATACGCCGCGCCATAGGCCTCCAGGGCCCAGACTTCCATTTCGCCCAGACGCTGGCCGCCGAACTGCGCCTTGCCGCCCAGCGGCTGCTGGGTCACCAGGCTGTAAGGGCCAGTGGAACGCGCGTGGATCTTCTCATCAACGAGGTGGTGCAACTTGAGCATGTACATCACGCCCACGGTGACGCGGTTGTGGAAGGGTTCGCCCGTGCGGCCGTCGTAGAGGGTGATCTTGCCGTCGTCGGGCAGGCCGGCGTGGGCGAGCCAGCCCCAGATCTCATCCTCCTCGGCGCCGTCGAACACCGGGGTCTTGGTGATGATGCCATCCTTGACGCTCTTGGCCAGGGTCTTCACCTCTTCATCGTCCAGGGTGGCGAGCAGGTCGTCGATCTCCTTGGACTTGAACACGGCGGAGATGTCGTCGCGCACCACCTGCATGGCCTTGCCGCTGTCCACCAGCTGGGCGATCTGCGCGCCCAACTCGCGGGCGGCCCAACCGAGGTGGGTCTCCATGATCTGGCCGATGTTCATACGGGAAGGCACGCCCAGCGGATTGAGCACCAGGTCCATGGGGGTGCCGTCGGCGAAGAAGGGCATGTCCTCGATGGGCAGAATGCGCGAGACAACACCCTTGTTGCCGTGACGGCCGGCCATCTTGTCGCCCACGGAGAGCCTCCGCTTCACGGCGATGTAGACCTTGACCATCTTGATGACTCCCGGGGGCAGATCGTCGCCCTCGGTGACCTTCTCGCGCTTGTTGTCGTAAATGGCCCTGATGACCCGCACCTGATTCTCGTAATCGCCGAGCATCGTGCGGATGGAGTCGTTGACCTCCTTGGAAGCGAACAGACCGGCCAGCTTCTTGAGCGGCAGCTCGAAGAGCACCTCGCGGGTCAGCGGGCGGCCGGCGTCGATGAGCACCTCGCCCTTCTTCTTGCCCATGACGGGCTGGGCGATCTGCTTCTTCTCAACCATCCCCCACACGCGGCTGCGGATGTTGTCCGTGAGCGCGGCCACGTGCTTCATTTCCTTCGTGTCCAGGTCGGAGAGGGCGTGCTGCTCGATGGCCAGGGTGCGGTCGTCCTTCTCGCCGCTGCGGCGGTTGAAGACCTTCACGTCCAGAATGACGCCCTCGATTCCAGGCGGAACCTTGAGCGAAGTGTTTTTCACGTCGCGCGCCTTATCGCCGAAGATGGCGCGCAGCAGCTTCTCCTCGGGGGTGAGCTGGGTTTCGCCCTTGGGCGTGATCTTACCCACCAGGATGTCGTCCGGCCCGACGCGCGCGCCCAGACGGATTATGCCGCACTCGTCGAGGTTGCGGAGCATCTCCTCGGAGACGTTCGGAATATCGCGGGTGATCTCCTCGGGACCGAGCTTGGTGTCGCGGGCGACGACCTCGAACTCCTCGATGTGGATGGAGGTGAAGGTGTCCTCCTTGACCACGCGCTCGCTGATGAGGATGGAGTCCTCGTAGTTGTAGCCGCACCAGGGGGTGAAGGCCACGAGCAGGTTCTTGCCGAGGGCGAGTTCGCCGTCACGGATGCCGGGGCCATCGGCCATGACGTCGCCCTTCTTCACGCGCTGGCCCACCTTGATGCACGGACGCTGGCCGAAACAGGAGTTCTGGTTCGACTTGTGCCACTTCTGCAGCTCATAGTGCACGGTGCCGCCGGTGTTGGGGGCCACGGCCGGATCGTCGTAGTTGACGATGAGGCGCTCGGCGTCGGCGAAGTGGATGACGCCGTCGCCCTTGGCCAGGATGCACGCGCCGGAGTCGCGGGCGACCACGCCCTCCATTCCGGTGCCCACCAGGGGGATGTCGCTCTTGAGCAAGGGCACGGCCTGGCGCTGCATGTTGGAGCCCATGAGGGCGCGGTTGGCGTCGTCGTGTTCCAGGAACGGAATGAGCGCCGCGGAGATGGACACGATCTGGCTGGGACTGATGTCCATCAGCGTGACCTGCTCCTTGGGCACGAAGTTGGGGTCGCCGGCGAGGCGCGCCTGCACCAGGCTGGGCACGATGTTATGGTTCTCGTCCAGCGTCAGACTGGCGGAACCCACGACCTCGGGAGCCTCGCGGCTGGCGTCCATCCACACCACCTCGTCGGTGACGTGGCAATCGTGCACGACGCGGTACGGCGTTTCGATGAAACCGTAGTCGTTCACGCGCGCGTAGGTCGTCAGCGAAACGATGAGGCCGATGTTCGGTCCTTCCGGCGTTTCGATGGGGCAGATGCGACCGTAGTGGGAGGTGTGCACGTCGCGCACCTCGAAGCCGGCGCGCTCGCGGGTGAGGCCGCCAGGGCCCAGGGCGGACAGACGGCGTTTGTGCGTCACCTCGGAGAGCGAGTTGGTCTGGTCCATGAACTGCGAAAGCTGGCTGGTTCCGAAGAACTCCTTCAGCACCGCGGCCACGGGCTTGGGATTGATGAGGTCGTGGGGCATGAGCGTGGAGACTTCCTGAAGGCTCATGCGCTCCTTGATGGCGCGCTCCATGCGCACAAGGCCGATGCGGTACTGGTTCTCCACCAGTTCGCCCACGGGGCGCACGCGGCGATTGCCCAGGTGGTCGATGTCGTCGGCGGGGCCGTGGGAGTCCTTCAACTTCACCAGCACGCGCACGGCCTTGAGGATGTCCTCGTTGGTCAGCGTGCGCAGCTCCAGGCTCTCGTTGATCTCAAGCCGGATGTTCAGCTTGTAGCGGCCCACGGTGGAAAGGTCGTAGTAGTCCGGGTTGCGGAACAGGTTCTCGAAGAAGCTGGCCGCGATCTCGGCGGTGGGGGGCGAGCTGGGCCGCAGACGACGGTAGATCTCGATCTGCGCGCTGGCGAGGTCGGTGGTCTTGTCCATGGCCAGCGTGTCGCGCATGGAGGAGGAGACGTCCGTGCCCTTGGTGAACAGCACGCTGATCTCCTGCACGCCCAGGCCGCGCATCTTCTCGATGAGATCGGCGGCGAGCTCCTGACCGGCCTCGGCGACGACCTCGCCGGTGGCCTGATCCACGATGTCCTGCGCCAGGAACTGCCCGATGAGCGAGTCGGGAGCCACCTCGAGGGTGGTCTGCCCGTCCTTGATCATCTTGCGCCACGCCATCTTGGTCAGCGGGCGGCCCTGCTTCACCAGCACCTTGCCGTCGGAGAGCGTCACGTCGATGTAGGCGTCCTCCTTGCGGAACTGGTCCTCGCGCATCTTGCGCAGCACATGCTCGCCGTCAAAGACGTACTCCTCGTGGTCGTAGAAGTAGTCCAGGATGTCCGTCTTGGTCATGCCCATGGCCTTGAACAGGATGGTGGCGGGCATTTTGCGACGGCGGTCGATGCGGACATACAGGATGTCCTTGTGGTCGAAATCGAAGTCCAGCCAGCTGCCGCGCATGGGGATGATGCGGCAGGAGTAAAGCACCTTGCGGCTGGAGTGGGTCTTGCCCGAGTCGTGCTCGAAGATGATGCCGGGCGAGCGCTGCAACTGGTTGACGATGACGCGCTCGGTGCCGTTGATGATGAACGTGCCCTTGTCGGTCATCAGCGGCAAGGTGCCGAAGTAGATGTCCTGTTCCTTGATGTCGCGGATGGTGCGGCTGCCGGACTCCTCGTCCACGTCGAACACGACGAGGCGCACGATGAGCCGGAGCGGAGCCTCGTAGGTGAGTCCCTTGGCGATGCACTCGAACTCGTCATACTTCGGTTCCTGGATGATGTAGCTCACATACTCCAGGCTCGCGGTCTTGTTGAAGTCCTCGATCGGGAACACGGAACGGAAGACGGCCTCCAGGCCGAAGTCCGAACGGCTCGCCGGAGGCACGTCCATCTGCAAAAATTTGATGTAGGAATCGACCTGAAGCTCCAACAGATGCGGTATGGGCAGCTTGTTGGGGATCTTCCCGAAAACTTTCGTGAGTTGGGCCATTGTCACCTCATCGGGCGATACGGTTGGTATGCACGGCGTAACAACATCGCAAAACGCGCCGGCTTCTCCGGCGTTTCGCGAAAACTAGACGGAATGCGGGTAACTTTGCGTCACGCTCAAATCCCCAGATGGAATCAGATCTCCGTAGGGGGGCAGGAAATTCGTCGGGATCGCGCCGGTGGCCGCGGCTCCCGATCGGGCCGCCCGGTGGGCGGCCAAGCCCGCGCCGCGCACGGCGTCAGCAGGCGATACCAGAAAAATAAAGACGGAGCAAAGGACGCCCCCCAGCCGGGGAGCGTCCTTTGCCCGGAATAAACGATTTCGCGTCAGGCGAAATTACTTCACCTCGCAGACGGCACCGGCCTCGGTGAGCTGCTTCTTGGCTTCCTCGGCGTCGGCCTTGGAAACGCCTTCCTTGATCACCTGAGGAGCGCCATCGACCTTGTCCTTGGCTTCCTTCAGGCCCAAACCGGTCAGCGCGCGCACGACCTTGATGACCGCGATCTTGTTGCCGCCGGTTTCCTTCAGCACGACGTCGAACTCGGTCTTCTCCTCGGCGGCCTCGGCCGGGGCGCCAGCGGCGGGAGCGGCGGCGACGGCCACGGGGGCGGCGGCGGAAACACCGAACTTCTCCTCAAGCTCCTTGATGAACTCAGCGAGCTCAAGAACAGTCATATTGGAAATAAAATCGATGACTTCTTCTTTGGTGACGGCCATTGCGTATTCCTCCTGGAAAGTTTCGTTTGCTGGTTAGCTGTGGGGTGGGTGGCCTTGCGTCCTACGCAGCGGCCCCGCCTTCTTTCTGGTCCTTGATTGCGTTCAAGGCGTACAGGAAATTGCGGAGCACCGCCGCGAACACGTTCACGAAGTTGGTGGGCACCGCATTCATGGTGCCGAGCATCTTCGCCAACAGTTCGGGCTTGCTTGGCAGCGTTGCCAGATACTTCACGCCCTCATCGTCAAGGAACTTCCCCTCAAGGCTGCCGTAGCGCATGGCGAGGATCTTGCTCCCCTTCATGAACTCGGTCAGAGCCTTGGCCAGGGCCACGGGATCATCGTAGCCCAAAGCGACCGCGCAGTTTTCCTTCAGGCGATCATTGAGAACGTCGTGGGACGTTTCTTTGAGCGCCAGCCGGGCCAGGGTGTTCTTGACGACTTGGTAATCGACGCCGGCATCACGGAGCTTGGCGCGCAGGAGGGTCATTTCCTCCACACCCATGCCCTTGAAGTCGGTGACGACAGCGATGCTCGCGCGCGCAGCCTTCTCGTGCAGCTGCTCGATGATCTGGGCTTTTTCTTGCCTGTTCATCGTTCTCGCTCCTCGTCGTTCATTGGCCCGGAAAGCAAAGTCAGTCTCGGCAGGATATTAAGGAGGACTCCTCCACCTGCTTTCTTCGACTTAAACTTCCCGTGCTATCTATTGAAATCCGGGCGAAGCGGCCATTCCGCCCCGCCCGGGATCAGCCATTTAGTCTTCCAGGAACTTCCGGACGGTCTGCGTATCGACGTGGACGCCCGGTCCCATGGTGGTGGCGACCGCCATGGACTTGAGATACGTGCCCTTGGAAGTGGGAGGTTTCATGCGGTTCACCGCGTCGAGCAGAACGGAGAGGTTCTGGCAGAGCTTCTCCGGACCGAAGGACTTCTTGCCGAAGGGGGCGTGCAGAATGCCCGCCTTATCGACCCGGAACTCCACGCGGCCGGCCTTAAGCTCGCGCACGGCGTCGGCAACGTTGAAGGTGACGGTGCCGGTCTTGGCGTTGGGCATGAGCCCGCGGGGGCCGAGCAGACGACCGATCTGGCCGACCTTGGCCATCATGTCCGGGGTGGCGACGGCATTGTCGAAGTCGAGCCAACCGCCCTTAACCTTCTCCACCAGCTCCTCGCCGCCGGCCTCGTCCGCACCGGCGTCCTTGGCCTCGGCGATCTTGTCGGGCTTACAGAAGACAACGACGCGGGCGGTCTTGCCCAGTCCGTTGGGCAGGGGCACGGCACCGCGCACCATCTGCTCGGAGTACTTGGGATCGACGCCCAGGCAAATGGCCACGTCGACGGTCTCGTCGAACTTGGCGAAAGCGCCGTCGAGGGCGAGCTTGACGGCGTCGGCAACGGCGTAACGCACCGATTTGTCAATGCCCTCGGAGGCTTTATTGTAATTCTTTCCGTGTTTCGGCATGGCGTCTTTCCTCGCTACCCTTTGACTTCAAGGCCCATGCTGCGGGCAGTTCCGATGACGCAGTTCTTGGCGGCCTCAAGGGACTTGGCCGTAAGATCCGGAGCCTTCAGCTTTGCGATTTCCTCCACCTGCGCCATGGTGACCTTGCCGACCTTGGTCTTGTTCGACTCACCGGAACCCTTTTCGAGCTTGGCGGCCTTAAGCAGCAGCACCGGAGCGGGGGGCGTCTTGGTGATGAAGGAGAAGGTGCGGTCCGCGTAGACAGTGATGATCACCGGAATGATCATTCCTTTCTGGTCCTGGGTCTTCGCGTTGAAGGCCTTGCAGAACTCCATGATATTCACGCCGTGCTGGCCCAGCGCCGGTCCCACAGGAGGGGACGGGTTGGCGACGCCAGCCGGGATTTGCAGCTTAACTTTACCCGTAATTTTCTTGGCCATTTTGTTATATCCTCGCAGGCGGTCTCCCGCCGCAGTCGATCAAAGGACAGCTATCCCTTCGTCACCTGGACGAAGTCGAGCTCCACCGGGGTCTGACGTCCGAAGATGGAGACGGCGACGCGCAGCTTGCCTTTGTCGTAGTTCACATCCTCGACGACGCCATTGAAGCCGCTGAAGGGGCCGTCGATAACCCGGACCTCATCGCCACGATCGAAGTGGAACTTGGGCCGGGGCTGTTCCTGCCTGCTCTCCATCATGGAGAGGATGGTCTGAGCCTCGCTGTCGCGCATGGGCGTGGGGCGGTTCTTGCCACCGACAAAGCCCGTGACGCGCGGGATGGACTGGATCAGGTGCCACGAATCATCGGTGAGCACCATCTTCACCATCACGTAGCCCGGATAAAACTTCCGGGTGGAGGTCCGGCGCTCGCCTTTGACCATCTCGACCACCTTCTCGGTGGGCACCACGACTTCGCTCACGAGGCCATGGTCCTGACCCGTGCGCATCATTTCGTTGATGGTCTGCTGCACACGCTGCTCAAAACCCGAGTACGTGTGGACGATGTACCAACGGGCCGGTCTTTCCCCGCTTACCGCGCTTTCTTCAGTCACTTGCGCTCACCTATGCCACTTTAGGACAGCACGAGTTCGACAACCTTGGACAGGCCAAGATCGACGAGACCCAGGAACAGCGACATGACCACAACAAGGATCATGACCGCCACGCAGGTAGTAACCGTCTCCTTTCGGGTGGGCCAGGTGATCTTCTTCAGTTCGACCTGGGCCTCCTCGAAGAAGACCTTGAGTTCCTGCGCCTTGGCGGTGACGCCGGTCTTTTGGACCGTTTCCTCGCTTTGCTGGCCACTGGAGCCTTTCGCTGTGTTTTTAGCCATTTTTCTCCCCATCAGGGGGTAAGTGGCAGGCCAGGAGGGATTCGAACCCCCAGCATCCGGTTTTGGAGACCGGCGCTCTACCGTTAGAGCTACTGGCCTGCGCTAAGGACTACTTCGCTTCGCGATGAAGAGTATGCTTCTTGTCGAAGGGGCAGTACTTCTTCACTTCGAGACGCCCAGTAGTGTTCTTCTTGTTCTTTTCCGTCGAGTAATTGCGACGCTTGCACTCGGTGCAGGCGAGCTGGATATTGACTCGCATGGATTACTCCAGGATCTGGGTGACCACGCCGGCGCCAACGGTACGGCCGCCTTCGCGGATGGCGAAGCGCAGCCCCTGCTCCATGGCGATGGGGTGGATCATATCGACCAGGAAGGTCGCGTTGTCGCCGGGCATGACCATCTCGACGCCCTCTTCCAGGGTCACCACGCCGGTGATGTCGGTGGTGCGGAAGTAGAACTGCGGGCGGTAGCCGGAGAAGAACGGGGTGTGACGGCCGCCCTCGTCCTTGGAGAGGACGTACACCTCGGCCTTGAACTTCTTGTGCGGGGTGATGATCTTGGGCTTGGCCAGAACCTGGCCGCGCTCCACGTCCTCACGCTTGATGCCGCGCAGCAGGACGCCCACATTGTCGCCCGCCTGGCCCTGGTCGAGAATCTTGCGGAACATCTCGACGCCGGTGCAGGTGCTCTTCATGGTGTCTTTGATGCCCACGATCTCGACCTCGTCACCCACGGTGATGACGCCGCGCTCGACACGCCCGGTCACGACGGTGCCGCGGCCGGAGATGGAGAACACGTCCTCGATGGGCATGAGGAAGGGCTTGTCGATGTCGCGCTTGGGCTCGGGAATATAGGTATCGCAGGCGTGGAGAAGCTCGAGGATGCACTTGCATTCCTCGCTCTTCGGATCATCGCTCTCCAGGGCCTTCAGGGCGGAACCCTTGATGATCGGGACGTCGTCGCCGGGGAAGCCGTACTTGGTGAGCAGCTCACGAACTTCGAGCTCGACGAGCTCGAGCAGCTCGGCGTCGTCGACCATGTCGCACTTGTTCAGGAAGACAACCATATAGGGCACGCCAACCTGACGGGCGAGCAGAATGTGCTCACGGGTCTGGGGCATGGGGCCGTCGGTGGCGGCCACGACCAGGATGGCGCCGTCCATCTGCGCCGCGCCGGTGATCAT
>JAIMKR010000024.1 GCA_020692325.1 Desulfocurvus sp.
GCCCCCGCAGGACCAGGACGACCGTCCGCATATAGCCGTGGCCACCCGTGAGGGCCTGCTCATCAATCAGCACCTGGGCGAGGCCCGGCGTTTCCAGATCTGGGGGCGCGACGGGAACGGTGGTTTCCGGCTGGTGGAGGAGCGACAGGCCCCCACGTCCGGCTGCGGGCCGAGTCGCTGGGAGGATTTGGCCAAGCTGCTGTCCGACTGCCGGGCCGTGCTGGTGGGTGCGGTGGGCGAGACGCCGCACAGGATTCTGGCCGGGCGGGGCGTGGTTCCGGCCGCTTGTTCCGGCTTCATCGAGGAGGCGCTTTCCGTGGCCTACGGCGAGGTCGGCGTGACGGGGCTCAATGTCCTGAGCGCCAAGCGCGGTGGGCTTTCCAAACCCTGCTGCGGTAACGGCGAGGGCTGTTAGACCGCATTGTGACACACGCGCCGGTTTGTGACGGCCGGCGCGTGTTTTTCACCGCCCCCCCGTGTTCGCCTCCGGGGGGCTTTCGTGCGTGGTGGAAGGCCGCGTCCGCGTGGGCTGGGGAGAGCCTTTGACTATGTTCGTCCCCGTCGCGCGGCTCCAAGCCCTGCGTCGTCGGGGAGGCGCGCCCCTTGCCATTCCCGCCCGCTCTGTTCATGATGCGCCTGGACCTTCCGGGCCGGAGAATGGCGGGAGAACCCTTTTTATTGCGCGGTTTGATGGCCTTCCGCGTTTCAACCGAACCAATAGGAGTCGCGATACATGGATATTCGGACACACGCCTCGATCGACGCGGAACTGTGCGGCGCGCCCGTGGAGCTGGAGGAGGGCCGCAGCCTGGTCCGGCTGCGCACGACGTCGCGCATGGCCGCGGACGACTCCGGGCTGGTGCATGGCGGGTTCGTCTTTGGTTTGGCGGATTACGCAGCCATGCTGGCCGTCAACCATCCCAACGTGGTGCTCGGCGCGTCGGAGTGCCGGTTCCTCAAGCCCGTGCGCGCCGGCGAGGAGCTGTTGGCCGAGGCGCGCCTCGAGCCCGAACAAGGCCGCAAGCACCCCGTGCGGGTGACCGTGACCCGCGCCGGCGAGAGCGTCTTCGAGGGCGAGTTCACCTGCTTCGTCCTCGACAGGCATGTGCTGGCCGGCCTGTAGGGGGGCGTTGCTGAGACTATCCGGCGGATTCTCGCCCGACGCCGTGTGGCCCAGCCAGCCGCCCGTGTCCTTCGACGCGGAGGCGTGACGGCCTATTGGTTCAAGGGAGTCGAGTCCTGGTTTTCCGGGCGTGGCAGGACGTTGTCCGTCAACGACCAGACCAGCGCGACCACCCATCCCAGGGCCGTCCAGCCCAGGAAAAAGTCGAGCGCCAGGATCGCCTTGAAGTTTCGGTGGCTTCGCCTTCCGGCGACGATGGCCGGGACGAAGTACAGAACCAGCGCGACAAGAATTCCCAACGCGCCCGGAAAAAGTTCTCCCAGCATACCGCCCTCCTTGTCCCTCGTTATCAGAAATAGCGGCAAACGTATCCGTCGTCCAGGCCGCCTCCCTGCTTCCCTCCGCCACGAGAGAATTCTTCCACCGGGTTGTCGAATCGGTTTCAAGGAGGCGTGGCGTGCAGGCGATCATGCCTGCACGGTGGGGGGCTTGGGAGACTTCGAGGTTGCTGGATACGGGGGAAATGGCACCGGACGAGGTGGAAGAACTTCGCCGACAGACTCCGCTTTCACGTGGCCGAAGGTTGTCCGTCAACGGCCGGAATTCGTGCATCGCCTGCAAGCCGCCGGAAACGCCGTCGCGTTTGCCCGCGTGGCCCTGCACGCCCGGATCGAGCACGAGGGGCGTCGCCTGCGATGACTTTCGCCGGGGACTTTTGGCATCTTGCGGAGGTCTGTTTGATGGCCGCAAACAAAGACCGGGGCCCACGGCGCCGCGTGGCCGCCCCACAATGCGGCTACGTGCCGCCGCCAGAACGTCTGGCTAGCTTACTCTCGCGTCAGCACCGGAATACCACCTGGACCCATGGCCACGTGGTACACGGTGCAAGTGCCACATTGCACGCACCTGACGCGCAGGGTTTCCATCAGCGGGAACAGTTCGATCTCGTTCCCACAGGAGCACCGGATAACCGATGCCCAGCCATCAGCCGTTCTGACGATTTCGCAAGTGATTTTTTCCATGTTTGAATGATACAGGGTATCAAGCCGGATGCGATGATCGCGCAGGGCAAGCCCCGGAGGCTGGCTGCGGCCGGGCGGCGGCGGCGGGTTTTTCTGCGAGGCGGGGGGGCGTGTCGAAATGGGAGGATGTCGGGCCGGAAAAAACAAAAGCCCCCGGCTAGCCGGAGGCTTTCACAAAACGATCGACGCTGCGTGGATCGTCAAAAATGCGGATATGGCGTCCCCAAGGGGATTTGAACCCCTGTTAACGGCGTGAAAGGCCGTCGTCCTGGGCCAGGCTAGACGATGGGGACAAAAGGCTTGAAGTTGGCTGGGGAACGAGGATTCGAACCTCGGTTGGCGGAGCCAGAGTCCGCTGTCTTGCCACTAGACGATTCCCCAACTCGTGACGAGGAGCACCGTTTACTGGCTTCCGGTCGATCTTGTCAACCGGAAAGTGCTCCCCGCGCGAAAAAAACTACAGCGCCCGGGCCAAGCGGCGAGTGCGCTTCTTCAGCTTGTTGATCTTGCGGCGCAGCTGGGTGCGGTCCTGACGGGCCTCGACGCCGCCCTTGCTGGCGCGCATGTCGCGGATCTGCTTTTTGAGGGTGCCGATCTGCTCCTTGTAGGGGGAGACTCCGCCTTCCTCGTCCACGATGCCGAAGACATCCTTCACGGCCTTGACCAGCTCATCCTTCTGCATGCCGCTGGCGCCGACGATGGAGGGAATCTTCGCCACGATCATGGCGCGCAGCTCCTTGGCGGTCATCTTGTCCAGAGGCTTGGTCAGCCCCAGGCTCTCGAAGGTGATCTCGATGCTTTCGCTCATATTCCTCTCCTTGACGCCCCGGCGGGGCGGGTGTTCTCGTTCTTCGTCGCGTCGTCCGGCGCGGCCTTGCTCAAAAAACGGCGCACATAGGCCAGATAGCAATGGCCCACCGCGCTTTCGGGATCGACCTTGCCCACGAGCCCGCCGAGCGGACCGGGCAGGGGCGGGGGCCCCTTTCGTGGGCGTGGCTCTTCGCCCCGGGACCCTTCGAAATCGCCCGGGCTGTCGTGTCGCCCCAAAGGAACTTTGCCGTCTAGCAGCTCGAAGCGCACTTTGTCAAAGACTAACTCGCCAAAAAATGCGTTCACGCGCTCCAAAATCTCGGGAATGTAGTAGCTGAGCTGCTGCGCGGCCACGGGATCGTCCGCGTTGAGCAGCAGCGTCCCGTCCTTGTGGCCAAGCGGCCGGGCCAGCTCGGCCACGTCGGGACCGACCACGTTCTCCCACTCGCGCCACAGCCGCACCAGCCGCAGCCCGCCCTTCTTGTCGTAACGCGAGAGCAGGCGGAAGAGCCGCGCCTCGTCGAGCCGGCGGTGGCGCGACTCGCGTCCCGGGTGCTGCATTCTGCGGCGGGACCTCACGACCGGCCTCCCGCGCGATTGTTTTCCCGCGTTCGCTCTTCCATCCATGCCTCGTAGCCCCGAAACGCCCGACGCGCAAGGGCCGGGAAGGGCATGAAGATGTAGGTTGCCGCCGGGCCGGGGTTCTGGTAACGCTCCCTGGTTGCGTCCACTTTTACCTATCGGGAGGTTCGTTCATGGCCAAAAAGCCCGCCGCCAGCCCAGAGGAACTCCGCCAGGAGGCTCTGTCCACGGCGCTCACCACCATCGAGCGCAAGTTCGGCAAGGGGGCGGTCATGCGTATGGACGCCGGCGCCATCGCGGCCATCCCCGTCATCCCCACCGGTTCCATCGGGCTCGACTTGGCCCTGGGCGTGGGCGGCGTGCCCAAGGGGCGCGTCACCGAGATCTACGGCCCGGAGTCCTCGGGCAAGACCACGTTGACCCTGCATTTGGTGGCGGAGTGTCAGAAGCGCGGCGGCACCGCCGCCTTCATCGACGCCGAGCACGCGCTGGACATGGCCTACGCCCGCCGGCTTGGCGTCAAGACCGAGGACCTGCTCATCTCCCAGCCGGACTACGGCGAGCAGGCGCTGGAGATCGCCGACCTGCTGGTGCGTTCCAACGCCGTGGATCTCGTGGTCATCGACTCGGTGGCCGCGCTCATCCCCCAGGCCGAGCTGGAGGGGCAAATGGGCGAGACGCAGGTGGGCGGGCAGGCCCGGCTCATGAGCCACGCCCTGCGCAAGCTCACCGGCACCATCCACAAGTCGCGCGCGGTGGTCGTGTTCATCAACCAGATCCGCATGAAGATCGGCATGACCGGCTACGGCAGCCCGGAGACCACCACCGGCGGCAACGCGCTCAAGTTCTACGCCTCCGTGCGTATGGACATCCGCCGCATCCAGAGCCTCAAGGATAAGGAGGAGGCCTACGGCAACCGCGTGCGCATCAAGGTGGTCAAAAACAAGGTGGCCCCGCCCTTCCGCGAGGCGCTGGTGGACATTCTTTACGGCACGGGCATGAGCCGCGAGGGCGAGCTCATCGACCTGGGCATCGAGAACAAGATCATTGATCAGTCCGGCTCGTGGTTCGCCTTCGGCAACGAGCGCCTGGGCCAGGGCAAGGAGAACGTGCGCGCCCTGCTCGTGGAGAACACGGAGCTGCGCCAGAAGATCGAGGAAAAGCTGCTGGAGCACCTGGGCGTGACCCCACCGGCCTTTATCCCCGCCGCCGCCGAACCTGCCGCCGAACCCGGCGCCGCCGAACCCGGCGACCAGGACGACGAACAATAAAGCAAAGGACCGCACTGCGGCCCCCCACACCATATTCTGGAGATCGACCCTGCATGAACGCCGCTGAAATTCGCTTGCGCTTTTTGAAATACTTCGAGAAAAACGGTCACACCGTCGTGGAGAGCTCCACGCTGGTGCCCAAGGACGACCCCAGCCTGCTGTTCACCAACGCGGGCATGGTGCAATTCAAGAAGGTCTTCCTCGGCCAGGAAAAGCGCCCCTACCACCGCGCCACCACAGCCCAGAAATGCCTTCGCGTGGGCGGCAAGCACAACGACCTGGAGAACGTGGGCCGCACCGCCCGTCACCATACCTTCTTCGAGATGCTGGGCAACTTCTCCTTCGGCGACTACTTCAAGTCCGACGCCATCCGCTTCGCCTGGACTTTCATCACCGAGGACCTGAAGCTGTCCAAGGAGCACCTCTACGTCTCCATATACAAGGACGACGACGAGGCCGCCGAGCTGTGGCAGAAGGTGGCCGGCCTTTCCCCCGACCGTATTTTCCGCCTGGGCGAGAAGGACAACTTCTGGTCCATGGGTGACACCGGCCCCTGCGGCCCCTGCTCGGAAATCTACTACGACCAGGGCGCGGACATGGCCTGCGGGCCGGACTGCGGCATCGGCAAGTGCGACTGCGACCGCTTTCTCGAAATCTGGAACCTCGTGTTCATGCAGTACGAGCAGGCGGCCGACGGCACCCGCACCGCGCTGCCCCGCCCCAGCATCGACACCGGTATGGGGCTGGAGCGCATTACCGCCATCATGCAGGGCAAGCGCTCCAATTTCGAGACCGATATTTTCCGCGCCCTCATCGACTTCGTGGCCGAGAAGGCCCACGTGAAGTATCACGAGGACCACGACACCGACACCGCCCTGCAGGTCATCGCCGACCACAGCCGGTCCATCGCCTTCCTCATCACTGATCAGATCCTGCCCAGCAATGAGGGCCGCGGTTACGTGCTGCGCCGGCTCATCCGCCGGGCCTTCCGTTTCGGCCGGCTCATCGGCCTCACCGAGCCCTTCCTGCACGAGATCGCCCGGCAGGTGGTGGCCCACATGCACGACGCCTACCCCGAGCTGCTCTCCAACCAGGAGTTCATGGCCCGCGTCATCCGCGAGGAAGAGGAGCGCTTCTCCCAGACGCTGGACAAGGGCCTCATCATCCTGGAGGAGGAGCTGGCCCGGCTCAAGGCCGCGGGTGAGAACCGCATCGGCGGCGACTTCGCCTTCAAGCTCTACGACACCTTCGGCTTCCCGCTGGACATCGTGAACGACGTGGCGGGCAAGCAGGACGTGAGCGTGGACGAGCCCGGCTTCATGGCCTGCATGAAGGAGCAGAAGAAGCGCGCCAAGAGCGCCTGGAAGGGTTCCGGCGAGAAGGACGTGGCCAGCAGCTTCCAGGGATTGCTGGAGGCCGGCCTCAAGAGTTGTTTCACCGGATCGACCGTGCTCACGGGCGAGGGCCGCGTGCTGGCCCTGCTCGACGACAAGGGCGAGCGTGCGGAGACCCTGGTGCAGGGGCAGGGCGGCTGGCTCGTCACGGCGGCCACGCCGTTCTACGGCGAATGTGGCGGTCAGGAGGGCGACGTGGGCGTGGCCCACACTCCCACGGGCGACGCCGACGTGCTGGAGACCCTCAAGCCTTCCCCGCAGCTCACCGTGCATAAGATCTTCGTCAACGAGGGCGACTTCGGCGTGGGGCAGACGGCCGAACTGACCGTCAACGCGCGGCTGCGCATGGCCAGCTCGCGCAACCACACGGCCACCCACCTGCTGCACGCGGCCTTGCGCCAGGTGCTGGGCACGCACGTCAAGCAGTCCGGCTCGCTGGTCGGACCGGAGCGCTTGCGCTTCGACTTCACGCACATCGCGCCCATGACGCCGGAGCAGATCGCCGAGGTGGAGCAGATCGTCAACCGCGCCATCCTCGACGACATCCCCGTGGGCCGCGAGATCACCACCCCCAAGGAAGCCGTGGCGCGCGGGGCCATGGCCCTGTTCGGCGAGAAGTACGGCGAGGCCGTGAGTCTGGTGGAGATTCCCGGGGTGAGCATGGAACTGTGCGGCGGCACGCACCTCACCCGCACGGGGCAGGCCGGCAGCTTCGTCATTCTCGCCGAGTCGGGTGTGGCCGCCGGCATCCGCCGCATCGAGGCCGCCACCGGCTGGAACGCCCTCAACCACCTGCAGGATCTCCGGCGGGAAATGGCCGACGTTCAGACCACCCTCAAGGCCCGGCCCGAGGAGGTCGGCGCGCGGGTGAAGGCCATGTCCGCGCAGGTCAAGACCCTGCAGAAGGATGTGGAGCGCCTGCAGACCAAGCTCGCCAGCGGCGAGGGCGGGGCGCGCATGGCCGAGGTGGAGGAGATCGGCGGGGTCAAGGTCCTGGCCGTCAAGGCCGAGACCGCGAGCATCAAGAGCCTGCGCGACCAGATGGACGCTTTGAAGAGCAAACTGCCCTCGGGCGTGGCCATGCTCATCGCTCCCACGGACGACGGTAAGGTTTCCGTTTTGCTTTACGTCAGTAAGGATCTGCACAAGAAGTTCACTGCGCCGGCGCTCATCAGGGATGTCGCCGCGTGCGTTGGCGGCGGCGGCGGCGGCCGGCCCGACTTGGCCCAGGCCGGCGGCTCGGACCCGGAAGGCATGGACAAGGCCATCGCCACACTGAAGGAGCTGGTGGCCAAGGGCTAACGGCCCTGGCCAGCCGCGTGCGGATGGCCGCGCGCGGGAAAATCGGCGTTTTTTATTGACAGGGTCGAATAAAGCCAGTAAGAGCTCTGTTTCCAGTTTGGATGAAGGAGCAGCCCTCATGAATACGTATAGCCCGGTCCCCGCGGATCTGAAGTCCGAATGGTTCGTGGTCGACGCCACGGACAAGGTGCTCGGCCGCCTGGCCTCCGCCATTGCCCACCGCCTGCGCGGCAAGCACAAGCCCAGTTTCGCCCCGCACGTTGACGGCGGCGACTTCATCATCGTGGTCAACGCCTCCAAGATCAAGGTGACTGGCCGCAAGATGAGCAAGAAGATGTACTACAAGCATTCCATGTACCCCGGCGGCGTCAAGCAGCGCACGCTCGCGGAGATGCTTGAGAAGAATCCCGAGCTGGTGATCATCCAGGCCGTGCGCGGCATGTTGCCGAAGAACCGCCTGTCCCGCCAGATCATCAAGAAGCTCAAGGTGTTCGGCGGTCCCGAACATACCCATGCCGCCCAGAAGCCCCAGGCTCTGGACCTGTAGACGAGGAGCACCGACATGCCCGAATTTAATTACGGCACCGGCAAGCGCAAGAATGCCGTCGCCCGCACCCGTATGTACCAGGGTTCCGGTCAGATTATCGTCAACGACCGCCCCTACGAGGAATACTTCCCGCGCAAGACTCTGCAGATGATAGTGCTGCAGGCGCTGAAGCTGACCAAGAACGCCGACAAGTTCGACATCAAGATCAACGTCTGCGGCGGCGGCGTGGCCGGTCAGGCTCAAGCCGTGCGTCACGGCATCGCTCGCGCGCTGCTGACTGTCGATCCCGAGCTGCGCGGCACGCTGAAGCACGCCGGGTTCCTCACCCGCGACGCCCGCAAGAAGGAACGTAAGAAGTACGGCCAGCGCGGAGCCCGCGCCCGGTTCCAGTACTCGAAGCGTTAAGCCGCGAGGCTTCGCGTTCGATTTGCCCAAAACGGGCCGGCATCCCGCATGGGGTGCCGGCCTTTTTGAGCTTTCACGCGGCGGAGCACCGACCACGTTTCCGCCGGATTGCTTCTCCCATTCACCCGTTTCCCCCTCCATCAACGCGCGAGGCCCCGCCCGGATCGTCCGGACGGGGCCTCGCTGCGCCGTGATGGCGCGGATTGTGGTTCGGAATCAGCGCGCCTTGCATTGGCCGGCCGGCTTGCCGCCGGAGCTTTTGCGGCCACGCGCCGGTTTGCCCACCGGTTTGCCGGCTGACTTGCCCGCTGTTTTCGCGGCCGGTTCGGATGACGGCTTGCGGGGCTTGCGCACAGGGTTTCCTGCGGTCGAGCCCTTGCGCGCGCGGCGGTCGCCCGCAGCCTTGGTGTCGCGGCGGGAGCGCCGGGCCTTCGAGGCCTCGCGCCGTTCGTCGGCGTCGGCCAGCGGAGCGACGGCCGCGCCATCGCCGTCAGTCGCTGGCAGCAGGTCGATCTCCAGCCGATCCAGCGAAACGTTCTCAAGGCGTGCGCGCATGGCCTGCCCCATGCGGAACACCCGGCCCGTGCGGCTGCCCAGCAGCATCTCGCGTTCCTTGATGTAGCCGTAGTAGTCGTCGCGCAGGTTCGCCAGACGGATAAAGCCCTCGGCCAAGACGGCGGGCAGCTCCACCCAGAAGCCGTACTCGGAAATGCCGGACACGATGCCGTCGAACACCTCGCCCAAATGGCCCTTGAGGACCATGCACACGTAACGTTTCTGGCACTCGCGCTCGGCCTCCATGGCCACGCGCTCGCGCGCGGAGAGGTGCTGGCCGATCTCGGCGAGCTTTTTGAAGCCCGGCACCGGCAGCGACTTGTCGCCGAGGGCCACCTTGACCAGCCTGTGCACCACCAGGTCCGCGTAGCGGCGGATGGGCGAGGTGAAGTGCGCGTAGGATTCGCTGGCCAAGCCGTAGTGTCCCTCGTTCTCCGGCTGATAGCGCGCCTGTTTCATGCTTCGCAGCACCATGCGGTGAACCAGGAATTCGCGCTCCGTGCCGGCCACAGAGGCCAGCAGGCGTCCCAGCGCCTCGGGCGTGAAGTCGTCATCGGTGAAGCGGTCGGCCTGGGCGCGCTTGGGGGCGCGCTCGCCGTCCAGCCGGCCGAGCAGGTTGTACAGCGTCTCCAGCTTCTCGCGGTCGGGTGCGGCGTGGACGCGGTACAGGCAGGGCAGGGCGTTGGCGGCCAGAAATTCGCTCACGGCCTCGTTGGCGGCGATCATGAATTCCTCGATGAGCTGGTGGGCGAAGTGCCGGACCTTGGGCCGCACCGCCACCGGCTGGCCGGAGGGATCGAAGACCACTTCGCCCTCGGGCAGGTCGAAGTCAAGGCTGCCGCGCGCTATGCGGATTTTGCGCATTTTGCGCGCCAGCTCCTCGGCTGCGTCGAGCATGTCCACGACATCCTGGCCGGACTCGGCCGCCAGTTCCTCGCGGGCGTGCTCCATCTTATCCACGCACACGTCCCGCGCGCGGGAGTAAGTGAGCCGCGCGTGGCTCGCGATGACCGCGTTCATGACCTCGGTCTCACCACGCGAGCCGTCCGGGCCCATTCTCATGCGCACGGCCACGGACAGCCGCGGCACCCTGGGGTTGAGGCTGCACAGGCCGTTGGACAGCGCCGTGGGGAACATGGGCTCCACGGACGACGGAAAATAATAGGAATTGCCACGATCGAGGGCCTCGCGGTCCAGCGGATCGCCCGGGGCAACGTAGTGCGACACGTCGGCGATGGCCACCCAGAGATCGAAGCCCTTGCCGTGCCGGGCCACGAAGACAGCGTCGTCGAAGTCGCGGGCGCTCGCGCCATCGATGGTGACGAAGGGCGTCGCCCTAAGGTCTGTGCGGCCGGCGAAATCGGCGTCGGAGGGAACGGCCGGGAGCTTGGCCGCCTCGGCGAGGGCGTCCGGCGGGAACGCGTCGGGCACGCCATGGTTGACCTTGGTCAGCGCCTCCTGCACCTGTGCCAGCGTCTCCGGTCCCAGACGGGAGAGCATCTCGCCCTCCCACAGGGCGCTGTCCACCTGTTCGCCGGGCTTGACGAGGGCGATGTCGCCCTTTTGCAAGCCCATTTCCGGCGGCACCCCACGCGTGAGCACCGCGAAGTCCAGGCGGGGATCGGTGGGACGGCACAACCAGGCGTTTTCGCCCACGTCGCGGCCGGCCGGCCGCATGATGCGCACGGTGAGCACGTCGCGGCCACGCTGGACGATTTCCACAACGCGGCCCTCGGCGTTTTTGCCGCGCGCGGCGCGCCGGGTCACGGCCGCGCGCACGCGGTCGCCGTTCCAGGCGCCGCCGATGTCCTGGCCAAGAAAAATGTCCGGCTGGCCGGGGTCGTCGAGGATGAGAAAGGCCGCACCGGAGCGCTGCATCTGCACGCGGCCGGTGACGAGCTGCACGTGCTCGGCGAGGGCGTAGGCCCTGCCCAGGCGGATGAGTTTGCCCTGGACCTCCAGCTCGTGGAGCATCTCGTCCACCATGCCGCGCTTGCGGCGGTGCAGACCGAGTACGGGCAAAAAGTCGTCGGGGGAGAGGGGGCGTTTGGCCTCCCGCAGAAGGCTCAGCAGGGTGGCGGGGTCGGCCACGGCCGGTGGCGTGCTGGGATTGCGTTTTGATTTCTTCAGTTTCATTGGATTCTCACTGCGCGGATGTCGCGCGGGTTGGAAGGAAATTTCGGATGTTGACGGGCCCGGCGCGGAAGGCGCGCGGGCGGAAAGACGGGGGCGGCGATCAGAGAAGCTCCCTGGCGGCCGCCGGACGATACCGGGCCGCGAGCTCGTCGAAGCGCGTCGCGAACCATTGGTCGAAGGGCGCGGGGGCGGCGTGGGGGCCGAAAGCCACCTCCACGCGCAGCACCAGGAAATCCTCCGCGCCGGGCGTTCTCGCCAGCTTCACCGCGTCCTTCGCTGTGACGACCACGCTTGCGCCGTTCGCCAAGTCGCGGATGCGCGCAAGATCCTGGGCGGCGAAGGCGTGGTGGTCGGCGAAGGGAATAACAACCCGGGGCGGGCGGCCGAGCAGGAGCCCCGCTGTGGTCGCCGCCTGCGTTGGGTCGGCGATGCCGGTGGCCAGCGCGTAGTCGCGGCCGTCGCCGGGGGGGACTGGCGTCCCGTCCAGGCGCGTCAGCACGCTGGGCCGCAGGCTGAAGGTGAACACTGGCCGGTCGCAGCGGTGCAGGCGTTGCGTGGCGGCGTGCAGCAGCTCGTCCGCCCGGTCCGCTGGCGTCTTGATCAGAAAAGCGGTGGCGCGGGAGAGGGCGCTTGCGCCCTCGCGCCATGTGCCGGCCGGGCACACGCGGTTCCAGCCGTCGGCCAGGTCGCCTGGCGTGAGCGAAACGAGGTCCATGTCGCGACGGACTGGCAGATGCTGAAAGCCGTCGTCCAGCAGGACGAAATCGGGGTCGAAGCGATCGTAGGCCCAGGGGCCGGAACGCCGGCGCACGGGATCGACCACCACGCGGGCCAGCGGGTGCCGCCGAACCAACAGCAGGGGTTCGTCGCCGCACTGGGCCGGGTCGCAGTCCGGAGTGACGAGCAGGGGCAGGCGGCCGGGTTTGGCCCCGTACCCGCGCGTCAGCACCACGGCGCGCTCCTCGCGGGCCTCGGCCCAGTCGAGGATATGCCCGCACAGTGGGGTTTTGCCGCTGCCACCCCAGCCGATGTTGCCCACGCTGACCACCGGGCAGTTGGGCCGCCAGGAGGTCGGCCGGCCCGATTCGAAGGCGGCGCGGCGCAGGCGCAGGGCGAGGCCGTAGAGCGCGCCCAGAGGGAGCAGTGCTGGCCTGAGGCGGCGTTGCAGTTCGGATATGTCGGGCATTGGCGAGGCGCGGGGGGCGCCGGCTTGCGCCTGCGCCCCCGCGTCGGAAGGGCGTGGGTTAGTCGCGGCTGCTGCCGAAGAAGCGCAGCAGCATGAGGAAGAGGTTCAGGAAATCCAGGTACAGGTTGAGCGCGCCGAGGATGGTGCCGCGCCGGACGGCGGCTTCGTCGCCCATGGGCATGACCTCGCCCATGTACTTGAGCTTCTGCGTGTCGTAGGCGGTGAGGCCCGTGAACACGATGACTCCGATGACCGAAATGATGAAGTTCATGGCCGAGCTTTGCATGAACATGTTCACGATGGAGGCGATGACGACGCCGATGAGGCCCATGAACATGAAGCTGCCCATGCCGGTCAGGTCGCGTTTGGTGACCATGCCATACACGCTCATGGTGCCGAACATGCCGCCGGTGACCACGAAGGCCTGGAAGATGCTCGCCGTGCTGTAGATGAAGAAAATGGACGAGAGCGTGAGGCCGGTCAGTGCGCTGTAAGCCGCGAACATGAAGCTCGCCGCCGTGGGGGAGAGTTTGTGGATGGCGGCGGACAGGCCGACCACGACGCCGAGCTGCGCGATGACCAGACCAAACATCAGAACCGGGTTCCGCAAAATGGTCATGCCCAACGGGCTGGCGGCGGTGAACCAGGCCACGGCGGCGGTGACGAACAGTCCGATGGACATCCATCCATAGACGCCGCGCATGAACGCGCCGATGGTCCCGGCGCGGCTGGCGGTCTGCGCGCCGGAGTAGCTGGAAAACTGCGACATTTGATCCTCCTTTGGAAGGAATGCTTGCGGACGTGAGCGCGGAAAGCGCGCGGAATCTCCACGAATTCTTTTCAAGATAAGCGGTGCCGGGCTCTTTGGCAAGAGCCGCCCCGCCCGGACACCCGGAAGGACGCGTTATGAAAGAGTCGACGGGGCCGCCCCCGCCGGCTTCATGATGTCGCCCTTTGCCGTGCGAACGTCGTCGCGCCGGGTCCGCTCAGGACCGGCCGTTGTTCTTGAGCAGTGTTTTGAGGCCGTGGGGCTGACAGCGCAGATACTGCGGCGGGCAATTCACCTGCGCGCCGAGCAGCGCGGCCGCGTGCCATGGCCAGCGGGGATCGAAGAGCATGGCCCGGCCGAGCGCCACGGCGTCGGCCTTGCCCTCGGCGAGGATGGTTTCGGCCTGGCCGGCCTCGGTGATGAGCCCCACGGCGATGGTGGGCAGGCCCACGGCCTGGCGCACGGCCTCGGCGAAGGGCACCTGGTAGCCCTGGTCCACCTGGATCTGCTGGTCCGGCGAGAGCCCGCCGGAGGAAACGTGGATGTACGCCGCGCCGAGGGTCTTCAGCCGGCGCGTCAGCTCGATGCTCTGCTCCACGTCCCAGCCGCCCTCCACCCAGTCCGTGGCGGAAATGCGCACGCCCAGGGCGATCTGCTCCGGCAAGACCTCGCGCATGGCGGCGAAGGTCTCCAGCGTCAGACGCATGCGGTTCTCCAGGGCGCCGCCGTACTCGTCGCCACGCCGGTTGGACAGCGGCGAAAGAAATTCGTGCAGCAGATAGCCGTGGGCCGCGTGCAGCTCGACTGCGTCGAAGCCGAGGCGGGCCGCGCGCTTGGCCGCGTCCACGAAGCCCTGGCGCACGCGCCCGATGCCGGCGGCGTCCAGCTCCCGGGGGGCGGGGTCGCCCGGGTCGTAGGGCAGGGGCGAGGGGGCCACCGGCGTCCAGCCTCCATCGGTGGGGGCGACCGGTCGGCCACCCCTCCACGGTTGCGCGCAGGAGGCCTTGCGTCCGGCGTGGGCCAGCTGCACGGCCAGGGGAATGGGCGAGTGCCGGCGCACGGCCTGGACCACCCGGCCCAGGGCCGACTCGCAGGCGTCGTCGTACAGGCCCAGGTCCTGGGGGCTGATGCGTCCGTCAGGCGTCACCGCCGTGGCCTCGGTGATGAGCAGGCCGGCCCCGGAGAGGGCCAGGCCGCCCAAATGCATCATGTGCCAGTCTTGCGCTTGGCCGTTTTCGGCCGAGTACTGGCACATGGGCGCGACGACGACGCGGTTTTCGATGGTTAGCGGGCCGAGGGCCAGCGGGGAGAACAACATGCTCATTCGATGAGGCTCCTGAATATGTTGGGGTGCAAGCGCGGAAGATAATCAGTCGCAGGGGGTGTGGCAACCCGCTTGGGAGTGTTTACGCAGTTTCGTCCAGGCGCGGGGCGCATTCGGCGCGGGTTTCGCGGGCGGCCTCGCGCAGGGAATTGTAGAAGGAATACAGGCGCAGCACGTCGTCCAGTTCGTAGTTGGCAAGCAGCCGCGCCTGGCGCAGTTCGAGGAGTTTTTCGCCACAGTGGGTCAGCGCCTCGTCCAGCCCGGCCAGGATCAACGCGATGGGAGGCGCGTCCTCGCGCACGGCGCGGCCCAGATCCGCCAGACAGCGCGTCAACGCCGCGCCCAGCCGGGCCAGCTCGTCGCCTAGAATGTCGCGAAAGCCGGGGGCCGTGGTCGATTCCAGGGTGTGGTCCATGGCCAGCAGGTGCTCGGCCAGCCGCGACTGCAAACGCAGCAGGTCGCTTTGGCGTTCGCGCAGGGCCGCGTTGCCCGGCTCGCGGCGGGAGGCGGTGAGCAGCTGGTTGTTGCGCATGGCGAGCCGCAGAACCGCGTCTTTGCGGTGGAAGATGCGCGACCGGTCGTATTCGCCCCGGGCCAGGGCGTCCATGAGGGCGTCGAGCAGATCGGCCAGCCGCTCCAGCCCCTTGCCCAGGCCGAAGCGCAGCACCTCCGCTGCGCGTGCGGGCCAAACCATGCTCACGCCCAGCGCCACCACGATGCCCAGGCTCACCTCGAGGAACCGGCTGAACGCGATGGACAGGGCCGGGCCGTCGCCCTGGCTGTGCAGGCAGATGACCACGGCCGAGGTGAGGCCCGCCAGCCGGAAATTGCCGTTTTTCGAAGCGAGTAGCGCGCAGAGGAAAGTGGAGACGAGCATGGCGGCCGCCAGCGCGGGCATTCCCGGGCCGAGAACGAGATCCGCGCCGATGGCGGCGAGCGCGCCCAGCAGCGCGCCGGCCGCAGTGCCCAGCAGCCGGGTCCAGCCAGCGGCGATGGAGCTGCCGAAGTCCGTCTGCATGACGATGACCACGGAGAACACCGCCCAGTAGCCCTGGTCCAGGTGCAGCAGCCGGGTCAGCAGGGCGGCGATGGTGGCGGCCAGCGCGGTTCGCAGACCGTGCCGCAGCATGGCCGGGGGGAGCGCTCGCAACGGGTTCGATGGTCGGTTCATGCTGGCCTCGTGAGCGAAGTGTTCGCGGGGCTTGCGCCTCCGGCCGGGGGGAATATGGCCAGGCGGGGGGGCCTTGTCAATATTCCGGTGTCTGGGGGGACGGATCTCAGCTGGCCTGCCGCCACTTCTCCACATCGGCCCAGAATTCCGGGCAGGCGGACACCTTGTACTTGTCGCCCAGCTTCAGGGCGCACATGGCCTCGGGCAGCACCACCTCCAGCATCACGGGCACGCGGCCCGGGTGGCCGGCCAGCACTCCCTTGAGGGCGTCCAGCCGGTCCTGCCCGCACTGGGCCTCGTCAGCGCGGATGTGCGCGGGCTCCAGGCATTCGCTGAGGCACTCGTCCAGGGGCTTCACGCTTTCCGCCAGCATTTTGGATTCGCGCGGGGCGTCCTCCTCGCCGGGGCGGGTGCGCACGTCCACCTTGCCCTCGAAGATGAGCGGCCGGTCCCCGCCGAGCAGATCACGCGCCTGCAGATAGACATTGGAGAACAGCGTGCATTCGCCGGTGCCGGTCAGGTCCTCCAACTGGAGGAAGGCCATCTTGTCGCCCTTCTTGTTGATGTACTCGCGCAAGCTCGTGACCAGCGCGGCCACGCGCACGATCATGCCGCCGGGCAGCTCCCTGAGTTCGGCGATGTTGTTCAGGCGCATGCGCTTGAGCTCATGCCTGTAGCGCAGCAGCGGGTGGCTGGAGAGGAAGAAGCCCAGCGCTTCCTTCTCCAGGCGCAGCTTCTCCTCGTCGGGCCACTCGGGCACGTCCTCGTCGGCCGTCAGTTGGGGCGGGGCCTCCTCCTCGTTCTTGCCGCCGAGCATGTCGAGCATGGAGATCATGCCCTGCGCCTTTTCCTTGGCCTTCTTTTGGCCCATGGCCACGGCGCGGTCCAGGGAGGCCACCAGTCCGGCGCGGGTTTTGCCCATGGAGTCCATGGCCCCGGCCTTGATGAGCGCCTCCAGCGTGCGCTTGTTGATCTTGCGCAGGTTCACGCGCTCGCACAGATCGAAGATGTCGCGGAAGGGGCCGTTCGCCTGCCGCTCGGCCACGATGTCGCCCACGGCGTCCTCGCCGACGCCCTTGATGCCGGCCAGACCGAAGACGACCTTGTTGTCGATGACGCAGAAGCGGGTCTCGCTCACGTTCACGTCGGGCGGCACCACGGGGATCTGCATGTCGCGGCAGGCGTTGATGTAGGTGAACACCTTGTCGGTGTTCGTCAGTTCCGAGCTGATGAGCGCGGCCATGAACTCGTGGGGGAAGTGCGCCTTGAGGTAGGCCGTGAAGTAGCTGATGAGCGCGTAGGCCGCGGAGTGGGACTTGTTGAAGCCGTATTCCGCGAATTTCTCCATGAGGTCGAAGATTTCCTGCGCGGTGGCCTCGGGGATGCCGTTCTCCCGCGCGCCGGCCATGAACTTCTGGCGTTCCTTGGCCATCTCCTCGACTTTTTTCTTGCCCATGGCGCGCCGCAGCAGGTCTGCGCCGCCCAGCGTGTAGTTGGCGATGACCCGGGCGCAGCTCATGACCTGCTCCTGGTACACGATGACGCCATACGTGGGCTTGAGGGTCTCCTCCAGGCTGGGGTGCGGGTAGGTGACGGGGATGAGCCCCTGCTTGCGCTTGATGAACTCGTCGACCATGCCGGAGCCCAGCGGGCCCGGGCGGTACAGGGCGAGCATGGCGATGATGTCCTCGAAGCAGCTGGGCTTGAGCATCCGCAGGTACTTGCGCATTCCCGAGCTTTCCACCTGGAACACGCCGTCGGTGTCGCCGGTGCTGAAGATCTCGTAGGTGGCGGGATCGTCCAGCGACAGGGCTTCGAGGTTGGGCGGGGTCTTGCCGCCCCGGCGGATGATGTCCAGGGCGTCCTCGATGACGGTCATGGTGCGCAGGCCCAGGAAGTCGAACTTGATGAGGCCGACCTTCTCGACGAACTTGCCGTCGAACTGGGTGACGACTTCGCCCTCCTTCCCCTTATAAAGAGGAAGGTACTCGAGCATGGGCTTTTCGGAGATGACGATGCCCGCGGCGTGGGTGGAGACGTGCCGCGCCAAGCCCTCCAGTCTCTTGGAGATGTCGATGAGCTTCTCGATCTGCGGGTTGCCGACCACCAGGGCCTGCAACTCGGGCTCCTTTTCGAGGGCCTTGTCGATCGTCATCTTCATCTCTTCGGGGATGAGCTTGGCGATGCGGTCGGTCTCGGCGAAGGTCATGCCCAGCGCGCGGCCCACGTCGCGCACGGCGGCCTTGGCCTTCATGGTGCCGAAGGTGGTGATCTGCGCCACGTGGTCGCGGCCGTATTTGCGCGCCACGTAGGCCACCACCTCCAGGCGGCGGCGTTCGCAGAAGTCCACGTCGATATCCGGCATGCTGATGCGTTCGATGTTCAGGAAACGTTCGAACAACAGGTCGTAGGGCAGGGGATCGAGGTTGGTGATGCGCAGGGCCCAGGCCACCAGCGATCCGGCGGCCGAGCCGCGGCCCGGTCCCACGGGAATGCGCTGGCTCTTGGCCCAGTTGATGAAGTCCTGCACGATGAGGAAGTACGCCGGAAAGCCCATCTCCTTGATGACGCCGATCTCGTACTCCAGACGCTCCCAGTACTTCTTCTCGTCCACCTCGTAGGTGAGGGCGGCCAGACGTTTTTTCAGGCCGTCGCGGGCCATGCGCTCGAACTCGCTCTCGATGCTCATGCCCTCGGGCAGCTCGTAGACGGGGAAGTGGTGCTTGCCCAGCTCGATCTCGACATCGCACTGCTCGGCGATTTTGAGCGTGTTCTCAATGGCCTGCGGGCAGTAGGAGAAGGCTTTCTCCATCTCCTCCATGCTCTTGAAGAAGAGTTCGTCCGTGTTCATGCGCATGCGGTCCTTGTCCTGAACCGTGCGCTGGGTGCCGATGCACAGGAGAATATCGTGGGCCTCGGCGTCGGAACGCTCCAGATAGTGGCAGTCGTTGGTGGCCACCAGGGGCAGCTTGGTCTCCTCGGCCACCTGCAGCAGCATTTCGTTGGCGCGCTTCTGCTCCTCCAGACCGTTTTCCTGCAACTCCAGGTAGTAGCGGCCGGGGAAAATCTCCGCGTACTCGCGGGCCATGGCGATGCCGGCGTCCAGCCCCTTGGAGAGCAGGGTGCGGTTGACCTCGCCCGCCAGGCAGGCGGAAAGGGCGAACAGCCCCTCGCCGTACTGGCGCAGCAGGTTCTTGTCCACGCGGGGCTTGTAGTGGAAGCCGGAAAGGAAGCCCTCGCTGACGAGCTTGATGAGGTTCTTGTAGCCGGTGTGGTTCTGCGCCAGCAAAACGAGGTGGTAGGCGGCCGTGCGCGAGCTGGTGGCGCTCTTGTTCGCGCGGTCGCCCGGGGCCACGTAGACCTCGCAGCCGATGATGGGCCGCAGGCCGGTGGCGATGGCCTGCTGGCGGAAAACCAGCGCGCCGTGCATGTTGCCGTGGTCGGTGAGGGCCACCGCAGGCATTCCGAAATCCTTGGCCCGCGCGCAGAGATCCTTGATGCGGATGGCCCCGTCGAGCAGGCTGTATTCGCTGTGGCAGTGCAGGTGCACGAAATCGGACATGAACCCCCCCTTTGCGCGTATGGACGACTTTGTGTATAGCGGATTGCGCTCATTTTGGGAACGGGAGTTTTTTCCTTTTGATTCCAGTTGGCTATTCATCCGCCCATGGGCGCGATGATTGAAGGAGGGGACGGGGAATGATTGCGGGCACGGACGCTGACGCGTTGTCGGCGCGTTTGGTTCTGGGGACGTTGTGCGCCTTGATGTTGGCTTTGTTGCTGTATTTCTCATGCTTCCCGAAGTGGGAGTACCGGGTGGTCACGCTCGCGCCCGAGCAGCAACGCGATCGCGTGGACAAGGACGCCTTCGCCTTCACAACCATCAAGGTCGATCAGGAGCTGCTGGCGCGGCTGGGCGGCGAGGGATGGGAGCTGACGTCCGCGTACCTGGAGCCGGAGACGGCGTTCCCCAATTTCGGCCGGTCCGATTATGTTGTTGGCATACAATCCAACGTCCGGCCGCAGGCGGCCGTGCTGCTCTTCAAGCGGCGCGTGTTGCCCTGGCGACGGTAACTCCCCGTTGTCGTCGCGCGCCCGCGCCGGTATCGTGAGGCCATGCTAACATCCGTCCGCCAGCGAATTTCGCGCAAGTTCGCGCGCATCACCGCCGTGGTCCCGGTGTTGGTCGGGGCTGTGGCGGTGTCGCTGCTGCTGGGCCTTCTGGCCTGGTTGGTGGGGCCGCACCTGCCGCGCGCCTTCACCGACTTCGTGCGCGAGCTCATGCGCGAGGACTTCGAGACGCGCCGGCAGGCCATCAAGGCCTGGTTCGACTCCTGGGGCGCCGTCTCGGCCTGGGTGTTTCTGGGCGTGCAGTTCCTGCAAGTGGTCGTCGCGCCCATCCCCGGCCAGTTCGTGGGGCTGCTGGGCGGCTTCGTCTTCGGCTTCTGGCGCGGGCTGCTGCTCAACGTGGTGGGCAACGCCGTGGGCTCGCTCGCGGCCATGCTGCTCACGCGGTTTTTCGGCGAGCGCGTCATGCGGCCCTTCGTGCCGCTGCCGTTGCAGGAGCGTTTCGACGCCACCATCCATCGCGGCGGCCTTTCCAATTTTTTCATGCTGTTTCTGCTGCCCGGCCCCCCCAAGGACGCCATCTGCTTCATGGCCGGGGTCACGCGGCTGCCCATCTGGAAGCTGCTGCTGGCCAACACCATGGGCCGGCTGCCCGGACTGGCCGTGCTAACCTTCGCCGGGGCGGCGGCGGATGCGGACCTGTTCACGGTCAAGCTCGTGTTCGGCGTCGGGCTCGGCCTCGCGGTGGTCATCTGGTTCTTCGACGAGGAGATCAAGGAGCGGCTGCGGCGCATTTCCGGCAGCTGATTCCCGTTGGGGAATCTGGGTGGATTCCGTGTGCACTGGCGTCGCCCGCGTGTCGCCGACCGTCCGTGGCGCGCGGCGGCCCCTCGGCCCTTGCCGGGGATGCCGCGGTGGGGCCTTGCCTTGAATATATTGATCGCCCCGCCATTCCGATGCGGCGTCCCGCGACGGATCGCGAAGAGCGGCGCGCCGTTTTGGCTTGTCTGGACCCGGAAATCTGGACGGTTTGGAATAACGGGCGAGCGGGGCCGCGCGACGCATCCGGCTCGCGTCCCCGGTGTGTTGTTTGAAGCGTGCGCGGGCCTGTTGCCTTCGCCCCCCGCGCTGGTGTAACGAGAAGCGGTCCGGCCGAAGCCGGGCGGGTCCAACCGACAGCGAGGAGTCCTCCATGCGAAACGCTTTTCTGGCCTTGACCCTGCTGCTGCTGGCCGGCGGTCTGACCGGCTGCTACGCCGCGCACAGCTCCGGCGAGAGCAATCCCGCCCACTACGAGCAAGGCCTCGTCGACAAGGCCACGGCCACCGTGCGCAGCATGCGCACCGATCCGGCCTTCCGCAACATCGAGGTATACCTGCGCAACGCGCGCGGTGTGCTCATCCTGCCCAGCGTCATCAAGGCGGGCCTCATCTATGGCGGCCAGGGCGGCAACGGCGTGCTGCTCTCGCGCTCCGCCGCCGGCGTCTGGTCCTCGCCCGCGTTCTACACCCTGGGCGGCGGCAGCATCGGCCTGCAGATCGGCGTGCAGGAGGCTGCCATCGTTCTGGTGTTCATGAACGACAAGGCCCTCAAGTCCGCCATCGACACCGGCCTCACCCTCGGCGCGGACGCCACCGTGGCCGCCGGCACCGAGGGGCTCACCGGAGAGGTTGCCAGCACCCACGCGTTCAAGGACGTGTATTACTTCGCCAACGTGGGCGGGCTTTTCGCCGGCGTCTCGCTGGAGGGCGGCGTCATCCACGTGCGCGACGGCCTCAACCGCACTTATTACGGCCAGAGCCTCACGCCGCGTCAGATCGTCCTGGAGCGCCGCGTGGACGCCCCCAACGCCAGACTGTTGAAGGAGGCCCTCGCCGTGCCCCCGGTGCAGGGTCGCTAGAAATGTTCCCTCGGCGCGAGGGGGGACGACGGCTGGCGGCGCGATTACTCGCCGTCAGCCTGTTCGCGGCCGGAATGCTCGGTTGCGCGGCCAAAACCCCGCCGTCGCCGCCGCCCGTTCCGCTGCGCGAGAACGGCGCGCCCGTGGCCGCCCTCGACGTGCTGGCGCTGCCGCAGTCCGTGGCGGCGTACTTCGACCCCGCGAGTTTCGACGTGCCGGTGCTGCCGCAGGCCGAACAGCTGCGGCAGGCCGCGCGTCTGCGCGAGCGGTACTTCGCACCCTGGCATAGAACCGCGCCGGCGCATTCCCGGGCCGACGCCATGTGGGGCCTGACCGCCGCGCGGCGGGTGCATTACGGCGAGAATCTCAAACCGTTGGGGCCGGATTTCGTGGCCCGGATGACGGAGCTTTCCCGGCCGGAGACCTACCCCAACACTTTGCGTCCGGCCATCGCCACGGCCAACACGAGCCTGCGCGTGCTGCCCACGGACCGGCCGGGTTTTCTGGACCCGATCCTGCCCGGTGAGGGCTACCCCTTCGATTACTGGCAGAACTCCGGTCTGCTCGCCGGAACGCCGTTGCTCGTCACGCAGCTGAGTTCCGACGGCGCCTGGGCCTTCGTGGAGGGCCGGGTGGCCGCCGGCTGGGTGCCCGTGCGCGACATCGGCTACGTGGATCAGGCCTTCATGGCCCGTTGGCAGGCCCTGCCGCTCGCCGCCATCACGCGCGAGAACGCGCCCGTGGCCGTCAGTTTCCCTGGCGAGGGCGGCCGGACCGTGCATCTTTTCGCCGGACGCATCGGCACGCTGCTGCCCCTGCTCGACATGAGCGGCGACGACAGGGGCGGCCCCGTGCTGCTGGCGCCGGCGCGCAGCGAGGACGGCCGGGCCGCCAGCGTGGCCGTGCGCATGGAACCGGGCACCGCCCTGGCCGTGCCCATGCCCCTCACCCCGCGCAATTTCGCCGCCCTGGCCGACCAGCTCATCGGCCAGCCCTATGGCTGGGGAGGCTATCTCGGCAACCGCGACTGCTCGGCCATGGTGCTGGACCTCTACGCTCCCTTCGGCATCTTCATGCCGCGCAATTCCGCCCAGCAGGCGCGGCATGGCCGCTGGATCCCCTGGGTCAGCCTGTTGCCCGAGGAAAAGGAGGCCATGCTGCGCCAGCGCGGCGTGCCCCTGCTCACGCTCATCCACAAGCCCGGGCACATCATGCTCTATCTGGGCCAGCGCGAGGGCCGCGCGGTCATCCTGCACGACCTGTGGGGCCTGCGCACCCTCGACGCCTCGGGCACGGCCGGCCGCTATGTCGTGGGCCGCGTGTCCATCACCACCCTCACGCCCGGGGCGGAGATCCCCGACGTGGTGCGCTCGGGCCTGCTTTTGCCGCTCATGGACGGCATGACCCTGGTGGCCCCCACGTGCGCGCCCGCCGCGCCTCCGGCGGCGATCCCCGTCGTCCCGGCCGCCCCGGCCGAAGGCGTGTGCGACGTCGTCCAGTGAGCCTGGCCGCTTTTCCGGGGCCCCGCCCCGCCAACACGAGAGGGGAGGCGCGATGACCGCAACGCCCATGAACTTCGCCTTCGCCGGCTCCGGTCCTGCGCGCGGCAACGGCCGCCGCGTGGCCGTCATCGGCGCGGGGCCGTCCGGGCTGGCCGCGGCCGGATTCCTGGCCTGCCTGGGCCATCGGGTGGACGTGTACGACAAGCTCCCCAAACCCGGCGGGCTCATGGTCTTCGGCATCCCGGCGGAGCGCATCCCGGCGGAGCGCATCGCCCAGGGCGTGGGCACCCTCGCCGAACGCTACGGCGTGCGTTTCCACATGGGCGTCAAAATCTGCGACCGCACCCGCGCCGACGACACCGGCGACGAACTCTCCACCCGCTGCATGGATCTGGACGACCTGCGCTCCGGCCACGACGCCGTGATGCTCTGCACCGGCTCGTGGAAGCCGCGCCGTCTGGGCGTTCCCGGCGAGGACCTTTCCGGCGTGTGCACCGGCCTGGCCTTTCTCTTTCCCATTCGCGCCGCCAGTTACGACAAGTCGCGTATGCGCGAGATCGACGCGGGGGGCCAAAATGTCCTCGTCGTCGGCGCGGGCTTCTCGGCCATCGACGTGGCCCACGGGGCGCTCGGCCAGGGCGCGGCGCGCGTGACATTGCTGTATCGCCGCACACGACGTGAGGCCCCCTGCGGCACCCACGAGATCGAACAGCTGGAGGCGGCGGGTGGCCAATGCCTGGAGCTCGTCACCCCCGTGCGTGTGCTGGAGGGGACCGGGGACCGAGCCGGCCGCGCGGTGGGACTGGAGTGCATCCAGTGCCATCTGGGCGAACCGGACGAGGATGGACGGCGGTGCGCCGTGCCCGACTCCTGCGCCAGGGTGGAGCTGCCGGCGGATATCATCGTCACGGCCATCGGCGAAACGCCGGCCCCGCCCTTCGCCGCGCGCCTGGGGCTCGAATCCGTGCGCCGGAACGACATCCACTGGCTGCAGATGACCAGTCTGGAGGGCGTGTTCGTCGCCGGCGACGCCCTCACCGGCCCGAGCAAAATCGGCAAGGCCGTGTACTCGGGGCTGCGCGCGGCGCGTTCGCTGTCGCGCTGGCTCACGCTCAAGGACATGAGCCGCGAGCTGGAATACCACGACGACGCGCCCATCCGCCGCGAGGATCTGCGTTAGGGAGACGCCCATGACCACCGCCGACGAGAGAATCCTGTTCATCGATTACGCCAGCTGCATCGGCTGCGAGTCCTGCGAGTCCGCATGCCGCTTCGTCCACGGCCGGCCGCGCATCAACATGACGCGCACCGCCGGCGGCATCATGGCCCCGGTGTACTGCCGCCACTGCGAGTCGCCGGCCTGTGTCAAGGCCTGCGCGCGGGGCGCGCTGGTCAAAACTGCCGACGGCGCGGTGCTGCTCAACCCCGTGCTCTGCGCCGGGTGCGAGACTAAGAGCTGCATCCTGGCCTGTCCCTATGGCGGCATCTTCTGCACCGGGCTGGAGGGCGCGGCGGTCAAGTGCGACCTGTGCGCACAGCGCCGGGCCATGGACATGCCGCCGGCCTGCGCCGAGATATGCCCTTGCGGGGCCGTGCACTTCGTCAGCCGCGCCGAGGCCGGGGGCCTCGCCACTCCGGAGTACGAGGCCGCGCACAAGAAGGTTATGGACCACGTGCGCCCGGCTGGCGGGCTTTTCGTCCGAGGCCGCATGGACTG
>JAIMKR010000011.1:0-79322 GCA_020692325.1 Desulfocurvus sp.
GGAACCGTCCCGACCGGCGGCGGGTGTGGCAAGGGAGGAGAGAACCCGTGTCGGAGGGCACGGTACGATGGCGACTCGGCGGGGTCTTGTAACGGGCGTTAATATCGGCGGGGGGAGCGGGAGGCTAGAAACGGCACGGGCCGCCTCCAGGCGGCCCGTAAGAAATTTTACTAACGAGGGATGTCTAATCACTCACCCAACGAAGCTAACCCTGGGAGCAGTCTCCGGCTCGGTGAGACCTCTCTGGGGATTTTTTCGAGCACATAATTATGAAGTCCTTTACGCGGCTCCCCAATACCAATCACAACAGCATATTTTATCCCGACGGTCGTGAAATAGACGTCCAACTGAAGAGGCAATTCCGCGCTTTTCCGCTCAGCCATGCTTTTGTCTACCGTAGCGAGAATCTTATCTTTAACGTGTGGATCTAAACGTTCCAATAAGGCCGTGGTATGCTCATCTCCCTGGGTTATTCTTAGCCCCGGCGTACCTTCTGGGAGGTCCACTCCACGCAACGAGTAAACTCCATCAGCGTAGACAAAAAAAGTTGCACTTATATCCGGCCTTGGCGCAAGATGGTCAATCGCTTCAGCTTTTACGAAGTGCTGACCGCCATCAACGCTTATGGCGTCTTTCTTGCGCATGCTTCGGACAAATTTTCTGATAGGTTTTTGAGGGTCCTCACCCTTTGCTGTTTGTTCCTGGGCTACAGTCGCCACAAGGGCCTTGGCTGACTGCATGGTTTTTTCCGTCGATTCCACCTGAATTTTGAGCAAACGCTCGTCATGTTCCCCCATCTGACGTTCGCGGGTTGTGATTTGCTCGGCGAGGAATTTTTCGGTATCGGCCTTGGTGTATGTTGAGTAATAAGCCCATCCGCTGCCAAGTATGATGGCGAGAGTGAGCACTCTAGCTATTTGAGAGGGCTGCATTTTGCGTAGTGCCTCCTTCCCAATCTCCGTGAAATCAACTTTGAACTTGTCACTGCCATAAGAAACGGCCACGCGAAGCATGGTTCGTCTGCCACCGGTGGGAATGCCGCCGATGTCGCCAAAGGCCTGTCGCACCTGACATTGCAGATCTTGGATGAAACGTGCGCTACTCGCGTCGACCCGCCCGTCCCTCCCGGTTCCGTGTATGGCGACTTCGACCTCTAAATGGAATTGAGACAAGTCAATTAAATTCCAAAGCGTATAGTCTGTTCCGGCAACAGACATGAAGGTCAACAGATCTCCGGCCGATCGGATTGCTATACCTGCCATCTACCACCCCCATGGCATTGATTCAATTAACGGTCATTAATACCTTTTACTTTCCCGGTCTCACTACTACCAAGCACTGCTCCAGCTACGGCACACCGAGGATGGACCCCATCCGAGCCCCTCCACGGTCACCTTCTGTCCCTTCTTGAGCTGGGCAGCCACAGAGCGAGGAGAAGGGCAATCGCCCTTTTGCGCATCGCTACTTATCCGCCGCCGGGATGATGAGGCACTGGTCCAGTTGCGGGAATGTCATCATGACCCCGGAGCCCTTGCATTCCACCGTGATATTCTGCCCGGGGCTCAGCGCGCCGGCCGCCTCCGTCACGGTGCTCGCCAAGACGGCGTCCTTCTTCAGGCTCTTGGCCTGCACCTCGAATAGACGCGCCTGGACCTGGGCGACGCCGTACTCGTCGGCGGCGAGCACCAAGTAGGGATTGTCGCCGATGTCCTTGGCGACGGGCCCCAGCTTGTCGCGCACCTGAATCCATTTGCCCTTGTACTTGGCGTCGGCGGAGACCTCGTTCGCCTTGTATTCGCGGTACAGCTGGGGGGCCGTGCAGGAGGCGTCCAGCCCGCCGGTCGAGGCTTCCTTCACCTGCCGTTCAATCCGGTCCATCAGCTGCTTCGTGGCCTTGTCCATTGGGGCGGAGGTCGCCTGGGAAGTGTCCGCAGTCCCCGCCTGGTCCGAATGCTTCCCCGACAAGGCCGAGGCGATCACCAACACCGCCACGGCGATGATGATGTAGTGCTTCTTGGTCAGCTTCCTTTTGGGCGGCGGCGGCGTCCCGTTCGACAACATGGGGCGGCCGCATTTGGGGCAGGTCGGCGCGGCGTCGGAGACTTGCTCGTGGCCGTCCGGGCACTGGATCAGTGGCATGGCGTCCTCCTTACGGTTTCACGCGGCTGGCGTGGCTGTTTCCCAGTGGACCGTCTCCTACGCGAAGGGCTCAATGGTCTTCATGATGCATGTCTTGGTCATGTCGCGCCGCAGATCAAAGCCCGCCAGCGCCTCGATGGGATCAACCCGCTCCAGGTGGGTGAAGTCGATGCGTTCCCACTCGGTGCGCGGTACGCGCACGCTGAGGATATAGTCGTCCTGGACGACGCCCGTGGCTTTGTCCGCCCGCTGCGTGTAGCCGGAGATCCGCAGCTCGGTCAGCTCCGGCACGGCCCAAAAGGCCACGCTGGCGGCCAGCATGCAGATGGCGTGCACATGGCGGCCGTAGTCCTTGCGGACCTGGGTTTCGCTGCGCTGCTTCTGCTCAAGGGACGCGCCGCTCTTGCGCACGGTCCAAAAGGAATGAGGCATGTCCTCGACCTCGGGCAGGTCGATGTCCAGGGCAAGGGTCTCGGCATCCTTGAACTCGAAGCTGAAGAGCGTTTCGCGCGGCCAGTCGACCTCGCCAAAGGCGGCATCCAGCAGCTCGGAGCGACGGGCGGGATCGCTGGCGAGAGCGTTCCATCTGGTCGCGGCGGTGTTGTGCGAAGCGATGGCGTCGCGCTCGCCCGCCCATTCCCGTTGCTTCGTCGCGTCATTGCGGATCACGCTTCGACATACTTTGAAGGCGAACACTGTCCACAGCGCGGCGAGGATGAAAACCAGCCCACCAGACATGATGTTTAAAAGCAGACAGATGAGCAACGAAACGAGGAGCCAGATGCCGCCGAGGATCAACCTCGTCTTTTTCGGGGAGTGAACCTCGGGCTGGGGCGTGGTGAAGCTGCTGATAGGTTTGAGGCGTTGCTCGCGGGGAGATTTACACTGAAGGTGCAAGTCCAGGACGTCGTCGATGTCACGGTTGAGGCTTGAGGCTTGCGCCTCAAGCTCCGCGACCGTCGGCTTTTGCCGTGCGTACGTCTGCGACTGCGGCGTTGAAGTCCTGCGCCGGGGCGCTCCTCCGGAGAGCTTGGCGCGGTAGGAAATTCCGGTGCCCGGCAGTCCCACGTTGCCGTAAACGCCCCGGCTGCCCACGGTCATGGTGGCCCCGCGGACGCCCAGGGACATGCTCATTCCCGTCTTCCCGAGATTGATGCGCAGCCCCGGCGCTATCTTGATGGAACGCCTGAAACGGAGCGACATATCCCCCTCTCCCTAGTTCGCTTCCCTGCACCACCAAATGACATGGCCAATGATGCGGACCGTCTCCGCGAGATCGCCGTGCATGTCGATTTCAATCGGCTTGTAGACCGGGTTGATGCTGGTCAGGCACAGTTTTCCGGGCAGTCGGTCCACCCGCTTCACGTAGACTGTATCCTCCACGCCCACGGCATAAAGGGCGCCGCCGATCACCTCGGTCTGTGACTGATCGATGAGGGCCATGTCGCCATGCCGGATCTCCGGCTCCATGCTGTCGCCCACCACGTCCATAAGCACCATCTGCGCTGGACTCCCCTTCAGCGATATCCAGTCACGCCGGAAAGCGTACTGCCCCAGGGGATCGGCCTCAACCTCCAGACGTCCGGTCCCGGCGGACAGGCGCGCGCGCACCTTGTCCACGTAGACCAGCTCCGCCGGAGGCCTCGCAGAGAAGTCTTCGCGGTGCGCGCCGTTCTTGGGGAAAAGTGAGCTTGATGCGTTTTGACCGAATTCCTGCAGCCCAAGAATGCAGTTCAGACTTACTCCGCGTACTCGTGCGAGACGTAATGCCCATGCCAGGGGAAAGAGCCCACGCCGTTTTGCGTCGGAGACGCTGGATGGGGTCAAATCAAGCGCACTGGCCAACGCCGACTGATTTCCTATTCCAACCAGCGTCTTCAAGCGAGCCATCACCTCATCGAAGGAGGGAAGGTCTTCCGGAAGCGGCTTGGCGTTGGTTTCGTTTGTCACGTTCATTTTCCAGTTAAATTTAAAAATTAAACCAAAATCACGCTTTACACGCATACGTCTCAAACGTAAATAAGGACATCCGAGGTTAAAAAATTAAACCCACGTGAAGGCATCTCTAAACGCGATTCGTCGGAGACGCAATGTCTAAAAGGGCACCGAAAACTGACCAGGGGATGATCCAGCTGACGCTTCCCCTGTCCGAACTTCCCTCGCAAAGGCGAAGAAGCGGCTCCCTGCGGGCGAAAGAAGCCGTCAAGGAAGCGCTCAAGGGTGCTCTTGCCCATTGTGGATTCTCGCGTGAAGTCGTCGCGGATGAACTCTCCCGACTCACGGGGGAGAACATCTCCATCCATCAAATCAACAACTGGCTTTCGCCGGCCAAGGACGACCGCTCCATGCCCCTGGAATACGCGGGCGCGTGGCCGTCATCACCGGTGATCTCGGCTTCGTCCAGGTCGCCGTCGAGGCTGCTGGAGCGCTTGTCCTCACCGGCGAGCAGGCTCCGTACTACGAGTTGGGGCGCATCACCGCCGAGGACCGCGCCCGGGCGCGTCAGCGCAAGGCCATCCTTGAGAGGATCTCCGAATGAATTTCCGCACCCGTAAACTGCGCGCCTGGATGGCCTTGAATGGCTTGAAGGTCAGCGAGATCGCCGACGCGAACAACGTGAGCCTGACGGCCGTGTACCGCTTCATCGACGGCAACATGACCTCCGCCAAAATCTCCGACTGGTTCAAGGACCAGGGATGCCCGGCGAGCGTGCTTGCCGCCAAGAATTCCGCAACGATGAGGAAAGTCGCATGACCAAGGACGCCATTTCATCCGCCCGCCGCGCCCTGCGCGTGCTCAAGGCCCTCAAGGGCCACGCCATCACCGGCATCAGCAACAAGGAGCTGGCCGAGGGCCTGCGCGAGAGTCCGGTCAACATCAGCCGCGCCCTGGCGGACCTGGAGGCCGAGGGGCTGGCCACCAAGCTGGACAACGGCCGCTGGGCCCACAGCGTGGCCATGCTGCAAATCGCCCAGGCCCACGTGGAGCACATGGCCAACCTGCAGGACCGCATGACCGAGATCAACCGCCGCGTTGCCGCTGGGGCGATGGCCTTTTAACACGAGGAGAGACCATGGAAGAGAGCAAGGTTCCCGAGATCACTCCCGAACGCGGCGCGGAGCTGGTGGCCGCGCAAAACGCCAACGCGACGGCCGACAAGGCTCTGCTGTACTACGCCGACGTGTACAAGGCCGTGGGCCGCATTGAGGCCGCCACTTTTTTCACGAAAGTCGGAAATATTTCCGCCGCGCAGTTCGCTGTCCAGGTGCGTGAAGGCAAGAAATACAAGGGGATGCCCTACAGCGACAAGGACGGAAATCGGAAATATATTTCCACTTTCGACGAGTTCTGCGAGGTCTTCCTCGGCAAAACCGGCCGCCATGTCAGGGAGCTTGTAAGCAACCTCCATACTCTCGGTGTCGACCTCTACGAGGCGGCCGAGCAGACGGGGTTCCGCACCCAGGATTACGTGGCCCTCAAGGCGCTGCCGGCGGCTGAGCAGGAGATCGTCAAGACCGCGCTGGCGGCTGAGAACAAGGATCAGGTTGGACATTCTGCAGGACATGGCGGCCCGGCACCAGTCCGAGCGCACCGCCATGAAAAAGCAAACCGAGGACCTCAAGGCCGACCTGGACGCGCGCGACAAGCTCCTCACGACCAAGACCGAGTGGGCCGACAAGCTCGCCATCAAGCTGGAGAAACTCGAAAGCCTGCCGCCCGACCAAAAGGCGCGCCTGCGCCTGGAGCAGGAGCCGGCCGCCGCCGGCCGCATCAAGGTCGCCTGCGTCAGGGCCGAGGGCGAGCTGAACGCCTTCCTGGCCGAGGTGGCCGACGTGCTCGCCCTCGATGGGGTGAGCGTCGCCTCGGCGACCCACGCCATGGCCTCCGTGCGCTTCCTCTGCGAGAGCCTCGCGGACTTCGTGCAGACCCACAACATCGACTTCGACTTCGAGGGCATGGTCCGGCCCGAGTGGCTGCGCGAGCAGGCCGTCGCCGACCTCGGCGTCGAGGAGGGCAGGTAGCCATGCCGACCGGAGCGGAACTCATCGCCGAGGAACGCGCGCGGCAGATCATCGACAAGGGGTACACGCCCGAGCATGACGAGCGGCACGAGGACGGAGAGCTTGCCGCGGCGGCCATCGGTTACGCGGCGGAGGCCTTGGGGCTCAAGCACCACGGCCTCCGCGTGCCCCTGCTCTGGCCCTGGGGGCAGGAGGACTGGAGGCCCGAGGGCGGCCGGCTTGGCAATCTGATCAAGGCGGGCGCGTTCATCTCCGCCGAGATCGACCGCATCCAGGCCGAGATGGCGAGAGAGGCCGCGAAGTGAACGCGACGGCCGGCGAAACCTCCTACCTGCTCGACCTGCGTGGGCACCTTGAGGCCGCGCCGCATGGCGGCAAGGCAGCCATCGTGGCCGAGGCCGCGCGGCTGCTCGCCTGCTCGGGCCAGGAGGTCTATCGTCGGCTGCGCAAGGAGGCCGGGTACGATTCCGGCCGCAAGCCCCGCTCGGACCGCGGCCAGTGCGCCGTCCCCGAGGACGTGGCCGTCAAGGCCGCCGCCCTGGTGCGCGGGGCCACCAGGCGCAACAAGAAAAAGGCCCTGGCCATCACCACGGCGCTCGACATCCTCAAGGATAACGGCCAGGGCGCGGATGTCTCCCCCACCACGCTCGCGCGCGCCATGCGCAAGTACCGCTGTCATCCCACCATGTTGGCCAAAGGCAAGCCCGGCACGCACCTGCGCAGCACGCACCCCAACCACATCTGGCAGGTCGATGCAAGTATCTGCGTGCTGTTCTACCTGCCCACGGATGGCCTCAAGGTCATGCCCGAGAGCGAGTTCTACAAGAACAAGCCGCAGAACCTGGCCCGCGTGGAGAAGCAGCGTGTCTGGCGTTACGTGGTCACGGACCACTATTCCGGCGCGTTCTACGTGCATTACGTAGTGACCCGGCGGTGAGAGCGCGGAGGCGCTGCTGGATGTGTTCCTGGCGGCCATCAGCGACCGCGGCCCGGGCGGCCCCATGCACGGCGTCCCCGAGATCCTGATGATGGACGCGGGCAGCGCCAACCTGTCCGGCCTGTTCCTCAACCTGCTGGAGCGCCTGGGCGTACGCCACCTGACGCACCTGCCGGGCAACCCGCGCGCCAAGGGACAGGTCGAACAATGCCAGAATCTGGTGGAGACGCAGTTCGAGGGTCGTCTGGCCTTCCACCGCGTCACTTGCGTGGAGCAGTTGCAACAGGCGGCGGACCGCTGGCGCCGCCACTACAACGCCTGGGCCGTCCATACTCGGCACGGCCGCACCCGCAACACCATGTGGCTCACCATCAATGAGGACCAACTACGCATCGCTCCGCCCCTGGAGCTGCTGCGCGAGCTGGTGACGACCAAGCCGGAGGAGCGCGTGGTGCGCGCAGACATGACCGACACGCACGCCGTCAAGGGCTTTGGTCGCCGGACATACGCCCTGCACATGCTGCCCGGCGTGGTGCCCGGCATGCGCGTGCGCGTGGTGGGCAATCCCTACTAGGCCCCCGCGGTCGACGTGCTGCTCAAAGACGAGCACGGCGAGGACGTGGCCTGGCCCGTGGTCCCGGTGGAGACCGACGAGGCCGGATTCCGCGCCGAGGCGCCCGTGTTCGGCCAGGAGTTCAAAGGGATGCCGGACACCGTGGCGGACAGGCGCGTCAAGGAAATCGCCGAGGCCGTGGGCGACACGGGCCGCGAGCGGCGGACCGGCCAGGCCCCTTACGGCCTGGATGTCTTCGCCGACGTGCGCGAGGCCCCGGTCTACCTGCCGCGCCGTGGCCGCGACCTTGGCCTGGACGCCGCCCGGCGCGAGATACCGCCCCTGAGTCATGTGGAGGCGGCCAAGCAACTCAAGGCCGCCCTTGGCCAGGTCTGGACCGCCGAGCACTACGCCTGGATCGTTCAGCGCTACCCCGCCGGTGTTCCGGCGGATCAGATCGACGACATCGCCGCGCGCCTCGCCGCGCCGGCCAACCCGGCCGGAACCGTGCTCAAGGCCGTTTCCGGAGGAGGGAGCACCGCATGTTGAACCTGAAATCCATCATCGACGGCGTGCCCGAGCTGAGCCAGCGCATGGTGGCCGACGCGGCCGGCATGAGCCCTGCGGGCTTCTGCCAGCTCATCAACCGCGGCGCGTGGCCCAAGCGCGCGGGCATGGGCGAAATCCGCGAGCGCATCGTGGACTTTCTGCTGGCCCACGGTGTGCCCCGCGAGCAAAAGCGCGACGCCTTCGTGCGCGCCGGCGTCCGCAAGAGTGAAACCAACTACAGCCACCAGGCCGTCCGCGCGGCCGCAGAACCCAAGGAGGAGGAGCACCTTATGTTGTTGAGACGACAGGGACTTTTTCCGGAGACCAAGCGCCACTTCAAGCTGGCGCGCAATCCCTTCCAGAACGACGTTCAGGACACGACCGACGTGTTCATGAGCGCGGACATCCGCTACGTGCGCGAGGCCATGTACGCCACGGCGCGCCACGGCGGGCTCATGGCCGTGGCCGGAGAGAGCGGCAGCGGCAAGACGATCCTGCGCCGCGACCTGCTGGACCGGCTGGCGCGCGAAGGCAAGCCGGTGCTGGTCATCGAGCCCTACGTGCTGGGCATGGAAGACTCGGAAAACAAGGGCAAGACCTTGCGCAGCACGCACATCGCCGAATCCATCCTGCGCACGGTGGCGCCGCTGGAGACCGTGGCAGCCAGCCCGGAGGCGCGCTTCCGCCAAGTTCACTGCGTGCTCACGGAGAGCAAACGCGCGGGCAACACACACGTTCTCATCATCGAGGAGGCGCACGATCTCTCCACCCCGCTGCTCAAGCATCTCAAGCGCTACATCGAGCTGACCGACGGCTTGGCCTCGCTCATCGGCATCCTGCTCATCGGCCAGACCGAGCTCAAATCCAAGCTCTCCGAGAGCAACTACCAGGTGCGCGAGGTGGTGCAGCGCTGCGAACTGGTGGAGCTGCCGCCTCTGCGCGGCGACGACCTGACCGCCTACCTGCGCTTCAAGTTCGAGCGCGTTGGGGCCGAGCTGGGCATGGTCATCACCGGGGACGGCGTGGAGGCTCTGCGCGAGCGGCTGACGGTCGCCGGCGCGGGCCAGCGCGGCCGCAGCGGCGTGAGCCTGTGCTACCCGCTGGCCGTGGGCAACTTCGTCATCGCCGCGCTCAACACGGCCGCCGAGATCGGCGCACCCGTGGTCAACGCCGACGTCATCCGGTTCGTCTAACCCGAACAACCCGAAAGGAGGAGACCACCATGCTCGCAAGCAAGATCCGCAACGCCCGCAAGGCCCTTTCCGCTCTGGGCGGCAAAGTGAGCGATGACGTCTGGGCCGCCATCAAGTGCATCCAGAACGAGCTGGATGACGCCGGGGACCAAGCTGAGGAAATGGAGCGCAACTGGCCGGTGCCCGGAGAGCCGGCCGCAACCGCCCCGGCCACGGCCCGGGCGTAAGGAGCTGTCATGGAAGGCTACATGGAGAACGCCCAAGGGCACCAGGTGCCCGTCGAGCAGGTGAAGGAAATCGACAAGCTCCAGGACGAGCTGGTCATGGAGGCTGCGGCCAAGGTCAAGAGCATGAAGGCCGCGCTTACCGACCTCAGGCCACTCTGATGAACGACGTGGGGGCTTTCATCACCATCTCGGCCGAGAAGTACGAGGTCAAGGTGGGAGGCGACAAGGGCAACGTCAGCCTGCTTTCCTTCGACGGGCGCTACAAGATCGTCCGCCAGATTGCCGAGGACATCACCTTCGGCGAGCAGCTGCAGGCGGCCAGGGCTCTCATCGACGAATGCCTGAAGGACTGGACCGAGGGCGCACGCAGCGAGCTGCGCGCCATCGTCGACCAGGCCTTCGAGATGGACAAGCGGGGCAACATCTCGACAACGCGCATCCTCGGCCTGCGCCGCCTGGACATCACGGATGGCCGCTGGCAGCGCGCAATGCAAGCCATCGGCGACAGCATCCAAATCACGGGCACCAAACCCTACGTGCGCGTGTACGAGCGCAACGACAAGGGCGCTTACACCGCCATCCCGCTGGATATGGCAGCTCTCTAACTTGGCAACCGGAGGAGAGAAACCCATGACCGAGACCACCGCATACTGTTGGCGCAGCGGGCTGATCGGCTTCGGCGAGACGGCGCCCGAAGGGACGCTGCCCATCGCCACGGGACCGGAAAAAAAGCTGCGCGCCATAGTGGACGTTTTGGCCACGCATTGCTGGGACAACCGCTCCCTCAAGGTCGGCGGCATCGCCACGGCCCTGGACAACAACGAAGCCTTCAAGGCCCTAGATTGGTTCACAAAGGAAGTGAAGCAGCGGCTGGCGGAGACGCAGCGGGAGGTGCCCCATGCCGATGCGTAGGCCCGCCGTCGCCCTCGGCGTCGACGCGGCGGACGCCAAGGGACTGCTCGACGAACTGCACACCCGGGACGCCGACCTCGCGGCCGTTGCCCACTAATCAAAAGGAGAGCGTCATGACCAAGAAGAAACTCATCGACAGCGTCAGCGAGGAATGCGGAGTGGGCAAGGCCACCGTGGAGCGCGTGCTGGACGGGCTGGGCGGCGTGACCGCGGCCGAACTGCTGGGAGGCGGCGGGGTGCTCTTGCCCGGTCTGGGCAAGCTCAAGGCCGAGGAGCGCAAGGCGCGCATGGGCCGCAACCCGCGCGACGGCAAGCCCGTGCGGATTCCCGCGCGCACCGTGGTCAAGTTCGCGGCCGGTAAGGAACTCAAGAATGCGCTGCGGGGGTGAGGAACGGACATGAGCAGAATTCAGTACCAACACTACATCGGCAAGGGGCCGGAGGCAGAGGCGCTCATCAAGGACGTCCAGAACCGCTACACGGTGTTCCTCAATGCGGTGGTGGCGTTTCAGAACGCAATGGGGTTCAGCGGAATATAGCAGAAAGAGTCATGTGTTGCGACGCGGGTCTGCGGTCCGACCTACGGCCATAAGCTGTCCAAAGAAGAGGAGACGGTCCTGGGCCTGAAGTACGAAGGCTGCGTCGGTGCCCTTTACGCTTATTCCCCACACCTGAACACCAAGTCCGGGAAGGCACTCCAGGGGAAACTGGACGAGGTCAACAAGCTGGCAGTCGACCGTGTGCGCCGCATCGTCGAGGTCTCCGGTATGTTCCATGAAGTTCTTATCGGCATGACGCTTGCGCGCTCGACGTGCGGATTCACGACGGAGGCGATCTTCATGCGGGTGCCCACGGGCGACAATGACCCGAGGAATGGGGGCATGCCGACGCCTCCACCATGGCTCATCCCCGTGAAGGAATCCAAGTTCCTGGCCGCGCGGGGAAAGTGAAGCGAAAACGCCCCCCGCTCTTGGGGGCGCGGGCGGGCGTGGTGGCCCGGCCCTGACGAGCAGCCCGAACAAGGAGAGGAACATGGATCTGGACCGTTTCATCATCGCCACCGAGGCCGAGCTGTACCGGCCGGCCACGATTCTCTGCGCCCGCGCCGGCCGCAAGCTCTACGAGCCCGAGTGCTCCCGTCTGGTGCTGACCGCCAACCAGTCCGAGCTTGCTGTCTGCCTCGGCTGCCCCCAGGGGCGCGCTGTGGCCGCCACGAGCCCGTGGCCGGCGGTCCACCCGACCGTGGTGGGCGTGGATACCGCCCCGGGTGAGGACAGGACTGCGGAGGTGCTCGTCGCTCAGCGCCCGAATGGCCGCCGTAAGATCATGTCCATGCGCGTCAAGCATCCGCGCCAGCAACGCGCGTCCAAGCCCGACAGGCCGTCCTGCCTATCGTCCAGGCCGCTCCGGCCGCGCCCGTCGCCTCCGGCCTCGCGCCGCATCTGCGCAAGCTGGCCGAGGCCCTGGTCGCGCTGACCACGGACGGTCGGCTGCGCGTGAGCATGCTGGACCTCATGCGCCGCCTGCGCGCGCCCAACTACGACGCCACGGCCTCCGTGGTGGCGGCGGCCGGGCTGCGGACCTCGCGCCTGCACGGCCTGGTGGAGACCGTCCTCATCGACCACAACGCGCGCCTGCTGCTCTCGCGCGCGGCGAGCGAGGTGCGGCAATGAGCGGCTATGGCGCCTACATCTATGAGGGCGTTCTGCGCGGCCGCTCGGACAAGGCGATCCTCGTCGATTTCGGCGACGACGAATACTGGCTGCCCGTCAGCGTGATCGGCGCGTTCGACGACGTCGAGATCGGCCAGGCGCTGCGGCTCGAAATCCCCGAGTGGCTTCTGGACGCCCGGGGCATCTCCTAGGAGGCAGTGATGGCGAAACGGTTCGTCTACGACGCCACGGCGGAGGCCGTGCGCGACCAGGCCCACGCGGATCAGGCCGTGACGTTTGGCTGGTTTCATATCCCGCGCCCACGCCGGTCGGCCGTGGTCGACGCGGCCGGCGAGGCGTGCGCCCAGGCCCTCAACGCGGCCCTCGCGGCGGCGGCCGCCGGCCAAGCGCTGTCGGCACCAATGGCGGACTCGCGCTATACCATCCAGCGCGGGCGCTACGGCAACGTGCGCATCCAGGAGGATTGCCTCCCCGTGGCGTGGATCGCCCGCAGGGACAAATCCGCGCAGGGCGAAATCGCGGCGCTGCGCATGGCCGAGGTCTGCGCCCAGGCGCTCAACAACCTGCAATTGTAGGAGGGGTGAGACATGGCCACGCCCGCACGCGATCTGTCCCCGTACAAGCGCAAGCTCATCAAGCTCATTCACGTGGGCAAGCGCAGTCTCGCCCTTTCCGACGCGGACTACCGCGCCATGCTCCAGGCGCAGACCGGCCGGGAATCCTGCTCCGGCATGAGCATGAGCCAGCTTGAGGCGGTGGTGGAGCACCTACGCCGCCGAGGCTTCGATGCGCCGGAGCGTCCGGCCAAGCCTGCACGGGCCGGCCAAGCGCCTGGCGGACGATCCGCAATCCAAGCTCATCCGCCACCTGTGGCTCACGCTGCACTCCATGGGCGCCATCCGCGACAGCAGCGAGGCGGCCCTGGCCAGCTACGTCAAACGGCAGACCCAGGTGGAGAGCCTGGAGTGGCTCAACGGCTACCAGGCGTCCAGGGTCATCGAGGCGCCAAGGCCTGGATCCGCCGAGTGGAGGGCTCGTAATGGCGACGCCGCGCGAACTCGGCATGGAGCTGCTGTAAGACTTCGCGGACAAGCTCGCCCGCCAAGCCAAGCGGGATCTCGGCGTCAGCGAGACCAAGGCCAAAGCCTTCGCGCAGGAGGCGGCGGGCAGGCTGGCGGACGACTGGGGCGGACAGTCCGTCTACATCCCCATGGACATGGTGGGCCGGCGCAGCACGCGCAATGCGCAGATCTACCGCGAGTTCACCGGCGACAATCAGGCCGAACTCGCCCTCAAGTATGGTCTGTCCACGCAGTGCATCTACCGCATCGTCAAGGTGCAGCGCGAGCTGCGCATGCCCAAGCAAGCCTCTCTTCTCAATCTCGGGCAGCCCGATCTCGCGTAGTTTTTGTTGCAGATAGTGCAACGCTGTTTCAATGGCGGCCGTCCCGATTCTTCCCGGATTGTCCCGCCAAGTCCCACTTATCGCGATCTCCCCATCCAGTTATCCTGACCGGGATCACCCTGGACCCTGCGTATGGGGGAACGCGGCTTTTATGACCGGGGGGCCAAGGGACCGGCTTGAAGCCCGAAAAACCCCCTTGGCCTGCGGAGCATGTTTCACACGCCACAATGTCGTGGCTGCGCCGCCGTTATCCCAGCCGGACGAGTCCGTAATTCTTTTTGCCTTTGCGCAGCACGAGGAATGCGCCGTGCGTGGCGTTGACCTCGCCGAAGAAGTCGTCCTCGCCGAGCTTGCGCGTGGCGTCGGTGATTTTTTCGCCGTCGAGGGAGACCGCACCGGCCTGGATGTCCTTGCGGGCCTGTCCCTTGGACTGGCAGAGCCCGAGGTCCACGAGGATTTGCGGCAGGTCGGGCAGGGCGTCGAAGGCGTATTCCGTGGACGGGGCGGACTCGAGCGCGGCGGCGAGGGTGGCGGGGTCGAGGGCGCGCATGTCGCCCTTGCCGAAGAGCGCCTCGGTGGCGGCGAGAACCTTGGCGAGTTCCTCCTCGCCGTGGACCATGATGGTGGTTTGGGCGGCGAGGGCCTTCTGGGCGGCGCGTTCCTGCGGGGCGCGGGCGAGTTCGTCGGCGAGGCCGTCGATTTCCTCCTGCCCGAGGAAGGTGAAGTACTTGAGGAACTTGATGACGTCGGCGTCGTCGGTGTTGATCCAGAATTGATAGAAGGCGTAGGGGCTGGTGAGAGCGGGGCTCATGAAGATGGCGCCCTTTTCGCTCTTGCCGAATTTCTTGCCCGAGGCGGTGGTGATGAGCGGGAAGGTGAGGGCGTAGGCCTCGTCGGCGGCCTTGCGGCGGATGAGCTCGCAGCCGGCGGTGATGTTGCCCCACTGGTCGCCGCCGCCGATTTGCAGCCGGCAGCCGTATTCCTTGTACAGGTGGTAGAAGTCGTACCCCTGCAAAATCATGTAGCTGAACTCGGTGTAGGAGATGCCGACCTCTTCGCGGTCGATGCGGCCCTTCACCGACTCTTTGCCGAGCATCCAATTGACTGTGAAATGTTTGCCCACATCGCGCAACAGCTCAATGGCGGACATGTTTTTGACCCAGTCGTAGTTGTTGACCACGGTGGGTGTGACGTCGGTGTTGCGCCGCACGAAGGCCTCGATCTGCGCCCTGATGCGTTCCGCGCGCGCCTGCACGGCGTTTTGATCGGAGAGCTCGCGCTCCTTGTCCTTGCCGGAGGGGTCGCCGATGAGCCCCGTGGCCCCGCCGAGCAGGAAGAGAGGCTTGTGCCCGGCGCGCAACATGCGCACCAGCGAGAGCAGCGGCACCAGATTGCCGATGTGCAGGCTTTCGGCCGTGGGGTCGAAGCCGCAGTACATGGTCTGGTCCGGGGTATCGAGATATTTGCGCAGGCCGTCCGCATCGGAGACCTGATTGATGAGTCCGCGCCAGGAAAATTCGTCGAAAATATTCATGGGTGCTCCCTGTCAGTCCACATTTCTTCGCCAGGCGGAAATCGCCTCCGCCCGGCCCGTTTCGTCGTTGATGTCGATGACGGCGCCGTTGAGGGCAACGGGGCCATCGGCCACTGCAAAGCGTTCGGGCGCGGCGGTGAGGAATTTGCGCAGGATCGGGGCCACGCTCATGCCCAGGCAGGAGTCCAGGGGGCCGCACATGCCCAGGTCCGTCATGAACGCCGTGCCCTTGTGCAGCAGCCGCGCGTCGTTGGTTTGAATGTGCGTGTGCGTGCCGACCAGCGCCGAGACGCGGCCGTCCACATACCAGCCCAGGCCGCACTTCTCGCTCGTGGCCTCGGCGTGGAAGTCGATGAGGCGGATTTTGACGTCCGGCTCCTCCGCGTCCAGCTGGGTCAGCAGGGCGTCCGCCGCGCGAAAGGGGCAATCGATGGCCGTCATGTAGGTACGGCCCATGAGGTTCAGCACCGCCACCGGCGGCAGCCCCTCCTTGCGCACCACATGCACGCCCCGCCCAGGAAGCCCTGGCGGAAAGTTTGCTGGTCGGATGAGCCGCTGTTCGCGCGCCATGTACGACGGCATATCCTTGAATTTCCAAATATGATTGCCGCCGGTGAGGAGATCCAGGCCCGCGTTCAGCAGTTCCTTGGCCCCCTCGGCCGAGAGCCCCAGCCCGCCCGAGGCGTTTTCCGCGTTGGCGAACAGAAGGTCCGCCCCCGTTTCCGCCCGCAGCTCCGCCAAGTGCTTCTTCACCGCCGTCCGGCCCGGCCGGCCCACTATGTCGCCCAAAAACAGAATGCGCATCCCGTTAGCTTACCCGAGGCCCGCGCAATGGGCAATCCCCGGTGGGCGTCGGCGGGAAGTGGAAGAACGTGGTGGATTGTGCGACCAGGAGATGAAGAGAACCGGGGGGAGAACCTTTCCGCTGGAAAGGTTCTCCCCCCGGTCCCCCCCTTCCAAAGGCTTTTATTGGTGACACGGGCCCGGGCCCCCACTTTGCCGCCGTTTTTATCGTCTGGCGATGTGTCTAACTGTTTTGGGGCGCTTTCCTGGCGTCTTTACCGCGCCGGCCAAGGCCGACGCGGTAAAGACGCCAGGCATAAGGAGTCCAGAGGACGAATGTCCTCTGGCGGGGATCAAAGGGGCGGAGCCCCTTGCAGGGCAGCGGGGCGGAGCCCCTTTACTGGGCAGGGAGGCGGAGCCCCCTCGCAGGTGGTGGCAATGGGGTGGAGAGGCTCAGGGATTTTGGCTGGATATTGGCGATTAGGCCGGCACCTCGGCTGTGAGGATAAGGGCGGATGACACGCGCCATCCGCCCTGGAACTGCTGCGGATGGAGCCCTGGACCTAGCCGACGACGGCTCCGCCTCCGGGCAGGGCGAAGCCCTTGGTGGTGCCGCCGGTGGAGGAGGGCGTGCCGGCGATGCGGGAGAGGTAGGCGTCACCGAGGTCCTTGATGTGCCCGGCGATGTTGTCGAAGTGGTTGTAGTGGATTTGTTCCTCGTCGATGATGGACTGGAAGAGGTTCATGCTGATGTTGTCGCCGTTTTCGCGGCAGACCTGCAGGAACTGGTTGTAGGAGTCGATGGTGTTGTCCTCGAGGTCGGCGTCGAAGGGGAATATGACCCGGACGTCCTGCCCCTTGGTGAGTTTGCCTTCGGCCTGGCTGACGGGCTCGCCACCGAGCTCCTTGATGCGTTCGGCGAACATCTCGGCGTGGCGCATCTCGTCGATGGCGATGAGTTTCATGTTGGCGGCCATTTGGCCGTAGTCCTTGTCGTCGAGGTTGTAGTGCTGGTTCATGTACTGGCTGATGGCGTGGAGCTCCATGGCGCGGGCCTTGTTCAGGACCTCCAGAACCTTGGCCTTGCGGCTTTCCCTGCTTGAGGTGGCCATTTGCGGATGCCTCCTGTGGAAGGTTGATTCCGTTGGCGCGCCTGAGCGTGGATAGTCAAAGGTAAGACATTCGTTTGTCTGCTGCAAGCGGGGGGTAAAAAAAGGCCGGGCGGATGAATATCCGACCGGCCTTCTGGTGGGCGAAGATGGCGTTTACTTGGCGTAGCCCACGGCGCGCTTCTCGCGGATGACGGTGACGCGGATCTGACCAGGGTAGGTCATGTTGCTCTCGATCTTGGCGGCGATGTCCTTGACGAGCAGGTAGGTCTGCTCGTCGGGTACGCGATCGGCGTCGACCATGACGCGCACCTCGCGGCCGGCCTGAATGGCGTAGGCCTTGCTGACGCCCTGGAAGCTGGTGGCGATGTTCTCCAGTTCCTCCAGGCGCTTCACGTAATTTTCAAGCAGTTCCTTGCGCGCGCCGGGGCGAGCGCCGGAGAGGGAGTCCGCAGCCTGAACCAGGGTAGCGATGGCGGTCTGCGGGGGCACGTCCTCGTGGTGGGCCTGGATGGCGTGGACGATTTCCTGGCTTTCGCCGTGTTTCTTGGCCAAGTCCGCGCCGATGAGGGCATGCGGACCCTCGACCTCGTGGTCCACGGCCTTGCCGAGATCGTGCAGCAGTCCGGCTCGTTTGGCCATCTTCTCGTCCAGACCGAGTTCGGCGGCCATGATGCCGCAGAGGAAGGCGACCTCGATGGAGTGTTGAAGCACGTTCTGCGAGTAACTGGTGCGGTAGTGCAGCTGGCCGAGCAGCTTGATGAGTTCGGGATGAATGCCGTGGACGCCGACGTCGAAGGTGGCCTGCTCGCCGATCTCGCGCAGCTTCACGTCCATTTCCTGTTCCACCTTGTGCACGATGTCCTCGATGCGGGCGGGGTGGATGCGGCCGTCGTGGATGAGGCGCTCGAGCGCCTGTTTGGCGACCTCGCGCCGCAGGGGGCTGTATGCGGAGAGGACGACGGTCTCGGGCGTGTCGTCGATGATGAGATCGACGCCGGTGGCGGCCTCGAGCGCGCGGATGTTGCGGCCCTCGCGGCCGATGATGCGGCCCTTCATTTCCTCGCTGGGCAGGGCGACGGCGGTGACGGTCTGCTCGGAGACGTAGTCGCCGGCGTAGCGCTGAATGGCCAGGGAGAGGATCTCCTTGGCCTTCTTGCCGGCCACTTCCTTGGCCTCCGTCTCGATGTTGCGGACCATGCGCGCGGCCTCGTGGCGTGTGCGCGACTCCACCTCGGTCATGAGGCGGCTCTTGGCCTCCTCCACGGTGAGGCCGGATATCTCCTCCAGTCGGCGCTCGTGGGCGTCGGCCGCGGCGGTGAGCTCCTCCTCCTTTTCGGCGAGAACCTTCTCCTGCTTGATGAGGCGTTTTTCAAGTTCGACGACGCCGGATTCCTTCTGGGCGACCTTTTCGAGCTTGCTTTCCAGTCGCTCCTCTTTTTCCTGCAGGCGGGCCTGCTCGCGTTTGAGGGCCTGGTCGCGGTCGCGGAAGTCCTGTTCCTGTTCTTTTTTCAGGGCGAAAATCTCGTCCTGGGCCTGCAGGCGGGCTTCCTTGCGGATGGCGTCGGCCTCCTTGCGGGCCTCCTCCACGATGCGCTCGGCGAGATCCTGGGCGTCCTGATTGCGTTTTTTCGAAATGTAGCTGCTGAAATAGTACCCGCCGACCAGCCCGACCAGAAGCGCCAGGGCGTCGAGGACTATGAGCAACAGGCTGGAATTGTTCATGCGCTGCTCCTTGCCGGTTATGTTGACAGGCCACATGGGCCTGATTCGCGCGCGGGCGCCGCTAATGGCGGGCGCACACGCTCGTGGGAACCGTGTTCGGGGCAGGCGTCTTGGAGAGTCGGCGGGCGAGGGATCTTGGTCAGGTCGCCCAATAGGCAAAGGCCTCCCGGGCTGAATAGCCCCGGGGCGCCGTGTTGCTCTTGGAGTTTTGAACCTCGTTTAACGAGGTGGGTTCCCCCGGTCCTCCGTCAGGCTGCCCGCCGAATGGCGGGTATGCACACAGGAAGGACTTCGGCGGATCCCTTATGATGCATATTGGCTCAAGAACTCAAAAACAATCACGAACTCCCCAGGGTTATGTTCCAAGAATCGCTATGCGCAAGGCCGAATGTCCGGCCTATTATCGCCTCTCCAAGAGCTCCTGCATACGGGCTTCAAGTCCCGCCTGCTTCCGCCGCACCTCAAGATAGTCGTCCGCCATCCCAAGCGCCAGAAGCGTGAGCAGTTTCTCCCTGCTGACATACCGGGTTCCCTTGCTCAGCTCGGCGAAGCGTTCTTCGAGCAAGGCCGCGGCCTCCTGAATGCGTTGTTGATCCGCATCCGTCTTGAAGGAAATATCCAGACCGTTGACGGTGATGGTATAGCTCGGCATGACGGTTTATCTAGCCGCCTGATTTTCGCCGAGCGATGCCTGCACCTTCGTCAGAAGGGCCTCAATACGGTCCTGGATCTCCTTCCGCTTCCCGGCCTCACTCTCGACCTGCGCCGAGAGGGCCGCGTTTTCCTCTTCTAACTGGTGAATGCGCTGCAGCATTTCCGCGAAGCGCGTTTCCAGCCTTTCGATCAGTTCCATGGTGCAAACCCTACCGCTTCCGTTTTGCGAAATCAAGGATTCTTGCGGCGGCGCTCGATATTGCTCTGGCGGCCGCGCGCCACGGCCAGCACGCCTTCGGGCACATCCTTGGTGATGACGGAACCGGCGGCGACCAGCGCGCCCGCTCCAACGTTCACCGGGGCCACGAGGGCGGTGTTGCTGCCGATGAACGCGCCCGGCCCGATGTCGGTCTTGTGCTTGTTCTTGCCGTCGTAGTTGCAGGTGATGGTGCCCGCGCCGATGTTCGTCCCGGCACCCACCGTGGCGTCGCCCAGGTAGGTGAGGTGGCTGGCCTTGGCCCCCTTGCCCAGGCTGGCCTTCTTCATCTCCACGAAGTTGCCCACCCGGGCGTCCTCGCCCACATCGGCCCCGGGTCGCAGGCGGGTGTAGGGGCCGGCGACCGCGCCGACGGCCACGTGCGCCTCCTGCATGTGGCAGAATTCGCGCACCGTCGCCCCGGGATCGATGATGCAGTCCTCCAGCTGGCAGAATGCGCCCACGCGCGCGCCGCGCCCCACGCTGGTGGTCCCCAGGATGCGGCAGGGCCCGGTGATTTCCGCGCCCGGCGCAACCGCCGCGCGTGGGCCAACGACGACCTGCCCCTGCTGATGCAGCAGCACGCCGTCCGCGAGCAATCGCTCGACTATTCGGCCGCGCAGGCGTTCCTCGGCGTTGGCCAGCTCCAGCGGCGAGTTCACGCCGAGCAGGTCCTGGCCGCCCTCGCGACGCAGGGCGCGCACGGTCAACCCTGCCTGAACGCCCAGGCCCACGAGATCGGTGATGTAGTACTCGCCGGCGCGGTTGGCGCTGGTGAGGGAGAAGAGCGCCTCCTCCACCGATGCGGCAGAGAGGCAGAATATGCCTGTGTTGACCTCGCCGGTGTCCTGGCCGTGGATGGCGGGATCGAAGTCCTTGGCCTCCACGATGCCGGCGACTTGCCCGTCCGCGTCGCGCAGCACCCGGCCAAAGGCTCCGGCGTCGGGTAACACGGTGGTCAGAAAGGTTATGTCCGCTCCATCGCGCGCATCGGCGAGGAGTTCCTCGATATCCGCGGCGGTGACGAGCGGGGCGTCGCCGTTGACGACAATGCAATGGCTGGCACCGCTCTCGCGCACGGTTTCCCAGGCCACCTGCAACGCGTGGCCGGTGCCCTTCTGTTCCTCCTGAACCACGAAGTCCCCGGCGAGTTCTGGATGCGCGGCGCGCACCATGTCCACCCCGTGCCCCACGACGGTGAGCACGCGCCCGGCCACGGAGGAGGCCGCATCGGCCACGTAGCGCAGCATGGTTTCGCCCAGCAGGGTCTGCAAAACCTTGGGCTTGTCGGAATGCATCCGCGTGCCCTTCCCGGCGGCGAGGATGACGGCGATGGTGTTCTCGTGGGGCATAGCGGCTCCTTTGCGAATCGTTGCGCGGCGGAATCTCGCATTTTTTCCGCAAAATGAAAAGGCAGGCCGGGAAAAACCCGACCTGCCTTGTTTATGGTCTTGGCGTCACAGGGACGACTAGCAGGTGCCGGCCTTCTCCCCGGAGTTGCGGCAGTTCAGCCGCGCGATGGACCGACGCAGCGCCGCCTGGGCGCGGGCGTAATCGACCTTCTCCTGGGCGCGGGCAAGACGCTGCTGGGCGCGCTCCTGCGCGTGGCGGGCGCGCTCAATGTCGATGTCCGCCGCTTTTTCCGCAGCCTCGGCCAGGACGATGACCTTGTCGGGCGTGACCTCGGCGAACCCACCGGAGACGAACACGTAGTGCGTGTGGCCGTCATCCTTGTAATACAGGTTGCCGATGCCCAGCGCGGACAGGAAGGGGATGTGGCTCGGCAGCACGCCGAACTCCCCGAGCGCGCCGGGAGCACCCACATAGTCCACATCCTGCGAGAGGACCTTGTGGTCGGGCGTCACGATTTCAAGCAGCAGTTTGTTGGACATGGCGTCCTACCTTAGTCCTGCTTGGCCTTGTCGATGGCCTCGTTGATGTCGCCAACCATGTAGAAGGCGCTCTCGGGGATCTCGTCGTGCTTGCCTTCGATGATCTCCTTGAAGCCCTTGATGGTGTCTTCAAGCTTGACGTAGCGGCCGGGTTTGCCGGTGAAGGCCTCGGCCACGTGGAACGGCTGGGACAGGAAGCGCTGGATGCGGCGAGCGCGGCCGACGGTGAGCTTGTCCTCGTCGGAGAGTTCGTCCATACCCAGAATGGCGATGATGTCCTGCAGTTCCTTGTACTTCTGCAGCAGCTGCTGCACCGCGCGGGCGACCTTGTAGTGCTCCACGCCCAGGACCAGGGGGTCGAGGATGCGCGAAGTGGAGTCCAGCGGGTCCACCGCGGGGTAGATGCCCAGCTCGGCGATCTGACGGGAAAGCACCAGGGTGCCGTCCAAGTGCGAGAACGTCGTGGCCGGGGCGGGGTCGGTCAAGTCGTCGGCGGGCACGTACACGGCCTGCACCGAAGTGATCGAACCCTTGTTGGTGGAGGTGATGCGCTCCTGCAGTTCGCCGAGGTCAGTACCGAGGGTGGGCTGGTAACCAACCGCGGAAGGCATACGGCCGAGCAGAGCGGACACTTCCGAACCCGCCTGGGTGAACCGGAAGATGTTGTCGATGAACAGCAGCACGTCCTGGCCGTCGGCATCGCGGAAGTTCTCAGCGATGGTCAGACCGGTGAGGGCCACGCGGGCACGGGCTCCCGGCGGCTCGTTCATCTGACCGTACACCAAGGCGGCCTTGTCCAGAATGCCGGCTTCCTTGAACTCGTTGTAGAGGTCATTGCCCTCGCGGGTGCGCTCACCCACGCCGGCGAAGACCGACAGACCGCCATGGTGTTTGGCGATGTTGTGGATCATCTCCATGAGAATAACGGTCTTGCCCACGCCGGCGCCGCCGAACAGGCCCATCTTGCCGCCCTTGGGGAACGGGATGAGCAGGTCCACGACCTTGATACCGGTTTCGAGCACTTCGACCTTGGTGTTCTGATCCACGAAGGCGGGCGCGCCGCGGTGGATGCTCATGGTCTTGTCGCTCTTGATGGGTCCCAATTCGTCCACGGGACGACCCACGACATTGATGATGCGGCCCAGAGCGCCGACGCCGACAGGCACCTGGATTTGCTTGCCGGTGTCCGCGACCTCCATGCCACGCACCAGACCATCGGTGGCGTCCATGGCGATCGTACGCACCACGCTGTTGCCGAGGTGCTGGGCGACCTCGCAGATGAGATCCTTGGCATCCGGATTATTCGGATTCATGATCTCAAGAGCGTTTAAGATGTTGGGCAAATGCCCTTCAGGAAATTCGACGTCAACGACGGCGCCGATTACCTGAACGATTTTACCGACGGTTGTACTCATGTGTATGGCCCCCTTTTAACCTTTCAGCGCCTCAGCGCCGCTAACGATGTCCATAAGGTCCGTGGTAATGGCCGCCTGGCGCGTCTTGTTGTACAGAAGCGTCAGACTGTTGATCAAGTCGTTGCAGGAATGCGTGGCGTTTTCCATGGAGGTCATGCGGGCGGCATGTTCGCTGGCGGACGTGTCGAGCATTCCGCGATAGACCTGAACCTTCACGTAGCGGGGCAGAAGCTCTGCGAGCAGCCCCTCCACGGAAGGCTCGTAGATGTAGTCCTTGCCCGAACCCGCGACGACTTCTGCCTTGGCTTCCCTGCTAATGGGCAGGATCTCCTGCATCACGGGAAGCTGCTTGATCATGTTGACGAACTCGCCGTAGCAAAGCACGACCTCGTCGAGCGTGCCGTCCAGGAAGCCATTGATGAGCTCGTTGCCCAGCTTGCTGGCCAGGCTGAAGTCGAAGTGCGCCATGACGTCGCGGTACTGGACCACGACCTCGAAGCCGCTCTTGACGATGGCGTCACGACCGCGCTTGCCGACGCAGAAGAACTTCACGTCGAGTCCTTCCGCCTTCTTCGCGCGGGCGAGTTTCAGCGACTCTTTAATGATGTTCGCGTTGAAACTGCCGCACAGGCCGCGGTCGGAGGTGACAACCACAATGCCGATGGTCTTTTTCTGCTCGCGCTTCGCCAGAAGCGGATGGACCGACTCGTCCGCTCCCGACGCCAAATCGCCAAGCATCTCATCGAACTTCTTCGCGTAGGGCTTGAACCGCTCGATGCGGCTTTGCGCGTTGCGAAGCTTCGCCGAGGCCACCATGTTCATGGCCTTGGTGATCTGCTTGGTCTTTTTGACCGCGCCGATTTTTGTTTGGACGTCCCTCAGGGATGCCATTGCGTCCTCCTCGCGCCGTTAAGCGCGGAAGCCTTTCTTGAATTCCTCGATGGCGGCCTTCAGCTTGCCCTCGAGGTCATCGTCCAGAACCTTCTTTTCGGCGATGCCATTGAGCACATCGGCCTTGGAGTTGCGGAGAAACTCGACCATCTCGCTCTCGAACTTCAGCACGGCGTCAACGGGGACGTCGTCCATGAAGCCGCGGGTGCCGGCGTAAAGGCTGGCCACCTGTTCCTGGGCGGCCATGGGCTGGTACTGCGGCTGCTTCAGCAGCTCAACCAGACGGGCGCCGCGGTTGAGCTTCATCTGCGTCGCCTTGTCCAGGTCCGAGCCGAACTGGGCGAAGGCGGCCAGTTCGCGGTACTGGGCGAGGTCCAGACGCAGCGTGCCGGCGACCTGCTTCATGGCTTTGATCTGAGCGGCGCCGCCGACTCGGGAGACCGAAAGGCCGACGTTGATGGCCGGACGGACGCCGGCGTTGAACAGACCGGGCTCCAGGTACACCTGGCCATCGGTGATGGAGATGACGTTCGTCGGGATGTACGCGGACACGTCGCCAGCCTGGGTCTCAATGATCGGCAGGGCCGTCAGGGAACCGGCGCCGAGCTTGTCGTTCACCTTGCAGGCGCGTTCCAGCAGACGGGAGTGCAGGTAGAACACGTCGCCGGGGAAAGCCTCACGTCCCGGCGGACGGCGGAGCAGCAGGGACATCTGGCGGTAGGCGACGGCCTGCTTGGACAGGTCATCATAGATGATGAGCGCGTGCTGGCCCGAGTCGCGGTAGTGCTCGGCCATGGTGCAGCCGGAGTACGCGCTGATGAACTGCAGAGGCGCGGGCTCGGCGGCCGTGGCCGAAATGATGGTGGTGTACTCCATGCCGCCGTACCGGCGCAGGGTGTCGGCCACCAGGGCGACGGTGGACTTCTTCTGGCCGATGGCCACGTAGAAGCACTTCACGTCGCCGCCCTTCTGGGCGAGGATGGCGTCGATGCAGACGGCGGTCTTGCCGACCTGACGGTCGCCGATGATCAGCTCGCGCTGGCCGCGGCCGACCGGGGTCATGGCGTCGATGGCCTTGAGGCCGGTCATCATGGGCTGATGGACCGACTTACGGGAGATGATGCCGGGGGCCTTCAACTCCACGGGGCGAATCTCCTTGGACTGAATGGGGCCGAGACCGTCGATGGGGTTGCCCAGGGGGTCGATGACGCGGCCCATGACCGCGTCGCCGACGGGCACGGAGAAGATCTGGCCAGTACGCTTGACCGGATCGCCTTCCTTGATTTCGGTGCAGTCGCCCAGAAGAGCGACACCGACGTTGTCCTCTTCGAGGTTGAGCACCATGCCCTTGAGCCCGCCGGGGAATTCGAGGAGTTCCATCGCCATGGCGTTCTTCACACCATGCACGCGGGCGATGCCGTCACCGACGTACAAAACGGTGCCGGTTTCGCTCATCTCCACTCGGGACTCGTAATTCTCGATTTGTCCCTCAATGATTTTGCTGATTTCTTCCGCTTTGATCTGCATGGCCCTACTCACCCCTCTTGATGGTTTCTTTCAAAATGTTCAGCTGCGCGCGCAGGCTGGCATCAAGCACGGAGTCGCCGATCTGCAGAACGACGCCGCCGAGAATTTCGGCGTCGGTCGCGAACGAGAGCTCCAGCTTCTTGCCGGTCTGCTGCTCCAGCCGTTGTTTCAGTTCCACCTTCCTTGGGTCGGAAAGAGCGACGGCGGTGACGAGTTTGCCGGAAACGACGCCATTCTTGTCATCGAGCATGGCGCCGAAGTCCTCGGCTATTTCAGGCAGGGAGATGAGACGGTCCTTGTCGGCCAGAAGATCCGCGAAATTGGCCACCATCTTGTTCAGGCCCATTTCCTGGATGATCTGTCCAAGAACCTTCTTCTTCTCCTCGACGCTGAAGACCGGGTTGTGGAAAAACCGCATGGCCTCCGGCGAGCCCGCCAGTGCCTCAGCCAGCCCGGACACCTGCGCGCCGTAGTTCTCAAGCTCGGCTTCGCCGTGCTTCAGCCCCACTGCGAACAGCGCCTTGGCGTACCTGCGCGCGACGATGTTCCCGCTCAATTGAGCACCACCTTTGTTAAGTATTCATCCACGAGGCGCTCGTGATCCTGAGCGGTGAGCTTCTCGCGTACTGTTTTCGTGGCCTGGGCGATAACCTGGTCGGCGATCTCGGCGCGCACGCTGTCGAAGGCGGCCCGCGCCTCGTTCTCGGCGCTGGCGGCGGCCTGGACGCGCATGGCCTCGGCGTCCTTGGTGGCTTTTTCGATGATGGCGGTCTTGATGGCCTCGCCCTGGCTCTTGGCCTCGGCGATGAGGGCGGCCTTCTCCTGCTCCAGGTTGCGGATGCTTTCCTCCACGCCCTTGAGCTTCTTCTCGGCCTCGACCTTACGCAGATCCAGATCCTCGAGATCCTTCTTGATCTGGTTGTGGCGTCCGCCGAAGAACGCTCCCACCTTCGCCCCGAAGAACCTGTACAACAGGTAGGCGAAGATGACGAAGTTCACCACGCGCAGGGCGAAGTTGCCCCACGGCAGCCCCTCGGCCTCGGCGCCTTCGCCCCCGCTGGCGTGGGCCAGCGCGCTGAACGCCAGCACGCCGATCAGGGCCAGAACTGTTTGCCGTGCAACTTTCAAAATGTTCCCCCTCCTTCCTCTGGCTTAAGCCTGGCCAAGGATCTTGGCGGTGGCCTTCAGCGCGAATTTCTCCACGTCGGCGGCGAGCGCCTGCTTGGCGCCGTTCACCTGCGCGGCGATAGCCTCCTGCGCGGCCTTCATGGTCGCGGCGACATCCTTGCCGGCGGCGGCCATGATCTTCTGCTCCTCGCCGGTGCCTGCGGCGCGCATTTGTTTGCGCAGCTCCAGACCCTCGCGGCGGGTGGTGTCAATGGCCTGCTCGTAGCCCTTCAACTTCTCGTCGGCGTTGGAGCTGAAGCTCTCGATGGAGGACAGCTGGTCGGCCATGAACGTGTTGCGCTTGCTGATTATTTCCCGGATGGGCTTGATCAGCAGCCAGTTCAGAACCACCACCGTGATGAGGAAGTTTATGAGCTGAATGAAAAAGGTATAGTCGAGATCAATCATTGCGGCCCCCAGCACTTTGGAAATAATGATTGTGAAATTTGGTCCAAAGTCACCGGGGGAACTACCCTATCCCCGGAGACCTGTCAAAGCCTTTTTTCGATTTTCCCGGCTCGTAGATGCCGGGAACCCGTTGGGAAGCAAAGATTTTTGAAAACCTTCGAGAAAATCCCCCAGTGGAGTCCAGGCTTGTGAAAACTGTGCCATGACGCGCCCGCCGAAGGCCTTTCCGGTGTCCCCGGCGGGAATTTTACGTCTGTTTGAACAGGTAGCGGCGCATGGAAATGTTCAGCACCAGCCCGACCAGACAGAAGTTCACGATGGTGGCGCTGCCGCCATAGCTGACGAAGGGCAGGGGCACGCCGACCACTGGCATGAGCCCCATCACCATGCCCATGTTGATGAGAATTTGCCAGAAGAAATAGAAGAACACGCCGGCCGCCAGGTAGCTGCCGTAGGGGTCCTTGGCGTCTCGCGCGACCACGGCGATCTGGTACAGGTAGGCGCAGAACAGACCGAGTATGACGATCATGCCGAAGAAGCCCCATTCCTCGCCGAAGACCGCCACGGCGAAGTCGGTGTGCTTTTCCGGCAGGAAGCGCAGCTGGCTTTGGGTGCCGGCCAGAAAGCCCTTGCCGAACAATCTGCCCGAACCCACGGCTATTTCCGATTGGAGGATGTGGTAGCCGGAGCCGAGCGGATCGGTGGCGGGGTCGAGGAAGGCCAGAATGCGCCGTTTTTGATAGTCCTTGAGGACGAACCAGAACAGCGGCAGCACGCTGGGCACCAGCACGCACAACGTGCGGAACAGCCAGGGGACGATGCCCCGGTAAAGGATGAGCCCGGTGAGCAGCAACAGAACCAACATGCCCGAGCCCAGGTCCGGTTGCTTGATGATGAGCAGCGCCGGCAGGGCGCCGAGGCCGATGACCGTTCCCAGTTCCTTGGCCGTGAGACGTTCGTTGCTTTCCGACAGCAGCCGCGCACCGAGCAGCAGCACGGCGAACTTGGCCAGCTCGCTGGGCTGCACGCTGAACACGCCGAAGTCCAGCCAGCGTCGCGCGCCCATGACGGTTTTGCCCACGAAGGGCACGGCCAGCAGCAGCACCATGGTGACGGCGTACATGGGCCAGGCCAGGGCGTTGAGGCGGCGGTAATCGAAGGTCATGAACGCGGCCATGCCGAACACGCCGATGGCGCCCCAGATCATCTGCTTCTGGTAGAAGTTCTCCACCTGCACGCCGTCGCCCATGCGCACGCCGCTGGCGGAGTAGAGGTTGAGCACGCCGATGGCGAACAGCGCGCCCAGCACGCCCACCAACCGCCAGTTCACATGGTAGAACATCCGCCTGTCGATGGGGCTCATTGCTGGTCCGCCTCCTGCTGCGGCTGTTCCTGTTCGGAGCTGGCCGCCGGCGTCTCGCCCGACGGGGCCTCGGGGAACTGCGGCTCCACGGTGTCGATGGGGGCCGGTCCGTTGGCTGGGCGTTCGCCGCCCTCCAGGTCCTTGGGCGGCAGCTCGCGCTGGCCCATGAACAACGCGTTGATCATGGCCTTGACGATGGGGCCGGCGGCCGCGCCGTGCATTCCGTGCTCCATCATGGCCACGATGACGTAGCGCTTGCCGCCGCGTTCGGCGAAGCCGGCCATCCAGGCGTGGTCGCGGTACTTGAAGGGCACGCCCTCGCCCATGCGGTGCATCTCCTCGGTCAGGCGCATCACCTGCGCGCTGCCGGTCTTGGCGCCCACGGTCACGCCCGGGGTGATGATGCGGTGGCAGGTTCCGCGCGGGTCCTCGACGGTCTGCACCATGTCGTTCTTGATGATTTCCACCTGGGCGGCGGTCAGGGGCACGTGGCCGGTGACCTGGGGACGCTGGCCCTTGATGAGCAGCGGTTTGATGAGCTTGCCGCCGTTGAGGATGGCCCCGATGTAGCGCGCCACCTGCAGGGGCGAGACCACGGTGTAGCCCTGGCCGATGGACATGTTCAGATCCTCGCCGCGAGTCCAGCGCACGCCGAAGCGCTTGAGTTTCCATTCGCGGCTGGCGATGAGTCCGCTCTTCTCATGAGGCAGGTCGATGCCCGTGGGCGAGCCGAAGCCGGCGGCCTTGGCGAACTCGCTCATGCGGTCCACGCCGAGCTTCATGCCCAGACGGTAGAAGTACACGTCGCACGACTCGACGAGCGCGCGCTCCAGATTCACCGTGCCATGGCCCTTGCGCTTCCAGCAGTGGAAAATGTGGTTTCCCATGGCGAGCTCGCCCGAGCAGGTCACCGTGTCCAGGGGATCGACCGCGTCGTAGTGCAGGCCGGCGCCGGCCATGACAAGTTTGAAGACCGAACCGGGCGGATACACGCTCTGCGTGGCGCGGTTCTGCAAGGGATGCAGGGGATCGTCGCGCAGCTCCGCCCACTGCGCGTTGGACAGGCCGTTGGTGAACATGTTGGAGTCGTAGCTCGGCTCGCTAACCAGGGCGTGCACCTCGCCGGTGTCGGGGTCCAGCACCACCACCGCGCCGCTTTTGCCATCCAGCAGCCTGTGGCCCAGCTGCTGCAGGCTCAGGTCGATGGAGAGGAAGACCTCCTCTCCGGCCCTGGGCTCGGCCTGCAACTCCTCGGAAAGCCGGCGGCCGGTCACGTCCACCTCGATGAGGCGCTTGCCCTTGGCGCCGCGCAGGCGTCCGTCCAGCGTCTTCTCCAGGCCCTGCTTGCCCACGTAGTCGCCCAGCGAGAGGGTGGAATCGGCCTGCATCTCGGCCTCGTTGGCCTCGGCCACGTACCCCAGCACGTGCGAGAGCAGGTGCCCATAGTTGTACTTGCGCCGCGTGCGCGAGATGATCTCCAGCCCCGGCCAGCGCACGACCGCGCCCTCCACCTTGGCTATGGTGTCGTAGGTCATGTCCGGCACGAGCACCAGCGGCTCGAAGCTCTTCACCTTGGGCTTGTTGCGGTTGTAGACCTCGGTGAGCTTGTCCAGCGGGATGCCCGAGAGTCTGGACACCTCGGCCAGGGTGGCGGGGATGTCTTCGCAGTCCTCGCGCACCAGCCCTAGGGCGAAGGCCGGTTCGTTCACCGCCAGCAACTCGCCGTTTCGGTCGCGCAGGAATCCTCGCGGGGCGAAGATGTACTCCACCCGCAGCTGATTGTTGCGGCTTTTCTCGGTGAACACCGGGCCCAGGTGTATCTGCAGGTACCACAAGCGCACGGCGAACAGCAGGAACAGCGCCAGAACCAGGAACTGGAGCAGTGCGGGGCCGAAGCGCGGCATGGCCTGTGTTGAGGCGCTAAGTAGATTCTTCATGGCGTTTGAGCCGCTCGGGGAAGAGGTTTTCCGCCACGTACCAGAGCACTGGGTAGATAAGGGCCTGCAGCAGGCATTCCATCAGGATGCGCTGCACGGGGAAGGCGCGCATCTCCAGCACGGCCATGAGGTAGAGCAGCAGGAAGTGCGCCAGACCGAGGGCCACGCCCAGCAGGGCCTGGAACTGCAGACTGCCCGGATCGAGCAGCCAGCGCCCCAGGGTGAGCAGGGCGAACAGCGTGGCGTACCACAAAATTCCATAGCCAAAGGCCAGCCCGCCCGCGCCTTCCTGAATGGCCATCCAGATGATGGTGAGGGCGATGGTGACGCCCGGCTTTTGCCAGCGCAGGCTTATGACCATGCCGGGGGCGAAGAAGTCCACCCCGGGCACCAGCGCCTGGCACCAAATGCCGCACACGGTGAAAACGAACCACCACAGGGCCGCGAGCACGTCGCTACTCCCACAGGGGGCGGGCGTCTTCTGGCTGTGCCGCGCGTTTAAGCAGCAGCACCTCCTCCAGGTGGGGCAAATCCACCAGGGGCCTCGCCTGCACGTCCATGAACAGGGTGCCTTCCTCGCGCTTCACGCTGGTCACGCGCGCCACGGGCAGCCCCTTGGGGAACACGCCGTCCATGCCGGAGGTGACGAGGATCTCGTTGGGCTCCAGCGAAGAGGTGAAGCCCACGTACTTGACCACGAGCGGATCGCCCGCGCCCATGCCGTAGATAACGCCCTCGGCGCGGTTGTCGCGCCCCACCACGGCGATGCGGCTCGACGGGTCGGTCAGCAGCAGCACCGTCGAGACCTTGAGGCCGGCGCGGAAAATGCGGCCCACCACGCCGTCGATGGAGATCACGGGGGTATCCTCCACCGCGCCGGAGCTTTTGCCCCGGTCCACCAGAATGGTCTCCAGCAGGGCGGTTGGACCCACGCGCTGGGCCACCACCCGTGCGCCCCCGCGCGTCCATTCCGGCGGGGGCGGGAAGCTCAGCAGCTTCTCCAGCCTGGCCGTGGCCTCGGCGCGCTCGCGCAGGGTCATGTTCTCCAGGCGCAGGGCGTTGACCTGGGCCTGCAAGGCCTCGTTCTGCTGCTTCAGGCCCACCAGATCGACGTAGCGATCGACGAAGCCCTCGCCCTTGTGGCCGAGCCATTTGCCCGGCCGTAGCACCATTCCCACACTGTCCAGCCCGGAATAGGTGCTCAGGCGTGTCAGATGTCCGGAGCGCAGGTTCCAGGTGTACAGGCTCAGATAGACGAAGAGCCCGGCGACGAGGAAGATGGCGACTTTTTTCGGGTTCACGCTAGTCCGTGGTCACTTCCCTGTACAGGTCGATGCACTCCAGCGCCTTGCCGGAGCCGAGCACCACGGCGGTGAGCGGATCGTCCACCACGGTGATGGGCAGCTGGGTCTCATGCTGGAGCAGTTTGTCCAGCCCACGCAGAAGCGCGCCGCCCCCGGTGAGCACGATGCCCCGGTCGACGATGTCGGCCGCGAGCTCTGGCGGGGTCTGCTCCAGGGCGATGCGCACGCCCTGGACTATGCCCTCCACCTGCTCGGAGATGGCGCCGCGCACTTCCTCGGCGGTGATGATGCGATTCTGCGGGATGCCGGTGACGAGGTCGCGGCCGCGCACCTCCATCTCGCCAGCGCCCTCCACTGGGTAGGCGGAACCGATGGTCATCTTGATCTCCTCGGCGGTACTTTCGCCGATGAGCATGTTGTACTTGCGTTTCACGTGCTGCATGATGGCTTCGTCCATCTTATCGCCGCCGATGCGCACACTCTTGGCGTAGACGATGCCGGAAAGGGAGATGACGGCGATCTCGGTGGTGCCGCCGCCGATGTCCACCACCATGTTGGCCGTGGCCTCGGTGATGGGCAGGTTGGCCCCGATGGCCGCGGCCATGGGCTCCTCGATGAGGTAAACCTCACGTGCGCCGGCGCTCTGGGCGGATTCCTTGACCGCGCGCTTCTCCACCTGGGTGATGCCAGTGGGCACGCAGATCATGATGCGCGGGCGCACCAGTCGGCGCGAGTTGTTCACCTTGCCGATGAAATGGCGCAGCATGGCCTCGGTGACCTCGAAGTCGGCGATGACGCCGTCCTTCATGGGACGGATGGCCACGATGTTGCCCGGCGTGCGGCCGAGCATTTTCTTGGCCTCCGCGCCCACGGCCAGCACGACTTTGCCGCCGCGGTTGTCTCGCTTCACTGCCACCACTGAGGGTTCGGAGAGCATGACGCCCTCGCCCTTCACATAGACCAGCGTGTTCGCCGTGCCCAGGTCGATGGCGAGGTCCGTGGAAAAGTATTCGAAGAATTTGTCGAAAACCTTGACCATATTCCCCCCGGTTCTTGAAATATGCTGTCGCCCCACGTACGCTTGCGGCGCGCGGGCGTTCTAAACGCAATTGCCGCGGAACAGCCTCCCGTACCAAAAGAACATCCGGCAGGCAATACGATGCGGACCACAGTTTTCATAAAGGATGCCCGACCCCTCTGGCGCGGGGTCGGCATCTTCTTTCGGGAAGTCCTCGGCGGACCGGCGCGCAAGGTGCCGCTCGACGCCGGCTTCTCCTGCCCCAATCGCGATGGAACCCTCGGCCGTGCCGGCTGCTCGTTCTGCAACGCCGCCGGCTCGGGCACTGGACGCCACGCCCGGGGGCAAAGCCTGGCCGAGCAGTGGGCGGCGCTGGTCCCGCGCGTGCGCGCCCGGACTCCCAAGGCCCGGCTCATCGCTTACCTGCAGGCCTACACCAACACCCACGCCAGCCCCGAACGCCTGGCCGCCGTTCTTGCGGAAACGGTCGCGCTGCCTGACGTCTCCGGCCTGTGTCTGGGCACCCGGCCGGATTGTCTGGACGTGGGCGCGGGCGAGGCCCGCCTTGATGTCCTCGCCGGCGTTGTGCGCCTTGACCTGCCCTTTGTCCAGCTCGATTTGGGCCTCCAGTCCGCCGACGACGCTGTTTTGTCGCGCGCCGGCCGTGGGCACGACGCGGCCTGTTTCGCGGCGGCTGTGCGGGCTGCGACGGCGCGGGGATTGTACGTCTGCGCGCACCTCATGTTTGGTCTTCCCGGAGCCGGGTCGGACGACCTTTCGCGTAGTGTGGCGTTCGTGAACGATCTGCCCGTGGCCGCCGTGAAGTTTCACAACACGTTGGTGTGCCGGGGCTCCGGCTTGGCGCGGGAGTGGGCGGCCGGACGCTATGTCGCGCCGGAGCGTTCGGCCTATGTGGAAGCGCTCATCGGGGCGCTGGAGCGCCTGCGGCCGGATGTGTGCGTGGAGCGGGTTTTCGCCGATCCCGCGCCGGGCGAGCTGCTGGCCCCGGACTGGGCCGTGGACAAGGCCGGGGCGCTGGACGCGTTGCGGCGCGAGATGCTACGGCGTGGAACGTGGCAGGGTCGGCTGTGTCCGGCCGCGCCGTCGGCGAATCCCCCCATGAGATAAGGAGGTTCCCCATGTGTCGCGCCAAGAGAACGTTTTCGTCCCCGGACCGCGAGGAGCTGGTGGCCGCGCCCCCGCTTTCCCTGCGGATATTATGGCGCGACGGCTGGATTGCGCAATTGTGCCTCGGCCGTGCCGAGGTCGACACGCTCGCCCCGGACGCCAGCGATGCGGCGCGCGGCCTGCACGCGGCTCTGCGTTCGCTCGCCGCCGGCCGGCCCGAAGCCTTTCCGCCCCTGCCGCTGGATTGGGAGCGCGTGCCGCCGTTTTCGCGCAAGGTGCTGCGCGCCCTCTACGAGCATGTGCCCGCCGGCGTCACCGTGACCTACGGCGAGTTGGCCGCCCTGGCAGGGGAGGGCGGCAAGGCCCGCGCCGTTGGACAGGTCATGGCGCGCAATCCCTGGCCGCTGGTCGTGCCCTGCCACCGCGTGCTCGGCGGCGGTGGCGCGCTCACTGGTTACACCAATCCCCACGGCCTGGACCTGAAGGCGCTGCTGCTTTCGCTGGAGGGGGCGCATCCGGCCGGCGGCGGACGCTAGCCGGGCGAACTTCGCGAAGAGCCGGCGGGTCGCGCCGCAATATCCATGGCCTGGACCTGAAGGCGTTGCCGCTTTCGCTGGAGGGGGTCCGGCCGGCGGCGGACGCTAGCCAGTCGGGTTTATTCACGAAAAACCGGCGGGGCGCGTCGTCGAATTCGGCGGATGTCATTGTCGCGTGGATCACGTGACGTCACGGAATAACAGCCCATCGATTCGGAAGGACCATTCTTGCGCGCCGCGTCTGACGGAAGCGGCGGAGTGGGGGAGAAGGGGGCGTCCCAGGACTTCCACGCGGCTCAGCGTTTGTGCTTGGCCTTCGAATGCTTGTGGACGCCGCGCCCCGTTCCGGCCTTGGCGTTGGTGTGAATCCTGGCCTTGGACTTGGCCTTGACCGTGGATTGGGCCTTGTCCTTGGTGTGAATCCGGGCTTTGGACTTGGCCTTGACCGTCAATCTGGTTTTGTCCCTGGCGTGGATTTTGGCCTTGTGGATGGCGCCGCCGGCCTTGGCCCTGACGGCCTTGGGCTTGCGGCCGCGCCGGGCCTTGACCTTGGCGGCCTTCGCCGGGGTTTGGGCTCTGACGGTTTTGGCCGGGGCCTTGGTCGGAGCCGATTGGTACATGGGGGCTTTGCCGACACCCAGAAACCCCGGGTGCACACCGAGGTCGCCGGCGGCCTGGCCCCAGGAGCGGCCGTCATGGCGCAGCTGCTCCACCTGCGCCTGGCTCACGCCGGCCACATGGGCCAGCGTCTCCACGCGGGTCCGCTCCAGGCGTTCGTCCGAGGCGGCGAGAGCCTCGTGAGCCTTTTTCGCCTCCTCGCCGCCCTTGCGGCGGGCGTTGTACGCATCGGTGCGCAGGCGGGCGTTTTCGTGCAGTTCCATGTCCATGCGGTGCAGCACGGGATCGTCGCCGAAGGCGTGCGCGTTTTCTTGCGGCGCGCCGAGCAGAAAAAGGGCCAGGGCTGCACCGGTCAGAGCGCGTTTGCAGGTCGCAGAACGAAAGGCCACGGCGAGCCGGTGAAGTGCCGTCATCATTCTCTCCGCAAAAGGTCGCCGGGGGGCGGCGTCTGTCAGGTTCGCGCCGGGGCGCGCTCGGCCCCGGGTTCGGAAGGCTCCGGGCGGGGGGCGGCCGGGTCGGCGTCCGACCCCGTCGTCTGGGCGCGCCGCGCTGCGGAGATGAAGGCCAGGGCGAGCGTGGCCGCCGTGGCCGGAGTGTGCAATGCCGTGGCCAGGCCGCCGCACAGCGCGAGAACCGCCAGCAGCCCGTAACCGAAGCGCCGCCGGCCGCGCAGCGCGCAGAAAAGCGCCGCGCCCAGCGCCAGCAGCGGGCCGCCGACGCCCCATCCCGCGAACAGGCGCAGCAGCGAGGAGGGAATTTGGAACACGGAGACGGGCAGGCCCTCGGTCTCCTCGTCCTCTTCGGCGCCCTGGAGTTCGGGCATGGCCTCGGCCATGGGAACGTCGAGCGCGAGTCCAGTGGCCAGCGCGACGGGGTCCTGGCGCATGGCTTCCGTCGTGGCGGCGAGATACCAGCCCAGCCCAAGCTCCTCGGATGGCGTCGGGGCCATGCGCTGCAGCGGCAGCAGCATCCCTATCCATATGGCGAGCGTGCAGGCCAGCGCCATGCCCGCGCGCGGCAGGGTCCGTCCGCGTTCGAGGAACAGGCACAGGACAGCGCCGGCCGCCAGCCCCGTCCGGGAGCCGGAGGCCAGCAGGCCCGCCAGGATGAGCCAGCGCGCCAGTCTCGGCTGGCCGGGAACCGGCTCGTCGTCGAGGGTGGCGCATAGGGACACGGCCAGCAGGCAGCCCACGGCCTCGGTCGTGCCGGGCGCGTTGCCCAGCAGCAGCCCGCCGCCGGCGACCACGCTTTTCGCCGTGATGGCCGTGAGCAGAAAATCGAGAACGGACAGCGCGCCGAGCACCGCCCCGGCCTGCGCCAGCGACTCGCGCCGGGGCGCGCCGAAGCTCCAGATCCATAGCGCGGCGAAGCCGACCAACGCCGGCAGGCGCAGTTCGTCCAGCAGGGGGGCATAGTCCGCCGTCTGGGCCAGCGCCACGGAAAGCACCTTGGTCAGGGCCCAGCCGGCGACGGAAAGCGCGCAGGCCAGGGTCACGGTGAGCCACGGGCCATGGCTGTGCCCGGCGCGCGAGCGCGCGGACGCGAAGAGGCTGGCCAGGGCGGCCAGGGCCGCCAGCGTGGCCCACAGCGCCAGACCGTCCAGGCCGAAACGCAGGCCGAGAGCGGGCTTGCCGGCGAGCCTGCCGGCGAGAAGCGCCACGGGCGCGGCTATGAACGCCGCGAAGTAGGGCAGCGGCGCGAAAAGCGGAGCCGGGCGGTTCATCGGTGGCCTCCGGGCCGTGGAATATGGGCGGGGAACGTATGCAGCATGGGCCTCATCCGGGGATGTGTCCCCGAAAGGGGCTCTTAGCGCGTCCGGCCCGCGCGGTAAAGCCCGCGTGGCCATATCTCCGGTCCGATGCGCCCGGCGCGGCCCTCTTCCTCCGTCTGGCGTGACGCTTCCGGGAGGCGCGCGTTTTTGAGACCGAGTCGCGATGAAGGCGGCGGGAGGGCAAAACCGGTGGGCGGGTGAGGCCGACGGAAGGGCGGGGATGGCGATGCGACACGCCGGCGCTTTTGTCGTCGATCTGGCCGTTATGCTCCGGTCCCGGGTGTCGGTCGCCGGGGCGTCGTCGTCCAGCCGCCCCTGGGGCGCGGAGCGTCGCGTCCCCGCGGGAGTCGGGGCACACGATGGGGCCAGGGCCTCCCGACGGTCATCCCCCCACGTGGGTGGGGATAGGGGGCTCTAGAGTCTCACCTGGGTGCCCAGCTCCACCACGCGTCCGGGCGGAATGCCGAAGAAGGTCGTGGCGTTCCAGGCGTTGCGCGACATGAAGGCGAACAGGCTCTTGCGCCAGGAGCTCATTCTGGATGGCCCGCCAGTGAGCAGGCTCTCGCGGCCCAGATAGAAGGTGGTGTTCATGAGTTCCACGTTCAGGCCGTGGCTCTTGGCCTGTTGCAGAATGTCCGGCACGTTGGGGGTCTGCATGAAGCCATAGGTGGCGATGATGCGGAAGAAGCCGTGCCCCAGGCTGGTCACGGTCAGCCGTTGTCCGGCGGGCACGAAGGGCGACTCCGCCGAGACGATGGACAGCAGCAGGATCTGCTCGTGCAGCACCTTGTTGTGCTTGTAGTGGTGCAGCAGGGTTATGGGCGTGCCCGTGCTGGAGACGGACATGAACACCGCCGTGCCGGGGACGCGCACGGGCGGCTTGCCGGCCACCAGGCTGTTCAGGAACAGGTCCATTGGCAGACCCATGGACTGGAACTGCCGGCCGAGGGCGGCCTTGCCCTCGCGCCAGGTCACCATGCCCAGCATGATGAAGCCGGCCACGGTGAGGGTGAACCAGCCGCCGTCGAAAATCTTGAGCAGGTTGGAGACGAGGTAGGTGATGTCGAACAGGAGGAACAACGTGATGAGCGGGGCGGTCTTCCACACGCTCCAGCGCCACAGCGTGTGCACCACGAAGAAGAAGATCACCGAGGTGATGGCCATGGTGGCCGTCACGGCGATTCCGTAGGCCCCGGCCAGGCCGCTGGAGCTCTTGAAGGCCAGCACCAGGCCGATGCAGGCGAGCATCATGGCGTTGTTCACGCCGGGCAGGTAGATCTGCCCCTTGGTCTCGGCGCTGGTGTTGATGATGTGCATGCGCGGGCAGTAGCCCAGCTGCATGGCCTGCTGGGTCAGCGAGAACACGCCGGAGATCATGGCCTGGCTGGCGATGACCGTGGCGATGGTGGCCAGCGCCACCATGGGGTAGAGCAGCACCTGCGGCACCAGCGCGAAAAAGGGGTTGAAGGCCATGTCCGGCCGGGCGAGCAGCAGCGCTCCCTGGCCGAAGTAGTTCAGCACCAGCGAGGGCAGCACGATGGCGTACCACGACATACGGATGGGCCGGCGGCCGAAGTGCCCCATGTCGGCGTAGAGCGCCTCGCCGCCGGTGATGCACAGCACCACGGAGCCGAGTACGATGAGTCCGTGCCAGTGGTTCACGACGAAGAAGCGCACGGCGTGGATGGGGTTGAGCGCGACCAGGATGTGCGGCTGGCCGGCGATGGCCATGACGCCCAGCGTCGCCAGCACCGAGAACCAGAGGATCATGAGCGGGCCGAAGACGCGGCCGATGCGCTCCGTGCCGCGTTTTTGCACCCAGAACAGGGCCACCAGGATGACGCACGTGCCGGGAATGATGAAGGGCTCGGCCGCGTTGGTGGCCACGTTCATGCCTTCCATGGCCGAGAGCACGGAAATGGCCGGGGTGATGATGCCGTCGCCGTAGAGCAGGGCCGCGCCGAACAGGGCGGAGGTGATGAGCAGGGTGTGGCGCGTCTTGTCCGAGCGTTCCACCGAACTTTTGACCAGCGCGAGCAGGGCGAAGATGCCGCCCTCGCCCTTGTTGTCCGCGCGCATGACGAACATGACGTACTTGAGGCTGACGACGATGAGCAGCGACCAGAAGATGAGCGAAAGCACGCCGAGGATGTTTGGCTGCGAGAGCGCGATGGCGTGCTCGCCGTGGAAGCATTCCTTCACGGCGTACAGCGGACTGGTGCCGATGTCGCCGTAGACCACGCCGAGGGCGGCCAGGGCGAGGGTCATGGTGCGGCCGTTGCCATGCCCGTTGCCGTGCTCACGCGCGGCGGCCTCCGCGTCCAGGGACGCGGGGGGCTGCGCACCGGCGGGTGCGGACGCGGAGACGGAACCGGGCTCTTGCGCGGCGGACATGGGCGTACCTCCGATGATGGCGGTGATCGCGGGGCGGCCCCATGTTGGTGTGGAGGTCTTCCCCTTCGCGGCCTGCGAGGTTAGCTGACGGGCTGGGACCGAAAGGTGTCCCGCGCCGTTGTGCGGCGCTGCGCCCCGTTGGGGAGTGTGGGTCCCCCGCTCCCGGACGGCTTGTCCGGGATTCGGCAGGGAGCATTCATACCCGTGGCGTCGAGATGGTGTCAAGCCCGTCCGCCGGGGGCCGAGGGCCGGGGGGCGGGGCATCCACACCATTCAGCCCGTCCGGGGCGGGTCGTGCGGGGCCGGGCGGTGCGGGCGCCCGGCCCCCAGGTTGTCGGCGGAGCGCTCCCTCGGAGGTGGGAGCCGTCCGCCGTGACCCGCGTTACAGCCGGATGGGCATGATGACGAAGGGCACGCCCTCCCTGTACAGCCGGCGCTGCACGGCGAACACGATGTGGTTGTGCAGCAGCCGGGTGATGAACGTCTCGTTGGGGAACACCAGCTGCCCCCCGAAGAACACCGCGCGGGGAAAGCGCCGCAGGATGTCCGGCGTCAGGCCCGCCACCTCCTCCACCACGTCCACGCCGATGGCGCTCACGCCCTCGGCGTACACTCCGCGCCCGCGAGCGAAATCCACGTAGCGGTCCAGGTCGGCGCGGATGTGCGTGGCGAGCGCCTCCATCTCCTCTTTGCCCTTGAACACGCCGGCGTCCACCAACCCCACCTGCACGAAGACGAGGTTTCTGAATTCGCCGGAGAAGAGCTTGTGCATTCCCAGCAGTGTGTGCATTCCCAGGCCGTTGTAGCCGTTCACCAGCAAAACCGCTGTCTTGCCGGCAGGGTCCGGCGCTGGGTCGGCCGGCAGAACGGCCTCACTGGGCGCGGCGAGGAAGGTCGGGTCGGCCTCCAGCGCGGGCAGCAGCTCATCCAGATGCTTGAGCATGACCCAGGTCTGATCGTAATGCCGGCGGATATACAGGGCCAGCGCCGCCACCGCGCCGGTCACCGCCAGCGTGGCCCAGCCGCCCTCGAAGAACTTGACGGCCGTGACGGTGACGAGGATGAACGCGCACAGGACGAGTCCCAGACCGTTGAGCGCCAGCCCCTTCCGCCAGCCCGGCTCCCGGCCTCGCGCGCCCAGCCAGTGGCGCACCATGCCCAGCTGCGAGAGGGTGAAGGTGACGAACACGTTGATGGAGTAGAGCACGATGAGCAGATCCACCGAGCCGCCGCTGATGAGCATGAGCACGAGGGAGGCCCCGCCCATGAGCAGGATGCCCTTTTGGGTCACCAGCCGGTCGGAGAGCATGGCGAAGCGCGTGGGAAACCAGCGGTCCAGGGCCATGTTGGCCAGCACGCGCGGGCCGTCCAGAAAGCCGGTTTGCGCCGCCACGAAGAGGATCGCCGCCTCGGAGATGAGGGTGACGAGCACGAAGGCGTGGCCTGGCGCGCCCCAATGCGCGGCGATGGCCTCGAAAAGAACGGCGTTGAGCGTTTTGCCGCGCGTTTCGGCCACGCCGTAGAGAATGTACGCCAGGATGAGTCCCATGACCGTGACGGAGAGCGATACGGCCATGCAGGTCATGGTGCGCCGGCCCGTGCGCACGCGCGGTTCGCGCAGGATGGCCAGACCGTTGCTCACGGCCTCCAGGCCGGTGTACGTGCCCGCGCCCATGCTGTACGCCCGCAGCAGAATCAGAATGAGTCCGATCATGCCCAGTTGGCTGTGGGCGGCCCGGGCGTCGTTCGCGGTGCGCGCGGCGATGGCCGGCAGGTCGCCCAGGTGCGCCCCCACGCCCCAGAGTATGGCGAAGGCGTGGGTGACGACGAAGATCACGAAGATGGGCACCAGCGCCGTCACCGATTCCTTGACCCCGCGCAAATTGAGCAGGATGAGCCCGAGGACCCCGAGCATGGCCGTCGCCAGCTTCAGCCCGGCCAGCCCCGGCGGCAGGAAACTGAACAGCGCGTCTGCCCCGCTGGCCACGGAGAGCGTGATGGTGAGCGCGTAGTCCACCAGCAGCGCGCAGCCGGAGATCATGCCGACTTTCGGCGAGAGCAGCTTGCTGGCCACCACGTAACCGCCGCCGCCCGAGGGAAACAGCTCGATGATTTGCGAGTAGCTGGCGCTGATGACGAAGATGGTGGCCACGGAGGCCAGCCCCACGAACAGCGCCAGAAACGTGTGGTGCCCCAGGGCCAGGTAGGCCTCGGCCGGGCCGTAGCACGAGGAGGACAGTCCGTCGCTGCCCAGCCCCACCCAGGCGAAGAAGGCGATGAGCGACAGGTGGTGGAAGATGGACTGATCGCCCAGGCTGAGCGACTTGCCGAGGAACAGCTCCTTGATGCGGCGCGCGGTTGGCGACATGGCGCGCCTCCTACAGGGCCGCCGCGGAGCGGCGGGCGTTGCGGGGACGTGGGGCGTGATGCTGGCGGCGGACCATGCGCGGCAGGGGCCGGAAAACGGCCAAACGGACGGCGGGCATAAAAATACCTCCGGTACGAATGAATGCGGGGGATGGCCCCGTGTACCGGAGGTCTTCCCCTTCGACGCCTGCGAGGTTAGCTGACGGGCTCGGACCGAAAGGTGTCCTACGCCGTGTGAGTCCGGCGATGCGCCCCATGAGGATGTGGGTCCCCCGCTCCCGGGAAACGCTCCCGGAATTCGGCGACACAATTCATACGACGGATGTCGGAAACCTGTCAACATCCCTCGGTTGCCAAGCACGCGCGGCCGGGCTACCATGAAGAACAGCCGTCGGCGGAGGAGGGGGCGCGTCGGGATTCCTTTTTCCCCATAAAGGAACGTCCGTTGCGCGCCGATGAGTGGGAACGAGCCCCCGGAGGGGCGTGGCGGCTGGCGCCATGACCGGGCGCGGCCGGGCCCTGCGTCGCGTCGCGGGCCGCAAGTCTCAAGTCAAGGGGAACACATGTTTGCGATCATCGGCCTCGTCGTCGTCCTGGGCGCCGTCATAGGCGGTTACCTCATGGAGGGCGGCAACCTGAGCGTGCTTTGGCAGCCCATCGAGTTGCTCATCATCGGCGGCGCCGGTTTCGGCACCCTGCTCGTTGGCTCGCCCCTCAAGGTGAACATCACCATAGCCAAGAACCTCGTCACGGTGTTCACGGGCAAGCCCAAGGGCAAGGCCGAGTACATGGACATTCTGCTCGTGCTCTTCGACCTGCTCTCCCTGGCCCGGCGCGAGGGCGTCATCGCGCTGGAGGCCCACGTGAACAAGCCCGACGGCAGCGCCATTTTCACCAACCGGCCCAGCGTGCTGAAGAACCACGCCGTGCTCGACTTCATCTGCGACAACTTCAAGGCCTACACCGCCGCCAGCATGGAGCCCCACGAGTTCGAGGCCCTCATGGACATCGACATCGACGCCCACCACGAGGACGCCTTGCAGGCCCCCACCAACCTCAACCGCGTGGCCGACGCCTTTCCCGCCCTGGGCATCGTGGCGGCGGTCATGGGCGTGGTGCTCACCATGGGCAAGATCTCCGAGCCTCCCGAGGTGTTGGGCCACTCCATTGGCTCGGCGCTGGTGGGCACCTTCCTCGGCGTGCTCCTGGCCTATGGCGTGGTCGGCCCGCTGGCGGCCATGATGGGCGCCTTCGTGCAGGAGGGCAGCACCCAGCTCAACGTGGTCAAGGCGGCCATGAACGCCTTCGCCATGGGCTGGCCGCCGGCCATGGCCCTGGAGTCCGCCCGCCGGGCCATTCCCTCGCACGACCGGCCCGGCTTCGACGAGCTGGAGGATACCCTGCGCCAGAACAAGAAGGCCGGCGGGGCCGGATAACGAGGCGGAGCGATGGCCGAGAACAGACCCATCATCATCAAGAAGATCAAGAAGGGCCACGGCGAGGCCCACGGCGGCGCGTGGAAGGTGGCCTACGCCGACTTCATGACGGCAATGATGGCGTTCTTTCTGCTCATGTGGCTGCTCTCCATGGTGGTGCCGGAAAAGCGCGCCGGTGTGGAACAGTACTTCAAGGAATTCAGTTTGTTCGATAAGCAGGGCTCCCTGGACGTGCGCCAGGGCGGGGCCATGATTCCCGACCAGGACAAGCCGCCCGTGCCCCAGCGCGATCAGCTCACCGAACCGGCGGAGGACGGCAAACAGCCCGCCGTCCAGCCTGAGCAGTTGAAGGGCCGCCTCGAGCGGACGCTGGAGCTGAACATGCCCGAGATCAAGAACCAGATCGCCGTGGATGTCACCGAGACCGGCGTACGTATCGAGATCGGCTACGACGAGAACGACCCGCTCTTCGCCAAGGGCAGCCCGGAGCTCACAGCCAAGGGCGCCAGGGCCATCCGGCTCATCGGCACGCAGCTGCGCGACCTGCCCAACAAGGTGGAGGTGGAGGGCCATACCGACGCCGTCAACTACTCCGGCGGCCGCTACACCAACTGGGAGCTTTCCACCGACCGCGCCAGCGCCGCGCGCGTGGCCCTGCAGCAGGGTGGCCTGCCGCCGGAACATCTGGCCCGGGTGTCCGGTTTCGCCAGCACGCAGCCGTTGATCCCGGATAATCCGTCCGATCCGCGCAACCGGCGCATCAGCATCCTTGTGCGCAACTACGTGCCGCCCAAGGAGGGCGGCCTGGTGGACGCCGTGGGCGGCCGCCAGAAGCCCAAGGAACCCAGTATCGCCGAGCAGGTCAACGCCACCATCGACAAGATGCTCTCCGCCGAGGGCCGCGAGCGCGCCGCCAAGGCCGCCACCGCGGCCGAGGCCAAGGCGGCCCAGCAGGCCAAGCCGGCGGCCAAGGGAGGCCACGAATGAGCGCCGAGGATTCGCACCACCCGTCATCGGCGGAGATTTCCCTGCGGCCAGGCGCACAGGTGTTCGTCGTGCTGCACAAGGATCCCCTGCGCGAGCGCATCGACGTGCGCGAAAGCCGCGTGCTGGACCTTGAGCCGGACGTGATTTTCCTGGCCCAGACCGACCCGCCCGTGCCGCGAGCATTGAGCGGCGGGGAAGTTGAGGTGGCCGTGCTGGCCGGTGGCGGCGATGGCGAGCCGAAACGCCCCATGGGCTACATGGCGCGTCTGCTCGACGTGACTGACGAGTTTCCCGTCGAGCGCCGCAGCGTCATCGATTCCGTGGAGCCCAGGGAGGATGGGGGAGTCGTCCCGGCGTTGGCCGTGAGCGCTCCGCTTCCCGGAGATTTCTTCGAGACCAGCCTGCGGATGCACTACCGCGTGCCCGTGGATTCGGAAATGCGCGTGGTCATTCTGCTGGAGGATTTCGAGTCGCTGGAGCTGCTGGATTTTTCCGCCGGCGGGGCGCGCGTGCGCCTGAAAACGAGCGAACCGGCGGCGGCGGACCTGAACGTGGGCCGGTCGATCCCCTTCCGGCTGCTGTTCCTGGGCTCGGGCTACGCGGCGGGCGATGGCGTGGTGCGCAGCCTGCAAACGAGCGACGACGGCGAAAGCATGGTCATCGGGTTGTTCTTCACCAACATGGAGATCCGCGACATCCGCTACCTGGAGCGCATGGTGGCGCGCACGGTCTCCGCCTGCCGCCAGCGCGAGCGCGACGCCGATTACATTTAGTCGCGCCGCGTGGAACGGCGTTCGGAAATGGAAAGGCCCTGGCGGAAACATTCGCCGGGGCCTTTTTCGTTTCGCGAATCCTTTATTGGGGAAGCCGCCACGTGTCGTCGGGGTTGTAAAGCTGCATTCCGGCGGCGATGTTCGCCGTGTCCGGACCGAGATTCTTGGTCCGGACGATGCCGTTGCCGTTGACGACGAAGGTCAGGATTCCCGTTTCGCCATACTGGGCCGGATACGCCAGCAGGGCGAAACCCTTGGTCAGGTGCCCTTCGACGATATACGTCATGGCCCCTCCCGAGGCCGATCCGCCCTGACCGGTGAGGATGCGGTAAAGGTAGCCGTGATAGGGGCGCGGCGCCTGATTCCCATCGACCTGGGCCGTGGCGAACAGCGGTCCGAGGGGGCTTTCCGGCTTTCCGGCCTCGGTGGGCCAATAGAGTCCGTCGTGTTTTCCGGGACTGCTCATGATCCGCGTGGCGTATTCGGGCGTGCCGTCGGGCAGGCGGTGGGTCTGGGCATACTCGCGTTGGGCCGTCACGTACGCCCGGCAGACTTCCTGCACGTCCAACTCGTGCCGGCCGATGCGGCGGTTGAGGATCTCCTGCGCACCCGCCACGGCGTCAAAGCGCCAGCGTCCGTCCCGCTGCGTCAGGGGAATGGGCATGGGCCATTTGCGTTCCCCCAGCACCAGCATCACCGAGCCGTCCGCGCGTTGTTCCAGGGTATGGAACCTGTTGTAGGCGTTGACGAACTGCGCACGATGGCGCTTGTCCGCCTCGGGATCGTCGGAGTGAACGAGCTTGGCCGCCTCCGGTCCCAAAACACGCAGGATGGCCGGCACGTCGTCGGCGCGATCGGCGTCCAACAGGGCGTCCACGGCTTGGTCCGGTGTGGCGAAGGTCTGCTGGGCAGTGGCTTGTTGCGTCGTCGTCGCGGCCGGTGCGGCGGAAACGTAGGGACCAGCCAGGGAGAGGGCCGCGAGCAGGGCGGCCTGGGCCACCAGACGCGAGAGATCGCGGGGAACAAGCGAAGCATTCTTCAACATGGTGTCCTCTTCTGTGCCGTCGAGGCGGTCGTTTTACCTGTGCTCAAAGGGGCGGTCGCCTTGCCGCCCTTCCTGGCCCCGTTGCGGGCCGTGGCCTTCCTGCTGCCTGGGCTGCTTTTCCGGGCTTCGCTGCGCGGCGTTTCTCTCCGCCTGCTGCCTGCTCTCGCGGCCCTGTTGCGCGTGGGCGCGGGCATCCGCGCCGTGCGCGTAGGATTCGAACAGGGGTGACACCTGCCGTGGCGTCTGTTGCGCCTGGCGCTGGGCTGGCTGGTGTTGGAACGGCTGTGCCGGGCGGCTGGTCTGCTGCGTTGGCGTCGGACGTTGGAATTGTTGCGTCGGTCGGCCTGTCTGCTGCTGCGTGAGCGCTTCCTGCGGGCGCTGGGCCGGCTGCGCCTGCATCGGTCTGAATTGGCCCGGTCCGCTGGGATGTTGCTGCTGCGTGAGCGCTTCCTGCGCGCGCTGGGCCGGCTGCGCCTGCATAGGTCTGCCGGGGGCCTGGAACTGGCCCGGTCCGGCGGGATGCTGCTGGGGCGCGGACGGCCTGGGACGCATGGCCGCGGGGCGTTGCGCCAGGGAGGGAGACCCCTCGGCGAAACCGCGGAAGTTCCGCCGGATCTTGTCCGAGGTGTGTTGATACATGGCGCGTACGGCTGGGCTGCGGTACGGCACGCCCATGCGGTGAATGGGATCATGCCGCCATGTGCCCGCCTGCAGGGGCGGGCGGCCGAAGTTGATGCGGCGGTAGCGTTCGTTGTCCACGATGATGACGCGGCGGTGCCAGTCCCAACGTTCCCAGGCCCAGAAGGACGAGAGAACGGGCAGGCCGAGGCTGAAGCTGAAGGAACCCTCGTGGATGGTCAGCCGGAAGAGAGGGCGGAAGACCACCGGGGGATGGGTCGGGTAGGGCCATGGGCCGTAGACCACGGCTGGATCGTAGTAGGGTACGTACACGACCTGCGGCGTGGCGGGAACCACCCGGATGACCTCCCGCTCCACCACGATGGTCTGCTGCGGGGTGGAGCGCAGGGAGCCCGCGTTTTGCGCCTGCCAGCGCAGGCGCTGCACGGAGTCCATGACCGCCTGCTGCTCGGCCATGAAGGCGTCGCCGAGCTGTTCGGTCCATTGCAGGTCGTTATCCATGAGTTGCAGGACTTGCGGAAAGGGAACGAGGGATTTGACGCTGGGCTCCCACGGCTGTTGCTGCAAGGCGGCCTCCAGGTTCGGGCCGCGCAGGTTCGCGTTGTTCGGATCCTTCAACCAGCGGTCGGCCTGCACCACCTCGAGGGGGTAGGTCGCGGCCATGAGGATCTGCTCCACCAGGGCGTCCGGGTAAAGGGCCACGGGGGCGAGCAGCTGGTCGAGTTGTTCCGGCGAGTATGGCGGGGGGCTGGCCGGCTGTTCCTGGGCGGTGGCGAGCGTCGGCAGGGCCAAACACAAGAACATGGCGGCGGTCTGGAACCAACGCCGGGGCCGGAAACGGGTGAAGCGCATGGGCGAACCTACCTTTCCACTACGGCGCGGCGGAGACTGGGGGACGCGGACGGCCCCGATGGCTCTCCGCTACACTTTCCCCGTGTGGTGTCAATGGGCAGGCGGCCTGGCCGCCGCGCGTGACGGGAGACGGCGTCGCGGACGGATCGCAAACGGCGTCGAGCTGCACGCTGATGATGGCGTCGGGTTGGTGTTCGGTCTTGCGGGAGGTGAGGAGCGTCTTGTGGTTATGTGCGCGCTGGCGGGGCGGCCGCGCGTGTGAAAGGGGTCCGGCGCGTCGTTGGGGCGAGCGCCGGACCCCGCGTTGGCGTTAGAACTTGCTCACGTAGCCGGCCAGGGCCTTGATGTCGCCATCGGAGAGTTTGGCGGCCTGGCCTTCCATGACGGCCTTCTTGGCTCCCCCGTACTTTTTGGCCTTGTAGCCATCCATGGCCTTGGTGAAGGCGTCCGCACCCATGCCCTTGAGGGGTTTGCTCATGGCGGCCTTGGAGCCGTCGGCCCCGTGGCAGCTGGCGCATTTGGCCGCGTACAGGGACTTGGCGTCCTTGCCGGCTGCCAGGGCCGCGCCGGCGACGAGGCTCAGGCTCAGGGCCATTGCGAGAACGAGATAGCGCTTTTTCATCACGACCTCCCGAAAGGTGCGTTCATGTTGTTCGCCCGGCCTTCCGGCATGCGCCGGAATCCGGGTGGAAGTTCTCTCTCACCCCATTGCATAAAAACGCGATGCGCGCCAGTGCCCCTAGCCCTTGAGCTTGCCGGCGATCTCCGCCAGCCGCTTGGCCTGGAAGCGCATCCCGTCCAGGTCGCGTTCGCTCGGCCTGCGCGAGCCGTCGCCTCCGGCGATGGTGCTGGCGCCGTAGGGCGAGCCGCCCACGATTTCGTCCACGCCCATCTGCCCGGTGAAGGAGTAGGGCAGGCCCACCACGATCATGCCGTGGTGCAGCAGGGTGGGGATGAACGTGAGGATGGTGGATTCCTGACCGCCGTGCTGCGTGCCGGAGCTGGTGAACACGCCCGCCGGTTTGCCGATGAGCGCGCCCTTGGCCCACAGCCCACCGGTGGAGTCGAGGAACTGGCGCATCTCCCCGGTCATGTTGCCGAAGCGAGTGGGGCTGCCAAAGAGGATGCCGTCGGCCTCGGCCAGCGTGTCCGGCGTGGCGATGGGCACCTCGGCCTGGGCCTTCACGGATTCGAGCGCGCCCATCTTGCCCAGGATCTCGTCGGAGAGCGTCTCCGGCACGCGGTAGACCCGGGCCTTGGCGCCGGGGATGCTGGCGACGGCCTCGGCCGCGGCCTTGGCCATGGTGAAGATGTGTCCGTAGAGGGAGTGGTAGACGATGGCGATGTTCATGAGACGCCTCCGACGTTTTGGGGTTAGGAATTATTCCTAATCATCGTCCTCGCGATGGGAACTGTCCAGGGAATCTTCGCCAAAATCCCAAAGTTTTTGCGTCGATTGTGTAAGCGAGTACCCGCACTCGCGGAAAAGCGTCAGGCAGGCGTCGGCCACGCGCTCGTCGTACAGCCTGCCGCGGTTCTGTTCGATTTCCTCCAACGCTCGGGCCTGGCCCAGGCTGGAGCGGTAGGGCCGTTCGGAGCACATGGCGTCCACCACGTCGGCCACGGCCAGAATGCGCGCCCCCTGCGTGATGAACGACCCGGTGAGCCCTTGCGGGTAGCCGGAGCCGTCCATGCGCTCGTGGTGCTGGCGGATGATGACCGCGATGGGCCAGTCCTGATCCAGGTGTTTTAGAAGCTCGTAACCCACCTGCGGATGCATGCGGATGAGCGAGAGCTCCTCCTCGCGCAGAATGCCTGGGCGGGTGAGCAGGTCGGCCGGGACGAAAACCTTGCCGACGTCGTGCAGCAGGCCGGCCACGCGCAGGGTCTCCAGGTCGCGGGGCGTCATGCCCAGCTCGCGGCCAATGGCCAGGGAGAGCGCCGTGACACGTTGTTGATGCCCGGCGAGGTATGGGTCGCGCGCCTCCACCAGGGAGGAGAAGCCGCGCACCACGCCCTGCAGCAGCGCCTTGCAGCGGCGCATGGCGGCCAGTTCGCGTCGGTCGCGCTCCAGGCGCGCGCGCTCCAGGCTTTGGCGCACCTCCAGCAGCAACAGCTCCGGCGGGCAGGGCTTGGTGAGAAAACGGTACACGTAGCCCAGGTTGGCGGCGTCCATGGCGACCCGCAGGTCCGCGTGTCCGGTGAGCAGCACGCGCACCGTGTCCGGGCATTGGCGGGAAACGCGCGAGAGCAGTTCGATGCCGTCCATGCCGGGCATCTTGAGGTCGGAGACGACGACGTCGAAGGGGCCCTCCGCCGCCAGCGCGTCCAGCGCCCCGCGTCCGCTCGCGGCGGTGCGGATCTCCATCTCCGGCCGCAGCAGCCGCGCCAAGGATTCGAGCAGGGCCGCGTCGTCGTCCACAAGCAGAACGCGCCCCGCAGCGTCTGGGCGTTCGCCGGTCATTTGCCGGCCTCCCCACCCATGGGTTCGATGACGGCCACGGGCTGGTTGATGCGGATGGTGCGGGAGTTGTCGATGAGGAATTCGATGACGGTCTCGTTGAGTTCGCGGCCCTTGGCCATGAGCAGCAGCGTCTCGTCCCCGCGCACGCCATACAGGTCCTCGGCCAGGACCATGCCCGGAGTCAGTCCGTTGAGGTAGACCTTCTGCAGGGTGTAGCGCGCCTGCTCCCGTATCACCTCGGCCAGGGCGGCCACCACGGCCGGATCGTACACGCCCTTGCGGCGGTCCAGCTTGGTTATGGCGTCGCCCTTGCCCAGGCCGTTGGCCAGCAGGATGTCGAAATCGGCCACGGCCTTGATGATGCGCGCGCCCAGCGGAATGGCCTCGCCCTTCACGTCGTCGGGAGGCGCGCCGCCGCCCTCGAACTGCTTTTCCTGATAGGCCACGATGGAGGCCACGCGGTCCATGCGCGGAATCTTGGAGATGAGCCGCGCGCCGAAGGCCGGGTGACCCTGGAACTGCCGCACCTCGCCCTCGGCCAGGGGCTTGCCCTTCTCCACCTTGACGATGAGCGAGTCGGGCAGGGTGATGAAGCCGATGACCGAGAGCATGGCCGCGGTCTCGGTCTCCCAGGGGCGCGGATCGGCCAGGCGTTTGCACACCCCGCGCACGAAGGGCAGAAAGCGCGAGATGCGGCCGAACACGTCCGGCTTGACCAGGGAGATGAGGTCGCAGAGCACGGAAACGCTGCCGGTGAGGGTTTTTTCCAGAAGCTCGCGTTCGGCCAGCACAAGGTCGTGCATGCGGAAGGCGTCGGCCAGGACCTTTTCCAGGGTCTCCGGCGGGCAGGGTTTGGTGAGCAGGCGGAAGATGTTGCCCTCGTTCACGGCCTGGATGGCGATTTCCAGATCGGCGTGGCCGGTGAGCAGCACGCGCACCGTGTCCGGGCTGCCGTGGCGGATGACGCGCAGCATGTCCACGCCGTTCATGTCGGGCATGTTGTAGTCGCTCACCACCACGGCGAATGGTCCCTGCCGGGCGGCGGCCTCGATGCCCGCCTTGGCCCCCTCCGCCGTGGTCAGCTCCACCTTTTTGCGCAACTGCCTGCGGAAACTCTCCAGTAGATTCTGGTCGTCGTCGACCAGCAGCACCTTTCGATTCATTCGTCCTCTCCCTTCAGTCCCATGACGAGCGCGTGGTTCTTCCATGCCTGGTAGCGTTCGGAACCGCCCAGAATATCCAGGCGTGGCGATTGCGGCTCCACGTGGGCGTACTGCTCGTGGAAGATGAAGATGTCGTGGTCGAGCAGGTTGGCGAAATGCACCACCTCCGCCGGGTCCAGAACGCCCCGGCCGGGAGTCGTCTCATGGTGGCGGGCCACTGCCTCCACCACGGGCGCGGGCAACCCCCACAGTCCCAGCAGGTATGCCCCCACGGCCGCGTGGGTCAGGCCCAGCTGCTCGGTCTCAACGTCGGCCACGCGGCGGTTCTCCCTCCGCACGGTATCGTACACGCGGGTGCATTCCTCGGGACAGTATGCGTCCAGCAGCAGCTTGCCCACGTCGTGCAGCAGGGCGGCGATGTAGGCGTGGTCGGCGTCGTCCTTGCCGAGTTTCTCCTGCTTGGCCATGTTTCTGGCCATGGCCGCCACGCGCATGCAGTGGCCCCAGAGCATGGGCAGGGAGAAATTCCGCCGCGCGCGGTTCTCGAAGCTCTTGAAGATGTGCAGCGAGAGGATGACCGAGCGGATGACGCCCACCCCGAGCACGATGACCGCCTGCTGCGGCGTGGCGATGTGCCGGGGCAGGCCGAAGTACGCGGAGTTCACCAGCTTGAGGATGTTGGCGCTCATGCCCACGTCACCGGTCACGATGTCGCCGATGACCTTGGGCGAGGGGTCGCCCTTGGCCAGCTCGGCCGTGATGCGGTTGTACACGTCAGGCAGCACGGGCAGGTGCTCGATGCGGGCGATCTTGTCCAGCACGGTTTTGTTGGGCACCAGATCGCGGGCGCCGAGCGCCTGCTCCAGCGCGCCCACCAGCTGGTTCTCGTCGCAGGGCTTGGTGAGGTACTGGTGCGTGGGCGCGATGCTCTGGCCCACCAGTTCCTGGTCCGAGTAGCCGGAGAGGGCGAAGCGGATGGTGTCCGGGTGGTCGCGCATGACGCGCCGCAGAAGCTCGGGGCCGTCCATGCCGGGCATGCGCATGTCCGAGACAACGGCGTCCACCTTCTGCGCGCCCATGATTTTGAGCGCCTCGGCCCCGGAGTTGGCGAAGATCATCTCCCACTTGTCGCGCATGGGGCGCAGCATGCGCTTCAGCCCCATGAGGATGTTCGGCTCGTCGTCCACGAAAAGGATGGTTCGTTTCATGACTCTCCGCCGGTTTTCGTCTGCTGCAGGGGCAGGCGCACCACGAAGGTGGTGCCCTCCCCGGCCGTGGTTTCGAAGAACAGCTGGCCCTTGTGCTTCTCCACCACGATGGAGCGTGAGATGGTGAGGCCCTGGCCGGTGCCGCGCCCCACCTCCTTGGTGGTGAAGAAGGGATCGAAGATCTTGGGCTGCACGGCCTCGGGAACGCCATTGCCGTTGTCGGTCACGCGGATCTCGGCCCAGGGCGCGGCGAGCTTGGTGGTCAGGGCGATGCGGCCCTCGCGGTCCGGCTCCTTCTTTTTGGCGTCGGCGATGGCGTGGGCGGCGTTGATGATGAGGTTGAGCACCACCTGGTTGATTTCTCCGACCATGCACACGACCAGGGGTAGCTGTGGGTCCAGATCCAGCGTCAGCTCCGCCACGTACTTCCATTCATTGCGCGAGACCGTGGCCGTGCTGCGCATGGCCTCGTTCAGATCCGCCGGGGCCATGACGGCCAGCCCCGGATGCGCGAACTGCTTCACCGAGCGCACAATGGTGCTGATGCGTTCCACGCCCTCCAGCGTCTGCGTGATGGCCCCCGGCACCTCCTCGGCCAGGTAGTCCACGTCGCGTTCGGCCATGAGGGCCTCGAAGGCGTCGGCGCGATCCGCCGGCGCGCCGGCCTCCCTGGCCGCGCTCAGGAACTCGCGCGCGCCGGCGATGACGGCGAGCAGGTCCTCCAGCGCGCCCTTGATGAACTGGATGTTGTTGCCCACGTATTGCGCCGGGGTGTTGATCTCATGGGCGATGCCGGCGGCCAGCTGGCCAATGGCCTCCAGCTTTTGCGATTGCAGCAGCTGCGACTCCAGCCCCTTGCGGTCGGTGGTGTCGGTGATGACGGCGAAGAATCCAGAGGCTTTGCCTTCCTCGTCGGCGTAGGGCGAGGGCGAGACCAAGCTGTAAATGTGCCGGCCGGCGGCGTGTTCCCAGAGGATCTCCTCGGAGCCGGCGTGCTCCGGCCGCATGGCGCGTATTTCGCCGGAGAGCATCTGCTCCAGGCGTTGGCGGCTGGCCGGGTCGGCGAATTCGGTGGCGTTGCGGCCGGTCAGTTCGGCGCGCGTGCGGCCCAGCATGGCGCAGAAGCGGTCGTTCACGTAGGTGATGAGCCCCTTCTTGCGTGTCATGATGAGTCCCTCGTGCATGCTCTCCACCAGGGAGCGGTAGCGCGCCTCGTTGCGGCGCAGGCGCATTTCCGCCCGCACGCGGTCGGAGATGTCGGTGATCATGCCCACGGAGCCGGTGAAGCCGCCGTCCGGCCCGCTCAGCCGGGAGGCGTTGAGCATGGTCCAGAGGCGGTGGCCGTTCTTGTGGCGGAAGCGCAGCTCGTAACGGTCGGAATGGCCCTTCCTGCGGCGATCGAGGTTGCGGCTCAAAAGATCGTGGTCGAGGGAATCGGTCAGCTCGAAGAGGTTTTTGCCGAGGAACTCCCGGGCGGAGTAGCCGAACATGGCCAGGGCGCTCGGGTTGGCGTAGGTGACGAGCGCCTCGGCGTCGATGTTGATCACGGCTTCCTGCGCGGTCTCCACGATGATGCGGTAGCGTTCCTCGCTCTTGCGCAGTCCCTCCAGGGCGCGCATGCGCTCGGTGATGTCGCGGTGGGTCACCACGGCCCCGACCAAACCCTTGGCCAGCGGGGTCACCTGCAGAACGAACCACCGTCCCTCGGCGCCGGGTCCGCCGGGATACTCCATGCGGAAGGCGCGGGTCTTGCGCGCCAGCACGGTGCTTATGCCCTCCAGCGCGGCGGCGGCGTGGGCGTTTTCCGGCGCGGCGCGGCAGGCGGCCAGATAGTCATCGCCGATGCCCAGGCGCGTGTCGGAGGTTTCCCCCGCCGGGGTGCTGGCGGAGCCGCCGGCCGCCCAGGAGCGGTTGACCATGGTGAGCGTTCCGCCGCGGTCCAGCACGCAGATGTAGGCGGGCAGGGCGTCGAGGATGGCGCGGGCGAGCCCCTCGCTGCGGCGCAGGGCGGTGGAGGCCCGCAGGCGCTCGATGGCGTTGGAGAACAGCAGGCAGATCTGCTCCAGCACGCGCGAGCCGGTCAGCCGCGAGGCGTCTTGCGGCCGCGCGGAGGCCAAAAGCAGCGCGCCGATGAGCCGGTCCTTCACGGTCATGGGCAGGGCGCACAGGCTGGCCACGCCGATGCGCGTGAGCATGTCGCGTTCCTTGGCCCCGGCCGGGGGCATGTGGCTGACGTCGCGGATGAATACGCGCTCGCCAGCGAGGATGCGCTCGATGAACCAGGGGGCCTTGCCGCGTCCGATGTGGGCGAGCTCCCCGGCGGACTCCGGCGTGGCGCCGCTTTGATAGGCACGGCGGAAGCTCGTCCGGCCATTCTCCATAAGGTACACCAGGCCGCGGTCCATGCCCAGGAACCCGTGCAGTTTGGTCAGCGACTCCTCCAGGGCGCGGGGCAGTTCGGCCTCGGTGGAGTTGTTGAGCCGGGCGGATATGCCGGCCACCAGCGCCTCCATCTCCAGCCGGCGTTCGATCTCGGCCTGGGCGCGCAGGCGGCTGGTGATGTTGCGGCCGGTGGTGATGAGGGCCGTTTCGCCCATGTAGTCCTGGGCCTGGCAGAGCAGCTCCACCGGGATGGAGAAGCCGTCGCGCCGGGAGAGCGTGGCCTGAAAGAGTTCCGGCTCGCCGCGCAGGGCGTTTTGGAAATGGCCGACGGCGTTCGCGCGGTCGGATTCGGCGAGATTCGCCAGCAGGTCGCCGCCGCGCAGGCTCTCGGTCGGGGTATTCAGCCATATGCCGGCGTTCTTGTTGGCGTCGAGGATGCGGCCGGTCGCGTCGTGGATGAAGATGGCGTCGGCCGCGGAGTCGAAGAATTCGCGGAACTGCCGCTCGGACCGGCTCAGCAGGGAAAGGGAGAGGCGCGTCTCCAGCACGCGCTCCACCTGCCGGGTCATGGCGGCCAGCATGGGGGCCTCCCCGGGCGAGAACGCCCCGGCGTCCAGGGGGCTGCACAGCCGGATGAATCCCCGCTGCCGGCCGAGCACGGAGAGCGGCTCCTCCAGGCTCGCATCGCAGCGGTCCAGGTCGGGACCTGATTCGCTTTGATATTCCCGGTCGTCGAAGATCACGCGCGCGGTCACTGTCTGCTGGGCGTTCCAGCAGGCGGGCAGCTCGCGGGCGACGTTGGCCAGCAGCTCGTCGGCGTCGTTCACGTCGCGGGCCAGGGTCTCGGAAAGGCGGTTCTGGCCCGAGGCCTCGCGCAGCTGGCCGCGCAGTTCGCTGGCGATGCGCGCCTGTGACTCGCTGGCGGCGCGCAGGGCGGTAACGTCCTGCAGCACGGCCACCATGCCCTCGAATTCGCCGTCCACGCCGAACAGCGGGTACACGCGCGTGTCCAGGAAGGCCAGTTTCTCACCCGTGGCCAGCCTGCCGATCTCGCTCTGGTCGTCGGCGTCCGGGGCGGCGACGGTCCCGGCGGCAAGACCGCCGCGCAGGCGCTCCAGGGCCGGCCCCACCCATGGGAGCAGGTCCTGCAGGTGGCGGCCGAGGAAATCCTCCCGGGCCCGGCATTCCCCTCCGTCCTTGCTCAGCCAGCGGCAGGCGGCCTCGTTCAGATCGGTGACCAGGCCGGCCGTGTCCGCCAGGAGAACGGCGCTGGGCAGGGCCTGGAACACGGCGGACATGCGGTGGCGTTCATTGAGCGTCCGCAGGGTGGCCCGCCGCAGCTCGTCATGCTCGTCCGGAGCTTCCTCCGCGAAGGTCGCCGCGGCCCCCACGCTCAGACGGTCGAAGAACCGGCCGACGAAACGCCGGGCCGGACCGCGCGATCTTGGCGTGAGGCCGCCCTCGTCCACGAGGTCCATATACCCTTGGCGGAAATAGGCCAGCAGGCCCAGGTATGGCACGAGGCTCACCCCGCGATCGCGGTGGCGGCGCGCCTCCTGCGTGGCGAAAAGAGTGAGGTGGTCCGCAGCGTTGGCGTCGTTCGTCTCCAGTTCCAGACCGGCCAGGCCGCCGGGCAGGGCCTGCTGCAACGCGCCCGAGATGCCCCGGATCGACGCTTCCCAGAACAGCCGTAGGGCCGGCAGATAGCTCGTGTAGCCGTGTTCGCGCGCATAGGAGCGCACACGGTCCACCAGCCAGTTGTCACTTTCGCGCAGCAGCCGGGCGAATTCCCGCATGGCCTTCCCCCCGTGGTTGGGCGCGGCCGCCGGCCGGGGAAGCCGGAAGCCAATATAGAAAGAAGGTGCCATAATTTCGCGGCATGGGCAACAGCCGCGCCGTGAGTCGATCGATGTGGTGGAACTTGACTATGCTATTGTATTGCTATATTGCTATATGACGAAATCAAGGAGGCGCGCATGAAAACGCGGCGCAAGTCGGAAGATGTGGAAATGGACGATCTCGTCCGGGTCATGAAGGCCCTGTCCGATCCCGGGCGGGTGCGCGTGTTGAAGCTGCTGCGCGCGGGCGAGCTGTGCGCCTGTGAGATCATCCGTGGGCTCGGCCTGGCTCAGCCGACGGTCTCGCGGCACATGCGCGTGCTGGCCGACGCCGGGCTGGTGCGCCCGCGCAAGGCCGGGGCGTGGGTGCGCTACAGCCTGGCGGGGGAAGAGGCCTCTTTGGCGGCGCGGGCCATGCTGGCGCTTCTGGACGGCTGGCTGGAGGACGACGAGGGCGTGCTGGCCCTGCGGGCGGCGGTTGCGGACCGTTTGGCGCCGCTGGACAAGCCGCTTGGCCTGGGTCATGACGAAGCATCCGCCTCTTGTGGCGCGCGCGGCCCCGAAGCCGGGAGACACATATGAAGTTGCTGGAGACGGGGCGCGAGGCGAACAGGGGCTGCTCCTGCGCAGGGGGCAAATGTCCCGCCGGCGAGCCGGTCGCACCATCCGGGGGCGGGACGCTCAAGGGACGGCTGGCCCTGATCGTCGCCCTGGCGTTCGTGTGGTGGTTCGTGTACGGAATGCTGCCGGCATTCGCGGGCTATCTGGCGTATGATCTGCTCGGACTCGCCCGGGGAAGCCGGCTGGGCGGCGCGGCGGAGTTCTTTTTCTACGATACGCCGAAAGTGCTCATGCTGCTGCTGCTGGTGGTTTACGGCGTGGGCGTGGTGCGCAGTTTCTTTACGCCCGCGCGTACGCGCCGTCTGCTGGCCGGCAAAAGCGAGGCGGCGGGCAACGTGATGGCGGCGCTGCTCGGCACGGTGACGCCGTTCTGCTCCTGCTCGGCGGTGCCGCTGTTCATGGGTTTTTTGAGCGCCGGGGTGCCGCTGGGCGTCACCTTCTCCTTCCTCATCGCCGCGCCCATGGTCAACGAGGTCGCCGTGGGGCTGCTGTACGTGCTGCTTGGCTGGAAGGTGGCGGCGTTGTATATGGGAACCGGGCTGGCCGTGGCCATCGTCGCCGGGTTCGTCATCGGCCGGCTGAACATGGAGCGGCACCTGGAGGACTGGGTGCGGGCCGCGCGTCCGAATCTCGCCGCCGCGGGGGCGGCCGAACCGGACGAGCCGGAGCCCGATTGGGCCGGCCGGCTGGACGCCGGGACCCGGGCCGTGCGCGACATCGTGGGCAAGGTGTGGCCCTGGGTCGTGGCTGGCATCGCCGTGGGCGCGGGCATTCACGGCTACGTGCCCGAGGGCGTGCTGTCCGCCATCATGGGCAAAAGCGCCTGGTGGAGCGTGCCGGCGGCGGTGGCGCTCGGCGTGCCGATGTACTCCAACGCGGCGGGCATCGTGCCCGTGGTGCAGGCCCTCCTGGAGAAGGGCGCGTCGCTCGGCACCGTGCTGGCGTTCATGATGAGCGTCATCGCGCTGTCGTTGCCGGAGATGGTGATTTTGCGCAAAGTGCTCAAGATGCGGCTCCTCTGCGTCTTCGTCGGCGTGGTGGGGCTGGGCATCCTGCTGGTGGGGTATTTGTTCAACATGGTGCTGTAGCGGGCGGCTCGCCGCCGGGAGGTGACAATGGCCGAGGGCAAACGCATGTTCAGCAAGGGCGAACTCACCGGCGCGGTCGTCGCCGCGCTCGCCGTGGGCTTCTTCCTCGGTTCCATGTTCATGGAGCTGAAGCCCGGGGCCAACACGCCTCCGGCCATGAGCCTGCAACGGAGTGAAACGCCCGGCGGACCCGCCGGCATGGGCGACCAGGGCATGGGCGCGCCGGGCGATGGCGGCGCTTCGCGCGAGATGATGGCGCAGTTGCGCGACCTGCAGACCGCCGCGCAGAACAATCCCAAGGACCAGGGCGCGTGGATCGACCTGGGCAACGCTTATTTCGACGCGCATCAGCCGCAGCTGGCCGTGGGCGCGTACGCCAAGGCCGTGGCGCTGGGACAGGTGAAACCCGACGTGTGGACCGACTACGGCACCATGCTGCGCGAATCCGGCCAGGCGAGGAAGGCCGTGGAGTGCTTCGACGCCGCGCTGCGGCAGGATCCCGTCCACCACAACGCGCTGTTCAATAAGGGTGTTGTGCTGCTGCACGACCTGAACGACCGCGCCGGCGCCCTCACCAGCTGGGAGACGCTGCTCCAGGCCGACCCCGCCGCCAAGGCCCCGGACGGAACCCCCCTCAAGGACATGGTGGACGGTCTGCGCAAGAAGGGATAATGCCCGCCGGTTAGGTGGGGAAAGGCAACAGGAGACGCTTATGCTCATCGAGATATTTGGGCCCGGTTGCGCCAAGTGTCACGAGACGGAGAAACTGGCGCGCGCCGTTCTGAATGAGGCCGGCCTGGACGCTCAGGTGGCGAAGGTGACGGATTTCAAGGACATGACCGCGCGCGGCGTGTTCGCCACCCCGGCAGTCGCCGTGGATGGCGCGCTCAAGTGTTCGGGCCGCGTTCCCTCCAGAAAGGAGCTACTCGCATGGTTCGGAAAGTGATGCGGCGCGCGGCGCTGGCGTTCGGGCTCGCGTGTCTGTGCGTGATGGCGATGGCCGCTTCCGGTCTGGCCGCCGGGCCGGAGCCGGTGGTGCCGGTGAAGGGCATGGTGACCCTGGTCGATTTCGGGGCCGACTACTGCCCTCCCTGCCGGCTCATGGTTCCGGTGCTGCAAAACGCGCGTAAGGACTACCACGGCCGCGCCTCCGTGGTCGTGGTGGATGTGACCGAGCACGCGCCGCTGGCCACCCGGCTCGGCGTGCGGGTCATTCCCACGCAGATTTTTTACGACCGGCAGGGTCGCGAGGTGGCCCGCCACGAGGGCTATCTGGACCGTCGGGAGTTGGCCGGCCAGCTGGACCGGATGCTCGCCCGATAGCCGTCCGGCGACGATGACGACAAGGGGGGACCGGCGTTTGCCGATTCCCCCTTTTTTTATGCGTCCCTCACGCGCTGTTTCCGGCTCCGGCCGTCCTCCCGCTGGGGTGGCCACGGGGCGATGGGTTCGGGGCCAAGCCGTGTCCGCCGGCCGGATCGGGCCTTGCGACGCCGCGTCCCCGCTTGACATTCCGCCCCGATGATGGTGCGCCAGCGCCCATGCGTAATGATGACGCCTCCCCCGGTTCCTCCCCCCTCCCCGCGTTTGCCGGTCGCCCGGCCGGACGGGTGTGCGGCCGGCTGGCCCCCAGTCCCACGGGCCTTCTGCACCTGGGCAACGCCTGGGCCTTTCTGCTGGCCTGGCTGGCCGCCCGCGCGGACGGTGGCCGGGTCGTGCTGCGCATGGAGGACATCGATCCCGATCGTTCGCGCCCGGAATTCGCGCGCGCGGCGATGCGTGATCTGGTCTGGCTGGGCCTGGACTGGGACGAGGGCCCCGACCGGGGCGGGCCGAACGGGCCGTATGTCCAAAGCGGTCGCGGCGACGCCTACGCGGCGGCCCTCGCCGCGCTTTCGGCCATGGGGCGCACCTATCCCTGCTTCTGCACGCGCAAGGAGCTGCGGGGGCTGGCCGCCGCGCCCCACGCCGAAGACGGTTCGCCCGTGTACCCGGGCACCTGCCGGAACCTGTCCCCCGCGCGCCGGGCGGAGTTCGAGCGCCAGGGCCGACGGCCCTGCCTGCGCCTGCGCTGCGAGGACGGCGAGGCCGAGGCCTTCACCGACCTCGTCGCCGGTCCCCGGCGCATGACGCTCCTCGAGTGCGGCGGCGACTTCGCCCTGCGGCGATCCGACGGTGTGGTGGCCTACCAGCTGGCCGTGGTCGTGGACGACGCGGCCATGGGCGTGACCCAGGCGGTGCGCGGCGACGATATTCTGTCCAGCACGCCCCGGCAGCTGCTGCTGCACCGGCTGCTGGGTCTGCGGCCGCCGTCCTACGCCCACATCCCCCTGGTGCTCGACGCCGCCGGCGAGCGTCTGGCCAAGCGGCATGGCTCCCTCACCCTCGCCGCCTTGCGCGACGCGGGCGTTTCGCCGCGCGCCGTGGCGGGTTATCTGGCTTTTCGCGCCGGACTGCTGGACGTGCCGGGGCGCATCGCGCCGGCGGAACTCGTCTCCGGTTTCTCCTTCGCCGCCATCCCGCGCGCGCCCGTGGTCCTGCCGGAGGACATCGCGGACATCCTCGTCCATCTGTCCTGAACCGCGCCGTTTTGTTCTAAACCGCGCCGATTCAGCGCCGGCCCTGGGCGTCATCCGTTTTCCTTTCTGGATGTGGCGCGCGCCGGGCGGTGGGGCAGTCCATGCGGACCGAAGCGGTGCGGCTCGCGTTCCTGCGGTGAGGGGCGAGGGGAGGGGAGCCAGGCGATGGGCGGCATTCCTCCGCGCCGGGCCGCCGAGGTCCCGTCCGCTCCGCGCGACAGTTGATGACAGCCCGGGCGGCTTCGTCTATCATGCGCCGCGATGAACGCCGAATCCCGCCAAATCGCCCGCCGCGCCATCACCGTGGCCGGCACGACGCTGATTTCGCGCGTGCTGGGGTTCGCGCGCGACCTCATCACCGCCTTCACCCTGGGCGCGGGCATGTTCGCCGACGCCTTCTTCGTGGCCTTCCGCATTCCGAACCTGCTGCGCAGCCTGTTCGTCGAAGGCTCGATGACCATGGCCTTCATCCCCACGTTCTCGCGCGTGCGGGCGGAGGAGGGCGAGGCGCGGGCGCAGGAGATGGCGCGTTCCGTGCTGGCCTGGCTGCTGGCCATTCTCACGGTCATCACGCTTTTCGCCATCGCCTTCGCCCCGCAGGTGACGGCGCTCATCGCCCCGGGTTTCGGCAAGAATCCCGAACAGCTGGCCACCACGGCGAGTCTGTTGCGCATCTGCTTCCCGTACATCGTGCTCATCTCGGCCGTGGGACTGTGCATGGGCATCCTCAACGCCTCGGACCACTTCTTCGCCCCGGCGTTCGCGCCGTGCATTCTGAACGTCGGGTTCATCGTGGCCGCGCTCATCGGTTGGAAGCTCGGCCTCAACGTGGCCTACGCGCTCTCCTGGGGCGTGCTGGCGGCCGGCCTGGGACAGTTCCTGTTCCAACAGCCATACCTCACGCGCGTGGGATTCACGTGGTTCGGGCCGTGGCGCTGGCTCGATCCGGCGGTGCTGCGCATGGGCAGGCTCATGCTGCCCTCGGTGCTGGGTTCGGCCGTGTATCAGATCAACCTGCTGCTGGGCACGCTGCTCGCCTCGTTTTTGCCCGTGGGCAGCATTTCGTACCTGTACTACGCGGACCGGCTGGTGCAGTTCCCCGTCGGGGTGTTCGGGCTGGCCGTGTCCACCGCCGCGCTGCCCAGCCTTTCGCGTCTGGCCGCCGCCGGCGACATGGACGAGTTCCGCGCGGTGATCCGTTCGAGCATGCGTTTGTCGATGTTCATCAGCCTGCCTGCCATGGCTGGACTCATCGCCCTGGCCGCGCCGCTCATCGGGCTGTTGTTCGGGCGCGGGGCCTTCGGGCCGCAGGCGATCTCCGCCACAGCCGGGGCGCTGGTGGCCTACGGCGTGGGACTGCCGGCCATCGCGCTGGTGCGGCCGTTGGTGAGCGCCTTCTACGCGCTGGAGAACACACGCGCGCCGGTGCTGGTGGCCACGTGCTGCGTGGCCGTGAACATCGGCCTCGGATTCGGACTCATGCACGTGATGGCGCACGTGGGGCTGGCCCTGGCGGTGTCCGTGGCCTCCTACGTCAACGTGGCCTGTCTGGCCGTGCTGCTGCGGCGCAGGCTGGGCCAGTGGCCGCTCATGCTCGGCCCCACGCTCAAGTGCGCGGCGGCCAGTCTGATCATGGGGCTGCTCGCCTGGTCCGTCGCGGGAACGCACGTTTTGTGGGCGCTGCTCATTCCCGTCTGGGCGGTGGCGTATTTTCTGCTCGCCGGTCTGTTCGGCCTTTCCGAGTCGCGGCAATTGGCCGGGGCGCTGAAGCGCCGGCTGGCCGCCAGGCTGGGCCGCGCGGCGGGTCGGTAGCCCTTTCGCTTTTTCCTTCTTGTCAACGCCCGGCGGAACCTCTACGTAGGAAAATGACGCGGTGACGGATGCGCGTCCGGTATTCTGGACGGCGCATCCGAAAACGGCGAGGGGGGACTCACGTATGCGGCATCCGCGCGCGCGATTCATTACAGCCGGGGTTCTGGCGCTGCTTTTGGCGCTGGCCATCCTCGCCTGCGACCGGCGGGAGGCGCCGCCGGAGGAATTGCGCATCGGGATGCTCGCGCCCATCTCCCATCCGGTGCGTTTCACCGGGCATCTGCTGCTGCGCGCGCGCGTGGAGGAAATCAACGCGGAGGGCGGCCTGCCACTGCACGGCCGGCGCGTGCCCGTGCGGCTCTTCGTCGAGGATTCCGGCGACCGTGTGGAGCAGGCCATGAGCGCCATGGGGCGGCTGATCGAGCGGCACCACGTGTCGGCGATCATCGGGCCGGACTACAGCCGCGACGCCATCCCCGTGGGGGCCGCGTTGGAGGCGCTGGCCGTGCCCATGCTCACGCCATCGGCCACCAATCCGGCGGTGACGCGCGGCCGGCGGTACGTCTTCCGCGTGTGCCAGGTGGACAGCGCGCAGGGCGCGGCGCTGGCCGGATACGCTGCCAACGACCTTGGGGTTCGCCGCGTGGCCGTGCTCTACGACAAGGCCGATGCCTATTCCAGGGGACTGGCCGGGGCGTTCCGCGCGGGGCTGGCCGGCCGGCCGGGGATCTCCGTGCTCATGGAGGGCTACGAGACCGGCGCGGTGGACTTCACCTCGCAGCTGGCGCGCATCCGGGCCTTCAACGCGCAGGCGCTGATGCTGCCGAATTTTCCGGAGGATCTGACCCGGCAGCTGCAACAGGCCCGGGCGGCGGGCTACTCCGGCCGGCTGCTCGGTGGCGACTCCTGGGATGCCGACCCCGGCTTTCACTCCCTGCCCGAGGCGCAGGGCGCTGTGTACAGCACGGACTTCGCCGCGGCCGCGGCCGATCCGCGTCTTTTGGCGCGCGTTTCGGCCCAGGCCGGGCGCGTGGGCGCGGAGATGAACAAGGCCACGGCGCTGTGCTACGACGCCCTGGAGCTGCTGTTCGCCGCCGCGCGCCGTTCCGACGGCGTGGACGCCACGGCGCTGCGGGCGGGGCTGGCCGGGCAGACGGATTTCGTGGGGCTCACGGGCCCCATCGCCTACGCTGGCAAGGGCGATCCCGAGCGTATGATGTTCCTCGTGGGCCTCGAGGGCGGGCGGTTGGCGCTGCGCGCGCGGCTGCCCCGTGAACCGGGGCGATAGGAGGGGGAGCCGTGGGCTGGTCCGTGCGCAGAAGTCTGGTGGCCCGGTTGGTGAGCACGTATCTCGTGCTCAGCCTGCTGGTCATCGCCTGCGTGGGCGCGGTGAGCTGGCTGGCCGGCCGCGAGCTGCTGCGCGAGGCCGTGCTGGAGCGGCTGGGCTCCTCCGCGCGGCAGAAGGAGGCGGATCTCTCCATCTGGGTCGAGGAGCGCCTGCGCGATATGCGTTTTCTCGGAGCGCGGCTCATGGAGACGCCGGGTCTTTCCGGCGGTTCCGGCCGGTCGGATCCGCTTGGCACCGAGGTCCAGAGCCTGTTGCGCGGCTTCAAGGCCGCGCAGCCGGACGTGGTGGAGATTCTGGTGCTTTCGCCCATGGGCGGCCGGGTGCTGGCCTCCACGAGTCCGGAGAGCGTGGGCGGCTACCGCGCCACGTACAATTTCTACATTCAGGGCCGGAACGGCCCCTCGGTGCAGAGCGTGTACCCCTCGCCGGATTCGCTGCGCTCGGTGCTGACGGTGAGCATGCCCCTGCGCGACCAACACGGCGTCCTCAAGGCCGTGCTGGCTTTCCACCTCAGCCTGGAGCCCACCGCGCAGATCATCCGCTCGCGGGCGGGGCTCGGCGAAACGGGCGAGACCTTCCTCGTGGATTCCTCCAATCTGCTCGTGGCCGAGACGGCCGGACGGCAGCGCCGGGCCCATTCCGAGGCCGTGGTGCGCGCTCTTTCCGGCAAGAGCGGCGGCGGCGCGTACGACAACGACGCCGGTCGGCCCGTGCTCGGCGTGTACCGCTGGATGCCGGCCTACCAGATGGCCCTGGTGGCCGAGATGTCGCAGGCGGAGGCCTTCGCCCCGGCGTGGCGGCTGGCGCTTTCGCTCATGCTGGTGGGGCTCGGCGCGGCGGTGGTTCTCGGCGTGGGTGTGTACGTGCTTTCCCGCCGGCTGGCCCGGCCGGTGCTGGCTGTGACCGCCGCGGCCATGCGCGTGGCCGGGGGCGACCTCTCCGCCCGGGCCCCCATGACCACGTCCGACGAGCTGGGCAATCTGGCCAAGGCCTTCAACGCCATGACCGGCGAGCTGGCCGGCTTGTACGACCGCCTGGAGGAGGAGGGCCGCGAACGCGGGGCCATTCTGCACGGCTCCTTCGACGGCATCGCCGTGGTGGGGCGCAACGGGGTCGTCGCCTACTGCAATCCTGGCATGGAGCGTTTGTTCGGCTGCACGCCGGAGAACACGCCCTCGCTCGCGGCGCTGGCGGGGCGCATCTTTCCCAGCCCGCAGGAGCGCCGCGCCTTCGTGGCCAACCTGCAGGCCGACATGGCCGAGGACAACCCGCCCGAGCGCGTGTTCTCCTTCACCCACGCCGGTGGCGAGAAGCGCTGGTGCCGGCTCAAGGTCTCGCCCATGGGCGGGCAGCGGCTGGTGCTCAACGCCCAGGACCTCACGGAGATCAAGGCCAGCGAGGAGCGCGTGCGGCACATGGCCTTGCACGACGGCCTCACCGGCCTGCCCAACCGCCAGCTCTTTCTGGACCGTTTGGACCAGGCGCTCATGCGGGCGCGGCGTGGCGGCGGGTGCGTGGCCGTCATCTTCGTGGACCTGGACCACTTCAAGAGCCTCAACGACGCCTATGGCCACGCCCACGGCGACCGCGTGCTGGTGGAGACGGCCCTGCGCCTGCGCGCCAGCGTGCGCGTGAGCGACACTGTGGCGCGGCTTGGCGGCGACGAGTTCGTGGTGGTGCTGCCCGATCTGCCGGCCGCCTCCGACGCTTTGCCCGTGGCCGAGAAGATCCGCCGCGCCCTGGACGATCCCGAGACCGGCGGCGGTCGCATGTTTCTGGGGGCCTCGGTGGGCGTGGCCTGCTACCCGGACGACGGCCTGGATCAGGACGCGCTGCTCGCCCGCGCCGACGCGGCCATGTACGCGGCCAAGCGCTCCGGCGGCAACTCGGTGCTCCAAGCTCCGGCGCGCGTCATCGCCGAAGGGTTCGAGCCCTTCGATGCGCCGCCGCCGCCCGATCCCGTCGGTTCCATTGATCCCGCCGAGTCCGACGGTTCCGGGGATCGCCTTGATCCAGCGGAGTGGAACGTCGTTTCGGATCGATCCGATCCTTCCGTCCTGCCGACCGCGCCAGACTCGCCGGAATCGTCCAGTCCGGTCGACCCGTTCGCCGCGTCCAGCCCATCCCACTTGGCCAACCCGTCGGACCCGGCCAACCCGATCGCTCCGCCGGAATCGTCCGCCACGCCCAACCCGTCCAACCAGACAGAATCTTTCGGCTTGTTCGAAGAGGCGGAAGGGGGCGTTCCCAATCCCCCGATCGATCCGTCGGGTTTGGCCGATGCCATCGACTCGCCGGGCTTGCCCAAGCCGCCCGTTCCGATCGCTTCGGCGGAATCCTCGGACTCGACGGACCCTTCGCCCCCCGTCGATCCGCCAGCCCTGGCCGGCCGGGCGGATTCGTCCGGCAAGGGAAGGACTTGACCCGGCCGATGACGGCGCACCGGCCCCCTCGAATTGGCCGATCCTTCAGCCTTGTCGCCTCGCCCGCCTCACCGGAATCGTTCGCCTCGTCCGACCCGGCCAACCCGCCCCGCCCGGTCGATCCGTCCGGCTTGACCACCTCGTCCTACCCGTCGGACTTGGTCGAAGCGGCGGAAAGGGCGTTCCCCCTTCTCCGATCGATTCGCCGGGCTTGCCCAGCCAGCCCGATGCGCCGGATACTTCCGATTTTCCCCCCCCCGCCGTTTAACCCGCCGGTTCCCTTGGAATCGATGGGGCCATCGGTCCCTCACCGTTGGCGGCCATCCCGCTTTACACCCGCGCGCCCGGCGGCTAGGGTCCACCACATGAATGCCCCCGCCGGCACCGGACGGCCTCCGCGCCTGCTTCTGCTCACCAGCGCCTACTTTCTGCTGGGCGAGCTGGTCACGGCCTGCCGCCGGCTGAACGCGCCGCACCTGCTGCTGGATCTTGGCGCGCGGGAGATGGACGCCGCGACCTTCGTCTCCACCCTGCGAGCGGCCGTGGACGACTTCCGGCCCGACGCCATCCTCACCGTGAACCATCTGGGCGTGGACCACGAGGGCGTGCTCTATTCCCTCGCGGGTGATCTGCGCCTGCCCATCGTCTCCTGGTTCGTGGACAACCCGGAGTTCATTCTGCCTCTGTTCCCCAAGCCCGACGCCGACAACACCCTCGCGCTCAGCTGGGATCTGGACAGCCTGCCCGCGCTCGGCCGTTTCGGCTTCACCAAAACGGGCTGGCTGCCCCTCGGTGTGGACGAGGAGCGTTTCGCCCCGGGCCGGGCGGCGGTCGATCGGCCGGACTGGCGCGCGCGGGTGAGCTTCGTCGGCAACTCCATGGTCGCCAAGACCCTCAAGCGGCTGGAGGCCGCGCGTCCCACCCCCGGCCTGCTGAAGGCGTTCACCCCCCTGGCGGAGGCTTTCGCCGCCTCCGTCGATCGTGGCGTGCGCGAGCTCATGGCGCGGCGCGCCCCCGAGCTTCTGCCGGAGTTCGAGGGACTCGGCGTGGCGCGGACCACGGCCTTCGAGACCGCCGTGGTCTGGCGGGCCACCCTGGGCTATCGCCTGGCCTGCGTCTCGGCCACGCTGCCGTTCGCGCCGCTCGTCGTGGGCGATCCCGGCTGGCGCGAGCTGCTGCCGGCGGGCTGCGGCGCGCGCCTGCACGCGGAGCTGAATTACTACGAGGATCTTCCCGGATTCTATCCGCTCAGCGAGGTGAATTTCAACTGCACCAGCGCGCAGATGAAGGGCGCGGTGAATCAGCGTGTGTTCGACGTGCCCGCCGCCGGCGCGTTCCTGCTCACGGACCGTCGCGCCCAGCTGGAGCGATTGTTCGAGCCCGGCGTGGAGATGGCCGTGTACGACGACCCCGAGGACGCGGCGGAGCAGCTGTCCCGCTACCTGGCCGATGCCGACGCCCGTCGGCGCATGGCCGGGGCCGGCCGCGCGCGCGTGCTTGCCGAGCACACCTACGTACACCGCCTGCGCGCCATTCACGCCGCCATCGACGCGCACTTCCCCCGCCGGAGCTGACGCCCGTGGCCGAGGAACCGATCCTTCTGCTACAAATGCAGCGCATGGGCGACCTCATCCTGTCGTTTCCGCTGGCGCTGTGGCTCTCTCGCCTGTTCCCCGGCCGGCCTGTGCACATCGTGGCCGAGGATGCGTTTTTCCGTCCGCTTTTGCCGGTGAGCCCCCACGTGGCCTACATCTCCTGGCGCGACGCCGCGGCCGGCGGACTGTCCGGCCGGCGCTACAGGCTCATCGTCAACCTGAGTATCCGCGAGGAGGCCGCGCGGCTGGCCGGGGAACTCGCGGCCGAGGAGCGGCTCGGGCCCGTGCGCGGGCCCGACGGCGTGCTGCGCATTCTGGGCGGCTGGCAGCTGTACCGGGCGGGACTGGTGAATCAGGGCCGGCACAATCGTTTCCATTGGGCCGATCTGAACGCTTTGGACATCGTGCCGGCGGACATGCTGCGGCGCACGAGTTTCGATCCGCCGCGCGCGCCGCGGAACGACGGTGAGAGGATTGTCGGTCTGTTCGTGGGCGCGAGCGAACCCGGCAAGCGTCCCGCCGCGGCCTTTTCCGCAGCCCTCGCGCGCGGGCTTGTGGACCGGGGACTCATGCCCGTGCTGCTCGGTGGGCCGGCCGACCTTCCCGTGGCCGAGGCCGTGCGGAAGGCGAGCGGCCTGGCACTGGCCAATCTCACCGGCAAACTCAGCCTGACCGAGCTTGCCGAGTATGGTCGGCGGCTGTCGCTGCTCATCACGCCGGACACCGGTCCCATGCATCTGGCTGCCTGGACGGGCCTGCCCACGCTGAATCTCTCGGTGGGGCACGTGAATCCGTGGGACACCGGGCCATACCAACCCGGGCACTTGGCGCTGCGCAGCTCGGCCTCGTGCGCGCGCGGCTGCTGGACCTGCCGCCGCGCCGGCTGCCCCTGCCGTTCGGCCATGGCCCCGGGGCCGGTGGCGGCCTTGGCCGCATTGCTGCTGAAGGGCCCGCGCGAGCGGCTTTCCCGGGTGCGTTTGCCGGGGTTGGATCTTTTCGAGACCGCCCGCACGGCGGAGGGGCTGTACGCGCTGCGCCGCCTGGGGCCGGAGCGCGCGCCAGGGGCGGCGGACCTCGTCGGGGAGTTCTGGCGGCATTTTTTCCTGTGGCGCATCGACGGCCGGCTGGCCTGGGACCCCGTGGCCGTGGCCTGGGGCGCTCTCGCCGCCGCCTTTCCGCGCCTTGCGGAGTCCGCCGGGCGTTCGCTTCCGCGTCTGGGGCGGACCGTGGCGGAAATCACGCATGGCCGCGCCGCCCCGCCGGACGCCGCGCCGCCGTTCTGGCGGCCGCTCGCCTCGTTCCTGGAGATGGAGGGCCGCAATCGCGACGCCGATGCCGCATGGGTGCGCGGCTCCCTCGAACTTCTGGAGCTTCTTGCCGGTCTGTGCGGCTGATCTGTCGCGCCGCCGCCGGAGGGGACAAAAAAGCCCCGTCCGGCGGGTCGAGGCCGGACGGGGCGACAGGGGAAGGAACAGGTTCGCGGGGACTACCGCTTCATGGCGATGACTTCGCTGAGCAGGCTGTCGGCGGTGGTGATGACCTTTGTGTTGGCCTCGAAACCGCGCTGCGTGGTGATGAGGTTGACGAATTCCGTGGCCATGTCGACGTTGGAGGCCTCCAGGGCGTCGGAGGTGATGCTGCCCTTGCCGGCGGAATTCGCCGTGCCGGTGAGCGCGTCGCCGGAATCCAACGTGGCGCTGAAAAGGTTGTTGCCGTCGCGCCGCAGCCCCCATTGGTTGGTGAAGGTGGCGAGTTCCACCGTGTACAGGGCCATTTCCTGACCGTTGGAGAAGGTGCCCGTGACCACGCCATCGGAGTCCACGGAGACTCCCTCCAGGTAACCTGCGGTGTAGCCGTCCTGGGTTTGGTACAGGGTGGAGTTGCCGCCCGTGTCATAGGACTCCGTGGAGAGAGCGCTGACGACGGAGTTGTCCATGCTGCCCAGCGTGCTGGCGTTGGTCAGGGCGCTTGTGCCAATCCCACTGGCGTTGGACGACGCCCCGGACCATGAGCTGCTCTTGCTGCGCATGCCCAAATCCAGGGCGATGCTTTGCGCCGAGACTTGGTTGGTCGCGCTGGCGTTGGATGCCTTGGTGAAGTTGGCGGTGAACTGCGGGTAGCCGCTGGTGGAGAAGTCCGCCAGAGTCCAGTTGCTCAGGGCGTGCATGTCGCCCGTGGCGTTGCTCTTGAGGGTGTAGGCGGTTTCGCCCACGAGGGTGCCGGAGCGGAAGGTCATGGTGCCGGTCATGAGCAGGCCGGCCGCGCTGGTGCCCGTCAGCTTTGTACCGTCGATGGTGCGGCCGTCCTCGCTGGGCTCGCAAGTGACGGTGTACTCCCACACGGTGTCGCTGCCGGCGTTGGAGCTTATCGTGACCTTGTCGTAGTAGATGGACAGGGTGTGCGAGGTTCCCGTGTCGTCGTAGACCTTGATGGTGCTGCTGTATCCGTACTTGGAGCTGTCCAGGGGGGTGTCCTGAGAGCCGTCCCAATTCTTGAACATGGCGAAGAACGGGTCGGTTGTGTCGTCGCACTGGCTCGTGGTTGTGGGGTCCAGGTTGGTGATCATGCTGGCCTTGGTGGTGGCCGAGGCCGGCGACTGGAAGTTGCTCACCTGAATGTCGCCTGCGGTGCCGTAAATCTGGTAGTCCGTGGTGGTGCTGGAGGTGGTGCTGGCCTTTTGCATGGCCCAGCCTTGCACGCGGTAGCCGTTGGCGTCCACCAAGTAGCCCTCATTGTTGAAGGTGAAGTTGCCGGCCCGGGTGTAATAGGTCTCGTCCGAGTTGGCGGGCTGGACGCAGAAGTAGCCGTTGCCGCCGATGGCCAAGTCCGTGGCCGAGGTGGTCGTCTGAATGGAGCCCTGGGAGAAATCGCCGTAGATGGCGGCGGTCTTGCCGCCCAGGCCCAGCTGCGAGCTGCCCGCGCCGGTGGTGACGTCCTGGGAGATCAGATCCTCGAAATAGATGTTGGACGCCTTGTAGCCGGTGGTGCTGACGTTCGCCAGGTTGTTGCCGATGACCGAGATGGCCGTCGAGTGGGCCTTCATGCCCGTTATGCCCTGATACAGCGAAGAAGTGAGAGACATGTCTGACCTCCTTGAACCCCTGTCTTATATATATGTGCTGAATCGACCCGAAATGCCTTGACGCGGTAGTCCCCGGTGAATCCCGCTAGCTTGCGTTGCTGGTGGTCGCGGTGTTGACCACCTCGGTCACGGAGGACAGGGCCACGGTGCGTCCGTCCTGCAGCTCCAGGTACACCGTGCCGCTGGAGCTCTTGACCCCGCTGACGACGCCGCTGATCTGCGACTGCACGACCACGGAATCTCCATCGGAGTTGTTGGCCCTGATGATGACGCCGTATGTTCCGTCGGAGCAGGTGTTGCCGTTGGTGTCCTTGCCGTCCCAGACGAAGGAGTATTCACCAGAGCCCTTGGAGCCCAGCGACACGGAGCGGATGATGTCGCCGGTGCTGTCGTAAATGCTCGCCGTGGTGTCGGTGACGGCCTCGCCGAGGCTGTAGTACAGCGTGCTGACAGTGCCACTGTTGACTGTGAGGTTGTAACCGGTGCTCTTTACGCTCTTTCCGATGTAGTCGACGCCGCTCATGATGGAATCAGTACTGCTGTTGCTCACGAGCGTTGCGAGATTAGTATTAATGTTTGTAAGCATTTGCAGGCTGGAATACTGCACGAGCTGTGAGGCCATTTCCTTGTCGTCCATTGGATCGTTTGGGTCCTGGTACTTGAGCTGCGCCAGCAAAATGGTGATGAAATCACTCTGGTCCAGCGTTGTGGAGTGAGTGGTGCTGATGGTGCTGGTTGAGCTGCTGGAGCTTGTGGACGAGGTGGAGCTGACTGACATGACCGAGACTCCCTTTGCTACGCGATCAGGTGCAGAGCCTGATCGGAAAGAATTGCCTGTACGGTCTTATTTTGCATATCCAGGGCCACATCCCCCTCCGAGCGCACCATGCGCAGCTGGGTGAGCACGCGCGACATGCTCTCCCGCTGCTCCTGAGCCTGCTGGTTGTGCTGATCGGCGTTGAAGGAGGCCTGTTGCTGGCCCTGGCGCGAGGCCAGACCCGTCTGCACCTCCATGTGCTGCACCGAGAGCCCCTTTTCCTCCAGGCTCTTTCTGAGGCCCTCCATGTTCGACTGGAGCATGGCCGCGGTGCCGGAGTCCTCGGCGTGGATGACCGCGCTGACCTCCTTGCCCTTGACCTGCAAGAGCACCTGGACCTTTCCGAGGTTGTCCGGGTCCAGCTGTATGGTGAGCTGCTTGCGGCCCTGGCCCAGGTCCTTGAGCATGGCCTCGCTCACCTGATCGAGCACCTTGGGGGCGAGCACTTTGTCGAAAGGCTTGGCCTGCTGGCTCGCGTCCGTGCCGGACTGCTGCGTCAGGCCGGTCATGCCGGCGGCGACCCCGCCCAGCGTCGAGGCGTTCACGCTGTTCTTGGCACCGGCGGCCGCCAGCGTCGTGGAGGACTGGCTGGATGAGGCGGCGGTCGAGGATGAGGCGTTCTGAGCGCCGGAATCGTCCTGGCGCACCTTGGAAACGAAGCTCTTCCAGGCGTCGTCGCTGGTGGTCTGCTGCTTTTGCTGGTTCTTCTCGTGGTCGCCGAACCAGCTGGTGTCGTTCTTGTCCTTGGTCTTCAGGTCGTAGGCGACCTGTGGATCGGCGGACCCGGATGCCGTGGTGGTGCCCGTGGTGTCGCGGGCGTTCTTGGCCACGTCCTTCTGCATGATCTTGGCCATGCTCTTGGCCGTGGCGGTGTCCTGGGCGGCCTGCTCGGTGCGCTGCTCGGCGAGCGCCTGGCCCAGCACCGCGAACGCGGTCTTCACGTCCGCCACGTTGGCGTTGCCCGCGCCGAGCTTCTGCGTGAGGGCCTGCGCCGTGGACGAGGGAGCGCGCAGCGCCTTGAAGAATGTGGTCAGCTCGTCCTGATTCAGGCTCACGGACGTGCCGTCGGGCATGGTTTGCAGCTTGCTCTGGATGGCGGAGAGCACCTTGAGCCCCTGGCCGTTGGCCATGGACCCGACCATGTCCTGAGAGGCCTGCGAGTCGAAGCCGAACTTCTGGAACATGCCCTGCAACGTGGCCTTTTCATCGCTGGAGAGCTGCACGCTCTTGGTGGATCCGGCGGTGTGCGCGGCCATGGACTGCACCATTTGCCCCCACGTGAGGGTTCCCGCCTGCACGCGCGCGCTCAGATCGTCCATCTCCTTCTCGGAGAATCCGGACTTGATGAGCAGCGGCTTGGCCTCCTCGAAGGACTGACGCGAGACCTTGGCGTTTCTGGCGTTGGTGAGGGCCTGGGCCGTGGCGGTCTGGGCGTTGGCGCCCGTGCTCGAACCGGTTTCGGAACTCTTCTTGTCCTTCTTCACGTCGGAGACGGACGACGACGAGTTCGTCGTTGAACCGGTCTGCTGCGCCTGGCCGGCGACCTGACCAGCGACCTGACCAGCGACCTGGCCGGAGATCTGGGTTGCCGTGGCGTTTTGCGCCGCATTTATTTTGTCGGATGACGTGGCGGCGAAGAGCGTCTGGGCGTCGGAGCCCACCACTGGGGCCACGCCGGAGGCCTGCAGCGCCTGGGGCGTGCTCTCCGCGCCGCTGATCTGTCCCGCGCCGACGGGGGACTGGACGTCCTCCAGGTAGCGGGAGAGTCCGGAGCCGGCGGCCTGGCCGCCGTATCCCTGCCTTCCGGCCAGGGTCATGAAGTCGGAGAAGGCCCGGGTGCTCGACGAGGCGTCGACGAGCGCGCTGGTGCGCAGCTGGTCGAAGCTGTTTGTGACGCCGCCCGAGGCCGATGAGGATGAGCTGGTGACTTCCTGCATGGAGCTGCTCCTTTGGCCAGCTTCTCTTCAAAAGCCGTTCCAAAGTTGCTGCGCAGTAAAATCAACAGGTTATGATGCGGTGCCTACGGCAAAAGCTGCCGGTGGCGGTCAGGAGAGGAAAAAAGGTTCGAGGTCGATCTTGAACTCGGCGGGGTTGAGCACCTGGACGATCTCCTGCGCGTCGGGGCCGCCGTCCAAAGCCTGCAAGTCGAGCACGCGGGGAATCTGCGGGCGCATTTTCGAGTCCATGACGACCTTGATTTCCGGCATGGTGGGCCTCATGAGATTGCTCGCCGCCACGATGCCGTACTCCCCGCCGGAGAGCCGGACGAAACTGCCCACCGGGTACACGCCGATGCAGCGGATGAAGCTCTCGATGGCCTGCCGGGGGAAGTCCCTCTCGGCCCACAGGTACATCATGCCCAGGGCCTTGGCCGGGGCCAGGGCGTCCTTGTACACGCGCCGGCTCGTCAGCGCGTCGTACACGTCCACCACGGAGATGATGCGGGAGAACTGGCTCACCTTGTCGCCCGTGAGCCCGCGCGGATAGCCGGAGCCGTCGTTGCGCTCGTGGTGCTCCAGCACGGCGCGCAGAATCTCTGGATTCTGACCCGGTTGGGCGGCCATGACCTTGTATCCCTCCAAGGGGTGGGTCTTCATGATGCGGAATTCGGAGGCGCTGAGCTTGCCCGGTTTGTTCAGAATGTGCGTGGGAATGCGCGCCTTGCCCACGTCGTGGTACATGCCGGCCAGCCCCAGCTCCAGCAGCTCGGCCTTGGAGAGGCCCACATGCCGGCCCAGCAGCACGGCCAGCAGGCTCACGTTGATGGAGTGGGTGTAGGTGTACTCGTCGAAGCCGCGCAGCTTGAACAGGGCCACGGCCGCGGTTTCATTGCGCAGCACGCTTTCGATGAAGTTGTCCACCAGCGGCTCGGCCTGCCGGGAATCGATGGCGGTGCCGCGGCGCACGTCGTCCATGAAGCCGCGCACGTGGTCGAGGGCGTCGGAGTACAACCTTCGGGCGATGGGCAGCTCGTCGGCGACGCCGGTGGTTATGGGCGCGCCCGGTGCCCGTTGCTGGCCCAGCGGCGAGATGTCCACGCTGGTGTCGATGGTGATGTCCTCGACATCCTCCGGCACGAGCAAGGCGATGTCCGCCTGGGTGAGGATGGGCTTGTCCACGCGCACCAGAGGCTTGTCGAAGGTGCCGAGTCCGTGGCTGACCACGTACATGCCCGGCCGGAGCCGTTCGCGTTTGACAAGCTGCTGCATCGTCACGCCCTGAATTCTTTTTCCTATTACGTATGCCGGTTGGCTATCGAAGGCAAGACCCCGCGCGCGCGCAGGGCGCTCACCAGCGTGGAACAGTCCGTGGCCAGGAAGTCCGGCTTGGCCGCGTCCAGTTCCTCGCGGTTGGCCTGACCGCTCGTCACCGCCCCGGCGGCCAGACCGGCGCGACGGGCCGTCTCCACGTCGATGGGGTGGTCGCCCACGAGCAGGGCTTCGGCCGGAGCCACGTCCAGCCGGGAGAGCAGGGCCAGGGCGTGGTCGGGGTGCGGCTTCACGCGCGGGGCGTCCTCCCGGGCCATGAAGGCGTCACAGCAGGAGCGGATGTCCGGGAAGATGGTTTTGACCGCGGCGGTGGAGTTGCGTGTGAGAACGCCGGTTTTCACGCCGCTTTCGCGCAGACCGGCCAGCATGGGCCGGGTGAAGGGGAAGAGCGCGGCCTCGCGGGCGGCGTCCAGCTCGTGGGCCTGCACGATGAGCCGGCCACGCGTGTGGAACTGCTTGCCCAGATCCTCGTCGAATTCGCGGATCTCCGCCGACAACTCGTCGATCCACTCCAGCACGGGCAGGTCGGAGGGCTCGGGCTCCTCGCCAAGGAATGGTTCGGCCAGGGCGGTGATCTTGCGGCGCAGGCGGGCGAAGTCGATGGTCGACGTGGAAAGCGTGCCGTCGAAGTCGAAGAGAACGGCGGAAAAAGGAGTGTTCGGCATTGCGGTCCTTTCGGGGCGGGTCTTGCCCGGGCGGCTCCGGCGCGGTAAACGGGCACAGCGATTTGACGGAGGATGGGGGCGGTGGTCAAGGATTTTGACGTGCTGGTGGCCGGGGCCGGACCGGCGGGCTGCGCGGCGGCGGCGGTCCTCGCCGGGGCGGGGCTGCGCGTGGGCCTCGCCGACAAGGCTGCGCACCCGCGCTTCAAGCTGTGCGGGGGGCTGCTCACGGCCAAGAGCATGGAGGCGCTCTCCCGCGTGTTCGGCCTCGCAAAGGCCGATCTCGTCGCGCATGGCGGGTTGTTCCACGAGACCCGCGGCTACGTGTTCGCGCACAATGGCCGCGAGCTGACGCGCGGCGCGGCCGCCGAACCCTTTCGCTTCATCGAGCGCCCGGCCTTCGACGCGTTGCTGCATCGCGTGGCCGTGGAGCGCGGGGCCGTGGACCTGCCCGGCCGCGAGGTCGCGTCGTGCGACGCCGCCTCCGGCGGCCTGACCTTTCGCGACGGCGCGAAGCTGCGCGCCCGGCTCGTCATCGGTGCGGACGGGGCCAACTCCGTGGTGCGCCGGGCCGTGGGCGTGGACAAAAAAGCCTGGCGGGCCGGCTTGGCCGGGGCCATCGAGGTGACGTTGCCCGTAGGCGCCGCCCCCGGGAGTTTCCCCCGCGCCGTGGGCGAGCCCGAGCTGCACGTGGGCGCGCCGGACGTGCCCGGGGCCGGCTACGGCTGGGTGTTCCCCGGTCCGCGCGGCACCGTGAAGGTGGGCATTTGCGGGCTGCTGCGCGATGAGCGGCCCTTCGCGGACATCTTTCGGGGCTATCTGACCCTGCTCGGCGTGGCGGGGGCGGACGCCGTGCCCCTGCGCGGGCATCCGCTGCCCTATGGCAACGCCCTGAACAGGCCGTGCGCCGGCCGGGTGCTCCTGGCTGGCGACGCGGCGGGCTTCGTGGAGCCGCTGTTCGGGGAGGGCCTCTTCTATTCCATGGCCACCGGAGCCCACGCGGCCACGGCGATTCTGCGGGCCCTGGCGCGCGGGGACGGGAATCCCGGCGAGGCCGCCGCGCGGGAGTACGGGCGGCTGCTCGACCGCACGGTCCGGCCTGAGTTCCGGTGGTCCAACAGGTTGCGTTGGGTCCTTTTCGCCGCCATGTGCCACATGGGCGCGGGGCCCATCAAGGTTTTCGTGCGCAGCGCGCCCGGACCGCTGGCCGCCATGGTGCACGGCCGGCGCTCGTTCAGGCTGCTGCTGCCGAAGAAGTGGGAGTGGGGCGCGGAGCTGGACGCCGCGCGGCGCGTCGCCCCGGGCATCGGGGCCTGACGGCATCCGGCGCGTTTCGCCGTCCCGATGGGGGGCGTCATGCCCCTCCGCCGCGTTATTCCGCCGGAACGTCCTTGGGCAGGTTGCGGCCGGAGGCCGCGGTGCGGGCCAGCTCGTCGCAGCGCTCATTCTCCGGCGTGCCGTTGTGCCCGCGCACCCAACGCCACTTTACTTCGTGAGCCTCGATGAGCGGCACGAGCCGCTTCCACAAGTCCTGATTCTTGACCGGCTGCTTGGCCGCTGTCTTCCAGCCGTTCTTCTGCCAGCCGGCCAGCCAGCGCGCCGTGAAGGCGTTTTTGACGTACTGCGAGTCCGTGACGATCTCCACCGCGCTTCTGGTCGTCAGCGTCTCCAGCCCGGCGATGACGGCCATGATCTCCATGCGGTTGTTGGTGGTGCCGGAAAAGCCCTTGGAGAGCTCCAGACGGTGCGGGCCGGCCAGCAGCACGGCCGCGTAACCGCCGGGGCCGGGATTGCCCAGGCAGGAGCCGTCGGTGTAGATGGTCACGCGGGGAAGTTCGCTCACTTTCGTTCCTCGTGGGTGTTGTTTTGTCGGTTTCCGGCCGTGGCGTCGATGGCGTCCAGCCTGCTTTCGATGAGATCCAGCGCGACGAGCAGTCCCTTTTGCCAGCTGTGCCCGGGGGCGAAATGAAAGGGAAAGTGCTCCCGTTCCAGATCCTCCGCGAAGTCCCGTCCCAGCGCCCGGTCCATGAGTGGAGGCAGGCGCACCACGGCGGCCCTGTCCTCCAGCCCCAGGCCCACGAACAGCGTCTTGCCGTCCGGGGGCGGCGGCTCCGGCGTTCGCCGCGCGATGCGCACCCGCGCCTCCACGCCGTATTTGCCGCGCATGGACTCGATGAACGCCAGCACATGGGCGCGGTCGGCCTCCGTCAGGCCGCCGGTCTCGTCGTTCAGGCCGGAAAGGGCGGCCGTGCGCGCGTTGATGCGCGCCATGTTGCGCTCGCTGTTTTTCCAGAAGCCCAGCACGGTGAGACCCATGACCAGCACGATGCCCAACAGGCGCAAAAGCGCCTCCAGCGGACCCTTGGCGTGCAGAAGGGGGGTGCCCATGCGGGCGGTGTACCCGGCCGCTGCCGCCCTGGCAAGAATCTTCGCCAATATGGACGATCGCGTTGGGGCTTGCCGGGGCGCGGCGGATACGCTATCAAACGCCGAACGGCATGTCGCCGCGCGAATTTCCCTGCAAGGAGCTGTGCATGTTGCGCAAGGCCAAATTTTTGCTTCTCCTGTCCGGGCTGGCGGCGCTGGCCGTCCTGTCCGCCTGCGCCCCGCGCGATCCGAACCTCGCCCTGCATGGCCTGAGCGAGTTCGGACGCTCCGCTGGCGACTACACCCTGCGCGTCAATTTGTATCAGCTCGATGATAAGGGCCTCCCACAGCTCGTTTCCGCAGCCGACCCCTCCCTCACGGGATTCGTCACGCGCACCCTGGCCGCGCGCGGCTACACTTTCAAAACCTCCGGCCCCGCGCGCTACCACATAGAGGTGCATCTCCTATGCGGCAACATGCGCACCGCCGACATGAGCCTCATGGCCGAGGCGCTGACCGTGCCCGAAAGCGCCATCGGCTCCGGCTACGACGAGCATATCTACTCCTGGCTGCCCGATCGCCACGCCGACGCGAACAATCGCGAAACCAGCGAGCTGCGCGACTCCATGCACAAGCGCCAGGGACCGCGCATCATGGGATACTCCAGCCAGACCGACCGCGGCGGCGCGCCCCTCGGCCGCGTCGAACCCGACTACTGCCAGGGGCGCGTGCTCGTGGTGCTCACCCCCGCCTCCGCCGGCCCGATGCGCGATGTCTACGTGGCCCACGCCTCCACCGACGACTGCAAGGCCGTCGCCGGCTGCCCCGCCGACGTCTGCCGCAGCTCCCTGGAAATCTCCCTCGTCGATCTCCTGGAGAGCCGTTTCTAGCCCGGTACGGAGAACGTTAGGACCTTCTGCCGCCACAGGGTTACAAACGATGAGTTTGCAGGCCTCAGCAAAATATGTGAACTTGTGGGAAGGACTGCGGCTACACAAATTGGGAGCACGTCAAGACCGCCATTTTCTTTTGCGGTTGCTTGAACCCCTAGTTGTTGAGTTGCAAGACGTTGTTCAGTCCCACGTCAATTCGGCTGATTGGCGTTTTGTTTTGTAACGCGGTGTGATTCCGATAGAAGTTGTACTCATGGAGCCAGCGGGGCAACTCGCTGGCTCTTTCGTCTGAATTCGGATAGCTGGCCGCGTAGGCCCACTCGCGAAGCGCCGTCTGGATGAAGCGCTCGGCCTTGCCGTTGGTGCGCGGCGTATACGGCCTGGTGCGGATGTGCTTGAGCCCAAGCGTCGCGCACGCTTCACGGAACATCCTGGAAACATAGCCCATTCCATTGTCCGTCATGACTCGTCGCACAGAGACTCCGAGCGCCGTGGCCACGGCGCTCGGCCGTTCGCCCGCCATCACACGGCGCACAAGCTCCTCTCGACGAACCACCGTCAATCTGGCATTT
>JAIMKR010000011.1:79358-97921 GCA_020692325.1 Desulfocurvus sp.
GGTTCTCGCAGACACAATCTGACCGAAAAGAACCGAGTGAACAACCTCCTATAACTTCACAGCTAGAGTGGTTGGCGGCGGCAAACCGGACTGCATGCCTGGCGTTCTGCGCGTAGCTCTCTGCTTACTGTCTCATCTCTGTTTGCCTGATACCCGTCTACGGCGAAGCGAGCTTACCAACGTGAGATTGACGCAGAAGCGTGCAGTATATACTAGTTAACTAATAGCTTCCTGTTCACCACTCATGACGAGGAACATATCTGTATGACTGAAGAAAACGATGACCCTCAAGGCACCCCTAAGCGTTTCGATCTCTCTCAATTTTTGTACCCCTTTGACATAGAGACAGATCACACTGGTCCTCTTCGTGTCAGCAGCCTAACATTTGAAATTATGACGAAAATTGAGCCGCTGTTATCCCCGGCTGAAAATATCTCTGAAGGGTCACTGGCAAGAACCCTGATGTCTCATATGGTGAAACATCAACCTTCTTCTGCGACGGAGGAATGCGCTCCGCTTACGGAAGTGCAGTTGGAACAACTCACCGAAATGGACGTTCGGCGATTCGCTGAGGGGGTGCTTATCCGGGAAGGGGGGAAGGTCAAAACTAATGAGACAGCAGAGGCTCTCTCCCCTGAAATCCAACTTGCTCATTTCCTGCACGAGCGGCGCGAAAAGATCGCAGAGTCAATGCAGAGATGGACAAAAGCCCTTGGTCCTGGTTGGCTTTCCATGACGACGCAAAGCTTGCTGGGAAATCAAAAATTACAAAGTGAAAAGATTAAGTCATTATTCAATACATCAGATTGTACGCATCAGTTTGGTTTACCGTTTTGGAGTTTTGCACAACAAGATCAATTTGCAGATACAGCTCGTTTGCATGCATCAATCAGAGACAATAGCCCGGCACAAATAATTCGCGATAAAATGGACAAGCTGATCGGGATTGGTTCATTTACACTACAAGCGATAGATTGCGGAACAAACCTTAATCAAAAACTGTTGGCGGTCTCTGTTGAAAAGATCAAAAAAGATGCCTGCGCCCAACGAACAGCTACATGGTGTGCGGTCATTGGTATTGCTTTCACGATTGTCATTGGAGGTCTTCAACTGTTTGTATCCTGTCAAAGCAACAGTCACAATCTTGCCGTAGAAGCGAACGCGGCAGAAGAACGCACATCGCTTGCCCCCAAGGAGGAAAAGAGGCTTCAGCTCATGCGAGAGCAGCTCGCGGCGCAGCAGGAACAGAACAAGCTCTTGCGCGAACAGCTTACGGCACAACAGGAGCAAAACAGACTTTCGTGTGCATTTTTGACCCAATCTGTTCAAAAGGCTCAAGGGAAACCCCGAAAGGAATAGCCGAGCCTCCGCCATGTTGACGTCACTGCTCGGGCCGTGCAGCGGCAAAAAGCCAGAGACACGTCGCGTCTGGCGCAAATCGCGCAACGCGACGCGCTGCAGGAACTCGACAAAGCGGTGGATGTCGCGGCGGCCCCCGTCACCAGGGCCGTCTGATCGGCCGACCGTTCACTCACCCGGGCCAGCCGGCCAACCAGCCCCAGGTCCAGGCCAGAACCGGCAGCAGACCGGCCGCGACGCCGGCCGCGACGTTGGCCCGGCCGTTTGCCCATTCGTCGGGCCGGCCCATGCGCAGAGCCAGCCGGCCCAACACTCCGCCCAGCGCAAGCCCCGCGAACAGGCCGAATACGTGCGCACCCACGTCCGTGTCGTCGCCGCCGGTGCCCAGTGTGGCCACCAGCGCCAGTCCGGCCGCCACGGGCGTCAACCAGCCCCGGCCATGAATGAACGCGCCGGGGCGCAGGTCGCCGTCGCCCGCCGCTGCCTTGAGACCGGCGAGCGCGCCGGCCGCGCCGAACACCGCCGTGGAGAAACCGAGGGATACGTGCTCCGGCCTGGAGAGCGCCGCCGTCACGGCCGCATGCGCCAGGGCGTTCAGCACGTTGCCCAGCACGCCGGCGAGCATCGCCGCGAGCCAGGCGAAGCCCGAGCCCGTGCGCCGCGCGAGCAGGATGAGGAACGCGCCGCCCACCACGGCGTTGCTGGCCACATGCGCCGGATCGGCGTGCAGGGTCAGGGCCGTGAGGGCGCGCCACCACTCTCCGTGGATCATGGCCCAGGCGTCGGCCACGCCGACGGCCCGCCAGTACTGCGGGTACCAGCCCAGCCCCGGGAACGGCCGGTGCGTGAGGGCGAAGAAGGCGCACAAAACCAGCATGACCGCCACCATGGGCCGCGCCCGCTCCTGCGCGGGGGGCAGGGGAATGGACGGGTGCGGGCTGACGTTTTCCTGTTGGTAGAGCAGAATTTCCTCCACCGCCTGCCGTGCGAAGCGCTGTGGCGTCTGTACTGTGTAGCCGGCGGGGGTTGCACGCACCCGGTGCGGCACGCGCCGCGCCCGCAACACGAGGCTCCATAGCTGGGCCTGCCGGCGCGGTAAGCGGCCGGCGGGCGCGCCGTCCACCAGCGGGGCCAGGTCGGACCAGGGCGCGCGCGGGCGGATGCCGGCGATGGACCCCAGGGTGGCCGGTCCGCTTTGGGGCGCGGCCGCCGGATTCGACGGGTTCGGGCGGGAGCCGGAGTCGTCGGGCGTGGCGTCGTCCATGCGGCGGGAGGGAAAGCGGAAGGGGCGCATGGCCCTCTTGTAGCGGAAAAGACCGGGTCAACGCCAGGGGCTTTCCCGTCCCCGCCGGGTGGCGGCTCCGCGTCTTGGCGCTCCGCTGCGCGATCTTGCACGGCGTGAAGTTTTTCCGTTCACCGTGCGGCCGTCCGATCGCGGTCGCTGAGAGGCGGGAACGCGCGTCCCGAAACATCGGAAACGTCGGCCATGATCGACTTCCGGCGTTCGCCATGCGCGGCGCGCCTCGGGGAAGCCGGAAGGAAAGAAGGAGGGGTGTGCGCCTGTTCCCTGGACTGTCGGCCTCCGCTGGCGATTGGGGCACGGACGGGGGGCCGTGTCGCGCCCCTTCCGGCACGTCCCGGTCGCCTGGGATGCGGCTTTCCCGGCGGCGGGCTGCTGCTTCGTTCGGATCGGCCGGGACGGGAGCCGCGTCGAGTGGAATAGTCATGGAGCCGCGCCTTACCCGCCGCCGATGGCGTGGTGTGAAGTTCTGCTTCTCCCGCCCGCCGTCTCGCGCCCGCGCGTCGTGTTCGACGAAACCGGGCGAGGAACGGTGCCCGGTCATCGCCATGGAAATTCCTGTCGTATCGTCGTCGGGCGTGGCCTCCGCTGGCGGCGGGTTCGTCGCGTTGCCGGGGAGGGACGCCGGCAAAGAAAAAATTCCATTTCGTCCCTCAAATGTTTCAAACATTTTTTGCGCCTTGGACAGGCGTGGGCAATCGCGGTATAGCGCGAAATCGGCGCGGCGGCTGTCCGTCGCGCCACCGCGCGCATGGAGCGATTTCGTGGCGTCGGCGTTCTCCGGCCGATGCGGGCGACTCCCGGCGACACCCTGGACAAAGGAGCGGCGGCATGACGATTCACGGCGCGGTGGCCTTGGCCCTGGCCACCTTCATCTTCGCGGTCATTCCCGGCCCTGGCGTCACCGCCGTCGTCGCTCAGGCGATGGGCCGGGGGCTTAGGCACGCGTTGTTGTGGAGCGCCGGGCTGGTCATGGGCGACGCGGCCTACCTCATGCTCGCGCTGTTCGGTATGGGGTGGGTGGCCCGCGAGCTGGGCGGGGTCTTTCTCGTTCTCAAGTGGATCGGCGCGGCGTACCTCGTCTATCTCGGCGTGCGTTGCTTTCTGGCTAGGCGGCCCGATCCGGCGGGCGATGACGTGCCCGCTCCGTCCGATGCGTCCGATGCGGCCGCGTCTGGTCGGTTCTTCCTGGCGCGCATTTTTCTCAGCGGCTTCTGCGTTTCCGTCGGCAACCCCAAGGTGATCGCCTTCTATTGCGGCTTTCTGCCCGGCTTCGTGGACATGCGCGCCCTCACCGGGATCGACATCGCCTGCGTGGTCGCCATCATCCTGCCCATGGTGTACGGCGTCATCGCCGCCTACGCCTGGCTGGCCGCGCGCGGGCGGAACATGGCGCGTTCGGGCCGGCTGTGGAAGGTCGCCACGCGCGGGGCGGGCGCGGCAATGATCGGGGCGGGCGCGGCCGTGGCGGCCAGCTGAGCGGGGGGCGCGTGTCGCACATTTTTTCCGTCGCCGAACTCACGCGCGCCGTCACCGACGTGCTGGAGGCCGAGTTCTCCTTTGTGTGGGTGCGCGGTCAGGTGACGAACCTCGCCCGGCCGTCCAGCGGGCACCTCTATTTCTCCCTCACCGACGCCGACTCGGCGCTTTCCGTGGTCTGGTTCCGCCGCAGCCAGGGGCGCGCCGGCGGGTCCGGCGTGGATCCCCTCACCGGCGAGGTGCTGGAGCCCGGCTCCGCCGCCTCGGATCTGGCCGAGAGCCTCGCCGACGGCCAGGAGGTCCTCGTGGCCGGGCGTATCTCGGTTTACGCCCCGCGCGGGAGCTATCAGCTCATCGCCGAGCTGGTGCAGCAAAGCGGCGTGAGCGACTTGGCGCTGGCCTTCGAGGCGCTCAAACGCAAACTGGCGGACAAGGGCTATTTCGACGAGGCGCGCAAAATGATCCCGCCGCGCAATCCCACGCGCGTGGCGGTCGTCACCTCGCCGCAGGGCGCGGCCGTGCGCGATTTTCTGCGTCTGGCCGCCGCGCGCGGCGCGGGCGCGGGCATCCGCATCTATCCCAGCTTGGTGCAGGGCGAAGCGGCCCCGGCGCAGCTCGCCGCGCAGCTGGACGCGGTCAACCGCGACGGCTGGGCCGAGGTCATCGCGCTCATTCGCGGCGGCGGCAGCCTGGAGGACTTGTGGGCCTTCAACACCGAGCAGGTCGCCGAGGCCATGGCCCGCTCGTCCATCCCGGTGGTCACCGGCGTCGGCCACGAGCCGGACGTGACCATCGCCGACTACGTGGCCGACAAGCGTTTCCCCACGCCCTCGGCCACGGCCACGGGGCTGTGGCCCCTGCGCGCGGAACTCATGCAGGCCGTGGACGGGTTGTCGATGGATCTCGAACGCACCTTCCGGCATGGCCTGGAGACGCGCGGCCGCACCCTCGCCGAGCTGGGCCGGGCGCTCGCCTGGCTTTCCCCGGCCAAGCGGCTGGAGCGTGTGGAGCTGGGCTGGGCCGAGGCCTCGCGGCGGCTCATGCGCGGCGGCGAGCGGGTGCTCTCGGCGCGGCGCGAACGGTTGGCCGTGGCCGTGCGCGGGCTTTCGCGCGCCTTCGGACCTGCGGAGCTGGCCGCGCGCGGGGCGTTGGTCTCAGCGCTCGGCGACCGGCTGACCCCGGCGGCCAACGCGCGTCTGGGCGCGGCGGCGCGGGCCGTGGAGGTGCTCTCCGCGCGGCTGTCCGGGCTCGATCCCGAGGCGCCGCTGACGCGCGGATACAGTCTGGTGCGGGTGGTGGACGCCGGTGGAGATTCTGGCGGGCTGTTGCGGCGGGCCGATCAGGCTGGGCCGGGCGATCGGCTGCGCGTGCGCACGGGCGCGGGCGAGCTGGACGCCGTCGTGGCGGAAGGCGACGGGGCCGGGCGGCGCGGCTGAGGGGCGCGGAACGGGGGATTCCCCCATGCCGGGTGCGGGGTTTCGCCGCATCGAGGCTCACGGTGGACCCCGCGCCGCAGTTTTTGTATGGTGGGGTTTCCCGGCGTGCGGAAACCCCCGCGACGTCGGAATCGAAAAGGGCCGGAGCGCACATGAGCCAGGACCAGGGAAAGGACGACGCCCAGAGTTTCGAGCAGCGCCTGGAGCGCCTGCGCGGCGTTGTGGAGAAGTTAGAGCGCGGCGAGACCGGGCTCGAGGAGTCCCTCGCGCTGTACAAGGAGGGACTGACCCTCTCGGCCGAGCTGGGACGCCGGCTCAAGGACGCCCAAAACGAGGTCCGCATTGTTCAGGACGGCCTGCTCAAGGAATTCGCGGATCTGCAAACGCCGGAATCCGGCGATGGGGAGGCTGGGGAATGAGCGAGGGGAACGCCAAGGCCGGATTGGCCAGACGCGCGGCCGTGGTTGAGGCCTATCTTTCGACGTGCCTGCGCGGGCGCGACATTCCCGAGCGGTTGCTCGCCAGCGAGGAATACAGCCTGCTGGGCGGCGGCAAACGCCTGCGGCCGGCGTTGGCGCTGAGCTTCGCGCGGTTGTTCGGGGCCGCGGAGGCGGCGGTGCTGCCGTTCGCCGCGTCGCTGGAACTCATCCACACCTATTCGCTCATCCACGACGACCTGCCGGCCATGGACGACGACGACCTGCGCCGGGGCCGGCCGAGCAATCACAAACAGTTCGACGAGCCCACGGCCATCCTCGCCGGCGACGGGCTGCTCACCGAATCCTTCTGCCTCATGTTCTCCTGCGCGGAAAACGGCCGCGTGCCCGCCGAGCGCGTTCTGCGCGCCGCGCGCACCGTGGCGGCCGCCGCCGGATCGGGCGGCATGGTGGGCGGCCAGGTGCTGGACATGGAATACACCGCGCGTCCCGGCGTCTCGCTCGATGAGCTGCGCGTCATGCACGCCAAGAAGACCGGCGCGCTCATCACCGCCGCGTGCGTGGCCGGCGCGCAGCTGGCCGGTGCGGACGAAAACGGCGTGGCCCGCGCGCGCGAATACGGCGCGCACCTGGGCGCGGCCTTCCAGATCGCCGATGACATCCTTGACGTGGTGGGCGACACCAAAACCCTGGGCAAGCCCGTGGGCAGCGACGAACGCCAGGGCAAGACCACGTATCCCTCCCTCGTGGGGCTGGACGAGAGCCGCCGGCTGGCCGCCGAGCGCGCCGGGCTGGCCCGGGCCGCCCTGGACGGGCTGGATGGCGTCGATATCGTTGTCACGGACGAAGCCGAATTTTTGCGAGCCCTGGCCCGTTACATCGTGGAGCGCGTGAATTGACCCCAAAACCCCTTCCCACCCCCCCCGTTTCCGTTCCCAGCGGCAGGGAGCTGCTGGCCCGCGTGTCCCGTCCCGCGGACGTGGCCGCCATGAGCCTTGCAGAACTGGCCGCGCTGGCCCCGGAGCTGCGTCGTCGCATCATCGAGCAGTGTTCCGTGGGCGGCGGGCACCTCGCCCCCTCGCTGGGCGTGGTGGACCTCACGCTGGCCCTGTTCAAGACCTTCGACCTGGAAACCGACCGGCTCATCTGGGACGTGGGGCATCAGGCCTACGCCCATAAGCTGCTCACCGGCAGGGCGGACCGTTTCGACACCCTGCGCCGGCTGGACGGACTTTCCGGCTTCCCGCGCATGAGCGAGAGCCCTTACGACCACTTCGGCGTGGGGCACGCCTCCACGTCCGTCTCCGCCGCGTTGGGCATGGCGCTGGCGCGCGACCTGGCCGGGCTCGACCACGAGGTCGTCGCCGTCATCGGCGACGGCTCCATGACCAGCGGGCTGGCCTTCGAGGGGCTCAATCAGGCCGGCGACATGGGCCGCAAGATGATCGTCGTGCTCAACGACAACGAGATGTCCATCTCCAAGAACGTGGGTGCGCTGTCCAACTTCATGTCGCGCAAGCTCTCGCGCCCGGCCCCGCAGCGCTTCAAGCGCGAGTTCGAGGCCTGGCTGGCCAACATTCCGCGCATCGGCAAGGATCTGGCCATGTTCGCCCGCCGCAGCGAGGATTCGCTCAAGAGTTTCTTCACGCCGGGAATGCTCTTCGAGGCCTTCCGCTTCACCTACGTGGGTCCGGTGGATGGCCACGACATTCCGGCCATGATCGACGTGTTCGAGCAGGCCAAGGGCATGGACCGGCCCGTGCTGGTGCATGTGCTGACCAAGAAGGGCAAGGGCTATGACCCCGCCGAGGTCAACCCGACGTATTTCCATGGCGTGGGCCGCTTCGAGCCCGAGACCGGCATCATCCTCAAAAAGCCCGGCGTGGGGCCGAAGAGCTACACCGAGGTCTTCGGCGAACAGCTCTGCCGCCACGCCGACGCCGACCCGCGCATCGTGGCCATCACCGCCGCCATGCCCGAGGGCACCGGCACGGACTGCTTCCGCAAGCGCCACCCGGAGCGTTTCGTGGATGTGGGTATCTGCGAGCCGCACGCGGTGACCTTCGCCGCCGGTCTGGCCGCCCGGGGCTTCACGCCCGCCGTGGCCATCTATTCCACCTTCATGCAGCGCGCCTACGATCAGATCATCCACGACGTGTGCCTGCAAAAACTCAGCGTGAAGCTTTTTCTGGATCGCGGCGGGCTGGTGGGCGAGGACGGGGCCACGCATCAGGGCGCGTTCGACATGGCCTACCTGCGGCACATTCCCGGCATCACGCTCATGGCTCCCAAGGACGAGGCGGAGCTGGCGCAGATGATCGCCACGGCCTTCGCCACGCCGGGACCCATGGCCGTGCGTTACCCGCGCGGCGTGGGCCACGGGGCCGAGGTGTCGGAGCATCCCGAAGTTTTGCCCATTGGCGAGGGCGAGCTGCTGCGCGAGGGCGACGACGCGCTCATCATCGCCATCGGCTCGCGCGTGTACCCGGCGTTTGAATGCGCGGAGGAACTCGCCGCCGAGCAGGGCATCGAGGTGGCGGTGTTCAACGCGCGTTTCATCAAACCCCTGCCGGCGCGGCAGATGCTCGACCTCGTGCGCGGCCACAAGTACGTCCTCACGGCGGAGGAGGGCTGCCTGCCCGGGGGCTTCGGCTCGGCCGTGCTGGAGGTCCTCGCCGACGCCAACATGCTCGACGGCCGCCGCGTGCGCCGCGTGGGCCTGCCGGACGAGTTCATCGAGCAAGGCCCGGCCAAGGACCTGCGCGCCCGCGCCGGCGTGGACAAGACCGGCATCAAACGGGCGCTGCTCGCGCTGATGGGGCGCTAGGAATATTTCTACAACATTGTGTGGGGTGAGGGGCGGATATGTTGCCTGCAAAACACGTTATGCCATCAGTCTCATCTGGTTTGGGGTTTAAGAAACAAGACGACCGAAAGACTCCTGAACTTGTTTTTGCCTTTGTTGAACCAATCGGTGGGGGCGCAACTCAGGCTGTACAAGTACTCCGTGAGATTTTGGAATCGCAAACATACAAATATAAAGTTGATATAATTCCCGTAAGTAAAATAATAGAAGAAGAAGCAATTAAAGAAAAGTTTCCTGATCCAACAGTCCATGAAAGACTTGCTTCATTGGGACACAATATATCTGAGGAAGCAAAGCGGATTAGTCGATTGCAGCAATTAGGTAATATGTTGCGCGAGCAGCATTCGCCAGAATATTTAGCGAAAAAAGTAATCCAAAAAATTTTTGAATACCGCAAAGAACATGACGGGTTTACGTATCCAAGTGAAAATACGTTTGTTCCTCAACCAATTCGCGTTGCTCACATAATAAAGTCAATTAAAAATAAGGCTGAATATGCATTATTAAGGTCTGTATATGGACCGATGTTGCTCCTTGTTGCCGTGAGTGGTGACTATGAACAACAAGTCAAAAATTTTCGTCCTCTGCAAGATGCGGAAGAAGCAAATTCAAAAATATATAGAGAGTATGATATTCTTGCGGGAATAGATCAAAAAGAAAAGCTGAAGACAGGGTAGCAAGTTAGGGATGTGTTCTACAAGGCAAATTTATTTGTTAATTCTAACACGGAAACGATTAAAGACGATATAGCAAGATTCCTCGATTTGTTGTTTTCCCGTCGTATTGTTAGCCCTTCAACGGATGAATGTATGATGTTTGAGGCATTTTCAGCGAGTGTTCGCTCTACTTGTTTATCAAGACAAGTTGGTGCTGCTATTTCTGATGAGCATAATGATTTGGTCTCTGTTGGCTGGAATGATGTCCCGGCAGTTAACGGAGGGTTATCTACAGATAATAATTTTAAAAAAACATTGTGCAAAAGTTTAAATCAGTGCAGAAGCGATAAGGAAAAAAACTCGCTTATAAATTCTGCATTTGAAACACTAAAAAATGGTGGATTACTAAAATCTAAAGCATCATTAGACAATTTTAAAGAGTTAATTTCAGAGTCTGTCACGAATAATTTGATTGAATTTTCTAGGGCAATACACGCTGAAATGGAGGCAATTTTATCTGCTGCGCGCAATGCTAGATTAGGACTAAGAAAGGGAACCCTGTATGTTACAACATATCCATGTGATAATTGCGTCAAGCACATTTTAGCTGCGGGATTACGTAGGGTTGTATATATAGAGCCGTATCCCAAAAGTCGCGCGCGAGCCTTTTTCGCGGATTTGTTAGGTGTTGGGAATTGCACAGAAGGCCCCCAAAAATGGTTGCAGTTAACGCAGTTTGTCGGTATTGCTCCAGAGTCGTATGTCTCTTTATTTCGACAGTGTTCTGATCGAAAGAGTCAAAGTGGTTTGCTCCTTCGCACTGACGAATCTCCAATGCCGAAAATCGCTGCATTCCTTGATGGTTACACGCATTACGAGGGACTAATTGCAATGGAGGCTACCGATGAAGAACCCAACAAATAAGCAGTGTCCATTGCCTGTTGAGCTGAGGTCTCCTTCGCATGCTAAGTTAGAGAATAACGGTGCGAGAGGAACGGTAAGTTTGTTAGCTTTTGCAGCCACTCAGCGAGATCGTAAGACCCACGAATTTGCAATGAAATATATTGAAAGTTCTAAGATATTTAGTTAATTTCAAGATAGTTAGAAGTACCCCAGCCCCTTGAGCACGTCGAGTTGCCGCTCCTTTTCCTGGTCGCGGCCGGCGCGCTCGCTTACGCCCGCGCCAGCCGGTTTGGTGCAGGGCATACAGCCCAGCGACCGGTAGCCTTCGCTGTACAGCTCGCAGCACGGCAGCCCCTCGCCCGTGATGTGCGCCCACACGTCCATCTCCGTCCAATCCAGAATGGGATTCACCTGCCAGTGCGCGGGCATGTCCTCCGTCTCCCCGCGCCATTCGGCGTAGGGCCGCAGCGCGCGAGAGGGCGCTTCGTCGCGCCGCAGGCCGCTGAGCAGCACGCCCACGTTTCGCGCCCGCAGCGCCCGGCCCAGCGGCCGGATTTTGAGGTCGCGGCAGCAGGAGAGCTTGTCCCGCGCCACCGGGTAGGCGGCGAGGTCCACATCCGGCCGGGCGAGGACCAGCCGCACGCCCCAATCGGCGCAGAGTTTGTCGCGCAGGGCCGTGACCTGCGGGAACTTGAGGCCGGTGTCTATACTGATGGCCAGGGGGCTGAGCGTCAGCGGCTTGGACGAGGACGGCTGATAGCCGAGCGTCTCGCGCCACAGGGAGAGCCACAGCGAAAGGACGATGCTGGAGTCCTTGCCGCCGGTGAAGGCCACGGCCACGCCATGGCCGCTCGTCGCGTCGCGCACGGCGGCGCAGACCTCACTCGCGCGGGCGAGCTTGTCGGCGAGGGGGACGCTTACGGGCAGCGGGGGCAGGGCGTTCAGAGCGGAGAGATTGATGGTGACGGAAGGGGCGGGCACGCGGGAAACTCCTTTTTTGCGCCGGCGGGGTTGTTTCGGTCGGCGCGCCGGCATATTCTGGCGTGACTTTCCGCCAGAGGAGGAGTCGATGCTGAAGAAAATCGCCGCGCTTGTCCAGAGTCAGCGTTTTTGCGCGCTGGCGACCTGCGGTTGCGATGCCGGGGGAGAGGGTGGTCCGCACGTCTCGCTCATGGCCTATGCCGCGCCGGCCGATGCCTCGGCCTTTTGGATGGCCAGCCCGCCGGACACGCGCAAGGTCCGCAACCTCGCGGCCTCTCCGCAGGCGAGCCTGCTTGTCGAGGACCGCGCGCGGGGGCTGGCGCTAACGGTGACGGCGCGTTGTGAACCCTTCGCCACCGCGGCGGAAGAGGCCACGGCGCGGGCGACGCTGACCGCGCGGCACCCGGAGCTGGCGGTGTTTTTGGCCGGGCGGGCGACGCTGATGCTCCGCTTTTCGCCGTTGCGCTTTCAGCTTTTGACCGGGCCGTCGAAAGAAATTTGCATCGAAGTTGAAAAAATCCTTGACGGTTCGGTGGGGAGAGCATAGTTCTTCACTCCTCGCGTGGGCTCGTAGCTCAGTGGATAGAGCGCCGGACTACGAATCCGTAGGCCGCAGGTTCAAATCCTGCCGGGCCCACCACGCAAGCCCAGGGGGTCGCCAGAACATGGCGACCCCCTTTTCGTTTGTGCGCCGGGGAAAACACGGGCCGACCCTTCGGAGAAAAAAGTCCCCGGCGTGGTGCAAACGCCGGGGACTTTTTCGTCATCGTGGGCGCGCCGTCTAGCCTGCCTCTCTTCCGACATTCCTTGGGGGAAGCGCTGCGGAAGCGTGTCTTTTCGGTCCTGCCGTTTTGTCGAGGAGAAGGGGACGTCGCGGTTGCGCCGTCGTTTTACATCCGAACGACCTTGACGATGCGGACCACGCGGCCGTCGCTGTCCAGCAGAATGGTCAGGTAGATTATCCCGTCGTGGTCCTCGCCCTGGTCTGGCGTGTATTGCCAAGTCCACAGCCGGGCGCTGTCGCGCGCGGGAGTGTTGAAGGTCGGCATGCCGAACACTGCGACGAGGTCGCGCTCGCGGGTGACGCCGGGTTTGATGGCGTCCAGGCTGGGGGTGCCGTAGTGCGTCGGTCCGCCGACGCAGGCGGCCAGCAGCGGCAGGGTGATGGTCAAGGCGGGAAAAAGGCTGCGCATGATTGATTCCCCCGTGTGTGGAAGTCGCGGCGAACCGCGCCGGGGCGATCATGCCCAGTGCGGGCGGGGAAGACAAGAGGCGGCTGGGATTCAGTCGCTCCAACGCCGGCGGATGGCCAGCACTTCCGTCTCGTGGGCGAAAAACGCCGCCACCACGGCCGGGTCGAACTGCGTGCCCGCGCCATCGCGCAGCAGGCGCGCGGCCTCCTGCGGCGGCATGGCCTTTTTGTAGGGTCGGTCGCTGCACAGCGCGTCGTACACGTCCACCACGGAGACGATGCGCGCCTCCAGAGGTATCTCCTGACCAGCGAGGCCGAAGGGATAGCCGGAGCCGTCCCAGCGCTCGTGGTGACACAGAGCCAGCAGCCGGGCCAGGCGTAGCTGCTTGTTGCCCTCCAGCGCGCGCACCAGTTTCGGGTCGGAGCACACGCGCCTCGCCTCGTCCATGCTGTCCAGCGGGCCGAGGATTTCGCAGCCGTACAGGCAGTGCTGGCGCATCACCTTCGTTTCGGCCTCGGTGAGCGGCCCGGGTTTGAGCAGAATGTCGTCCGGGATGCCGATCTTGCCCACGTCGTGCAGGGGGGCGCAATCGCCGAGCAGTTCGCAGGCGGTCTCGTCCATACCCATGGCCTGGCCCAGCAGCCGGCTGATGCGCCCCACACGGATGACGTGCCGTCCGGTTTCGTTGTCCTTGTATTCGGCCGCGCGGCTAAGCCGCTGCATCACCTGCCGGCGCGTCTCCTCGAGTTCGTGGGTGCGGTTGCGCACCAGCTCCTCCAGCTCCTCGTGCTTCAGACGGTTTTCGCGCAGCAGGCGGGCGCGCTCCAGGGCCCGGGAAAGCGTCAGGTCGATGATGTCCAGGTTGTGCAGGGGCTTGGTGATGAAATCCCACGCGCCCATGCGCATGGCCTTGAGGGCGTCCTCCACGATGCCCACGCCCGAGAGCACGATGAGCGGCAGCTCCGGAGCCACCGCCACGGCGTGGCGGATGAAGGCGTAACCGTCCATGACGGGCATGTTCAGGTCCACCACGGCGGCCTCCAGCCCGGTGGGGTTGGCGAGCAGGGCCTCCACCCCCTCCCGGCCGTTGGCGGCCTCCACCACGGCGTATTCCATGTCTTCCAGATGCGCGGCGAGTGAGCGCCGCAACCCGGGCTCGTCGTCGATGATGAGAATGGCCATGTCATGCCCCCGGCGATTGCAGCAGCGTTCGGAGGCGGGCGAGCAGCCCGTCGGTGTCCGCAGGTTTGAGGAAGATGTCGGCGGGCCCGACGCCGATGGCGGCGAGTCCCGGCGAGAGGCCGAAATCAGTGGAGCCGGTATGCAACAGGAAATGCCGGCACAGGCCCCGGGCGTGCGCGGTCTCGATGAATTGCTGCCCGTTCATGCCGGGCAGGCGCAGGTCCACGATGCTCAGGTCGGCCGGCTGGCGCTCCAGCTCCGTCAGGGCCTCCTCGGCGGAGGCGCAGGCCCGGGTGGAGAACTCGTCGTAGTCGTCGAAAAAATCCAGCAACAATTGACGGATGCGCTCCTCGTCGTCGATGATGAGCAGGCTGGCCGGCGTTGTCATCCCGCGGCCCCCTGTCCCGACATGGGCAGTTCGATGATGAACGTCGTGCCCTCGCCCGGTCGTGAGGACAGACGCATGCTGCCGTGGTGCCCCTTGGTGACGATGAAGTAGGACACGGAAAGCCCCAGCCCCGTGCCCACGCCGGGCGGCTTGGTGGTGTAGAAGGGCTCGAAGACCCGGCGTTGCACCTCCGCCGGAATTCCGGGGCCGTTGTCGGAGATCTCGATGCGTACGCCGTCCGACTGGGCGGACAGGTGGATCTCGATGCGCGGCTCCTCCCTGAGGGGATCGCATTCGGACAGGGCCTGGGCTGCGTTGCGCAGCAGGTTCAGCAGCACCTGTTCGATCTCGGTCTCCGTGCAATTGATGGCGGGCAGGTCGTCGGCGTAGTCGCGTACGATCCTGATGTGCCTGAAGTCGTAGCTCTTCTTCAGGTCGTAGTCGCTGCCGGCCAGGTCGATGGCCTTGTCGATGATGGCGGGCAGGTCGCAGACCTTGCGGCGGCTTTCGCTCTGGCGGCTGAAGTCGAGCATGTGCCGGATGATGGCCGAGGCGCGCACCGCGGCGGAGCGGATGTCCTCGATGAACACGTCGAGCTTGCGCCGCCGCATGTAGGTGGCCAGCAGCTCCATGTCCAGCCCGATTTCATCGGCCACTTCGAGATTCTTCTTGAAGTCCGGCCGGGTGCGCTGCACCAGGTTCTGCGCCGCCTGGAGCACGATGCCCAGCGGATTGTTGATCTCGTGGGCGATGCCCGCCGCGATGCCGCCAACGGAGATCATCTTTTCGGTCTGGATCATCATCTCGCGGATTTTCTTGGCCTCGGAGATGTCGCGCATCATGACCAGCAGGTAGGGCCGCCCGCCGAGGAGCACGGTCTGGGCCGAGGCCTTGCAGGCGAAGGGGGAGCCGTCGGCGCGCAGAGCCTCGAATTCGAAGGGATCCAGCCGGGCCTGGTGGTTGATGATGTCGTAGATGGTGTCGCGCGCTTCCTCGCTGGCGTAGAAACGCAGTTCCACGGTGTCGCGGCCGACGATTTTTTCGAGCGGCAGGCCTATGAGGGCGCAGAAGTTCTCGTTGGCGTCGGAGATCTTGCGCGTCTGCGCATCGATGAGCAGGGTTGGCTCGGGCGAAAGGCGGAACAGCGAGGCGAAGCGTTCCTCGGACTGGCGCAGCCGCTCCATGGCCCGCATGTGCTCGGTGATGTCCTGGAAGATGCCGAGCACGCCCACCGGCTTGCCCGCGTCGTCGAGCAGGGGCAGCTTGCTCGTTTCCAGTTGCAGCGTGCGGCCGTCCCTCAGGGTCAGCGGCTCCACGAAGCGCAGCTTGGGCACGCCCGAGCGCATCACCTCGATGTCGTCGGCGCGGTAGTCCTCGCACTCCTGCCGGGTCATGGGCATGTCGAAATCCGTCTTGCCGATGATGGTGGCCGCGTCGCTCACGCCGAGAATGTTGGCGAACGTGGCGTTGCAGCCCCGGAACACTGAGTCCGCGTCCTTCCAGAATATGGCCAGGGGCACGGTGTTCAGAATGCTTTCGAGCAGGCGGCGGTTCTCGCGCAGGTCGCGTTCGATGCTGATGCGCTGGCTGATGTCGCGGGCGACGGTGAGCCGGTAGGGCTTGCCGCTCAACTCCAGGCGCAGGCTGGAAAGGGAGAGGTGCATTTCCCCACCGGTGAGGCGGTTCTCGCTGCGCACCTCGACGCCCAGCGCCTGTCCCTCGCGCTTCACGCGTTCGACGATGCTCCGGCGGTCGGCGTCATCGGCGTAGATGTCGAGTTGTTGCACTGTCTTGCCCAGCACTTCCCCGCGGGTGTAGCCGTGGCTTTTGGCGAAGGTGTCGTTGGCGTCCACGATGACGCCGCTGTCCAGCTCGGAGAGGATGATGCTGTCCGGTGAGAGCCGGAACAGGCTGGCGAAGCGGTGCTCGGACTCGTGCAGACGCGCCAGGTCGCGGGTACGCTCGGTGACGTCCTCCAGCGTGGCCACCACCCCGCGCCCCCCGCTGCCGAAGCGCGTGGCGTTGAGCAGCAGCGCCTTCCGGTCCGCTCCCGCGCCCGGGTACCACACCTGCATTCCGCTCAGGGCCTCCTGCCCGGACAGAACCCGGGCGATGGGCGAGCGTTCTCCCGTGAGCGGCGCGCCGGCGTCGTCCTCAAGGATGAGGGCCTCCGGCGCGGAGGCGTCGGGCCCGATGCCGAGGATGGTCCGGGCCTGCCGGTTGAGGTACACGATCCGCCCCTCGGCATCGAAGGTGGCGATGCCCACCGGGCTCAACTCCGTAAGGGTGCGCTGTTCCTCCTCGGACCGGCGCAGGCTGGTCATGGCCCGGCGCAGCGCGGCCAGGGCCGCCAGCACCACCGCCAGGGTGAGCAGGGCGATCCCCCCGCTGGCCAGCCCCACGCTTCTGGCCGGGCTCAACGCCTCGTCCTCGTCGACCTCGACCACCAGCACCCAGCCGGTCGTCTCGTTGCGGCGCGACAGACACAGCCGGGTCTGCCCATCGACGCGGTGGCGGTGCAGCACGCCCTCGGCGGAGCCCTGCCGCAGCTCGCGCAGCTCGGCGCCGGGGTCCTTGCCCGCGCGGGGCGTCCATCCGGTTTTGGCGAGCAGCGCGCCCTTGTCGCTTAGCAGGTACGCGCCGCCGCGCTGTCCAAGCTCCAGATGTCTCAATGTCTCGCGCGCGAAGGCTGCCGTGCTCACGACGCCCGCCGCCATGCCGTTGACGTGGCCGTCCTGATCCCGCAGCGGGGTCGCTGCAACGACGATCGGCTCGCCCGTCACGAGCGAGGCGGGGACCGTCGCCAGCGACGCCATCCCGCGCATGGCCTTCTGAAAATACTCGCGCTTGGAGTAGTTGAACCTCCGGCGCAGCTTGGGGTCGGCGCTGAGCGCCTGCCAGCCGTCCCGGCCGACGAGGAAGGCCCGCTCGAAGGCCCCGCCGCTCACGTAACCCTCCAGACGGCGCTGGGCGGCCACACGCGCCGAGTGACCGAGATAGCTATCCTCCAGCGACAGCCGGAGGACCTCCTCCTGAGCCATGATGCCGCTTTGGGTGAGGAGCTCCCGGGCGTGGCCGGAGACCTCGCGGTCCAGGAAGTTCATGGATTGGATGATCTGCCCCTGGGCCAGCCGCTCCACGGTGCGTTTGGTGTAATAATAGGCCACCAGCGTGGAGACGAGCACCCCGAGCATGACCGCCGTGAGCACCGGCGCCAGATGGCGATTGACGCGCAGATGCGCCTGGGTCGGTCCGGTCCGCCGCGTCATTGGATCACCACCCCCCCCGCCTTGATGATTTCGTAGGGGATGAGAAGGCCCAGGCGCTGGGCCGTCCTCAGGTTCAGCAGCACAAGCCCCTTCTTGTTCACGCGCAGGGGCAGGGCGCCGGCGTTTCCTCCGTGCTCCATGAGTCCCCGCGCCATCTCACCGGCAAGGAAGCCCTGCTCCTCGCCGGATTCGATGATGCCGCAGAGTGTGCCGTCGTCGCGCGCGTAATCGGCGAAGCCGAGAGTGGGCTTGCGGATGTGCCTTTGATTCCAGGCCGCCACCTGTTCCGGCGTGGCCACCTTGCCGGTCGCTTCATCCACCAGGGAGAAGTACGTGCCGATGGCCAGGGCGTCGGTCGAGTTCTGCGCGGCCAGCGCCGCCGCGCGCCATTCCCCGAAGGTGCGCAGCCGTTTGACCCGCGTCAGCCTCAACGCCAGGCCGCCCGTCTTGATCTCCTCGCGCAGGTCGCGCAGGACGTAGCCGGAGGATTCGGAGTCGTCGGTGAGCAGGGCCACGGTGCGCGTTTTGGGGGCGATGCGCCGCAGCAGGGCGAAACCCTGGCGGAAGTGCCAGCGTTCGCGCACGCCGGAGACGTTGGCCATGGGGTAGCCGTAACGCGCGGGGGTGGCGTTGACCCCGCAAAATATTACTTGCGGTCCGCCCGGCCGCTTCAGCAGAGGAACCGCGAGATATCGCTGGGCCGCGTCGTCCGCGGCGATGACGACGGCTGGCCGCTGCGCGCGCAGCCGTTCGGCGATTTCGTCGGCGCGGCGGCGCAGACGTTCGGGATTCGGATCGCGTTTGGCGTCGAGGTAGACGGAGCGCAGGTTCACGGACAGGCCCCTGAACGCCATGCGCACGCCGTCCTCGATGTGCCGGCACCAAGTGTATTCGGGATTGTAGCTCTGCACCAGGACCACGAGTCCGGCCCGCGCGGCATCTCCCGCCGCCCATGATTCCGTGGCGGAGCAAAGGAAAAGCAGCAGAATGATGCTCAGCGGGCCTCGTCGCATGGAAGCTCCGTCGCTTTTGTCGTTATGATCCGCAGCGTTGGGGGACCACTATATTGGTGATGGTATGCCAACCGTCTCCTCGTGTCCAGGGGGGATGCGCG
>JAIMKR010000012.1:0-50997 GCA_020692325.1 Desulfocurvus sp.
TGGGCGGGGGGGGGGCGCTGCTTCGCGCATGAGCGCGCATCGCTAAGTGCCCAACGGTTTCAGCAGGGCAATCAATGCTTCTGGTGTGGATTCGCGCGTGGTTTCGCCAGAAGCTCAAGGATTTTGAGCCAGGTCGCTCCACTCACCGCTTCCTTGGACAGCACACATCCCATGGGCGTTTCCTCCACGGGCGCCTGCTGCACACCCAGCTCCAACTTGCCCAGATCGAGGAATTCATCCCCATCCGCAAGGCGGGTTTCCGTCTCCGTGGAGGACACGCCTGCGACCTCTTCGTTGGAGAGAAGCTTCATTATATTGTCACGCATGACGTATTCGTTTCGCGTTTCGTTCCTGCTCTCCGTCATTGCTGTTCCCCTTGCCGGCTGGAGCCGGTGGTTATGCGGTCTGGCCCCATGTTCGGCCCTGGTACGGGGGGGCCTATGCCTCAGCGGTAAACCATGCCGCCGTCGATAAGTGGGGCCTGCCCTGTCATGTAGTCGGAATCCGGTCCGGCCAAAAAGGAGACGAAGGCGGCGACATCTTCCGGCGTTTCGGCCCTGCCCAGGGCGATGCCCTCCACGTATTTCTTATAGGTCGCGCCGATGGCCGCTCCGGTGATTTCGGCCATTCGTTTGTCGATTTCCACCCACATTGCCGTGCCCACCACGCCGGGGCAGTAGGCGTTGACCGTGATGCCGTCGCAGGCGAACTCCCTGGCTGCGGCCTGGGTCAGGGCGCGCACGGCGAACTTGGTGGCCGAGTAGATTCCGAGCAACGCAAAACCGTCGTGCCCGGCGATGGAGGAGGCGTTGATGATCTTGCCCTTGCAGCCCAGGGCTTTGAATTTCTTCGCCGCGGCCTGGGTTCCCCACAGCGCGCCCTGAAAGTTGACCTTGAAAATGCGGTCAACTTCCTCGGGCGTGACATTGGCGATGGCCTGCACCTGGGCGATGCCCGCGTTGTTCACCATGATGTCGAAGCCTCCGAGCTGCTTTTCGGCATGCTCGACGGCGGCGTAAACCTGCGCGCGATCGCTGACATCGGCGACGAAGACCATCGCCCTGTGGCCCAGATTCTCAATCTCTCTGGCCACGGAGGCCAAGGGCTCCTCGTGCCTGTCCACAAGAGCGACGGACGCACCGTCCTTGGCTAGGCGCAATGCGATGCTACGGCCGATTCCCTGGCCAGCACCCGTAATCAAGGCCACCTTTTGTGTGATGCTCATGACAATGAACCTCCTTTTATCCCTGGTAGGTTGAGGAGAACGGAATCCAGGGCTGATCATGTTTACGCCACAATGCTCTTCACATCGCCAGCCCAGGCGGTGGAAGGTGGGCGCGGTGGAAGTGGAGCCGACGCAGTCCGACCCCATGTCGTCTGTCCTGACTATTCCACCCAGTATCCCTTGAGATTGTAATGATGATGCAGGCCGATTTCATAGTCGCGTGACACGAGTTCCTGTCCGAGATATTCCGGGGACTGCTTGATGCTGTCACGGGAAAGGTTCACAAAGACGGTTGACTCGCTCCAGCTGATCTTGTCGATCCATCGCGGCGCCACAAGCACGTGCTTGCCCGGCCACCAGTTTTGGGTGTCGATGATGAGGTAACGGATGGCCCAGGCCTCGTCGTCGAGGAGGAAGCCGTCCACGTGCCCGATCTCGCCGTCCGTCGCTTTGATAATGTGGCCTTTTATGTCATTCATGCTGCGCAGATGCGGATCCCAGGCCTCATCACCCGGTGCCGAAGGCCTCCACTGGGTCGGATCGCGCACCAGGAAAGGCGAATAGCCCCACATGTAGCGGCCGCTCCAATACATGGGCCAACCGTAATAGGTGTAGTATTCCTGTTCGAACTGATGCGAGACAGGCTTGTCCGTGTCCAGGCGGGGGCTCTTCTCTATCTGACGTTTGGTGAGGTCCACGCTGATGTTCCCGGCAGCGGCATCAACCGCGATCAGGGCATAGGGTGAGATCAGCACCTGTTTTCTCGTCAGCCAGTTGCCCGTATTGGCCACCAAGTAGCGGACAGCCCAGTGCTGGTCATCGAAATCGAAGTCAACGACGGTGCCGATTTCGCCATCCAGACAGTGCAGGCTGTACCCGGTGAGCGTCTTTGCTTTGATCAACATGCTGTCTCCCTTCGGGTTATGGGTTATGCTAGGTGGCCGGGCCTGAATGGCACCGTTAATCCCCTGAGCACTCTGCCGGGCAGGACGGCCGGGGCTGGTCTGGCACCCAAAAGCTGGACTTCATCCGTCAGAAAACCAAGCGAAGAGGCGGCGCGGGGAGCAAAAGGCCAAGGTGCTCACGCCACCTTGGCTACGGGGCAGCGTGGACCGGTTGCTCCCGGCCCTTGGCGCGTTATCCAAGGCGAAAGTCAGCATTACCGCTTGCACAGCAAAGAAATTTACGTAAGCAACAGCCTGATATTGTCTCACTCGGTGAATGGGAAAAACGCACGTATGATTAGGCACAGCCGAAAAACGGCAAGACGTTGCCCCAGGGGCGCTGCCCCCTGGTGACTCAGTTCGCCATCATTTTGAGTTGTCCGTGACGGCTCTGTTCATCTTCTCTTGGCATTCTTCACACACCCACATGCCTGGCGTGAAAGGATTCCCAATGAATGGGATAACCTTCCCGCAATTTATGCAGTAGTTCTCTCCATTAGATGGCTCCTGAACAGATTCATTCTTCATGAGATTATTACCTCTATGCTTCTTATGACCCGGAGGTGGGGTTCACGTCTGTGCGGCAGCGAACAGCTTGGTATTTTATTCTCGCCGTGTCGCGCATCATGCGTCTGATCGACCGCTCCGCTCACCGAGGCATGAACGGGAAACGTCCACCCCCGCCCATGAAAAATCCTCTACTGCGCGCTAAGTCGTTGCCACGCGTCACACTTTGCCGTGGGAGGCAGATGGCGCGGCCGCGACGTTTCCGCGCGCACGGTGTTACGCACAATGACCGACGGCGCTTGCCGCATCGTCGCAATGCCGGACTGGCGCAGGATGAACGCGATTTGCGAATCCGGCGACTCTTCAGGCGCCCCCCCCGGTTCGGAGTGGGCTAAACCTGAAAGAGTGCTTTCCCACGCGGAATGGTTCTGTTTTGTGAAAGCTTCTCAGAGCCGGGGGGGGAGAAACTTCGCCCTTATGTGCTGCAGCACACGGACGTTCTGCCGATTCTTTGCCACTAGTATCTTAAGAAGTCCCCGCAATCCCTTGCGGTTTGGGAAGCAGCTTTCGTCAACGTCTTCGCTAGGCCGACCAGCGGGGAAAAGAAGGGGCAGGGCCCGCGCCGTGCCAGCGCACCCAACAATGGATACCCGACAAGCGAGTCTGCCCGATTCAATCAGCGGGCGCGGCAACGGGGGAGAACGGCAACAGTTGGAGGATGCCGAACACACTGTTTTCACAACAGATCAGAGCATTGCGATTGTCGGCAGCCGGAATCCGCTACGGGCCAATGCGCAGGGCTCAATCTTTCTGGTGGAGAACGCCCTTCGTAGGGAGTTCGCCTCGTTCGCTCACCAATGCAGGAAGCCGGGCATCCGTGCCCTTGTGAGCGCCTATGTCTCTATTTTATGATCCGGCCTATGCCTTGTTCCGAACTCTCGGGCTGGCCTTGGGCTGCATCCTGGTCACCCTGGCGGCTCATTACCTTGTGCAACGGGCCGCGCGATACGCTCGCCCCGCGGGGACATTTCTGTGGCTCCGGTTGATCCAGACCCCCACTCGTTATGGAGCCTTGCTGCTGGCCCTGGAGATGGCTCTGGCCGTCCAGCCCCTGCCCGAAGCGGCGCAGTCTCTCACTCAGAAGATTTTGGACCTCTGCTGGGTGGGCGTTTTTGCCTGGCTCGCCATTGCTCTGGGCGGCGTCCTTACACTTTGGCTGCAACGCTCCTATGACATCCTTTCCGAGGACAACCTGCACGCGCGCAAGATTCTCACGCAAGTGCGGATGTTCCGACGCGTGTTTTCTGTCGTTGTGTGCATCGTGGCGCTGTCCGCCACCCTCATGATTTTTGAAGCCACGCGCAACCTCGGCGCCAGCGTCCTGGCTTCGGCAGGCATCGCCGGAGCCGTGGCCGGCCTTTCCGCCCAGAAATTCTTGACCACCATCTTCGCCGGCGTGCAGATAGCACTGACCCAGCCCATTCGCCTGGACGATGTCGTGGTGGTGGAGGGCGAATGGGGGCATGTTGAGGAGATAACCTTGACCTATGTCGTGGTGCGCATCTGGGATGAGCGCCGCCTTGTTGTGCCGGTCATGTATTTTCTCGACCGTCCCATCCAGAACTGGACGCGCAATTCGGCAAGCATTCTGGGCACGGTGTTTCTACGGGTGGACTACCGGGCTCCTGTGCAAGCGCTGCGCGCGGAACTTCAGCGCATTTGCCATGAGCAGATTGGGCACCTCTGGGATGGCCACGTCTGCGGCTTGCAGGTCACGGAAGCCGGAGCCGCCACGCTGGAGCTGCGAGCCCTGGTCAGCTCGTCCAATTCCACACTCAACTGGGATTTGCGGTGCCTGGTGCGTGAGCGGATGGTGGAGTATGTTCGCGATAATTATCCCGAATCCCTGCCTCAGGCTCGCATAATGCTGCCTGCAAGAAAGAGCCGACCGCTTGAGGAACATGACCATGAGCAACCAAGCGTCTGAGAAGCTAGATTCCGCATGGTACAAGGATGCCGTCATCTATGAAGTCCATGTCCGCTCGTTCTTTGACAGCAACCAGGACGGACAGGGGGACTTCCCCGGGCTGACCAGCAAGCTCGACTATTTGCAGGATCTTGGCATCAACACCCTGTGGCTGCTGCCTTTCTATCCTTCCCCTTTGCGTGATGACGGCTACGACATAGAGGATTATCGCAGCATCCATAAAAACTACGGAACGTTGACGGAGTTTCGCGCCTTCCTGCGCGAGGCCCATGGCCGGGGCATCCGGGTCATCACCGAGTTGGTTCTGAACCACACTTCGGACCAGCACCCCTGGTTCCGCCGGGCGCGTCTGGCCAAGCCCGGCTCCTCAGAGCGGGGATATTACGTCTGGAGCGATTCTCCCAAGAAATACGCGGGCACGAGGATTCTTTTCAAGGACTTCGAAACAGCCAACTGGACCTGGGATCCAGTGGCTGGAGCGTATTTCTGGCATCGCTTCTATGCGCACCAGCCGGACCTGAATTTCGACAACCCTCACGTGGCGGCCGAATTCATGCGCGTGGTGGACTTCTGGCTCCGCATGGGGGTGGACGGGTTGCGGCTTGACGCTGTGCCGTATCTCTATGAACGCGAGGGAACCAACTGCGAGAATCTACCCGAGACCTTTGCCCTGCTCAAAAGATTGCGTGCCCATGTGGATGCGAAGTATCCTGGCCGCATGCTCCTGGCCGAGGCCAACCAGTGGCCCGAGGACGCCGCCCGGTATTTTGGCGCAGGCGATGTCTGCCACATGACCTTTCACTTCCCGCTTATGACGCGTCTTTTCGTTGCTCTGGAAATGGAGGACCGCACGCCCATCGTGGACATTCTTGAGCAGACCCCGGAAATTCCGGAGAACTGCCAATGGGCCATTTTTTTGCGCAACCACGATGAACTGACACTGGAGATGGTTTCCGAGGAAGAACGCGACTTCATGTACCAGGTCTATGCCCGCGACAGACGCGCGCGCATCAATCTGGGCATCCGCCGCCGTCTGGCGCCGCTTCTGCACAACGACCGCCGAAAAATTGAGCTGATGAACGTGCTGCTCATGACCATGCCCGGCTCCCCCGTCATCTATTACGGCGACGAGATCGGCATGGGCGACAACTACTACCTGGGCGACCGCAATGGCGTGCGCACGCCCATGCAGTGGAGCCCGGACAGAAACGCCGGGTTCTCCCGCGTCAACCCGCAGCAGCTCTACCTCCCCGTGGTGATCGATCCGGAATATCACTACCAGTCCGTGAACGTGGAGAACCAGCAGCGCAACCCGTCATCGCTTCTCTGGTGGATGAAGCAGCTCATCGCCATGCGCAAGCGCCGCCGGGAACTGGGGCGCGGCAGCATGCGCTTTGTGCGCCAGGACTCCTCCAAGGTGCTCGCCTATCTCCGCGAGCATGGGCAGGACTGCCTTCTCGTGGTTGCGAACCTCTCGCGTCATGCGCAGGTCGTCAGGCTGGACCTCTTGGCTCACGCCGGAAGCGTCTCGGTCGAGGTCTTCGGCCGCACGCGTTTCCCGGCCATCACCCGCGAACCCTATGTGCTGACTCTGGTTCCTTATGGCACCTATATTCTGGAACTGTGCGGGGCGCAGGGATCCGAAGCGCCGCATCCGGTCCTGCGGATGCCGTGCCACGTGGGGAACGGGAACTGGCGCTTTCTCGATGCGGGGCAGAAGGCTCTTCTACAGGGAACCATCCTCCCGCAGTATCTGCGTCAACGGTCCGGGAGGGCTGCGTCCGGCCGGGCCATCACTTCGGTCAAGCTGCTCGACGCCTTGCCCGTGGGCACCGCCAGCACGCCTTCTTGGCTCTGCGCGCTGGAGGTGAAGCTGACTGGCGGCGGCGACGAAAACCGGACGTTGCTTTTGTCCATCGCGGATCCGGATCAGGCGCGCGGAATTTTTCTGGAGCACCCGGAGCGCTATATCTGCCCTCTTGGCGGACCGGGCGCGCGCGTGAAAACCTTGGCCGCCGCCCGTGAAGCGCCTCCGCCCGAAGGAGCCTTGATAGAGGGGGACGGGGAGCGCCAAGCGCATGCCGGACTCCTTAAACTTTTTACCCAGAGCCTCCACGTCCGGGGGCGTAATGGCGAATTCAGCGTGTTCCGCAGCAAGGGCGGCAAGGCCCTCCGGTGGTCGGCGGCCAGCAAGCTGGATTCCGAGCTACTCGCTGGAGTTTCGGACAATTTGCTCATCGTCTACGGGCGGCAGGTGCTGCTGAAGATTTTCCGGCGCACGGCGGAGGGGGGCAATCCCGACCTGGAAGTGATGCGCTATCTCACGGATGTCGCGGCATTTCCCCACACGCCGGAATTTCTTGGCGCACTCCAATATGCGCGGCCAGGGCATGAGCCCGTGGTGGTGGCCATGCTGCGCCAATATGTTTCGAGCGAGTCCACGGCCTGGGATTTGTGCGCCACTGCGCTGAGCATCTATTTCCAGCAGGTTTTGACCACGCAGGAGGCTCCGCCTTCCAGAACCTCACTGGCCGTCTTGGTCTCCGGCGCGGAGGATGTTTCGGCTGACGCGGCGGCTCCAGACGAGGCGTCCTTGGCGTTCATGGAAATGATCGGGCGGCGCACGGCGGAAATGCATGCGGCCCTGGCGAGGAAAACAGAGGACCCGGCTTTTGCCCCAGAGCCTTTTGACAAGAGCTACCGGCGCGCGGTGTTCCAGGATGTGTTCGGAAAAAACCGGCGCATTTTGGACAGGCTGGAGCAGGCTTTGCCTGGTTTAACGCCCGCGGTGAGCCGGCAGGCGGCGCAGATTCTTGAACTGCGTGAACAGATCGCCGGAACGCTTCAAATATTTCGCGACACGTCCGTCGAGGGGCTCAAAACCAGAGTTCACGGTGAATACGATCTGCGGCATCTGCTCTTTACCGGGCACGACTTCAACATCGTGGACTTTGAGGGCCGCACGACGCGTTCCCTTTCGGCCCGTCGGCTCAAGCGCTCTCCGTTGCGTGACGTTTCCGATTTGCTGAATTCTTTGTCGCGCGTGTCGGAAACTGCCCTGAGCACCCACACGTTGCTGCGCCCGGAGGACGGGGAGCGGCTGCGGCCCTGGGTGGAACACTGGCGCATGCTCATGGGCGGACGGTTTTTGCGCAGCTATCTGGCGGCTTCGAAAGGCGCGGCCTTTTTACCCCAGGGGCAAGCAAACCTTCGTCTTGTCTTGACGACCTTTCTGCTCGACCAGACCATTTTTGAACTCGGCCAAGTCCTGGAAGACTGGAGCGACATGGCAGAGACGGAGCAGGAGCGCTCCGGCCTGACCGGTTTGCTCCGCAACATCGGGTGGTTGCTGGAAAATCCGGTTCATCCGGAAGAGGAGATCCAAGCATGAAGGATTGGACGCAACTCCTGCGGTCGCGCGAATTTCGAGCTTTGCTCGTAGCCCAGCGTAAACTTCTGATGCTCGACTATGACGGCACCCTGGCCCCTTTCACGGTGGATCGGCAAAAGGCCGCCCCATACCCCGGCGTGCGGCAAATGCTGAACGAATTGGCCCGGAAGCCCGGGTGGCGCATTGTTATTGTTTCCGGACGTTCCGCGCTTGAGGTGTCAGGCTTGCTCGGAGCTGAAAAAAATGTGGAGATCATTGGCTGTCATGGCGGAGAGTTTTTGAATGCCGCCGGGCAGCTGGTGCGCATGGATCTCGACGCCGGCCACGTGAAGGCATTGGCTGATGCACGTTTTTGGGCCGAGGAACAGGGGCTGGGCGATGTGCTGGAAGAGAAGCATGGCTGCCTGGTCATCCATGTCCGTGGCTTCACGCCTCCTCGCGCAGCGGAGATCGTTGAGGAAGCCAGCCGCGCCCTTGGTCTCATTGGCCGTGCGGTGGGGGCTGAAATTCTGCTGTTCAACGGAGGGGTGGAGTTCAGGCCTGCGGCTTTCAACAAGGGCCGTGTGGTGAAGATGCTGCTGGCTGAGGAAACACTTCGCTATGGCGTCCATTTGGCCGCGGCTTTTCTGGGTGACGATCAGACAGACGAGGACGCCTTCGCTGCGTTGAGCGGATTGGGACTCTGCATCTTGATGGGCCGCAAACGCAGGAAAAGCCAAGCCAGCTATCTGCTCAGGCCCCCAGGCGAGTTGATTGAGTTTCTGCAATCCTGCCTGATGACCCGGTCCGGACTGCAGAAGACGGCAAAGTCCGCGCACTCCGCGCTGGCGCCGGCCGCGGAGCAAGGGGCTCAACCGCAGATGCGCGGTAGGCTGATTGTCGTCTCGAACCGGCTCCCTGTGACCCTTGTGCGCCAGGGGGATGACTGGGCCGTCAAGGCCGGAGCTGGCGGTCTGGTCACCGCCCTTGCCCCTGTGCTGCGCGATCGTGGTGGGCTGTGGGTGGGGTCTTCCGGCCAAGTGGGAGAGGGCGACCCCGCGGCGCCCTTTGCAAAGTTCTCCAAAGAGGCTGGCTATGGCCTTTTGCCCATCGAGCTGACCGAGTCCGAGCATCGCAACTACTATGAGGGTTTCTCCAACGAGATCATCTGGCCCCTGTTCCACGACTTCCAGTCGCGCTGCAATTTCGTGCCGGAATACTGGACCAGCTATCTGGAGGTGAATGAAAGGTTCGCGCGCACCGTGGCCGAAAATTCCCGGCAGGATGACTATGTGTGGATCCACGACTACCACCTCATGCATGTGGCTCAATTTCTCAAAGAGCAAAAAGCAAAACGGCGTTGTGGTTTTTTCCTGCACATTCCCTTCCCGGCGCCGGATATCTTCCTCAAGTTGCCTTGGCGAAAGCAAGTGCTGCTGGCGCTCTTGGAGCATGAGCTGGTGGGCTTCCAAACCCTGGGCGACCGCAAAAATTTCGAGCGTTGTCTGCGGGTGCTCTTTCCTCGCACAGAAATCTGGGGGCGTGGCTCCGTCATCACTGTGGGGGTCAATGGGAGAAATGTGCGCATCGGCACGTTCCCCATCAGCATAGACCATGCTGCCTTTGCCAAGCTTGCGGCCAAACGGGAAACCACAAGAGAGGTGGCCAAGATTCGGGCGGCGATTAATGAGCGCACGCTCGTTTTGGGTGTGGACCGACTGGATTACTCCAAGGGCATTCCGCAGCGGCTGGAGGCCATCCGCAATGCTCTGACACGCTACCCCGCCATGCGCGAGCACATCACCTACATTCAGGTGCTGGTGCCCAGCCGGGAAGGCGTGGGCGAATACCAGGAGCTCAAGAACGAAATCGAGCGACTGGTGACGCAGATCAATGGGGAATTCACCGTGTCGGGCTGGGTGCCCATCCATCATCTCTACCGCAATCTGGACCGGTTGGAGCTCGTCGCCTACTACCGTGCGGCGGACATCGCCATGGTCACCCCCTTGCGCGATGGCATGAATCTGGTGGCCAAAGAATATTGCTCCAGCAACGTCAACGAGACCGGCGCGCTCATCTTAAGCGAATTTTCCGGGGCCGCGGCGCAGTTCCAAAGACTGGGTGCGTTTCTCGTGAATCCCTATGACATTGAGGAAGTGGCCGATGCGCTCCATGCCGTCTGCCAACTGCCGCTTTTGGAGCGCAAAAAGCGTATGCACAAGCTGCGGGAGAACGTCCGGCGCAATAACATCACCGGTTGGGTGGACTCCTTCCTGGGCGCGGCGTTTTCTTTGACTCTTGAAGATGTCACCTCTTTGGAGACTGTGCAGTTCAATGAAAAACAACCCCTCGCCAAGATCGTTGAAGATGCTGAAGCGGACGCCGGGGCTGCGGAAACCGTGCAAGAAGGCGGATTGGGAGTGGGGGAGACGCGCGTGAAATGAGTTCCGCGGACCCCGCAGCGGAGCAAACCGGACTGGACGCGGAAGATAGACGGACATGGTCAGCGGCCACGCGAGTGCCCTCGGCTGCTCTGTTCGCGAGAATTTCACCGTTCAGCATTCCCGCATGGGGATTTTTTAATAATCAATAATTTGTTCAAAAGTTACATTTATGACTTCGGTCGTTTGTAATGTGTGAGCTGAATCCAAAGGAAACACAGATTGCAGCTCGTCCAGTGCGTTTTGCGGTGAGCAAGCCGCTGGGCATGGCACTGGTCCCGCCACCTTTTCACAAGGAGCGCCCTATGACCCCCGTTGTTTCCCGCCTCGAAATTCTTTCGCCCCTTTCCGGTGTGCTTGTCCCATTGGATACAGTTCCGGACCCCGTGTTCGCACAGAAAATGGCCGGGGACGGCATCTCCATAGACCCCACCTCCTGCGAAGTTTTGGCCCCCGTCGCCGGGGTGGTGACACAGCTGCATGAGGCGCATCACGCCCTGGCCATCACATGTGGCGGGGTGGAAATCCTGATCCACGTTGGCATCGACACCGTGTTGCTCCGGGGGCAGGGCTTCACGCCCATGGTGAAGAAGGGCGACACCGTGCGCGCCGGGCAACCGCTCCTGTCCTTTGACGCGGATTTTGTGGCGGGCAAGGCCAAAAGTCTGCTCACGCAGATTGTTGTGGCCAACGGCGAGAGCGTGCGGAGCATGACAACCGCCACCGGCTTGGTGCGCGCCGGGCAGGATGTGATTCTGACCCTGGAGCTGGCGGACGCGCCGCTGGCAGGCTCCGAACCGTCCCAGACATCCGGCGAGGCGGTGCTCTCCGAGTCTGTGAATCTGCCCAACCCCTCGGGGATGCATGCCCGGCCAGCCGCAGTCCTGGCCGCCAAGGCCAAGACCTACAGCGCGGATCTGCGACTTCAGCGCGGGACTGATGAAGTGAACGCCAAGAGCATTGTGGCCATTATGGGGTTGTCGCTGCGCAAAGGCGAGGCCGTGCGCATCAAGGCCACAGGGCCAGACGCCGCGGCTGCCGCGGCTGCTTTGGCGAAACTTTTGGCCGAAGGCTGTGGGGAAAAGGCTGGAGATCCCCCGGCGGCGTCGATGGCTCCCGTGTCCACACCGGCCGCAACGCCGCGCGACGCCAACGAGTTCGCGGGCGTTCCGGCCTCGCCTGGGCTGGCCGTGGGCCACGTGCAGCAGTATCGCCCCGGAGACATCGAGGTGCAGGAGCAGGGGGCTGGCCAGGCCGTGGAACTGGAAAAACTGCAGGCTGCCCTGGGCATGGCCCGCCAGCAGGTGGACATCGCCCGGCGTCAAGCCACGGACGACAGCAAAGTCCAGATTCTGGGCGCACACTATGAACTTCTGGATGATCCAGAACTTACGGGCCTGGCCACGGCTGGACTCAAGGACGGCAAAAGCGCGGCATATGCCTGGCGCGAAGCCTTCACCCATTACGCCGCCCAGTTGAAGGCCCTGGACAATCCGTTGCTGCGCGAACGCGCAGGGGATATCCGCGACGTGGGTCGCCGGGTGCTGGCTCTCTTGGCGGGTGCGGGCGTGGCTCAAGCTCCAATGGTGACCCAGGCCGAAACCATCCTCATCGCCGAGGAGCTGAGCCCCTCGGACACCGCAGCCCTTGACCGCGCCATGGTCCGCGGCTTCTGCACCACCACTGGCGGGGCCACCAGCCATGCGGCCATTCTGGCTCGTTCTCTGGGCATTCCGGCAATCTTCGGCCTGGACGAGGCGGCGTTGGCCCTGGCGGACGGCACGCTCGTACTGCTGGACGGCGACCGGGGGATTCTACGCCGCGATCCTGGCGAGGGAGAGCTGGCCAAAGCCAAGACGCACATGGCCGAGCGTGCCATGCAACGCGAACAGGAACTCGCCGCGGCGGGCAAGCCTGCCGTGACCACGGACGGACATGCCATTGAGGTGGCGGCCAATATCCGCAACGCCCAGGAGGCCCGCGACGCGATTGCGAGCGGAGGCGATGGCGTGGGACTCCTGCGCTCCGAGTTCTTGTTCGACAAGCGGGACAGTGCGCCCGACGAAGAAGAGCAATACAAGGCCTATGCCGCCGTGGCAGAGGCTTTAGGCCCGCAGCGGCGGATGGTCATCCGCACCCTGGACGTTGGTGGGGACAAGCCATTGTCCTACCTCGCCATGCCGCGTGAGGATAATCCCTTCCTGGGCGTGCGCGGAATCCGCCTCTGCCTGGAGCAGCCGGATCTGTTCCGCACCCAACTGCGCGCCATTCTGCGCACCGCGCCCGGCAGCAATTTGCACATCATGTTCCCCATGATCGCCAGCCTGGACGAACTGCGCGCCGCCAAGGGGTACTTGGCAGAGGAGGCTGCGGCCCTGGGGCTCAGCGCCAAGGTGGGCATCATGATCGAGGTGCCTTCGGCGGCATTGTTGGCCGATGCCTTGGCCCCGGAGGTGGACTTCTTTTCCATCGGCTCCAACGACCTGACCCAATACACCCTGGCCATGGACCGCGGCCATCCCAAGCTCGCCAAGCAGGCCGACGCGATGCACCCGGCGGTGCTCCGTCTCATGGCCATGACCGCGGAGGCCGCGCACCGGCACGGCAAGTGGGTTGGTCTTTGCGGTGGCCTGGCCTCGGAAGTGCTGGCTGTTCCCCTGCTTGTCGGTCTGGGGATGGATGAGTTGTCCGTGTCCGTGCCGAGCATCCCGGCGGTGAAAGCCGCCGTGGGGCGGGTGTCGCTGGCCGAATGCCAGTCCCTGGCGGCGGAGGTGCGGAAACTGTCCACCGCCGCCGAGGTTCGCGCGCGTCTTGCCGCGCTTGCGCAGTAGCCCTGCTCCAAGTCCATACAGGAGTCGAACATGTTCAAAAATCTTTTCTCATTCCTGCAAAAGATCGGCAAATCCCTCATGCTTCCGGTGGCGGTGTTGCCCGTGGCCGGCTTGCTGCTCGGCATCGGCGCGGCCAACTTTGAATGGATGCCATCCATCCTGTCCGCCTTGATGAAGAACTCCGGCGATGTCATCTTCGGCAATCTGCCGCTCATTTTCGCCATCGCCGTGGCTCTGGGCTTCACAAACAATGACGGCGTTTCCGCCATTGCCGCAGCCATCGGCTATGTGGTGCTCCTGGCCACACTGGGGGTCATGTCCGCGGTCTGGGGGGCGCAGGCCACAAGCATCATGGGCATCAAGTCCATTCAGACCGGAGTGTTCGGCGGCATCCTGGCCGGAGGGCTGGCTGCGGCCATGTTCAACCGTTTTTACCATATCAGCCTTCCGGCATATTTCGCTTTTTTCGCAGGCAAGCGCTTTGTGCCCATCATCACGGCTGTGGCGGCCATTCTGCTCGGGGTTGTGCTCTCCGTTGTTTGGCCCCCGGTGCAAAGCGGCATCAACGCCTTTTCTCACTGGGCCGCAGTGAGCGACCCACGCACGGCAGCAACGTTGTACGGCTTTGTGGAACGACTGCTCATCCCCTTTGGTTTGCACCATATTTGGAACGTGCCCTTCTTCTTCGAAATGGGTAGCTATACCGATGCCTCGGGCGTTGTTGTGCATGGAGACATCAATCGCTTCTTCGCGGGCGACCCCACTGCGGGCGTTCTGGCCGGGGCCTTCCTGTTCAAGATGTTCGGCCTGCCTGCGGCGGCCATCGCCATGTGGCACAGCGCCAAGCCGGAAAATCGGGTGGCCGTTGGCGGGCTGATGATCTCCGCAGCGCTCACCTCGCTGCTCACCGGCATCACCGAACCCATTGAGTTCTCCTTTCTCTTTGTGGCCCCGGTGCTGTACCTGCTGCACGCGATTTTGGCGGCGTCCACCCAGTTCGTGGCCAACACCCTGGGCATGCACATGGGCTTTACGTTTTCCCAAGGCGGCATCGATTTCCTGGTCTTCAACGTCCTGGGCAAGTTCAGCCAGAAATGGTGGCTGGTGCTCGTTGTCGGGCCGATTTACGCCGTCATCTACTATGCGGTGTTTCGTGTGGCCATCCAATGGCTGAACCTCAAGACTCCAGGCCGCGAAGATGCGGGGGCGGCGCAGGCCGCGCTTCCTGCAAGCGAACACAGCCGCGCCCTGGACCTCGTGCTGGCCTTTGGCGGCCGCAACAACATCGCCAACCTGGACGCCTGCATCACCCGCCTGCGCGTGCAGGTCAACGACCCTGCCCACGTGGATGAGCGTCGGCTCAAGGAACTGGGCGCCACGGGGGTCATGATGGTGGGCGACGGCGTTCAGGCCATATTCGGCCCGGCGTCCGAGAATCTCAAGACGGACATGGAAGAGTATCTGCTGACCGCTGGACCGGAGGCCGATGGCGCCGCGCCTGCGGGCTCTGCTGAACCTGGCGCGGAGAACCCTTCGGTGGTGGCCCCGGTTGCTTCTCGGCAATCTGAACCAGACGATGCGAGCCTGCCAACGGATGCCGCGAAGATGCTCGAGGCTCTGGGCGGCAGAGCCAATGTGCTGCGGCTCGCTCCAGTGGCGTTCTCGCGCTTGCGCGTGGAGCTGGCCGATGCGGGCCGCTTCGACATGGAAGCGGCCAAGCGGGCCGGAGTGGCGGCGGTGATGCAGGCAGCCCCTGGCGTGCTGCACCTCATCGTGGGGCAAAGGGCCGTTCGGCTGGCTCAGGCCATGCACTAGCGGCGCGCGGTCAGACGCTTTGGCTGATGGTCTTGCGGAAACGCGCCAGGGCAGCGAAGAAAAGCGCGCCTCCGATGACCAGTAGGATGAGCAACTGCGGCCAGACGACGTCGATGCCGGCGCCGCGGTAAAGTATCGCCTGCCCAGCGGCGACGAAATGCGTGGTGGGCGCGGCCAGCATCACGTCCCGTACGAACTCCGGCATGCTCTCGCGCGGGGTGGAGCCGCCCGAAAGCATCTGCAGCGGCAGCAGCACCAGCACCAGCAGCATGCCGAACTGAGGCATGCTGCGCGCCAGCGTGGCCATGAAGATGCCCATGGAGGTGGTGGCGAAAAGGTGCACCGCAGCCATCAGCAAAAACAAGGCGACGGAGCCCTGAATGGGCACGTTGAGAGCGCCCTGCACCACAAACACCAGCGCAAACATGGCTCCAAACAGCACCACCAGCCCCATGGACCAGACTTTGCCCAACATGATTTCGGCAGGCGTCACCGGCATGACCAGCAAATGTTCGATGGTGCCGTGCTCGCGTTCCCGAATCAGCGCCGCGCCGGTCAGGATGATGGACAGCATGGTAACGTTGTTGATGATTTCCATGAGCGACCCGAACCAGGCCTGCTGCAGGTTGGGATTGAAGCGCATGTGCAGCACCAGGTCCACAGGCAGGCTTGGGCTGGTGCGGTACCTCCGCACGAAGTCGGTCACCTCGCCTGCGACGATATTCTGGATGTAGCCACTGCCGATGAACGCCTGGGTCATGAGCGTCGCGTCCACGTTGAGCTGCGCCGCGGGAGTGCGCCGGGCCAGCACATCACGCTGGAAATTCGGGGGGATGTCGAGCACGAAGGTGTACTCGCCGTTGTCCATGCCCTTGTCGCCCTCGGCCAGGGCTATTAGGCTGGGAGTTTTAAAATGTGGAGGATACAGGCTTGCCACAATGCGCGCCGAGAGCGGGGAGCCGTCCTCGTCCACGATGGCGATGGGCGCGTTGTGCAGACTCTCGGGCATGACTGTGGCGGCGACGTAAATCGACACGGTGAAGACATAGACGATGAGCACCATCATCATCGGGTCGCGGATCAGGCTCCACAGCTCTTTGATGCCCAGGCGGTATGTGTTGGCGAGGAAGGGGCGCATATTCAGGACTCCTGCTTTTTCAGCAGCATGATTGACGCTCCCATGATGACCGGCACGGCCGCCAAGAGCGGCCAGAACGAGGCCATCAGACCGGAGAGCCCCAGCGCCTTGTTGAACACGCCCCGGCTGATGGTCAGAAAATATGTGGCCGGATAGATGCGGCCAATGAATGCGCCGAGGCCTTCAAGCGATGACACGGGATTCAACAGCCCGGAAAACTGCACGCAGGGTATCAGCGTGCCGATTATGGTCACGAATATCGCGGCTATCTGACTTTTGGTGAAGGTGGAGACCAGCAGGCCGAAGCCGGTGGAGCAGATGACGAAGATCAGCGCCGCCAAAACTAGCGTGGGGAAACTTCCCTTGATCGGCACCCCGAACACAGTGACCGCAAGCAGCGTCATCAGCAGAAAGTTGAGCATCCCAAGCCCGATGTAGGGTAGCTGTTTGCCTAGCAGAAACTCCGCGCGTGTCACGGGGGTGGCATACAGATTGAGAATCGAGCCCAACTCTTTTTCGCGCACCACGGAGAGGGCTGTCAACATGGCCGGAATCATCATCAGGAGCATCGGTATCACCGCGGGCACCATGGCGGGCAGGCTTTTCACGTCTGGATTGTAGCGGTAGCGGATTTCAAGGCTGCTGGCGGCAGTAACGGACTGTCCAAGCCTGTGCATGGCCATGTCGGCCAGCCACATCTGGTGCATGGCCTGCACGTAGCCGGTCACTGTCTCCGCGCGAGTGGGCATGGCACCGTCGACCCAGGCGCCGATCTGCGCGCTCTTGCCGTGTTCAATGTCGCGCCCGAAGCCATGTGGGATCTCTATGGCCAACGCCAGCTCGCCACTGCGCATGCGCTGGTCGAGTGCGTTGTGATCCTGTATGGCCCGTTTTTCGATGAAATAACGCGAGCCGGAAAGATTCAGCGCGTAGTTCCGGCTCAGGCCGCTCTGGTCGCCGTCGAGAACCGCGTACGGCAGGTTCTCAACGTCCAGATTGATGCCATACCCCATGATGAACATCAGGATGGCCGTGCCCAAAAGCGCCAGGGTGGCCCGCAGCGGGTCACGCGTCAGTTCGAGCATTTCGCGCAGGGTGTAGCTCCAGGCGCGGCCAGAGTCGAAGCGGCGGCGGGCAGGCGGCGCAGCCCCAGGAGCTTTTGCGGCCGGAGTCTCCGCCACAGGAGGTGTTTCTTCCGCTGGTGGTGCGGACGCGGGCTTTTCTGCTTCCGTGGCGGCCGTGGCCTCCTCCAGGTAGGCGATGAACGCCTCTTCCAGGGTGCTTGTACCGCGCGTTTTGATCAGGGCGGCAGGAGTGTCGCTCACCAGCACCCGGCCCGCGTGCATCAGCGAGATGCGGTCGCATCTCTCGGCCTCGTTCATGAAATGGGTGGAGATGAAGACCGTCACGTGGTCATTCCGGGCGAGGTCGATCATCAACTGCCAGAACACGTCGCGCGCAATGGGGTCCACGCCCGAGGTGGGCTCGTCGAGGATGAGCATTTCCGGCTTGTGAATCATGGCCACGGCCAATGACAATCGCTGGCGGATGCCGAGCGGCATGCTCTCGGGCAGGGTGTCGAGCATGTCGCCCAAGCTGAAGCGACCGGCCATTTCATCCACGCGCGTGGGAATGTCCGCCTCCGGCACCTGGAACAGGCGCGCGTGCAGCACCAGATTCTGGCGCACCGTGAGTTCTCCATAGAGCGAGAACGCCTGCGACATGTAGCCCACCCGGCGGCGCGTGGCGATGTTCTTGCTGTCCACCTTCTGGCCGAAGAGCCAGGCTTCGCCCTCGCTTGGGGGCAAGAGCCCGGTGAGCAGCTTCATGGTGGTTGATTTGCCGCAGCCGTTGGAGCCCAGGAATCCGAATATTTCGCCGCGCCGGATGCGGAAATCCACATGGTCCACAGCCACGAAGTCGCCGAAGCGCATGGTCAGGCCCTTGGCCTCGATGGCGCTTTCGTTGTTTTCCGCCGCAACCAGCGGTGGTACGATTACCGTTTTGTGCCCACGCCGTTCTTCCTCGGGCAAAAGCGCGATGAAGGCCGCTTCCAGCGAGTCGGCCTTGGTGCTCGCGCACAGCTCAGCCGGTGCGCCTGTGGCCAGCAGCTTGCCCGCATCCATGGCCACCAGCCAGTCGAAGCGATTGGCCTCCTCCATGTAGGCTGTGGCCACCAGCACGCTCATGCCGCTGCGCTCGGCGCGGATGTGTTGGATGAGGTTCCAGAACTGTCTGCGGGAAAGAGGATCCACGCCCGTGGTGGGTTCGTCGAGGATGAGCAGCTCCGGGTCGTGGATCAATGCGCAGCACAGGCCAAGCTTCTGCTTCATGCCACCGGAGAGCATGCCCGCCGGACGCGCCAGGAAAGGCCGCAGGCTGGTGCTTGTGGTGAGTTCATCGATACGGCGGCGGCGTTCGGCGGCATTGTGGCCGAAGAGCCGTCCGAAAAATTGCAGATTCTCCTCCACGGAGAGCGTTGCGTAGAGGTTCCGCCCAAGGCCCTGCGGCATGTAGGCGATGCGCGGACACACGTTGTCGCGGTGGCGCGTGCCGGCCATGTCGCCGCCAAGCACCTCCACACGGCCCTTTTGCACCGCCCGGGCTCCGGCCAAAAGCGACAACAGGCTCGATTTACCCACGCCGTCGGGCCCGATGAAGCCCACCATGCGGCCCCCGGGGATGTCGAGGTCGATGCCGTCCAGGGCCAAGGTCTTGCCGAAGCTCAGGCCCACGCCGGACAAACGCGCCACAAACTCGGGCGCGGCGCTCATCGCGGGACTTTGATCGTCAGGTTGGCCGGCCACTGGGCCTGCGCGTCGAGCTTGAGCCACGCCACACCCGGCAGACCGGTCTTAATGAGCTTTGGATACTTCTGCAGGAGCGCCGGGGCTATTTGCGCCTTGACCCGGAACATCAGCTTCTGGCGTTCGCTGGCGGTCTCCACCGTCTTTGGCGTAAATTGCGCCGTGGCGGCCACGAACGACACCGTGGCCGGGATGACATAGTCGGGCGCGGCGTCCAGCACCAGCCGCACCTCGCTGCCCAGGGCGATCTTTCCGGCGTCCGCTTCCGGGAGGAAGAAGGTCATGTAGACGTCGTTCAGATCCATGAGGTTGAGCACCTTGCCGCCGCCGGCGAGCACCTCGCCCGGCTGGGCCACGCGGTACTGCACCCGGCCATTGCGCGGGGAGATGAGCTGGCTGTCGGTGATGTCCGCATCGACGCGGGCGATGCTGGCCTCGGCCGCGGTGACGGCGGAGCGCGCGCCAACCACCTGGGCGGTAGCGGCATCAATATTGGCCTGGGCTGCGCTCACCTGGGCCTTGGCCGCGCCCACTGCGGCCTGGGCGCTGCGTGAGCGCGCGCGGTCGTCGTCTCGTTCCTGAACGGAGGATGCGCCTTCCTTGGAAAGGGTTTCCGAGCGCGTGGAGCGCAACTGGGCCGCATCCCGCTCGCTTTCTCGTTGGATCACCAGCGCCTGGGCGGCCACCTTGTCGCTGCCGCGCACGGCGACCTGAGCCTCTGCCGCAACCACGGTGTTGAGCGCCTCCTGATGTTTGGCGCTGGCCTCGTCGCGTTGGGCGTCCAAAACCTGCACCTGCATCTTGGCCAAGGGTTGGCCTATGTGCACAAAATCGCCTTCCTCAACCAGAATGGCGTCGACCCGGCCCGCCAGCTTGGTGGCCACGTCGACCTCCGTGGCCTCGATGCGGCCGTTGCCGCTGGCGAAGCCAGGACCTGGACCGGTTTTGCGCAGCACCAGCCAGGCGGTGAGGCCGCCCAACAGCACAACGGCCACCAGCACGGCGGCGACCTTTTTCTTTGTGGAAACCGCCGTTACGGCGGCAAACGTCTTTTTGAGGGAGAATGTCATTTGGACTGCCCTCTTTTTATCGGATCGGATTGGTTTGCGGATGCGGGAACCACGGTGGAGTCATCCAGGTCGCTTCCCAGGGCCGCATACAGGTTGACGCGGCTCGAGAGCAGTGCGCGGCGGGTTTGCACCAGTTGCTGCGCCACAGTCAGCAGGTCGCGCTGGGCGTCGAGCACTTCCAGAAAGGCCGCCGCGCCGTTGTCGTAACGCAGCTTGGCCAGGCGCGCCCGCTCGGCCTGCACCGCCACCGTGGCTTGCAGTGTCTCCACCTGTTCGCTGAGCCACTTGCGGCCCGCCAGCGCGTCGGCAACATCGCGGAAGGCGCTCTGGATCGTCTTTTCATACTGAGCCACCGCCGTGTTCCGGCGGGCCTCGGTCAGGTCGAGATTACTGCGATTGCGCCAGCCGTCGAAGAGCGGCAGCGAGATGCTCGGAGCAAAACTCCAGGCGACGCTGCCGTTTTTGAACAGCCCGTCGAGTTCGGCGCTGGCTGTGCCGTAAGAGCCGATGAGCGTGATACGCGGGAAGAAGGCCGCACGCGCCGCGCCAATATTCGCGTTGGCCGCTTTCAACTGGTGTTCCGCAGCCGCGATGTCCGGCCGCTCGAGCAGCAAACCGGACGGCAGACCAGCGCGCAGTTCGCCCAGCACGCCCGCGTCGTCAAAGTACCCGGACACGGAGTCGAGGCGGACCCGGGTGCCGACCAGAAGCGTCAGAGCGTTGGCCTGCACCGCGCGCGCCTGTTCCAGCTCGGCGCTCATGGCCTTGGCCTGCAGCCAAAGCGATTCGACCTGGGTCAGATCCAGGCGCGAGGTGGACCCGACCTCGACGCGACGCCGGAAGATGCGCAGGGATTCTTCGCGGCTGGCGCTGGTTTCCCGTGCGAGAGCGAGGCGTTCATCAAGCTCGCGCAAGGTCAGATAACTGTTCGCCACCTGCGCGATAATGCTCAGGGTCGCGGCATGGCGTGTGGAGTCGGCGGCAAGGTAATTTTCCAGCGCCGCGTCCTTGAGGCTGCGCACGCGGCCCCAAAAATCCAGTTCCCAGGTGTTCAGCCCCAGGCCCACCTGAAATTTGTTCGAGGTCATGGGCTTTCCCGTGACGCTCAAATCCGCAGGGACGCGTGTGCGGCTGCCCTCGGCCACTGCGCTGATGCTTGGAAACTGATCTGCGCGCTGGATGCCGTATACGGCGCGCAGTTCCTCCACGCGCAATACCGCGATGCGCAGATCGTGGTTGTTCTCGAGGGCTTGCGCAATCAAGGCCTGAAGACGCGGGTCGGCGAAGTAGTTCCGCCAACCCGGCGCTACGAGGGACTGGCCGGAGTTCTGAGACTGAGCTTCGATGTTGGGATAGGCCGCCGCCACTGGTGATTGCGGTCGTTCGTATGAGGGCGCCATGGACATGCAGCCCCCAAGGGCCAAGCACGCGATGAAGGCGAGAGCCCTGAACTCCGGGCCGACCACCGGCTGCCTTGGCTGTGCCGAGGGTGCGCCAGGGCGAAGGTTCATAGCGTGGCCGCCTCATCTGTGCGGACCTGCGTGCCGGCCTTTCCGCGCAGCATCGCCTCGATCTCCAGGGAGCCTATGACCGCGCGGTGCCCCGTGGCCTGGGTGAAGCTGTTCACCTGATATGAGAGGCGCTGGCCCGGGGGCGGCTTCCAAGCGCCTTGGCCCCCGTCTTTCCTTACCTCCAATGGATTTGAGGCGGTGCTGATGCGCGCGCCTGAGCGCAAGGCCAGCACCTGCAGAGTGTCGATGAATCCGCTTGCCGGCGGCAAGGCTGGCGCCACAGGGAGATTTGTGATTGAGGCCTGCTTGGGGGTGGCTGCAGGCGAGAATGTCAGTGAGGCGTTCGTTGAGTTTGTGTTCACATGCGGCTCCGTTGGACCTTCGTTGCAGGTGCTGACGCAGAGCTTGAACAAGTCGCGAGGCCTGTTCCCTTCGTATCGCGTGCCGCTTGTCCCCGGGAGCTCCAAACAATTGCGGGCTTGTAGTATCTGCCGCTCGATCTGAGAATTCTTCACCATGCGTGAAGCTAAGCTTTTTATATAAAATATGTCTGTGCGATAGTGCACGTATAATGGCTTGTGCGATCGCCCCGAGTTCCTGCGGCCTTCGTCTTATTCGTGGAAGGATGAGCGCGTTGGTCTGGCCTGCATGCATATGCGCGACAGCGCACCGACGCGCTGCACAAGTTCCTTCATTCTCTCGACCATGGCTCTTCCCTTATTTGAGGCACTGTCTTTGACGGCGCGACTCAAAGCAGACGAGCCGGGCAGCCTCGCTCTGGCGACAGGACCCGTGAGCAAAGGACCACAGCGGTCTGTTCCACTAGGAATTTTATAAAGTTGAGCTGCACCGTCGCCTCCTCCCAATTCGTTTGGACGCGGCGAGTCCGCCCCCTCTCTCCGCAGGGTGGGGGGATGCGAAGAAGGGCCGTTGCGTCAGCTTTTACAAAGGAAACGAGGATGTTTGACCTTTCCGCACAGTTCGATACCGCGTCACAGCCCAACCAGGCAGCCCGGGCGGCCATGCTGCTCCTTGCCCCGGCGCTGCGGGGTGTGGCCGCCCAGCGCTTTGAATTGGCCGAGGTTGCCCGGGGCAGCTGCTTGATGCGGGAGCTGCGGCCCTCGGCAAACGCCCCTCCGGGTTCCGATGGGGGCTCCTCATGAACTTCGCCTACCTTGGCCATCTGCCCCATACCGACCCTTTGCACGGGTATTTGCAGCACGAGATTCTGCCGCAGGTGGGGGGGGCGTCGGGCAACCCGGAACTCCGGGTCTTTCAGTCCGCCTGCTCCCGCAACGTGTATTTGTACGAGGAAAAACACAGCGGCGCCCGGCTCATAGGCAAGTTCTACCCCGCGCACCACGACCCCTCCGGCCAAGCCTTGGAAACAGGCCAAACCGAATTCAACAACCTTATTTTTTTGCGCTCCATCGGGTTTGCCCACGCACCGCACTATGTGGTGCGGCCCTTGGGCTTCAATGCCAGTCTGGGCGGCCTGTTGGTGATGGAATACCTCGACGGCGACGTGCTGGGCGCGGTCATCAACGACGCGATCTTCCTGGGCCGACGCGACAGGCTCTTTCGCAAGCTCACCGCCCTGGCGTGGTTTTTGGCCACCCTGCATGGCCGCACGGCCAAGGACTGGCCGGTGACCTTCTCAGACCCCTGCGCGTACATGGGGCGGCTCATCACCTCGCTCACCGTCACACGGGGACTCGGCGGCGGGTTGGCTGCGGAGCTGTACGCCCTGCGCGAGGCTTGGCGCTCGCAAGGCATCATGTGGGAGGACCGCGCTGTGCTGGTGCATGGCGACGTCACCCCTTCCAATTTCCTGTTTGGCCGGGGCCAAAACGTCATGGCCATCGACCTGGAGCGCATGCAGTGGGCCGACCGCGTGTTCGACCTGGGCAGGCTCTGCGGCGAGCTGAAGCACTTCTTCTGCCAGGGCATGGGCGACCCCGCCGCCGCCGAGCCCTTCATCGGGCATTTCCTATGGGAATACTGCTGCCACTTGCCGGACCGTGAGCGCGCTTTTGCGGCCATCACGCGGCGCGTGCCCTTCTACCTCGGCATCACCCTGCTGCGCATCGCCCGCAATTCATGGATCGCCCCGGACTACCGCTGGCGCCTTGTCCAAGAAGCCAAACAAACACTGAGGGCATTGCCATGAACGTAAAGGCCATCATTTTCGACATCAACGGCACCCTCATCAACATCCATACGGATGAAGGCTGTGAGGAGATCTATCGCGGCATCAGCCATTTTCTGACCTACCAGGGAATACACATCCACCGCTGGGACCTGCGCGACGAATACTTCAAGCTCATGGAAGGCCAGCGCAGCGACAGCGCCGAGAACTTCCCCGAAGTCGACGCCGTTGCCTTGTGGCGGGAGTTTATGGAACGCAGGCCGGAGGCCTGCCAAGCTCTGCCACATGAGAAAATGGCCGTTTTGCCCCTAGTGCTGGCGGAAATGTACCGGGGCATCTCCCGCTTCCGCTTGCGGCTCTATCCAGAAGTCAAAAACATTCTCGACGACCTTGCGGGACGCTACAAGTTGGCCGCCTTGTCGGATGCGCAAAGCGCCTGGGCCGTGCCGGAGATGCGCGCCTTGGGCATAGATCACTACTTCAAGCCCATCATCGTTTCCGGAGACTATGGTTTCCGCAAGCCAGACCGGCGGATCTTCCGGGCGGCGCTGGACGGCCTGGGGCTGGAGCCCTGCGACGCGCTGTTCGTGGGCAACGACATGTTCCGCGATGTTTATGGGGCCAAGCAGCTCGATCTGCGGACGATCTACTTCTCCTCAAATCAGGGTCGGGACAAATTCGAAAGGGCGGAGCCTGACTACATCATCCATCAGTTCGCGGATCTTCCCAAGGCCATCGCGTTTCTTGAGGCGCGCGGCTAGGGGGCGGCAGGGCTTCCGGCGAGAAGCGATAGAGCTGTGCGTGCCCTGCTCACTGGATGAAACGGAGCCGCGGGCAAGCCGACACGAAGCGTCACATGCCGGCCAACGGCAATTGTTCTCGCGTTCATCGGGGAAAATCCGTGCGAATTTTTGAGCTCATATCTCTGAGGAGGGAGTGTCCAATGAACCTCATGTTGCTGTTTATCTTGATAGGCTTGACCGTGGGACTGCTGGCAAACGTCCTGCGGAATGCCGGAGGGTATGGTTTCCTCGGTGACCTCTCGGTCGGCGGTCTTGGTGCGCTGCTCGGAGGCTTCTTGTTCCGCTTTGCCAACGGCGGTGGAACGGGGTTGCGGGGGGGCATGGCGGCCGCCGTCATTGGGGCCGCTTTTTTGGTTCTCGATCTGCGTCTGTATCGGCGGCGCTTTGCGGAGCAATTCTTCCAGCGCGTTCTCGGAAGACATCGGACCTCTCTGTTTAAACGCTGTCCCCGTGTGGAAAGCCCGCCGGAAACAAGCGGCAGCATCTGCCGGGTGTGCGGCCAAAAGCATCTTCTCTGACGGCGCTGAGCCGTGGGAGTGCGCATTCTTCAACCTGTATCGTTCATCTACCGTAACCGTGTAAGTTTTCTCCCTAGGAGCAAATGTATGTTGTTGTGTAAAAGATTTTCCTTGCTGTGCCTTGGGACGCTTTTGGCCGTCGCATTTGGCTGCTCCTCCACCCCGAATAAGGAAAGCACCGGCGAAGTTGTCGATGACGCCGCCGTCACGGCCAAGGTCAAGACGGATATCCTCCAGGCCCCTTCGTTGAAGTCCTCTGAAATCAACGTCGAGACATTCAAGGGCGTTGTGCAGCTCTCCGGATTTGTGGGCTCCCAGGCCGAGATAGACACCGCCGCGGAGACGGCCCGCAAGGTCAAGGGGGTCACCGAGGTGCGCAATGACGTGAAGATCAAGACCGCCGGCACGGCGACCACGGAAGGCACGGGCGAGTTCGTTGATAACGCGGCCATCACCGCCAAGGTGAAGGCAACGCTGCTCAAGGATACGAACCTGAAGTCCTCTGAAATCAGCGTGGAGACTTTCAAGGGCGTTGTGCAGCTCTCCGGCTTTGTCGGTTCTCAGGCCGAGGCCGATACCGCTGCGAAGCTGGCGGCCACGGTCAAGGGCGTGAAGAGCGTGAAGAACGACATCAATATCAAGGTAAAGCAGTAAATCGCGCAGGCAAACAAGCGACAAGAATGTGCCGGGGGCCTGCGGAGGTCCCTCCGCGAATTTAAGCCTGAAAGCGGCGAAACCGTTCCGGGCTCCCGGTTGCAACATCGAAACGTCGAGAAGGAAATCAACATGAAAAAATGCATGTTCGTCTTGGCACTGGTGGTGACCATGTCTTGCTCGTTGCTCAACAACGCCAGTCTGTTGGCCTCTGTCACGGATGACCGCATCGCAGCCACGGCAGCGCAGACCTATGTGTTTAGAACATATCTCAAAAATGACGACATCAAGGTGGCATCCAACGCGGGCGACGTGACCCTGACCGGAACCGTCGCGGAGGAATCCCACAAGGCGCTTGCCCGCGATACCGTGGCTGGCATGCCCGGCGTGAAAAGTGTGGACAATCAGCTGAGCCTGAAAAGCGGAGGCCCTGCCGTCGGCTCGGATGCCTGGCTTATCACCAAGGTGAAGCTGACCTTGCTGTTCCATAAGAATGTGAACGCCATGGCAACGAAAGTCACCGCCTTGAACGGCGCCGTCACCTTGCGGGGCAAGGCCACAAGCGCCGCCCAAAAGGATTTGACTGCCGAATACGTCAAGGATGTTGACGGCGTCACAAGCGTTGCCAACAAAATGACCATTTCCATAACCGTGTTGAAGAAGAATCAGAACCCAAGGGGCAAGAAGTCGGATGCGCTGAATGAAACCGTCGATGACGCGTCAATAACCGCCCTGGTCAAGGCGACGCTGTTTTCACACCGCTCGACCAGCGCCCTGAATGCCGGCGTTGAAACGAAGAACGGTTTTGTCACCCTCAGCGGCGAGGTCGACAACGCCGCTGAAAAGGATCTGGCGGAAAAGCTTGTGAGTGATGTGCATGGTGTGAAGGCGGTGGTCAACAATCTCACTGTTGGCTGAATTGCAACCAGCTCCAGGTCCCGGGTACGCGCAGGGGGGGCCGGGGCACCATTATCCCAGGCACGGTGTGGAACAGCGGTGGACAAGGAATCGGTGCGCAAACTGTTTCAAGTCATCATGGGATCATCGCAGAAGGGAGGCCCCCGGTGAGCCGGGGCACAGCGTGGACAGTGTGAACAGGGCGTTTGTGCATTTCAAACCTGCAATGGGCGGCGGCGAAGGTGGGAGACCTCAGCGTCTTATAGACGACGGGGCCCCCAGGTCAGCATCGCCGCCAGCAATAAAAGGACCCGGTCATGCATCTTGGCTTCATCATTCTGATCGTTTTGGTGCTCGCCCTGCTGGGAGCCATCCCCCTTTGGCCGCATAGCCGCACTTGGGGCTACGGCCCAAGCGGAGGCTTCGGCCTCGTTGCCCTCATCGTGTTGTTTTTGCTGCTCACCGGTAGGCTGTAGCCGACAAGAGTTGAACCACCTGTAACCACTCCGGAAAAAGCGAAGGAAAGCGAACGCCAGAGACAAGGTTGAGGGCAAGCGGCATGATGGACGGAATTGATTTGATGCCCGGCGCATAATCAGGTGCCCGCTCCAAGGGCGCCGCCCACCGCGGGAAGTCTTTCAGGAACCCATAGGATGAATATGGCAAAGATACTCATCGTTGAAGACAATGAAAGAAACAGGATGCTGCTCAGAGACATTCTGCACCATTACGGCCACGAGGTGCTTGAGGCGGTTAATGGCCGCGAGGGTTTGGACATGGCCCGTGAGCACCTGCCGGAGCTTATCTTCATGGACATTCAAATGCCGGTAATGAGCGGGCTTACTGCTGGCGAGGCGCTGAAATCAGACGCGCGCACCAGGAATATCAAGACCGTCGCCCTCACCGCGTTCGCCATGAAAGGCGACCGCGAGCGGATACTGGCCAGCGGTTTTGACGAGTACATGTCAAAACCACTGGACACGAGGAGGTTACCCCAACTGGTTGAGGAACTCATTGGAGGGAAATAGCCATGGCCGCCGCAGTCATTCTGTGCGTGGACGACGAGAAGAACAACCGTGACCTGTTGCGGGCTGTGCTTGTCCCGCGTGGCTTTGAGGTGGTGGAGGCGGCGGACGGCCCCAGGGCGCTGGCCGCGGCCGTGGAGTATCAGCCGAGTCTGATTTTGCTGGATGTGATGTTGCCAGGCATGGACGGCTATGCCGTGTGTCGGGCCCTCAAAGAGGACCCCGCGACGCAGGACATTCCGGTTATCATGGTCACAGCGCTCATGGCCAAGGCCGACCGCATCAAGAGCATCGAGGCCGGAGCGGACGATTTCCTGTCCAAGCCTTTTGACAAGGTTGAAATTCTCGCCCGGGTCAACATGTTGCTCAAGGTGAAGGATTTAAGCGACCGACTCAAGGGCGCCTATGCCAACATCAGCCAAATCACCACGTTCGGCCGGGTCATCGCCAGGACCTATGACCCCCTCAAATTCGACCTGCTGTTGGCCTTGGACAAGGTGGTTGACCTGACCATCGGCCACGCAGTGGCCCCGGACAAACCCACACAGGTGGTGGCGGGGCTCAACATCGGCGGCAAGGCCTGGCGCTGGTACAACTATGCGCATGGCACGGGCAAGCTGCAACGTGCCATTCTGAAACTCAATCTCGAAGCCTTTTTGAACCTGCCGGAGGGCAAGTCGGCGCGGGTGGTCTCCTTTTCCGGGCCGGAGTTGGAGGGCGAAGAAATAGGGCGTGTGGTGACGAAGCTCCAGGAAAGCCAGATTTTGGTGCACAACATGCTCTGCTTCCTGAGCGACGACCTGTGCCTGCTGGTCCTCAACTACCAGCGTGCCATCACCCGCTACGACGCCGACGTGATCAACGCAATCGTCACGCACACACTGCTGCTCAAAACAATCTACGTGCAGATCAACGAGGTCTCCGGCGCCTTCGACTACAGCCTACAGGCCCTGGCCCGTGCCTCGGAGGTCAACGACGAGGACACCGGCAACCACATCCACCGCGTGGGGGAATACAGTGCGCTTTTGGCCAGGGAGCTTGACCTGCCGGGCAAGTTCATCCGCTCCATCCGGGTACAGGCTCTGACGCACGATGTGGGAAAGATCCATATTCCCCCCGCCATTCTGCTCAAGCCGGGCATGCTGACCCCGGAGGAATATGAGGTGATGAAGCTGCACCCCCAGTACGGCGCCATGATTTTGGGCAACAACGCCCGTCTAGCCATGGCCCACAATATCGCCCTCAACCATCATGAGCGGTGGAACGGCTCGGGCTATCCCGCCGGGCTGTCCGGCGAGGCCATACCCTTGGAAGCCAGAATCGTTGCCGTAGCCGATCAGTACGACGCCCTGCGCAACGCGCGGGTGTACAAGCTGCCCTTTGACCACGCCACGGCGATGCACGTGATGACCCAGGGCGACGACAGGACCAGGCCCGGCCACTTCGATCCCCATGTCCTTGCGGCTTTCCAAAACATCGCCAGCACCTTCGAGGAGACCTATGAGCGCCTCAGAGACACCTTTGAAAACGCCTATGAGCCCTTTCCCCCAGCAGCCTGAGCCAGGCCGCGCCATGCTCTCGGAGCGCGAGAAAGAGAAGCGGCATCGGCGCATCCACGATCTGGCGCCGGTGCTTACATACACCCGCAACTCGGCTGGGAGCCACGACTTCACCTCCGCCTGCGGAAACACAGGGGGCGTGTTCGGTTGGGAGCCGGGCAGGCTGGTGGCGGAACGGGAGTTCTGGGGCACCGGGTTGCACCCGGACGACGCGCCCTTGGCCGCCCAAGCCCTGGCGAGCCTGCCGGAGCGCGGCGAGTGCTGCATGGCATACCGCCTGCGCCCGCCGCAAGGCGAATATTCCTGGTTTCTCGACACGATGGCCCTGGTGCCGGGTGCCGAAGGCAAGCCAGCAGAGATCGTAGGCTATCTGCTGGACATCTCCCGGTCCAAGAAGCTTGAGCTTGAGCTGCGGGAGGAGCTTCTCGCGGCCAGGGCGGCCAGCCAGGTCAAAAGCGAATTTCTGGCCAACATGAGCCACGAGCTGACCACCCCGCTGAATGCCGTCATCGGCTTTTCCGAGGTGCTGCAGGACCGCTACTTCGGCGAGCTGACAGAGAAGCAGGACGAGTACGTGGCCACCATCCGGGATTCCGGGCTGCGGCTGCTGGCCCTGCTCACCGATATTCTCCAGCTGGCCAAGCTCGACGCCGGGGACACGGTATTGAGCCTTGACCCCGCCTCCCCGGCCGGGCTCCTGCGGGCGTCGGTTGAGATGCTGCGGGAGAAGGCCTTGCACCACAACATCACCATGGAGCTGGACCTTGGGCCGGAGATGGAGCCGGAGACCTCCCTTGATGAGGCAAAGTTCCGGCAGGTGCTGTTCGTGCTGCTCGGCAATGCCGTGAAATTCACTCCGGATAACGGGAAGGTGCATGTGAGCGGGCACAGGCTTTGGAAGAGCGGAACAGAAATGCTGGAGCTCAGCGTTGAGGACTCCGGCCCCGGCGTTCCGGCGGACTTCGTTCCGGACATGTTCACGCCCTTTGCCCGGCAAGGGGCCGCCCATGCTCCGGCCCCGCAGGGCGCTGCTCTGGGCCTGGCGCTGGCCCGTGGCTTGGCGCGTCTGCAAGGCGGTGAGGTGGTGCTGGCGAGCACCTCCGGCCTTGGCAGCCGTCTGGAGTTCCGCCTGCCCGTGCGCCCAGGATCCGCCGGCCAAGATGACGCCGCCACCACGTACCCGGCACCAACCTCAGGAGCATGAACATGTGGAGTCTGGAACGCAAGATCGTGCTCAGCGCCAGTTTGGTGCTGCTGGTGGCCATTGGGCTGGGAACCCTTGCCTGGCGTTCTTCGGTCCGGGCCGACGAGGCCTCGGAGTGGGTTGAGCACACCTACAGGGTGCTGGCCGACATTGAAGCCGGGCAGCGAGCCCAAGACCAGATAATGACCAATCTTCAAGCGTATCTGCTTACTGGCGACAGAGCGCACCTCTTGCGCCGCGACGAGGTTTGGAAACAATGGCAGGGAATTATCAACACGCTTAAGACGCTTACGGCGGATAATCCGCGCCAGCAGGAACGCCTGCAAACGGTTCAGAAAGCCCTTGACGGCAGGATGGCCGCTTCCCGAAGGCTTGAGGATGCCTACCGACGGGGCGAAACGGCTGAAGTGGCGCGTGTGATGACCGACGGCGTTCTGGTGGGCAACAACCTCGACAAGGTGCTGCACGAGATGCGCCGCGACGAGCACCAATTGCTGACGGAGCGCAAGGTTCTGGAGTTGGACAGAAGCCGGAACACCCGCCTTGTGCTCATTGCCCTGCTGAGCATCATCACCGCTTTTCCGCTGTTCACCCTGCTGCGCCTGCGTCGAGAATATCAGCTCCGCCAAGGGGTGGAGGCCGAGCGCGCCACCCTCACGGACATCATGGAGGCCACGCCGGATATCTTGTCCATTGCCGGGCTTGATGGCCGCGTGAGCTACTTGAACCCGGCGGGATGCGCCAAGCTGGGCCTGAACGCCCTGAAACCCGGGGAATCCTTTCCTATCGCCAGAATCAAGCCTACATGGTCCCTGGAAAAGCTTGAGACCGAGATCATCCCCATGGCCCTCAAGCTCGGCTCCTGGACCGGGGAGGGGGCTTTCCTTTCCCCCACCGGCAAGGAAATTCCCGTGTCGCAGGTGGTCATCGCCCACCGCTCGCCTCTCGGGGTCACCATCTCCACCATCGCCCGCGACATCAGCGCCGCGCGGCAGATCGAGCAGGTGCTGGCCGAGGCGGGTAAGTTCGAGCTGACACACGGCAAGGTGCTCGACATCTTCAACGCCTCCTTTGACCGCAAGGAGATCCTGCAAGGCACCCTGAACGCCCTGGCGGAAAAACATCCGTTTCCTGTCTCCGCTGTCTATCTGTACGACGAGTGGACTGGCGTGCTGCACCGTGAGGCGGCGAGAGGCGTTCCAGAGAGTCTTGCGCAAGACATCGCCGAAGGGGAAGGCCTGGTGGGGCAAGCCGCGCAGGAGAATCGGAGCATCTGGGTCGATGACCTGGACCCGCGCAACACCTTGGTCATTGAGACCGGCCTGTTTGCCCTCAAGCCCAAGGCTTTGCTGGTTACTCCCATTGCCTATCAGGAGCGCCGCCAGGGCGTGCTGGTGCTGGCCGCCACGCGTTCGCTTTCAGAGCGGGAACGCGCGTTCGTGGACCGCTTGGCCGGGCAGCTGGGCGTTGCCCTGCACAATCTGAAGCTCTTTGACGAGATGAAGCTCTTATCCAATCAGCTACGCATACGCGGCGAGGAAATCAACATCAAGAACGGGCAGTTGGAGGAGGCCGACCGCTTGAAATCGGAGTTCCTGGCCAACATGTCCCACGAACTGCGCACCCCGCTCAACTCCATCATTGGTTTTTCCGAGGTGCTGTTGGACGGCCTTCGCGGGGATCTCGACCCTGGGCAGAAGCAGTACGTGGAGCAGGTTCTAGACAGCGGGCGGCATTTGCTGTCGCTCATCAACGACATCCTGGACCTGTCCAAGGTGGAGGCCGGGCGCATGGAGCTGGACATTGAACCCTTGGAGATCTCCACGGTCTTGTGCGACAGCCTGTCCATTGTTCTGGAAAAGGCAGGGGCACACAGCATTGACCTTCGCTGCGAACCCGCCCTTGACCTTGGCGTGCTTCGGGCCGATGCCCGCAAGGTCAAGCAGATTCTCTTCAATCTGCTCTCCAACGCCGTGAAGTTCACCCCGGAGAGCGGCGCGGTGCGCTTGCGTGCCCAGCGTGTGAACGCAGAACAGGCGGCCCGCGACCTGCCAAATGGCATACGAACCTTGCTGCCGGAGCCCAAAGATCAGGAATTTCTTGAAATAGAGGTGACGGATACCGGCATTGGAATCCCGGCGAAAGACTTGCCCAGGCTCTTTCAGCCCTTCAGCCAATTGGAGAGCGGCATCTCGCGGATTCGCGAGGGCACCGGATTGGGCCTGGCCATGGTGCGCAAACTGGCGGAGTTGCACGGTGGCGGCGTGGGCGTGCAAAGCGAGGAAGGCAAAGGGAGCAGCTTTTTCGTATGGTTGCCCTACGGCCTGGAGCGGGCCAAGCACGCCCCGCCTGCGCAGACAAGCCCTCGAAGCCAGATGACGGACGAAAGGTTCCGGGCGCTGGTGGCCGGTGCCTTTACCGAAAGCGTGGAGCCCCTGATTCAGGTGCTCGCAGCCGAGGGTTTGGAGGCTGTCCGCGCGGAGAGCCTTGAAGGAGCAGCGGACTTCGCCAACGAGTTCAGACCCCACGTCATGTTTCTGGATGTGCAGGCCTCGCGGGGGGGAGTTGCGGCGTTCATGACACGCATCAAGGCCATGCCCGACTTGGCGCGCATCCCCGTGGTCTGTCTGTCCGATGGGACCGATGAGCATCTGGGCATGGAGCTTGGCGCCTCCTTATTGCTGCCCAAACCGCTTTCCCCAGAGGGCATTGGTCGGGCCCTGCTGGCGCTGGGTCTGCGGAAGGGCGGCAAGCAGACGCCCAAGGTGCTGGTTGTTGATGACGATCCGAAGGCGCTGGAAATCCTCTCGACGCTGCTGCAAGGACGAGGCTTCAGTGTGGAACGGGCCTATGGCGGCAGAGAGGCCATCGACATCGCCCGCCGGGAACTGTTCGACCTGATCCTGCTCGATCTGATGATGCCCGAGGTCTCGGGCTTCGATGTGGTGCAGGCCCTTAAGGGCCGGGCAGACACGGCGGCCATTCCCATCCTGGCGCTTACTGCCAAGCGTCTGACCGCTGCGGACCGGGCCAAGCTCAATGGCCTGGTGGCCAGGGTGATGGAAAAAACGGAGTTCAAGCCGGAGACATTTATTTCCGAGGTCTACCACGCGCTGATGCTGAACCGCGCAGGCGGCAAGGAGGATTCCGCGTAACCTTTGCTTTCAAGCTGTCGTAAGGAGGCGGATTCGTCCACGGGGGGCGCAACCTCCGCTCGGCCAACCATGAGGCTGATCTGCAATAATTGAGTGATTGAAAGAATCCCGGCGGGTCAGCTCCATGGTAAATGTCGTCCAGCTCGTACGCGTACTTCGGGTCCATCCACCGGTCCGTATCCAAGCTGGTATCGGAATCATAGCCAATGGATATGGAGCTCTCGTCGGTCTCGCTGCTGCTCGTTGTAAAGTCTCCGTAACCTAGGTCCATTGCCAAGAAAGACTTCTGGTCCAAACAGGGAGCAGGAGTTTCATATGCGCAAAACTAGGTTCACGGAGTTCCCAATTGTTAAGATTTTGAAAGCGTCCGAGGGGGGCCGGGCCGTCACGGGCATTTGCCGCGAGCACGGGATGAGCCGCGCCACCTTCTATAAGTGGAAGCCGAAGTGCGGCGGCATGGAAGCCTCGGACATCCGGCGTTCACCGTCGCCGGTGGCTTGCGCTTACGAGGAGAGGCGGATGTAGGCGTACGCTTTGCCCATGGGGCGAGGGAGTGCTGCGGGAGTTTTGGGTTTTTTCTTGCTAGCCATTATAGCGATCCGGGCGAAAGACAGCCAGGAAAATCCTCAGGGCGCAAGGGAAAACGCGAAAATGGCAAGCCCCATTATGCCAGACGGTTGTGTACGCCTTTGGAAATTAATTTAATACATCCACTGAGCTATCGGGGAGGAATGATTCCCCCGAGTCCCCTCATACCCCTCGCATCTGGCGCTGCGCGGATCTCTGTGTATGGAACGCGGTGGATTTTGTCGGTTTAGGGAATGCTTTCCGTGGCGAATCCGGGACGGCGGAGCCGGACCGGATTCGCCACGGCAGAGGGATCCCAAAGGGCGAACGCCCTTTGGCGGGGGGGACACGGGGGCGGAGCCCCCGATCTCTTCACTCTTCCGCAGGAGAAGAGGCGGAGCCCCCGATCTCTTCGCGGTCCCGAGGCCGTGGGGGCAAATCCCCCTGTTCCCCTACACTTCCTTGAACGAAATGGCCCCGCTCAGAATCTTTTTGACGGGGCAGCCGGCCACGGCGTGCATGAGGGTCTCACGCTGTTCGGTGGAGAGGGAGCCCTTCATGTCCACATGGTATTCAAAGACGGTCTCGCCCTTGTTTTCCTGATTCATGGAGACCTTGATCTCGACGCCGTCGAGGGGGATGCCGCGTTTTTCGGCGGCGAGGCGCAGCACGACGTTGACGCAAGCTGCCAGGGCGGCTTCCAACAGCAGGGGGGGCTTGAAGCCTTCGGCCTTCCCGCCCATTTCGACCGGGGCGTCGGCCAGCCCCTCGTGCTTGCCATCGGTGAATTTGACCTGGAACTTTTCGGGCATGCTGGTGCTGGTGATCATGGCAGCTCCTTCTGGTGTCGGTGTCGGCGATGCGAGGGAATTCGCACCACACCCCCCTATGGTATGACCTTGCCATGATGATGGCAAGAGGTTGTCAAATCGAGTCACGTTCCTCCGGCGTGATCCGGGGGAAGAAGCTCGCGCCGGGCCGCACCGCGCAGGGCGCTGGCGAGCCCGTCGAGAGTGGGGGATGGGATGTTCCAGCAGTGCCAGTGGAGCGGCACGTCCATGGGCGTTTGGGGGGCGAGGTCGACGAGCGCGCCGGAGGCGAGACGCGGGGCTGCCTGCGGATGTGGAATGAGTCCATAGCCAGCGCCGCCGGCGACGAAGTCGACGAAGCGCTCGGAGTCCGGCACATGGTGACGCGGAGCCTGCCGGGGGCTTTCGCCCAGGCGCGCGGTCAGAAAGCGGTCATGCACGGTGTCGCGCCGGTTGAAGACCACGGCGGGGGCGCGGCGCGCGGCTTCGAGATCGAGCCCGGATGGGAACCAGCGCGCGGCGAAGGCCGGAGAGCAGGCGCAGAAGTAACGCATGCGGCCAAGTGGTGTCATCCGGCAGCCCTGCATGGCCGTTGGGCGGGTGCTGACGCAGCCGGCCACCTCGCCCGCGCGCAGCATTTCGTGGGTGCGTTCCTGATCGTCCACGCGCAGATCCAGGGCGAGGCCGCCGCGCGTCAGCACCGGCAGCACCGCGCCGACGAACCATGTGGCCAGACTGTCCGCGTTGACGGCCAGCGCCACGGTGCGCCAGTTTTCGGAAGCCCCACCGGCGGTGAACGCGCCCAGACCCAATCCGCGTGCCAGCTCGGACTCCAGCAGGCCCACGCGCCGGGCGTGTCGCAGCAGCAGGCGGCCGGGATTGGTGGGCGCAGGCGGCTGCGTCCGCGTAAGCGCGGGCCCGCCGAGCGCCTCCTCCAATTGCCGGATGCGCTGCGACACGGCCGATTGCGTGATGTTGAGCCGTCGCGCGGCGCGCTCGAAGCCCCCCTCGTCGATGACGGCGGCCAGCGCCTCCACGAGTTTGTAATCCAGCATGGACTATCATTAGCAAAATTAATAACAAACGTAAATAATGAATTGGACTGCATGGCCGAACGGCGGATAGGACTGCGGGCGTGCGCGAAAGCGCCAGGAGGAAACCGTTTGAACGCCGGACAGATCGCCGCATTTTCCCAGGGATTCGCCCTCAGCGCCGGGCTCATCGTGGCCATCGGCGCGCAGAATGTCTTCGTGCTCACGCAGGGCGCGCGAAGCCACCGGCCGTGGCTGGTGGCCACGGTCTGCACGGCTTGCGACGCGTTGCTCATCACCACTGGCGTGGGCGGTGTGGGAGGGCTCATCGCGGGGAGCCCGGCGCTTGCTGGAGCGCTCGGTCTGGCCGGAGCGGCGTTCCTGGCCGTGTATGGTCTGCGGGCGCTGCGCGGCGCGATGGCGGGCGAGTGCATGACGGCGGATGTCCAGGGGGACGCGCCGGACGCGCGCGCTATCGTGCTGACGACGCTGGGGGTGAGTCTGCTCAATCCGCACGCGCTGCTGGACACCATCGTGCTCATCGGCGGGCTTTCCGGGCGGCTGCCCCATGACGCCCGCCCGGCCTTCGGCGTGGGTGCGGCGTGCGCCTCGGCGAGTTGGTTCTTTTCGCTGAGTCTTGGCGGGCGGCTGCTGGCCCCGCTGCTGCGCCGGCCAGCAGCCTGGCGCGCGCTGGACGCCCTGGTGTGTCTGGTGATGTGGGGGCTGGCCGTGGGCGTGGGGCGTGACGCCCTCACCTCACTGGCTGCGCTGGTCGGTTAGAGGTCCCCCGTTTCGCCGCAGTCGAGCGAGCAGCGATTGCGGCCGCCGCGCTTGGCCTCGTACATCATGGCGTCGGCCCGGGCCACCAGCGAATCCAGCGAGTCGTCGGCGTCGGCCATGACTCCGCCGATGGACACGGTGAGGACAAGTTCCCCACCGGTCGGCAGCGGCAGGCTGGAGGACTGAACGAGCCGGCGCATCCGTTCGCCCACGATGGCCAGCGTCGCCGGGTCCATCCTGGGCACGATGGCCAGGAACTCCTCGCCACCCCAGCGACAGACCGTGTCCACGGCGCGCAGCGCGCTGACGAGCGTCTTGCCCACCATGACCAGGGCGCGGTCGCCGGTCTCGTGCCCATGGGCGTCGTTCACGGCCTTGAAGTGGTCCACGTCGATGAAGAAGAATCCGAAAGGTATTTGATAGCGTTGCAGGTCCAGGCTGCGACGCTGGAATTCCTCCTCCGCCGCGCGGCGGTTGCCCAGGCCGGTCAGCGGATCGCGCAGGGATTGGTGGCGCAGGTCGTTGAGCTCGCAGAGGATGTTTTCCCGCGCGGTGATGTCGGTGAAGACCTCCACCGCGCCGGTTATCTCGCCGGATTCGTCGTGCAGGGGAGCGATGCGCACGGAGATGGGCATGCGGTGGCCCTGCTTGTGGTGCAGGTACACGGTGTCCTCGCGGGATTCACCATCGCGCAGCGTGCGGGCCAGGGGGCACAGTCCCTTGCACAGCTGGTGGCCTGCCGCGTCCACGTGCCGCAGGAAGTTGTCCGCGCAGTTCTTGCCCACGATCTCCTCCGCCTTGTAGCCGGAGAGACGCTCCGCCCCACGGTTCCAGTAGACAATGCGCCGGTTGTGATCGACCATGTAGACGCCATCGTAGAGGCTGTCGAGAATGGTCTTGTACCGATCGGGATTCACGGCGACGCTCCCATTGTTAGGAATCGTTGCTATTTGATCTCAATGTAATCCTCGTCATCACCGCTTGCAAGGGCGAACCTGGCCTGCGGACATGAAAAAAGCGCCGCGGATCACTCCACGGCGCTTTTTGTCCGAGGTCGAAACCGGCTAGAGGCAGACGGCCACGAGGTTGAAGGGGGTGTAGTTGTTGTCGGGATTCTCGGCGTAGCGGCAGCCCAGGCGGGAGTCGTCGCGCTTGTTGGCGATTTCGTGGTCCGAGCCCTTGTAGTGGGGGCAGTCGTTGTTGAAGCAGACCATGAGCACGCCCCAACCGCTTCCCGGAGGGGCCAGCCACGGCTCCATGGGTTTGTGGCAGTGCGGGCAGATGCGGTCTTCGAGTTCGGTCTTGATGCCGGCGTATTCGTGGATCACGGGTGCGCTCCTTTTGCTCTGTTCGGTGCGGGGTCGAAAGCAAGGTAAGGGCTCGCGGCGAAACGTCAAGTCCCCGCCCTAGAAGGTGACCCGCACCGGGGGCTCGGGGCCGTCATCACTCCCGGCGTCCGTCTCCGCGTCGGCGGGCGCGGCTCCCTCGATTGCCGCAACGCCCTCGCGCAGGTCGCGCAGCAGGCGGAAGAGCGCCCGACCGGAGCGCTGCGGTTTGTTCTTTTCCGCCTCGGCGCGGGCGTTGCGCGCCAGGGTGCGGATGCGGCAGCGCAGCTCGTTGCGTTCGGTCTCCGGCGCGGGGGCGAGCAGCTCCTCCAGGCCGGACTCGTCGCCGGCCACGAGGGCGTCGCGCAGAACCTCCACCGCGCGGAACTCGCGCGCCAGCCCCTTGCTGCCGGCCTCGGTCTCGGTCACGGCGCGGGCCAGCGGCTCCGTGTCGGTCTCGCGCATGAGCGCGCCGATGTATTGCAGCTGCCGGCGTTTGGCCTCGTGGCCGGTCATGGCCTTGTAGTCGCGGATGGCCTGCTCGAGGTCCGGTGGCAGGTCGAGGCGTTTGAGCGCCGATTCGGGCAGTTCGGCCACCTTGCCGCCCAGGATCTGCGCGGCGGCGCTGTCGCGTTTCTTCTGCGAGCGGCTGGGCGGACGGGGATCGGAATAGTCGTAGGTTTTGCTCTGCTTGCGCATGGGCTCCTCGATCGTTTGGGGCGATATGGTCTTTGGTGCGGCGCGCGGCCGCTTTGCGTGTTGTGGCCGGTTTCCGGTCCGCTGGCAAGGACCATGGCGGCATTGTGAAGGGGAACGCGGCGGCTGGACCTCGCCCCGGCGTTGTGCGACCCTGGGCGAAACGCACCCAGGAGCCTCCCATGTCCGACTCGATTCCCCTCATTCCCGCCAGGGCGTGTGCCTTTTTGTCCGAGTTGGCCGCGAACAACGCCACGGCCTGGTTCGCCGGCCGCAAGGCCGAGTATGATGAGTTTGTGCGCGGGCCGCTCCTGCGTCTGGCGGAGCATCTCGCCCCGGTCATGTCGGCGCTCGACCCCTTGTTGGCGTTGGAGCCGGCCGGCGTGGTCTCGCGCATTCGGCGCGACGTGCGCTTCGCCCGCGACAAGTCGCCCTTCCGTTGCACCCAGTGGCTGGCCTTCAAGCGCCGCAGCGAGCGCTGGTCCGTCCGTCCGTCCTTTTTCATGGAGTTCGGCCCGGATATGTTCCGCCACGGCATGGGCTTCTACGCCGCCGGCGCCAAGACCATGGCCGCGTTGCGCGAGCTGGCGCTGGAGGATCCCCACGGCTACGAGGCGGCGGTCCGCGCCGCGCTGGCCGGCGGGTACGAACTGACGGGCGAAGTCTACAAGCGCCCGCGCGTTCCCGAGGGGCAACCGGCCGGCGTGGTCGAACTTTTCCGCCGGCGCAACGTGTGCATGATGCGCGCCGGCGAACCCGGCGAGGCTTTGGAAAATCCGGCTCTGCCGGACACGCTGGCGCGCGGGTTCGCCGCCCTCACGCCACTGTACCACATCTGGCTGACCGCGGCGGACCGGGCGGACGCGGTGGCCGCCGCCGTCAGCCAGGCCCAGCGCTTCGCCACGCCGTTCCCCTTCGATTGAGATGGGAAGGGCCGGAGGATCGCTCCTCCGGCCCATGCTCATTCCGATTCCGGTAAAGGCCTATTCGACCAAGTCGTCGCCTTCCGCCACCGGGGCGAAGCCGCGCCGGATGGTGTTCTCGGACACCAGACGCGGGTCCATGAACTGAAGCAGGTAGTCCGGGCCGCCGGACTTCGAGCCCACGCCGGACATGTTGAATCCGCCGAAGGACTGCCGCTCGACGAGCGCGCCCGTGCTGCCCTTGTTCAGGTACAGGTTGCCCACGCGGAACTCCTTCTTCGCCTTCTCCAGGTGCTTGGGGCTGCGGCTGTAGATGGAACCGGTGAGGGCGAAGCGCGTGGAGTTGGCGATGTCCAGCGCCTCGTCGATGTCGTGGGCGCGCATGACGGCGAGGACGGGGCCGAAGACCTCCTCCTGGGCGATGCGCATGTCCTTGGTGACGTTTTCCACGATGGTGAGCGGCACGTAGCAGCCCTCGGCCGGGAATTCGTCGCGTTTGACGAGCGTCTTGCCCTCGGAACAGGCGATGTCCACATACTTCATGATGTTGGCCTGGGCGTTCTTGTCCACCACTGGACCCATGGCGTTCGCCGGATCCTCGGACGGGCCGATTTGGATGGACTTGGCCGACTCCACCAGCCGCGACACGAAGCGGTCGTAGATGGGGTCGAGCACGATGACGCGCGAGCAGGCCGAGCACTTCTGCCCCTGGAAGGCGAAGGCCGAGGACATGACGCCCACCACGGCCTCGTCCAGATCGGCGTCGTCGTCGATGATGATGGCGTTCTTGCCGCCCATCTCGGCGATGACGCGCTTGCACTGCACCTGTCCGGGCTGGACTTTCGCGGCCTTTTCCTGAATGCGCAGGCCCACCTCCATGGAGCCGGTGAAGGCGATGACGGACACGTCCGGGTGCTCCACCAGGGCGTCGCCCATGACGGAGCCACGGCCGGGCAGGTAGTTGAACACGCCGTCGGGCAGGCCGGCCTCCTTGAAAATGCGCGCCAGCCCCGCCCCCACCACGCTGGACAGCCCCGAGGGCTTGTAGACCACGGAGTTGCCACACACGATGGCGGCGGCGCACATGCCCGTGCTGATGGCCAGCGGGAAGTTCCAGGGACCGATGACGGCGGTGACGCCCTTGCCCTGGTAAAAGTACGTGTTCATCTCGCCCGGGGCGTTGCCCATGCGCTTGGGCTCGCCCAGGCGCATCATCTCGCGGCCGTAGTATTCGAGGAAGTCGATGGCCTCGCCTATGTCGGCGTGGGCCTGATCCCACTGCTTACCGACCTCCAGCACTTGCAAGGCCGAGAGTTCGTAGATTTCGCGGCGCATGATGTCCGCGGCGCGGAAGAGCACCTTGGCGCGCTCACCCGGGGCCACGTCGCGCCACTCCAGGTAGGCCTTGCGGGCCACGGCGAGCGCCTGTTTCGTCTCCTCGACGCCGGCCTGACACACGCGGCCGACGATCTCCGATGGCTTGGCCGGATTGTAGGAGTCGAGCAGATCGGTTGTTGTCACCTTTCGGCCGCCGATGGCGAGCGGGTAGGTTTTGCCGAGGCTCGCGCGCACCTTGGCCAGGGCGTTTCTCATGCCGGCGCGGGCGGCGGGAACGGTGAAGTCCACCGTGGCCTCGTTGGTGAAAGCGGGGTAGCCGCCGGGACCGGTCCGGCGCGGGGCCGGATTTTTTTGGGCCGTCAGCTCGCGCTTGTACGTCTCCTCGGGATTCTCCAGCAGGCGCTCCATCGCCGCGCCCTCGGCGAAGCTCTGGCGCAGGAAGCTCTCGTTGGCGGTGTTCTCCAGCAGGCGGCGCACCAGGTAGGCCATGCCGGGAATGAGGTCGCCGTAGGGGCAGTAAAGGCGCACGCGCTTGGCCACGTTGCGCAGACCCTTGCGCACGGGTTCGGCCATGCCGTAGAGCACCTGGAACTCGAAGCGGTCGTCGGGCACGTTAAGCGCCTTGGCCGTCTCGATGACGTTGGAGATGGTGCGGATGTTGTGCGACGCGCAGGCGAAGTGGCAGATGTCGTGGTTCTGCAGGATCATGCGGGCGATGCGCTCGTGGGCCATGTCGCTCTCGGCCTTCACCGTCCACACGGGGATGTCCCAGCCGTTCTGTTTCGCCAGCACGGTCTCGTAATCCCAGTACGCGCCCTTCACCAGGCGGATGGAGATGGGCAGGTTTTCCTTGCGCGCCCAGGAGATGATCTCGGCCACGTCGGCCTCGGTGCTCTTGAGGTAGGCCTGATAGACGATGCCCAGGTGCGGGTAGTCGCGGTGCTCGGGGTCGCTGCGCAGACGCTTGTAGAGTTCGATGGTGATCTCGCGGAAGCGGATCTGCTCCACGTCGATGCACATGAATCCGCCCATGGCCTTGATCTTGCGGTAGATGGGATTGACGCGCTTGTAGATGCGTTCCACCGAGCCCTCGAGATCCACGGGCTTGGCCTGGGAGTCGAAGCACGAGGGCTTGATGGCCACGTTGACCTTGGGCGCGGTGCCCCAGTCGAGGTCGCCCTTGCCCCCGCCCAGCGGCGCCCACTTGGCGCACTCGGCGGCGATGGAGTCCAGAATCTCCATGTAGCCGGCGAGGTAGTCGTCGCATTCCTTCTCGTTGAGGGGGGCCTCGCCGAGCAGATCGATGATGAAGCCGAAGTCGTCCTTGCGCAGCTGCCGGATGCCCTTCATGGCCTGCGCCACGTTCTCGCCGATGATGAACTGCCGGGCCATGCCCTCGATGTTGGAGCGGATGGCCTTGTTGAGCATCATGGCCACCAGTCCACCGCCGATGCCCGTCTTGCCAGCGCCCCACTTGAGCACGTCGGGGATGTTGGCGTCCTTGTCGCCGAAGTACTCCTCGATGTGCCGCGAGAGGGACTCGCCGGTGGTGAGATAGGGCAGGACGTCCACGAAGCGGAACATCTGGACCTTGAAGTCCTCGTTCCTCATGGCCCAGTCCATGACCTTGCCGGTCCACCAGCCCTTGTTGAAGATGGATGGAGCCTCCCCGGCGATGCTCTGGAAGAACTCCTTGCCTCTGGCTATGATCCTGGGGTCGAGAGCGCTTGCGTCGATGGCCATGGGCTGACTACTCCTTGGCGCGGCCTTTGCCGCCGCCCGTTGCGGTGTGAGGCGGACCCTCCTGCCCCTCTTCGCCGATGGGCAGGGAACGTGTTTCCTTCAGTGTGGTGAGGACCACGGTGGTGCGCGTGTCGCGTACGCCGGGGATGGCGCCGAACTGTTGCAGGATGAGTTGCAGGTGCTCCGTGTCGCGCGCGCGCACCTTGACCAGGTACGAGTCCTGGCCGGCGGTGTAGTGCGCCTCCAGCACGCCCGGCACGCGCGCCAGCTCCTTGCCGATGTCCAGGGTGCCCACGCCTTCGTCCGCCCGGACGAAGGTGAAGGCGGTGAGGGTGAAGCCCACGTCCTTGGGGCGCAGCACGGCTTCGAACCCGCGGATGACGCCCTTGCGCTCCAGCTTGCGCATGCGCTCCAGCACGGCCGATGGGGCCATGCCCACAGCCCGGGCCAGATCGGCGTTGGAGGTGCGGCCGTTGTCCTGCAGGATGCGCAGGATCGTGAGGTCAATTTTGTCGATCATTCTGCTGTCCTTCCGTTTTGAGAATAAAATTCTGAATTGCGAAAAATGTCAAGGTGGCTGCCGGGGAATTTGTAAAGGATTCGCCACGGCAATGCAAAGTGGTCCCCTTTGCCTTTCGCCGGGCTTTAGGCTAGCGAGGAAGCCATGCGGCGGAAAATAGAACGGTCTGAAACCGGGGCGCTGGCCCTCGACGAAACCGGCCCCGGAGCTGTGGTCCTGCGCCTCTCTGGCGCGTTGGACGCGGCTGGCGTGGCCCGGCTGTGGACGCCGGCGCTCGAGGCCGCGCGACGGCCGGATCTGCGTGAGCTGCGCGTCGAACTCTCGGGCTCGGAGTATGTGGACGGCGCGGGGCTGGCGCTGCTGGTGGCGCTTGAGGCCGCCGCGCGCGGCTCCGGCGCGCGGTTCGCCCTCGCCGGCCTGCCGGAACGCTATGCGCCGCTGCTGGCCCTGGCGGAGAAGGCCGCGCCCACCGCGAGCCCGGGAAGGCCGGTGCGCGTGTTCGGCGTGCGGGAGTGGCGCAAGATCCTGGCGGACCTGCGCGCCGTTGTCGCCTTTATCGGCGAATGCTCGCTGGTGGTCTGGCGGTCGCTGACACACCCGCGCTCCGTGCGCTGGGGCGACGTGCTGCATTCGGCCGTCGCCATTGGGGTGGAGAGCCTGCCTATTCTGCTGCTCATCGGCTTCCTCATGGGCCTCATCATGAGCTTTCAGTCGGTCATCACGCTGGAGCGCTTCGGCGGGGAGATTTATGTGCCGAACATGCTCGGGCTGGTGATGTTCCGCGAGATGGGCCCGCTCGTCACGGCCATCCTGCTCGCCTCGCGCTCTGGTTCGGCCTTCGCGGCGGAGATTGGCACCATGCGCGTCAACGAGGAGCTGGACGCGCTGTCCACCATGGGTATAAGCCCTGTACGCTTCCTCGTGGGGCCGCGCATCCTCTCCGCCCTGGCCGTGGTGCCTATCATGACGATCATCTTCAATTTCGCCAGCCTCATTGGCGGCGCGCTGGTCATGCTGTCCATCGGTTTCCCCCTGGTCACGTTCACCTCACGCGTGTTCGCCAACGTGCATTACACGGAACTTTTCGGCAGCTTGTTCAAAATCATTGTTTTCAGTCTGCTGGTGGCGGGCGTGAGCTGCCTGCACGGCCTGCGCACGGGCGGCGGGGCCAGCGCCGTGGGGCGCTCCACCACCTCGGCCGTGGTGAGCGGACTGGTGCTCATCACCGTGGCCGACGGCCTGTTCGCCGTCCTGTTCTACTACTTCAAGATCTGATAGGTGAGGCGCGGAAGGTAGGCCATGCGAGACTCGGAATCCATCATCAGCGTGCGCGGGCTCACCTGCGCCTACGGCCGCCGTATGATCCTGCGCGACGTGAGCTTCGACGTGGCTCCCGGCGAGGTGTTCGTGGTCATTGGCCGCAGCGGCTGCGGCAAGAGCACGCTGCTCAAGCACATGATCGGTCTGGTGCGGCCTGCCGCCGGCAGCATTCGCCTCGCCGGGCGCGACATCGTGACCGCCGAGGGCGACGAGCGTCTGCGCATTCTCAAGGGCATCGGCGTGATGTACCAGGGCGGGGCGCTGTTCGGCTCCATGACCGTGGCCCAGAACGTGGGCCTGCCGCTGGAGGAGTACACGGACCTGCCCGACGAGGCCATCGACGCCGTGAGCCGCGTGAAGCTGGCCTTCGTGGGGCTGGAGGATTTCGGCGACGTGATGCCTTCCGATCTTTCCGGCGGCATGGTCAAAAGGGCGGCCATCGCCCGGGCCATGGCGCTCGATCCGGCCATTCTCTTTCTCGACGAACCCTCGGCGGGGTTGGACCCCGTGACCAGCGCCGAACTGGACCGCGTCATCCGCAGTCTGGCGGAAACGCTCGGCATCACCTTCGTCATCGTCTCGCACGAGCTGCCGAGCATCCTGTCCATCGCGGACAGGGTGATTCTGCTCGACGACAAGGCCAAGGGCGTTGTGGCCGAGGGCGACCCGCGCGAGATGCACGCCAAAAGCACCGATGCGCGCGTGCGCCGCTTCTTCGATCGCGACGCGCGCGTGCCCTCGCCCGGTGGGGCCGAGGGCGTGGAGGCGACCTTATGATCATTCGCGGCGGCGACTACTTCAAACTCGGACTCTTCGTCATCGCTGGCGTGGCGCTGCTGCTGGTGGTGCTTTTCGCGCTGGGCGCGGGCAAGCTCTTTCAGCGCACCTATCAGATGGAGACCTACATCAACGAGTCGGTCAACGGTCTGGAGGTTGGCTCCGCGGTGAAGTTCCGCGGCGTGCGCATCGGCAGCGTGTCGGAGATAGGCTTCGTCTCCGGCAAGTACGGACAAAACGCCGCGGGCTACCGCTACGTCTATGTGCTGTGCACCCTGGACCGCGACTTCTTCGGCACCATGGGTGGAAAACCCGCCAGGGAGCAGGCCGCCTCCGAGGTGGCTCGGGGGCTGCGCGCGCGCACCATATCCCAGGGCCTCACTGGGCAGCTGTTCCTGGGCCTGGATTACGTGGATCCCGTCCACAACCCGCCGCTGCCCATCAACTGGGAGCCGGCGAGCATCTATATTCCCGCCGCGCCCAGCACGCTCTCGCAGGCCGAGCAGGCCGTGCAGAGCATAAGCCGCACCCTCACCGGCCTGGACAAGGCCGAGCTGCCCGAGGCGGTGAGGAGCTTCCGGCGCTTCGCGGACAGCGCCAGCCACTTCCTCGACGCCACTGATCCCAAGGTGCTGGGGCCCAGGCTGGCCGACACCCTCGATCAGGCCAGGCGGCTGCTCGCGCGGCTCAACACCATCCTCGCCGATCCCGCCGCCGGGCGCATCGTGCCCGAGACCGCGCGGACCGTGACCGGCCTGCGCAAGACCGTCGAGGCCGCCGGACCGGACGCGGTGCGGCTCGTTCACGACTCGCGCGAGACCGTGGCCAGCCTCAAGGCCTCGGCGCGGGCGCTGGAGCGCTTCACCACCGATCCCGAGACGCGCAGGCAGCTGGCGGCCATGCCCGGAGCGCTCAAGCAGGCGCGGGAGACCATCGAGCAACTGCGCGGCGCGGCAGGCCGGCTCAACTCCGTGCTCGGCCGGGTGGAGCAGCTCTCCGCCTCGCAGCAGGCCAACGTGCAGGGCATTCTGGAAAGCGCGCGCGGACTCATCGAGAATCTGCGCGAACTCACCGGCGAGGCCAAGCGTTATCCCTCGGGCGTGCTCTTCGGCCCGCCGCCGGCGAAAACCTCGCTCGATGGCGCTTCCGAAAACACCGTTCCCAACGCGAATCCCATGGACGGCAAGCCGGCGGACGCCGCCGCAAGCGCCGCGAAATAGACGGAGGCAGCCATATGCGCCGTATTGTCCCTTTGACGTTGTCGATCCTGTGCCTGGCGCTGGCGTGCGCCGCCTGCGTGAAGCTGCAACGCCAGCCGCTGGACAAGCACTACTACGCGCTGGAGGTTTCACGCTCGGCCTCGGCCTCCGGCGTGGCCACGCCGGCGCTGACGCCGGAAACGCTGCTTGTGCGCAGGCTGGAGGTCGCCCCGCGCGACGCCGGGCGCGAGCTGGTGTATCGCACCGCGCCCTCGGCCTGGACGGCGGACTTTTACAATCAGCTTTTCGTCACCCCGGCGGACATGCTCACGCAGGACCTGCGTGCGTGGTTGTCCTCGGCGCGCGTGTTCGCCAACGTGGTGGAGCCGGCGAGCCTGGCCCCCACGCGCTACAGCCTGGAGGGGAACGTCTCATCCCTGCATGGCGACTTCGCCGTGAATCCGCCCCAGGCAGTGGTGGAGATGCAGTTCCTGCTGCTGGAGGACGCCCCCGAGGGCCGGCGTATCGTGTTCACGCGGCAGTACCGCCGCACCGCATCGCTCGCCGCCCGCACGCCGCAGGCGCTGGTTGAGGCGCTCCGGCAGGCTGTGACGGGCGTCTACGCCGGGCTTGAGGCGGACCTGCGCGCCGCCATGACGAAGCGCTAATCCCTTCCCGTGGCTGCGCCAGCCGGAGCCCTGGCTGGCGCAGGCTTCCGAATGCGGTGGCCCCGCGTGGGTGGCCGTCCTCGGCGGGAGCTGCCTCGCCATGGGGCAGACGCCGGCCATCCGAATTCAGACGAAAGAGCCAGCGAGTTGCCCCGCTGGCTCTATGAATGCAACTTCTATTGTAATTACAATGCGTTACAAAACAAACAGCCAACTAGCCGAATTGACGCGGGAGTGAACAACGCCTTGCGACTCAACAGCTAGATTCCCGCGCGCTCGGCCGCGAGGCGCACCGAGGGCAGCCGGGCGAAGCGCGTGTCGCGGCAACGCGTGGCCAGGGCGGCCGCCTCGTCGAGGGAGGTCACGGGCGAGTAGGGCGGGAGCATTTTGAGCTTGCGCTCGTAGAAAACCAGCAGGTTCTGCATCCGTTCGCACGTCTTGGGGCGGTCCTGGTCGATCAGGTCCAGCACGTCGGTGGTGTAGCCCTCGAAGTCGAAACCCAGGGCATAGACCCCGTCCATGTCCTCGGAGCCCGGGGCCGTCGGCACCGGGCCAAGACTGCAACACTTCCAGTTGAGCCAGTCCAGCGCGCCTTGCACCACGTGCACCGGCAGGTCCGGCGCGGCGTTGGGCAGGAGCAGAACCCGTTCGTACCCGCGCGCGAAGGCCAGCCGGAAGGCGTTACGTTGGCGTTTTTGCCGGTTGGCGCCGTGGGGACTCGTGATTTTGAGACCCTTGGCCGCATCGCCCAGCACGCGGCGCGCGGTGTCCCTGTCGGTCTCGTCGTTGGTGAAGGCGAACACGTCGGCGTCGAGGTCGGCCAGCCCGCGCAGGGTGTCGCGCACAAGTGCCAGGGCAAGGGGATCGGGGGCGTCGTTCGGGCCGAGCCCGGCGATGAGCGGCAGCGGATGGTCGAGGAAAAGCAGAATTGCGGATTTCATGCGAGCTCCTGAATTGGGTTGCCGGAAAGGTAAACGCTGCGCGGCCGTCTGGCAATGCCGGGAGGGGCGCTCTTGAAGCCCCACGGCAAACGGGATATGCAGCCTGACGGAAGAGTCCATTCAACTTTCATGCGGAGCCCCCATGCGCAAAGACGTGACCCGAGACCCCGGCGCCGTGGCCGATATTCTGGACTGCGCCGAATTCATGACCCTCGCGCTGGCCGATGCCGAGGGACCGTATAGCGTGCCCGTGAGCTTCGCCCACGCCGACGGTGTGTTGTTCCTGTCGGCGTGCAAGGGCCGCAAGTTCGAGGCCCTGCGCAAGGCCGAGGAGCGGGGGACGCCCGTGGGCTTTTCCGCCGCGTGCGACCTGGAGATGAAGACCGGCGACAGGGCCTGTCAGTGGGGTTACAAGTTCCGTTGCGTCATCGGAACCGGGCGGGTGCGCGTCGTTACCGACCCGGTCGAGCGCCGTGCCGGGCTTGGCGTCATCATGTCCAAGTACGCCGGAGGCGACGAGTTCCCCTACGATGAGAGCGTCCTGGATAAGACGGCCGTGGTGGCCATCCGCGTGGAGACCATCACCGCCCGTCTCAAACTGAGTTGAAGGAGCGCGCCATGGTCATCTGTTTTCTTGGCGATTCGCTGACGCTCGGCGTCGGCGACGAGCGGGCCATGGGGGGCTGGGTGGGCCGGCTGACCCAGGCCAGCTACGCTCTGGACTCCGCGCGCTCGCGCACGCTCACCGTGTACAACCTCGGCGTGCGCGGCGACGCCGCCGTGACCCTCGTGAACCGCTGGCGCGGCGATGCCGACCGCCGTCGCAGAAAGGGCGAGGACATGGCTTTCGTGTTCAGCTTCGGCGCGGCCGACGGGCAGCGCAAATTCCCCCGCGATTCGACCTTCGCCGCCGGCAAGGCCATTCTGTGCGAGGCGGCCGCCCTGGGCCGCACGCTGTACGTCTCGCCGCCGCCGCCGCTGGATCCGGCGTGGGCAGCCGACACCAGACGCATCGGCGCGGAGCTGCGCGTCTTCTGCGCCACCCTGGGCGTTCCGACCACGGATTTTTTCGAGCCGCTCGCCGCGGACGCCGCCTACATGGCCTCGCTGGCCACGGACGGCATCCACCCCGACGCCGCCGGGTACGACAAGATGGCGGCGCTGCTGCGCGCCTGGCCGCCCCTGGCCGAGCTGATGCTCCTGTAGCCCGCGCCGGTCCCCCCCCTGTGATTGTCCGCGATCGGCAATCGCGTTACAGGTGGGACGAAAGCGCGCGTTTCCGAGCCGACGGCGCGCCGGCCGGTCCGCAGCGATCCCTGTCCGCGACCTCGGGGCGTCCATCCAACCAGGAGCCACGCATGAGCCAGACCCAGCCTGTGTTCATCGAACCCTTCGACCTCTATCTTTTTGGCAAGGGCGAGCACTGGGATCTTTACCGCATCCTCGGCGCGCACCCGCACGAACAAAACGGCGCGAGGGGCTATCGCTTCGCCGTGTGGGCTCCAAACGCTCGCAAGGTCAGCCTCGTGGGGCCCTTTAATGACTGGTTGGGCCGGGAGCACCCGCTGTATCCCGTGGGGTCGTCGGGAATCTGGGCCGGATTCCTGCCCGGTCTGCCCGAGGGCGAACTCTACAAGTTCGCCGTGAAGGCGTTGGACGGCCGCGTCACCTACAAGACCGATCCCCTCGCCTTCGCCACGGAGCTGCGGCCGGGCAACGCCTCGCGCACCACTCATCTGGAAGGCTATGAGTGGGGCGACGCGGACTGGCTGGCGAAACGCGCGGCCGCCAATCCTCCGCTGAACAAGCCGCAGTCCGTCTACGAGGTCCACGCGGGATCCTGGCGGCGGCGCGATGGCCATTTCCTCACCTATCGCGAGCTGGCCGATGAGCTTATCCCCTATGTGAAGAAGCTCGGGTTCTCCCACATCGAGTTCATGCCCCTGTCCGAGCATCCGCTGGACGAGAGCTGGGGCTACCAGACCAGCCATTATTTCGCGCCCACCTCGCGTTTCGGCGATCCCGACGGCCTGCGCCTCCTCATCGACCGCTGCCACCAGGAGGGGGTGGGCATCATCCTTGACTGGGTGCCGGGACATTTCCCCAAGGACGAATGGTGCCTGGGGCGCTTCGACGGCACGGCGCTCTACGAGCACGAGGACCCGCGCAAGGGCGAGCACCCGGACTGGGGAACGTACATCTTCAACTATGGTCGGCACGAGGTCAAAAATTTCCTGCTGGCCAACGCGCTCTACTGGTTCAAGGAGTTCCACATCGACGGCATCCGCATCGACGCCGTGGCCTCGATGCTCTACCTGGACTACTCGCGCAGCGATGGTCAGTGGATTCCCAACGAGTTCGGCGGACGCGAGAACCTGGAGGCCATCGAGCTGCTCAAGGAGCTGAACACCGTGGCCCATTCGAATTTCCCCGGCATCATGATGATCGCCGAGGAGTCCACGGCTTGGCCCGGCGTTTCGCGTCCCATCTACACCGGAGGGCTCGGCTTCACCTTCAAGTGGAACATGGGCTGGATGAACGACACCCTGGCCTATTTCGCCAAGGACCCCGTGCACCGCGCCTATCACCACGACAGCCTGACCTTCTCCATGCTCTACGCCTTCACCGAAAACTTCGTGCTGCCGCTGTCCCACGACGAGGTGGTGCACGGCAAGGGCGCGCTGCTGTCCAAGATGCCCGGCGACATGTGGCGGAAGTTCGCCAATCTGCGGCTTTTGCTGGCCTATCAA
>JAIMKR010000012.1:51007-84562 GCA_020692325.1 Desulfocurvus sp.
CGGGCAAGAAGCTGCTGTTCATGGGCTGTGAGTTCGGCCAGTGGAACGAGTGGAACTGCCAGGGCGAGCTGGATTGGATGCTGCGTGATTTTCCCACGCACGCGGGCGTGACGAGGCTGGTGGGCGACCTCAACCACATTCTGTGCTCCCGGCCGGCCATGTTCGAGGCCGACACCTCCTGGGACGGCTTCGAGTGGATGGACTTCCGAGACTGGCGCAACTCCGTGATCTCCTTCGCCCGCAAGGCCCCGGGACGCGAGCCCGTGCTCTGGGTGTTCAACTTCACCCCCGTTGTGCGCGAGGGCTATGATGTGCGCTGCCCCGGCGAGGGCTGGTGGCGGGAGATTCTCAACTCCGACGCCGAAATTTATGGCGGTTCCAATGTGGGCAACGGCGGCGGCCGGCAAGCCGAGCGGGGCGGCGACGCCACGCACCTCACGCTGACCTTGCCGCCGCTGGCCGCGCTGGCCTTTTCCCGCGCGGACGAGGGCGTCTGAGGCGCTCGCGCCGCCCCAACGATTTGGAACGACCCGAAACGGTCTGAAACGACAAGATGGATGCGAACATGAGCAAAGCCTTTTCCGGCCGCAGGCTGGCCGTCACTCTCGGCGACCCCTGCGGCCTCGGCCCGGAGCTGGTCGTGCACGGTCTGGGCGGTGGGCCGGCTTGCGACGAGCAGCTCGTCGTCATCGGGCCGCTCGGCCCCCTTGAACGCGCCCTGGCCGGCGCACCGCGTTTTTTCGAAACCGTGCCCGCGCGCGACGCGGCGGACGCCGCCGCGAGGCTCGACGCCCTCGGTCCTGGTGTTTTTCTCGTGGAGCCCGCCGGCCTCGCCGGCCTGTCCTTTCCGCCGGGCGAGGCCACGGTGAACGGCGGTCTCGCTGCCGGCCGCAGTCTGGCCCTCGCCGTGGATATGGCCAGGGCCGGGACCATTCGCGGGCTGGTCACCTGCCCGCTGAACAAGGCCATGTTGCAGGCCGCCGGATTCCCTTTCCCCGGCCACACGGAGTTCCTGGCCGAGGGACTGGGCGTGGGCGCGGCCAACGTGACCATGCATTTGTGCGGCCCCATGCCCGAAACGCCGGATCAGCCCGTGCTGCGCGTCAGCCTCGTCACCACGCATCCGGCCCTGGCCGACGTCCCCCGGCTGGTGACGCGCGCGGCCGTGCTGCGGGCCATTCGCCACACGGCCGCGTTCGTGGCGCGGCTGGGGCTTTCCGGGCGCATCGGCGTGTGCGGGCTCAACCCTCACGCGGGGGAGAGCGGGCGCATCGGCCATGAGGATATGGACGTGGTGGCTCCGGCCGTGGAGCAGGCGCGCGCCCAGGGCATCGACGTGGAAGGCCCCATCCCGGCGGACACGCTGTTCCACTTCGCCGCGCGCGGGCGCTATCCGGCGGTCGTGGCCATGTACCACGACCAGGGGCTCGCTCCGCTCAAGTTGTTGCACTTCGGCGAGGCGGTGAACGTCACCCTTGGCCTGCCCATCGTGCGCACCAGCCCGGACCATGGCACCGGCTACGACCTCGTGGGCACGGGCACGGCCAAGCTCACGAGCTTTTCCGCCGCGCTGGACCTGGTGAGGCGGCTGGCCGGTTAGGCGAAGCCGTCCGGGCGCGGATCGCGCATGAGCAGAATCCACACGCACTACGACAACCTCAAGGTGGCGCGCAACGCCCCACCCGAGGTCATTCAGGCCGCGTATCGCGCCCTGTCCCTCAAACATCACCCGGACCACAACCCCGGCGATCCAGAGGCCGAGCGCATCATGGCGCTCATCAACGCCGCCTACGAGGTGCTCTCCGATCCGGTCAAGCGCGCGGATCACGACGCCTGGATTCGTCGGCGTGAGGCCGAGGAAGCCAAGTTGACGGCGGCGAACGCGGCGGCCCAGACGTCGGCGCAGTCCACAGAAACGACCGCCCAGGCGTCCGCGCGGTCGGCGTCGCAAACGTGGACGCGGCCGGAGCCGCCCGGTGGCCCTGCGGGGGCACAGGCCTCGGACCCGGCGGACGCGCATGGCGCGGGCTCGTCTTTCGGCGGCGCGGCGGGCACCGCGTCGGGCATGAGGGCGAATGCGGCGTCGCGAGGAAAAAGAAAGGGCGTTTTCGCCCATGTACGCCGGAACTGGCTTTACTACCTCGCGGCCGCGGCGCTGGTGTGGAGGCTGGGGCCGTGGAGCGCGCCCAAGGACTTCTCGCCGCCGCAGCCCTCACAGCCGGAACGCCCCACCGCCAAGGTGTCGCGCCGGCCGGCGTCCAAACACGCCCGCACGCCGGATGCGTCCGACGTTGCGGCCGGGCTTGCCGCGGCGGCCGCCAACGCCTCCGCGGAAGACGCCCAGACCGCTGGCTCCCATGCGGCTGGTCGGGCTTCGTCCGTCAACCGCTGCCGCGTGGTGCTGGACAACCGGCACGGCCCGGCGGCGCTTGTGGCGCGGCTGGTGCGGCTGGATGGCAGCGTGGCCACGCGGGAGTTCACCGTGCCCGCGCGCGGCAGCATGACCGTGCGCGACGTGCCGCCCGGCGCGTACGAAGTGCGTTACCGCAATCCGGCCACGGGCGAGACGCGCAAGACCGAACCCTTCACGTTGCGCGAGGCGCAGGGCGATGACGGGCAGCTGCACTCGGACGTGCTGACGCTGACGACCTACGATGTGCCGGGCGGCAACATGCGCACCGCGCCGATGGGTGAGGGGGAGTTCTGATCGGGCGGCTGGGGGCTATCCCTTCAACACTTCCATCAAGTATTTCCCGTACTCGTTCTTGAGCATGGCGCGGGCGAGCTTTTCCAGCTGGGCGGCGTCGATGTAGCCCATGCTGTAGGCAATTTCCTCCACGCAGGCGATGCGCAGGCTCTGATTCTCCTGCACCATGCGCACGAAGTTGGCCGCGCGCAAAAGCGATTCGTGCGTGCCCATGTCCAGCCAAGCCCAGCCCCGGCCGCACAGCTCCACGCTCAGCTCTCCGCGCGCCAGATAGGCGTTGTTCAAATCGGTGATTTCCAGCTCCCCGCGCGGCGAGGGCTGCAAATTCCGGGCGATGTCCACCACGTCGTTGTCGTAGAAGTACAGCCCGGTGACGGCGTAACGCGATTTCGGCGACGCCGGCTTCTCCTCGATGGACAGCACCTTGTTGTGCTCGTCGAACTCCACCACGCCGAAGCGTTCCGGGTCGCGCACGGGGTAGGCGAAGACGATGCCGCCTTTGTTCAGCCCGGCGCAGCGTCGCAGCACGCCGGAAAGTCCCTGGGCGTAAAAGATGTTGTCGCCCAGCACCATGCACACCGAGTCGTTGCCGATGAACTCCGCGCCAAGGACGAAGGCCTGGGCGAGACCGTCGGGGTTCGGCTGCTCCACGTAGGAGAAATTCAGGCCGAGGCTCGAACCGTCGCCGAGCATCTCGTGGAAGCGCGGCAGATCGGCCGGGGTGGAGATGATGAGAATGTCGCGGATGCCCGCCAGCATGAGCGTGGACAGCGGGTAGTAGATCATGGGCTTGTCGTACACCGGCAGGAGCTGTTTGCTGATGACCCGGGTGAGGGGATGCAGGCGCGTGCCGCTACCACCGGCGAGGATGATGCCCTTCATGTGCGCTCCATGTCCGGCGCACGCGGTTTACATCGTGCGCCGGGGTTGTTAGGTTTCCTGGTTGGATACCCTGTTTGGCCCGTGCCTGGCAACCGCCGCGCCGCGCCCGCAACGGACAAGGAGCCGCAATGTTCTTCTTTCAGGCTGGCCCAGCGTTCTTCATAGGCGTTCTCTTCGCCATCCTCCTGGCCATTCTGTTCATCGTTCTGCCGGTGAGTCTGGTGGCCTCGGCCTTCGGCAAGCTGGGCCTCACCGGCGCGCAGGGACTGGCCGTGTTTCTGCTCACCATCGTGGGCAGCGGCTGGAACATCCCCGTCTGGCGCAGGCAGCGCCTCGTGCGTGGCGATCCCGCTCCGGCCAGCCGGTTGTTCAGCTTCGGCGGACATTTTCCCGGCCCCATGGGGCGCATGGGGCAAATGGGACGCCGGGGTCCCAACGTGGATGGGCCGCTCAACGGTCCATTGAATGGGCCGTTCAACTGGCAGGGGCGTTTCGGCCGCGATCTTTTCGGCCAGCGCCGCGAGGACGAGCTGACGCTTTCCGAGCAGGTGGTGGCGGTGAACGTTGGCGGCTGCTTGGTGCCTTGTCTGCTCTCGGCGTGGTTCTTGTGGCAGATGCAGACCGCAGGCGTTCTGGGCAACTGGATGATTCTCTGCCTGCTCATCCCCGCGTTGGCGTGCTATCTGCTGGCGCGGCCCACGCCGGGAGTTGGCATCGCCGTGCCTATCCTCCTGCCGCCTGCGGTGGCGGCCATGACGGCCATCCTGGTGGCCCCCGCCATTCCCGGGCACGAGTCTCTGGCGCCGCGCGCGGCCTACATGGCCGGAGCGCTCGGCACGTTGTTGGGTGCGGACCTGGGGCATCTGCTCAACCGGCGCACCCTGGCCGTCCTCGACGCGCCGCTCTTGTCCATCGGCGGGGCCGGCACCTTCGACGGCATATTTCTCGCAGGCATCATCGCCGTGCTGCTGGCGTAGCACAAAGGAGACGCCATGGACGAATTGACCCTGCGCTTCAGCCGCCATGCGGGAACCGAGGCCGGACATCGGTTTTTTCTTTCCACCGCGCCGCTGCCTTCGGACGTTCCATGCGTGCGCCTGGACATCGCGGGTGCGCCACCCGCCTTGCGCGCCGGGCACGTGCTGCGCGGCGAACGCGAGGAGCACCGCGTGCTGGGGCGCTTCTGGTGGCCGGGTGTGGGGACGCTGACCGACGCGCCGTGCTGGCTTGTGGAGACCCTGGTGCCCGCGCCGGAAGGACTGAACGATGTGCGGACCCTTGCACTTTTCCGCAGCGGATTTGCACTGGCCTGGGTGACCCTGAGTGACAAGGGGGCGGCGGGGCAGCGTGAGGACGCCTCGGGGCCGCTCATCGAGAAGCTGGCGCGGGCGAAAATGGAGCTGTGCCTGGCGCGCGGTTTCGTGCTGCCGGACGATGAGCGCGCGCTGGCCGCGCTGCTTGTTCAGCTGGCGTTGGTGGATGGGTTCGACTTCATCTGCACCACGGGTGGTACGGGCGTGGCCCCCCGCGACGTGACCCCGGAGGCGACCCTGCGCGTCATCGAGAAGCGTTTGCCCGGTTTCGAGCGCGCCATGACCATGACGAGTCTGGCCAAGACCCCACGCGGGGCGGTGTCGCGCGCGGTGTGCGGAACCCTCGGCGGGGCGTTCCTGGTGAACCTGCCCGGCAGTCCCAAGGCCGTGTCCGAATGCCTGGAGGTGGTGCTGCCCTCGGCCGCGCACGTCATCGAAAAGCTGCAGGGCGATCCATCTGATTGTGCAACATCCTGAGACAATGATAGTTTTTTGAACCTTGCGGTCCTTGGGACGAAGGTCTATAAACGCACGTTTGAAAGCTGCCGATACCATTGTCGCGCACAATGGGTATGGAGAACTGGCGGCCACAAGGATAGCGAATGATGCGTAGCATTGCATATGCCTATGTTTTCGTTTTGACGTTGGTTCTTGGCGTGGCGGCTTTCCTCCCCGAAGCCGCTCGGGCCCAGGCTTCCGCGACACCGGCCCGGGCGACGAAACCGCAGGCCCGGCCGGCGACCGTTCCCGGCGCTTCCCAGGCCGCTCCGTCCTCTTTCGACCTGAAGTCGGCGGTGGATTTCGGTCTGGCCAACAACCCGACCATCGTCTCGGCGCGGGCGCAGCTGCTGGGCAGCGAGTACGCCAAGAACTCCGCCATGGCGAACATGCTGCCCACGGCCTCCGCCAACTACGGCTTCACCTCCTACGACAGGCAGCCCAGGACCGCGGGTACCCCCAGTGGCGACCAGACCACTTGGACCGCCAACCTGAATCTGGACCAGCCGGTGTTCACGGGCTTTCGGCTGCTGTCCACCTATCAGAAGGCCAAGCTGGCCAAGGAGCAGAACGAGGCGCAGCTCACCAGCGCCGAACTTTCGCTCATCAGCGCCATTCAGACCAATTATCTCGCGCACCTCAAGGCCAAGATGGACGTGAAGAGCGCCGAGGACTCCGTGGCGCGCCTCAAGAGCCAGCTCAAGGTCACGCAGGCGTTTTATGACGTTGGGTTGAAGCCCAAGCTCGACGTGTTGCAGGCGCAGGTCGATCTCGCCACGTCGGAACAAACCCTGCTGATCGATCACAACAGCCTTGACACCACCCGCGCCAAGCTGAACTCCCTGCTGAATCTGCCGCTGGAGGCCCCGATAGAATACACGGGTGATCTGGCCTACACCCCCTTTTCCCTGACGCTGTCCGACTGCCTGGCCCAGGCCTATAAGAACCGGCCGGACATCAAGATCGGCGAGAAGAGCGTGGCCATGGCCGAGAAGGACAAGACCATCGCCGGCAGCCCGTTCTATCCGCAGGTCAGTGCGGACTACAACTACTACAAGACCGGCGACGGCCCCGACGTTCAGTCCAGCAAGTACCTTTCGAACCACAGCAAGGAATACTGGACCGTGGGCGCGAACGCCTCCTGGGCGTTCTTTCAGTGGGGCAGTACCTACAACTCGTTCAAAAGCAGCGGCGAGACCGTGAACAAGCTGCGCGCCGATCTGGAGAACACCAAGCTCGGGGCCGGGTTCGAGGTGAAGCAGTACATTCTGAACCAGCGCGCGGCCGCCGACCGCATCGACGTGGCGCGCAAGGCCGTGGAGACCGCGCGTGAGAGCTACCGCATGGCCATGGCCCGCTATCAGGCCCAGGTGGGCACCAACACCGATCTGCTGACCGCGCAGGCCTCGGTGAGCAGCAGCGAGGCCCAGCTTTCCCAGGCGTTGGCCGACTACGGGACAGCGCTTTCCAACCTTTACGTGGCGATGGGCGAGAAAAACCCGCCGCTGGAGATCAAGTGATGGCCGGATTCGGTATCGGCTGGCGGCCTGGCGAGCCGCGTCCCCTTCCGGGGGTCAAGTGCCCGGCCTGCGGCGGCGGCATGGAACTCGTCCGCTCCTGTCAGTCGGTGACGTTGCGTTGCTCGGCCTGTGGCGCCAAGTATCCGCTGACGGATTTCATCGACCAGATGGATGTCATCGAGGAGGTGTTGGGCATTGTGCCCCTGGACAGGATATAGCGCCGCCCCCCCGCTCCCGCGCAGACCTCGACGCCTGTCGGTTCGTTGGTTGAATCTCGTTGCGCGACCTTTTGGGGCCGCGCTTCTTCTTATGCTCATCCTTTCGCCCGCGCCGGCGACGGCCGAACCGCCCGCCGTTCCCCCCCGCGATGGCGCATGGGACCCCCTCGTGCGCCGGTTGGCTGCGGACGGTTTCGAACCCGTGGCGCTGGCCGCGCTCTTCTCCCGGTCGGACGTCCGCTTCGACCCGCAGATCATGGCGCGCAAGATGAATGCCATGCTCGAACTCAAGCTTTCCCAGTCCAAGGTGCAAGGTGGGGGCGGCGGCGGCATCTATCTGCGCTATCTCAATCCCTTTTTGCTGCTGCGCGCGCGCGGATTCCTCGGTGACAACCGGCGCGCCCTGGCCGAGGCCAGACGGCGATTCGGCGTGCCTCCGGAGGTGCTCACCGCGCTGCTGCTCGTGGAGACCAAGCTTGGCAGCAACATGGGCGACAAGAGCGCCCTGATCACCCTGGCCAGCATGGCGCTCGCCGGCGATTATTCCCTCGTGGGGCCGCTCATCGAGCCGCGCGACCTGCCGCCGAACATCGCCATGTGGCTGCGCTGGCGCACGGCGCAGAAGGCCGCGTGGGCCTACGTGGAGCTCAAGGCGCTGCTCGTCTACGCCTATCGGGCGGGGTTCGATCCCACGACCATCCCCGGCTCGGTTTACGGAGCCATCGGCATGTGCCAGTTCATGCCCTCCAACGCCCTGCGCTACGGCGTGGACCTGAACGGCGACGGACGCGTGGATCTCTTCAACCCCACGGACGCGGCGCTCAGCGCCGCCAGCTTCCTGGCGGCCCACGGCTGGCGCGAGGGCCTCAGCCGAGAGCAGCAGCTGGCCGTGCTTTATCGCTACAACCATTCCCGCGCCTATTCGCGCACCATCATGGCCGTCGCCGACCGCTTGAGCGAAGACTGACGCCTGCTAGTCGAAGAAGCCCTCGTAGAGGGTGAGGGTGCGTTGCAGAAAGTCGCGCCCGGAGAGCTGCGAAAGGGTGACCGCCCCGGCCCGGCGCAACTCCTCCATGAACACGGGCTCGTCCATGATGCGCGTGAGCATCTTCGCCATGGCGTCCACGTCGCCGGGCTTGAACAGCGCCTCGGGCGGGAGCAGGTCGGGCATCACGCCCACGTCGGAGGAGACAAGCGGCCGGCCGCAGGCCAGAATTTCCAGCGCCGCGCGGGCGATGGTCTCCGACCACAGCGAGGACACGATGCCCACATCCGCCGCGCTGATGCAGGCGGCGACGTCATCGACCCGGCCGGTGATGATCGCTTGGCGCTCCAGATCGAACTCCTTGAGCCAGCCGCGCACCTCGGCCTCGCCCGTGGCGCTGGAAAAGCCCAGCAGCATGAGCCGGATGTGCCGGTAGCCCTGTTTGTGCACCAGTCGCGACACGGCCTCGATGGTTTCGCGTTGGCCCTTGACCGCGTCGAAGCGGCCCAGCAGGGCCACCACCGTTTCGCGCGGGCCGAAGCCGTAGCGCGCGCGTACGCGTTCGCGCCCGGCCGGGTCGAAGCGGAAGCGCTCACGGTCCACGCCGCCCTGGATGAGCCAGACCCTGTCCTCGGGTGTGCGCATGGCCGAGAGAAAGTGCCGGGCCATGCGCGAGTTGGTGACGACCACCGCGTCGGCCACCATGGTGTGCAGGAAGCGGTTGAGGAAGTCCGCCCGGGGCGGGCGCTGGTCGCCGCGCGTGCGCACCAGCTTGAAGCCGAAGCCCAGGCCTTTGAGCAGGCCCCAGAGGAAGAACCCCTCGCCGCGGTGGCAGTTGACGATTTGCGGTTTTTCCTTGCGCAGCAGGGCCACAAGACGGCAGAAGGTAACGACCAGACGCAAGGGGTTGGCCGTGTTCAGATTGGCGGGGCGGGCGTCCAGCCCCCATTCCACGGCCTTTCGATGCGTGTCCGTGCCGGCCTGTGTGAGCACCACCACCTTGTGCCCGGCGTCGCGCAGCAGGCGGGCGAGATAGAGCCCGTACCAAGCGGTGGCGTTGAACCAGCGGACGTTGACGACTTGGATGATGACCATGTGGGGACCTTATGCGAACGGGACGCGCTGCCGATGAGAACGGGGCGGCTAGGCGAAGACTTCGCGCTTGTGCATGGCCTCGCCCTTCACGCGGTCCAGCAGATCGGCCAGGGCGGGCTTGACGTTTTCGCGGATGTCGCCGGCGACCACGAGGAACAGGGCGTCGTCGCCGGGGTGGAGCAGACCGCCCCTGGCCTCGGCGAAGGCGCGGAAGATGCCCGGGCGTTGTTCGATCTCCGCGCACAGGGCCTTGATCCTGTCATGGTCCGGGGTGATTTCGATGGCTGTGACGCCCGCGTGGTCCTTGCGCGACCAGCCGCGCACCACGCCGTTGTGCACCAGGATCATGCCCACGTTTTCCGTGAAGCCCGGCTCCTTCTTGAGTTCCGCGATGGCCTGGCTTATGTCCATAGGTGTCCTCCGATAGGCGTTTGATGGAAACCGAATGTACACGCTTTCGACTCTGATTGAAAGACTTCCGGGCGTCTCGCAGGCGCGGTTCATCAGCTCGGGCTACGGGCTGTGGATGGTGTGGAGCGGATCGTTCAACCACTCCATCGGCCATACCCTGCGCGACCATGGGCTGATTCCGCTGGTGGAGGATCCCTGCCAGGCGCTGTGGGTTTCCCTGGGGCCGGAAGTGCTGCGGGTCATGGCCAAGTTGCAGATCTGGGCCAAGCTGAATCCGCTGCCGCTGTTTTGCCAGGTTTTTCCCGCCACCGCCCTCGTCGGATACGACATGACCCTTTCCCTCTCCGTGGCGCGGGAGCTGACCCGGCAGCAGGCCAGCGTGGCCGAGGACCTGGAGGTCGTGCTGCACCCCAAGATGGCCGAGGTGGTCAAGGGCGTGCATGGCCTGTCCCTTGGCGCTCAGGTGTCCATGCAGGGGTTGGCCAACGTCAACTGGCACGCCCTCTCGTCGGACCTGGGGCTCGACTATGTCTCGCCGGCCAGCTGGTACGGCGTCATCCGCCCCCTGGGCCGCCTGGGCGAGCGCGAGGCCATCGCCGGCTGGCGCGCCTTCTTCTCCGAGGTGCAGACCGTTTTTCAGCGGCTGGGCATTAAATATCTCTCCGACGACGCCCAGGGGTTCGTCATTTTTCCGCTGGAGAACTACCGGCAGCTGCGGCTGTACAGCACGGAGGTCTCCTCGCTGCTGGCCGAACTCAAAAGCACGCAGCGGGCCTACTGGCCTTGCGTGTTCGTCGCAGCCGAGCAGCGGGGCATGTCCTTCTCGCTTGATCTGCCCAACCGCCTGGGGCTGGACTGGAACCGGCTGACGCCGGACTTCCTGCACATGCGCTACCGCGACGCCTATTCCCTGTACGACGCCTTCAAGGTCAACGAACTGAACTACGGCGGCGAACAGGAGTCGTTGGACAGCTGGTGCAACGTGACCCTGCGCCAGACCGAAAGCCAGGCCGACCAAGGCACCGTGGAGATGCCGCTGCCCCGGCGTTGGTTGGCTGGAAGCGGTAATCAATGTTATTATTGCGGGCTTTCCAACCACTCCCCGACGCAGTGCCCCAGCAAGTCGTTGCCGCCCTTCCGCGGCGAGGTGTGGGACGACCTCGGCCGACGGAGCATGGCCGACATGGAACAGGCCTTCAAGGAACTCGATGAACCCGCCGAGCCGGCCAAGTTCCTTTCGCAGGTCGGCGCGCTCATCAAAAAGGGCGATGGCGTGGATTCGGCCCTGGTGCGGGCCATGTTCGCCATATGCGCGCCGTTCCAAATTGGCGTGCTGCCCATTCTGTCGCGCATTAAGAACCGCGAATGGCCGGTGGAGGCCGCGCAGCTGAACCCGGAGGAACCCTGGCCCATGGCCGAGGCCTTCTCCGGCCTCATGAGCGGCGAACTGGAGCGGGCCAAGGAAGCCGTGCGCGTGAGTTCCAAAAGCGGCCGCAGCTTCGAGGCCGCCTGCCTGGACGGCTTCATCGCCCTGGAGTCCGACGACGCGCACATGGCCCAGTTCTATTGGCAGGAGGCTGGGCGGCTGGCCGATAGCAACGTGCAGCAGGGCTACGCGCAAATGCTGCGGGCGCGCCTGCACGAGATGAATGGCGAATTCCGCGAATCGCTGGGGCTGTACCGGCAGGCGCACGTGGGGTCGTCAAGATGGATCGAGCCCACGTACCGCGAGGGCGTGTGCATGGTTAAAATGGGCTTCACCGCCCAGGCGTTGGATATTTTCGCCGATCTCGTGGCGCGCGATCCGGCGATTTTCAACCGCATCCTCGTCGATGTGGAGATCGACCGGGGCAGGGTGCACTTGCTCTCCGGCCTGTGGGACGCCTGGCGCGACTCCCAGGCCCGGGCCCAGGCCGTGGGCGTCAAGGTCGCCTCGCTGATCAAGGAGCTGCCGCAGTGGTTCGAGGAGGATCACGCCTTCCGCAAACCGGCGCAGACCCACCTGGAGCGCATGAACGAGCTGGCCCAGACCGATAATTTCGTGGCCTTCCGCGCGCTGGGGCGCGGCATGGACGGCTTCACCCAGGAGATGCAGAAGCAGATCGACGAGGAGATCAAGCGCATCAAGGAGCGGGTTGGCGTCTACGCCCAGCGTCTGCGCGACGTGCAGTACGAGGCCGGTTGGTTTCCCTTTCCCAAGCTCCTGCATGACTTCAACGCCGACTTCAACTTCTGCGTCAAGCGCATCAACTGGATCATGAGCCAGTCGCTGCGCACGGCGGATAACTTCCGCACCGCCCGACGGCACATGCCGGAAATCGAGGAGCACCTGGGCGGGCTCTCCAAGCGGCTCACGTCCCTGCGCATCGTGCGCGACATGACGCTCTTCGCCATGATTCTGGGCAAAAACTTCGTCTGGCTCGAAGTCGTCGGTCTGGTGCTGGCGCTCTTGACCATTCCCGTGCTGCTCTTCTATTCAAGCAGGGTGACGGGCAACTGGATCGTGGACAGCATCCTGGCTCAGAAATGGGACTTCGAGAAGGGCCTGCTCCTGCTCGTCACCATCTTCTCCCTGGGCTTGTCCTCGCTTTTCACCGTCATGAGCTTCGAGCGCAAGAAGAAGCAGCTTTTCGAGGCCGACGTCGAACGGAGGACCGAGCGGCGCAAGGCCGCGCAGGAAAGACAGGCCGCCAAGAAAACGACCGCCGGTGCGCCGGCCAAGCAGGCGGCCAAGCAGGCGGGCAAGCCGGACGCCAAGCCGCAGACCCCGGACAAAAAGTAACGCACCGTTTCAAAACGCCGCGCGTCGGCGAGGAGGTTCTCATGCACACCCTGGTGCTCATTCGCCACGGACAGAGCGTGTGGAATCTGGAAAACCGCTTCACTGGCTGGACCGACGTGGATCTATCCGAACGGGGACACCAGGAGGCCGAGTCCGCCGCCGCGCTGCTTCTGGCCGAGGGATTCACCTTCGACCGCTGTCACACCTCCTATCTGCGCCGGGCCATCCGCACTCTGTGGGTCGTGCTGGAGCGCATGAACCTCATGTGGCTGCCGGTGGAGACAAGCTGGCGGCTCAACGAGCGCCACTATGGGGCGTTGCAGGGATTGGACAAGGCCGAGACCGCGCAGCGGTTCGGCGACGAGCAGGTCTTTCTGTGGCGGCGCAGCTACGACGTGCCGCCGCCGGCGCTCGAAGCGGACGACCCGCGTTTTCCCGGCAACGACGCGCGCTACGCCGCCCTTGCCCCGGACGAACTGCCCCGGGCCGAAAGTCTGAAGGACACCATCGCCCGCGTCATGCCCTACTGGCACACCGTGCTCGCCCCGCAGATCCACGCGGGGCTCCGGCTCGTGGTCACGGCCCATGGCAATTCCCTGCGCGGGCTCGTCAAATACCTGGACGGCATGGGCGACGACGAGGTGGCGCGGCTGAACATCCCCACCGGCGTTCCGCTGGTGTACACGCTGGACGACGACCTCAAGGCCGTGGGGCGGCGTTATCTGGGCGATCCGGCCGCCGTGGCCGCCGCCGCGCGCGCCGTGGCCGAGCAGGCGTCCAAGGGCTGACGTGCCGCGCAAGTCCGCCTCCGCTGTCCTCGACACGGCGTTGCTCGACATTCCCGCTGTGCGCGCGGGTCTGCTGGACTGGTTCGCGGCCAACGCGCGCGACCTGCCCTGGCGGCGCAGCCTGGACCCGTACCACGTCTGGCTTTCGGAAATCATGCTCCAGCAGACGCAGATGGAGCGGGGCGTGGCCTACTTTGAGCGTTTCGTGGCGCGCTTCCCGGACATCGCCGCGCTCGACGCGGCCGGCGAGGACGAGGTGTTCAAGCTCTGGGAAGGGCTGGGCTACTATTCGCGCGCGCGCAATCTGCGGCGGGCGGCCCGGTGCATCATGGAGAAGCACGGCGGAGTTTTCCCGAGCGCCATCGAGGATATCCGCGCGTTACCGGGAGTGGGACCGTACACGGCCGGCGCCATCGCCAGCGTGGCCTTCGACGCGCCAGCGCCCGCCGTGGACGCCAACGTCGTGCGCGTGTTCTCGCGCCTGTTCGACATCGACGCGCCCGTGAGCTCGCCCGCCGTGCGCCGAAGCATCGAAAACGCGGCGGAGCGGCTGCTCGACCGCCACCATCCGCGCGCCTTCAATCAGGCGCTCATGGAGCTGGGCGCGCTTGTCTGCCGTCCGCGCCGCCCCGATTGCGCCGCCTGTCCGTTGGCATCGTGGTGCCTGGCCAGGATCCGCGGCACGTGTGACGCCCGGCCGGTGCTCAAGCCCGCGCCGGAGATCGTTCGCGTGGACATGGCCTGCGGCGTGCTGGCGTGGGATGGGCGCGTGTTCATTCAGAAGCGCCGTAAAAACGATGTCTGGCCCGGCCTGTGGGAGTTCCCCGGCGGGGTGATGGAACCCGGCGAGACCCCGCAGCAGACGCTTGTGCGCGAATACATGGAGGAGACCGCGCTCGCCGTGACGGCGGGGCCGGCCATCGGCGTGTTGCGCACCAGTTACACGCGCTACCGCATCACCCTGCGCGGTTTTTTCTGCGCCGCCGCGCCCGGGGTGGATCCCGTGTCCGGGCATTGTCTCAATGAAGCCGATGAGGCGCGCTTCGTCGAAGTCGGCGAGCTGAAGCGTTTCGCCTTCCCCTCCGGCCACGCGCGGCTGGTGACCAAACTTTTGACGGACTTGCGCCTGCCCGCTTTTCTCGCGGGTGAAAAATTATTCTAACTCATTCGAATCGTATGCTTATCGTAAATGGGCACGGAGAATGCTTTCCGCCAGCGTAAGCGTGTCGGCATCAACCTTTCGCGGGGGAAATCCCCGGAGTCCGGCACGGGGGGGATGCGTATGTCCGGCGATTCGAACATATCGAACGCGATTGACGTGTTGCACAAGGCGGAGTCCGGCGCGGGGCTGCCCTCGCTGGGGCAGCTGCCCATCGCCCCGGCTGGGGTTGGCGGCAAGACCGATCCGAAAACATTGGCTTTCCAGACGCAGATGCGCATGGCCCAGCAAGCCATCGACCTGAGCCTTTCCGACGATGACGCCACGGCCCGGCCGGCGCTGGGCATGGACTCGTCCATGATCAACGACAACATGATGATGGACGCGCTGTCCACCATCGCCCGGCTCACGGGTGACGATCCGCCGGGAGTGCACAAGGTCTTCGGGCAGGGGGACAAGTCCCTCACGCGCAATGCCTCGGCCGTGGGCGGCGGGCTGGGCGCGCTGTCCGCCATGTTCGAGTCCGGCGAGAAGGGTGCCGCCGCCATCGGCTACGACCGCGCCGGCGGCACCAGCTACGGCAAGTATCAGATCGCCTCGCGCGTGGGCACCATGAGCCGCTTTCTGAGCTATCTGGACAGCCGCGCCCCGGACCTCGCCACACGGCTGCGTCGTGCCGGTCCGGCGAACACCGGGTCCACCCAGGGCCGGATGCCCGCCGAGTGGGCGCGCATCGCCCAGGAAGAGCCCGGGCGCTTCGAGCGTCTGCAAACCGATTTCATCAAGATGGATCACTACCAGCCCGCGCGGGAGAAAATTCTCGAACGCACCGGCGTGGATATCGAGACCGCCAAACCTGCCCTGCGCGAGGCGCTGTTCAGCACCGCCGTGCAGCACGGGGCCAGCGGGGCCGCGCGCATCTTCAACCAGGCCATCGACAAGTTCCTGGGACACGGCGGGCAGGCGCAGGGCGGCGTGCAGGGCTTCGAACAGGCGCTGGTGAGCGAGGTGTACAACCGTCGGCAGAACCAGTTCGGAGGTTCCACGGACGCCGTGCGCTCCAGCGTGCGCAACCGCCTGCGCCAGGAGAAGGACATGGTGATGGCCATGCTCCGCAATCAGGATGGCATGAGCCGCGTCGTGTAGTTTTTCCCCCATGTTAGCCGGCGCGCCCCGGTGATCTCTCCGGCGCGCCTTAGACCGTCCGCCCCTCCGGCTGGGCGGCGTGGCGCACCGTTTCGCGCGGGGTGGTTCCGAACTCCTTGCGGAAGGCCGCGATGAACGCAGAGGTCGAGTCGTAGCCGCAGTCCAGCGCCACCTTGGTCACGCTGTCCCCCGCCTCCAATCCGTCCAGCGACTTGAGCAGCCGCAGCCGACGCCGCCACGCCCGGAAGGTCAATCCCGTGTCGCGTTCGAACAGCCGCGTCAGCGTTCTGGCGGAGAGCCCGGCGCTTCGCGCCAGTTCGTCCAGCGAGCGCCGGTCGTCGGGGTTCGTCTCCAGCCATGCGGCCACGCGGGCGAGACGTTCGTCGCGCGGGAGCGGCAGGGAGAACGCCGCCTCTTTCATCTCCCCCAGCTGGTCCAGCAACACCGCCACCAATCTGCCCGCCGGCCCCGACTCGTCGTAGAGCTCCGGCAGCCTGGTGACGGCGCGGATGAGTTCGCGAACCAGCGGCGTGACGCCGAGCACCCGGCATTCCCCGCCCGTCCAGGGCGCGACGCCGGGCGCGATGTACAGGCTGCGCATGTGCGTGCGCTCCGTGGACACGGTGCTGTGCTCCACGCCTGCCGGCACCCAGATGGCGCGCTGCGGCGGAGCCAGGTAGCTGCCGACGCGCGTGCGCACGCCGAGCACGCCGCGCGTGGCGTAGGAGAGCTGGCCCCAAACGTGGGTGTGGGCGCGCACCCACGAGGGCGCGGGCAACTCCTCCACACGGGGGAACACCGGCCGGGGCAGGGTGGTGATTCGGGGCAGCGAGCGTTCCATACTTTGTCCGTTTGGCGACACGCCTTGTCATGTTAGCGATAGAAAACCATATCGCGAAGGTGTAGCTCTGCCAACAGGCAACGTGGCCGGCCCTGCGGCCGCCTATCGCGATAACGCTGGAGTTCGCAATGATCGCACGAATTCTGAAGGGGCTGAGGAAAAACTGGTTTCTGCTGGGCATGGCCGCCGCCGTGGGATTCGCCACGCTGTTTCCCGAAGTGGGCGGCAGCGGAGGCGTCCTTCACGCCGACGTGCTGGCCAACGTGGGCATGGGGCTGGTGTTCCTGTTTCACGGCGTGGGACTCTCGCCGCAGGCGTTGCGGCTGGGCGTGTCCAACTGGCGGCTGCACCTCACCGTGCAGGCCATGACCTATGCAGCCTTCCCCCTCCTCTGGCTCATTCTGAATCCGTTGGTGGGCGGTTTCCTGCCGGCGGACCTGCGGCTGGGCTTTCTGTACCTCTGCGCGCTGCCGTCCACCATCTCCTCCAGCGTGGCCATGACGGCCATCGCCAAGGGCAACGTGCCCGGGGCCATTTTCGACGCCTCGTTCTCCAGCCTGCTGGGCATCTTCCTGACGCCGCTCATCGTGGGCCTGGGCTACGTTTCGACCGGCGGACAGGGGCTCTCCATCACCGCCGCCATGCGCGACATCGCCGTGTTGCTGCTGCTGCCCTTCATCCTGGGGCAGATCCTGCGTCTCTTCACCGGCGGGTGGTTCCAGCGGCACAAGGCTTTCGTGAACACCTTCGACAAGCTGGTCATTCTCATGCTCGTGTTCACGGCCTTCTGCAATTCCGTCAAGGGTGGCCTGTGGACCAATTACGGCGTCGGCACGTTGACCATGACCATGCTCGGCTCCGGGACGCTGCTGGCCATCGTTCTGTGCCTGAGCGTCTTCGTCACGCGGCGGCTGGGATTCGGCAAGGAGGACGAGATAGCGGCGGTGTTCTGCGGGTCCAAGAAGACGCTGGCCTCGGGCGTGCCCATGGCCCGGCTCATCTTCGGCGCGAACCCGGCGCTGGGCGTCATCCTGCTGCCCATCATGTTCTACCATCCCATTCAGATCTTCGTCTGCTCCGTCCTCGCGGAGCGCTACGCCCGCCGCCTGCGTCCCTCGCCGGCGCGGGATGCCGCCCAGGGGCGGGTCGAGTCCCGGACGGCGCAAACCCCGGCGGGCGCCGCGTAGGAAGGTCGGACGAAGGGTTCCTCCTCCGGCGCGGAGGGGCTGCTCCCGCTGCCTCTCCGCGTCCTCCAAAGGAAAAGTCCCCCTGCGGACGTGTCGCACGGGGGCTTTCTTTTGGTGAAAATCGGACTGCCAGCCTGGCCGGCCAACGACCTGACCGCTTATCGGCGGGCCTGCGTGGCTGCGGTAGGTTCCAGGCGCAGCCGCTCCTCGAGCGAGGGGTCGAGACTCACCAGGACGGTCCGCTCCACCTCGTCCACGGCCACGGAGCCCATGGCCGCGCCCTTGACCTTGCGCACATCCTTGACGCGCGCCACGAGCACCTCGGCCTTGGCGTCGTCCTTGCGGTAGCTCTTGAGCGCGCACAGTGTGGCGGCCTCGACGAGGCTGCGCTCGGGCACGGGCTGGTCGGGATAGTCGCGCCGCAGAATGACGTGGGCGCTGGGGCCGCCGGCCACGTGCAGCCAGTAGTCGTGTGGCGAGGCCGCGCGCGAGAGCATGGCGTGGTTGGCCTGGCTGCTCTTGCCGCGCAGGGCCAGGAAACCGTCGGACGTGCGGAAGAGCGCCACGGCGAGCCCCTGATAGCGTTTGGGCAGCGTCGGAGGGGGCAGGGAGGGCGATCCCGGAACCGCCTCGGCCGCGCGCGCGGGCAGCACCTCCGGCCCCACGCCGGCCAGCAGATCGGCCCGGCGGCGCGCCACGTGCTCCAGCCCGCGCCGGCCCTTGGCGGCCAGCTTGAACAGCCGGGCCATGTTCTCCGATGGGGAGAGCCTGGGGTCGAGCGGCACGGTCAGCCTGCCATAGGTCGGATGCTCCAGTTCGATGCTTTCGGCCTGGGGAGTGCGCTTCATGGTGGAGAGGGCGATTTGTAACGCCTCGGCCGGCTTGGCCAGCCTGGCGAGTTCGTTGTGCCGGGCCTCGTCGCGGTCGAGTAGGGCCAGCTGACGTTTGAGCCGGCGTTTCGCGGCGGCGGCGCGGTCGTTCTCCTCGCGCGCCTCCAACCGGTTCAGCTGCCCGAAAAGGGCGCGTTCGCCATGGATGCGCGCGGCTTCCAAAGCCGAGTCGAAGCGCTGGGCGCTCGCTGTGGCGTCGAGGGGCGGCCAGCACAGCGGCGACGCCGCGTTTTCGCCATCGGCCGGCAGGTGGAAGCCGTCGGCGCGACCGGTCTTGAGACGGTTCAGCAGTTCCGCGGCGCCCACGGGATCCTGGCGGGCGAGGGCGGCCAGATGCGCGCGCAGCGGAGGCGTGGCCTGCGGAAATTCGCGCCAGACCTCGGCGTCGTCGAGCAAGCGTGGCAACTCCGGCCAAGTTGGCTCCGGCGGGAGGGGGAAGTCGTCGGTGAGGGTGAGGTCGTCGCGCAGATCGAACACCAGCCAGCGGCCGGCTTCGGGCAGGTCGCGCGGGGAGAGCTCGAAGGCCAGACGCAGGCGCGGCCAATCCACGCGGGCTTGGCCGATTCGACGGCCGTTCAGGCGTTTGCGCAGCCACATGACGCGGGCCGGGGCCTGCGCCGGGTTGGCCGCGCGATCGCGCGAGAGGAAGAGAAGTCCCGCCGACTTGGCGGGCCGGAACGCCAGATGGAATTTCCGTCCCTGGCCGTAAAACGTCAGGACCAGTACTCCATCCGCCGGGCCATGGACCTTTTCGATGCGGCCGCCGTACAAGGCTGTCGCCAGTTCCGCCGTCAGGAACCGGAAGAAGTTGGCTTCCACCCGTCGCCTCCCGGCAGGAATACGTGATGCGCCGCGAAGTGTCGCAGATCGGTCGTGGGCTAATCGCCGCGGACCTTCTCGTCCTCTTCCTGCTTGCTTTTGCAGTTGATGCACAAGGTGGTCATGGGTCGGGCCTTGAGCCGGGCTATGCTGATGTCGTCTCCGCACTCCGTGCAAATGCCGAATTCGCCGTCGTCGATGCGCGTGAGCGCCTGCTGGATCTTCTTGATGAGCTTTCGCTCACGGTCGCGCAGACGCAGCGTGAAGGCGCGGTCGGACTCGGCTGTGGCACGGTCGGCGGGATCGGCGTACACCTCGACGGTTTCCGTCATGTCGTCGATGGTGGCTTGCCCCTTCTGGAGGATGTCCGCCAGCATGGAGTTGAGCATGTCCCGGAAGAATTGAATGTCCTTGGCTTCCATGGGCAATCTCCTGGATGGGAGGGGATGCGGGATTCAAACGGATTGTCCCCTCCGAATAGAAAACGAATGCGCCTGATAAACCGAAAACAGAGGTGTTGTAAAGTACCTTCAAAATGATGCACGGAAAGCTTGTCAGCGAGGCCAACCTTGTGTAGAGGTTCACGCGGACGCCGTGACCGCGTCCCAACCGCCAGTGCGACCGTGACAAGAAAATCTTGAAATGTTGCGGGTAGCGGCTTGACAGGTGGAAGGGGCGAGGGTAGACAAGGGCTCCCTTTTGAGCGGGAATAACTCAGCGGTAGAGTGCAACCTTGCCAAGGTTGAAGTCGCGGGTTCAAATCCCGTTTCCCGCTCCATAGTAAAAATCGAAGGGCCGGTCCGTTCCACGGATCGGCCCTTTTCTTTCTCCCGGTGTGGGCACGAAAAAAGACCGGCCCTGTGCGGACCGGCCCGGATGGTTGGCGGAGTCGATTTCGACGCTAACGCAGCTCGCCGCAGCTGGAGCGCACCTGCAGCTCCTGGAGGATGAGCCGCTCGTATTCGGGATGCGAGCGTTCGTCGGTCGACGCGTCTACGGCGGTCAGCGGATCGGTCGCGCCGAGCAGACGCGAGATGTGCTGGGTCTCTTCCCAGAAGTCCAGCAGTTCATCGTCGCCAAGGGACTTGATCTGCTCCTCAAGGGTGAAGACGTCGTCGGAAGCCGCGAATTGACCCATGTGCACGCCGTCCTTGCGGTGTAAAGTTGCGGCCGGTTTCGACCGATGCATTTGCATTACTGTTACTCGTTTCGTTGTGCGGCGTCAAACCTGCGAAGGCTTCACCGAATGGGGCCGCGCAGCGCAGCCTCCGAGCGGGGGACAGCTATTGAAAAATGCGTTGACAACCGGACGCGTTGCTGCGAAAAACTCATAGGAGGCGGCGTGCCCATCGCAGGGCCGCCGGCATGGCGCATAACCAGGGAGCCGCTTATGGAAGAAAATGTGCAACGGCAGGACGCCGCCCTGATCCAGCTCGTGACCTTCAGCATCGGTGAGGAGGAATTCGGCGTGGATATCCTCAAGGTGCAGGAGATCATCCGCACCATGGAGATCACACGCGTTCCCCGCGCGCCGGAGTTTGTCGAGGGCGTCATCAATCTGCGTGGCAAGGTCATCCCCATCATCGATCTGCGCCGGCGCTTCAAGCTGGCTGACCGCGCCCATGATAAGCACACCCGCATCATCGTTATCGAGATCAATAGCATGGTCGTCGGTTTCGTGGTCGATTCCGTGTCCGAGGTGCTCAGAATTCCCGCCAATACGGTGGAGCCGCCTCCGCCGGTCGTTTCCGGGCTCGACTCCGAGTACATCAGCGGCGTCGGCAAGCTGGAAGACCGGCTGCTCATTCTGCTTGACCTGAACAAGCTGTTGAGCAGTGAGGAGCACGACGCGCTCACCACAGTGTAGGCCGATCGCGACGAGAGAAGTTTACGGGCCGCTACTTCGCGCCGTCTGCGAAGTGGCGGTCCTGTTTTTTTCATAAGCCGAATTTGAACGCGCCCTCGTCAGTGCACGGCGGCGCGTTTTGGAGCGTTGCCGGTGCAATTTCCTGTCGAGTTCGCGGAGTTCTTCAAGGGGCGGGGCTCGGCCCTGCGGGTGTTCAAGGGCGGGCCGGGTGTGCAGGCGCTGCTGGCCCACAGTTTGCGCGCGGCGGGACAGGAGGTCGTTCTCGTGGCCGCCGGCGCGCGGGAATTCCGGGAGCTCGGCGCGCTGCTCGCATTGTTCTCCGGCGAATCCGACGATCCTGCTATCCCGTCCTTCGAGCGGTCCGTCGTCGCCCTGCCGCAGCATTTGCCCAAGAAGCCGCTGGCCGAGGACTGGGGGCCGCGCTGGGCCGCGCTGCACGGCCTGTGCTTCGGCCGCAAGCCGCGCATCATCCTGCTCACTGTGGACAACCTGCTGCCCCGCTGGCCATCCGTGGAGGTGGCGGAGCAGAGCTGCCTGACCCTCACCAGGGGCGAAACCCTTTCGCCGGAACTGGTGCTGGAACAGGCCGTGGCCTGGGGCTACGCGCGCCGCCCCGTCGTCACCGCGGCGGGGGAGATCGCCGTGCGCGGCGACATCGTGGACATCCACGCCCCGGGCTACGAACTGCCGCTGCGTCTCGAATTTTTTGGTGACACCCTCGATGAGCTGCGGCTCTTCGACCCCGGCACGCAGCGTTCGCGCGCGGACTTGAAGGAGGCCACGATCCTGCCCGTGGCACCGGCAGTGCTCTCGCGGTCGAGTATGGAGCGGGCGCTCGAATTGTGGCGCAGCCTGCGCGTGCGCGGCGAAATGGCCGTGGGCGAGGAGCGCGAGCTCGACGAGCGTCTGGAGCGTTCGGACGCGGGCGTCTGGCCCGGTCTGTTCTATCCCGACGCCGTGGCGCTGGACGCCTATCTGCCGCAGGACGCGGTGTACGTGCTGGCCTCGTCGCAGGAGCTGCGCAGCCGGCTGGAGGATCAGCACGCGGCCTGGCGCTCGTTTCTGGAGCGCGAGCAGGCCGAGGATGGCTGGCGTTGGCCGCTTTCCTCCCTGTGCTGGCCGGAGGAGCGCGCGCGCAAGACCTGGCTGGGCAAGCGGCAGGTTGTGTTCGAGGATTTGCTCCTGGGCCAGGAAAAGAGCGGGGTGGACCTGCCGGAGAAGGCGTACAGGAGCTTTTCCGATCTGTTCTGGCGCCCGGATCAGGCCCGGCGACCCTGGTCGGCCCTCACCTCCGCGCTCAAGGAGTGGAGCGCCTCGGGCCGGCAGGTGGCGCTGAGCTTCCACACGGAGCGTTCGCGACACAAATTCCTCTCGCTGGCCGAGCAGGAGGGGGTCGGCGTCAGCCAGTCCTTTCAGTCGATTCAGAGCGTCGGACGCGGCGTGTGCGCTCTGCTCTCGCCGCTCAAGGCCGGGTTCGAGATCGAGAGTCTGGGGCTTTCCGTCCTGCCTGAGGATATTCTCCAGCCGGCGCAAGCCCCGGCCGCGCGCACCGACCGCAAGAAGGCCTTCGAGGGCCTCTCGCGTCACGACGACCTGGCCCCGGACGATTTGCTCGTGCATCGCGACTACGGTCTTTCGCGCTTCGGCGGGCTGCATCATCTTAAAATAGGCGATGTGGCCAACGATTATCTGCTGCTTTTCTTCGACGGCGACGACAAGCTGTACCTGCCCGTGGACCGCATGAACCTTGTGCAGCGCTACAAGGGCCCCGAGGGCGTGGATCCGCACCTGGACAAGCTGGGCGGCGGCCTGTGGGCCAAAAGCACCGAACGCGCCCGCAAGGCCATTGAGAAGATCGCCCAGGATCTGGTGTCCATGTACGCCTTCCGCCGGGTGGCCAAGGGATTCTCCTACGGTCCGCCGGACGAGATGTACCGCGAGTTCGAGGCCACCTTTGGTTTCGAGGAGACCCCGGATCAGGCCAAGGCCATCGATGACGTCTTCGCCGACATGGCCGGCCCCGAGCCCATGGACCGGCTCGTCTGCGGCGACGTGGGCTTCGGCAAGACCGAGGTGGCCCTGCGCGCGGCTTTCCGCGCCGTGGCCGAGGGCCGGCAGGTGGTCCTGCTCTGTCCCACGACAGTGCTGGCCGAGCAGCACTATCAGACGTTCACCCGGCGCATGGAGGGTTTCCCCGTGCGCATTGGAATGCTCTCGCGCTTCGTGCCCGCCGCGCACCAGAAGGTCGTCATCAAGGCCGCCGCGCGCGGTGAGATCGACATCCTCATCGGCACGCACCGTCTGCTCTCCGGCGACGTGGAACTGCCCAATCTCGGCCTGCTCATCCTCGACGAGGAACAGCGTTTCGGCGTGAAGCATAAGGAAAAGCTCAAACTCCTGCGCAAGAACATCGACGTGCTCACCCTCACCGCCACCCCCATTCCGCGCACCTTGCAGCTTTCCCTCTCCGGCATCCGCGGCCTGTCGGTCATCGAGACACCGCCCGAGGACCGCAAGCCCGTGGAAACCGCGCTCGTCGAGCGCGACGACACGTTGCTCGGCAATGTCCTTAAGCGCGAGCTTGAGCGCGGCGGCCAGGTGTTCTGGGTGTACAACCGCGTGCAGGGGCTGGATCAGGTGGCCGAGTACGTGAAAAAACTCGCGCCCAACGCCCGCGTGGGCATGGCCCACGGCCAAATGACCGAGCGCACTCTCGAGGACGCCATGCACGCCTTCTGGCACAAGGACCTGGATGTCCTGGTGTGCACGGCCATCGTTGAATCCGGCCTGGACTTCCCCAACGCCAACACGCTCATCGTGGACCAGGCGCAGCTCTTCGGCCTGGGGCAGTTGTACCAGCTGCGCGGCCGCGTGGGCCGCAGCGACCGGCAGGCGTACGCCTATTTCGTGGTCCCGAGCCTGGAGCGCCTGCCGGAGATCTCCAAGCGCCGCCTGCGCATCATTTTGGAATTGGATTACCTGGGCGCTGGCTTCCAGGTGGCCATGGAGGACCTGCGCCTGCGCGGCGCGGGCAACATTCTGGGCGAGGTGCAGAGCGGGCAGATCGCCCGCGTTGGGCTCGACCTCTTTCTCGAAATGCTGGAGGAGGAGGTGCGGCGCGTGCGCGGCGGCCCGCTGAAGCAGGAGACCGATCCCGAGCTCTCCTTCGTGTTCGAGGCGCACCTGCCCTCGGATTACGTGCCCGATCCCAAGGAGCGCCTGCGTTACTACAAGGCGCTCTCCACCGCGCGCAGCCACGCCACGCTGGCCGATCTTGAGGCCGAATTGCGCGATCGCTTCGGCCCCCTGCCGGATGCGGCCGCACAGTTCGTGGCCGTGCTGGAGGTCAAAATCGTGCTGGCGCAGTTGCAGGTGCTCAAGGCCGAGCTTTCACCCGTCCGCGCCGTGCTCTCGTGGGGCGTGCAGACGAGCGCCGTCTCGCCGGAACGGCTGATCGCCTGGATGGCCGGAGGAGGGCGCAAGGCCAAGCTGCTGCCGCCATCGAAGCTGGAGCTGCGGTATCCCGCCGGGCTGGACGTGGCCGCTGGCTTGGAGTACCTGCGAAGCGAGTTGGAATCCCTGCTCGATGCCGGCGCCGACGCGCCGAACAAGGCCGGTTGACCATGTCCGAACCCCGCCGAGTCCTCCTCGCCGCGCTGGCCGCGTTCGCGGTCGCGCTGGTCATTGCCGGCTGCAATCGCCGCGGCCAGGACGACGCCGGCGTGGTGGCCTGCGTGAACGGCCGGCCCATCACCCTGGACATGGTGGAGTTCCAGTACGATCTGGAGCACTCCGAGGCGCTGACCGGGCAGATGCCCTCGGTCTCCGCCTTGCGCGGGGCCTATGGCGAAATCCTGGGGCAGCTCATCGCCCAGGAGCTGGTGGCCCAGGAACTGGCCAAGCGCGGGCAGGACGTGACTGACGAGGAGTTGAAGAACGCCGAGGCGCGCATCCGTGCGGACTATCCTGGCGACTCCTTTCAGAAAATGCTCTCCGACGAGTACATCGACCTGGACATGTGGCGGCGTCGCCTGCGTTGTTCCTGCGGGTTGGAGAAGTTCCAACGGCTTGTGCTGCGTCCGTCGATTCATCTGGACTATCGCGAGGTCGAGGCCTACTACCGGGCCCACCAGGACGCCTTCCGTCTGCCGGAGCGTGTGCGCCTGCTCGTGGTCATGGCCACGGACCGCGCCCTGACCGGAAGAGTGCTGGCCGCGCACGCCCGTACTCCAGACGCCGCCGCGCTCATGGCCGCGTATCCCGGCACGCAGGTGCGCGAGGTGACCCTTGCGCGCGATCTGCTCGTTCCCGCCTGGGCCGAGGCCCTGCACGACGCCGACGCCGCCTCCGACAAGGGCGTGATCGTGCCGAACCGGCTGGGATTCGAGGGGTTGTTGCTGCTGGAACGTCTGCCCGCGCGGGACTTGGGCATCGCCCAGGTCTATCCGCGCGTGGAGGCCGCGCTGGTGGACGAGCGTCTGCAGCAGGCCTTCGAGCTGTGGCTGGCCAAGGCCGTGGACGCCTCCGTGATTCGCGTGAGTTCGCGGATCTTGCACAAAAAAGTGGACGAGGACCTGCCGCCGGAACCGCAGGACAACGACACGGACAAGCCGGACGTTGCAAGCGGCAACGAGACGGGTTAGGGTTCCCGCGGACCCGGGGCGGCGCAAGACCGCCCGAGAACAGCGAAATTGAGGAGCATTATGCGCGCATTCGGACACAACCGCGCCGGGCGCTTCGCCCTGGCCGTCTTTTTCGTCGCGGCGTTGCTTTCGAGCGCGCCGGCAATGGCCGAGGATTTCGTGCTTGATGGCATCGTCGCCCTGGTCAACGGCAAGGCCGTCACCAAATTCGAGCTCGACGAGCGCATGCTGCCCATCTACGAGAAAACGCGCGGACATGTGCTCTCCGCCGATGATGTCGCGCAGATTTCCCATATCCGCCGGCAACTCCTCGACCAGATGATTGACGACATCCTGATTCAGGAGGAGGCGGAGCGCTACAAGATCAAAGTCACCGACAACGAGGTGCAGGATCAAATCAAGAATTTCATGGCTCAGCGCAACCTCAGCGAGGATGAGCTCAATCGTCAGCTTTCGTTGCAGCGCATGAGCCGCAAGGACTTCGAGCGCAACATGCGCCGCGACATGACCAAGCACCAGATCATCGGCGGGCTGGTCTCCAGCAAGGTCGTCGTCACCGACTCCGAGGTGGAGGCCGAGTACAAGGCCCGCAAGTCCGAGTTCTCCAAGGACAGCATGGTGCAGCTCGCCATCCTCATGGTTCCCAGCGAGCAGGCCGCGCGAGACCTCAAAACCAAGATCGAGGCCGGCGCCATGACCTTCGCCGACGCCGCGAACAAGTTTTCGCAGGGGCCCGGAATCGGCCACGGCGGCGACATCGGCTTCATCGCTTGGAAGGACATGGCTCCGCAATGGAATCAGGCCTTGCAGGGCCTCAAACCCGGCCAGATCACCCAGCCGCTGCATGTGCAGGATTTCTACGGCCTGTTGCAGGTGGTGAGTCTGAAGCAGGGCGAGGATCTTCCCCTGGACGCGGTGCGCGATCAGATCTTCCAGTCGCTGCGCGACGCCAAGTTCGAAAAGGTGTTCATGGAATACATGCAGAAGCTTCGGGACAAGGCCGTCATCGAATACAAGAGTCTGTAGGTCCCTGTATCGGGGGCCGGCATGGGGCGCATGATGAATCTGCTGGAACTGGGTGCATTGCTGAAGGATGAGCGCGAAAAGCGCGGACTTTCCCTGCGTGACGTCATGGAGGCCACGAAGATCAGCCGGCGCAATCTCACCGCCCTGGAGGGCGGAGAGGTGGAGCAGCTGCCGCATCCCGTGTATCTCAAGGGATACGTGCGCAATTACGCCAAGCTGGTGGGGCTTGAGGCAGAACCGCTGGTGGCCGTTGTCGAGGCGCAGATGGATGGCGGCGGCTATCTGCCGCAGGCCGCGTCCGCCTCGTCGTCGTCCGCCGCCGCTCCGGTCGTGGACATGGCGTCTTCAGCGGCCGCTCCCATCGACGATCCCGCATCCCCGGATTCCTCCGAACCCGCACTTCAGCCGGGCGCCGTGTCCGCTTCCGAGCCGCAGGAATTTTCCGAAGCGTCCGCCACCGGGACCGGGACCGATGCCCCGGAGCGGAGCGAGTCCTTCCGCGCGGCCTCGTCGGAATCCGCGCCTCTCGGCGTCGCCGGGGCGGCTGGACGACCTCGTTTGCTCGCGGTGAAAAACGCTCGCGCCTGGCCGTGGGTCGTGCTGCTCGTGATCGCGCTTTTGGCCGCCCTCGTGTATGTGCAGTATCGGCGCGTCAGCCACGAGATGGACGCCGCTCCCGCTAACTCCACCACGGCCGCGCCGACCAACGCCACGGCTGTTCCCGCCGCCGCGCCCGCCGTTCCGGCGGAGAGCGCCCCGACGCCGGCGGACAATGCCTCGGCGGCTTCGTCCAATGCGGCGGAGCCGGCCGGCCAGCCCAATACGGCAGCCGCTCCCGCCGATCAGGGCGCCGCCCAGTCCGGCGCGCAGGTCGCCGGTTCGTCGTTCGATGGTTCGCGCAAGGCCGGGCCCGGTCAGGCCGACCAGAACGCCACTCCGGGAAAGCAGCTGCTCGTCGTCACGGCTAAGCCGAACGAAGTTTGCTGGGTCTCGCTGAGCGAGGGGTCCCATCACAAGACCTTCATCCTCAAGCACGGAGACAGCCGCCGGTTCGAATTCTCCAAGAAGGCCAAGCTGCGCTTGGGCAACGCCGGCGGCGTGACCGTCCAGCTCAATGGCGCGCCGTATCCCTTCGAGGGGCAGCGCGGGTCCACTGCCACTCTGGAGATCGGCGCGAAGTAGCGCGGGGGGCGCATGGAGTTCACCGAGAGGGCCCTTGTCCTTCGGGTGGGGCGGTTTCGGGAGAACGACGTCTGGGTCAAACTTTTTTGCGCGGGCCGTGGTCTGCTCACCGCCTTCGCCTTTGGCGGCTGCCGCAGCAGGCGGCGCTTCTGCGGTTGCCTCGATTCGCTGGTGCTGGCTGACTTCCGCGTCGAGGTGAGCCATCGCGGCGGGTACAACGTGCTTCAAGAGGGCGTTCTGCGCAACGCTTTCCCCGGCCTGCGCGGCGATACGCGCAGGCTTGGACAGGTGGCCAACTGCGTCAAGTTCGTGGAGGCGGTGCAGCTGGACGCCTCCGGAGCGCGGCCGGTGTTCGATCTGCTTTTGGAGACGCTCGCCACGCTCGAAGGCGGCGTGGTGGGCGCGGAGATGCTGCCGCTGCTGTTCAAGGCCAAGCTGACCTTCGAGCAGGGGCTGCGGCCGGATTTGTCCCTGTGTGTGCGCTGTGGCAGGCCCATCGCCGGGCATGACCGCGCGGATCACGGCTTCGAATCCGGGGGGAACTCCGACGCGGCGGACGACTCGCCCCGGCTGGCCTTCTCGGTGGAGCGCGGCGGACTGGTGTGCGACGCCTGCGGCGATCCCGCCGCCGAGCCGCTGTGCGCGGGAACGGCGCGCGCGCTGGAGTGGATCGGCCAAAGCCGTCCGGCCGACTGGCCCCGGCTGCGCCTGGAGCCGTTCATGCGCCGGGAGCTGGGGCGCGTGGTGGACCGCTTCGTGGCGTGGCACCTGGGGCTGCGCTGGGAAAATGGAACGTATCGAAAAATCTAGGTTCGCGGAGAATACATGAACTTCCAAGACGTGATTCAAAACCTCCAGCGCTACTGGACCGCCCAGGGCTGTCTGCTGGCGCAGCCCATGGACATCGAGTGCGGCGCGGGCACCTTCAATCCGTCCACCTTCTTCCGGGTCATCGGGCCGGAACCCTGGCGCGTGTGCTACGTCGAACCCTCGCGCCGGCCCACCGACGGACGCTACGGCGAGAATCCCAACCGCCTGCAGCACTATTTCCAGTTCCAGGTCATTTTGAAACCCAGCCCGGACAACGTGCAGGACCTCTATCTGGACAGCCTGCGCGCGCTGGGCATCGACCCCGCCGACCACGACATCCGCTTCGTGGAGGACGACTGGGAGTCGCCCACGCTGGGTGCCTGGGGCCTCGGTTGGGAGGTCTGGCTCAACGGCATGGAGGTGACGCAGTTCACCTATTTCCAGCAGGTGGGCGGCATCGACCTGTTTCCCACCAGCGTGGAGATCACCTACGGGCTGGAGCGCATCTCCATGTATCTGCAGGAGAAGGAAAGCGTCTACGACCTCAAGTGGAACGACAAGATCACCTACGGCGACGTGTACCACCAGAACGAGGTCGAGCAGTCCACCTATAACTTCGAGCTTTCCGACGCCGGGATGCTGCTTGGCATGTTCAACAAGTTCGAGGCCGAGTGCAAGCGCCTGTGCGAGGCCGAGCTGCCGTGCCCGGCTTACGATTACTGCCTGAAGTGCTCGCACACGTTCAATCTGCTCGATGCGCGCGGGGCCATATCCATCACCGAGCGCACCGCCTACATCGGTCGGGTGCGCGCCCTGGCCTCGGCCGTCGCCGCCCTGTACGCCGCCCAACGCGAGCGGATGGGCTACCCCATGCTGAACCGCTAAACGAGTCGAGAACGATATATGTCCGAATTCATTCTGGAGATTGGCACCGAGGAAATGCCCGCGCGCTTCGTGCCCGGGCTGGGCGCGGAGTTGCAGGCCCTGTTCGCGCGCCTGCTCGACGAGGCGCGCATCGACCACGCCGGGGTGCGGGCCTTCGCCACGCCTCGCCGACTGGTGGCCCACGTGGCCGGCCTTGCGCCGTCGCAGCGCCTGGAGGAGGAGATCGTCTCCGGTCCGCCGGTCCGCATCGCCTACACCGACGGCAAATTGTCCAAGGCCGGGCTGGGCTTCGCCAAGACCCAGGGCGTGGACGAGGCCGACCTCTTCGTGCGGGAGACGCCCAAGGGCGAGTATCTGGCCGCGCGCAAGAAGGTCGGCGGTGGCAAAACCCTCGATATCCTGCCCGGCATCTGCCTTACCGCCCTCAAAGCGCTGTCCTTCCCCAAGCGCATGAAGTGGGGCAGCCTGGACTTCTTGTTTGGCCGGCCGTTGCGCTGGGTGCTGGCCCTGCTTGATGCCGAAGTTGTGCCCATCGCGGTCGCCGGACTCGAATCCGGCCGCGTGACGCATGGCCACCGCGTGCTCGGCCCCGGTCCCTGGACCGTGGAGACCGCCGGCGACTATTTCGACGTCATCCGCGACAAGGCCAAGATCGTGCTCGACGCCCGCGAGCGCCTGGAGATGGTGCGCGCCGAGGGCGACCGGCTCGCCGCCGGCATCGGCGGCACGGTGGTCTGGAATGACGGCCTGCTGCTTGAGGTGGCCAACCTCGTGGAGTACCCGCGCCCCATCCTTGGCGAGTTCGCGCGTCTGTATCTGGATCTGCCCGCGCAGGTGTTGCTCACAAGCATGCAGCACCACCAGAAGAGCTTCGGCGTGAAGGGCGCGGATGGCAACCTGCTGCCGTACTTCCTCACCACGCTGAACCTGGAGCCCACGGACATGGCCGTGGTCAAAAAAGGTTGGGAGCGCGTGCTCAAGGCGCGCCTTGAGGACGCCCGGTTCTTTTGGAAGGCCGACCTCAAAACCCCTCTGGATATCTGGCTGGACAAGTTGGACCACGTGGTCTTCCTCGGCCCGCTGGGCACCATGGGCGACAAGTCGCGCCGGCTGGAGAAGCTTTGCGCCAAGCTGGCCGACGCCCTCGGCCTGTCCGTGGCCGATCTGGCCCGGGCCGGACGCGTGGCCAAGGCCGACCTCATGAGCGAGATGGTTTACGAGTTCGACAGCCTGCAAGGCGTTATGGGCGGCATTTACGCCCGCAAGAAGGGCGAGAGCGAGCTGGTGGCTCAGGGCGTGGCCGAACAGTATCTGCCCGCCGGGCCGGATTCGCCCGTGCCGGCCACGCTGGCCGGAGCCGTCGTCTCCATCGCCGACAAGGCCGACACGCTGGCTGGCTGCTTCGGCCTGGGGAACATCCCCACCGGCGCTGCCGATCCCTTCGCGCTGCGGCGCGCGGCGCTGGGCATCAGCCGCATCGTCATGGAGCACGGGCTCAGTCTGCGGCTCGATGAGGTGCTCGCCTGGGCGCAGGAGGGCTATTCGGACGTGAAGTGGAAGATTCAGCCAGCCGAGGCGCTGCCAAAGCTGCTGGACTTCTTCGGTCAGCGCCTGCGCGCGCTCTTCGCCAGCGGCGAAGCGGACAGCCGTGTGGCCGACGCGGCCATTGGCGCGGGCTTCAACGACATCAAGACGCTCAAGGCGCGTTTCAACGCGCTGACCGCCTTCAGCCGTCAGCCGGATTTCGAGCAGGCGGTGCTGACCTTCAAGCGCGCGGACAACATCATCCGCAAGCAGGGAGGCGAGGCGGGCGTCGCACTCTCCACGACCGTGGACGAGGCCAAGCTCGAGGCCCCGGAGGAGCGCGAGTTGTTCCGCATTCTCGGCGAGACCGAGCCGCGCTTCAACGAGCTGTGGGACGCCGGCGACTTCGCGGGCATTCTGGGCCAGCTGGGCGAGATTCGCCCGGCGCTGGACGCCTTCTTCGATAAGGTCATGGTCATGGCCGACGACATGGCCGTGCGGCAGAATCGTCTGAACATGCTCTTTGGCCTCGTCTCGCGTATGCGGACTGTGGCCGAGTTCGGTGCGTTGCAGGTGTAGAAACGGCTTGACAGACCTATTGGTTTGTGATTAAGCAACCCATCTCGACCAGCAGTCGAGATAGAACACAATAAAGAATCAGGAGAAAGAAGCCTTGGCCAATCATACTTCCGCCTTGAAGAGATACCGTCAGAGCCTGAAGCGCCAGGCCCGTAACAAGGCCGTCAAGACCCGCATCAAGAACGCGGTCAAAGCCGTGCGTCAGGCCCTGGCCGAGAAGAGCGCGGAGAAGGCCACCGCGGCCCTCACCGCCGCCAGCTCCGTGCTGGACAAGGCCGCCTCCAAGAAGGTCATCCACTGGAAGAAGGCCGGCCGCTGCATCTCCCGTCTGCAGGGTGCCGTCAACAAGCTGTCCGCCTAGGGCCGCTTTCCTTCTCCGTCTTATAGAGACGACAAAGCCCGCTGCGATTTTTCGCGGCGGGCTTTTTGCGTTGGGGCGGGGAGAACGGTCCTCGCCTTTACCATCCGCTCTAGTCCTTCTTGATGATGCCCGTGACGCCGGCGACGCCCATGGTGGCGAAGAACCAACCGAGCAGCACTTCCATCCGATTGAACCACCAGAGGGCGTTGCCTCCAGGCAAGCTGGAGTTCGGCATCCAGTAACGCTCTTGCTGTAGGTCCACGATAGGCAGGGCCACGTCTGTGGAGTAGAGCAGGGTGTTCAGGTCTGGGTAATCCGAGGATTGCAGGCTGGCGCTCGTGGTCATAAGATCGAGATTGCGGGAATAGATATATGAGCCAAAGATGATGAGCCCAATGAGCCAGATTGCTGCGTAGTAGGGTCTGTAACCATACCCGATGGTGAGTCCCTTGAGGTGCCACCACAGGCATTTGATCGGTTCGGTGAAGAAGAGCTTCCAGGGCTTCGCCGCAGGGTTCGGCACCCTTTCACCGTTCTTCTCCATGTCTTCGGTTCGGCCATGCCACTTGTCCCAGAGGGCGCGCCAGTATGCACGGCTCCAAAGCGTCAACCATTGCTTCATTCTGGTTTTTTCCTTGGCGACCCGTATGTCCTTGGCCTCGCTGTCGTGCCCGGTTTTCTGGAACCAACCGGCCAATTGCTCGTAGGGCTGTGGCAGAAACTGGCCTTCGGGCATTCGCCCAAGCCACTCCAGGCGCTCGGTCGCCCTACGCGGTGATTTTTGGTAAATGTTATCATATTGGAAGCCGTCGAGCAGGAGGTTTCCAGTCTTGGGCCAGCTTTTTCTGGTATCGATAAGCTCCCCGACTTTTGCGCCCCGCAAGTCGAGCGTGGCAGCGGCAATTGACTTCGTAGTTATATTTAGTCCTGTCTTAAGTATAGCGCGGAAGAGGTCAATCCCGCCACGAATTCTTCTGGGTTCTAAGCATACAAGATCACCGATAGAGGCGCATTGTAAGAAAAGTGCACTGCTTTTGCGGGACAGAAAGTTTCCGTCTACCCAGTTAAATTGCCCCTTGATATTCGCACTGGGCAGGCGCACCTCGCCCTCTGCCCTGAAGCCGCTGGAAAGCAAGACATCACTGCCAATGCTGACCCCGTCGGCGCTCAGCGCCCACCCCTTGCGGTTCAAAAAGTGACCGCCTTTGCAGTCCAACTGCCCAGCAATTTTTGCACCATGAAAGCGCACTTCGCCCTCGGCCCGGAATCCGTCGGAGAGAAACACGCTGCTGCCAATGTCGACCCCGTCGACGATCAGCGCTTCTCCGGTGCGATTGAGGAATTGTCCGCCTTTGCAGTTAAGTTGCCCTTTGATCTTCGCACCAGGCAAGCGCACCTCGCCCTCGGCCTGGAAATCGCTGGAGAGTGACACATTGT
>JAIMKR010000012.1:84612-90984 GCA_020692325.1 Desulfocurvus sp.
AAGCGTCCGCCATTGCAGACCAGCTGCCCCTTGATCTTCACGCCGAGCAGGCTCACCTCGCCCACGGCCCGGAAGCCGTCAGACAAAAACACACTATTACCGATGTCGGCACCGTCGGCGTGGATGGCCACACCCTCGGTACCCCAAATCAGCGCGCCGTCACAAAGGAGTTGTCCGCCAATGTGTGTGCCGCCCAGATCGAGCATGCCATCGATGCGGCAGCACCTTAGGTACAGGGTGTCGCTGAACTTTGCGCGTTGAGCATTCAAATGAGGCAACCGGCAGGAGTGCAGGCCGAAGAAGAAGGGCACTTCCGCGCGTTCTAGGTCCAGCGGCTGGTCGAGTGTAGCATTGAGGACGCGCACGCCCTTGCGGTGAACCAACCTTTTCGCTTGTGCGTCGTCCGCGCACAGCCATTGCAAGATGGCCGAACGCAGGGGGCCGCCGCCGGGCTTGTGTTTCTTGCCCTCGGGCTGCTGTGGCCCCCAAGGGGCGAGGTCCGCCCATTCGCCCGTGGCGGCGCAGCGCAGCACCTCGCGTTCCCCCGGCGTGAGGTCGCAAAAGGTCTCATGAGCGAGGAGCAGAAGGCGTTCGGCATTGTCCGGCATGGATGTTCCCCCTGCCGGCTGAAATAGCGGAAATATCGATGGCTGAAAAGATATTCTCCGCTAATCCACCCGGTAGTGGCAGCCCAGGCTCTGCTTGTTGCGCATGGCCGCCTGGGTGACGACGTAGGCCGTCTGGCAGCCGTGGAACAGGTCGATGATGGGCTTGCTGATGGGCGTTTGCCGGTAGAAGTCGTGCATGTTCTTGGAGAGCGTGCGCAAATCCTCGAAGGCGCGGCGCAGCCGGGCGGTGGAGCGGATGATGCCCACGTAGTTCCACATGGTGTGGCGGATGGTGGCCCAGTCCTGCGCGATGAGCGCCGGGTCCTCGTTCTGGATGTCGCCCGGGTTCTGCCACTCGGGAATGTTGTCCATAAGCTTCTTGGTGAGCTTCCACTTTTTGCCCAGGCGCTTGGCGATGTCCTGCCCGGCGCTGTAGCCCCAGAGCATTCCCTCCAAAAGCGAGGTGCTGGCCAGCCGGTTGGCCCCATGCACGCCGGTGCAGCTCACCTCGCCGGCGGCGTACAGGCGCTCCAGTGTGGTGCGGCCGCGCGTGTCCACCAGCACGCCGCCGCAGAAGAAGTGCGCGGCGGGCACCACGGGAATGGGCGTGGTGCGCATGTCGATGCCGTATTCCAGGCACTTGCCGTAGATGGTGGGGAAGCGCTCGGCCACCTCGTTGCGCATGCCGTGCGTGGTGTCCAGGTACACGCAGTCGTCGCCGGTGCGGAGCATTTCGGCCATGATGGCGCGGGTGACGATGTCGCGCGGGGCGAGATCGGCGCGCTGGTCGTAGCGCGTCATGAAGGCCTCGCCCGTGCCGTTGATGAGCTTTCCGCCCTCGCCGCGCACCGCCTCGGAGATGAGGAAGCGCCGTTCGAAGCGTTTCGCCCCCTGGTAGAACGTGGTGGGGTGGAACTGCACGTATTCCAGATTGTACAGCTTGGCCCCCGCGCGCGAGGCCATGGAGAGCCCGGCGCCGATGGCGTGGTTCGAGTTGGTGCTGTTGAGGTAGATGCGCCCGGCTCCGCCCGTGGCCAGCACGGTGAAGTCCGCGAGGATTATCTCCACCTGATTGAGCGGCTCGTTGAACACGTAGGCCCCCACGCACTGATCCATGAGATTGTACTTGAAGTCCAGGTGGGAGGCGTGGTGGTGCGTGGTGAGCAGGTCGATGGCCGTGCGGTTGGTGAGCACCCGGATGTTGGGGCGCTTCGACACGGCCTCGGCCAGCTGCTGCATGATGGTGAGCCCCGTGTGGTCCTTGGCGTAAAGGATGCGGGCGATGCCGTGCCCGCCCTCGCGGGTGAAGTACCAGTCGGCGGCGGCGCGGTGGGCGAAGGGCACCTTGTAGGCGTCGATGAGGGTTTTCTGCAGCACCTCTGGGCCTTTGTGGGCCAGATAGCACACGGCGCGCCGGTAGTTCTGTTTCCAGCCGGCGGTGAGGATGTCGTGCTCCAGTTTGACCGGGTCGTCCTCGGGGGAGTGGAACACGATGCCGCCCTGGGCCAGCTCGGTGTTGCAGGCGAAGAGGTCCTCGCCCGCGGAGAGCAGCGTCACGTCGACGCCGGCGTCGGCCAGGGTGAGGGCGGCCATTGAGCCGGCAATGCCGGAGCCGATGACGAGCACGTCGGTCTTGATGCGGAAATCGTTCATTGCAGTCCTTCGTGTTGCGGCTGGCGGTCGGCTCGGCGAGGGGGGCGCGTCAGTCTTTTCGCGCGCTACGAGCAGATATCGAGCATGCGGGTGAGCGCCACCCGCGCGTGCTCGGCCACGTCGTCCGCAAGGGTCATGGGCGCGGCGTCCTCCAGATTGTCCAGCAGTTCGGCCAGGCGCAGCTCGGTGGTCTTGGCCATGTTGGTGCAGCGCATGGTTTTGATGGGCACGATGGTCTTGCCCTCGGCCTTATGGCGCTCGGCCAGACGCAGCACGAGGTTGACCTCGGTGCCGACGGCGATTTTGCTCCCGGCCGGAGCCTGCGCGCAGTAGCGGATGATATGCGAGGTGGAACCGGCGCTGTCCGCCGCGCGCACCACGGACTGGGAGCATTCCGGGTGGACCACCACGCGCACGCCGGGAATTTGCCGGCGCACGGCCTCGATGTCCTGCTTTTTGAGCATGTGATGGATGGCGCAGGAGCCGGGCCAGAGCAGCAGGCGGGCGTAGGGCAGCTTCTTGTAGTCCACCGAGGGCTCGTCCTGGCGCAGGCGCACGCGCAGGCGCTCGCCGGAGCTCAGTCCCAGCTGGTTGGCCGTGTTCTCGCCCAGATGCCGGTCGGGCAGGAAGAGCACCGCGTCCCCCTGGGCCAGCGCCCATTCGAGCATGACGCGCGCGTTGGCCGAGGTGCACACGCTGCCGCCGTACAGCCCGCAGACGGCCTTCACCTCCGCGCTGGAGTTGACGTAGGCCAGCGGCACGACGAGGCGGCCCTGTTCGCGCAGTTCGTCGAGCACTGCCTCGACCTTCTGCGCCGGGGCGGTGTCGGCCATGGGGCAGGTGGCGTCGGCGTGGGGCAGGTGGATTTTCTGCCCGGGTCGCGCCAGCGCGGCGGCCGATTCGGCCATGAAATACACGCCGCAGAAAACCACGTGCTCGGCCGTGAGGCCGGGAATCCTGCGCGCCAGCTCCAGGCTGTCGCCCTGGATGTCCGTGTGGTGGATGACGGCGTCGTTCTGATAGTGATGTCCCAGGATGGCCAGCCGATCGCCGTATCTGGCGCGTGCGGCCTCGATGCGTTCCGACGGGGTTTGGGTCGTCATGGTGCTGTTTTGCGCGCTCCTTGTCGCGTCCGTCCCCGGTCTAGGCCAGGGAACTGATCTTCATGCTCAGGTCGGCCACGGGGGCGGAATGGGTGATGCGTCCCACGGACACGAAGTCCGGGCCGATTTTGCCGATTTCTCCGATGGTCTCCAGCGTCACGTTGCCGCTGGCCTCGGTTTCGATGCCCTTGGGCACGCGCGCGAGGGCCTCGCGCATGGTCGCCAGGTCCATGTTGTCGAACATGACGCGATTGATCCGGCAGGCCACTGCCTGCTCCACCTCGTCCACGGTGCGGCATTCCACCTCGATGGGGGGGCAGTCCGTCCCGTAGGCGGCGCGCAGCTTCTCCACCGCCGGTTTGATGCCACCGGCGCGGTCGATGTGGTTGTCCTTGACCATGAGCATTTCGGCCAGATTCAGGCGATGGTTCTTGGCGCCGCCGACGAGCACGGCGTACTTCTCGGGATAGCGCAGACCGGGCAGGGTTTTGCGCGTGTCGAGCAGCGTGGTGCGGGAGCCCTTGAGCGCCTCCACGTATTTCGCGGTCAGCGTGGCCACGCCCGAGAGGTGGCAGAGGTAGTTCAGGATGACGCGCTCCGTGCGCAGCAGATGCGTGGCCGGGCCCTGGATGGCCGCGATAAGCGCGCCCGGGGAGACGCGATCGCCCTCGTCCACGTTGAGCACTTGCTGGTGCTCGCAGCCGGCGAATTCCATGATGAGCGCGATGAGCGGCAGACCGGCGATGACCGCGTGGTCCTTGGCCACGATGTGCGCGGTGGCGAGGTCCTTGTCGGTGAATATGCCCAGGCTGGTCAGGTCCTTGCCGTCCTCGGAAAGGGCGATGCGGATGCCGGCGAGCAGGAAGAGCTTGGCCTCGGCCTGGAAGAACGTGTCGAAAAGGGAGGATGAAGCGGAATCTGTGGCGGACATGACGTTCCTTGCTGTTGCCCGGGGCGGCTCGTTTGCCACCCCGATTCGTGAGGAGAAAAAATACAGGACGCGCCCGCCGGCGTCAACGCCGTCACCCGGCGTTAGTTTCCGCCGATGGGCAGGGTGAGCACCGGTGTGGTCTTGGGCGGATCGGCCGATTGCAGCGAGAAAATGTTCATGAGCAGCTGGAACACCTCCTTGGAGCGTGTGTCCTCCTCGGCGATGGAGTACCACATGCCGTCGTGCCGGATCGTCACATAGGCGTCGGCTGGCCGCGAGGAACTGGCGACGATGGTGCACAGGCCGCGGAACTGCGTGCGCAGATCCACCGCCCGGCCGGATTCGGCGTGTTCCTTGGGGATCAGGATGCCCTGGGCCACGTAGTCGATGGCGCGCAGGCAGTTGCGCAGTCGCAGCGGCACCACGGGCAGACCGTCGGCCGCGCGTCCCATGTTGCGCAGCATGTTGGCCGGCACGATTTTGAAGGTGGAATGGTAGCGCCCGGCTGGCGTTCGTTGAACGCCCAGTTCGTAGCCGATGAGGTGCTGCACGGCGTGCGCCTCCTCCCGGTTGGCGAAGTCCATGCTCATGACCGTCGCCGTGGCGTTGTCGCCCAGGTTCACGTTGAGGATGTCCAGGTCGCCGCGGTCGTCGATGCGGCGCATGAGGTCCGTGAGCTTGATGAATCGGGCGTGGTGCTCGGGCATGAATCCCCGGTGGGCGTCGTAGGCGTGGTCGATGGCGCCGAAGCGGGCGAACAGGATGGGCATGAGGTAGCCGATGTCCCACCCGGCTTTGTAGAGGGTGATGAAGCGGTCGAAGTCCATGTCCGCCAGAAATTGCTGGGCGTAGGCCTGACCCTGGTAGGCGGTGTAGGTGACGGTGGGCGAGTCGCTGTACTGGCCGGAGATGTTCGGCGTGTAGACATTGTACGCGCCGTTGGCCATGCTGTGGTGTTCCGGCAGCGTGGCGGAGAGACCGCCGGAAAGGTTGTAGCTGAAGCTGGAGGCCACCGACCCGACCTGCAGGAACAACGGCTGCTCGAAGTACTTCATGCGCACGAGGTTCAGCAGCATTTCCTCGTTATTGGAGCGCTCTATGGCCTCGTTGTAGTCGATGCGCGTGGGCGCGAGCTTGTCCGGACCGAGGACGAAGCCGCTGGCGCAGGCGCAAAGCGGCAGGGTCGAGGCGAGGACGACGGCATGGAAAAGGAGGCGGAAGACGCTGCGGCGCATGCACGGGCTCCTGGCGTTGAGGAAGTGCGACGCGCCTTGTGTACCCGCAACGCCCCCGGCCGGCAAGAGGACTTGCTTCCCTCTACTTGACGAGGTCGCGGTTCACGTAGTTTTGCGGCTGGCCCCTCGGGTTGGCGATGCGATGGGGATTGCCGCGCAGACTGGTGGAGACGCTCGGCGTCATGCCGTCGCGCCGGGAGATGCGGCCGAGCATGGCGCGCGTGCTGCGGTTCATCGGGGCCACCCAGCTGTGCGCGGCCATGACCTGCCCATCCGCGAGGGCCGTGACGCGCGCGGTGACGTAGATGACCCGGCCGGCCACGAGGTAGTCGCCGGAGAGCAGGCAGGCCCGCGGCGGATCGTCCATGTCGCGTTCGGCCTGCGCCTTCGACAGCTTTTCCTGCGGGGTGCGCGGTTCGAAGTTGTCGTTGAGCAGCGGATTGGGGCCCTGGTCCCGAGTCTGCTGCGGCCGGCCGGCGGTGACGCGGAAGCCGCGCATGGCCAAGCGGTCCGCCACCTGCTCGGCGCACAGGGAGCCGAAGGTCGAGGTCATGACCATATTGGCGCGGTTGGTGAAATTCTGGTAATAAATTGGGGAGTTCTTGTTCACGGCGGGCGAGAACAGACCCATCATGGTGTCGGCCGCGTCGTAGTTGATGTTCGTGAGCGGGGTCTCGTCATCCTTGAAAAAAGGCTCGGCCGTGGGCGTGGTGCCGAGCAGGTCGTCCTTGGCATCCACGACGGTTCGCTTCATGGTCGTGTAGTACGAGGTGGGCCCGCTGCCGCAGGCGCACAGAAGCAGACCGGCGCACAGCGTCAGAGTGGCGAGGGGGAGGAGGCGG
>JAIMKR010000002.1:0-20252 GCA_020692325.1 Desulfocurvus sp.
TATGTTCGAAAAGATCCTGTTCGCCACCTCGGCCTCATCCACCTGCGACGACGCCGCCCGCGTGGCTTTCGAACTCTCCCGCAAGAACCGCTCGCGTCTGAGCGTGTTCCACGTGTTCGGCCTGCCCAGCCGCGGCTTCACCCTCACCTACCGCGACGTGCGCACCGGCGACCACGACGAGGTGGACGAGAACCTCGTCAGCCTCGTGAAGGAGGAAATGGGCCAGTATTACGAGAAGCTGGCCAAGGACCACCCCTCCTGCGTGTTCGAGACCGCCATCGGCGAGCCGCACACGGAGATCCTGCGCAAGGCCCGCAAGGACGACTCCAGCCTCATCATCATGGGGGCCAACACCCGGCCCGAGGACGTGGGCGCCATGCGCCACCGCGTCATCGCCGGCTCCACCATGCAGAAGGTTGCCAAGAGCGCGCGCTGTCCGGTGCTCATCGTCAGCCGGCCCTGCGTCACCTGCTGGTCGTACTTCGCCAACATCGTGGTCGCCACCGACCTCAGCAAGTCCTCGGACTACGCATTCCAGTTCGCCCGCAACGTGGCCAAGGACATCGGCTGCAAGCTCCACGTGTTCCACTGCCTGGACATCGGTCACGAGGCCGAGCCCTCGCAGTCGTACATCGAGCAACAGCTGGCCGCGGCCGGCGCGAAGATGCGGGAGAAGTACGTGGCCAACATGGGCGATTTCGACAACTACGTCACCGCCCTGCGCGAGGGCACCCCGCACGTGGAGGTGCTGAAGTACGCGCGCGAGAACAAGGCCGACCTCATCGTCATGGCGCACCACACCAAGGACATCGACCCCGAGCAGGCCATGCTCGGCAGCACCATCGAGCAGGTGGTGCTGCGCTCGGCCTGCCCTGTGCTCAGCGTGAACCACCCGGACAAGGTGGACGTGAGCCCCTACGGCCCGCCGCGCGCGGGCGAGTAGGGGGCAGGGCCGTGGCGGACCCGGACGCGACAGCGAGGCGGCGCGCGCCGCGCGTGCTCGTGGTGGACGACGAGATGCACCTGCGCCTGTTCATCAAGGCGGTGTTCGAATCGGCCGGCTACGAGACCGCGGCCGCGCGCGACGGCGACGAGGGGCTGAGAAGGGCCCGGGAATTCCGGCCCGATCTGGTGAGCCTGGATTTGATGATGCCCGGGCAGGGCGGCATACGCCTGCTCACCGAGCTGCGGCGCGACCCGGAGCTGGCGGCGGTCAAGGTGCTCGTGGTCTCGGCCGTGGAGGGCGGGACCTTCGATCACTCGCTGGCGTTGCTCTCGGCCGGGCCGGGGCCCGCGCCCGCCCCGCCGGAAGGCTATGTGGAGAAACCGCCCACGCCGCAGGCGCTTTTGGAGGCGGCCCGGCGCATTCTGAATCAACCCGGGGACGACTGACGCCCTCCGGTTCCCATCCAACCCCCAAGCCAAGGAGGCGAACATGGCGAAGAAGATCATGGTGGTCGACGACGATCCGGACATCGTGGAATACCTTCTGTCCATTTTCAAGGAGCGGGGCTACGACACCTGCTCCGCCAACGGCGGCGAACAGGCCTGGGAGGTCATGCAGCGGGAGCATCCCGATCTCATCACCCTCGATCTGGAGATGCCCGACGAATGGGGCCCGCGCCTGTACCGCAGGTTCAGCCAGAAGGCGGAGTTCAAGAATCTGCCAGTGGTGGTCATCAGCGGCCTGGCCGGCATCCATCTGGCCATCCACAAGGCCGTGGCCACGGTGAACAAGCCCTTCGAGCCCCAGCAGGTGCTGGACATCGTGGAGAAGACGATCGGCAAGCCGTAGGAATCAGACCGTTTTTCCGCTCCCATTTCAGGGCGGATCGGGGTATGCTGGCTGGAACGGGGACGTCCGCGCCGCATCCGCGAGGATGGGCGCGCGCCATGATCCCGGCCCGACGCCGCAAGCCAAGGACGAGACATGATCCGAAAGAAGCTGCTGCTCGTGGACGACGAGCCCGGCATCCGCAAGGTTGTCGGCATCACCCTGGCCGACATGGGCTACGAGGTGCTTGAGGCCGCCGGCGGCGACGAGGCCCTGGCCATCTTCCGACGTGAGAAGCCCCCCATCGTCCTCACGGACATCAGGATGCCCGGCATGGACGGTCTGGAGCTGCTCAAACACATCAAGGCCGAGTGCCCGGACACCGAGGTCATCCTCGTCACCGGCCACGGCGACCTGGAGATGGCCGTGGAAGGCCTGAAACTGGAGGCCTGCGACTTCATCTCCAAGCCCATCAACGCCGAGATGCTGGAGATCGCCCTCAAGCGCGCCACGGACAAGATCATTCTGCGCCAGCGGATGCAGAACTACACGGAAAACCTGGAGTTCATGGTCAACGAGCAGACGCAGCACATGGTGGAGCTGGAGCGCCAGTGCGCCGCGCGCGAGGCCGTGGAGGGCCTGACCAACGCCATGGGCGGCCTGGCGGGCGAGGTGGGGGCCGACTCCCCCGGCGAGTTCTCCATGTTCAACGCCCTGCCCTGTCTGGTGTCCATTCAGGACCGCGACCAGCGCATCCTCTCCGTGAACCAGCTCTATCGAAAACGCCTGGGCGACCGGGTGGGCCAGCCGGGCTTCGCCATCTATGCCGGCGCGGCCGGCGAAGGGCTGGACAGCCCCGTGGCCCGCACCCTGCGCACCGGCCAGGGACAGAAAAGCCGCGAGGGACTCTTCGGCCCCGGCGAAAGCCTCTCCACCGTCATGGTGCACACCGCGCCCATCCACAGCGTGGGCGGCAATGTGGACCTGGTGCTGGAGATCATGGTCGAGGCCGGCGAGGTGCAGCGCCTGCAGGACGAGCTGAACACCACCCGCCGCCGCTACCAACAGCTTTTCGACGAGGCCCCCTGCTTCATCACCGTCCAGGACAGGAACCTGCGCATCCAGGCGGCCAACAGCCGCTTCCGCCAGGAGTTCGGCCCGGCCACCGGCGGCCTGTGCTATCAGGTCTACTGCAAGGCCGAGCGCCCCTGCTTCGGCTGCCCCATCCTCAAGACCTTCGAGGACGGCCGGTCGCACCAGTGCGAGCTGACCGTGCGCGCCAAGAACGGCGATCCCGTCAAGGTCGTCATCTGGACCGCCGCCCTCCGCAACGCCACCGGTGAAATCGAGGGCGTGATGGAAATGGCCACGGACATCACCGAGCTCTCGCGGATGCAGGAGCACCTCGCCTCCCTCGGCATGCTCATCGCCTCGCTCTCCCACGGCATCAAAGGGCTGCTCACCGCGCTGGACGGCGGCGTGTACAAGGTCAACGCCGGCTTCCGCAAAAACGACGAGGGCATGATCCACGCCGGCTGGAGCAAGGTCACGGAGCTCATCGGGCGCATCAAGGGCATGGTGCTGGACATCCTCTTCTACGCCAAGAAACGCGAATTGCAGCTGCGCGAGATCTCCGCCGCCGAGCTGGCCGAGCAGGTGGCCGACGCCGTGACCCCCAAGGCCGAGCACCTCGGCGTGGGCCTCGTCACGGAGATCGCCCCCGACGTGGGAACCTTCTGCGTGGATTCCGTGGTGCTCTCCGCCGCCATGGTCAACATCCTGGAGAATGCCGTTGACGCCTGCGTGGAGGACAAGGGCAAGTGCGCCCACAAGGTGATCTTCCGCGCCCGGCCCGACGCCTCCGGCGTGTTCTTCGAGATCGAGGACAACGGCTGCGGCATGAAGGAGGACACCCTCGCGCGGTTGTTCAGCGTGTTCTTCTCCACCAAGGGTTCGCGCGGAACCGGCCTCGGGCTGTTCATCGCCAAGGCCGCCGTGGACCAGCACGGCGGACGCATCGGCGCGGTGAGCGAGCCGGGCCACGGCTCCGCCTTCCGCATCTGGATCCCCCGCAAAAATGAAACTACCGTGGTCGTCGCCTCGTAAGTATAATATTACCAGCCATATAAAGGTAAACCATCTTCAACGGGACGCGTTCCACCACGCCAGTTTTCCCCACGCCGCCGCCAGTCAAAATCCTCAGGAGGACATGACCGGCGGGGGAAAACTGTACTTTTCAAGCCGCTTTGGTTAAGTAGTGGAAAGGCGGTTTGATTCCGCCCTTTTCTTTGGAGAATTGGGAGCGCAGCGGATGGGCAAAGCCGAAATCGCACCGGAAGTCATCGATATTCTGGTGGTGGACGACGAGCAGGTGAATCTGCTGCTGCTCTCGGGTCTGCTGCGCCGCGAGGGTGTGAACGTCGTGTGCGCGCACAACGGCCCCGAGTCTATCTCCCTGGTGGCCGAACACGACTTCGCCCTCATCCTGCTCGACGTCATGATGCCCGGCATGGACGGCTTCACCACGGCGGAGCGCATTCGCGCGACCGAACGCGGCCGGCGCATCCCTCTCATCTTCATCACCGCCATCAGCAAAGAGCAGCGCCACATCTTCAAGGGCTACGAGAGCGGCGCCGTCGATTACCTCATCAAGCCCTACGAGCACGAAATTCTTCGAAACAAGGTCCAGGTCTTCGTGGACATGCACCGCCAGCGTCTGGCCGTGCAGCACGCCAGCGAGGCCCTGGCCAAAACCGTCGATGAGCTGCGCGCCAGCGGCCAGGCCCTTTCCGACAGCCGAGCCCGCTACCAGAGCCTGTTCACCTCCATGTTCAACGGCTTCGCGCTGCTCTCCCACGAGGACGGCCCGCTCGATCTCGCCCAGGCCCGCGTGGTGGAGATCAACCCCGCCATGGAGCAGATCCTCGGCCGGCCCGGCAGCGACGTCATTGACCGCCAGCTCGGGGCTATCCTGCCGAACCTGGAGGGCTACCTGCGCGACTTCGCCGCCGAGGTGGCCCGGTCCGGCAAAAGCGGCCTCATCGAGAGCTATCTTTCCGACATCAAGCGCTGGCTGCGCATCCAGGCCTACGTGCCCGGCCCGGGGTTGCTCGCCCTCGTGGCCGAGGACGTCACCGCGCGCCGCAAGGCCGAGGAGACCATCCAGGAGCGCACCTTCCAGGACCCCCTGACCGGCTTGGCCAACCGCGCCTTGTTTCTGGACCGCCTGACCCAGTCCATGGAGCGTTCGCGGCGGCGGCTGAACTATCTGTACGCCGTGCTCTTCCTCGATCTGGACCGCTTCAAGCTCGTCAACAGCAGCATGGGGCACGCCGCGGGCGACAAGGTGCTGCGCGCCGTGGCCGAGAAGATCAAGGGCGTGGCGCGCGGACTGGACACCGTGGCCAGAAGCGGCGCGGACGAGTTCGCGCTGATTCTGGAGGAATTGAAAACCCCCGGCGAGGCACTGCGTGTGGCGCGGCGCATTTGCCAGGAGCTGGCCCGCCCCATGGTGGTGGATGACCACTCCCTGCATTTTTCCGCCAGCGTGGGCGTGGTGCTGGGCCCGGCCGACTATGCCCAGCCCGAGGAGCTGCTGCAGGACGCGGCCATCGCCATGGAGCACGCGCGCGCCCTGGGCGGCGGCAAGGTCAAGGTTTTCAAGTGGGCCATGCGCACCCGCGCCCAAAACGCTCTGAGCGTGAACCAGAGTCTGCATTTGGCCCTGGAACGCGACCAGTTCCGCCTGCACTATCAGCCCATTTTCCGCCTGAATGGCGGCGGACTCGCCGGATTCGAGGCGCTCATCCGCTGGCAGGTGGACGACCGGCTCATCGCGCCCGTGGATTTCATCCCCCAGGCGGAGCAGACCGGGCTCATCGTGCCCATCGGCCAATGGGCGCTGGCCGAGAGCTGCCGCGTGGCCGCCGAATGGGACCGGCGTTTCGCCCTGCCCAGGGACTTCACCGTGGCGGTGAACCTCTCGGCCAAGCAGTTCGCCCAGCCGGATCTGGTGCGGCAGCTTTCCCGCGCGCTGGAAGAAAACCACCTGGAGCCCGGCCGCCTCAAACTGGAAATCACCGAGACCCTGGTGATGCAGAATCCCGAGATCGTGGTGCACAAGCTGCGCAGCCTGCGCGAAATGGGCGTCAAGGTCAGCATCGACGACTTCGGCACCGGCTATTCCTCGCTCTCGTACCTGCGGCGCTTCCCCATCAACACGCTCAAGGTGGACCGCAGCTTCGTCTCGGATCTGGACGCCTTCGAAAACCTCATCATCGTGCGCACCATCGTCAGTCTGGCGCACAACCTGGGGTTCGACGTGGTGGCCGAGGGCATAGAGAACGAGCGGCAGCGCGATTTCCTCGCCGAACTCCGCTGTGAATACGGCCAGGGGTTCCTCTTCTCCAAACCCGTGCGCGAACTCGCGGCCCTGGACCTGCTCTGCGCCAGCTGCGGCCGGCACGACGCGAGCTCCTGACGTGTCCACGCCGTCCGCAGCCCGAAGCTGGAGCCGGGTCAGAAGCCTGCACTGCCTCCTCGCCGGACTCGTCGGGCTGACCATCCTCCCCGTGTTCATCCTCTCACTGGTGAATCATCTGCAAGACCGCGCCCAAGAACGTGAAAACGCCACAAGCGTCGCGGCCCGGGCCGCCGCGCTGGTGGCCCGTTCCCTTGGCGAGGAAACCACCGGCGCGCACACGCTGCTCGCCGTACTGGCGGGCGAATCCGCCCTGCGCGCCCCCGACAAAACTCAACGCCAACAGGCCCTGGAAGGCTTTCTGCGCAAGACCACGGGCTACGCCAATCTTCTGCTCGCGCACGAGGACGGCTCCATCGCCGCCTCCGCCCTGCCGGTGCGGCGCGGTCCCGTCGACGCTTCAATCGTGGCGGAGGCGTTCTCCAGCGGTGGCTTCGCCGTGGGGGTTCTGCCACCCGATTCGTCCCATCCCGACGAACCGCCACTCGTGCAATACGCCGTGCCGACCCACAACGGTGACGAACGTCTGGCGCTGGTGGCCCAACGCCCCTTGGACGAGGTGACCCGCTTCTTCACCGAGGCGGACCTGCCGGCCGGCACCACGCTGGTTTTAACGGACAAGGACGGCCACATTCTCTTCCGCCTGCCGGAACGCGCCGGCGTGCTGGGCCAAACGTTGCCCCCCGGCCAGGAGGCCATGCTGCGCGGAACCGATGCGGAATTCCACGGATGGGGAACCGGCATGGACGGCGTGGAGCGCTATTACGTGGTCAAACGCCTGTTCCTTTGCCGCGAGGGAATCTGCTTCGTGAAGGTGGGCATTCCGCGTCAGGCGGTTTACGCCCAGAGCGGCGAAAAGCTCGCCCGGCACCTCACGGCGCTGGCGGTCATCGTGTTGCTGACGCTGGCGCTGGCCCGGGTCTGGGCGCGGCGGCACATCCTCGTTCCCGCCGCGAGCGTCATGGAAACAGTGCGCGCCCTGCAGGCCGGCGATCTCGCCGCACGCACGGGGTTGGCCGACAGGCGCGGCGAACTGGGCGAGCTGGCCGACGCCGTGGACCACATGGCCGAGGCCCTCATGCGCCACCACGCCGAGCGGGAGGCCTCGCGACGGGCCCTGTTCGAAAGCGAGGAGCGCCTGCGGGCCGTGTTCAACGCCTCCAGCGACGGCATGCTGCTGCTCGTGCCCAACGGCCACGTGCTGGCCATGAACCAAAGCGCGGCGCACCGGCGCGGCAAATCGCCCGAGGAGCTCGCCGGCGCGAACATCCTGGACCTGATTCCCGCGCATCTGCGCGCAGCACGGCTGGAGCACTACACCGAGGTCATGCACACCGGCGCGCCCCTGCGCTTCGAAGAGGAACGCGACGGCCGCACCTACGCCATCCGCCTGTTCCCCGTTCGCGACCAGTCCGGCGCAATCACCCAGATCGCCAGCTTTTCGCGCGACATCACCGAACGCAAACTGGCCGAACGCGCCCTCACCTCCGCCAAGGAGGCGGCGGAGGCCGCCAGCCAGGCCAAGAGCGCCTTCCTGTCCAACATGAGTCACGAGATGCGCACCCCGCTCAACGGCCTGCTCGGAATGCTCCAGCTGCTGCAACGCGAGACCGATCCGGCCCCGCGCGACGAGTATCTGGCCTGGGCCATCGAATCGGGCCAACAGATCACCCGGCTGATCAACGACATTCTGGACTACGCGGCCCTTGGCACCGGGGAGGAGCGCATCCGCATCGCGCCCTTCCGCCTGAGCGAGGTGTTCACCCCCCTCGCCGCGGAATACGCCGCGCGGGCCTCGGCCAAGGGGCTCGAATTCGCCACCAAGGCCGCGCCGGGACTTCTGGACGAGTTCCTCATGGGCGACGCCCGCCACCTTTCCCAACTTCTGCGGCAACTGCTGGACAACGCCGTGAAGTTCACCCACTCCGGCGAAGTGCTCCTCACCGCCTCGGTCTTCTGCAAGGATGCGGACACCTGCACCCTGCGCATCCAGGTGAGCGACACGGGCATCGGCATCGCGCCCGAGGCCACGGACAAGGTGTTCACGCCCTTCGTCCAGGCCGAATCGCCCCTGACAAAGAGCCACCCCGGCGCGGGGCTCGGCTTGGCGCTGGCGCGCGAGCTGGCCGAGCGCATGGGCGGCGGCCTCGACCTGGAGAGCCGCCCGGGCGGCGGCAGCGTCTTCACCCTCAGCTTGAGTTTTCTGCCCGCGAACGAAGCGTAGCCGACGCGCCACGAAACGTCGTCCACGCTCTCCCCCGGTTCCGCGGGTTCGCGCCAGCGTCCGTAACGTCGCGTCGTTCGGCGAAAATCGCCTTCGAAAACCTGCGGAGCGATACGCCGGCGCTTGCTCCCGTGACAGCCACGGGGGCATCGGCCTTGCCTCCCAGGCCGGTATGGAGTACGCAACCCCGAGTTTTTCGTCGCCGTCGCCATACTGCCCGGCGGCGCGCGGGGCCCCATGCGCTATCTCGGCATCTTTTTCGTCTGCCTGTCCTCCATCGCGTTCGAGATTCTTCTCGTGCGCCACTTCGCCATCACCAATTGGAGCGAATACGGCTACTGGGTCATCTCCATGGCCATGGCCGGATACTCCGTGAGCGGCGTGGTGCTGTGCATGTTCGAGAAGGCCTTCGAACGGCGGCAGGAGGCGCTCTTCTACATCCTGCCCACGGCCATGATACTGCTCGGCGCGCTGGGTTACGCCGCCCTCGGTCTCATCCCCTTCAATCCGCTGGAACTGCAGAACGAAGCGCTCTTCACCGGGCAGCTGGCCAACATCGGCAAGTACTACCTCGCGCTGTTCCCATTCTTCTTCGCCTCGGGCCTGTACGTGGGCCTGTCGTTCCTGGCGCGGCAGGAGAACATTCCCAAGGTCTACATGTCCGATCTGGTGGGCGCGGGACTGGGCGCGGCCTGCGTGCTGGGCGCGTTGTATTTCGTGCCGCCGTTCTTCTCGCCGCTTTTGCTGCTGCCGCCGCTCGCCCTGGCCGCCCTCACCAGCCTGCCGGGCAAACGCCCGGTCGCCCGCACCGGATGGGCGGGCCTCACGCTGGCCACCTGCGCCTGCGCCGCCTTCGTGGTGGTTCTGCACAACAACGCCGGCTTCAGCCAGTACAAGCCCGTCTCCGCGGCCATGAACGTGGAGAACAACCGCGTGGCGGGCGAAATGCGCAGCCCGCGTGGCTACTATCTGCTGCTGGACAACTACATGGAGCGGCACGACGTCGATCTCTCCAACAACTACGAGCTGCTCGGCGCGGGCGGACCACCGCCGGCGCTGGGGCTGTACCGCGATGGCGAACGTCTGGCCGCCCTCCCGCGCGACACCGGCTACGACACCGGCTACATCAAGGCCGCGCTGGACTCTCTGCCCTACCTGCTGCGCAAGCATCCGCGCGCGCTGCTGGCCGGCGCCCGGGGAGGCTTCCGTCTGCGCGAGGCGCTGGAGCTGGGCGCGCGCCGCGTGGACAGCGTGGAGAGCGACCCGGTGCTGCTGCACCTGCTGCTGACCTATCCGCCCAGCACGCCGCCCCGCGGCAACGTGCTGCGCCTGCCCCTGGCCCAGACGCCCGCCGAGGCGGCCGAGGCCTACGCCAACGCCACCCGCGACGTCGCCCCGCCAGCGGCCGGCCCCACAGACGAAGACAAAAGCGACGCGCACGCGGCCAGGGACGCGGCGCGGAACACCGCGCACGGGCAAGCCGCCGAACCGGCCGGTCCGACCGCTTCTTCGGCGTCTTTCGACGCACACAACGCGACCGCCGGACACAACGCCCCCACGGGTCGTGTAAGCCGCCCGCGTCTGGCCTCGCCCCTGGCCGTGGTGGAACAGACGAAGCACCATTACGACATCATCGACATCTCCCCGGAATTCATGGACCAGGGGCAGGCCAACAAGTACGTGCTCACGGCCGAGGGCGTGGCCGCGCTCACGCGCGCACTCTCCCCGCGCGGCATCCTCTCGCTGCCCGTCGGCATCGGCGAGCTGCCGGTCTACGCGCTGAAGGCCGCGGCCACGATACGCTCCGGGCTGCTGATGGCCGGCGTCGCCGACCCCGCCCAGCACATGCTCGTGGTGCGCAGCGCCTTCACTGCGCGCATTCTGGCCTGCCGAGCCCCCTTCAGCAAGGCCGACATCACGGCCGCCCGCGCCTTCGCGACGGAGCGCAGCTTCGACACGCCCTACTTCCCGGGCATCGATCCCGCGCATGAGGAGATCTTCAACGACCTGCCCCCCGTCTCCTTCGAGAACGTGACCAGCGACACCGTGGCCGGCGACGACACGGCCGCCGCGCGCGACGCCCTCATGGACGATCTGGTGGCCTTCCTGCGCGACGGCAAGACCGACTCCTCCAGCTTCCGCTTCTTCAACCTGAGCCCCAGCACCCAGGACCGGCCTTTCTTCCACGAAATCATCCGCCTGGACCGCCTGCGCGATGTGCTGGCGCGCATCGAACTGCTGCCCAGGCAGGAAATCGGCTACCTCGTCAACGTGGCGGTGCTGGCGCAGGCCGCGCTCTTCGCCCTGGTGGTGTTCCTGTTGCCGCTGGCGCGCCGCAAGAGCCTGGGCGGCATCGGGGCCGGCCGAATGCTGCGCGGTTTCGGCTACTTCATGAGCCTGGGGCTGGGCTTCCTGTTCGTCGAAATCGTCCTCATCGAGCGCTGCACCTTCTTCCTCAACGATCCCTCGCGCGCCTTCGCGCTGGTCATGTCGGCCATGCTCGTGGCCTCGGGCATCGGCAGCGCCGTCAGCGCGCGCTTTCTCGACCGGCCGCGCCTCGGCATCCGCGCGGCCTGCGCCTGCGCCGCCATCCTCGCCGCGGCACTGCTCCTCACTCTGCCGCGCGTCCTCGATCTGGCGCTCACCTGGCGGGCCGCCGGCAGGGACGCACTGGTCGTCGCCATCGCCGCGCCCATGGGCTTCTTCATGGGCATGCCCTTCCCGCTGGGCCTGTCCACCTATCGCGGCAAGACCAGCGCCTTCATCCCCTGGGCCTGGAGCGTCAACGGCGCGCTTTCCGTGGTCGCCACGCCGCTGGCCACCCTGCTGGCCGTGAGCTTCGGCTACTCCACGGTCTTCGCGGCCTCGCTCGGGTTCTACGCCGTGGCCGGGCTGCTCGCGCCCAATCGCCCGACCGACGGCGCCTGACCATCATATCGCGGAGCGCGTTTCCAACAAACCCACCCGGCTGATTGACGGCGTATCGCCCGACGCCTTGCCATTTTCGTCGATGCCGCATCCGTCGAACCGGCAGGGCGGTTCTCCCCGACGCTTTCCTTTTCATCGCCCCGGCAGTTCCCCGGCGACGACGGCGTCCGCGCGGCGGCGCGCCACCGCCTCCATCCCTCCGTTTTCGCGTGACGACGGCCCGCTTCCGCACGACGCCCCGCGAAGGATCCTTGGAACATCCGCGCTACCATGTGGCCGGCTGCTCGGCGCTCCCCCGCGCGGGCACCCCGCTTCCCTCGACGCGAGCGCGCTCCCTCCTCCGGGAACAGCCTCCCCGCAGGGGAAAAGTCCACCGATTCCCCTACTGACGCCGGACTTCCCCAACGCGCCCATTGACGGGTCACCGGCCTCCCGCGCCTCAGCCAACGCCGCGAAGCCCCCGCCTTCGTCCGTTCGCACCCGGCCGCGTTCCTTCGGATGCGGGGGGGCCGCCGGACGTTGCCAACGGCCGCTCCGATCTGTACACCAGCGGAGATGGAGTTCCCCATGCGCCTCGCCCCCCACAGTCTGCAATCCAAATTCCTGACTGGTTTGTGCCTGGTCATGGCGCTGATGGTGGGCTTTTTCGCCCTGGCGCTGAACCTGCATTTGGAGCGGCTCATGGAGGGCGAGGCGCGGGAGAAGGCCGCGCTCATCCTTTCACAGGTGGAGGCGGTCCAGGGCTACGTGCGCACCAGCCTGCGGCCCGTCATGTACCACCTCGTTCCCGAGGATCAGTTCATCCTCGAGGCCATGAGCACCTCCTACGTGACGCGTGCGGTGATGAGCGACCAGAACCTCGCGCGCGAGGCCTTCATCTACCGCCGCGTGGCCATAGACGCCCGCAACCCGGACTACGAAGCCGACGAGCGCGAACGCGCCTACATCGAGCGTTTCAAGGCCGACCCCAAGCTGGAGCAGACTGAGGAGTTCGCGGAGATCGGCGGCGTCCGCTGCTTCATCACCGCCCGGCCGCAGCGCTTCGAGGAAGGCTGCTTGCACTGCCATGGCGACCCCGCTGAAGCCCCGCGCGAACTCATCCAGCGCTACGGTTCCTCGCGCGGCTTCGGCCGGCACGTGGGCGACCTTGCCGGCATCGACCTCGTCCGCCTGAAGGTGCAACGCGACCTCGGCGGCATCCGCGAGGCCACGCTCTCCTTCGCCATGCTTTTCGCCGGCGGGGTGCTCGTGCTCTTTCTGGCCATCCAGGGCTTTTTCCACCGCCTCGTGGTGCAGAGCCTGCGCCGCGTCACCACCATGATGCAGCGGCTCTTTCCCGAGGAGGCGCGCCACGCCCAGGAACAACCCGACCACGACGACGAGATCGAGGGCATTCTGCACGGGCTGGAGATCTTCGCCGAACACCTGCGCCACGCCCGCCAGGACCTGACCGAGTACGCAGCCACCCTCAAGGACAAGGTGGCCGCCCGCACCGTGGCCGTCACCCATCTGGCCGAGGAGCGCCGGGCCGACGTGGCGCTCTTCGTGGACCTGCTCGGCAGCCTCAGCGACAGCCAGACCAAACAGCAGATGCTGCGCGCCGCGCTCGCCCTCACGGCGAAGCGCTTCGGCGCAGCGCGCGCGGGTTACGTTTGCGTGCTGGCCGCCACGGACTTCGCCTCCTGGCCAGACCCGGAGCGCCCCTTCGAACTGCCGGCGGACTGGCACGACCTGGTGGCCGCAGGCCAGCCGCGCCTGGAGCCGCAGGCCTGGTACATTCCGGTGCAGACATCCGGCACCAGCCGAGGCCTGCTCACGCTTCAGTGGAACACCCCCCAGAAGCGCAGCGGCCGGCTGGCCGACCTCGCCCGGGCCATCGGCCAACAGCTGGGCATCGCCATGGAGAATCTGGAGGCGCTGGACGGGCTCTTGCGCCAGAACTCCATGCTGGCCTCCATTTTCGAAGGCATAGCCGACCCGCTGCTGCTGTTGGATGCGAGCGGCTCCGTGCTGCTGGCCAATTCGCCCGCGCGCGCCCTGGCCGCCAGTCTGGACGCCGGCCGGCACGCCCGGCGCTTCCAGGGCCTCATTGAGCTGCTGGAGCGCGTCTCGGATTCCGGGCGCGGCGAAATCGAACTGTCCGACGGCCGCATCTTCGAGACCAACCTCTACCCAATTCCCGAGTCCGGCGGCGAACGTCACGTGGCTTCCCTGCGCGAGGTGACGGCCGAACGTCGCATGGAAGGCCAGATGCGCCGCAACGAACGCATCGTGGCCGTGGGGCAGTTGGCCGCCGGTTTGGCGCACGAGATCAACAACCCTCTCGGGGTCATCCGCTGCTACGCGGAGCTGTTGCAGGCCTCCCAGCACGGGGAACAGGCCCAGGCCGACCTCGCCATCATCCTCCGCCACACGGACCAGGCCCGACGCGTGCTGCGCGATCTGCTCGATTTCGCCCGGCCCAGCCCCGCGCAGAGCGGCCCGAGCGACGTGGCCGACGTGGCCGGAAGGCTGGTTTCCGTGCTGCGTCCGCGCGGCCGTGGCGCGACCACGCGCCTGGAGCTCTCCGCCAAGGATGGGCTGCCGCGCGTGGCCGCCGGGGCCGACGCCCTCGAACACATCCTGACCAATCTCATCATGAACGCCCTGGACGCCATTTCCGGCTCACCGAACGGGTGCGTGGACGTGCGCTTGTCCCGGCGCGGCGACATGGCGGAGATCGCCGTGGCCGACAACGGCCCGGGCATCGCCCCGGAGCACCTGGACCGCGTGTTCGACCCCTTCTTCACCACCAAGGACGTGGGCAAGGGCACGGGCCTCGGCCTGGCCGTGGTCTACAGCCTCGTGCGTGACCTGGACGGCGCCATCGAGGTGGAGAACAGGCCCGCGGCCGAGGGCGGAGGAGCGCGCTTCCGCGTACTGCTGCCCCTGGCCCGGCCCGACGCCCCGCAACGGCCGGACGATGTGGGGGACGACACGCCCGATGGAGCGACGGACGGCGACGCGACAGGCGCTTCCCCTGACGGCGTCGACGGCGACGCGACTCAAGGAGACGACAAACGATGAAACAACGCATTCTGCTGGTGGACGACGAACCGGACTTCGCCCAGGGCTTGGCGCGGCTCATCGCCACCGGCTTTCCCGACGTGGAGACGCGGGTGGCCGCCAGCGGCGCTCAGGCCATCGAACGCCTGTCCGCCCTGCCCACCGGCCTCATGCTCACGGACCTGCGGATGCCCGGCATGGACGGCCAGCAGCTCCTCGGGCAGGCGCTGGCCATCGCACCCAACCTCACGGTCATCATGCTCACGGGGCACGGCAGCGTGGAATCGGCCGTGGCCGCCCTCAAGGCCGGGGCCTACGACTTTCTCACCAAACCCATCGAACGCGACGCCCTGTTCCGCGCCGTGGCCAAGGGGCTTGAACGCGACCGCCTGCTGGGCGAAAACCGCTCCCTGCGTCAGGCAGCCAACCGCTCCGAGCTCGCGCGCACACTTGTGGGCGAAGGGGCGGCCATGCGACGCCTCAAGGACTCCATGACCGCCGTGGCCGCCAGTGACTATACCGTGCTCATCCACGGCGAATCCGGCACCGGCAAGGAGCTGGTGGCCCACAGCATCCACAATCTCAGCCCGCGCGCCGGCCAGTCCTTCGTCACGGTGAACTGCCCGGCCATTCCCGAGCAGCTGCTGGAGAGCGAGCTGTTCGGCCACGTGAAGGGCGCGTTCACCGGAGCGGAAAAATCGCGCCGGGGACTGTTCGTCTCGGCCTCAGGGGGTACCATCCTCCTCGACGAGATCGGCGACATTCCCATGACCGTGCAGACCAAGCTGCTGCGCGTGCTCCAGGAGCACGAGGTCCGCCCCGTGGGCTCCAGCGAGACGGTCAAGGTGGACGTGCGCATTCTGGCCAGCACCAACCAGGATCTGGAGGCGCGCATCAAGAGCGGGGAATTCCGGCAGGACCTTTTCTATCGTCTCAACGTACTGGGCATCACCACGCCGCCCCTGCGCGACCGCCGCGAGGACATTCCCCTGCTGGCCGCGCATTTCCTGGCCCAGGCCTGCGCGGAGATGCGCCTGCCGCCCAAATCCCTCGGCCCGGAGGCGCTGGTTTGCCTCGCCGAGCGCCCCTGGCGCGGCAACGTGCGCGAGTTGCAAAACTTCGTGCGCCGACTGGCCGTGTTCTGCCCCGGCGCGCAGATCGAGCTGAGCCACCTGCGCCTGGCCGAGGGGGGGGCGCCTGCAGCGCCCGACGAATCCGAACGGCTGGCCCCATACAAACAGGCCAAGGCCCAGGTGCTCGACGACTTCACCCGGTGCTACGTGCACCGGGTGCTGGACCTCTCCGGCGGCAACGTCTCCGAGGCCGCGCGCATCAGCGGCATAGAACGCGTGAGCCTCCAGAAGATCATCAAGCGTCTCGGCGGCGCGGCGGCGGAATAGCCCGGCGGCTCTCCCACGCCGATGGCTCCGATTCACCCGCTCGGGGCCGCCACAACCGCTCCCCGGAAAAGCAAAAAAGGCCCCTGGAAACGTTTCCAGGGGCCTTTCGTCATTTCGTTTCGACGAGCCGTCAGGCCGCGTCCTTCTGCGTGTCGCGGGCGAGGGTCAGCTCCGCGACGGAGAATATGCGGCCGATATCCAGAATGATGATGAACACGTCGTCCTGTTTGCCGATGCCCTTGATGTACTCGGGACTGATGGAGGTGCCCATGCGCGGAGCCGGCTCGATGCGGTCGGCGGGAATCTCGAAAACCTCGCGCACGGAGTCGACCATGCCGCCCATGACGATGCGGTCGCCCTCGAAGTCCACCTCCACGATGATGATGCAGGTGTCCACTGTGGCCTCGGCCCTTGGCATGCCGAACTTCAGCCGCAGGTCCATAACGGGCACGGCGTGGCCGCGCAGGTTGATGACCCCGCGCATGAAGTCCGGGGTACGCGGAATCTTGGTGATGTTCGTCAGTTCCAGCACCTCGCGCACACTGGCGATGTCCAGGGCGAAGACCTCCTTGCCCAGAGTGAAGGTGAGATGCTGGCTGGTCTCAATGGCGTTCTGTTCTGCCATGTGCTGCTCCTTGGCGGGCCGCGCTAGAACTTCTCGAACTCGCCGTCGTCGCCGTCTGGGCTCAGATCAAGCTCGATGCCACCGCCGGCCTTGCCCGCAGCCGGGGCGGATTTGGACGCGGCCGGCTTGGACGCCGGACCGGAAGGCCTGGGCGCGGCGGGCTTGGGCGCTGGCTTGAACGCGGCCGAGGGACCGGCCGGCAACGCCTTGGGCTTGCGGGGCCGCAACACGCCCACGACCCCATCGACGCGGAAGAAGCTCATGGTCTGCTGCAACTGCTGGGCCTGACTGGACAGCTCCTCGCTGGTGGAGGCCATTTCCTCGGAAGCCGAGGCATTCTGCTGAATGACCTGGTCGAGCTGCTGAATGGCCTTGTTGATCTGGTCGGCCCCGGAATTCTGCTCGCCGGTGGCGGCGGCGATCTCCTGCACAAGTTCGGCCGTGCGCCGGATGTCCGGCACGAGCTTCTTGAGCATTCCGCCGGCCTTCTCGGACACGGTGACCGTGGTGCTGGACAGCTCGCTGATCTCGCCGGCGGCGTTGCCGCTGCGCTCGGCCAGCTTGCGCACCTCGGCCGCGACCACGGCGAAGCCCTTGCCGTGCTCGCCCGCCCGCGCGGCCTCGATGGCGGCGTTGAGGGCCAGCAGGTTGGTCTGCCGGGCGATTTCCTCGATGATGCCGATCTTCTCGGCGATGTTCTTCATGGCGACAACCGCCTGCTCCACGGCCACCCCGCCCTCCTCGGCGTCCTTGGAGGCCTGCAGGGCGATGTGCTCGGTCTGCTGGGCGTTGTCGGCGTTCTGGCGGATGTTGGCGGCCATCTGCTCGATGCTGGAGGAGACCTCCTCGATGGCGGCGGCCTGCTCCGTCGCGCCCTGGGACAGGGATTCGCTGGAGGCGGAGAGCTCCTCGGAACCGGAGGCCACGTTGTCGGTGGCCCCGCGCACGTCCGCCACCACGCCGCGCAGGCGGGCGACCATGTCGTTGAGGGCGCGGGCCAGCACACCGATCTCGTCGTTCTGGTCGATCTCCAACTGCTCGGTGAAGTCGCCGTCGGCCATGCGCTTGGCGAATTCAACGCCGAGCATGACCGGGCGGGTGATGCTGCGGGTGAGGAGCGTGGCCACGATGAGCGACAGAATCAGCGCGACGATCAATCCACCAATGAGCACCGCCGAGGCGATGGAAAGGGCGGAGGCGGCGCTGGACGCTCCGGTCTTGGTCGCCTTGACGCCGGCGGCGGAGGTCTTCCCCGCTGCGTCGGCCACGGCCTGGGTGGAGGCCGTGCGTTGCTTGCCCAGCTCGGCCAGTTCGCTTTCGATGCGAACGAGGTCCGTCACGTTCTTCTTGTAGCCGGAGACGGCTTCCTGAAACGTCTCCAGGACCTTCAGCTCGTCGCCCTTGGACATGCCGCGCAGCTGGCTGACGGTGCGGTCGATCTCGTCGAAATTCTTCGCGGCGGTGGTGACGGACTGCGGATCGTCCTTGGCCAACGACTTCCAGACGGCGATGCGGACCTCGTTGACGAGCGCGCGGGCGCTGGTGATGAGCGTGATCTTCTCCGCGTTGCTCTTGCCCTGCAGGGCGCGGTAATCGTCCGCGGCCTTGGTGACGGAGGTTCCCTGGTTGCCCATCGCGTCAAGCAGCTTCGACTCCGTCTCGACGGACTCACGGCTCTTCTGCAGCAAAGTCTTGTACTCGGCCACCTGGCTCTGGGCCTTGGCGACGTTGTCCTTCAGCGCGCCGAGCCCCGGATGCTTCTGGGCCAAATCGGCGGCGCCGGCGAGGGCCTTCTCCATCTCCGCCAGTCTGACGCTGCCGCTTTCCCAATCCTTGGGATCATGCGACGCGAAATATCCGCGCATCTCGAACATGGTTCCAAGGCAGGCGCGCTCCACCTGAACGGTCAGATCGACCTGCGGCGCGAGCTCGTTTTCCAGCGCATCGGCGATGCCACCGACGTGTTTCATGTTGTACACCGCCACGCCGCCGAGCAGCATGGTGATGAGGATGAGTACGCCGAATCCTCCCCCGATCTTCATTCCCAACGACATGTTCTTCAGCATGGACCCTCCCCAGGATACCACGAGCCAGGGTGGGACGCCTCTCGCGTCCACACCGGCACCTGCGTTGCGCTGCGCTTCGACCGACTTTCGCCAAACCATATCGGTCTGACCCTAAGTGTGCTTTAGCTTATGCACGCGCAAGGCACAAGGTGCAAAAAAAAGAATTACGGACGCGCCCACGCGTGTCAGCGGCGGGGTTTAAGCAGACTTTCCAAGGTATAGGAGTCAAGCGCGTCGAACATGGCCTGACTGGCCTTCTCCCACACTTCCTTGGTGGGGCAGTCGGAAACGCGCGAGCAGGAGGCGCAGGTGTCGCGGCTGAGGGAACAGCCTTTGAGCACCACCCATTCCTCCAGGGCGCGCACGATGTCGCCCACCGTGATGCTGACGGCTGGTTTGGCGAGCACATGCCCGCCCTTGGGACCACGTTTGGAGAGCACCAAACCGGCCTTCTTCAGCCGGCGGATAAGCTTCTCCATGTACTTTTCGCTAATGCCCGTGCGGGCGGCGATCTCAGCCACGGAGACAGGGCCGTCGTGGTAGTTCTCGGCGATGTCGATGAGCATGCGGGTGCCGTAGCGGCTCTTGGTGCTCAGGCGCATTGGCTCTCCGAGTGCGTTCTATGGAATGGGGCGGACGGCCGAGGCGTGTGGCCATCCGCCCCCATGGGAGGTGTTATTCTTCTTCCTTGGGCTTGAGGTGCTCGGGAACGTCGAGCATGCTCACCACCAGCGGCTTGAGGAAGCTCCACTTGATGCCGATATTGAACACTTCCTCAAGGTCGCGGATGGCGTCCCAGCAATTGTGGCACGGCGCGATGACGAGCTTGGCCCCGGTGGCGAGGATCTGGTCGCGCTTGACCATGAGCCCGCGGTTGCGCTGCTTGCGGAACCGGCCGATGCCGTTGAAGCCGCCGCCGCCGCCGCAACAGAAGTTGTGTTCCTTGTTGGGCGTCATGTCGATGAAGTAGCCGGGCTCCACGATGTAGCTGATGATCTCGCGGGTGATTTCCTTGAGACCGTAGTTGCGGATGTAGTTGCAGGAGTCCTGCAGGGTGCAGGGCACCTTGATGCGCTTGGCCGGATCGATCTTGAGCTTGCCCAGGCGCAGGGCCTCGGCCAGCCACTCCACGTAGTGGATGTACGGACGCGGCGGCAGGCCGTCGGGACGGCCGGCCCAGTAGGGGCCCTCCACCACGGTGGCGCGGTGGGCGTGCCCGCACTCGGTGCCGACCACGCGCTTGGGCTTCAGGCGCTCAATGGCGGCGTACACATGCTTGACCTGAATGGCGCAGGCCTCCCAGTCACCGGCGAACATGGCCAGGCTGGTCTGCTCCCAGCCGGAGCTGGGCACGGTCCAGTTCTCGCCGGCCACATGGAAGAGGATGGCCGCCTGGGCGATGTCCTCGGGGTAGTGCTTGGGCTCGCGGGCGTTGACCGTGTACATGATGTCCGCGTTTTCCTTGTCGATGGGGATCTCCAGGCCGGGCCACTCGTCCTGGGCCTCCTCGCACATCCAGTCGCAGGTCTCGGTCCAGTCCTCGTCGGTGACGTTCATCTGGGCCTTGTACACGCGGTGCATGCCGGCGCCGATCTTGAGCTCCCAGGGAACGAAGCCCTGGGCGTACAGCAGACCGCGCAGGTAGCCGAACATCACGCCCATGTCGATGCCGTAGGGGCAGTACATGCCGCAACGGTTGCAGGTGGTGCA
>JAIMKR010000002.1:20369-227044 GCA_020692325.1 Desulfocurvus sp.
GCGGTTGTTGGCCAGGTACAGGAAGCAGGAATCCGCGCACAGGCCGCAATGGGCGCACATTTCAAGCCAGGTCGTCGTCCGCGATTTGCAGGTATTCTTGAGAGAGGCGGCGAGCTTGGGCACGTCGACGTCCAGCGCCTCCATCTCCTCGTAGTATTGCTTGCCGCCCTTGTCCGCCAGAAGCTCCTCAAGAGCCTCCTTGGTGTTCACGGGCGTGCGGTTGCAGAACTTTCCTTCGGGCATTGCTTTCGTCTCCTTAAGCTGCGTTGAGCGCTGGCGCCTTGCGGGCTACCAGGCCATGTTCGTGCCCTTCATGCCGCCGCGCTTGATGCCGAAGTCCATGCCCAACTGGCCGCGGGAGAGGAAGAAGCCCACCACGTGGAACAGCTTGGTGAACGGCACGCACAAAAGCATGAGCTCGCCGGTGAGGATGTGCGCATAGAGCCAGAACGAGTAGTCGCCCATCTGGTGCACGGCCAGAAAGCCTGTGACGAACGGCGCGCAGGTGATGACGAGCAGCGTGTAGTCGTACAGGCTGGTGACGATGCGCACCTCGGGCAGGGCGATGCGGCGGATGACGATGAACACGGCCGCGCAGAGCATGGCCACGGTCAGCGCGTCGGAGGCGAACATGGGCAACGCCGGCCAGCCGATGCCGAAACGCTGCTTCAGGATCACCGCGTGTCCGAGCAGGAAGATCGGGGTCACGACGATGCCCAGGTGGAAGACGAAGAACATGATGGTGAAGATTGGCTTCACCTTCCAGCCGCGCGCGCCAAAAGGCACGATCCACGCGACGATGCTGCGGATGGCCCCACGCCAGCCATAGGCGCGATGGTAGCCATAGGCCACGCGGTCAAGTTTCCAGTCGAGGCCCTTGACGTACCAGTAGATGCGCCAGGCGAGCCCGCACACGAAGACGATGAACGTCAGCCAGAGAAGCGGTCCGGTTATGAACTGGTACATGGCCTACTCCTTGTCGTGCTCGGGGAACTTATGAATCTCCTCGTCGCGGGAGATCATGAAGGCCCAGAATCCCCAGAAGCCCAGCACGAACAGCCCCATGAGGATGTAGACGATGTTCTTGGTATGCAACATGAAATCATGGTAAACGTAGAATTCCATGGCGGACCTCCTTTAGTGGGCGTCCTTGTAGTCCGGATGCTCGAAGAAGATGGGCATACGGCTCACGATGAAGCGGTACAGCGTCACGCCCAGAGTGACCACGAAGATGGAGAACGCGATCTCCAGGAAACTCGGGAAGTAGCGCGCGCTCGAGGGCAACTGCCAGTTGAACGCGATGAGCCCCACGTTCAGGCGGTTGAGGATGATGCCGAAGACCGTCATCACCGCAGCCCACTTGATGAGCGGGATGTTCTTCTCGCGGCTGCCGATGGCATACATCAGGCTGGGAATGAGCACGAAGCCGACGACCTCGAGCAGCCACCAGGCGCCCCAGCCCGTGGCCAGGTAATGCCAGTTGTTGTCGTAGGCCAGGGCAACGACCTTCACGCAGAAGTACGCGGCCAGCGACATGGCGGCCCCGCGTGAGAAGCCCAGGATCACGCCGTCATGCTCGGCGTTGAAGGTGTCGTCCATCATGTTGTGCCAGGCCTTGTGGGCCAGCGTGCCCTCGAAGATGACCATGGACAGGCCGGCCGGGATGCTCGACACGAAGAAGAGCACGGCCAGGTACGGGCTGTACCACAGCGGATGCAGCTTGGAGGGGACGGTGATGTACAACGCGCCCAGCGAGCTCTGGTGCAGGGTGGAAAGGATCACGCCGAACACGGTGAGCGGCAGCGTCAGCTTGGTGATGGCGTTGCGGACCTTTTTCATGCCCAGCCACTCGAACAGGGCGGGTGAGAACTCAACAGCCAGGGTGCTGACGTACAGGAACACGCACAGACCCACCTCGTACAGGAACGAGGTCGTGCCCGGCTGGTAGAAGATGGGGTAGACAAGGCGGTACGGACGACCAACGTCGTACAGCAGGGCGAAGACCACCAGGGAGTAGCCGAGGAACGCGGTCAGGATGGCCGGGCGCACGGCGGAATGATACTTTTTGAGGCCGAACAGGTAGCAGGCGGCGCTGGTGGTGTAGCCACCGGCCGCCAGCACGACGCCGCAGAGCAGGTCGAACCCGATCCAGAAGCCCCAGGGGTTGTTCTGGTCCAAGTTGGTCACCGAGGACAGGCCCTTGGTGAACCGCAAGACCGTGACGAGCAGACCGAAGGCGAAGATCACCGCGGTGATGATGTTCGCCGGGGTCCAGAAGCCTTTGTTATTCGCGGACATTTACGCCCCCTCCCCGCCGTCGTCGTTGGCGTCCTTTTTGGCGGCCGCCTCGGCCTCCTTCTTGGCGGCCTCGGCCGCCTCATCCAGGGCGCGCTTCACTTCGCGCTCGATGGCCTGGTCCTTGTCGCGCTCGGCGTTCTCCATGGCCTTGGCGAGCTTGGCCTCGTCCTGGGCCCGGACCTCGGCGCGCGCGGCCTTCACAGCGGCCTTCTGCTCGTCCTCGGACACCTTTTCCTTGCGCTTGCTGATGGCCCAGATGCCGCCGAGCAGCGCGGGCCACAGGGCCGCGACCATGGGCACGACGGAGAGCGGACCGGCGGCGATGTCCGGCACACTCTTCTCGCCCAGCTCCTCGTTGAAGCCGATATCCTTGAACGGATCGCCGGAGATGTACATCCAGTTGGTGCCGCCCATCTCCTTCTCGCCGTAGATGTGGTGCACGTAGCGATCGGGATTCCGGCGGATGCGCTCGCGGGCGATCTCGATGAGGTCGGCGCGGCGGCCGTAGGTCAGCGCCTCCTTGGGGCAGGCGGCCACGCAGCCGGGCATGTTCTGCTCGCCGCTCTGGATCTGATCGTGGCACATGGTGCACTTCATCACGCGCGGGGTCAGCGGGTCGCTGTACTCGTACGCGGGGATATAGAACGGGCAGGCCACCATGCAGTAGCGGCAGCCCACGCACACGCTCGGATCGTAGGTGACCGAGCCGTCCGGGTTCTTGGTGAAGGCGTGCACAAAGCACACCGAGGCGCAGGCCGGCTCCTGGCAGTGGTTGCACTGCACCTTGCGGAACACCGTGCCGTTCTTGCCACGGTACTTGTTCACGACCGTGTAGGTTTTCTCATCCGTGCGGCGTTCGTGATCCAGCACGGTGAGATCGGTGAAGGGCTTGGCCGGCGCCGGCAGCTTGTTCACCTTGTTGCACCCGGCCTCGCACTTGCGGCAGCCGATGCAGCGCGTCTCGTCGAACAGGACGCCCTTGGCCTCGGGATAGCCATTAAAGGTGTGTGTCGAGGCTTGCGCTTTGGTGGCGGTGCCCAGGGTTGCCGTGATCCCCGCGGCGCCCAGCAAGCCGAGAAACTGTCTTCTCTTCATGGACGTGCTCCTTGATTATGCCGGGGACCGGCCTACTTCTTTTCCTTGTGGCAACCCACGCAGTTGGTGTTCAGGGGCTTCTTCAGCGCCATGGACTTGTGGCAGCCCATGCACTGGCCGTGGAAGGCCGCCTTGAGACCCGGACGGGCCGGAGTCTTCGCGTCGAACGGCTTACTGTGGCAGTTCTCGCACTTGGCGGGCTTCTTGGCGCCAGGCTGACCGTGGTGATGGCAGGCCTGGCAGACCGCGCCCGGATCGCTATGGAACACGTTGGCCATCTTGTTGTCCTTCACGTTCTCCATGAGCTTGAGCACTATCTTGCGGTGCGGCATCTCGCACGGCTCATATTCCTTGGAGAGGGTCTTGATGACGACCTTCTCGGGGATGTCCTGGGTGGTGAAGAAGTCGGCCTTGTCGGGGCGCGCCTTGAGCATCTGCGCAGCGAGGGCGGCCTTTTCTTCCGGCTTCATGTTCCAGTAGGCGGGCATCTGACCGGCCTCGGCGGGCGCGGCGAGCTTGCCCTGCACGTGGCACTTCTTGCACTCGTCGGTCTGCGGATTCTGATGCGCGGCCATCAGCTGGTGGCAGCCGGCGCACTTCGGATCGGCCTTCTTGACGTTGTGGCAGCCGATGCAGCTCTGCTTGGTCGTGGCGCGGTGCATGGCCTGCTCGAGGGTGACGAAACCGCCATCCTTGGAGCCATGCACGGTGTGGCACTTGTTGCAGGCCTGAATGCCCTTGTGGTGGCATTCGCGGCAGGAGGCCACGTTGCGCTCGTGCAGCTTGTGATTGAAGGGCACCGGGCTCATGGCCATGGGCTTGTCGCCCTCGACCGGCTTGCCGATGCTGATGAGCGTCAGTTCAGGCTGATTGCGGCGGATGAGCTTGGCGTCCTGGGGGAGCTTGGCGATGGTGGCCTTGTCCTTGAGGGCCAGCTTCTCCTGCGCCTCCTTGCCGTGACAGCCGGCGCAATCGACCGGGCCGACTTCCTTGACGCCCTTCTGGGCCAGGGAGCGGTGGCAATTCACGCAGGCGGCGTGGGCGGCCTGCGACATGCTGCGCGCGTCCTTGGTGGCCTTATCCAGGTGGCAGGCGCGGCAGGTGCCTTCCTTGCCCTTGGCGTAGTAAAGCTTCTTGGCGACCTTGTCGTACTCGTGGTGGCAACGATCGCAATTATCCTTGGAGACGGCCCCGTCCTGGGCCTTCATGCCCGAGGGGATGGCCTTGGACTCGGAGTGGCGGAAGTGCAGGGCGTTGGTGAAGCCAGCGGGCTGCCGGTCGGAGACGATCTTGCTCTTGGCGTCATGGCAGGAGCGGCAGTCGCCGTCCTGGGGACCGGTCTTCTGGCCCTTCTTGGCCATGTCGGTATGACAGCCGATGCAGTTCTTGTGATAGATCTCCTTGACCTCGGCCTTCTTGCCGTCCTTGTCGCGCTTGAACTTGTCCAGCACGAGTTTGCCGTCTTTCTCGGCGTGGCAGGACTTGCAGTCCTTGCCGGCCTTCGTCAGGGCGGCCACGTGCTTGTCGTGCAAGAACGTGACGGGCGGCAGCTCCAGCCTGCCGAAGGCCTTCATGTCGTCGATGGTGACGACATCGGCCCTGGCGGCTGCGTTGGCCTGCGCCTCTTCGACCCCCTGCGCCTCAAGGCTGAGGATCGAGACCACGGCCAGGACGAAAACCGCCCCGGCGCTCAGCAGCAGCACTCTTCCTTTATCCATGTTGTTGTTCCTTGCCTCATTACGTTTGAGAGGGTTGCCACAACCGTAAAACCAGAGATGCCTCCGCCCGGAGCTGACCCGGACGAACAGCATTTCCGCCAAAATGGTAGGGAATATTGTCTTCCCCGTGAGTACCTAATTCCTGCAAGCGAGTCAAGAATACCCTTCGAAATTTCCGAATTTCATATGAAATAAATCCCCATTGATTCCAAAGCGTTCCCTATCATTGTCGTGATCGTTTTTTCCCGCGCGTAAGATTCCCCACCGAAAAATCGGATTTAAACACGCCCAGGCTGGCCGGTTGGACAAGCGAGCGCCTATTGCGTATACACGCTCTGCCGCGCGGGGGGCCAGCCGCCTCATCGCGTGGACATCTTCCGCGAGGATTCCATGCTCAAACCCGATTTCGCCAAATGCAACGGCCTGGTGCCGGTCATCGCCCAGGAGGCGGAGACCGGCGAGGTGCTCATGCTGGCCTACATGAACGAGGAGGCATGGGCGAAAACAATCGAGACCGGCGAGGTTCACTACTTCAGCCGCAGCCGAAAGACCTTGTGGCACAAGGGCGGCACCTCGGGCCACGTGCAGAAGGTCCATACCATCCGCCTGGATTGCGACGCCGACACGGTGCTGATCCAGGTGACCCAGGTGGGCGGCGCGGCATGCCACACGGGTCGTAAGAGCTGTTTCTACCGCGAAATCGACGGCGACACCGTTCGCGAGTGTTCGCCCATGGTCTTCGATCCCAAGGAGGTCTACGGAAAATGAGCGACTGCAAGAAACTGAAGCTGGGCATCCCCAAGGGCTCCCTGCAAGACGCCACCATCAAGCTGTTCGAAAAGAGCGGCTGGAAGATTCATCTGCATTCCCGCAATTATTTTCCGGAGATCAACGACGACGAAATCTCCTGCAGCATGTGCCGCGCCCAGGAGATGAGCATCTACGTGGAACAGGGCACCCTGGACGTGGGCCTTACCGGCAAGGACTGGATCCTGGAGAACGCCTCCGACGTGGTCGTCGTCTCCGACCTGGTCTACTCAAAGGTGAGCAACCGTCCGGCGCGCTGGGTTCTCGCCGTCGCCGGCGACGCGCCCTACACCAAGCCCGAGGATCTGGCCGGCAAGAAGATCGCCACCGAACTCGTGAGCTTCACCAAGAACTACTTCGGCTCGCGCGACATCCCGGTGGAGGTCGCCTTCTCCTGGGGCGCGACGGAGGCCAAGGTTGTCGAGGGCCTGTGCGACGCCATCGTGGAGGTGACCGAGACCGGCACCACCATCCGCGCCCACGGCCTCAAGATCATCAAGGACCTGCTCTCGACCAACACCCAGCTCATCGCCAACAAGAAGACCTGGGAGGATCCGCTCAAGCGCGCCAAGATCGAAAAGATGAGCCTGCTGCTGCAGGGCGCGCTCAAGGCCGAGCGCATGGTGGGCCTCAAAATGAACATGCCCAAGGCCAAGATGGACGAGGCGGGCAGGGTGCTGCCCAGCCTGACCTCGCCCACGGTGAGTTCCCTGTCCAATCCGGCCTGGCTCTCGGTGGAGATCGTGGTGGACGAGGGCGTCGTCCGCGAGCTCATCCCCGAATTGAAGGCCCTCGGCGCGGAGGGCATCATCGAGTACCCGCTGAACAAGGTCATCTAGAAACACGCCGGGGCGCTCCCGCCGCATGGCCGGAGCGCCCCGTTTTCCACCCAGCAAGCGGAGGGTGACGCATGTTCTCCAAGGCCGCCCTTCTCATCGCCGTGGCGCTGGTGCTGTTCGGTTACCGCATGGGCAAGAACAGCGTGAACGCCCGTCGCGCGGCCCAGCCCGCGCCACAGCCGCAACCAGCGGCCGCCCCCCCGAAGACGGCCTCGTGGCTCTCCGTGCGCGTGCTGCTCATCGTCGCCATCATCCTGCTCGTCATCGCCATCCTCAGCAGCCTGCAACAGCGCTAAGCGACCAGATCGCACACGCGTTTCGCCAGCACCTTCACATGCACCTCGTCCGCGCCGCGCACAGTCCCGGCTGCGCGAAAGCCCGCCTCGTCCCCGCGCGTCACGACCAGATCAAGCACGAGAGAGGGCAGCCCCCCCAGCAGCGACGACTCCTCGCCACTCAAGTGCAGCACCTCCACCTCCATATGTTCGTCATCGCCACACCAGCGACCATGGAAGGCGTGCGTACAGCCAGCCCCGTGCACACCGCCGGCCGCGTCGCACACGACCACGGCCTCGCCCACAGTGGCCAGGCTGGACTGAAAGGTCACGAGAAAGACGCCGGTTCGCATGGGGACCCCTCCATATAGAAATTTCTGTTCCATGGTGGCACGAATCGCCCGCGCGGGCAATATTCATGAGGAACAATACGCGAAATGGGCACGAAAAGGCCGAAGGATCGCTCCCCCGGCCCAAGGACGACTCCCTCCGAAAGGGCAGACCGGACGCGAGCGCAGCGTCGAAGGCAGGAACAGGACCTCGACGCTGGGCCGAGGTGTCTGGGGAAACGGATGCTGGTGGAATTTTCCCTGCGGGGGCGACTACGCCTGAGTGAACCGCCGACCGAACCGGGCACTCCTCCGTCCGACGCCGGGGGGGAAGCCCGCCCTACGCCATCCAGACGAGGGACATCATGCGGCCGGTGGTCCGGCTGCCACGATAGGAAAAGAAATCCAATGGGTTGGACATGGTGCAGCGGTCGATGCCGAAGATGCGCCCGGGAGCGAGGCCCGCTGTTTCCAACTGATGCCGCGTGAGCCGCCAGAGGTCCACGGTTTGCGTGGCGGGATCGAAGAACGGCCGGAAGGCCGGGCCGAACTCGGCCTCGAAGTTGGTGAACTGCGCGCGCTCCGGCCCCAGGCTGGGCCCACGCACGGCGAAGAGTTCGGCGGGGGCGCAGCCGTAATGCTCACACAGCCGCGCCACGGCGCTGCCGGGCAGATTCAACACGTTGCCGCGCCAGCCGGCGTGCAGCGCGGCCACGAAGCGCCCGGACTCGTGCGCCAGCAGGATGGGCTGGCAGTCCGCCGTCTTGATGACCAGCGCCAGGCCGGGGGTCGCGGTGGCCTGGGCGTCGGCCTCCACGCGCGAGGCCTCGGGAATGGGCGTGGGTGCTGGCTCGAAGAGCAGCGTGTCGCCATGAACCTGCCGCAGCTCGCTCCAGCGCGACAGCCCCAGACGCGCGACAAGATCGCGGCGGTTGGCCGCCACGCGGACCGGGTCGTCGCCCACGTCGAAGGAGAGGTTCGCGCCGTCGTAAGGCGGCAGGCCGACCCCGCCCCGGCGCGAGGTGAAGGCGCAACGCACGTTCGCCACGCCGGGAAAACGAAAATCGACGAAGTCTACCGGAACCATTTGAGCCCGCTTTCGCTGCACACGCCCTGAACGGGCTCGTCCCAGGCGTTGGTGGGCAGCCCGTCGAGGCGCTGAAAATCGTAGCACAGGCCGATGGTCACGGCCTCGTCCATCTCGGGTTTGGCCAGCAGGCGGTCGTAGTACCCGCCGCCGAAACCGAGCCGGTAGCCGTGGGCGTCGAAGGCCACGGCGGGCACCAGCACCAAATCTGGCACGAAGGGTTCGCCCGTGTCCTCCTGTGTGGCGCAGCAGGCGGCCGGCTCCATGATGCCGAAGGAGCCCACAGTCAAATCCTCCACGCCGCCGCAGGCGCACAGGTCCATGAAGCCGGGCTGATCGGGCCGGCAGCGGGGAAGCAGGGCGATGGCCCCGCGCCGCCACAGCTCCTCGAGCAGGGGCCGGGTGTCCACCTCGTTCTTGATGGGCCAGTAGAGCAGGACCGACCAGGCGTTCTTCCATACCGAAAGCGAGCGGATGAGCTCCGCCACCGCCCGGCTCTTCTTCTCCACATCCTTCGGCGAAAGCGCCAAACGCCGCTCCACCAGGCTCTTGCGCAGTCTGTCCTTCTCCTCGGCAGCGTCGCTCATGCTTCCCTTTCCCCCTGGTAAAAAGCCTGCGCGGGGCGCGTTGTCCGCCCTTTGCGCCGCGATTTTGTGTATGCTATGACCGCCCCGAAGGGAAGGGAAAATGTTCCGCCCACCCCGCAGGGGCCGTGCGCCGGGCCATCGCGGGCAACCGTCCTTTTTCCGTGGAGGCAGGCATGTACTGGATCGTCGTGGGAGACGTGCATGAGAGCGCCGAGGGGTTCGCGCGCATACCCGGCGTGGCCGGGGCGGCCGGAATCATCATTTCCGGCGATCTGACCAACAAGGGCGGCCCGGCCGAGGCCGACCGCGTGCTGGCCCAGGCGCTGGCCGCCAACCCGAACGTGCTGGCCCAGGTGGGCAACATGGACGAGCCGCGCGTCACCGCGCACCTCGCCACCCGCGGGCTGAACCTGCACCGCGAGGCGCGCCTGCTGGCCCCGGGCACCGCCGTCCTCGGCGTGGGCTATTCCACCATCACCCCGTTCCACACCCCCAGCGAGGCCGCCGAGGACGACATCGCCGCCTGGCTGGCCGAGGCCCACGCCAAGGCGCGGGCACTGGCCGGGCCCGACGGGCACGTGCTGGCGGTCATCCACAACGCGCCCTTCGGCACGGGGCTGGGCCGCATCTCCAGCGGCATGGACGTGGGCAGCGCCGCCGTGCTCGAATATCTGCGGCGCGAGCAGCCCGACGTCTGCGTCTGCGGGCACATCCACGAGGCCAGGGGCGAGGCGCGCCTGGACCGCTGCCACGTGCTCAACCCCGGGCTCTTCGCCGAGGGCGGCTACGCGCGCGTGGAGCTGACGCCGGCGGGACTTACCGCCAGCCTGGAACATTTCTAGTGGCCCACGCCATGTCCTGCCTGTTCGTGGGCAAGTGCCGCGAATCCAGCCTGCGCGAGGCGGCGGCGCTCTACGAGGGCAAGCTCGCCCATCTGGCCCGGTGCGAGGTGGTCGTGGTGCGCGACGCCCCCGCCGCCCTGCCCGTGGACGAGCGCATCCGCCGCGAGGGCCGCGACCTGCTGACCAAGCTGCCGGCCGGCGCGCCGGCGGTGGTGCTGGACGAACACGGCGAAAACTGGTCCAGCCGCGAACTGGCCGGGCGGCTCAAGGGGTTCGCCGACGCGGCGCGCCAGCCCTGGTTCGTGATCGGCGGGGCCTGGGGGCTTTCCGACGAGGTGCGCGACCGGGCCAGAAGCTGCGGCGCGCTGTTCTCGCTGGGACGCGTCACCCTGCCGCACGAGCTCTGCCGCGTGGTGCTGCTGGAGCAGCTCTACCGCGCGGCCAGCATCAACAAGGGCCTGCCCTACCACCACGACTGACGCGCGGCCGCGCCCCCGGCCACGCAGGAGACGCCCATGCTCGACACCGCCTACCTGGACAAGATCTCGGAATACTTCGCCTCCGGCGACCTGGCCTTCGACTTCGAGAACGGCGACCAGGAGCGCCGCGAAATGATCCTTGAATATTTGGAAAAACTAATGGATTTGGCCGATCAGGCCGACGAGCTGGCCACCAAGCTCATCTTCAAGGGCGGGATGCTCGGCTCCCTTGTGAGCGCCCAAAAGTAACGCGGCCGCGCGGGCGACGGATATTCCAGCACCTCGCCCAGGGCGAAGCCGGACGGGGCGAACGCCGTGGCGTCCGGCGGGGCCTCGTTGGCCAGGATGATGAGGATTCCGCCCCCCGTCAGCAGTGTTGCCGCCAGCGGCAGCAGCCTGGGCCAGGGCATGAAAGCCCGGCTGAGCAGCAGATCGGCGCGGCGGTCGCCGAGGCCGAGTCCCGGCAGCGCGGCGGTTACCTCCTCGGCCCGACCACGCCAAACGCGTGTGCGCGCCAGCCCGAGCGCCGCCACGGCCTGCTCCAGAAACACCGCGCGCTTCTCGCGCAATTCCACCAGCACATAATCCCCGGCGCTCCACAGCGCGCGCAGGGGGATGCCAGGCAGACCGGCCCCCGCGCCCAGGTCCAGGCACAGCGGCGCGCGCGGCAGGGACAGACGCGGCAGGAACCCGGCCAGATGCAGGCTGTCGGCCACCAGATCGCGGAAAACGTCGGGCCAGCCAGCGCGACCGACGAGATTCATGGCCCGGTTCCACTTGAGCAGCAGGGTCATATAGCGGGCGAGCGCGGCCACGGCCTCCGGCGGAAGCACGAAGCCGGCGCGCCTAGCCTCGGCGTCCGTCTCGGCCGGCGTCGGGGCGTGGGGAGTGTCCGCGGGATGGGAAAAGCGCGATTTGGCCATGCCCGCCTTGTAGCTGGCGACGCGCGCAGGGGCAAGGGGGTGGCGCGAGCGGTCGATGCGGTGGTCCCGCCGGTTCCGACGACGTAACCGCTAGGCGGTCCGCCGGGTGTGCGCGACGGCGATCGGAAACACGTGGGCGGCGTCTTGTGGCGCGGCCGCTAGCTTTTCTTGGTGGCCGTGGCCAAGCGCGCATGCACGGAGCTGGACACGTCTTGATAGACATCGGGCGAAAGGCTGCCCGAAAGCAGGCTGGACAGCAGGCTCGACGCCGTGGACGACGAGCCGTATCCGCGCAGACTGCCTGATGTGCCGGTGGATGTGAGCGCGCTCAGGCTGCCAGTGGTGGATGCGTTGGAAAACTGCGCGGCCAGTCTGGTCAGCTGATACTTCTCGCTGGCGTCGTCGGTCTTGGCGGCGGCCGCGTTCAGATCGTCGGCCACCTCGCCTGTCACATCCTTGAAGGACGTCTGATCCGTCTTCTGCAGCGAGACCAACGAACCGAGCAGCGACGCCGCCGAGGAAATGGAGGCGGAGGAGGCGCTCGACGCACTGTACGCGGCGTCCGCGGAATTGGTGGCGTAGCCGGTGTAGGCTGAAGTGGAGCCGCTCGAGGAACTCTGTCCGGCCAGCATGGTCGTGAGCACGTCGGTGCAGCTGTTCTGGTCGATGTAGTCCCTGGTCGAACCCATGTAGCGATTGGTCATGCTCACGAGACTCATGGCCGCTCCTCCTTTTGGCGCGCGGCGGCAGAATCCGCCGATTTGTCCGCGCGTTCAGTAAGAAGCAACTTTTGCGCCAAAGAAGCGCATCCCATACAACATACTTATTTCATGTGATAAACGTCGCGAACGTATTCGCGTGAGCGCGACGATTTTTCCGCCCACCTGACGCAAGTCAAGGCGCGAGGGCCAATGGCCAGGCTACCCTGCGCACAATGTTCCATCAGCAAGGAGGAGACATGCGTCCCGTCATCAGAAAATTCCCCGCCGGCTCCGCAACGCCCAAGGGAGCCATTCCCCAGCGCGAAAGCGACATGTACGCCGTGGTGCCACGGCTGCCCTCGGGCGTCGTCACCGCCGATCAGCTGGAGGCCCTCGCCCGGGCCATCCGCGCCTACGACATTCCCATCGCCAAGCTCACCTCGGGCCAACGCGTGTCGCTCATGGGCGTGAAGGGGGCCGACGTGCCGGGAGTGTGGGCCATGCTCGGCATGGGCGAGGGGCGCGCCGTCAAGCACGGCATGCACTACGTGCAGGCCTGCCCGGGGTCCGCGGCCTGCGGCTACGGCCAGCAGAATTCCCTGGCCCTGGCCGCCGCGCTGGAGGAACGCCTCGGCGAGCTGTCGATGCCGTCCAAGGTCAAGGTGGGCGTTTCCGGCTGTCCCATGTGCTGTGGCGAATCCTATCTGCGCGATGTGGGGCTGCTCGGCCGCAAGGGCGGCTGGACCGTGATCTTCGGCGGCAACGCCGGCGGCCGGCCCCGCGTGGGCGATGAGCTGGCCGCGGGACTCGACGCCGGGGCCGCGCTGGACCTCGTGGAACGCGCCCTGACGCGGTACGCCGCCACGGCGAAAACGGGCCAGCGCACCGCGCGCTACATGGAGGCGCTGCGAAAACGGCCCGATGGCATGGCCGAATGGCGCGCGGCGCTGGGCCTGCCGGTGGGCTGACACCCCCTTGCCCCCGCCGGCCGCTTGGGCGTATGCTGCCTCGCGTCTTTCCATCCCAGCCCAACAAAGGACAACACCATGCGTAAAACCAGCATGATCCTCGCCGGCGCGGCCGCCACGCTTCTGTGCGGCTGCGTGGCCACGCAGAAAATCCCCGTGAGCACCGATCCCTCCGGCGCGCTCGTGTACCTGGACGGCAAGGTCGTGTGCCAGGGCACGCCATGCGGCGTGGAGATGCCCAAGGATCAGGACCACCTGCTCACCATCGTCAAGGAAGGCTATCACCAGCGCGATGTGCCCGTGCGCCGTGTGTACGACGCCATGGGCGTACTCAAGCGCTCCGCCCGCGACGGCGTGCGCTCGGCCGAATTCGGCGGCGGGCTCTCAGGCGGGGTTTCCTCCGCCCTCAATAGCGCCGACAATCAGGACAAGGACGGCCGGGCCTACGTGCTCAAGCCGGACATGATCACCCTGCGGCTCATTCCGGCCGACCAGCCCGTGCCCGAGGAAAAGCCGGAGAAGGAGAAGGCCGACCCGGTGAACGATCTGGGCCTGCAACTGTACAAGATGCTCAAGGGCGCCCAGCTGGGCCAATAGCCGACAGCAGAAAACGCGCCGATTCCATCAAACGGAAAAAAACGGCCCGGCCCCCCATCGCGGGAGGCCGGGCCGTTGGCGTTTTATGGATGGGGAAGCGCCGCTACTTGTCCTGCCCGGATTTGCCGACGCGCACGCTCACGGCGGCGGCGGAGCCGGTAGGCAGCGCATCGACCTCATCGGCGGGAACAGCGGCAAGACCAAAGACCCGGCGCACGTTCGGCACGAGGTTGGGCAGCACCGAGAGCAGCGACAGGCACAGGGCGGCCACGTACGGCGCGCTCTGCACGATGAGAATGGCGGCCCAGGTGACGATGTCCGGGTTGCCGGTGCCGTAGCGGCTGATGACGGCCCCGGCGGCCAGCCACAGGGTGACGAGCAGCAGCAGCTCCTCGCGGGCCATGAGCAGGCCGCGGGTCACGGCGCAGCGCTTTTCGCACTTGGGAGTGCGCAGGAACGGCTTCTTGCTGGTGACCAGCCCCTGGAAGATGGCCTTGGCGATGGTGTGGGTGAGGGCCAGACCGGCCATGGCCGCGCCGATGCGCTCCCACACGCCGCAGCGCACGCGGGTCTTGTACAGCCACATGAAGTGGAACAACTTGAAGAGGAACGCGCCCAGCGGTGGCAGCAGGAAAATGGACAGCGGCGTGCCGAAGTAACGCGGCAGCGCCAGCATCCCCAGGCTCCAGAACAGGCTCACCATGAGCACGAAGATCTGCGTGGCGTCGGCGAACCAGGGCAGCCAGCCGGCGATGAAGTGGTACTTCTGCCCGGCGTCCAGGCTGGTGGTCTTGTTCCAGGGCAGCAACGAACGCCAATGGCGTTTGAGGATCTGCACCGCGCCATACGCCCAACGGAAACGCTGGCTCTTGAAGCCGGAGTAGGAATCCGGGGTGAGGCCCTGACCGAAGCTCTCGGGAACGTAAACCGCCTGGTAGCCACGCTCGAACACGCGCAGCCCCAGCTCGGCGTCCTCGCAGATGCACCACTCGCCCCAGCCGCCGACCTCCTCCATGACGCTCTTGCGGATCATGGTCATGGTGCCATGCTGGATGATGGCGTTGCGCTCGTTGCGGTGCACCATGCCGATGCGGAAGAAGCCGTCGTACTCCCAGGCGCACACGGTCTTATAGGCGTCGCCGCGCCACTCGCGGTGGTCCTGCGGGGCCTGCACGATGGCCACGTCCGGTTTCTCGAAGTACGGGGTCAGCGAACGCAGCCAGCTGGGACGCACCTGATAGTCGGAGTCGACCACGGCGATGATCCGGGCGTCGGCCGCGGTCTGCTTGAGGGCGAAGTTCAACGCGCCGGCCTTGTAGCCTGGCCACTCCTCCAGATGGAAGAAGTGGAAGCGCTCGCCCAGCTTGGCGCAGTGGGCCTCCAGGGGCTTCCACAGGGCCGGGTCGTGAGTGTTGTTATCGACGAGCAAGACCTCGAAGTCCGGGTAGTCCAGCGCCGCCAGGGAGTTCAGGGTGGCGATGACCATGTCGGGCGGCTCCTTGCAGCAGGCCACATGAATGCTGACCTTGGGCAGCCCCTCGTCGGAGTCGTGGCGCAGGGGATAGAAGCGGCGCTTCAGTCCCTCGGGCCAGAGCATTTCGCTCATTTCGAAGCCGTTGATGAGCACCACGGCGAGCAGGCCCGCCTGCATGGGCAGCAGGAAGGCCCAGGCGGCGGTCTCCGCCGGTAAAAACTCAATGGTGATGGGCGTGAAGAGCACCCAAACCAGACAGCTCGTGACGGTCTGCAACAGCAGGGCGAAGAACAGCCTGCCCTGGAAGGGCTGGTCCTTGCGGCGGTACAGGAAGTACAGCATGGGAATGAGGCAGAGCAGCGAAACGCCCCACTGGGTGGTCCATAGGCTGTCCTCAAGGATGGTGCCGGTGAGCGGGATCTTGTTGTCCCGGTCCACGGTCCAAATGCCCCAGTGCGCGCCGACGACGCCCTCGAGCGGACGCTTCCACGGCTGGTCGAAAGCCTCCATGACGCAGTAGTCGATGTTCTGCTGCTTGGCGAGGTTCATCCACTGGCGCAGGAACTTGGCCTCGTTGGCGATGCTGGCCTTGGCCTTGCCCCAGCGCTCGCCGTTGCTCGGCCAGCCGATTTCGGCCACGAGCACGTGCTTGTTGGGAAAGCGCGCCACCACCTGATGGTAGCGCTTCATGCTCCATTCGATGGCCTTGTCCTCGGACACGAACTCCCAGTAGGGCAGAATGTGCACGGAGATGAAGTCGACGGAATCGGCCAGCTCGGGATGATTGATCCAGACGTGCCAAGGCTCTGCGGTGGAGACCTGCACGCCCGGGGCAGCGGCCTTCACGCGGCGGATGTACTGGGCCAGCTGCTCGGGCTTGAAGTCGCCACGCAGCACGGATTCGTTGCCCACGATGGCGCGGGTGATGTTCTTGTGCTCCTGGAGGTTCTTGATGAGCCCCTGGATCTCGGCCTCGTTGCGCTTGGTGCGCTTGTCCAGCCAGGCGCCGGCGATGACGGGCATGCCGTACTTCTCGGCGATGCCGGGAATGTTCTGCATGCCGTCCAGCGACGAGTAGGTGCGGATGGCCCCCACCTTACCCTTTAGAAAGGCCACGTCCTGCTCGATCTGCGCGGGCGTGGGGAACTTGTTGACCAGCGGATCCTGATCGGCCCGATAGGGGCTGAAGGAAACCGCCTTGACCTGTCCGGTGAAATCGAGCTCTGGGTCGGCCGGCCGGTTGAACCAGGCCCACAGGGCCAAGTTGAACGCCATGACGATGAGCACGACGAGTGCGTTTTTGCGCATAGTTCCGCCCACTCCGGGGAGCGAATGGTCGTTTCGGCTATATCCGCCGCCAATGCGGCTATCTTCGAGGGAACCCATCCCAAAAAACAGTGGCCAAACGCCCATGTGCAACGCGTCTGGCCGGTGCGGGGTTGCCCTTACTCCCGCCGGTCCCCCGAGGCAACCGCCCCGGGCTTTGAGCCCGGCGTCCCCCGGGGCCGAGTGTACCATTTGTGCGCACTTGGACCCGGATTCATGGCCGCCCGGCCGTGAACGCATCCTCCTAAGCAAAGGGCATGCCATGTTTCAAACGCTTTGTTTAACTGATAATTTAAAAAAGTTACCGATTCATTGGAATTTTTCGTGTGAAAAATTTGCGCACTTGTTCACGCTTTCGCGCCAAAGCCGGTCCGTTCCACTTCCCTCCGGACCGGAAATGCGGCAAAAGGGCGAACAGCGGAGGCGGTATGACGCGCATCTATCTGCTCTGGACGGCGCTTTTCGCGCTCGCCGCGCTGGCGGGCCTCGTCGCGGCCTGGTGGGGACGAGCGCGCTTCGTCCGAGGCCGGCGGGCCCTGCTCGCCGCCGGGGCTTTTCTGACCGTGGGGCTGGCCGGCGGCTACTTGGCCCATGGTCCCGTGGCCGAGATGCTGACCGCGCGGAAAATGGCCGCCGCCACCCGGCAGGCCGATGACATGTTCCGCACCGACGGGCTATTGCGCGCCCTGTCCCAGGCCGAACCCGACCAGGCCTCGGCCCTGCGCGGAAGGCTCATCCTGGCCCTGACCGCTGCCGACGACGCCGAAGTCCGGCCGGTCCAGGCGCGCATCCGCGATGAGGCCCTGCGCGCGGCCCTGATCTCGGCCATGGGACGGCTGCCCAACGCCTCGGATGAGGCCGCGGCCCGACTCGCCCAGGCCCTGCTCGACGCCCTCAAAACCCTGCAAGACGATGACCCGCTGCTCTGCCTGGGGCTGCTGCACCCCGGCGGCGGTACCGACGCCCTCACGGACAACGCCCTCGCGCGGCTGCACGACGATGTGAAAAAGAATCTGGAATCGGCCATCGCGCTCACCCTGGCCACCAGCGTCATCCGGCCATCGGCCGCGCCGCAGCCCACGCGGACCGACGCCGCCCTCACCGACATGTTCACCGAAAACCTCGCGGCGTTCCAGCAGGACTACGGCGGTTCCAAACAGGTGACCGCGCTTTTCGAGGCCCTGGCCGACCCCGGCCACGCGCGCACCGTGCCACCGGAGACGCTCTGCGCCTTCGCCCAGGACCTCTTGCAGGCGCTGCTGCGCATGCCGCCGGAACAACGCGGCCCGGCCCTGCGGCGCATCCTCGGCCCCGGCTGAAGGACATGGCCGCCGCGCGGGCTCCAGACACGACTGCCGCGCTCCGTGCTCACCACGAGGCACGGAGGCGGACGGACGGCGCGGAAGGACTGAAGACAGCGGAAGCGGATCGACGCGAAGGAATGGGAAGGGACGAATCCGCGGCTAGTTCGACTGGGATGGCGACCAGACGCCGGCCAGCCGCTTCGTCGCCAGCGCGCGCAGGTGGTGCTGACGGCAACGCGCCTTGAGCGACAGCGGCGCGAACATGGCCTTGATGCGCCGCCGGAAGGTGTGCCATGCGTTCGATTTATCCACCTCATGGTGGTGCGACCCGGCCGGCGCGCCATAGCCCGCCAGCTCCGCGCGCATGGCCGCCTCGTCGCCCGAGCGCATGACCCGGCAGAAGCGCTCCAGATCCGCGTCGTGGCGCAACTCCGGCCGGCAGGCCTCCTCGGTCAGCCACTCCGGCTCCACCCCGGCGAACAGCTCGCGGCTGATGTCCAGCACACGCCGCTCCCAGTGCGGCTCGCGCCCCAGAATGCGCGGCATGTCGCTGCGCACGGCGCGCATGAAGTTCTCCGACAGATACTTGACCAGCGGCTTGATGCGGCCGGCGGGCACCAGCGTGTCGCGCACGTAGGTGAAATGCACCAGTTTGTGGTCGATCTCCGTCTCCAACGAGGAGTCCATGCCCTTGTGCTCCTGTCGGAAATAATAAAAGTACGCCGGACACTGCGAAAACGTCCCCACCTTGCACAGCAGCTCGTACATCACCACCACGTCCTGGCCGAGCTTGAGGGGGGGATGCGTCACGTGGGCGTTCTCGATGAAGTCGCGGCCGATGATCCAGCGCCACAGCACCTTGGATTTCCAGTAGCGCGGATTGTCGAAGGTGGTGCGGGAGACCTCCGGGTGGTGGAAGTAGCTGCGCGAGTTGAACGTCTTGTCGGAGAACACCACCGCGTTGCCGCAGACCATTTCCACGCGGTCGCGCTCGGCCACGGCGAGCATGTCGCGGGCGGCGTCGCGATCCAGAAAGTCGTCGGCGTCCAGCCACAGCAGGTAGCGGCCGCGCGCCAGCTCCTGCCCCACCTGCCGGGTGACGCCGCTGCCCTTATTCTCCTGATGCAGCACGCGCACACGCGGATCGGCCCCGGCGTAAATGTCGGCGATGCGCCCGGTGGCGTCCGTGGAGCCGTCGTTGACGATGACGACCTCGATGTCCGGCCGGCTCTGCCACAGGCAGGACTCCAGGGCGTAAGGCAGCCAGGGGGCGGCGTTGTAGGCGGGAATGATGATGCTCAACGCGGGCTGGGTCATGGGTCTCCCCTGTTCGTGCGGTTTCCGCCGGACGTTCGCCCCCCGGCGGTGAGTAGGCCATCGAGTACCAGCAGCCGAGCATAATGGCAATATTCAGCGCGTCTATGCGGCGGACGGACCGGGGCGTGACAAGGTGAGGGGAAGGCGTGGCGAGGCGGGTATTGACACCCGCCGGACGGGTGAGGTCCGCCCCCTTCCAAACCCCCGCGCTTTGGCGTAGGAAAAGCCGCGTATGGTGCATCTCGAGCATGTCACATGCAGTATGGGCGGTGTGCAGGCCCTCTCTGACGTCACGCTCCACGTGGAACGCGGGGATTTCGTGTTTTTGACCGGGCCATCCGGCGCGGGCAAAACCACCCTGCTGCGCGTGCTCTACGGCGACCTGCGTCCCAAACGCGGCACGGCCGTGGTGGCCGGCATCGACCTCATGCGCCTGCGCCCCGGGCATCTGCCCGAGCTGCGCCGCAAGGTCGCGGTGGTCTTCCAGGACTTCAAGGTCCTGGGCGAGCGCACGGTGTTCGAGAACATCGCCCTGGCGCTGGAGGTGCGCGGCGTGCCCCGCGCCAGCATCGACCGCCGAGTGCGCGCCGTCATCCGCGCCCTGAACCTGGAGGAGCGCTCCTACACCGCCTGCGCGGCCCTTTCCGGCGGCGAGCAGCAGCGCGTGGCCATCGCCCGCAGCATGGTCGTGAACCCGGAGCTGATCCTCGCCGACGAACCCACCGGCAACCTCGACGCCGACCTCGCCCGGCACCTCATCGAGCTGTTCAAGCAATTCAACACCTACGGCACCACCATCATCATGGCCACCCACAACCGCGAGGTGCTCTCCTGGGCACCGGAGGCCCGGCGGGTTCATCTGGTGCATGGACGCGTGAGCCTGCCGGCGGCGGACATCGTGGACGAGGGCGCGCCCCGGGCGTCCGACCACGCCGGGGACGAACCGACGGAGTGGACGGACCGTTCCGGCCGGACGAGTCGTTCGGACCGGGCCGATCGCACGAGCAGGACGAACGGAACGGACGAGGCGGGCGGGGAGCGCGCCGACGCCCCCGGCCGGTCCAATCGCACGAGCCGGTTCGGCTGGTTCGGCGGCGGCAAGGGAAGGAGATAGCATGGGCGCCACCGGCAAACTTTTCATGCGTGGCATCGCGGACATGCGCCGCATGCCCCTGCCGCAGCTGTGCACGCTGCTCACAGTGTGCATGGTGGCCCTGCTGGCCGCCACCGGCCTGCTCATCCTGCACAACGTCCAGACCGAGGTGCTGCGCAACCAGGGGCAGGCGCGCTTCCAGATGTACTGGTACGCCAACTCGAACATGACCGAGGTGCAGACCCAGTGGGAGGACCTCAAACACGTGCCCGGCGTGGCCGAGTTCTCCACCTTCACCCCCACCGCCGCCATGGCCGAGCTCATGCGCGGGCTCTCCACCGCGGTGCCCGTGCCCACGGCCAAACCCGCGCCGACAGCCGTTCAGACCAACGCCTCGGCCGAAAACGCAACCGCCAACGCCACGGACAACGCCACGAACGCGGAGGCGACCCAGGCCAACGCCTCGGAAAAGGCGCAGGGCGTGGGCGAGGTGGCCCCGCCGCCGGATCGCGACGACTTTTCCTGGCTGGACGGCGAGGCGATTCTTCCGCCCACCGCGCTCATCAGCTTCAAGATTCCCGAGGGACAGGCCCCGGAGCCCTGGATGGGACGTATGTACGCGCGCCTGAGCGCCGTTCCCGGCGTGGAGAAGGTGACCTACAACGCCGCGCAGCTCACCCTGGCCACGGGCTGGATAGCCCTGGTGGAGCGGGCGGCCTGGCCGGCCATGGGCTTCTTCGCCGTGGTGGTGGGGCTGGTGGTGGGCAACACCCTCAAGCTGATGATGCTGGCGCGGCGCGACGAGGTGGAGATCCTCTCCCTCGTGGGCGCGAAGTCCTGGTTCATCCGCGCGCCGCTCTTCGCCAACGGCGTGGTCCAGGGTTTCGTCGGCAGCGTGCTGGCGCTCTTCTGCCTCAAGGCGCTGCAAACGTGGCTGGCCGCCCTGCTCGACGTGCCGCCGCTGTTCCTCAGGGTCGAATTTCTGCCCGCGTGGCAGTGCTTCTGTCTGGTGCTCGCCACCACCGGCGTGGCCGGTCTGGCCGCGTTCCTCGCCGCCAAGCGTTAACGCTCTCGAAAAAGGAGAAATCCATGACCGCAACCAAAAAGATGACCGCCCGCAGCGGCAGGATGACGCAGGGTCTGGAAAAGGCCCCGCACCGTTCGCTGCTCTCCGCCCTGGGCCTCACCCGCGAAGAGATGGGGCGCCCGCTCATCGGCATCGCCAACTCCGCCAACGAGATCATCCCCGGCCACATCCACCTGGACAAGATCGTTCAGGCCGTGAAGGACGGCGTGCGCATGGCCGGCGGCACCCCCATGGAATTTCCCACCATCGGCGTATGCGACGGTCTGGCCATGAACCACGAGGGCATGCGCTTCTCCCTGCCCAGCCGCGAACTCATCGCCGACTCCATCGAGATCATGGCCACGGCGCACCCCTTCGACGCGCTCGTGCTCGTGCCCAACTGCGACAAGATCGTGCCCGGAATGCTCATGGCCGCGCTGCGCCTGAACATCCCGACCATCGTCGTTTCCGGCGGCCCCATGCTGCCGGGCAACGTGCGCGGTAAACGCGCGGACCTCATCACCGTGTTCGAGGCCGTGGGCAAGGCCAAGCTGGGCAAAATGGACGAGGCCGAACTTTACGAACTGGAGGAAGGGGCCTGCCCCGGCTGCGGCTCCTGCGCCGGCATGTTCACCGCCAACTCCATGAACTGCCTCTCGGAGACCATCGGCTTGGCCCTGCCCGGCAACGGCACCATCCCGGCCGTCTCCGCCGCGCGCATCCGTCTGGCCAAACACGCGGGAATGCAGGTCATGGAGCTGCTGCGCCGGGGCATCCGCCCGCGCGACATCGTGACCGAGAAGAGCGTCAAAAACGCCGTGCGCCTGGACATGGCGCTGGGCTGCTCCACCAACACCGTGCTGCACCTGCCCGCCGTGTTCCGCGAGGCCGGCCTGCCGCTCACCCTCTCCATTTTCGACGAGGTGAGCCGCACCACCCCGAATCTGTGCCATCTGGCCCCCGCCGGGCCGGACTACATGGTGGACCTGGACAACGCCGGCGGCATTCCCGGCGTCATGGCCGAGCTGAACAAGGCCGGCCTCATCGAGACCGGCGCGCTCACCTGCACCGGCAAGACCGTGGGCGAGAATCTCGCCGAGCTCAAGGCCGCCGTGCGCGACCACGCCATCGTCCGTTCCCTCGACACCCCCTACTCACACGAGGGCGGCATCGCCATCCTTTACGGCAACCTCGCCCCGCAGGGCGCGGTGGTCAAACAGAGCGCCGTGGCGCCGGAAATGATGAAGCGCACAGTCAACGCCCGGACCTTCGACTCCGAGGAGGAGGCCAGCGAGGCCATCCTCGGCGGCAAGATCAAGCCCAACGATGTGGTGGTCATCCGCTATGAGGGGCCCAAGGGCGGCCCGGGAATGCGCGAGATGCTCACGCCCACCAGCGCCATCATGGGCATGGGGCTCGGCGAATCCGTGGCGCTCATCACCGACGGCCGCTTCTCCGGCGGATCGCGCGGAGCCGCCATCGGCCACGTCTCGCCCGAGGCCGCCAGCGGCGGCGTCATCGGCCTCGTGCGCGAGGGCGACAAAATCAAGATCGACATCCCCGCCCGTAAGCTCGAACTGCTGGTGGACGAGGCCGAACTGGCCGATCGCAAGGCCAAGTTCCGGCCCAAGCGCAAGACCGTCAAATCGCCCTTCCTCAAGCGCTATGTGAAGCACGTTTCCAGCGTGGCCCAGGGCGCGGTGCTGGAATAGCAAGAAAAGCCGACGGCCGGGAGGGAACATGATCCCCCTGCCCCCATTCATGGTCGAAAAAGAGCCCCAGGCGCGAAACACGTCCGGGGCTCTTTCAGCAACGGCGTGGGCGAATGTTGAACCTCGCGAAGCCCTTCCCTCGTTCTTTGGGGAAGGGCATCACGGACGTGACATGAACTGTCTGGGCCATCACTCTTGGTGAAGGCCTTCCCACGATACTCGCAGGCCGGGCGTCCAGCCCCAATGCCCCCTCGTCCTTTTCTTCGGCGGCTTCATATCTGGAAAAACGAACAAAGCCAGAAGCATCCGGCGTTACACTAACACCGCGACGCATTCCAACGACGGACGAAAACCTGTTGGCGAAGTCCGGGAAAGGGCGGTCGCCGCGCCGGGCTACCTACCGCAGCCCCTTGGAATTGAAGAACGAACGGTACTGCTTGTCGGTGCCCTTGATGTGCTTTTCGAGCCAATCCTTGAGGAAGCGCATGAAGTCCATGGTGACCTTGGCCTGACCACTCTTGAGGGCGGTTTCGAAGTCCAGCACCTGCTGCACGAGCTTGGCGTGGATCTTCTTGTGCGCCTCGCGCTCGGGGTAGCCGTAGCGGTCGAAGAGCTCCTCCTCCTGGGCGAAGTGCTTCACCGTGTATTCCTTGAGGCGGCGGACAACCTCGACGAGCACGTCGTCGGAGCGGCGGGCGCGCATTCCGGCGTGCAGCTCGTTGATGAGGCCGAGGAGCACCTTGTGCTGTTCGTCGATGAGACGCACGCCCACGGAAAAATCATCGGTCCAGGTCATGAGCTGCTCGCTGTCGGCCACGGCGGTGAGCTTGCCGCTGGCCATGGCCTGAATGATGGAGTCGAGCTCCTCGGCCAGGCCGGAGATTTCGACGACGACGGCGGTGGAGCGTTCGATGCTGTCGGCGGTTTTGCCGGTGACCTCGTTGACCTCGGCGACGGCGCGGTTGATCTCCTCGCTGGTGGCGGACTGTTCCTCGCTGGCGGTGGCGATGGAGGCGACCTCCAGGGCGGTTTGCTGCACGATCTCGACGATCTCGTCCATGGATTTGCCGGAGGACTCGGCCATGGTGGCGCTTTCCACGATGTCGCCGGCGGCGGCGTCCACGGCGGCGACGTTCTCGCGGGCGCGTTCCTGGATGCTGCGCAGGGAGTCGCCCACCTGCTTGGTGGCGACCATGGTCTTCTCGGCCAGTTTGCGCACCTCGTCGGCCACGACGGCGAAGCCCCGGCCGGCCTCCCCGGCGCGCGCGGCCTCGATGGCGGCGTTGAGCGCCAGCAGGTTGGTCTGGTCGGCGATGTCGCTGATGACGCCGAGCACCTGCCCGATGTCCTCGGCCTGCCGCCCAAGGCTGGTCATGGTCTCCTTGAGTTCGAGAATGGTCTCCTTGACCCGGCCGATGCTGGCCACGGCCTCGCGCACGCCCGCGGCCCCGGACTGGGCGTTGCCCTTGGCGCGGTCGGCGCTCTGGGCGGCGTCGCCTGTGTTGCGGGCGATCTCGAGAATGGCCTCGTTCATCTGGCCCATGGCGGTGGTGGTGCTCTCCACGCGGTCGCGCTGCACCTTCACATCGCCACCGACCCTGGCCATGTTGTCGTCGAGCTCATGCACAACGGTGAAAATACGCGAGGCGGCGGCCTGGGCCTTTTGCGAGGCCGCGCTCATGTTCCCCAGCAAGCCGCGCACATTGGCCTCGGCCACGCGGCTCTCATTGAGGGCGCGCTCCACTTCGGCCGAGCGGCACACAGCCTCGGCCTCCTTGTCGCGGGCGGCGGCCAGCGCCTCGTCCAGATGCTCCACCATCAGACACATGGCCTCGCGCAGAGCCACGTACTCGCCCGGCATGTCCACGGTGGGACAGGTGGCGTTCTCCTGGTTGGCGGAGATGGCGCGGGCATAATCGCTCAGCAGGACGAGGGGGCGGATCATCTGGCTGTGCACCGTCCACAGCAGGTACAACGCGGCGAGGACGGCCACACAAAACAACACGCTATGCACGGAGACCGACGCGTCGGCCCCGAGGCCGTAAGCGAAGGAGGCGACGCCGCCCAAGATCAGGATTGCGGCGGAGGCGACGATACGTTTTTTGATGCTTGCGGACGGGGTCCGAGCCATGCGGAAGCTCCTTTGGGGGCGAATGTCTCCCCGTGCGGCGGATTGAGAATATCTACCTGTTCGGTCAGCGAAGCTCAACACATTAGGAGGGACGCACCCTTGCGGGGTCCGGCGCGATGTTCTATACGTAGAAGCCACAATCGCCTCCCGAGGATGCCATGCGCCGAGCGCTCTCCATCCGCACGAAATTACTGCTAATGGCGCTGCTGGCTTCGCTGCCGGCGCTGGCGCTGGCGCTGTATTCCGGCCGGGCCGAGGAACGACAGGCCGTGCTTCAGGCCGAGATCCAGGCACAGACCGAAGCCCAGGACCTGGCGCAACGGCAGGAGCGACGTTTGGCCAGCACGCGACAGCTTCTGGCCACGCTGGCCATGCTGCCCCAGGTGCGCCGGTTGGATGGAAGGGCCGCGTCCCCGCTGTTCCGGGAACTGCTCGCCGCGAACCCCATCTACAGCGACATCGTCCTGAGTTCCGTCGATGGACGCGTCCTGGCCTCGGCCCGGACGCACCCGCCCAGGATTGGCATCTCCAGCGTGCCCTATTTCCAGGAGGTGCTGCGCACGGACGACTTCACCGTGGGCGGCCACCGCAAAAGCATCACCACCGGCCTGGACGTCCTCGTCTGCGCAATGCCGGTGCACGACCAGCGGGGCAAGCTGACGGGCGTTATCTCCACGGGCCTGCGGCTGGCCACCTTCGACGACATCGTCAGCGGCCTGCGCCTGCCGGACGGATCCACCGTGTTCATGGCCGACCGGAACGGCGTGCGGCTCTTCAACCGCCATTTTCCGACCCCCCGCCCGGACCGCTATCCGATCGGCGGTCTCCTGGGACTGGCCCAACGCCGGTTGCTGCACGACGCCCCGACAAAGGGGCCATTCTACTCCGAGGACCTGTATGGCATGCGCCGGCTATACGTGGTGGGCGCGTCGCGCCTGCGTGCGGACGGTCCGCCCCTCGTCTACGTGGGCGTGACCGTCCCGGAGCGCGCGATCATCGCCGCGGCCCGACGCGAGATGATGGGACACCTCTTTTTTCTGACCGCGGCGGCCATGCTGGCCGGCATGGGGGCATGGCTGGCCGGCCGGCACCTCTTCGTGCGCCGTGTGGAACGGCTGGCGCGGGTGGCCGCGCGTTTCGCCTCCAGTGATCTCTCGGCACGGGCGGGATTCCCCAAAAACGGTGTCGGCAGCGATGAGCTGGACCAACTGGCCCTGGCCATGGACCACATCGGCGAGCGCCTCTCCGCGCGCGAGGCCGAACGCGAGGCCACGCTCGCCAGACTGGCACGCACGCAATACGCCGTCGACAACGCCGGCAACGAAATATACTGGGCCGACGCCACGGCCCGGATCGTGTACGTGAACCGCTTGGCGGCGGCCAGTCTGGGCTACGCGCAGGAGGAGCTGATCGGCCGCAGAATCTTCGACATCGACACGCGCTTCTCGCCGGAGGAATGGCGCCACCTGCTGCAACAGCTCGAAACGGGACCCGCCACCATCGAAACGAGCCAGCGCACGCGCCAGGGCGGCATCAAAACCAAGGAGCTCAGCGTCAGCCTCGTGGACGGCGAGGGCGAACGTCTGATTTACGCCTCCGGCCACGACGTGGGCGAACGCAAACGTCACGAGGCCGTGCTGCGCTCCCTGCTCGACGACACGGCCTCGGCCACGGGCGAGGAGTTCTTCCGCGTCTGCACCGAACGGCTGACGGCCATCCTCGGCGTGACCGCCGCGTTCATCGGCGAATACGAAAACGATCCCCCGACGACCGTGCGCACGTTGTCCCTTTCCGGCGCGGCGGACTTCGTCCACGACGGTTTCCTCCTCGCCGAAAGTCCCGGCCGCCTCATCCCCGATCGCGGGCACCTGCTCCTCGTCCACATTCCCGACGGCGAACGGCCGGAGGACGAGATCCTCGTGCGCGCGGGCATGGAGAGCTACCTCGGCGTGGCCATGCGCAACGCGGCCGGCCGGCGCATCGGCCACCTGTCCGTCATGGACGCGCGCCCCTTGCGCGACGACCCCGGGCTCGTGGCCATTCTGCGGCTGTTCGCCCAACGCGCCTCGGCCGAGGTGCTGCGCCTGCGCGCCGATGCGGAACTGCGCGCCTCCCTGCACGAGAAGGAGGTGCTGCTCAAGGAGATCCACCACCGCGTCAAAAACAACATGCAGATCGTTTCCAGCCTGCTCAGCCTTCAGGCGCGCGACGTGACCGACCCGATCCTGCTGGACCTGCTGGCCGAAAACCGCGCACGCATTCTCTCCATGGCCCTGGTGCACGAGGATCTATACCAGTCCGGCAACCTGGCCCGAGTGGATTTCCGGCGCTACATTGAAAAACTGGCGGCGCGCACCAGCGCGGCCTTGGCCGAGGCCTCCGGCGTGGACATGGAATGCGACCTGGACGAGCTCTCCCTCGGCATAGATCAGGCGGTGCCCCTGGGACTGGCCTGCAACGAGCTGTTCACCAACGCCCTCAAACACGCCTTCCCGTCCGGCTGGACCGGCGGCCCGGGCAAGGTGCGCGTAAGTCTGCGCGTGGAGGGGGAAAGCGCCCTGCTCACCGTTCGCGACAACGGTCAGGGGTTGCCCAAGGACTTCGATCCAGCCATGGGCGGCACCCTGGGCATGGAGCTGATATGGTCGCTGGCCGGGCAACTGCGCGGCGACATCAAGGCGCACAACGAGGGCGGCGCGGTCTTCGTCCTGCGCTTCCCCCTGGCCCCGCCCACACGGCCGGGCGCGCCCCTCGCGAATGACCAGGCCACGGCCGGGCCGCGTTGACGCGCCGGTCGACCGAACGTAAGACTTGCGGCATGATCGAAACCATGACGCCACCGCAGACCCTGGCCCTGCGCGAAAAACACGCCGCCGCGCTGACCTCAGTGCTCGCCGCCCTCGGCCTCACCGCCATGAAGCTCGTGGTGGGCGCGGCCACGGGCAGCCTGGGCATCCTCTCCGAGGCGGCCCACAGCGCGCTGGACTTGGTGGCCGCGGTCGTCACCTTCTACGCCGTGCGCATCTCCGCCCAACCACCGGACCGCAAGCACCCCTACGGACACGGCAAGGTGGAGAACCTCTCCGCCCTGGTGGAGACGGCGCTGTTGCTGGCCACCTGTGTCTGGATCGTTTACGAAGCCGTGGGCCGGCTGCTCGCGCCCAAACCCGTCACGGCCACCATATGGGCCGCGGCGGTCATGGCCGCCTCCATCGCGGTGGACTTCACGCGCTCGCGCATCCTCTTCGCCACGGCGAAAAAGCACAACAGTCAGGCCTTGCAAGCCGACGCCATCCATTTCTCCACGGACATCTGGTCCTCACTGGTGGTGCTGCTGGGGCTGGGCGCCCTGGCCCTGGCCGATCAGCTGGATCAGACCTCCCCGTTGGTTCACTGGCTGCGCCGGGCGGACTCGCTGGCGGCGCTGGCGGTCTCGGGCATCGTGCTCTGGGTGAGCATGCGCCTGGGCCGGCAGGCCGTGGACGTGCTGCTGGACGCCGGCGTGCAGGAGGCCCAGGACACGATCGAACGCGCGGCGGCGGGACTGCCCGGCGTGCGCGACGTGCGCCGGGTGCGCGTGCGCCAGAGCGGTCCGGCGAACTTCGTGGACATGCTGCTCACCGTGCCGGATGGGCTGGACCCAGACGCCGGCCACGACGTGGTGCTTCTTGCCAAACAGGCCGCACAGGCGGTTCTGCCCGGGGCCGACGTGCTGGTGGAGCTGCGGCCCGAGGCTGGGGCCGCCCTGCTCGACCGCGCCAAGGAGGTCGCCGAGGGCTTCGACGTGGGCGTGCATGACCTGGACTTGCGCCGCGTGGACGGCCTGCTGCTGCTCAACCTGCACGCCGAGGTGCCCAAGACGCTCTCCCTCGACGAGGCGCACCGGCGCATCAACGAGATGGAGGCCCGGCTGCGCCGCGAACTCGGCGCGAACTGCCGCGTGGTCACGCACATCGAACCCGTGGGCGCGCACCCCGTGCCCGCGCCGGACGACCCGGAAAGCGCCGAGGCCCTGCGGCAGGTCGTCGCCGAGGTGGTGGACGAGACCCCGGGCGTGTGCGACCTGCACGGCCTCGTGCTCCTGCGCTCCGGCACGCGCATCTCCGCCGCGTTCCACTGCCGCATGCCGCCCGAAACGCCCATCACCCTCGCCCATGACCGCACCATGCTCCTGGAGGCCAACCTACGCGCCCGTCTGCCGCAACTCGTGCGCGTCACCATCCACGTGGAGCCGGACCGCTGCGCCGTCGATGCCCACCCTTGACTCCCGCACCACGCCGGGATAGCCAGGACAAGGTCATAATTCGCCAGAGACGCTCGAGTAACGGAAGACGGTGCGAATCCGTCGCAGACGCGCTGCTGTGACCGGGAAAAACGCCGGCCGCGACCACTGGGCTCACCGCCCGGGAAGGACGCGGCCATATGGCCGGGGGACGTGCCCCCGCCCGGAAGCCAGAAGACGACTCGAGAGACATGACGCCACGGCCCCGCGACCCGGACCGCAGGAATCGTTGGAGCGCCCCCCGTTTCCGGGCGCGCGCCCTTTCGTCGGCTTCGGCCGGCCGTTCCTCCGCCCCCCCGCGAGAGTCTTGCGCCGCGCGCGCCTTTTGGTCCTGGCACAAACCGGACGACCGGAGGTTGGCACATGCTGACGCACACCCTGGGCTTTCCCCGCATGGGGGCTGCCCGCGAACTCAAAAAGGCGCTGGAGACTTACTGGAACGCGGGCGCGAACAACCGCGAAGCCGGCCGGGCGCTGCTCGACACGGCGAAGGCCCTGCGCCTGCGCCACTGGACCGCGCAGGTCCAGGCGGGCATCGACATCGTCCCCGTGGGCGATTTCTCCCTCTACGACCACATGCTGGACATGGCCATGCGCCTGGGACTCGCGCCCGCGCGCTTCGCCGCCGGCGGCGACCCGCTGGATCTGTACTTCCGCATGGCCCGCGGCGGTCAGGGCGACGAGACGGCCATGGAGATGACCAAATGGTTCGACACGAACTACCACTACATCGTGCCGGAACTGACGCGCGGGCAGACCTTCACGCCCGACGCCTCGGACCTTCTCGCCCAGCTGGACGAGGCCGAGGCGGCGGGACTGCGCGCCAAAATCGCGCTGCCCGGCCCCTGCACCTTCCTGCACCTGGCCAAGAGCGTTGACGACGGCTTCGACCGCTTCGAGCTCCTGCCCGCCCTCACGGAAGCCTACGCCGACATCCTCGGCAAACTCGCGGGCCGCGCCGAGTGGATACAGCTGGACGAACCCGTGCTGGCGCTGGACCTGCCACAATTCCTGCCCCGGCGCTTCCGCGCGGCCATCGAGCGGCTCATCGAGGCCGCCCGGCCGGCCAGGGTCATGCTGGCCACGTACTTCGGCGGGGTGAGCCAGAACGCGGACGTGTACTCCGGCCTGCCGCTGGGGGCGCTGCACCTGGATCTGTGCCGCGCGCCGGAGCAATTGGCCGGCGTCTACGCGCACCTCACGCCGGAGACCGCCCTCTCCCTGGGCGTGGTGGACGGCCGCAACATCTGGCGCGTGGACGCGGAACAAGCCCTTCGTCCACTCCAAAACGCCGTGGAGCATCTCGGGGCGGCGCGCGTCATGGCCGCGCCCTCATGCTCACTGTTGCACTGCCCTATGAGCCTGGAGGCCGAGACCTCCCTTGACCCGGAAATCCGCTCGGCCATGGCCTTCGCCCTGGAGAAGTGCGCCGAGCTGCGCACTCTGGCCGACTGCGCGGCCGGACTCGAAACCAGCCGCGGCGTGGTCTGCGCCGGCTGGCTGGCCGAAAACCGCCGCGCCCGCGAGGCCTGGGCGGCCAATCCACATCGCAGAAACGACGTCGTGCGGACCCGGCTCGCCGCCGTGACGCCACGGATGCTCACCCGCGCCCAGCCCTATCCCGAACGCGCCAAGCTGCAACGCGCGGCTCTTTCCCTGCCGCCGCTGCCCACCACGACCATCGGCTCCTTCCCGCAGACGGCGGAAGTGCGCGCCGCCCGGGCGAAGTTCAGGAAGGGCGACATGACGGACGAGGCTTACGACGCCTTCCTGCGCGACACCATCCGCGCGACCGTGGGCATTCAGGAACGCCTGGGGCTGGACGTGCTGGTGCATGGCGAGCCCGAACGCAACGACATGGTGGAGCACTTCGGCGAAAAGCTGGCCGGCTTCTGCTTCACGCGCAACGGCTGGGTGCAGAGCTACGGCTCGCGCTGTGTCAAACCGCCGGTCATCTACGGCGACGTGAGCCGCCCTGCTCCCATGACCGTCGCCTGGAGCAGCTACGCCCAGTCGCTGACGAAGAAACCCATGAAGGGGATGCTCACCGGTCCGGTGACCATCCTCTGCTGGAGCTTCGTGCGCGACGACCAGCCCCGCGCGGAGACCTGCGCGCAAATCGCCCTGGCTCTGCGCGACGAGGTGGCCGATCTGCAGGCCGCCGGCATAAGGATCATTCAGATCGACGAACCGGCCCTGCGCGAGGGCATGCCCCTGCGCGGACGCGACCGCGACGGCTACCTGCGGTGGGCCGTGGACGCCTTCCGCCTGGCCGTGGGCTCCGCCGCGCCCCAAACGCAGATTCACACCCACATGTGCTACTGCGAGTTCAACGAGATCGTGGAGTGGATCGCCAAGCTGGACGCCGACGTCATCAGCATCGAGGCCAGCCGCAGCCGCATGGAGCTGCTGTCCGCCTTCCGGCGCTTCCGGTATCCCAACGAGATCGGCCCCGGCGTGTACGACATCCACAGTCCCCGCGTGCCGGACGCGCGGGAGATGCTGGAACTCATTCACCGCGCCGCCGCCGTCATCCCCAAGGAGCGCTTGTGGGTGAACCCGGACTGCGGCCTGAAAACCCGCGCCTGGCCGGAAACCCTGGCCAGCCTGACGAACATGGTCCAGGCCGCGCGCCTGGCCCGGGTCGAGCTGTTCCCGGACTAAAAGGCGTCGGCCCTTTCCGACGGCCTCGCGTCGGAGAATCCGAACGAACACGGCCTTCCCGAGGATGGCCACCCCGATTCCAATCGAAACGGTCCGGCGCGGCGGCCCCCCCGCGCCGGACCGCCACCAAAAGAACACGCATCACCCGGATTGCCATATCTGGCGACTTACTATACGCTTCCTTATAGATGGACGGTCTCCCCGCCGCCCAAGGCACACACGCCGCGGAGGACCCCCCATGGCCCAATTCGAAGCCGCGAATCTTTCCCTGTGCGACGCGGGACAGCTGGCCGAGCTGGCCCCGGTATCAATCATATGCTTCGACAACCAGGGATGCGTCACTTTCGTCAACGAGTGGCACCTGCGCAACGTCGCCCGAGGGCGACGCACCAGGGCCGACTTCCTCGGCAAATCCATCTTCGAACTCCCCGGCATCGTGAACGCGGGGCTGGCCGAACGCCTCAAAACCGTTCTCGACGGTCACATCGTGCAGGCGGAAAACATCTTCACCTCCGAGTTCAGCGGCGGACAGGCCGGCTACCAATCCCTTCGCGCCATTCCCATCATGCGCGACGGCGCACTCGCCGGCGGCATCATCATCCGTGAGGACGTGACCAAATACGTGCTCGCGGAAAAACGCGTGACGGACTCCGAACGCAAACTCAAGGCCCTGCTCAACGCCAGCCGCGACGCCGCAATCCTCGTGGACACGCGCGGCCGTCTGCTGGCCCTCAACGAGACCGCGGCCAAGCAACGCGGCGGTGACGCGCTGAAGCTGCTGGGCGAAAGCTCCTGCGCGTTTCTCCCACCCGAGGCCGCGCGCGCGCGTGAAAAGCACATGGACCAGGTGCTGCGCGGGAAAAAACCCATCTGCTTCCAGGAGGAATGCGACGGCCGCGTCAGCAACGTGTGCATCTACCCCGTACAGGACGAAACCGGGGAGGTTTACGCCCTGGCCGCCTTCGCCAAGGACGTCACCGACCAGCTGCGCCGCGAGAAGGAACTCGTACGCGCGCGGATCATGGCTGAAAGCGCCAACATCATGAAGTCGCAATTTCTGGCCAACATCAGCCACGAGCTGCGCACCCCCCTCAACGGCATCCTCGGCATGGCCCAGGTGGGGCTCGCCGGCAACCCCGACGAGGAGATCACCGATTGTCTCGAAGTCATCCGTGACTCCGCCGTGCGGCTCACCAACACCATCAACAACCTCCTCGACCTGGCCGACATCGAGGCCGGCGCCATCGAACCCATCGTCAAGGAATTCGATCTCGCCGAACTCATGCATTCCATCGCCAACAACTTTTCGGTACAGGCCAAGCTCAAGGGTCTGTCGCTCAACCTCTCCATCGCCACCACCGTCCCCCCGCGCGTCTGCGGCGACGAGTTCCGCATCCGCCAAACCCTCGTCAGCCTCATGAGCAACGCCCTCAAATGCACGTCCGAAGGGCGCATCAACCTCTCCGTGACCCGGCCGCACGCGACCAGGCCCCGCCCACGCTCCCAGGTCGATCTGCTCTTCTCCGTCCAGGACACCGGCGTCGGCATCGAGAAGGACCGCATGGCCGACATATTCGACAGCTTCACCCTCGCCGAGGACGTGCTCACCAAGCGCCGCAGCGGCGTGGGCATCGGCCTGTGCATCGCCCGTAACCTCGTCACCCTCATGGGCGGAAAAATCGGCGTCCAATCGCAGCCGGGCCATGGAAGCCGCTTCTTCTTCACCCTGCGGCTGGCCATACCGCGCGCGGCGCCTCCCCAGCCGGAGCACAGCCAGCCTGTCGGCGAATCCCTACGGCGCATCCTCCTCGTGGAGGACGAGGTGATCAACCGCCTCATGACCACCACACTCCTGCGCCGCATGGGACACACCGTGTTCCAGGCCGAAAACGGCGTGGAGGCCCTGCGCACCCTCGCGCGCGAAAACGTCGATGTCATCCTCATGGACATCCAGATGCCGCTCATGGACGGCATCGAGACCACCCAGCATATCCGCCACGGCGAAGTGCCCGGTCTGGACAAGACCGTTCCCGTCATCGCCCTCACCGCCTATGCGCGCGAAAAAGACCGCAAGCGCTTCCTCGAACTCGGCATGGACGACTTCGTGCCCAAGCCCCTCGTGGCCGAGGACCTCGTGCGCGCCCTCGAACAAAGCATGGCCGGTCGCCAGCCCGTGCCGCCGGGACCGCCCACGGTCTGAACGAAAGGCGGGAAGACGAATCTGGGGACACCTTTCCGCTGGAAAGGTTCTCCCCCGAGCCCCCCTTCCAAAGGCTTTTATGGGTGACACGGACACGGCCCGGGCTCCATCGCCTGATTCAAAGCGTGAACGGCGGATTCAACGATTTTCTTCCAAACGAATGGTCCCGGAATGGCTTTCACCATTCCGAAACCACTCGGTTGAAAACCGAAAAGACATGTTCGCCTTTACCGGCGCATTCCGCATCCGCACCTGTCGTTCGATCGCCCGACGGCTCGACGTCGGGTGATCGAACGAATGAGGGATTCCAAAGGGCGAACGCCCTTTGGCGGGGTTCTCAGGGGCGGAGCCCCTGAGGGGGGAGCGGAGACCGCGTCCTTGCGGCGTTTCCCGATGGCGCTGACGGAAACGCGCCCCTTTCGGTGAAGGGCATTTCCGATCCGCCGCGCCTGTCCCTGGACGCGCGGGGCGGCGAGGACGGATTCGGCCATCGCCCCGGCGATCCAGCCGGAGGGGAGACAAGGCTCGGGGCTATTTCCCCACGCGGCGTTGCAGCAGGACGAAATCGGCGATGGTGAGCAACGTCATGGCCCTGAGCACGGGCACGATGCGCGGGATGGCGCAGATGTCATGCCGGCCGCCGATGGTGATGCTGCGCGGCTCGCCGGACCGGCTCACGGTTTGTTGCGGCTTGGCGATGGACGGGATGGGTTTGACGGCTGCGCGCACCACGAGTTCCTGACCGGAGGACATGCCACCGAGAACGCCACCGGCGTTGTTGGAGAGGAAGCCCTTGGGGCTGATGGGATCGTTGTTCTCGCTGCCGGTGAGCCGCGCGGCGGCGAAACCGGCGCCGACCTCCACACCCTTCACCGCGCCAACCCCCATGAGGGCGTAAGCCAGCCTGGCGTCGAGCTTGTCGAACACGGGTTCGCCCAGGCCGGCGGGCAGGCCGGTGGCGCGAATCTCCACGATGCCGCCCAGGGTGTCGCCCTCGCTTTTGCACGCGCGCACGCGCTCCTCCCAGGCGGAAACGCAGGCGTCGTCCGCGCCGAAGAACGGACGGTCCTGCGCGCCGGCGAAGTCGCGTCCCTCGGCGGGAATGCCGCCCAGTTCGATGGTGGCGGCGGCGACCTTTATGCCGAGTCCGCGCAGGAACTGCTGCGCCACGGCTCCACCGGCCACGCGCGAGACGGTTTCGCGACCGGAGGAGCGCCCGCCGCCGCGATAGTCGCGTCGGCCGAACTTGGCGTCATAGCCCAGGTCCGCATGGCCGGGACGGTACACGTCCATGATGGCCGAATAATCACGCGAGCGCTGATCCTCGTTCATGACGACGAAGCCGATGGGCGTACCAGTGGTGAGCCCCTCGAACACGCCGGAGAGCAGGCGCACGGCGTCCGACTCCCTGCGCGTGGTGGCTGCCACGCCGCCCTGGCCGGGCTTGCGGCGGTCCAGCTCGGTCTGGATGATCCCCTCACTTATGGTCACTCCGGGGGGGCAGCCGTCCACCACGCCGCCGAGACCGACGCCGTGCGATTCGCCAAAGGTCGTAAGTTTGAACAGAGTGCCGAAGGTATTGCCGCTCATTGTGCGCCATCCTTGTTTGTTGCGCCGAGAAAATCCAGGCAGGCCGAGGCCGCCGAGGGAAAATCGCTCCCGCCGCGCAGTTCCAGGGCAGGGACGCCGAAGAGTGCGGTCAGATATTCACGCGGCTCACGCACGGCGCGGGCGACGGCGTGCGGCAGGTAAAACACGCCGTGGGGCTTGCGCAGGGCCTCGATGAGGTCCGGCCGCCCGGCCAAATCCACTCGCCGGGCGACGAGCGGCCCGCCGCCGTGCCGCCAGTTGAGCACCACTATCCCGGCGAGGGGCGCGCGCAGGCGGAAGCGCGATTCCGCGCCCGGCCGCGCAGAAAAACACTCGTCGATGACGGCGTCGTATTTGGCCTCCACGCCGAAAAGCGCGGCCGAGGGCATGTGCTCGCAGGCCACGCGCAACGTCCCGGGCAGGGCGCGGGCGAGCAGCGGGGCCAGCTCCGCGTTGCCCAGGGCCGTGCCGGGGTTCAGACGCGGCTGCTTGGGGATGCCGTGCAGCACGGCCGCCCCACCGGGTTCGTCCGCCGGCTGCACGAGCACGCGGTCGTTGCTGAGGAAATCACACCCGCGCGCGACCAGATGCAAGGCCAGGGTGCTTTTGCCCATGCCGCAAAAGCCGCACAGGGCGAGCGCCCGGTCGGACGCCGGATCGACGACGCCGGCGGCGTGGCCCAGGGCCCAGCCAGCCGCCACGCGGCGCTCCAGGTAACGCTCACAAATGAAGTTCACCAGCTAGTTGCGGTTGGCCGCGCAAGGTCCGATGGCGACGTCCGGTCCGGGACCGGCGCCGAAGGCGAAGAGCATCCCCGTGGCCTGCTTGCGCGCCACGCGCCCGCCTGGGCCGCCAGCCTCACCGGGCAGGTCGGCCTGCCGCTCCTTGTCCGGGCGTTTGCCGGGCAGGTGCGGCCGGGTGACGAGCGGCACCGGGGACGCGGCCACCGGTCCATCGAGGAACAGGAACTCCATGTCGGCCGGACCGGATGCGGGGGCGACATCGAGAAACGGCGCGAAATAGCCACGCAGGTCCGCGACAACGGCGGCGGAGTTCGACCGCACGCGGACGACGACCTCCTCCAGCCGCAGGCGCAGCGCATGGGGTGCGGCCACGCCCGAACACAGGGCGCGCAGCGCGTCCTGGAAATTCGCCTGGGCCGTCACCGCGCCAGCTCCCGCGCAACGTGCGCCGCGAACAGCCGCGCCACGTCGATGCCACGCGCGGCGAGCAGCCCCCGGAAACCGCCGAAGGCCGAAACCTCGAAGATGTACGGTCCGGCTTCGGTGAGGGCCACGTCCACGCAGGTGAAGTCCAGGCCAAAGGGCTCCTGCGCACGCCGCGCCAGCTCGACGATGTCCGCCGGCGGGTCGAAGACGGCGTAACGGCCGCCGCTCACGGTGCTGGTGCTCCAGGCCGCTCCGGAGCCGTCGGCCTTGCGCCGGGCGTAGGTGCCCAGATACTCGCCGGCCAGGAAACACACGCCCAGATCCTGCCCGTGCAGATCGACCGCCTGCTGGATGTACATGACCGGATTGGCCGCCTTGAAACCGCCAATGGCCGCGCGCAGCTCCCCGGCGTCCAGCGCCTCGGCGTCCACAAGCGCCATGCCGCGCGCCTTGGAGGTGAACAGGGGCTTGAGCACGGCGCGTCCATAGGCGCGCACCGCGTCGAGGGCCTCGTTCTCGTCCTCGGTGATGGTGGTCGGCGGCATAGGCATTCCGGCGGCGCGCAACGTCACCGTGCAGGCCAGCCGGTCCACCAGACGCAGAATGCGCCCGGGATCGGAAAAGGCGCGCACCCCGCGCGCGGTGGCCACACGCAGCATCTCCAGCCGGTCGATCATGTGCGGGGCGTAACCGCCAGCGACCTTCTTCACGCACAGGGCATCCACCGCGCACAGATCGATGGTCCGGCCGCCGGCGTCCGGGCAAAGCAGGCTGCCCGCGGCCAAGTCCAGCCGCGCGTGGTCCATGTCCACCAGAATGCGCTCGCCGGACACTTCGGCCACGGCGTCGGCCAAGCATTCGCTGGACCAGCCCCCATGAATTCCCACCACGGCGATGCGCATGTCGTTCCCCCACGCCCTAATAGAACAGGATGGGCCTGGGCAGGCGGTAGTCGGTCCAGGGCTTGCCCGCATGCGTCAGCAAGCCTTCCATGAGGTAGTGGGCGCGCAGGAACATCTCGCGCGCGAAGTCGTAATTGAGTTCGAAGCGCGTGCTGGTCATCATGGACCGCGCGAGCCCCAGGGCCAGCCGCGCCTCCCACTCGGCGTCGCCGATGTCGTCGGCGAAGGCGCGCGAGTGTTCGAAGAACGAGGCGATCATGTGGTTGATGCGCCGGCGCAGGTTCGACTCGAAGATGGGCATGCGGAAAAACGACACCAGGAACACCGAGACGTCCTGGATGAAGTCGCCCCGGTGGGTGCGGTGCAGATCGACGTAATGCACGCGCGGCGCGCTCTGGTCGAAGACAATATTGTTGGCGTTGAAGTCGCCGTGCAGCAGCACGGTCATGGGCGCGTGGAGGGTGGCCTCCACCGTGCGGCACTGGGCGATGAGCTCCTCGGTGGAGGGAATTTCCGCCGCGCCCAGGCGCTCGGCCGGGCGGAGGAAGTCCGGATGCACGTGACGCACGGCGGTCATGCGCTGCTCCAGCTGAGCCATGACGTCGGTGGCGGCCTCGCCGCGCTCCAGCGTGGAGCGCCAGATGTCGCCCACGGTCTGCTCGAAGACGAAGATGGCGTCCTCCAGCATCTCAGTATCGGCGGTGAGCACCACCTCGGTCCAGGTGCAGCCGGGCAGAAACTCCACGAGCATGGAGGCGCTGTCGCCCTCCTCGTGGTAGCTGAAGATGCGCGGTCCGGTGCCCGGCGAGACCTTGGCCCAAAGCTCCAGGTTCTCCCGCTCGCGGCGGATCTTCTTGACGTTGCCCTCCTTGAACACGCCTCCCTGGGCGGGATCGGTGGGGGCGGCGTCCTTGGGACTCACACGGCCGATGCGGCAGCCCGAGCGCGTGCCCCAGATGGAGCGGAAGTCGATGTCCTGCACGTCGCCCTCGAACCCGGCGGTGGAGAGGTTCTGCTGCAGGGCCTGGAACTGCTCGATCTTGATCTTCTCGCCAATGACCGAGAAGATGAGCGCCTCGCCGATGTTCAGCAGCGAGTCGCCGATGCGCTCCAGGTAGCGAAAGATGAAGATGGCGGTGACGCCGGTCTGCACGTCGCGTCCCTGGCGCATCTCCTCCATGACGGCGTCGAACACGTCCTTGTACAGCCGGTCCAGGTCGAACTCCGCGCGGCATATGCCCAGCGCCCCGTTCACGTCGGCGCGGGAGCGCACCTCCAGAACGTGGGAAAGCGCCTCGTCGATGACGTCGAACATGCGCCCGGGATGGTGCCGGGAGAGGATGGCAGTGTCCTTCAGGTAGCACATCTGCCCGGCGATGTTCACGCAGTAGTCGGCTATGCGCTCCAGGTTGGCCGAGATGATCTGCAGCCCGCGGATGCGATCGATATCGCGTTTGGAGAGCCCCCGCGCGCCGTGGATGCGCGAGTAGCAGGCGTCCTCCACGATGTTTTTGAGGTTGTCGACGTAGTCGTCGCGGGAGACAACCCTGTCGTACCCCTCGTGAGTGGGCGCGGCCACGAAGGCGCGCGTCTCGGCCATCTGGCCGGTCACCTCCAGCACGAGGAAGCGGAAATTCTCCTCCAGACCTTCCAGGCCGCTCATGCTACGCCTCTATTTTGAGGGTTTCGCCGGTCTTGGGCGCGTCATCGTCCGGGCAGCGCCAGGAAATGGCCAGGGAAAGCCGGCCCGAGCCGCCACGACGGCGCGCCTTGACCGTGAAAGTAAGCAGCTCGGAGGGGCGCAACTCGAACTGCTCGCGCCCGGCGGCCACCACCAACCGGCCCTTCTGCAAACCGTCCATGACGGCTTGCAGGTACTTGCGGATGCTCTCGGCGTCCTGCATGGATTCGAAGACGAATTTCTGATCGGCGTCCACGGCGCACCTCCCTTATTCTAGGCCGTCCAAGCGGGCGGCGTATTCCTCAATGACGCGCGGGCGGTCCATGTCCGCCATGATGAGCTTCTTGCCGATGGCCATGTCGTCCCAGGCGGGTTGCAGGCCGATCTCGCGGCCGGCCTTGGCCGGGTCGGTTCCGACGCGCGGCGGCAGCGTCTTCTCCCCCATGTGCGTGTCGTCGCCCATGAACACGAGCATGCGCCGCTCGCCGTCCGCCCGGCGGCGGTTCTTCTCGTACAGCACGGAGATGAGGAACTCCGTGTAGCGCTGCGACTGCGGATTCCACACCTCGTAGCCGTCCACGTCGTAGTCGGCCAGCAAAATGGGCCAGAACTGCTCCGGGTGGGGGATGACCACCCCGCCGCGCAGACCCCGCGCCTCCTCGATGAATTCCGATGTGCGGTAGAAATAGGTGAGCGGGAACCGCTCCTTGACCACAGCCTTGACGGCCTTCAGAAACACCTGGACGCGGTTGGCCGTGGCGTCGCCCAACAGGGGCCGCAGGCCGTCGATGAAGTTGCGCACCAGCTTGTTCTTGATGGCGTCCACAGGCATGTCGCCGGCGTGGCGGTCCATGAGCTTCTCCAGCTTTTGGCAGCAGACGCGGGCAAGGGCCACGATGTCGGCGTCGGTTCCGGTGTCGGCCGCGGCGCGGTCCAGCCGATCGGACAGCGGTTTGGTCACCGTGGAGAGGTAGTCGAAGAGCTGGCTTTGCCGGTAGGCGTGGGTGTGCGCGAGCATACTGCGCAAAACATGCGCCTCGCCCATGCGCTCCGTGCGGAAGTGCAACAACAGCTGGACCTTCTGATTGAACCCGCGCGAGTAGCAGTCCACCTCCACACCGGAATACGGGCCATAGCTCAACAGCTCGTTGTGCTGGGTGGGGATGATGAGCCGGCTGAGCATGTTGGGGTAACTGGCCTCGATGCGCCGGCGAATGAGCGGCAGGGGGACATGCTCCGGGTGCCAGTGCACGGCCAGCACGGAATCCTGCGCGGGCAGCACCACGGCCGGGGTGGTGATGCGCGCCTGGGCCTCGGCGTCGAGCGTCGTGTCGATGAGCGAGGCGAAGAGCGCCTCGTCAAAATCGGTGACGTCCGGGGTGAGGGGCTTCGCCGGTCCGGTCCCCTCGTGCTGCTGGCGTTTCATGCGTGCTCCCTGCCCGCATCCGCGGGCTGCGTGCTAGCGGAACTGGGCGTGACAGGCCGCGCGGCGACGCTCCAGACGGCCGAGGACATCGGCCAACGCCCCCGGATCGTGCGCGGCGGCGCGCAAGGTCCGGGCGTCATCCAGAAATGTCTGATTGGCGCGCGCCAGGTCCGTGGCCTCGGTTCCGCGCGCGGACAAGAGCGGCTGCGCCGTATCGGCCATGGCCTCGCAAAGGGCCAGAAAGGACTCCAGCGTCTCGGGAGGAGGAGTCCGGCCGTCCTGCGCCGCGCGACGCAGGGTTTTGTAGTCCTCCTGCATCAGCTTTTTCAGCTGGCGATACTTCTCCCGCGCGCGTTCGAAGGAGTCCGCGCCACGGGCGTCGCCCGAACGGCCTGGCTGGAGGTCCACGGAATCGCCTCCCGGCGCGGCGGCCTCCCGCTCCCGGCCCGCCGCCCGCAACGACATGGCCCAGCCGGCGCCGCAGCGCTCCACGGCGAGGGCGAAACCGCCCGCGTCGCCGGGGAATCCGGGCAGATCGGCGTCTCCTGCCGGGACCTCCGCGCCGGATTCCAGCGCCTCGGCCAGCCGCCGCAAAAATGCCGGCAGCCCGTCCACGGGCAGCTCGCGTCTCAACGTCCAAAGGCTCATGTGGCCCTCCCAGGCGCGTGCGCCATGCTACGAGATCCGCCCACGACCGACCGAAGCCGCCGACGCGCCACCGCCCAGCCGCTCGATCTCGACCAGGGCCAGCTCCACCAGCTCCGGCAGGGGCGTTTGCGCCGGCAGCACCGCGTGGGCGCAGGAAAAATACAACGTCCCGCGCTCGTCGAGCACACGCCCGATCTCCTCGATGACGCCGCCCCCCGTGAGCGGGGGCCGCTGCGACTCGATGGGGTCGCGCGTCAGCCGCGCCGCCAGCTCCTCGACCGGAGCCTTCAAATAGAGCACGATGCCGTTTTGGAGCAATTCTCGGTTGTCCTCATCGAGCACGACGCCCCCGCCGCAGGCCACCACCTGGCCGGAGAACACCGCCACCGTGGCCAGCGCCACGGACTCGGCCTCGCGAAAGGCCGGCCAGCCGCCGGCCTCCACCAGCTGTGACACGGTTTTGCCCGTCTCCAGCCGCACGCGGCGGTCCGTGTCCACGAACACGCGCTTCAGCCGCGCCGCCAGTTTCCTGCCCAGGGTGCTCTTGCCGCTGGCCCGGGGGCCGATGAGATAAATATTCCGCTCGCAAGCCATGCGTGTCTCCTCCGCTTTCACACCCTGGCACTCTACGGCAATTCCGGGCCGGAGACAAACGCAGCCGCTCCGGGGACGCGGCCGGCGGGCCGCCTTGCATCCGGCCACGCTTGCGCCTACTATGACAAACCTGCGGCAGCGGCCGCAAAGCCATCCCACTTCAAGGAACCATAATGAAAACCGCTATTTTCGGATTCTCCGGCTCCGGTAAGACCGACATGTTCGCCGCGCTCGCCGGCGAGAAGGCAGCGGCCGCCGGCAACCGCGCCATGGCCAAGGTGCCCGAGCCCCGTCTGGACCCGCTCATCAAGCTCTTCAATCCCAAGAAGATCACGCTCAGCGAAATCGAGTACCTCGACGTGCCCGGTGGCGGCGGCAAGTCCGGCGGCCTGGGCGAGCGTGTGCTCAACGATATCCGTCCCTACGATTGCCTGCTGTGCATGCTCGACGCCTTCACCGGACTTTCCGATCCGAAGCAGCAGCGCGGTGCCATCGAAGCCGACCTGCTCGTCAGTGACCTCGCCGTCGTCGAGAAGCGCCAGGAGCGCATCACCAACGACAAGAAGAAGAGCCGCGACCTCATCGATCCCAAGGAAGAGAACGCCCTGAATCGCGCCCGCGTCATGCTGGAGGACGAGAAGCCCCTGCGCCTGGACCCCGAGCTGTGCGCCGAGCCCGTCATGCGCGGCTTTCGCTTCCTCTCCGCCAAGCCCGTCCTCTACGTGTGGAACGTGGCCGAGACCGCGATGGACTCCTTCGAGGTGCCGGCCGACGGCGACGGACAAATGCACATCAGCGTGGCCGCGCGCCTGGAGCGCGAACTCGCCGACATCACCGACCCCGAGGAACGGGCCATGTTCCTGACCGACCTCGGCCTCAAGGAATCCGCGCTCGACAAGGTCATCAGCCGCACCTACAAGCTGCTCGGCCTCATGAGCTTCCTCACCGCCGGCGACAAGGAAGTGCGCGCCTGGCCCGTGCGCGTGGGCGCCACCGCCCCCGAGGCCGCCGGCGTCATCCACTCCGACTTCCAAAAGGGCTTCATCCGCGCCGAGGTCATCGGCTATCAGGACTTCCTCAAGGCCGGCGACTTCAAGAAAGCCAAGGAGCTTGGTCTGGCCCGCCTGGAGGGCAAGGACTACGTGGTGAAGGACGGCGACATCGTCGAGTTCCGTTTCAACGTCTAACCGGAGACGCGATGCCATGGCCGACGACAGCCAGCACGAGGTGCTCCTCGACCTTTCGCGCTGCAACGCCTGCTCCGGCTGCTGCGAAATCTGCCCCGATATCTTCCAGTGGGACGACAACACCGGCCGCCCCACTCTGAAGCGTCAGTTCGCCACCCATGACGAGGTGCGCGAGGCCATCAGCCTCTGTCCCAAGCGCTGCATCAGCATCGAGGGCTGGGACGAGGAAGCCTATTAGCGAAAATCGGGGGGACACCTTTCCAGGTGCCCAGCTCTTTGACTGGACGAAGTTGCGCCTCCTGACCATCGGCGATGTTTTTACGTTCTTCAGTCCAGCCATCGATGCCCGGAAAAGCGTCAAGATTCACGATGTGGTGAACACATTAGGAACGTGCATCGAGGAACCATGGCGACCCACACATGAACGACGAGACACTGGGGCCAGGCCAGGGAAGCCCACAAGCAAAGCCTTCGTTGAGAGCCTCAACGGTAAATTCTGGACCAAGCACCTAAGTATGTATGGTATGGTTTGCGTTTTGCCATTGGTTGAGGCACAGGCCAAATGCTCGGCGTGGCGGAAGACGGCACAGTGCGTTCAGCCCACACAGCGTCCTCGGCAACCAGCCCCGCCGGAGATATTTTTTTGCCTCAAGCAAGGCAGGCATGGTCTGAGGCGTAAGCCCAACAAAATTCTCACGCAGAATGCTCCAAGGTCGGGGGCGTGTTTTAAATGACCTAGTTTTAGGTGGCCTAGTCACGCAGGAGGAAATCGTCCTCGTCGATACAGATTCGTTAATGTCAGAAGACACTTAGAGAATGCTCTCTTGCAAAAATCAACCGTCATCCGTCTCTCGGCGTGACAGATACATATCCATAAATGGGGAGCCGGAACGTTTACCACGTTTCGACGATATTAGATGCCTCCATCTCCTCAAGACCTGTCGGGGGACTCGACGCAACGGAAATCGATTGTTGCGGGGCGGCGCGTACAATGGTAGAGAAAAAGGATATCATTTAGGAGGGTCGATGAGCAACACGCTTGCCGAAGATTATCAATGGTGTCGCCATCGGCTGCTTTCTCTCCACGCAGGGGCGAAAAGCGGCCACATCGGCGGCGACCTCTCCTGTCTGCCAGGGCTGTGCGCCGTGGCCGCGCGTCTGCGCGCCCAAGACCGCCTCGTACTGTCCAAGGGGCATTCCGCAGGGGCGCTATACGTGGTGCTCTCGCGTCACGGGCTGCTGCCCGGGGTTGATTTGGAGAGCTTCCGCAAGGATGGCGGCAAACTGCCCGGGCATCCACCCGCCAACGTGTACCCGGCCATTCCCTTCGCCACGGGCAGCCTGGGGCACGGGCTTTCGCTGGCAGCCGGATTCGCCCTGTCGCAGCGGCTGCGCAGGGTTGACGAACGCACCTATTGTCTGACCTCCGACGGTGAATGGCAGGAGGGATCCACCTGGGAGGCGCTAATTTTCGCCGCACACCGGAAATTGTCCAATCTCATCGTGCTGGTGGACCACAACGGCTGGCAGGCCTTTGGCCGCACGGCCGAGGTGGCCTCCATGGACCCCCTGTGGGAACGCATGGCGGGATTCGACCTGGATATGACCGTGGTGGACGGCCGCGACCTGGACGCCATCACAACTGCGCTGGACACTGCGCCGTCCGGCAGGCCGCGCTTCATTTTTCTGCGAACGGTGAAAGGCGACGGTGTGCCGGGGATGGAGGACACGCTGGAGAGTCATTATCTGCCGCTTACCAAGGAGCAGTTCGAGCAGGCCACGGGGGGGGGCGAATGAGGAAGCAACTGTGCGAGGCCCTGTGCGCCATGGCCAGGACCGACGACTCCATGTTTTTTTTCACCGGCGATCTTGGGTTCAGAGCTCTGGAGCCCCTGCGTGACGCTCTGGGTGAACGCTTCGTCAACGCTGGCGTGGCCGAACAAAATATGATCAGTGTGGCCGCAGCCATGGCCCGCGACGGCTGGCGTCCGTGGTGCTACAGTATCGCACCGTTCTGCTTCGCCCGGCCCTTCGAGCAGATCCGCAACGACGTGTGCCTGCACCATCTGGGCGTGCGGCTCATAGGCAACGGCGGTGGCTACGGCTATGGTGTGATGGGGCCCACGCACCACGCCGTGGACGACTACGGCGCGCTGCTGACCCTGCCGCGCATCCGCGTGTTCGTGCCCGTTTTCACCGAAGATGTGGTCCCGGTCGTGACACGCATGGCCGCAAGCGACGATCCAGGCTATCTACGCCTTGGCCAGGGCGTGCTGCCCGAGGACGAATCCGCTCCAGCCTACGCGCCCTGGCGGCGCGTGCTCGGCGGAGGCGGCCCGGCTGCTGTGGCCGTCGGCCCCATGGCCGGCGTGGCCTGGGGCGCCCTGCGCGTCCTGCCCGAGGCGGTACGGCCGGAGCTGTGGGCCCTGGCGGAGCTACCCGTGTCGCCTACAGAGCTGCCGGACGGACTGCTGGCCCGACTGAGCGCCGGCGCGCCGCTCACCGTCATCGAGGAGCATGTGGCCCACGGCGGCGCGGGCCAGATGCTGGCTTACGCTCTGTTGCTGCGCGGCGTCGCCCCGCGCGTGTTCACGCACTTATGCGCCAGGGGGCTAGACCTCGGCGAATACGGCTCGCAGCAGTTTTTACGCGAGCGCTGCGGCCTCTCGCCCGAGGCCATCCGCGAACATTTTCTGACCATGGCGGGGGGAAAAGGGGCATGACCGATCCCAACATCAAGGCCTTGCGCGGCCCCATCCTCGTGCTCGGCGGCGGGGGGTTCATCGGCGCGAGCTTGTTTCTCCGGCTCTACGCACAGCGGCAGGATGTGTACGCAGTGGTTCGCAAGACGCCCTGCTGGAGGCTTGCCGGCATCGTGCCCGACCGCATTTTCGAGGTTGATCTGACCGACCGTTCTGCCGTGGTCGATCTGCTCGGCACCATCCGACCGCAGACCGTCTTCGACTGTGCCGCCTACGGCGGGTATTCTTTCGAGAAGGACTACCTGCTCATCCACAGGACGAATTTCCTGGCTGCCGTGGACCTGCTGGAACACCTCGCCCAAGAGCCCTTCGCCGCGTATATCCACGCGGGCAGCTCCTCGGAGTACGGGCTCAACTGCGCCGCCCCGCGCGAAGACGCCCCAGCTTACCCCAACAGCCACTACTCGGTGAGCAAGGTCGCCATGTCCGGGTACCTGCGCTACCTGGGAACCGTACGCAGTCTGCCGGTGGCCAACCTGCGTCTGTACTCCGTTTACGGGCCCCTGGAAGACACCTCGCGACTGATGCCCCAGCTGCTGCACCACGCATTGGCGGGGGAATATCCACCGCTGGTGAACCACGACACCTCACGCGATTTTGTCTATGTTTCCGACGTAGTGGAGGCTTTCATCCTGTCCGCCGTACGCATGCACCCGGAGATGTATGGCAAGTCGTACAACATCGGCACGGGTGTGCGCACCACCATGGCCGAGTTGGCCGCTCAAACCAGGGAACTTTTTCATATCAAAGCCGAGCCCGAGTTCGGCTCCATGCCACCGCGCAAGTGGGACTTGGCGGACTGGTACGCCAATCCGGCCCTCGCCCGCGAAGACTTCGGCTGGGAGGCCCGGGTACCGCTGAACCTCGGACTTTCCAAGATGGCCGAGTGGGTGGGCGGGGTTTCCAAGGCGGACTTTGAACGCAGCACCAAGCTGGCACAGCCAGACCGTAAGCGCAGCGTCAGCGCCATCATCGCCTGCTACCGCGACGGTCAGGCCATTCCACACATGCACCGGCGGCTCACAGAAACCTTTGCGCGCATCGGCTGCGACTATGAGATCATCTTCGTCAATGACGGCAGCCCCGACGACTCCGCCCAGGTCATCCGTGACATCAGCGCAAGCGATGAACATGTGCTGGGCATCACCCACAGCCGCAACTTTGGCAGCCAGATGGCCTTCCGCAGCGGCATGGAGCTGGCCACCATGGACTCGGTGGTGCTGCTCGACGGCGATTTGCAGGATCCCCCTGAGCTCATCGAGAAGTTCTACGCCAAGTGGGAGGAAGGGCACGACGTCGTCTACGGTGTGCGCGTAAAACGCGAGATGCCTATTTGGCTGGAGTGGTGCTACAAGCTGTTCTACTGGCTGTTTTCAGTCATGAGCTACATCAAAATTCCACGCGACGCCGGGGACTTCTCGCTTATCGACCGCAAGGTGGTGGGCTGGATGCTGGCCTGCCCCGAACGTGACCTGTTCCTGCGCGGCATTCGCGCCTACATGGGGTTCCGGCAGGTGGGGGTGCCCTACGTACGGCCCGAGCGAATGTTCGGTCACAGCACCAACAACCTCATCAAGAACATCGGTTGGGCTAAAAAGGCGCTGTTCTCCTACAGCAACGCGCCGCTGTACGCGCTCACCAGTCTCGGTTTCGCCCTGCTCCTCCTCTCGGTGCTGCTTAGCGCGCTGGCCCTCTTCCTGCGCTTTTACAGCCCGGAGACAGCCCCGCGCGGCATCACCACTGTTTTGCTTGGCATTCTCTTCTTCGGCGGGCTCAATCTGTTCGGCCTGGGCATCATCGGCGAGTATCAGGGCAAAATTATGGAAGAGGTCAAGGGCCGGCCGCGACTCATCCGCGCGGCCATCATCCGCCACGGCAACGTCTCCGAACTGCTGCCCGACGGCAGCGCACGGCGTTAGGCACCCATGCTCCAGCGCGTGTTTTTCGCCACTCTCACACAGGATGTCGCGATGAACAGACCCGCGGAAGGGTGCCGCCACGAAACCTTACGGCAGATCATTCGTTTCGGCCAAGCCGGGGTAGTGAACACGGCATTCGGCTACGCCGCCTATGTGGCATGCGTCCTGGCTGGGCTCACGCCGTGGGTGTCCCTGCTTGTTGCCACCCCCTTGGGCATGCTTTTCAATTTTTTCACAACCGGGAGATTCGTCTTCGGCAACAAGTCGCTCCGGCTGCTGCCGCGTTTTATCGTGGCTAGCGCCGTGCTATACGTCATCAACCTTCTGCTGCTGCGGATGTTCCTCGCTGCTGGAAGCGGGCCCCTGCTTGCCCAGATCTGGTGCGTCTGCCTTCTCGTGCCACTAACCTTCGTCATCTTTCGCCGCGGGGTTTTTCATGGAAAAGCGGACAGCGCGGCGGACGACCGGAACGGCAACGACTCACAGGAAAAATCATGACAAGCAACGCTCGCCTTGTCCAACGCGGCTGCCCGGTGTGCGGCACGCCGGTTGTTGACGCTTCCCCATTCCTCGCGCGCAAAATCCACGAGGACAGACTTTCCGCCTACAGCTATGCCTCACGCAAAGAACCGGAGTTCATGCACTACAAGCTGCTGCGCTGCGACCGCTGCGATGTGGTCTTCGCCGGCGAGGTGCCGGAAGGCCTGCGTCTGGATGAGGCTTACCACGAAGCGGCATACGACTCCCATGTGGAGGCGGCGCAGGCCGCAGAGAGCTATGAGCGCTCCCTCTCGCCCCTGCTGCGGCAGCTGACCACGCACCGGGCCGTGCTAGATATCGGGACCGGGACGGGGGTCTTCCTGCTGCGCATGCGGGCCAAGGGATTCACTGAGCCCGCAGGCATCGAGCCCTCCGAGGCAGCGGTCCTGGCGGCCGAAGCGTCCATCCGACCGAGTATCCGGGTGGGCATATTCCGGGGCGACGAATTCCCGCCTGAAACCTTCGACTTGGTCACCTGCTTCATGACGTTGGAGCATGTTCAAGAGCCACGTGAGGTGGCGCATGGTGCTGCGGCGCTGCTGAAACCAGGAGGCATGTTTGCCATTGTGGTGCATGACTGGCGGGCCTGGAACAATCGCCTACTGGGCGCCCGCTCACCGATCATCGACATCGAGCACCTGCAGCTGTTCTCGCGGCACAGTGCAGCGCGTCTGCTCGAAGACGCCGGACTTGACGTGATCCACGTTGGCTCCTTCCGCAACAACTACCGCTTGGCCTACTGGAATCGGCTGCTGCCTCTGCCCTCCCCACTGAAAAAAACGATGGCCACCGGACTGCGCCTGACGGGTCTGGGAAACGCGCGTATCTCCCTGAACGTGGGCAACCTATTGCTCGTCGGTCAAAAGCCATAACGCCCCCCATCGAACATGGCGCCGAGAGCCCCCTTCAAACGATAGGGCATTTTCAGCGCACGGTTGCCCACTTCTGGGACATCCGGGGAAAAGCAATGGGGGCCTGAGCTGGGCTGGGCTGGCTGAGCTTGATCTTTTCGAGTGCGCAACCTAAGGCAAAAGGCAAACTTGCACCGGCTTTTTCCATCCAGAATTTCCACGAACAACGCCATCAGAGAACGTTTACGAGGCGAATTTGTTTCGTCAGTCTTGAACGAATTCCCAGGAATGATCCGCCAACGTTAAGAATTCCTGCCGTCGAGAGCTACAAGGGGCATCTGCAATGAAAGTACAGCTTCAACATATATTTAATGGCATCGAGTGGGCGAGCCTCCTGCGGCGAGTCGATTGGTTCCTTCCAGGCGGAATTCTATTCCTTTATTTTTTGAGTGGCATGATGCAAATGGACTTTGCAGCGCCACAAGCTTTTTATAATGACAAAATCACAACCATGGTGACAGCCAAAACGCTATTACAGTATAGAACAATTCTTACAAATTATCGTCTTGGTTTCCCAGCATATTTCAATATGCTGGGGTTCACGACATTGCCTTTAACACAATACATATCGCTCTTTATATCGGCATTATTTTCAAAAAATATATTTACGATAATAAATATATATTACATGATAATTTTAGCTTTAAACTATTCTTCAGCATATTTCGTCTCTAGAAAATTTACTGCTGACAAAATAATCAGCTGCTTTGTCGGACTTTTTTTTGCATTTACGCCATATTTATTTTTTCGTGCCGCCACCGGCCATGACACGCTTGCTGGATACTACAGCGTGCCGCTAGCGTTCCTCCTAGGCATAAGATTGGAAAATATTGCCGATTTCTCGTCCCTACGTAACGCTTACAAACACTACTTTAGCATAGCAACATGCTGCATTTTATTTGTCGTAGCTTACTCTGAAGCATATTATGCAGCATTTACGCTTATGCTGCTTGCTATCATGGGTCTGATTCTAGGGGCACAAAAAAAGTCGTGGAAGCCCATTATTATTTCGGTAATTGCCTGTTGTTCCATCGCTATCCTCATCTTACTAGCACTTTCCCCTTCCTTTATATATCTCGCTAGTATCAGTGCGCACCTCACCACGCGTTCTTATACGGAACAGGCAATCGTCGGGACACGTTTTTCCGATCTCATTTGGACGGCAAGCCAATATTTCACTTTTCCAAAAGCGCACAACTATTTTTTGTGGCGTGGCAGCGCAGAGGGGTATGATTTCTGGCCAGGACTACCGCTGTCCCTTATCTTCTTAGGATTTCTATTCTTTCATTTCTTCGTCCGCGACGGGATTCAGACCTTTTGCGACAAAGACGCAAAACTCACAGCGCAACCAGCCACAATCCGAGCCCTTTTAGCTTTTTCTGGTTTTAGTCTACTTTTCTCTATCCCATATGGCTTAGGCTTATTGTTTAATTTCTTCATAACACCAACAATCAGAAGCCAAAACAGAATTAGCGTTTTTTTCCTTTATGCCATGCTTCTGGCCTGTGCGTGCATCCTTGCCCAAGCAAAAAGGATATGCCACTTACGAAAAAAGGCCTCTGGGCGCATTCTGTTCGCGGGAGTCCTGCTCGTCTTTTTCCTTTTCAACTCGTACCCTTGGGTTGGCGGCTTTGCCCGGCAACAAAAGCAGCTTCTCTCTTCACCGATATACAAATCTGAGGTGAAGAGCTTGCACAACATACTGGTTGGCATTCACGCCTATTCGTGCCGAAAAGTGCTTCAACTCCCAATCACCTTTCACCCTGAGGCTCCGCAAATTGGCGCTTTTCTCCCTTACAATCACCTCTTGCCGTATATTCTTGACAACGTGAAAAGTGACACGGCGTGGAGCTATGGGTTGATGGAAAACGACCCTGCCTATCAAGTCCAGCAAATACTTTCAAGATTACCAGCGCCTTCTCTCGTTCCTTACGCTAGGTACCTGGGCTTTGATTCCATGCTTGTGGAGAAACGCGCCTACTCAACAGATGAATTGCCGTTCCTCCAGCTAGCCTTGACCGATTCCGGCTGCCGGCTCGTCACCCAGGACGGGCTTCGTCAACTCTACTTGTTGCCCACAGTCCCCTCGCCGCAAGGGGATCCGTTCCCGTTCGCCGGGCGCTGGCTCAGCATAGCAGCGGATTCAGAGTGGCGGCCCACGCTGCGGACCGGGTGGACCGTCTTGCGCTCGGGAGTGGCCATGCCAACCCGGTCGCTGCAGACGTTTGTTGTACCTCTCCGAATCACGCCAACCAGCGGGGCCTGCATCGAAATGGAGCTGGGGCTTCCGCCCACCTTTGAGGGAACGCTACAAACCGAAGTATCCTGCGACGGCCATAAACTGGGTACGTGGGAACTTCCAGCCAGCGGCGGCGGTGGCTCTCAGGTGAAACGTTTGGTCCTTACTGCAGAACAGACTGGCGGATTGCTTTTCCCAATCGTGACGTTCAACAGCAAGGTCAAGGACACTCCCCTGCGCGTGACCAAGACTCCGAAGAAGGAAATTGTTCCTGGGCTGTTGCTGCGACACATTCGCTTAAATACGCTCCCCGTTGAATAGGGGAAGCCGCAAATCTTCGTATTGGACCGAGCCGATGGCACAAGAAGGGGGTACTCAAAACATTTTTTGTTTGTCAGGCGTGAGGATACTCATATCATCCACCCTTATATTGTGCTGCACCCTGCCCCCCCCGAAACAAGACCCTTCAAAATATAAATTTTTCTGTTTTGACTCACTCGGTGACAGAGTTATGTTCAAAATAAAGAAACACGGTTCACGGATTCACAGATCGTATTCATACGCCAGACCGAAACGAAGAGGACCCACCAAGATTCATCGGCACACGCAAGTCTTGTGTGCCCAGGTACTTACTACCTGGTCTGGACGATGTAGCCAATGTCATGTGCCCAGCTTGAATGGAGCCGCACCACGTTTGCAGCACACCGCCACTGCACAATTCCCCCTTCGCTTGCTTCCCGGGGAATTTTTAAGCCCCCCCATCCAGGGACGCGCACTCGTCGCAAAACTAACCGTTAAGTTCCCTGTACACCAATCGATCGTACGCGCCGAAAGCGATCACGCGCTAACGGATGATTCGGCTACCTCCTCCACACCAAACCGAATTCAGGTCCGGAGTCGAAGTGCGAATTCCGCGGAGGCTGCGGGGCACTTGTTAACCGAACGCAAAAGATTACAACAACCTGATTTTAAAAAAAGCTATTTCACTGTCGAGGGCAGGATCCTACGAGTTCTATTCCGATTCAGTTGGAAAAATCTCCATTCCAATGTATTCCGAATTTGCTTCAAATGTATCAGTAAAAAATTGAGATCCTAAGGTAACTTATCAAGTGCACTTTGCATTTTCAATCGGCGGGCACAAGTGTAAAAATGTTTATGGCATATTGTGAAGAAAACCTTAGCACCGTTTGTAACAAGACACGTCAGGGAAATGCATTAAATCAAATATCAAAAGCCTAAGACGGCAAAAGTAATAGTATCTCGTTGTTGACAGTCATTACACAACCATGACGTGCTAGTTTTGGGATAAGACACTTCGTACTGTTGTCAAATACAACATAATAACCGGAGTCGAGGAGGGATTGTAAAAATAAGATTACTTGATCTTGAAATATCCATGTAAAAAACGGTGAATAAGAGCTTATGGGTACATACCCGTTCAAAGCGTAATAGTTAAGATCAAATTTTGTAGCAAAAAAAACTTTTTTAGAATAACTTGTATACTTTTTTAATAAAAAAATTGTTTTGCCATTATTTGGCATTGGCACATCTTTATATAAAAGACAGTCACCATTAATAACGGAAGTCATTTGAAGCGAAATTCTATTGTGAATGTTTATCGCATAGCTAAAAGACAATATTCCGACAAATATTGTTGCGCAAATTACCGAAATAGATTTATTGCCCGAACACATTTTATCGCAAGTCCAGCGATCGAACAAATCTAGCAAAATAAAGAAAACAAAAATCAGCGACAAAGAGATATTAAGAATATTATTCTCTTCACTGCGGCCAAAAAAGTAAAGAGAATTGCCAACAGCGCAGGCAAGCGACAACCCCACAGTGTAGCACTGATTTGTAAGTTTTTTACGTAACTTGTATATAATTATTGCGACTAAGCTAAACACGGGGAAAACATACCAGTAAAACGAATGCCGACTGATTTGTTGAAACCCAATGCCAATTTTTTGATAATAACTTCCGTAATCCCAAATTTTCTGGGACTTAAAGAACAATACAGTCACCAAAGAAAAAAGGCAGATAATGAATATGGAACTTGCCGACTTCACCGCGAATCTTTTAAAAACCTGAGGAAGAGTAATTGCAGGAGTCTTGCTAGCGCAATCAACTATGCATAGGACGACCAATAGTTGTAGGTACCCAACAGTATAAATTATTCCGAAGTTAGTTGAAGTCATAATAAGAGCACCGCAAATAAAGCCTATCAGCCAATGAAAAGGTCCGCAGTAAAAGATAGCCATAACCAGAAAAATCCATAAATCTAACCGGATAGGCGTAGTTTGAGGGCAACTAGTTATTCCCCATGGGCTCGCATAAATACGGACGAGAACCAAACTCGCAACGAAAAAGGCCACAAGAGTTTTTTTACGAAATAACTGCAGCGCCAAATGAAACAGCATAAGAATTGCCAAGTAATACGATAGCTGGCCAATAGATTGAAAGCTATTATATCCAAAGCCCATTTTAATCCACGCCGCTGCAATCAGCGAAAAGAGTAGATCATATTGAAAATACGTGTCTTTAATTTTAAAACCTTGCAAGATTCTCAGCGCTGGATCAAATATATAGCCACAGTCGAGCCACTCGAACCCGTCCGTCGCGATTAGACATATCGGCAATAGGATGATCGCGACAACGATAAAACCAGCAAGAACACTTTTCTTTAATAATAATGACATGAGGAAGCTGGCTATCAGCGCGAAGCAGGCTATAGGGAATCCAGTGGCCAACCTCTCTAGCAAACTAGATTTTCCGAATGTGCTATATGGCATTTTGAAATGGGCCAAGCTGTACAATACCGCTATAGATATCAAAAGAATGATAACAGAATATCTCTTCTTTAGCTCAAATAATTTTATAAAATGGAGCATAATGACCGGGATAAATATATCTAGTAGAGTGACGCTATACAATACGAATAATTCTAGGCCATCCTGTTGCCTAACATCCAATATCCATGGTAATATATTCACTTCATCATAGTTTAGGTTGCAGGACCAAATAAACGGCGCAGCAACAAAATATGCAACATGAAGAAAAGAAGCAAAGCAGCACGCAAAAGCTGTAATAATAGCAAGCTCATTATCTAAATTTTTATATAGCATTTACTACACACCCCAATATTTACGAATTTTGGGAATTCGCATCACTATGTGTACTCATGGGAGTTAAAGATACCACGACTGGAGCCTTCGTAGGAATTTCGCCAGGGTACACCTCAGACCATGACGGCCGAGTCTGAGGCCGAGGAAGCTGTATAAACTGATCGTATTTCACGCCGAGCCTTTGGTTTGTGCCTCAACCAATGGCAAAACGCAAGCCATACATACTCAGGGGCTCAGTCCCAAATTTGCCATTGAGGTCCTCCTCACAGGCTTCGCCTGCAGTTTTTGACCGGCAGAGGTTCAGCGCCCTCGCCCCTTTCCCTCCCGATCCGGTCGCGGTTGACGCGCCTGCCCCCCCTGGGTAAAGAGGGGCGAGCCGCTGAGCCAGCGCCGCGCGCGTCATTCCCGATCCGGCGGCACCTGCCCACGCACGAGGAATCCGCCATGACCGAAGACATCGCCAGCGCTCCCACCGAGGGCGTTTCGTCCACCGAAAATTCGTCAGATGAACTGCCCGAAGGCTTCGAGCGCCAACGCATGGATGTGGACATCGCCTGCGTCGGCTTCGGACCGGCCATGGGCGGTTTTCTGCACACCCTGTCGCAGGGGCTGACGAAAGAGGACGGCTCGCCCGTGGCCGAAAGCAAGGCCATGCCGGGAATGCCGCCACAGGTCATCTGCTACGAACGCGCGGACGACACGGGTTTCGGCGTCTCCGGCGTGGTGACCAAGGCGCGCGGCGTCCGGGCGAGCTTCCCGGACCTCGATCTCTCGCAGATTCCCTTCGCCACCGAGGTGACGCACGAGGAGGTGCTCTACCTGCTCGATCCCATCGGCGCGAGCCGCCGGCCCTTCGCCCTGCGCGCGGGGGACAAGGTGCTCAAAAGCCTGGGACTGGCCAAGGAATACGCGTACAAGCTGCCGTTCATCCCTGAATTCCTGCGCAAGGAGCCGGGCGTGCTGCTGTCCATGGGGCAGTTCACCCAGTGGGCCGCGGCCCAGATCATGGCCCAGGGCCAGGCGCAAATCTGGCCGGGCACGCCCGTGGCCGGGCCGATCCTGGACGACAAGGCCGTGGCCGGCGTGCGCCTGCAGGACCAGGGCGTGGACAAGCAGGGCAAGCCCGAGGCCGGCTTCATGCCCGGCATGGACATTCACGCGCAACTCACCGTGGTGGGCGATGGCCCGGTGGGCGCGGTAGGCCGCAAGCTGGACCAGACGCTGGGGATGCCGACGGGACACCACTCCCGCGAGTGGGCCGTGGGCATGAAGATGGTGGTGGACCTGCCCGAGGGCTGCGCCCTGAAGGAAGGCACGGTGCTGCACACCCTGGGCTACCCCGAGCCCGAGATTTTCGGTTTCCTCTACGTGTACCCCGGCAACGTGGCGTCGCTCGGCATCTTCGTGCCCAGCTGGATGGACAGCCCGGTGCGCACCGCCTACCGCTACCTGCAACACTGGATGCAGCATCCCACCCTGTGGAAGCATCTCAAGGGCGGACGCATGCGCTCCTGGGGGGCCAAGAGCCTGCAGGAGTCCGGCAGGCAGGGCGAACCCTTCCTGGTGGGCGACGGCTTCGCGCGCATCGGCGAGGGGTCCGGCACCACCAACGTGCTCACGGGCGCGGGTTTCGACGAGGCCTGGACCTCCGGCGCGCTGTTGGGGATCAGCGTGCTGGAGCTGCTGCGCGAGGACAAGCCCTTCACACGCGAGAATCTGGAGCGCACCTATGTGCGCCGCCGCCGTGAGTCCTGGCTGGAGCGCGAGGCCAAAATCGCCGGGAAATCGCGCGACGGCTTCCAGATGGGCGTGGTGCAGGGGCTCATCGGCATGGCGCTCTCCGGCTTCACCGAGGGCCGGCTCAACGCCCCGGGCGTTTCACGCAAGCCACACGAGCGCATCCCCAGCCTGGAGGCCTACTACGCCGGCCGGTTCACCGTGGGCGAGATCGAGTCCATCCGTCGCGAATGCACCGCCAAGGGGCTGCCCCTGCACGACGCGCTCATGGAGCGCGTGGGCTGGCCCAAGATCGAGTACGACGGCCAACTGCTCGTGTCGCACCAGGACGCCCTGCTCATGGGCGGCAAGGTGCAGGCCCCGGCCGGCTACCGCGACCATGTGACCTTCAAGAGCCTGGCCACCTGCGAGTCCTGCGAGGCCAGGGTCTGCATCGAGGCCTGTTCCGGGCAGGCCATCAGCGCCAACCCCGAGGGCGGCGCGCCGCTGTTCGATCGCGAGAAATGCGTGCACTGCGGCGCGTGCATCTGGAATTGCAGCAAACCCGGCCCGGAAGGCGGCGAGTCCGCCAATGTCGATTTCCAAGCCGGGGCCGGCGGCCTGCACTCTGCCGAAAACTAAGACGCAGACAAAGAGAATATGGGGGGAAGCGGGCCCCTTTTTCAACGGGGGGCCTTCCCCCGCGCCCCCATTCCCCTGAAAACTTTTCATGGGGGCCGCTTTGGTGTATACGCTGAAAAATGACGCGACGCCGAATCGTTCCCATCTTCCCCTATGAAAGGTTTTGAGGGAGGAGGGGGGCCGGGGGAGCGGGGGGACTTTTTCCCAAAAGTTCCCTCCCCCACCCGGGAACACAATATATTTTAAGGAGTTCGCATGAACGGATTGCAGATCGTGGTGCTCGGGTCCATCGTGCCCGACCCGTTGCAGACGCTGGAGCCCGTGGCCGGACCGACCGGGCCGGCGCTGAAGAACGAGCTGATGCTGCCGGCGGTGCTGGACCCCTGGGCCGCGTGCGCGCTGTTCGAGGCCGCGAACCTGGCCAAGAAAGTGGCCGGCAGCAAGGTGTGGCTGGTGGCGCTGGGCCCCAAAGCCAAGCTCCAGCAGGTGATGATGAGCGTGGCGCAGAAGGCCCCCTTCGAGCTGGTGGTGCTGGACGGTCCCGCCGGCGGCTTCACGGACGCGGCGGAGACGGCCTCGGTCCTGGCCGGCGCGGTGGGAAAAATCCCCGGGCTGGACAAGGGCAAGCTGCTGCTTTTCGGCGGCTGGCAGTCGGCCTCGCGCAGCACGGGCGCGGTGCTCTCCATGGTGGGCGAGAAGCTCGGCGTGACCGAGCAGTTCCAGGGCGTGGACGAGATCGACTTGGCCAAGGACGGCGGCTTCACGGTGCTGGAGCGCATCGAGGGCGGTTGCTACCAGAAGTCGCACTGCAAGGGCGCGCCGGCGCTGCTCGGCTGGGCCACGGGCAGCCTGCCCGAGCCGCCGAACAATCCGCAGGTGGGCATGCAGAACATGCGGTTCATCATGCCGGCGCTGGCCAAGGCGCAGCCCGCCCCGCTCAAGGGCGAGGGGTTGAAGCACCTCGGCGTGGAGGTGCCCAGCCAGCGCCGCGAGACGCGCATCGTCAAGAACGCCTCCGTCGATGACATCGCCCGCGAGCTCGCGGACTGGATCCGGGCCTAGGTCCGGCCTGTAAGGAGGAACATATGAAAGTGCTTTTCCTCGCGCATACGGAAGCCGACGGCGGCCTGGGCAAGGCGGCCAAGGAAGCCCTCGGCGCGGCCAAGGGGCTGGGCGGCGAACTCGTCGTCGGCCTGTTCGGCGAGACGGTGCAGCAGGCGGCGGACGCCGTGGCCGGCTGCGGCGCGACCAAATTCTACGGCGTGGCCGGAGCCGACTTCGCCACGGCCCGCTATGTTTCCGACGCGGCGGCCGCCGAGGCCATCTGCAAGGCCGCCGGAGCCGACGTCATCGTGGCTCCTGCCACCTCGCGCCTGAGCCGCGTGGCCGCCGGCGTGGCCCAGCGCATCGGCGCGAAGATCGATACCCGCCTCACCGGCCTGGAAATGGCCGAGGGCAAAATCGTCGCCACCCGCTGGTACTACCGCCAGCGCATGTTCGGCAAAATCCAGCGGGAGACCTCCCCCTGGTTCGTCACGGTGGATTCCGGCTGCTTCGCTCCCGTGGAAGCGGCAGGCTCGGCGAGCGTGGAGATGCTCGCAGCGCCCGTGTCCGCCCACAGCGAGGTGGTGGAGGTCATCGTCCCCGCGGCCGACGCCCAGACCATCCGCCCGGACGCCAAGTTGCTCGTCGTGGCCGGCGCGGGCTGGGGCAAGAGCCAGGCCGACGGTCAGAAGCACGTGGACGAGGCGGCGCGGCTGATCCTGAGCCTGCTCTCGGCCACGCAGGCCTCGCTGGGCAGCTCCAAGTCGCTGGTGGACCAGAGCGGCGAGGGCGCGGCCCTGCCGTTCCTCACGCACATGCACCAGGTGGGGCAGACCGGCTCCACTCCGCGCCATCCCAAGGGACTGGCCACCTGCTGCCACGGCGAGGAACCGCACGTGGTGGGCTGGCGATTCATCGGCGAACGCCGGGCCATCAACCTGGACGCGAACTGCGGCTGGGCCCAGGGCAAGGCCGACGTGCTCTACGTGGCCGACGCCTTCCAGGTGGTGGCCAAGCTGGTGGACCTGCTGCGCTAGCGCACCGACGCGGCTCAAACGATCCGACGACACGGCCGGGACGGGGGACGACCCCGTTCCGGCCTTTTTTCGTCCTTTCCGACCGCATTCCAGCCGACGTGTCGAGCCCGGCCAGCGGCGGCGTTGACACCATGTCCCCGGACGGCTAGTCCTTGAAATTCATGGATCGAACGGCGTCGCCGCATCGACGGCGTCTATCTCTCGAATATGGAGGTCGGATAGATGAGCAAGGATATTCTGGACTGCCGCGGTCTGGCCTGCCCCGGACCGGTTTTGCGCTGCATCGAACGCCTGAAAAGCAATCCTGGTGAATTGCGAGTGCGCGTGGACAACCCCGCCGCCGTGGAAAACGTGACGCGTCTGCTCACCGGCAAGGGCTTCGCCGTGACGAACGCGAAGGCTGGCGATGTCTGGACTCTCACTGCCGTTCGCGACGCCTCGGCCCCGGCGGAGGACGCTGGCGCGGCATGCTGCCCGGCCGGCGCGGCCGCCGTGAACGCCGCGCTCAATGAGCGCACCACAGTGTTCATCACCACCGAGACCCTAGGCCACGGCGACGACAGCCTGGGCGGCAAGCTCATGCTGAACTTCCTCACCACCCTGCCGGAGCTCGGCTCGCGGCTGTGGCGCATCGTGCTGGTGAACGGCGGGGTCAAGCTGGCCTGCGAGGGGCACCCCTGCCTGGAAAAGCTTCAGGACCTGGCGAAATCCGGCGTGTCCGTTCTGGTGTGCGGCACGTGCCTCGGCTTCTTCGGCCTGCTGGAGAAGAAGATGGTGGGCGAAACCACCAACATGCTCGATGTGGTGACCAGCCTGGACGTGGCGGGTAAAGTCATCAAAATATAGCCACGCGCTTGACCGTAAATCGCCTGCGCGGTATGCAGTATCAAAATCTTCCCGCAGGAGATTGCGCATGGGACCAGAAGCGTTGCATCAGCGGTGCGTGTCCCTGCTCGACCGAATATTCCGCTCGGGCAGGGATGTGGTCTACCCCGTTCAGCAGGGGGTGCGACCGGTGACACTCTGTGGAGCGAGCCCGGGGTACCACACGAGCACGGACCTCGGCGCGCGCGATGCCACCGACGCGGACGACGTGCTGGAGCTGCTGCTCGACATCGAACGCATCCAGGGCGAGACCAATCCCCTGCTCGCCGTGCGCCAGACGCTGACCAGCATCATCTAAGCCGCCCGCCTCAGCACTCGGGACAGCCGGAGGCCCCGTCGTCGCCCGCTTCCGGGGTTTGCCGCTCCTCGCCCTTGGAGAGACGGCAGCAGGTCCAGTGCAATTGCCGGCGCATGTCCTCCAGCAGTCGGCGGTCCAACGGCGGCAGATCGACATCGCCGGGGGCAGGGGCCGAAGGCGCGTCCCGGATGACGCGGTGCAGCAGTCCGGCCAGCTCCAACGGCGCGGAGATCATGGCGCAGTGCCCGCTCATGAGGGCGTGGGGCTCCCAGCCCTCGGCCGAGGCGCGCGCGGTCATGGCGCGCAGAAGCGGATTCCTCGCCGGAAGACAGCTGATGTAGACGCGCCGCGCAGGGCTCGGCGCCAGGCTTTCGGGATAGGGTTCGGTGAAGGCCGCCAGCGGAAACAAGCCCAGGCGACGCTCGAACCATGGCGCCGCCTCCGCCCCCACGCCGAAACCGTCCAAGGGCCACGGCCGCACCATGCCGCCGCCGGCGTCGTTGGCGGCCAGCAGCCGCGCGAACGGCTCCCCGCCAAGGTCAACGAAGGAACGCCCTGGCCGCGGCAGCACGGCGTCCACCAGAATCAGCCGCGTCACCACGCCGGGCAGCATGTCCGCCGCCGCGCAGCACACCAGCCCCGCGTAGCTGTGACCCACGAGCGTCACGTCCGTCAGCCCCTCGTCGAGGATGTATTGGACGATCTCGTCGGCGTGAACGCGCAGGCCGGCGCGTGGATCGGGCAGGCGGCGGCGCTGGCCGCAGCCGGAAAGGCTCGGGCGATGCACCGTGTGGCCGCGCTCGGCGAGGGCCTCGGCCGTCCACTTCCAGACCCATCCCCCCTGAAACGCCCCATGCACAAGCACAATGCTGGCCACCGGGCATCCTCCTATCGGAACAGCTCGTCCGCCTTGAATGTTTCCGCCTTACCGTCGAACCAACCGATGCGTTGGCAGGGCAACGGCCCGGGGGCGGACGGCGGGGAAACGCCGTCCCCGTCGCTCACGCCGAGGCCTTGCGGACGCGCGGCCCGAGCAGGGCGAGCGCTCCGGCCAGCAGCAGCAGGCCGGAACCGGAGCAGGGTCTGGCCGGCAACATGGCCGCGCCCACGCCAAAAAGGAAAATGGGCAGCGGCCGGGTGACGAATTCGCGCAGCCCCAGGCGCACGGGACAGCCTCCCTCGCGGCGCTCGGCATAGGGATCGGGCCGCAAATGACCAAGCCCCATGTCCACGATGGCCAGGGCGGCCACGGCGGCGACGATGAGCAAGAAGACGTTGTACGGCATGTTGCCTCCTTGTGCGGCGTCTCTTTCAAAACACGTGCCGCCTTTCATCCGGGCGGAACTTCTCGTTTTTCTAACACAACGTCAAACATCGACGCGGGAATAGCCTACATTTTTGTCGCAATGATGCACTTTTGCGCGAAAGGCCCTTCGCCATAAAAGCCACGCTCACACACGCAAGCACTATTTCCCGTGACAACCAATGCATGTTGACACCATTTTTCTCACGCTGTTATGCACAAGGACTGTTTACTGGTCCACCATAATATTGGCGTTGTCACGCGAACAACCGCAAGCGTGACTTGGCATGTGCGTTGCTTCCGAATGTTCCATCGCCATGGAGGAATGATGACGGACACCAGTGCGGTCGCGCGACGCGTGCTCGAAATGGCGGACAGCCTCGACGACCCCGCCGTCGCCGACGTGCTCGGAGCCCTGCGGGGCCTTTTGCGCGAACGCGGCGTGGAGCCCGCCTGCGACCGCGCCCGCGACCCCAAACCCTCGCGCATGTTCTTCGTCCCGGAGGGGGTGCGCTACCTCGACTCCATGCAGATCGAGGCCCTCACCCAGGCCATAGACGCCTGGGTCGCGGCCGCGCGCACCCCGCAGATCCGGCTCTCCCGCAGGCGGCTGCGCTTGGTGTACCTGATGCTGCGCCACTCCGGCGCAAAGGTGGGCGAGGTGCTCGCCCTGGACGACACGCGCGACCTGGACTTCGCGCACAACGAGGTCGTCATCCGCGACGCTGCGGAGGGCGAGCCGGAACGCCGCGTGATTTTGCCCCAAAACTTCATGGAAGAGCTGGGCCGCTTTCTCGATACGCCCGAGGCCATCGGCCTGCGCGGACGGCTCTTCCATCTGGACCAGGGCTTCGTCCGCCGCAAGATCAGCGAACAGCGCGACCGCGTGCCCTTCTCCCGCGAGCTGCTCAACCCCACCGTGCTGCGGCACTCCCGCGCGGTGGAGCTGCTGCGCGAGGGCGTGCCCCTGCCCGTGGTGCAGAAGCTCCTTGGCCACGCCAGCGTGGTGCTCACCTCCGGCTACTATGCGTTCTCCGAAAACGACAGCAAGCGCATCCTCAATTATTTCATACAGAAGGAGCCAAGCATGCGCACCAGCGCGCGCAACACCTTCCTCGGCTCCGTCACCCGCGTCCATGCGGGCGAGGTGCTCACCGAGGTCACAATCACCACCAAAAGCGGCAAACAAATCGTCGCGATCATCACCGCCGACAGCGTGCGGAACCTTGGCATTTCCGAGGGCAAGCACCTCGCCGCCATCGTCAAGGCCCCCTTCGTCCTCCTCGCCAAGGACGAGGGCGGCGCCCGCATCAGCGCCCGCAACAGCTTTCCCGCCGTCGTCAAAAACGTCCACGGCGACGACATCTCCGTGGAGGTCACCGGCACGCTGGACGACGGCACGCCCATGTGCGCGCTCATCACCAACGAGTCTCGCAATGCCCTCGGCCTCAAACCAGGCGAACGCGTCTGGTTCTTTTTCAAAGCCATGAGCGTCATCCTCGTCGCCGAATGACTTCCTCCCCAACCTTTAGCCAAGGAGTACCCATGCGCAAACGCCTCGCCACCCTTTCGGCTATCGTCCTCACCCTGGCCATCTGCCTCGCGCCGGGCCTCGCCAGCGCGGCGGACCTCACCATTTCCGCCGCCGCCAGCCTCACCGACGCCTTCAAGGTCCTCAAGGCCGAGTTCGAGAAAAAACACCCCGGCGTCAACATCGTCACCAACTTTGGCGCTTCCGGCTCGCTGCTGCGCCAGATCGAGAACGGCGCGCCCGTGGACGTCTTCGCCTCTGCCGATCAGAAAACCATGAACCAGGCCGCGGAAAAGCGCCTCATCGTGCCCGCCAGCCGCGTCGACTTCGTCCAGAACAGCATCGTGCTCGTGCAGCCCGCCGACTCCAAGGTCGTCGTGAGGCACATGGCCGACCTCGCCAGGCCCGACGTCAAGCGCATCGCCATCGGCAACCCCGCCACCGTGCCCGCCGGCCGCTACTCCACCGAGGGCATCGCCATCGCCAAGCTCACCACCGCGCTGCAGCCCAAGCTCGTGCCCGCCGAGTCAGTCCGGCAAACCCTCGACTACGTGACCCGCGGCGAGGTCGACGCCGGCTTCGTCTTCGCCACCGACGCCAAGCACGCCGGCAACAGGGTGCGCCTCGTCCAGGAAGTGCCCACCAGCACCAGGGTCACCTACCCCATCGCCATCATCGCAACCAGCAAGAACCCGCAGGCCAAGGCCTTCATCGACTTCGTCATCAGCCCCGAAGGGCAGCGAGTCCTCCACGCGTTCGGCTTCAAGAAGCCCTGATCCCCACGTCCGCATGACAACGGGGGCCGCCGGAAGACTTCACCTTCCGGCGGCCCCCCCGCCACAGCCAGCGCCCTCCACGCATCCGCCCCCTTCGCGCCATATCGCCAACGCCGCGGCCGGAATGATCCCCGTCGCCGGACGGGATTGAACGCGCCGCCGGACAAGCGAGGAAGCGAAGTGTGGAGGGAGAGAAGCAAGGGGCGCCGCCCCTTGGACCCCGCCAAAGGGCATTTGCCCTTTGGAATCCCGTATTCGCAGGCTTCCCTGGCGCGGAGCCGCTGGGGAAGCCTGCGACCGGTGCGGATTCAAATGCGCCGGCGGGGACAAATACCGTTTTATTTTGGCTTCGAACGAAAAATGTCCCGAATGGCGAGAGCCACTCGGGACATTGCATTCGTAAAGAGGGTCGGAAGAGAGCAAACGGGGGGAAAGCCTTGCGCCGGGCTTCGCGAATGGGCAAGGAGCGAGGGCCCGCCCGTGTCACCCATAAACGTTTTTGAGGGGGGGGGTCCGGGGAGGGGGCGGGGGAACTTTTTTAAAAAAGTTTCCCCGCCCCCTCCCCGCTTCCTGACGCGCTACTTGCCCATCAGCTCCTTGCCGATGCCGAAGGCCTTTCCCACGACCTCGCCAAGGCCGTAGTACTTGCCGTCGCCGGGCGCGTAGACGAGGGGCCGCAGCTTCAGGGGGTCGACGTGCCCGTCGGGGGCGAGGACGGACTCGTCGGCCTTCACGTCGAGAATTTCACCGACGAACTGGGTGTGCGCGCCAAGGTCCATGGTCCGCACGAGGCGGCATTCCAGCACGAGCGGGCACTCGTTGACGATGGGCGCGTCCACGAGGGTGCTTTTCGTCGCGGTGAGGCCGGCGACGGCGAACTTGTCCACGGCCGCGCCGGAAACCATGCCGACGTAGTCGGTCTCGCGGGCGAGATTCTGCGAGGGGATGTTCACGGTGAAGCCCCGCCGGGCGGTGATGGCGGGGAAGGTGTGCCGGCCGGGCCGGACGCAGACGGCGACGCACGGGGGCGCGGAGAAGCAGATGCCGCCCCAGGCGATGGTCATGACGTTGGGTTTGCCGTCGGCGTCGTAGGTGCCGACGAGCCAAGCGGGAGTGGGCTGGGCGAGGGTGCCCGCGCCGAGAGATTTTTTCATGACTGTCTCCTTGGTATGAGTTCCGAGCGCGAGCATACACGGGCCGGAGCCGGGAGCAAACCCGACGCGGGGCCGCGCGGCTAGAAGTCGCGGGCGGCGACGGCGAGGTCGGCGGCGTGGATGACGACGAATCCGTCGGTCTCCGCGCAATGCAAGGGAGACGGACCGTCATGATCCGTCACGTCCATGACGCGTCCATGACGACGAACGGCGGGAAAACGCTCGTCACCAGCGTTGATGACGGCGTGCGGACGTCCGGCGGCGTCCTTGGCGACGACGAACTGCACGACCTTGCCATTGGCGCGGAAGCTGTAGAAGTGGTCCTGTCCGTCGGCCAGATCGGCGGCGGGAATGGAGACGTCGCCGCTTTGGGCGATGACGGGCATGGGGGAATCGCCGGACATGGCCCCGGCGTGGGCGTGGCGCAGACTGGTGAGAAGCACGAAGGCCAGGGCGATGAGGGCCACGATGATGACGGCGTGTCCCGGTCCGGCGAAGGGGGCGGGAGTGGCGGCGGCGATGACGCGCGGCTGGTTGCTGTGGCGATTCATGGGCGAACCTCCTGTGCGGGCTTGCTCTGGCGAAAACATGGCCGGGAGGCGGAGGTGGAAGAGCGAAACCTCCGCCCCCGGCTGTGCAAACCCTCTCTGCACGACACGGGGAGTAGCAATCTTCGCGCCAAAAAATTCTTGTCCGCCATATCGAGGAGATAGCCTCATGCGCACATCGTTGGATCACTCACGTCAGCGCAAATAATTGCACAAAAGCCGAAAAGCCGTTGCACAACCAAGACGGCTCCCGAGAGCCGTCCGCAAAGGTCCGGCGAGCCTGGAAGCGCCGGGATTTCTGGCCGAAACGGCTTGACGTTTCAGGGGGAGTCTGAAATAGGAAGGGAAGTTTTCGGGCCAATATTTCACAAGATTCGCAGGCGTCGGCCGGCTTCCTTTTTTCCGTGGGAGCGGGGCTGGCGTCTTCTTTGACGGTCTGTCGGGGGGAGAGGCAATGGGGCTGACTGATTCCATCGCGGCGCGCGCCGAAGAGCTTTCCCACAAGTGGGCCGAGCTCATCCTCGGCACGTATCCCGAACAGACACAAGCGGTGTGGCGCACCAACCACGACCCCTTCACCAATCCCGTCGGCGCGGCCATCAAGGGCGCCACGGATCGGCTGATCCCTCTTTTACTCACCTGGAACGATGCGGAGGCCGTGGCCAACAGCCTGGAGCAGCTGGTCAAAATCCGCGCCGTGCAGGACTTCCCGCCCTCCCGGGCGCTCAGCTTCGTCTTCCTATTGAAGAAACTGCTGCGGCAGGAATTCATGGCCGACCTCTCCGCCAAGGGGGAGCTGGAAGAGCTGCTGCGTTTCGAGACGCGGGTGGACAATCTGGCGGTCATCGCCTTCGACCTCTACGTGGCCGCGCGCGATCAGATCGCGCGGATGCGCGTGGAGGAGGTCAAACGCGCGCACAAGAACCTGGTGCGCCGTGTCAACAACATGGGAATAACGGCCCACAAGGCCGAGTGAGTTTTTCGGATGGCGCGCGCGCAGCCGACAGCGTTGCGGCGAGCGCGCAAACTACAAACGAGGTGACGGCTGATGAAAGCGATCTTTTCCCTTCTTATGGTCCTGGCCCTCGTGGTGATCGCCACGGTGGGGGCGGGAGCGGCGCAGATGCACACCATCTTCGCGTACTGCATCCCCAGGACGGCGTTCATCATCTTCATGGTGGGCTTCGTCTGCAAGATCATCTCCTGGGCCAAGCGCCCGGTGCCCTTCCGCATTCCCACCACGGGCGGCCAGCAGCAGAGCCTGCCCTGGATCAAGCAGAACAAGTGGGACAATCCGTCCACCGGGCCGCAGACCTTCATCCGCATGGCGCTTGAAGTGCTCACCTTCCGGTCGCTGTTCCGCAACACCAAAACGGTGATGCGCCACGACGACGGTCAGAACCCCGTGGTCGGCTATGTCTCGGCCAAGTGGCTGTGGCTGTTCGCCATCATGTTCCACTACGGCTTTTTGACCGTCGTGGTGCGGCACATGCGCCTGTTCCTCCAGCCGGTGCCCGCCCCCATCGAGTTCCTCGACTGGGCCGATGGCATCCTGCAGATCCTCGCCCCGACCATCTACATTTCGGACATGCTGCTGATCGGCGGCGCGACGCTGTTGCTGCTGCGCCGGCTCTGCGCTCCGAAAATCCGCTACATCTCGCTGGTGAACGACTACTTCCCGCTGTTCCTCATCCTCGGCGTCGCCTGCTCCGGCGCGTACATGCGCTACGTCGCCAAGGTCGACATCATGGGCATCAAGGAAGTGGTGATGGGGCTCATCACCCTGCACTACGCGGTGCCCGCCGGCATCGACACCAGCTTCTACGTGCACGTGTTCCTGGTCAGCTGCCTGCTCGTCTACATCCCCTTCTCCAAGCTGATGCACATGGGCGGCGTTTTCCTCTCGCCCACGCGCAACATGCCCAACGACACGCGCATCAACCACTACGTGAATCCGTGGAACAACCCGGCCATCAAGCCGCACAGCTACGCGGCCTACGAGGACGAGTTCCGCGAACACATGCTCGAGGCAGGTCTGCCCCTGGAGAAGACTCCGGAGCAAAAGGCCTAGCGGTTCCTCCGCCGGCCGCGACCGCCACGAACGATCGACGCGCAACAAACTTTTTCCGCGAGGAGAAGACATGGCCAAGATAATGAAACCCGATGAACTGATCAAAAGCATCAACTACACGCCACCGGCCGAGAACTGGCTTGATCTGCCCAACGATCTCTCGCCGGGGCGCTGGGCCTATCCCGCCAAGAAGAACAAGGTCGAGTACCTGATGAACGAGCTTCCCGGCATCTTCGCCAACCCGCGCGATTGGAGCCCCGGGGACGTCGACTGGAAGCTGCCCTCCGACTGGAAGGAAATCGTCGTGAACGGCTTCCGCGAGCGCCTGGACAAATACCGCTCGCTCAAAGTGTTCATGGACGTGTGCGTGCGTTGCGGCGCCTGCGCCGACAAGTGCCACTTCTTCATCGGCTCCGGCGACCCGCGCAACATGCCGGTGCTGCGCGCGGAACTCATGCGCTCCGTGTACCGCGGCGAGTTCACGCTGGCCGGCAAGATCCTCGGCAAGCTCACCGGCGCGCGCGTGCTGGAGGAGGACGTCCTCAAGGAGTGGTTCCTCTACTTCTACCAGTGCACGGAATGCCGCCGCTGCTCGCTGTTCTGCCCCTACGGCATCGACACCGCCGAGGTGACGATGATGGCCCGCGAGCTGCTGCACCTGGTCGGCGTGAACATCAACTGGATCCTGGAGCCCGTGTCCAACTGCACGCGCACCGGCAACCACCTGGGCATTCAGCCGCACGCCTTCAAGGACATCGTCGACTTCATGCTCGACGACATCGAGACCGTCACCGGCAAGCGCGTGAAGTGCCCGCTCAACGAGAAGGGCCACGAGATCCTGTTCATCACGCCCTCCGGCGACGTCTTCGCCGATCCCGGCATCTACACCTTCATGGGCTATCTCATCCTCTTCGACGCCATCGGGCTCGACTTCACCATGAGCACCTACGCGTCCGAGGGCGGCAACTTCGGCCTGTTCACCAACGCCGACGTCATGAAGGCCCTGAACGGCAAGATGTACGCCGAGGCCAACCGCCTGGGCTGCAAGTGGATTCTGGGCGGCGAATGCGGCCACATGTGGCGCGTGGTGAACCAGTACATGGACACCATGAACGGCGACCTGCAGGGTCCGCAGATGAAGACCCCGGTCTCGCCCATCACCGGCACGGTGTTCGACAACGCCAAGGCCACCAAGATGGTGCACATCGCCGAGTTCACCGCCGACCTCATCAAACACGGCAAGCTCAAACTCGACAAGAGCCGCAACGCGGACATCAACGCCACCTTCCACGACTCCTGCAACCCGGCCCGCGCCATGGGTCTGCTGGACGAGCCCCGCTACGTGCTCAAGAACGTGGTCGATAACTTCCACGAGATGCCGGACAACACCATCCGCGAGCAGACCTTCTGCTGCGCCGGCGGCTCCGGCCTGAACACCGACGAGATCATGGAGATCCGCATGCGCGGCGGCTTGCCGCGCGGCAACGCCCTGCGCTACGTGCAGCAGAAGTACGGGGTCAACACCATGGCCTGCGTGTGCGCCATCGACCGCGCCACGCTCGTCCCCCTGGCCGACTACTGGGCCCCGGGCGTCAAGATCACGGGCCTGCACGAGCTCGTGGGCAACGCCCTCATCCTCGACGGCGAGGGAGAGCGCACCATGAACCTTCGCCAGGAGCCCCTGCCCGGCATGGAGGAGGAGTAAGATGAAACTGTACAACGGCGGAAAAATCATCACCGGCCTGGTGATCTTCCTGTGCGTGTTCCTCGCGCCCTTCGCCTACAACGCGGGCAAGGCCGCGTACTCGCAGCCCAAGGTCCAGCTTCCCAAGGACGAGAAGGAGTGCATTGAAAGCAAGGAGTACATGCGCACCAACCACATGAAGCTCCTCAACCAGTGGCGCGACTGGGCCCTGCGCGACGGCAAACGCGTCTACGTGAACAGCAAGGGCAAGAGCTTTGAGATCAGCCTGCAGAACACCTGCATGAAATGCCACCCCAACAAGGCGGAATTCTGCGACAAGTGCCATAACGACGCCGCCGTCTCGCCCTACTGTTGGGACTGCCATTACCAGCCGGACGGGGGGTTGAAGAAATGAACCAGACCAGAAGAAACTTCCTGAAATTCCTTGGCCTGGCCGCCGCTGGCGTGTGCACGGCCACCGCTGGTCGCGCCCTGGCGGTTTCCGTGGGCGCCAAAGCCGAGCCCGAAGCCGGCCCCCAGGCCCTGAGCGCCAAACGCTGGGGCATGGTCATCGACACCAAGAAGGTCGGCACCAAGGAAGCCATCGACGTGCTCGCCAAGGCCTGCCACTCCGTCCATAACGTGCCGGACATTCCGGGCAACCAGAACATCAAGTGGATCTGGGCGGCCGGGTTCGAACAGGCCTTCGACCAGCCCAACGACTTCCTGGACGAGGACGTGAAGAAGCGGCAGTTTCCGCTGCTGTGCAACCACTGCTCCAATCCCCCCTGCGTGCGCGCCTGTCCCACACAGGCCACCTTCAAGCGCCCCGACGGCATCGTGGCCATGGACTACCACCGCTGCATCGGCTGCCGCTTCTGCATGGCCGCCTGCCCCTTCGGCGCGCGCAGTTTCAACTTCATGGACCCGCGCAAGCACATCGACCCCGCGGCCGTGAACAAGGAATTCCCCACCCGCATGCGCGGCGTGGTGGAAAAATGCACCTTCTGCGTGGAACGCCTGGCCAAGGGCAAGCAGCCCGCCTGTGTCGAGGCCTCGAACGGAGCGGTGGCCTTCGGCGACCTCGCCGACGCCAATTCCGAGGTCCGCAAGCTGCTGCGGGAGCATTACACCATCCGGCGCAAGCCGTCGCTCGGCACGGAACCGAGCGTGTACTACATCATTTAGGGGGCGGTCATGCTCGAAAAAGCGCTCAAAGGAAGTCCCAAGTACTATCTGTGGATAGGGTTCCTGCTCGTTGTCATGGCCGGCGCGTCCAGCGCCTACCTCGGCCAGTTGATGAACGGTCTGACCATCACCGGCATGAGCCGCGACGTCTCCTGGGGATTCTACATCTCCCAGTTCACGTACCTGGTCGGTCTGGCCGCCTCCGGCGTCATGATCGTGCTGCCCTACTACTTCCACCACTACAAACAGTTCAAGGACCTCGTCATCTTCGGTGAGTTCATGGCCATCGCGGCCATCGCCATGTGCCTGGGCTTCATCGTGGTCGACCTGGGCCAGCCGCAGCGCATGCTCAACGTCATGCTCTTCCCCACGCCGCATTCCATGCTCTTCTGGGACATGATCGTCCTGTGCGGCTACCTGGCCCTGAACATCCTGGTGGGCTGGACCTGTCTTGAGTGCGACCGCCAGCACCTGCCGCATCCCAAGTGGACCAAGGTCCTCGCCTACATCTCCGTCATCTGGGCCTTCTCCATCCACACCGTCACCGCCTTCCTGATGCAGGGGCTCCCCAGTCGCCATTACTGGCTCACCGCCATCCTGGCCGGCCGCTTCCTGGCTTCGGCCTTCTGCTCCGGCCCGTCCATTCTGCTGCTCGTCATCCTGCTCACCGAGAAGGTCACCACCTTCAAGGCCAACGTGGACGGCGTGCGCACCCTCGCCAAGATCATCACCTACGCCATGTGCGTGAACGTGTTCTTCTTCCTCTGCGAGGTGTTCACCTCCTTCTACTCCAGCATCCCCGAGCACAAGAACCCGCTGGTGTACCTCTTCAGCGGCCTCGATGGCCACGCCGAGCTGGTGCCCTTCATGTGGGTGGCCGCCGTGTTCGGTCTGGGCTGCCTGGCGCTGCTCATTCCGCCCAAGCTGCGCGACAATCGCCACCTGCTGCCCTGGTCCCTCGCCGTCCTGATCATCGCCACCTGGATCGACAAGGGCCTGGCGCTGCTGATCGGCGGCTTCAACCCGACCCCGTTCGACACCATCACCCCGTACTGGCCCACCGCCAAGGAGCTGACCGTCGCGCTGATGATCTACAGCCTGGGCGCGCTCGTCGTGACCGTGCTGTTCAAGGTCGCCACCGAGGTGAAGCATGAGGTCGGCGCTTCCCAGAAGCCCGACAGCGACACCGCCGTGCCCGAGGCCTAGCCCCGGACCCGCATCCGCAACATGAAGGCGCTCCCGGAAACGGGGGCGCCTTTTTTCGTGCCCGTCTTCCGCAGCGCTCTTTACAAAACACAGGCTCCATGCCATCAGCCTAAGAGCGCCCCCCAGGCCAGCGACCGCGTCAACACGCCGAGGCAACCATGCCGGACAGGCCCAAAAGGCACACGACAGAGGAGACCGACCGCCGTCGCCGACCGGCCGCCGTGCTCGCGACGCTGCTTGTCGCGGCGCTCCTCATGGCCAGCTGCGTCTACGGCATGTGGCGGCTGCGGCAAAACGAGCTGAACGATGAGGCCGCCAGCCTGCGCCGTCTGTCGCTGACGCTGGCGGAGCAGACCGGGCTGGCCTTCCGCGAGCTGGACATGGTCCTGCGCGAGACCCGGCAGGCCTATCTGCGCGGCGACCGCTCGAAGAACGATCCGGCGGCGCTGCACCGCGAGCTGCGTGAACGCTTCACCGACCTGCCGCAGGGGCAGGCGCTGCTCGTCTTCGGGCCTGACGGCGGCATGCTGGCCCATTCGCGCGAGTACCCCACGCCGAAGATCAACGTGGCCGACCGCGCCTACTTCAGGATGCTGCGCGCTCCCTCCGACGACCTTTACATATCCCGCCCGATGCGCAACCGCGTCAACGGCCGCTGGATGATCAGCCTGGCGCGGCGCATCCCCGGCGGCGCCGCTGAGTTCGGCGGCGTGGTCATGGCCGCAGTGGAGCTGGAGTACTTTTGGGAGCTGTACCGGGCGCTGAACCTGCCGGAAGGCGCGCGTCTGAACCTGCTGCGCGATGATGGCGCGATTCTTCTGGCCTCACCTTTCGACGAGTCGCGCCTGGGCCGGGAGGCCGAGAGTTCGCCCGCCACCGGGGAACTGCGCGCGCAAACGCCCGTGGCCGGACTCCCGTTGACAGTCCGGCTGGAGTTGCCGGAGACCGAGGCCCTGCGCGGCTGGCGGCTGCACATGCTGGCGGCCTTCACGGGGATGCTGGCCATCGCAGCTGGGGTGGCGGCGCTTACGGCGGCGCGGCGCGCCCATCTGCGGGAGCTCCACCGCCGCACCGAGCTGCTGGCGCGCTCCGAGCGCGCCCTGCGCGAAAGCGAGGCCCGGCATCGCACCATCGTCGAAACCGCCAGCGAGGGCGTCTGCGTGTTCGACGCGGCGCGGCGCATCGTCTACGCCAACCGGGTCATGGCGCGGATGCTCGGCGACACCGAGTCCTCACTCGTTGGTCGGCCGCTCACGGACCTTTTCGGTCCCGACGGCGCGGCCGGCGATACGGACTGGATCTTCACGGGTGGGCGGCGTGAGGTCCGGCTCAAGGGGGGCGGCGGCGCGGACGTGTGGGCTTTGACCTCCAGCGCGCCGCTGGGCGACGACCTCACCGCGCCCGGCGGGGCCTTCGCCATGTTCGCCGACATCACCGAACGCAAGGAGCGGGAAAAGTTCCGCGAGGGCATCGAGGGCATTCTCCGCCACGATCTGCGCAGCCCGCTCACGAGCATGAGCTACATTCCGCGGATGGTGCTGGCGGAGGGCGGCCTCTCCAACACGCAGCGCTGGAGCCTCACGGAGATGGAACGCTACGTCCGGCGCATGCTGCGCATGGTCGATGCCTATCTCAAGCTTTCCGGCATAGAACGCGCGGACTACCGGCCGGAACCCCACTCCGTGGATCTGGCCGCCCTTGCCGCCGAGGCAGGCCGGGAACTCCAACCGCTCATGGACGCCGGGGGAAAACGCTTGGCCATCATCGGCGGCGAAACGCCGGTCGTGATGGAGGGCGAGGAGGCCCTGCTCGCCACCATGCTCGTCAACCTGGTGAAAAACGCGCTGGAGGCCGCGCCGCGCGACTCCGCCGTAACCCTGGAGCTGGCGGGCGCGGACAGGGACGTGCACATCGCCGTGCGCAACCCGGGAGCGGTGCCGCCGGCCATCCGCGCCCGGTTCTTCCAAAAGTACGTCACTGCCGGCAAAAGCCGGGGGACCGGTCTGGGAGCCTACTCCGCACGGCTCATCGTCGAGGCCCACGGCGGGGCCATCGCACTCGACACCTCCGATCCCGAGGCCACGACCATCCGTGTGCGGCTGCCTCGCCGGGCACGGACGGAGTAGCCGGAACGCGTCGATGTTCCCGCGCGACGCGGCTCGCCCGTGATGACGCTCTCGTTCATGAATCTCTCGCCATGACGCCCCGACTATCCGTGGACCCCTCCCCGATGACGACCAGCAGGGCGCGGGATTTCCGCCGGATACGCCACGACCCGCTTATGATGACGCTCTCGCCAGGACGTTCCCGGTTGTCCGAAGACGCATTCATAGCGGGCGTTTCTCCATGACGCCCCCAAAGGCGCGGACTCACCGCCGGACGCGCCGCGCGGGAGGCCCGCCCCGGATGCGCATGGTCTTCTTCCCGGGCGCGGCCCATCGAAAAAGTTTCCGACGCACACCGAACGACGGGGCGCGCCGCGCCACGGGCGACGCGGTTTTGACAACAGGGGTGCCTGAAGCTATATTCCAGCCCTTTGCCAACCTCAACAGGGCACACGGTTTCATGAGCGCCATCCAAAAAATCAAAGGCTTCGCCGACATGTTCGGCGAGGACTCCCGCGCCTTCACCCGCATGGAATCCGTCGCGCGGGACATCTTCACGCGCTACGGCTTCGGCGAAGTGCGCATTCCCGTGCTGGAACGCACGGAACTTTTCGCCAAGGGCATCGGCGAGGACACGGACGTGGTCGGCAAGGAGATGTACACCTTCACCGATCGCGGCGACCGCTCGCTCACCCTGCGCCCCGAGGCCACAGCCGGCGTGCTGCGCGCCTGCATCGAGGCCGGCGCGGTGGAACCGGGCAAGCCTTCGCGCCTGTTCGCCTTCGGTCCCATGTTCCGCTACGAGCGGCCACAAAAAGGCCGCATGCGCCAATTCCATCAGATCGACGCCGAACTCCTCGGCTCGCCCGAACCGCAGGCCGACGTCGAGGTCATCCTCATGCTGCGCGACTACCTGGAGGAACTCGGCATCGGCGACCTCAGCTTCGAGCTGAACAGCCTGGGCTGCCGCGAATGCCGGCCGCACTATCGCGCCGCGCTCACCGCCTATTTCGAATCCCTGGACGAGGAGAAGCTCTGCGAGGATTGCCGGCGGCGCATGAAAACCAACCCCCTGCGCGTGCTGGACTGCAAGGTGCCCGGCTGCAAGGCCATGGTCGAGAAGGCCCCGGCCATCGCCGACCATCTGTGCGCGGGCTGCCGCGACCATTTTTCCGCCGTGCTCTCCCTGGTTTCGCGCGCGGGCCTCGCCTACACGCTCAATCCCCGCCTGGTGCGCGGGCTGGACTACTACCAGCGCACCACCTTCGAGGTGACGAGCGGAGCCATCGGCGCGCAGACGGCCGTGGCCGGCGGCGGGCGGTACGACGGTCTGGTGCAGCAGCTGGGCGGACCGGACGCTCCGGGCGTGGGCTTCGCCTGCGGCATGGAGCGCCTTGCGCTGCTCATGGAGAAGCAGGAGGCCCCCCGGCCGGACTTCTTCCTGGCCGTCACCGACACGCGCGAGAAATCCGGGGCCGTGGACGCCGCCATCCTGCTGGGGCACAAGCTGCGCCTGCGCGGCCTTTCCGGCGAGTGCGACTACGAGCCCGGCAGCATGAAGAGCCGGTTGCGCCGCGCCGGCAAGCTGAACGTGAAAAAGTGCTACATCATCGGGCCGGAGGAATTCGACGCCGGCAAGGTGACCGTGAAAGACATGGAGGAAGGCGGCCAGCTCTCGCTGGACATCGCCGCCTTCGACTAACCTGGATAACGACGCCGCCCACGCGGCGATTTTCTCCAAAAGGAACCATCCGATGACCGAAGAATCCACCACGCCCCCGACCGCAACGGCGGCCGAGGAACGCTCCTACGACGAATACCGCGTCGTCGAGGACCTGGGCGGCTGGCGCCGCAGCCACACCTGCAGCCAACTCACCGCGGCCGACATCGGCTCGACCGTCACCCTCATGGGCTGGGTGCAGTTCCGCCGCGACCACGGCGGCCTCATCTTCATCGACCTGCGCGACCGCGAGGGCCTGACCCAGGTGGTCTTCAGCCCCGAGGACGCGCCAGAGGCCCACGAGCGCGCGCACGCCATCCGCGTGGAATACGTCGTGGCCATCAAAGGCGAGGTGCGCCACCGGCCCGAGGGCATGACCAATCCCAACATGCACACCGGCGAGGTGGAAGTCTACGTGAAGGAGTGGAAACTCCTGAACACCAGCGAGACGCCGCCCTTCCCCATCGAGGACCGCACCGAGACCAGCGAGATGCTGCGCCTGAAGTACCGCTACCTCGACCTGCGCCGCCCGCGCCTGGCGAAGAACTTCATCCTGCGCAACAAGGCCGCCCAGAGCGTGCGCCGCTACCTGGACAGCCTGGGCTTCCTGGAAATCGAGACCCCGGTGCTCACCAAGAGCACCCCCGAGGGCGCGCGCGACTTCCTGGTGCCCAGCCGCCTGAACCAGGGCACCTTCTACGCCCTGCCGCAGAGCCCGCAGCTATTCAAGCAGCTGCTCATGGTCGCCGGGCTGGACCGCTACTTCCAGATCGTCAAATGCTTCCGCGACGAGGACCTGCGCGCCGACCGCCAGCCCGAGTTCACCCAGATCGACATCGAAATGAGCTTCCCCGACGAGGAGCAGATCATGGAGATGGCCGAGGGGCTGGTGCGCACCCTGTTCAAGGAGACCATCGACCTCGAACTGCCCGCCAAGTTTCCGCGCATGACCTACAAGACGGCCATGGACGAATACGGCGTGGACAAGCCGGACGTCCGCTTCGGCCTCAAGCTGATGGACGTGAAGGACATCTTCGCCGGCGGCGGGTTCAAGGTCTTCGCCAAGGCCCCGTGCCTCAAGGCGCTGCGCGTGCCCGGCGGACTGGAGCTCTCGCGCAAGGAGATCGACGACCTCACCGACTTCGTCAAGATCTATGGCGCGCAAGGCTTGGCCTGGATCAAGGTCAAGGAGGACGGCGAATGGCAGTCGCCCATCGTCAAGTTCTTCTCCGACGATGAGAAAAAGACCCTGGCCGAGCGCCTGGGCATGACGACCGGCGACATCGTGTTCTTCCAGGCCGCGCCGGACGATGTGGCCAACGCCGCCCTGGGCAATCTGCGCCTGAAGATGGGTGAGCGCTTCGGCCTCATCGAAGAGAAGGCCTTCGCCCCCGTCTGGGTCACGGACTTCCCGCTGCTGGAGTACAATCCCGAGGAGAAGCGCTGGGTGGCTAAGCACCATCCCTTCACCTCGCCGCAGCCCGGCCAGATGGACCAGATCGCCACCAACCCCGGCGGCGCCCTGGCCCGGGCCTACGACCTCGTGCTCAACGGCAACGAGATCGGCGGGGGCTCCATCCGCATCCATACCCCGGCCATGCAGAAAGCCATGTTCAAGGCCCTGGGCATTTCCGACGAGGAAGCCGAGGAGAAATTCGGATTCCTCATCGAGGCGCTCAAGTTCGGCGCGCCCCCCCACGGCGGCATGGCCTTCGGCCTCGACCGCGTGGTCATGCTGCTCACGGGCTCCAAGAGCATCCGCGACGTCATCGCCTTCCCCAAGACACAGAAGGCCACCTGCCTCATGACCGACGCGCCCAACACCGTGAGCAAGAAGCAGCTGCGCGAGCTGGGCATCCAGCTGCGCGAGAAGACCGCCGAGGTGAGCGCGAAAAAGGTGGAGGGCTAGCGCCATGTCCAAGCTGCCCATCCGCCTCTACCCCGACCCCGTGCTGGCCCAGAAGGCCGACGCCGTTACCGGCATCACCCCCGAGCTGGTCAAGCTGGCCGAGGACATGATGCTGACCATGTACGAAAGCGACGGCGTTGGGCTGGCCGCCCCGCAGGTGGGCAAGAGCATCCGGCTCATCACCGTGGATGAGACCGGTCCCAAGGAACGCAAAAAGCCCCTGACGCTCTTCAACCCGGAGTTCGTGACCCGCGAGGGCAGCAAGGAATCCGAGGAATCGTGCCTGAGCCTGCCCTCCTTCTCCTGCAAGGTGAAGCGCTACGAGAACGTGACAGTGAAGGGCGTGAACGAGAAGGGCAACCCCGTCGAAGTGCAAGCCGAGGGGCTGCTCGCCATCATCCTGCAGCACGAGATGGAGCACCTGGAGGGTCTCACCCTGGTGGACCACGCCAGTCGCCTGAAACGCACCATGTACGACACGAAGGTCAAAAAATGGCGCAGGTAGTCGAAGACCCTCTCGGCGGGGACATCGAGATAAAGAACGCCGGCCCGGACCAGGACTATCCGGTTCCGCCGCTGCGCGTCGTCTTCATGGGCACGCCGGACTTCGCCGCCGCGAGCCTGCGCGCGCTCATCGCCTGGCCCGGGACCGAGGTGCTGCGCGTGTACACCCAGCCCGACCGTCCCTGTGGACGCGGCCAGGAGTGCACCCCCCCGCCGGTCAAGGTCCTGGCCCTCGAAAACGGCATCGACGTGCGCCAGCCGCTCAATTTCAAGGACCCGGCCGAGGTGGCGGCGCTGCGGGAGCTGTCCTTCGACGTGCTCGTCGTGGCCGCCTACGGGCTCATCCTGCCCCAGGCCGTGCTCGACGGCCCCCGGCTCATGCCCGTGAACGTGCATGCCAGCCTGCTGCCCCGCTGGCGCGGAGCCGCCCCCATCCAGCGCGCGCTGGAGGCCGGCGACATCGCCACCGGCATCACCATCATGAAGATGGAGCTGGGGCTCGACTCCGGCCCCATCCTGCTCCAACGCGCCCTGCGCATCGCCGACGCCGACACCGCGGGCTCCCTGCACGACGAACTCGCCAAAATGGGCGCGGAAACGCTCCTCGACGCCCTGTCCCGCCTGCCCAAGGGCAAACTCATGCTGCTGCCGCAGGACGAGTCGCGCGTCACCCTCGCGCCCAAACTCAGCAAGGACGAGGGCCTCGTCGACTGGACTCTGCCGGCCGAGAAGCTGCACGACCACATCCGCGCCATGCACCCCTGGCCGGGCGTGTTCTTCGACTGGGAGCAGGTCCCGGGCAAAATCCTGCGCCTGTCCATCGAGCCCGGAACCATCGGCGGCGACCTGCCCGAGGGCGCGACGCCCGGTACGCTGCTCGGCCTCGTGACCACTCCTCTTGGCCCACGGCTGGCCATCGCCACGGCTGACAAGGTTTACCTGGTGGCGCGCGTCACCCCGCGCGGCAAAAAGCAGCAGGACGCCCAGGCCTTCGCCTGCGGCTACCTCAACACCAAGACCTGCCAGGGCTGATCCCCCGGTCGGCAAGGCTCTTCTCGTGGACGGCACGGGCAACAGCACTTCGCGCAAGCGCCTGTTCATCGGGCTCATGACCGGCAGCTGCACGCTTGTGTGCGCGCTGCTCGTTCTGCTCTGGGTCGTGCCCTACATCGGCCTGCGCAACATCAACCCCGACGCGCCCCTCATCCTCGGCATAGTCCTCGGCCTGCTCTTCCTTCTGGTGGCCTGGGCCGGACTCGGTCTTGTGCTCAGCATCATGGTGCGTCGCCATCTGCCCCTCACCGGACGCATGCGCGGACTCACCATCAAGCTGCTCCTGCCGCTCATGAGCCTGCTTGGCCGCGCGCTCGGCTTCTCCAAGGAGAACATCCACACCTCCTTCATCAAGGTCAACAACGAACTCGTCCTGCGCGAGACCGGCCGCTACGACCCGGACAAAATTCTCCTGCTCATGCCCCACTGCCTGCAGAACAGCCGCTGCGACATGCGGCTGACCTACAACATCGACAACTGCAAACGCTGCGGCATGTGCCCCATGACCGGCCTGCTCAACCTGCGCGACCGCTACGGCGTCCACCTCGCCATCGCCACCGGCGGCACCATCGCCCGGCGCATCGTCAAGCAGAAACGCCCGGCCATCATCATCGCCGTGGCCTGCTACCGCGATCTCTCCAGCGGCATTCAGGACACCTACCCCCTGCCCGTCTTCGGCGTCCTCAACGAGCGCCCCCACGGCCCCTGCCTCGACACTACCGTCTCCCTTGAACGCCTGGAAGGCGCACTCAAGCGATTCCTCAAGTAGAGGCGACGACTCAAAATTGTGCCGGTAAGAATGCCTCCGGCGGCCGGGGCGTTTCGCGCTCCCCGGACCCCTGCGTATTGGGGCGGCGTGTCTTTTCCTTTACCGGGGTTCCAAGGGGCAGGCTGCCCCTTGGCCTGCGGAGCATGTTCACGCACCACAAAATTCTGGTCATTCTTATTGACATTTCTTAGGACAAAATTAGTCTAGAGTTATCAAAAAATAACGTTTATACGCAATATTAGCTGGGACAAAACATTGCCCACAATGTTGCCCGCAATGTTGCCCGAAACATTGCTCGAGGCATTGACCGAAACATTGGCCAAGAGCATAGGCGTAACCATGGACAAGGACACTGAGAGACCAGGGCACGAAAACGAGAGCCCAAACCCGTTGATGAAGATCCTTACCTTCAAGGCCGGCAACTTCACCTTCAGCCGTAAATACGACCGGCAGGCCGTACGCGAAAATTTAGTGCATTTCGAAGGGTTATTTCAGGCGCTCAGGCAGCTGCCCATCCTCCCGAACCAGGCTGCCAGATTGGATACGGAGCTTGTGCGCCGATCCATCTTCGGCACCGCCGCCATCGAGGGCAATCCGCTCTCCGAGGAGCGCGTGGATGAACTGCTGGCCGAGCCGGCGGCTGAGTCCGGGACCGGCCTGCGGGAAAGGGCCGAGCAGGAGATCCTCAATTTGAAGCAGGCCTACGCGCGCTTCACCGTGCCCCCCAAGGACAAGAAGCGAGAGCCCCTGCGCGTGACCGAGGCGCTCATCCTGGAGATCAACCGCGTCATCACGGCGAACATCGCGAGCAACCAGCACACGCCCGGCCAGTACCGCAACATCAAGGTTGAGGTTGGCGACGGCGCGCACGGCGGCAAGTACACGCCGCCCAAGATCCTCGCGGATGTTAAAAAACTCATGGCGGCCTTTGTCGATTGGATCAACTCCGAAGCAGTGGTGCGCGAGGGCGCGCTCATCCGCGCGGCCCTGGCGCATTACCACCTTGGCCTCATCCATCCATTCGGCGACGGCAACGGCCGCACCGCACGGCTTCTGGAGGCCGCCATTCTCATTCAGGAAGGCTACAAGTATGTGCCCGCCGTCCTCTCCAATCATTATTACCAGAGCATGGACGACTACTACATCGCCTTCCGTGAAACCGAACACGCCAAGGACGGCGGCGTGACTCCTTTTTTAGTCTTCTTCGCCCGCATGCTTCTGAAGTCCGTACAGGACGTGCAGGAGCGCGTGCACACGTTCATCCGTCTGCTGGCCCTGCGGGACTACTACCGTTTTTGCCTGGAGCAGCGTGACATCACTCGCCGCCAGCACGATCTGCTGCAACTGCTTCTGACGCCGAGCGGCAAGGAATTCACCCTGCGCGACCTGCTGCTCGATCCGCTCTTCGCCCCCCTTTACCGCCGCGTGTCCGAAAAAACCGCACGCCGCGATCTGGAGCGTTTGACGGAACATAAGCTCCTGCTGCGCAACGACCAGAAGCGCTACTTCGCCAACCCCTTCGCCCTGGGCGATTAGGCAAGCGCCCCGACCTCGTGCCGGCAAAAACGCCTCCGGGGGCCGGGGCGCTTCGCGCTCCCCGAACCCCTGCGTATTGGGGACGGCGTGTCTTTTCCCCTTACCAGGGTTCCAAGGGGCAGGCTGCCCATTGGTCTGCGGAGCATGTCCACCCACCACTACGTTGTGGGAATCACGCGCGACTCAAAATTGTGCCGGTAAGAATGCCTCCGGCGGCCGGGGCGTTTCGCGCTCCCCGGCCCCCTGCGTATAGAAAACCATGGCATTCCATTGATGGAATTCCAAGAGGCCTCTAAAAATCCGAAGGACACCCTTAACCGGTGAAGCTCTTCACGCACCAACACGTGCGCGGCACTCAAGCCGGCAGACATCAGACAGGCAAAGGGCAAAAGAAAAGGGCCGAATCCTTTCGGATTCGGCCCTGGCAGTGCTGGCGGAGCGGACGAGACTTGAACTCGTGGCCTCCGACGTGACAGGCCGGCGTTATAACCAGCTTAACTACCGCTCCGCACTGTATAATCGTGGTAGGCGGAACAGGGCTCGAACCTGTGACCTCCGGCTTGTAAGGCCGATGCTCTTCCAGCTGAGCTATCCGCCCGGAGTTCCTCGAGCGCCCTGTTGGAATGCGCCGGGATGCTGTTCCCTTTCGCGCTTTCTTTGGCTGCCCGCCACGGAGAAATTACTTTGCCACCAACCCGCGCGTCTGTCAAAGGATTTTTGCAAAAACTTTAAAAAACTTGCGCGTGGCGAACGTCGAAAATCAGTAACAGGCTGAAATAACACATTTCAGCGATCAGACCACAGCAACCGGCGTCCCTTGCGGGTAAGCCAACCGAGCGGCAGGTCCCGGAAATACAAACCGACGAGTCCGGTTCCGATGTCCTTCCGCCCCTTGCCGGGCCTGCCGGCGGCCTCGGGCGCGGCGAGACTGCGTCCGGCGAGCAGATCGAGAATGATCTCGGGTTCGTCCACATTCAGACGGGCTGCGGCGGGCAGGCTGTCCGCCGGGGGCATGAGGCAGCGCGCCCGCGCGGCAACGGCGAAGCGTCCGGGCTGCGCCTGACCAAGATAGAACCCCTGCCAACGCTGGCCATCCGCGCCCAGACCGGCCCGGGAGCAGAGGTCGAGCGCCCGCTCATGGAGGAAATAGGCCTTGCCGGCGAACTCCCGCACCTCGCCCGGAGGCAGGGCGGTGAAGTCGGGCCCGGCGGATCCGGCCTCGGCGAACTCACGCGTGGAGAGGACCCGGCCAGCCAGACGGGAGGCGGGGACGTCTTTCGTAACCTCCGGCGCGGCTGCGGCGTCCTTAATGAAGCGAGCCAGAAAAAAACCCTGACCGCCGCCCGATTCATGACCATCGCCTTGATCCTGGCGCCCCACGCGCAGAACGCCATCGAGCCCCTCCAGGGCCAGCGGCGCGGAAGTGAAGCCCTCCGGCGCGGGCAGGGGATCGAGGGTGAACGGCAGGGTGGCCAGCGCCCAGGCTGCCTGTTCCTCGTTCTCGGCCACGTTGGTGGTGCAGGTGGAGTACATGAGCCTCCCGCCGGGCTTGAGCAGACGCACGGCCGCCGCCAACAGCAGGCGTTGCAGACGCGCGAGTGTGCCAGCCTTTTCGGGCGTCCAGACATCGAATACGCGGGGATTCTTGTCCACGGTGCCCCAGCCGCTGCATGGCGGGTCCAGCAGGATGGCGTCGAACACGCCATCGGCGAGCGCGAGTTCCTGGCTCTCCACCCCGATGGTGGCCGTGTTCGTCGCCCCGGTGCGGCGCAGGTTCTGCCGCAACGTGGCCAAGCGCTCCCGCGAGGCCTCCGCCGCCAGGACGAAGCCGTCGGGGCCGGTCAAACCAGCCAGGATGCCGGTCTTGCCGCCGGGGCTGGCGCACATGTCCAGGCACACGTCGCCCGAACGAGCTCCGAGCAGCGCCGGCGGCAGCATGGACGAGCGGTCCTGGATGTAGATAAGCCCGAAGGATGCCGCCAGCGACGCCCCCAGGGGGAACGGCTCGGCGGTGAGCCGACGCGCGGCGGCGAAAAACGGCTCCACCTCGAAGGCGAAACCCTGAGCCTCCAAAAGGGCCTCCACGAGCGGACGTTGCGCGGCCAAAGTGGTGATGCGAAATGTGCGCTGCTGCATGGGTAGCCCATACCCCGGCGGCGGCCGGCTTGGCAACGCGCGGGGCGAAGGCGGCCCGGAGGTTTGCTTTGCAAGGCGCCGACGTTGATGCTATTGAGGCGGCCATGCGACGGGCTCCGTCGCGGGAAGAGCCAACCAACCGTCCCCCCCGAGGAGGATACGAAATGCCCTTGAAACGCCTGTCCTTCCTGCTGGCCCTGTGCCTCGCCCTGGCGCTGCCGGGTCTGGCTCTGGCGCAGACGGCGCGCCCCTTCGCCGTTCTGCCGTTCAAGGTCAACAGCTCCAAACTCCAATACCTGAGCAAGGGCGCGCAAGCCCCCGTGCGTAACCGGCTCACTTGGCTCGGCTACTTCGAGCCCATCGGCGACGACAAGATCGCCTCCCTGGGCGGCCGCACCCCCGCCACCCCGTCCGAGGCCAAGAGCATGATGGTCAGCCTCGGTGCGGAATTCATCGTCGTGGGCCAGCTCGACTTCTCCGACAGTGACAAGCAGGTGAACGTCAAGCTCACCATTTACGACCCCAAGGGCCAGACCTGGACCAAGTCCTCGCAGGTGCCCATCGAGGGGCTGCTGCCCGCCCTGGAGCGTCTAAGCGGCGACGCCAAGGCCCAGGTCTTCAAGCGCCCCGGCGAGGACCTCAAGAGCGCCGAGCGCAAGGAGGCCAAGACCGCCCCCTCGGACAAGATGCCCACCCCGCGCAACGCCGACTTCCTCGCGGGCGAGGGCGAGGCCCCACTCGGTCCCGCCGGCGGCCCCGTGATGAACCCGCAGTTCCGCTATGAGGGCGGCGCGCAGACCCCCGGCCGGTGGCAGAGCCAAAGCCTGCGCTTCGGTTCCACGGGCATGGTGGTGGGCGACTTCGTGGGCGACAAGAAGAACCGCGTCATCGTGGCCGAGGAAAACACCCTGCACGCCTACGAATTCTACCGCAACACCCTCAAGCCCATCGGCGACTACAAGCTCGGCATGCGTTTCAAGCTATTGCGCATCAGCCTGTACGACATGGACCGCGACGGCAAGGATGAGATCATCGTCTCCGGCCTGGAGGATCCCGAGGGCAACGCCGAACCGCGTACCTACGTTTTCAACTTCGCCGGCGGCAAGTTTACGGAATTCATGAAGCCGCAGAAAATGTACCTCTCCGTCGTGCGCACCCCGCCCACGTACATGCCCACCCTCTTGGGACAGAAGAAGGGCAACCACGGTCCCTTCGACGAGTTCGGCCCCAGCGAGATGTACTATCAGAACGGCAGCTTGCAGGCCGTGCGCCGCCTCAACCTGCCCAAGGGCGGCAACCTGTTCAACTTGGTCTACCTGCCCGACGGCAACAGCTTCAAGCTCGTCATGCTCAACGACTACGACTACATGAAGGTCTTCTCCTCCGACCTGGATCCCCAGTTCGCGCAGGATGAAGGCTACAATAGCTCGAACAACTACATCATCATCGACGAGCGTCTGCCGGGCATGGACGGCGGTGCCCGCGACACGGGCGTGGAGGACTTCTACTACGTGCCCATCCGCATGCTGCCGGTCAGCTTCGACAATTCCGGAAAATTCGAGCTGCTGGCCAACAAGGACATCTCCGTTGCCGCGCAGATCTTCAAGAAGTTCCGCCACTTCTCCCAGGGTGAGGTGCACTCCCTGTTCTGGGACGGCGTGGGCATGAGCTTGGCCTGGAAGACCCGCCGCATCAAGGGAACCGTGGTCGATCTGGCCGTCGCCGACCTCAAGAACGACGGTTCGCAGCAGCTCGTCGTTTGCGTGAACAGCTACACCGGGGCCGTCGGCGCCAGCGCCGAAAAGACCGTCGTGATCGCTTACGACCTGAACGCGACAAGCAAGTAATCCACGCGGGGGTCGGCCCGATCCGACCGGCCCCCGCTATTCCCCCCCCTCGCCCCCCCACAAGGCCCGCCATGTCGCATCCGCACAGCCGCGCCTCCGCCGCATCCACCGCATCCACCGCATCCGGCCGATCCGGTTCCCCATCGAAAGGAACCGAGACGGGGAAATCAGCTGCCGAGCAGCCGGCCGCCAGCGAACACGCGCCCATCCAGGCGGAAGCGAACCACGTCCTTCCCTCCGAAGGAGTTGACGCCCCCCTCCGGCAACGGATGCGGCCCCTCACCGTCCGACCGGAGGAGGCCGGCCAGAAGCTGCTGCAATTTCTGCTGCGCCGCTTCGACGGACGCGTGCCGGGCTCGGCGCTTTTACGCGCCATCCGCACCGGCCAGGTGCGCGTGGACGGCGGCCGCAAGAAACCCTTCTTTCGCCTGAGCGCCGGCCAGGAGGTGCGGGTGCCGCCGCTGGACGTCCCACGTTCCGACGCGGCGGCATCGTCTGACGAGCGCGACGCGCCCGCGAGCGACGCCGCGACGCCGGGCCTGGACATTCTGTTTGAGAACGACGGCTGCGTTGCGGTGCGCAAGCCGGCCGGCTTGTGCTCCCACGCGGGCACGCGCCACCGCGATTCCGTAGCCGACAGGCTGCGCGTCATGTACGCTGGCGCGGCCTTCGTCCCTGTACTGACGCATCGTCTGGACAAGGACACCTCGGGTATACTGCTGGCGGCCAAGACCTACGCGGAACTGCGACGGCTCAACGAACTCTTCGCCACGCGCGGGGTGCGCAAGACCTATCTCGCCTGGGTGGACGGAGTATGGCCGCACGAGGAGCCCTTGCTCATGGAGGACGAACTCGCGCGGCTGGACTTGGCGGACGGCGCGACCGACCGGCGCAAGACGCGCCGCGCCGCCGAGGGCGATGCCGGCAAACCCGCCCGGGCCGAGGCCAGACCGCTTCTGCGCAAGCGTTCGGCCACACTGCTGTTGGTGCGGCTGCTCACCGGCCGCACGCACCAGATCCGCGCGCAACTCTCCCTGCGCGGATACCCGGTCATCAGCGACGCGGTCTACGGCCGCAAGGTGCGCGGCGTGCCCATGTTGCTGCACGCCCTGTGTCTGCGCCTGCCCGAGGGCGCCCTCTTCGCCGAGCCCGACTGGACCGGCCCCTTCGCCCTGCCGGGAAAACTCGCGGCCTCCCTCCGGGCCGAGCTGGCCCCCATGGGCCCGCCTTCGGAAGGAATGCCCCCAAGCAAATCCACGGCGCGCACGTAACGCCGCAGCCAACGCGAGCCGCCCGGCTTAGACGCCCTGGCCTCGATTTTGCTACACACTCGGCGAATGCGCCGCCCACCGTCGATATTCCGACACAGACACCCAAAAGGAGCGAGACATGCGCCGCGCCATTCTTCTGCTGTTTTTCCTCTCCGTGCTGCCTGGCTTGGCCGGCTGCGGCACCATCTACAAGGCCGCAGTGGACCAACGCGACATCGGCACCTTCGTTGACGACGGACGTATCGAATCCGCCGTGCGGGCCCGCTTCATCAACGACGATTCCGTGAAGCTGCGCGACCTCTCGGTGAATTCCTATCTGGGCACCGTGTACATAATCGGCGAGTTCGAGAGCGACACGCAGAAGATGCGCTCCATGCGGTTGGCCATGGAGGTCCCCGGCGTACGCCGCGTGACCATCGTGCCTTTTCCCAAGCGCGACGACCCCACCTGCGGCACCACCGACGACATCGCCCTTTACGCCAAAATCAAGAGTTCCCTCGTGGAGGACTCCAACATCTGGTCCACCCATGTGGACGTGAAGACCGTGCAGTGCAACGCCGTCATCCTGGGCATCGTGGACAGCCAGCGCGAGGCCGACACCATCTTCCGGCATGTGCGCGACACCGAGGGAGTGCGCGGCGTGCAAAATCTCATGAGGATCAGCAGGTGACGCCATGAACGGGAAAGACGTGACGCGATCCGCCAGCCGCGCCGCCCTGCCGCTCGCCCTCGCCCTGCTGCTGGGCCTGGGAGCCTGCGCCCCGGCGCACATACCGCAGCAGACCCTGCCGCCACTCACCGGCAACCAGAGTTCCATCGTCTCCGCCGCGCGGTCGCTCACGGGCGTGCGCTACCACTGGGGCGGCGACTCGCCCCGCACCGGCTTCGACTGCTCCGGTTTCACCTGGTGGACCTACAAACAGATCGGCGTGAACATTCCGCGCGTGTCGTCCGACCAGTACGCCGCAGGCCAACCCGTGGGCCGGCAGGACATCCGTCCCGGCGACCTGGTGTTCTTCCGTCTGGGCGGCAACCCCAAGAATATGCACGTGGGCATCGCCACCGGACGCGACACCTTCATCCACAGTCCGAGTTCCGGCGGCTGCGTGCGCGAGGACTCCATGGACCTGCCCTACTGGCGTGAACGCTTCATCGGCGCGCGCCGCATGGTGCGGAGCGGCAGCTAGCAGGCCCAGGGCCCTCACCCGCCTCGTTATCGCGCGGGCATTCCCGCCATCGTCCCGCCCCCTCCATGCCGGAAGTGCTTGAAAGATTTCTTTCCGGCTGACGCACGCCACGAGGGCCCCGCACAGCCGGACAAGGAGCGCCCGCCCTGCCTCCCCTTCGGTCGAGGCGACCGCGTGTGGCTGTTCATGGACCGCATCACCCAGCCGGAGCTGTGGGCGCGCCCCCGGCGGAAGCCTTTCCCGGACCTTCCCCCCCCGATGGATTCGCGGGCGGGCTCTCCGCCGATGAAACGGCTTGCCCCGCGACGCGCTTTTCGGGTAGGCATGGAACATGCCCACCTTCATGCCGCCATCCTCCGTCGGTTCAGCCCCCGACAAACGCCGGGACGACGCGCCGACGACGCGTCACCTGGACCTGCGGCTGTTGAGACGTCTGTTGCTCGTGGGGACGCTGTGCGTGGTGCTCGGGGCCGGCCTGTGCTCCTGGCTGGAGTATCGCGAGGCCCTGCGCCAAGTGGACGGCAACATGGCCGAAGTCATGCGCGGCGTGGCCGCTCCGCTGGCCAACAGCCTGTGGCGCGGCGACGTGGAACAGACAGCCCTGCTGCTGGAGGGACTACGCACCGCCCCGGACATCGCCTACTCCGCCGTGCTGGTGGACGGACGCGTCCTCGCCGAGCGGGGCCGGCGCAGAGCCTCCGGCGCGTTGACCAGCACAACGGCCATCGTGCGGCGACAGGGCGGGCGAACCCTGGGCGAACTGACGCTGCAAGTGGACCTCGCACCCTCGCGCCACAGGGCGCTCGTCGCAGCCCTGCTCTCGCTGGCCTTCAACGCCAGCATGGTCCTCATCATCGCCACGAGCGCAGTGATCCTTGTGCGGTTCATGGTTTCGCGGCACCTCGCGGACATGGCCCGGCACTTCCGCGATCTGAACATGGACGCCCCCGTCGGGCCCGGAGGGAGCCTGCCGGCGCTGCGCCTGCGCCGCCGGCCGCAGGGTGACGAGCTGGACTCGCTGGCGCTGGCGGTGAACCGGATGCAGGAGGACCTCGCGCACTCCTACGCCAAGGCCCTGCTCGCCGAGCGCGAGGCCAAGAGCCAGGCGCGCTTCCCCGAGGAGAACCCGAATCCGGTGCTGCGCGTCTCCGACGAGGACGTGGTGACCTACGCCAACAAGGCCAGCGCGGGCTTCCTCGAGCATCTGCGCTGCGCGCTAGGCCGTCCCATTCCCGAACCCCAGGCGGAGATGCTGCGCACGGCCCGGCAAACCGGACAGGTGCTCACCTTCGACATCGAATACGACGACCGCGCCTACGCCTTCACCGTGCGCCCCGTGCCGGCCGAGGGCTACCTGAACCTCTACGGACTGGATGTGACCGAACGCAAACGCGCCACCGACGCGCTGCGCCGCTCCCTGGCGGAAAAGGACATCCTGCTCAAGGAGATCCATCACCGCGTCAAGAACAACATGCAGCTCATCAGCAGCCTGCTCTTCCTGCAAATGGAACGCGCCGCCCCGGCGGATCGCGAGACCCTGGAGGAGGGCCAGAAGCGCATTCAGACCATGGCCATGGTGCACGAGGAACTGTACGCCTCGCCCGATCCGGCCTTCGTGGGCCTGAACGAGCTGATCCCCCGACTCGTCGAACGGGCGCTCTCCGGCGCGAACGCCCACGCGGTCTTCGATCTGGACGAGGCGCGCCTGCCGCTCACGCGCTCCGTCCCCTTCGGCCTGGCCCTCAACGAGCTGGTGATGAACGCGGCGCGTCACGCCTTTGGCCACCAGCGTCCAGATGGACGCCCGGGCCAGCTTTCGGTCACGCTCAAGCACGACGGAACCGGCGGGCTGCTGCTCACGGTGGAGGACGATGGTCCGGGCCTGCCGCCGGACTTCGATCCAGCGAACGCGGACACCTTGGGCATGGTTCTGCTGCGCAGTCTGGCAAACCAGCTGAACGCGGAACTCTCGGCGGGGAATGCGCCGGGCGGAGGGGCGAGCTTTCGTCTGGCGCTGCCGACGCGGACCATGACCGAAATCTAGGCGACGACGGCATTGCCAAGGGGCGGCGGGCGGCCTACAACCGGGCCGCAGCAGCCGCGGCGAGGAGCCTTTCCCTTGCCTCACACCAAAGCCTGGCGGGCGCGTCGAGCCGGCCTCTGGGCGGCGCTCGCCATCATCTCGTTCTTCCTGGCCTACGGACTCGAACTCGCGGGCGTTCCCGCCGCCATGTTCCTGGGGCCCATGCTCACCGGCCTAGTCTTCGCCGTGAGCGGGGCCGATCTGACCATGCCGCGCTGGACGTTCTCCGCGGCGCAATCCGTCGTGGGCAGCATGGTGGCCGTCACCATCACCGCGTCCACCCTGATCACTCTGGTCAGGGACTGGCCGGCCATGCTCACCTCCGTGGCGTTGGCCATCGTCTTCGGCGGAATCGTGGGCTTCGCGCTCATGCGCTACGGCGGGCTGCCCGGCACCACCGCCGCCTGGGGCACCTCCCCCGGCGGCGCGGCTGCCATGACCGCCATGGCCGAGGCCTTTGGCGCGGACATGCGCATGGTGGCCTTCATGCAGTACCTCCGCATGCTGGTGGTGGTGAGCTCGGCGACGGGCGTGTCGCGCCTGCTCCTGGGCGGGCACGCCGCGACGGCGCTGCCGCCGGGTCTGGCGGCGGGGGCGGACGTTCCCCTGCTGGCCCTGGCGCAAACTCTGGGGCTCATCGCCGTCGGCCTGGTGCTGGGCCGGGCCTCGCGCATTCCGGCCGGACCGCTCGTGGTGCCCATGCTGGGCGGGGCGGCCCTCCACGCGGCGGGACTCATCGACATCGTGCTGCCGCCCTGGCTGCTCTGCAGCGCCTACGGGCTGCTCGGCTGGTTCATCGGGCTGCGCTTCACGCCGCAGACCGTGCGCCACGCCCTGCGCGCGACCCCGCGCATCCTCTGCGGCATCCTCTCGCTCATGGCGCTGTGCGCAGGCCTCGCCTGGATGCTGGTCGAATGGATGCATGTGGACCCGCTGAGCGCGTATCTGGCCACAAGTCCCGGCGGGCTCGACTCCATGGCCATCATCGCCGTGGGCAGCGGCGGCAATGTGCCCTTCGTGCTGGCGCTGCAATCGCTGCGGCTGTTCGCCGTGGTGCTCACCGGGCCTCTCGTGGCGCGGCTGGTGTGCCGGCTGAACGGACGCGGCCCGGACGGCGCGGACGGCACGAGCTGACCGCCGGACGCCGACAGCCATCACGGCGAACAGACACGGCCCGCGGCGCGCTTGCCGGAATCATGGGCAAGGCGGCCGCTCCTCGCTATCGAAGGGGAAAAAACGGGATGACATCCGTGAAACACAAACGAAAAGGCGGTTCGGATTTCTCCGAACCGCCCATTGATGGCTGGCGTCCCCAAGGGGATTCGAACCCCTGTTGCCGGCGTGAGAGGCCAGTGTCCTAGGCCACTAGACGATGGGGACGGACGTTTCGATGGTGGGCCGTGAAGGACTCGAACCTTCGACTCTATCATTAAAAGTGATATACTCTACCAACTGAGTTAACGGCCCGAAGGAAGGTCCTTCTATCCGCGCCCGGGTGAGCTGTCAAGTAATTCCCGCAGTTTTCCGCGAAATTTCTCCCGGGTGCATTCCGACCGAAAACACGCTATTGCGGCGGAGGCGAACACGCCCAAGGAAGCATCATGGCGAAGCCACTCACCCTCCGCAACCGACGGCGCATTCCTCGCACACGTCGGCCGAAAACGCAAGCCCCCGGCATGGTCCAATCACAAGATTCCGCCAACGGCTGGCCCGACTTGGCGTTCGCGCTGCTCGATCCCCACACCGGACGGCTGGCTGATGGCGGCCGGGACCTGGCCCGCCTGTTCGATCTTCCGCCATGCGGAACCGCCGGACAAGGCGTCGCCCTGCCCGCCCTGTGCGCGCCGGAATCCCGTCCTGTGGTGACGTGCTGGCTTGCGCAATGCCGCAGCGGCGCGCCATGGCCGGAATGCGCCTGCGAATTCATCGACACGACCGGCGGACGGTGGCTGGCGACACTGCGCGGCTCGCTCGTTCGCGACACGCTGGGAAGGCCCCAGGCCATTCGGGCCCTGTTCGCGGACGATACGGAACGCCGCCGGCTGGAGGACGCCCTGCTCGAAAGCGAACAGCGGCACAAGCTGATCTCCGAAAATCTGGTGGATGTCATCTGGGCCATGACCCCGGACTTGCGCTTCACCTACCTCAGTCCCTCGGCCGAATCCCTGACCGGACATCCGGTGGAGCGGCTGCTGCGCATGGACCTCGCCACGCTGTTCACCCGTGAATCGTTGCGCTGCATCTCCGAGGCGGCGGCGCACTGGCGCGACGAGGCGGCGCGCATGCAGGACCCCACCCCGGTCTGGCTGGGGCTGGAGATTCTGACGGCCAACGGAGGATGCGTGCCAGTGGAGGCGCTGGCCCGGGCCACTCTCGACGCCGAACGGCACGTCACAGGCTTTTGCGGAACCGCACGGGACATCCACCTGCGCCGACGCATGGAACGGATCGAGGCGCTGCTCAGCCGCCTCGCCAAATCACTGCTCGAATGCGAGGACATGACGCAGACGCGGGAACTGGCGGCGGCCTGCGCCGAGGCGCTCACCGGAGCCCGATGCGTGACGGCCGTCCTGCATGGACGCGCCGAGGACGGCCTTTCCGATTCTGCCGAAACGGCCACGCCCGAGGGAGCCGACGACATTTCCATGGCCGTGACCCACGCGGGAACGGAGATCGGCCGCCTCACCGCCCGGGGCGTTCCCCCACGCGCCGCCGCAGAGGCCCGCCCCCTGCTGGAGCGCGTGGCCTCGCTCTTCGCCCTGGCCGCCGCGCGTCTTTCGGCCGAGGAGGCCCGGCGCAAAAACGAACGCTCAGCCCGGCTGCTGCTGGAATCCATGCACGAGGGCGTGTGGGCCCTGGACGCGGACCGGCGGACGATATTCGCCAACCAGCGTCTGACCGCCATGCTCGGCTACTCCGTGGCCGAACTACGAACCCTGCGGCCGACCGATCTCATGCCCTCCCAGGAACGCCTGCACGCCCAGGAACGCCTGCCGGAACTGCGGCTGGGCCTGGGGACCTCCGCGGACCATGAGCTGTGGCGCAAGAACGGGACGCCCTTGCCCGTGCGCATGAACATCGCTCCGCTGCTCGACGAAAACGGGGCCTTCGACGGACTGGTCTGCACCATCGCCGACCTCTCCGACCGGCGACGCATGGAACGCGAACTGCGCAACAACCAAGCCCGGTTCGAGGCGTTGTACGAACTCTCGCGCCTCACCGGCGCGACCGAGGCCCAGACGGCGGAATTCACTCTGCGCGCGGCCCTGCGCCTGACCGACAGCGCCGCCGGCGCGCTGTTCTTCGTCGACGCCCAAGGTGGATACCTGCGGCCCATGGCCACGAGTCCACGCACCCCGGACTGCTTCGGTCATCCCGAGCTGAAGGCCATCGGCGAAGGACTTTTCGCACGCACCTGCGCCTCCGGCCCGCCACTTGTGGTCAACGAGGCGCAAGAAATCACCGGCCTGCCACCTGGACATCCGCCCGTGACGCGGTTCCTCGGCGCCACCGCGCGCGACGGCGAGCGGCCCATCGCCGTGCTCGGCCTGACGGGCAAACCTCGCGACTACACCCAGGATGACGGACTGCACGTGTCCCTTCTGCTGGACGGCATGTGGCGCATGGTGCGCGGCCGGCGCGACGAGGCGCGCATCAGGACCTCGCTGCGGGAGAAGGAAGGACTCCTGCGCGAGGTGCACCACAGGGTCAAAAATAACCTGCAGGTGGTGTCATCACTGCTGGACATGGCCGGCAGGCGCCTGCCGGACCCCGAGGCCCGACGCGGCATGGAGGAAGTACGCGCCAAGGTGCTGGCCATGAGCCTGGTGCACGCCCAGCTGCACGGCGACGCCGATCATGAGGGCGGGCCGGGTCAGGGTGTGGATCTGGAACGCTATGTGCGCGCGCTGTTCCGCCAACTGTGCGCGATATACTCCGGCGGCATGGAGCTGGAAGTGGATGTACGGCTGGGCGGCCTCACGTTGGGGCTGGAACAGGCCGCGCCCCTGGGGCTGGTCCTCAACGAGGCGCTGACCAACGCCTTCAAGCACAGCCGCTCCGACCTCGCGGAGGATGGCCGGCCGACGGGCCGCGTGCTTTTGCGCGCCCGCCGCGAGGACGACGACGTACGCATCACCGTCCGCGACAATGGGCCCGGCCTGCCCGAAGGCTTCGAGCCCGAGCACGCGGCGGGCCTCGGGCTCAAGCTCATGTTCGGGCTGGTGCGCGGCCAGCTGCGCGGCGAAATCGCCCTCACGAACATGGATGAGGGACTTTGCGTGAGTATTCGCTTTCGTCCAATCATTGCCACGTGACAAACGGCTGCCGCTTCACCAGGACATGAAGCCGCGCACGGCCTCCACGCGCGCGCGGGCCTGCCGTGCGCTGCGCTCCTCCTCCTCGTCCATCCCCAGCCCCTCGTCGAACGCCAGGCCGCCCGCCAGGAAAAATTCCGGGCAGCGGGAGGCGTCGGCCGAGTCATCTGGGCACACGGCCGCCCGTGGCCAGCCATCGAGGATCAGCGCCTCGGCGGCCTCCTCGCAACCCTCTTCGGAAAAGTGCTCGCAGTCGCCACAGCGCACGTCGCCATTGCCTCCCATCATGTCCCCCCTTTTCGGGCCCGGAAGCCCGCGTGATTTGTTGGGAGATATAGTAGCCTTGTGACTATTTTTAGTCAATAGACAATTGCTAAACGCCCTTGAGCCATCCGCCGAATTATGCGAGGATACGGAACTTCGTCAAAAGGGGCCGACCATGCGCGAAATCATCCTCATTCATGCCAATGGCGAGGACCGGCCTGGCATCACTTCCCTGCTCACGGGCGTGCTGGCCGCCTCCGGCGTGGACATCCTCGACATCGGCCAGGTGGTCATCCACGACCACCTCACCCTGGGGATGCTGATGGCCCTGCCCGAAAGCGGCGAGTCCACCCCCGTGCTCAAGGACATCCTCTTCAAGGCCCACGAGCTCGTCGTCAGCCTCAAGTTCACGCCCATCAGCCCGGAACGCTACGAGAACTGGGTCTCCATGCAGGGACGCCCCCGGCACATAGTCACCCTCCTCGCCCGCCAGCTGGAGGCGGCTCACATCTCCCGGCTCACGGGCGCGCTGGCCGCCCACGGTCTGAACATCGATACCATCAACCGCCTCTCCGGCCGCGTCTCCCTGGCGAAACCGTGCGCGGCCCGGCCCGCCTGCGTGGAATTTTCCGTGCGCGGCGCGGGGGACTGGACGATCATCCGCAAGGAATTCATGGACATGGCCGCGGATATGGGCGTCGATGTGGCCCTTCAGGAGGACAACGTCTTCCGGCGCAACCGCAGACTGGTGGCCTTCGACATGGACTCCACCCTCATTCGTGTGGAGGTCATCGACGAACTGGCCAAGCGAGCCGGCGTGGGCGACGAGGTCAGCGCCATCACGGCCGGAGCCATGCGCGGCGAGTACGACTTCAAGGAGAGCCTGCGCCGCCGGCTGGCCCTGCTCAAGGGGCTGGACGCCAGCGTGCTGCAGGACGTGGCCGACAACCTCCCCCTCACCGAGGGCGCGGAGCGGCTCATCAACAACCTCAAACGGCTGGGCTTCAAGGTGGCCATCATTTCCGGCGGCTTCACCTACTTCGGCGAGCACTTGCAACGGCTGCTCGGCATCGACTACGTTTACGCCAACAAGCTTGAAGTGAAGGACGGTCGGCTCACCGGCCGTGTGGTCGGCCCCATCGTCGATGGCGCGCGCAAGGCCGAGCTGCTGAGCCGTCTGGCCGAGCGCGAGGGCATCAGTCTACAGCAGGTAGCCGCCGTGGGCGACGGCGCCAACGATCTGCCCATGCTCGGTCTGGCCGGCCTGGGCATCGCCTTCCACGCCAAACCCAAGGTCAAAGCCGGTGCGCGGCAGAGCATCTCCACCCTTGGGTTGGACGCCATTCTCTACCTCATCGGCTTCCGCGAACGCGAGACCCTTGGCTGAATCGCTCCACCGCCGGGATATCCGCGGCTTTCCTCCCACAGCTTAGCGTATCAGGATTACTACTACTAAGCGTCATCAAGCCTTTATTTTTTAAATACCATCTGCTATAGTAGCAATTCAGCACCGCATATCGCGGCATCGTATATTTTTTCCATTTGGGGGACAGGAATGACCGGGCTTAGCAATGTGAAACTTCGCACAAAGCTTCTTCTCAGCTTCACGCTGGCGGCGCTGCTGACCGTTCTAGTCGGCGTCACCGGCATCGTCAAAATCACCACCATCAAGGATAGCGACGAGCGGCTCTACAGGCACATCACCGTGCCGTTGAGCCAGATTTCGGACGTTTCCACAGCCTTCCAGCGCATCCGCGTCAACGCGGTGGTGGCCGCCAACAGCCGAAACCCGGACGAACTCCAAAACGCCCGGGAGAGCATCGAAAAATACAGAAACGCCATCAAACAAAATCTGGATTTGTTCGGGCAGGCCGATTTACCGGCGGAAACGCGCACCATTCTCGCGGATCTGATCGCCGCCCGCACGCAGTACGTGGAAATTCTCAACGTCGTCCTCGATTACGCCTCCAACGGCCGCACGGCCGAGGCGCAGGAGTTGCTGCAGGGCAAGGCCAGGGAAACGGCCCGCACCTATCAGACAGCCATCGACCGCCTTGAGGACAACATGACCGGAAACGCCAAGGCCGCCGCGGAGGCCAACCAGCGGCTGGCGCAAACCGCCACGTGGATCATGTGCGCGGCCATGGCCGCGGCGTTCCTGGTCGCCGTGATGATGGGGCTGCTGCTCACCCGCGACGTGACGACCCAGCTTGGCGAGGATCCCGGCTACCTGCACGAGGTGGCGCGAAAGCTCTCCGAGGGCAACCTCGACGGTCCCTTCCACGCGCAACGCAGGGAGGGCGGCGTGTACGCCCTCATGCTCGGCATCGTGCAGAGCATGCGCAAGCAGCTGGCTTTCTCCAAGGGCGTGATGCAGGGAGTGGCCGCGCCGCTTTCCGTCTTCTCCCCGGAGGACAAGACGCTGTTCACCAACAAGGCCATGCTTGCGCTGCTGGAGATTCCCGGCACGCCCGAGGATCACCTGGGCGAGCAGTCGGGCGAATACATCTACGGCGAAAAGGGACGCGAAACGCTCTCCACCAAGGCCATGCGGGAACGCAAGACCCTGCACAAGGAAGCGACGGTGAGCACCCGGTCCGGCGCGCCACGGCATGTCAAGATTTCCTCCGCTCCGTTCTTCGACGAGGCCGGCGATCTGCTGGGCACCGCGTCCGTCTGGCTCGACCAGAGCGACGCCATCATGGCCAAGCAGCAGGCCGAGCACACCGCCGAGGGCGTCGCCCGGTCCGCCAACCAGCTGGAGAAGGTGGTGGAGGTCGTCTCCAGCGCCAGCGAGGAGCTCTCCGCCCAGGTGGAGCAGTCCTCACGCGGCACCGAGGTCCAGTCCCAGCGCGTGGCCGAAACCGCCACGGCCATGGGGCAGATGAACGCCACCGTGCTCGAGGTCGCCAAGAGCGCCTCGCAGGCGGCGGAGTCCTCCGCCCAGGCCCGGGCCAAGGCCGCCGACGGCGCGTCCGTGGTGGATCAGGCGGTCAAGAGCATCGCCGAGGTGGCGCGGCAGACCATGGAGCTCAAAAAGGACATGGACACGCTCGGCAAACAGACCGACGACATCGGCCAGATCATGGGCGTCATCACCGACATCGCCGACCAGACCAACCTGCTCGCCCTCAACGCCGCCATCGAGGCCGCCCGCGCAGGCGAGGCCGGACGCGGATTCGCCGTGGTGGCCGACGAGGTGCGCAAACTGGCTGAAAAGACCATGGCCGCCACCCGTCAGGTGGGCGACTCCATCACCGGCATCCAAACCGGCGCCGCCAAGAACATCGCCAACTTCGAGCAGATGGCCAAGGCCGTGGACCTGGCCACCGAGTTCTCCAAGAAATCCGGCGAGGCCCTGCGCGAAATCGTCGGTCTGGTGGAGAACGCCACCGATCAGGTGCGCTCCATCGCCGCCGCCAGCGAGGAGCAAAGCGCCGCCAGCGAGGAGATCAACAAGAGCATCGAGGAGATCAACCGCATCTCCGGCGAAACGGCCACGGCCATGGGGCAGTCCTCCCAGGCCGTGGGCGAGCTGGCCGGGCAGGCCGGCAGCCTGCGCGCCCTCATCGAAAAAATGAAGGACGCCTAGATTTCGCGACGAATATAAGGCGGATGGCCGCCGACGAACTACGGCAAAGGCCGCGACGCGAGAATTTTCACGTCGCGGCCTTTGTTTTGTGTGAAGATTGTCGATATAAAGATGTCCCCCCTTTGTTGACGCGAGGATGTTATTTCGTATACGTAATTCACATCCTCGTACGCAACCGCAGCAGGAGGTCCACATGTTCTCCTCACTCAAGCTCTCCACGAAACTCGGTTTCGGGTTCGGCGCGCTGATCCTGCTGATGCTCATCAGTGGGGGGGTTGCGTTTAACTCATTAAACTCACTTAATAAGGATGTTGAACAGCTTTCCGGAAACTGGCTGCCCAGCATCCGCGAGGTGGGCAAACTCGATCACTACGCCCAGTCGGTGCGACGCTATCAGCTGCATTACCTCGCCATAGCCAGCCCCGCCCAACGCGAGGACGCGCTCAAGGGCGTCCACGACTCCGAGGCCTCCTTCGAAAAGGCCAAGGGCGTTTACGAATCGCTCATCTCCTCGCCCGAGGAGCGGGCCATGTACGAGACCTTCGACAAGCAATGGGGCGAGTATACGAATCTGACCAAACAAATCGACGTCGCCCTGGCGCGCAATGACCGTGAAGGAGCATTCGCCCTCAACGAGCAGGCGCTGAAGGTGTTCTCCTCGTCCATGGACAATCTGGCCAAGCTCATCGAGATCAACACCAAAGGCGGCCAACACGAGGCCGAACTCGCCACCAGTTCGTACAACAGCGGGCGGTTGCTCAGCCTGAGCATCATCGTTCTGGCGACGCTTTTCGGCGTGGGCATCGCGCTTGTGCTCATCCGCGGCGTCATGACCCAGCTGGGCGAGGACCCGGGCTACCTGCGTGAGGTCTCCAGCCGCATCGCCGGCGGCGACCTCGACGTGGCCTTCCGCGCGCAAAAGAGGGAGGGCGGCGTCTACGCCGTCATTCAGGGCATGGTCAAGACCATGAAGGGCAAGATCGCCGAGGCCGAACAGAAGACCGCCGAGGCCGCCGAGCAGGCCCGGCTGGCCCAGATAGCCACCACCGAGGCCCACGCGGCCAAGGCCGCCGCCGAACGCGCCAAGGCCGAGGGCATGATCGCCGCCGCCAGCCAGCTGGAGAAGGTGGTGGAGATCGTCTCCAGCGCCAGCGAGGAGCTCTCCGCCCAGGTGGAGCAGTCCTCCCGCGGCACCGAGGTCCAGTCCCAGCGCGTTTCCGAGACCGCCACGGCCATGGGGCAGATGAACGCCACCGTGCTCGAGGTCGCCAAGAACGCCTCGCAGGCGGCGGAATCCTCCGCCCAGGCCCGCTCCAAGGCATCCAACGGTGCGACCGTGGTCGACGAGGCGGTCAAGAGCATCGGCGAAGTGGCGCGGCAGACCCTGGTGCTCAAGGAGGATATGGGGACGCTCGGCAAGCAGGCCGACGGCATCGGCCAGATCATGGGCGTCATCACCGACATCGCCGACCAGACCAACCTGCTGGCGCTCAACGCCGCCATCGAGGCCGCGCGCGCCGGCGACGCCGGACGCGGATTCGCCGTGGTGGCCGACGAGGTGCGCAAGCTCGCTGAGAAGACCATGACCGCCACCCGCGAGGTGGGCGAGTCCATCACCGGCATCCAGACCGGCACGGCCAAGAACATCGCCAACTTCGATCAGGCGGCCAAGGCCGTGGATTTGGCCACCGAGCTCTCCAAGAAGTCCGGCGAGGCCCTGCGCGAAATCGTCGGTCTGGTGGAGAACGCAGCCGACCAGGTGCGCGCCATCGCCGCCGCCAGCGAGGAACAAAGCGCCGCCAGCGAACAGATCAACAGAAGCATCGAGGAAATCAACCGGATCTCCGGCGAAACCGCCAGCGCCATGACCCAGTCGGCCCAGGCCGTGGGCGACCTGGCCGGGCAGGCCGGCAAGCTGCGCCAGCTCATCGAAAAGATGAAGACCGGCGGCTGAGACCGGCCGCGGGGCGCTTCCACAACGAAAAAGGCCGGGCGAAAACCCGGCCTTTTCTTTTTTCCCATGCCCCCGTGGGGCAACCGGTGCGTTACGCCACGGTCTTGGCCAGGGCGGCCAGCACGGCCGCGTAGTTGGGCTCGTCGCCCACCTCGGGCACAAGCTCCGTGTAGGTGACGACGCCGGCCTTGTCGACCATGAACACGGCGCGGGCCAGCAGCCGCAACTCCTTGATGAGCACGCCGTAATTCTGGCCGAAGGAGGCGTCGCGATGGTCGGAGAGGGTCTGGACCTTGTCGATGCCCATGGCCCCGCACCAGCGTTTCTGGGCGAAGGGCAGATCCATGCTGATGGTGAGGATGCGCACGTCCGCGCCGAGCTTGGCCGCCTCGGCGTTGAAGCGCCGGGTCTCGACGGCGCACACGGGAGTGTCCAGCGAGGGCACGCTGACGAGCGCCAGCGGCTTGCCCAGAAAATTCGACAGGCTGACGGGCTCCACATCATTGGTGACCACGGTGAAATCCGGGGCTTTCTGGCCGACGGACACGGCCGGACCAACGAGGGTCAGTGGATTGCCACGCATGGTGACGAGGCCGGTTCTTTCGATCATGACGTTCCTCCGATTGTGTCTGAACGTAGTGTTCAAAAGCATATCCCGGTGCGAACCGAAAGGGAAGGCCCGGCAGTGGGGACGGTCAGCGCGTCTTGCCATCCGGCACCGGCTGGCAGTTGGGACAGAATGTGCTGGTGCGCCCGGCCACGCGCATGGTTCGCATGGCCGCTCCGCACACGAGGCAGGCCTCGCCCTCGCGCCCATAGGCGCGAAAATGATTCTGAAAGGCTCCGGCGTCGCCGTGGGCGTCGCGGTAGTCGCGGATGGAGCTGCCGTTCTCGGCGATGGCCAGCCGCAGCACGTCCACGAGGGCGGTGAACAGTTTGTCGCGCCCGGAGGGGCCGATGGCGTCCACCGGCGTGTCCGGCCGGATGCCCGCGCGGAACAGGGACTCGTCGGCGTAGATGTTGCCCACGCCCGCGATGACGGACTGATCCAGCAAGCGCGCCTTGACGCGCGTCCGCCCACCGCCCAGCCGCGCGCGGAACTCCCGCGCCGTCATTTCCAGCGGCTCCGGTCCAAGGTTCGCGTAGAACGGCCAGGTCTCGATGCCCCGGCCCGGCACGCCCACGGGGAAGGCGTGCAGCGTGCCGAAGCGCCGCACGTCGGCGAAGGCCAGCCGGGTGGCGTCGGAAAGGTGGAAAACCACGCGCGTGTTGGCCGTGGTAGCGCCCGGAAGCAGGATGATGAGCCGTCCGGTCATGCGCAGATGCGCGGCCAGCACCGCCCCCCCGTAGTCCACGTCCCCACCCGGCCGGGACGAGAGGAAAAGCAGCAGCAGTTTGGCCCGCCGGCCCACCCGCTCCACACGGCGACCGGTCACGAGCGCAGCCAGTGTCGCGCCGTTTGGCTGCGGGGCGGCGGGATCGAAAACCTCCACGCGCGCGATGTCCCGCCCCAGCACGTCCGGGGCCAGGGTGCGGGCGATGGTTTCAACCTCGGGAAGTTCGGGCATGACTACTTCCCCACTGGTTGCGCCACGGGCGCGGCGACGGATTCGGATTCGCGCGCCGGTTCCGTGGCTGGTTTGGCCGTCGGCCCGGCCGCTGCCCCAGTCGTCGGTCCGCTCGCGCCGAGCGCGCCCAGATCGATGGAATAGCGTGCATCGCCCCGGCGCACCACGAGCACGAGGGACTTTCTCGCGCGGTAGGCGTCGCTGCCCGCCAGGTGCAACACGGAGAGCGAGAGCATACGGTAGCCGCCGGCCCGCTCCACCACGTCGCCGGGACGCAGGCCAGCCGCCTCGGCCCGGGAGCCGCGCGTCACACTCCGCACCACCACGCGCCACGCGTCGTCGTCCTTGCCGGGATCGACGCCAGGCGCGCGCGGGCTGTTTTCCAGCACCATGCCCATGCGGCTTTCGAAGCTCACCGGACAGAAATAGCGCACCTGCCCGTCGGCGGACTCGTATTCAGCGTCGAAGGCGTCGCCGCGCCAAGGGGCCACGAGCAGAATCCTCGCGCCGGGATCCAGCACGCGGAGACGCCGGGCGATGCCCAGGCCGCCCTCCACATGGCCATCGCCAGCGAGCACCGCAACACGGCGGCCGGTCTCATGGCGCAGGCGCACGGCCTGCTCGGCCATGGCGCTGTCCCACACGCTCTGGATGTAGACAAAGCGCTCCAGCCGCTCTGAACCGGCTTCGCCGCCGGGATGCATGGCCATGACCTCGCGCAGCTCGTCCAACTGCTCCGGCGCGGGCGGAATGATCCGGGCCGGCAGCAACGCGCGGTCCCCGGCCGAAAGAGTGGCGGCGGGATCGGTGGAGTTGTCCTGCGCGGCGGCGGAGAGCCGGCGAACGACATCCGGCGGCACGTTGAGCCCGGCGGCGGGCAGGCCGCGCGCGCGCAGCAGTTCAAAAATCGGCGCGTAGGCGCGGAACGGGTACCCCCAGGTCTTGCCCCAATCCAGCGCGGCGGGCAGGGCGTCAAGGGAGATTTTTCCGGACAGGTATCCACGCAGCGCGTCCGTGCGGGTGGTCGGCACCATCTCCAGCCCCACGACCAGTTTCGAGCTGTCGTCCGCCAGCAGGGCCAACAGGCGGCGCTCGGTCGCGTGATCGCAGGGATTCACGTGCCCTTCGCCGATGAGCACATAGTCGGCTTTGCTGGCGCGGGCGGCGAAGGCGTCGGGTTCGAGGAGGTCCCCCCCCTCGTCGAGCAGGCCACCGGGGCCGGGCAACGCGGAGATGAGCATTGGCGCGTCCGTGGGCGCGGGACGGGCACAGCCGGCCACCAGCGCGATGAGCAGGACGAGGGCCGAAAGGGCCGCGCCCCGGCAGCTTTTCGTTGCCGGGGCGCGGGTGATGGTCGGATGGGACATGAAGTCTCCCGAGGGTTAATCCCAGGTACGCTTGTCCTCGATGGGCCGGATCTGCGGCGGCAGGGTGCCGGGGGCGAGGATCTTGAGGGTGGGACGCAGCTTGATGCGCTCGCGGAAGGTGTGCAGCAGCTCCTCCTCGCGCTTGAAGGCGCCGGATTCGATGGAGAGCACCATCTCGTCGATGCCACCGGGGTTGGTGACCTCGATCTGCCAGCGCTTGATCTCCTCGAACTTGGCCATGACCTGCTCCACCTGATGGGGGTAGACAAACATGCCCTTGATGCGGGCGGTGGTGTCCACGCGGCCCACGATGTTGCCCAGCCGCGGGCTGGTGCGGCCGCACTGGCACGGCGCGCGATCGATGTAGCCGAGGTCGCCCGTGGCCAGCCGGATGAGCGGATAGGTCTTGTTGAAGGCCGTGACCACTATCTCGCCCACCTCGCCGTCCTTCAGCGGAATGCCGGTGTCCGGGTGGCAAATCTCCACGTAGGCGCGATTGCTCAGGTGCAGGCCGCACTTGTGGTAGCACTCGTAGCCGATGCAGCCCACGTCCGCAGTGCCGTAGCCCTGGCGCATGACGCAATCGAGCTTCTTCTCCAGCGTGTTGCGCATTTTCTCGGAGAATTTCTCGCCGGTGACGAAGGCAACCTCGAGGAACAGATCCTTGCGCAGGGAAAGCCCGCTCTCCTCGGCCTTCTGGGCCAAGTGCAGCAGGTAGCTAGGCGTGCCCACGTAGCCGGTCACGCGCAGCTTCTGCATGATGTCCAGCTGGCTGCCGGTGTTGCCCGGACCGGCGGGGATCACGGCGCAACCGAGATTCTTGAGCGGCTCCTCGAACATGAGGCCGGCGGGAGCCATGTGATACGGCAGGGTGATCTGCGCCACGTCGCCGGGGCGGAACCCCACGGCGTAGAAACCCTCGGTCCAGCCCCAGTAGTCGTCCAGCCGGTCCTCGGGATCGAAGATGGGGCCGGGCGAGAGGAACACGCGCCGAAGTTCGCCCAGATCCTTGGTGAGCAGGCCGCCCAGGCGCGGCCCCATGCTCTGCAGGAAGATGAGTTCCTTCTTCTTGAGGATGGGCACGTGCTTCAGGTCGGAAAGGGTGCGGAACTTCTCCACGTTGAACTGCGCGCGGTCGAAGCGCTTCTTCACGTCCTCCGAGTAACGGTAGGCGTAGTAAAGAAGATCCTTGAGCTGCAACTGATAATATTGACGGCGTTCGGAATCGTCGAGCACCTCGCGACGGCTATAGATGCCCTCGGTGCGGTCTTTCCGGGTCATGCGGGTCCTCCTGGGAAGGTCAGACGAAAATTTCGCGCGCTATTCGGCGAATAGCGCAGCATAACGTAGTGAATGGAGGATTGCAAGGAATCGACCCAAAGGCCCGCCGGACCTCACTTGGGCCAGAACAACCATACCACGGGCGCGACCAAAAGCCGGTACACCGCGAACGGACGCAGCGACACGCGCGACACCAAGCCCACGAAAACCTTGACCGAGGCCCAGCCGGCGAGGAACGAGACCACGAACCCCACAGCCAGAAATGCGAAATCCTCCGGGCTGAACAGACGCCAACTCTTGAGCATGTCGTAGCCCACCGCCGCGCACATCACCGGCACGGCGGCAAGGAACGAATACTCCGCGGCGGTCTTGCGATCGGTGTTCAACAACATGCCGCCCATGATGGTGGCGCCGGAGCGCGAAAAGCCCGGCCACAGCGCCAGGCACTGGAACATTCCCACTCCGAAGGCCAGTCGAGGAGTCACGGCGTCCAGCCCGGAGATGACGTGCCGGCGCGAACGGGCGCGGCGCGCGGCGTAGGCCTCGACGGCGAACATCATCACCGCGCCCACGGCGAAGGCCGCAGCCACCGTGCGCGGCCCGAAAAGATGCTCACGGATGACGTTGCGCGTGAGGAAACCGATAATCAGCGCCGGCAGCGAGGTCAGGAACAGCAGCCACACGCCGCGCGGACCGGAAAGCGGCCGCCGGGGATCGGTGCGCAACAGGCCGGTGAAGCGGTCGTGGTAAAGCACGACGACGGCCAGAATCGCGCCGAGCTGGATGGCGATGTCGAAGGTTTCGGCCTTGGGGCCGGTGAAGCGCATAAGGCCGCCGGCGAGGATGAGATGACCTGTGCTCGAGACCGGAAGGAACTCGGTGAGCCCCTCCACAATGCCCATGATCAGGGCGACATACCAGGGTGCCATGCGGGGAGGGACTCCTTACGGGGGATGTGAGGAAAAGTAAGGGGAAAATTTCGGCGGGGAAAACAGGTTGTGCGCCGCTGCCGGGTCACCCGGCCGTTCCCCGTCCCCCTCTTGCGGCGGGACTGCGGGACTCTTTGTTGCGGCGCACTATTCTTTTGTGCGAGGGGCGGCTCGATCCGCCAGATTTTCGCGAGCTTTGCACATTGGCTCACACCTCCTTTTTCCGCCTTGGCCGCTTCCAGTCCGGGGAGCGTTCCCCGACACCCTTATTTTAAACACTCCCACGTCGCTGTAAAGAGGCGTGAAGTCCAATTTCGCCGATAATCGCCCTCCACACGCGGCCTGTTGACAATCCTCGTCGGGCACCGCACCATGCGTTTCATGAGTCTCTCGCTGGCCTTCACCGAACGGATCGCCGAGGAGCGCATCAAAGAGACGCAGGGAAAAGGCGCGTTCGACAACCTGCCCGGCCGAGGCAAACCGCTCGATCCCGACGATGGGGCCAACGTGCCCGAGGAGTTGCGCATGGCCTGGCGGGTGCTCAAAAATGCCGGCTGCCTGCCCCCAGAGAGCTGGAGGCCGAACGGGAGATCCGTACCGCGCGTGACCTGCTGGCCGGGATGACCGACGAAAACGAACGCTATCGGCAGATGCGGCGCCTCAATCTCATGATCGCCAAGCTCAACGCGAGCCGACGCCGGCCCGTGTGTCTGGAGATGGACCAACTTTATTATGAAAAGATCGTCGCCCGCGTGCCCGTGAACGGCGCGCGACGCGCAAGAGAGGCGAAATGAAACTCTACCGTTACCTCACCGGCCCGGACGACGCCACGTTCTGCCTGCGCGTGAGCGAGGCCCTCAATAACGGCTGGGAGCTGCACGGCGGCCCCACCCTCACCTTCGATGGGAAGCGGGTCATCGCCGGGCAGGCCGTGGTCAAGGAGACCCCGGGCGTGTTCTCCCGCGACATGGACCTCTCCAAGGCCTGAGTCGTGCGCGGCCGCCACCGAATCCCCCCCGCAGCCGCCGCGCTGTTTTTCGCGGCGCTCGCCATCGCGCCCGGCTGCTCCGGCGGCGAACGTCAGACCGGGCAACGACCGGCCGTCAAATCCTCCGCCGACGATCCCATCGGCGATCTGCGCCGGCGCGTGGACGACCTGGAGCGTCAAAACGCCGAGGACCGCGCCCGCGACGCCGAGGAGCTGGCCTCCATCCGCCGGGACGTGGACGACCTGCGCGCCACGCTGGACCAAGCCGACCGGCAGCTGACCGCGCTTTCTGGCGGCGCTTCGTCCACGGAGCACGGCAACGCCACCGCCGGGGACTCGGAACAGCATTCGGCCCACGCCGCCCTGCGCGAACGCCTGCGCTACATGTACGACGCCTCGCGCGAGGCGGTGGAGCGCCTGGGACGCAGTTTGGACCACTCGCTGGAGCGTACGCGCGGCGAACGCGCCGCCCCGTCGGAAAAATAAGCCGCCAACGGCCGCCGCGCCCCGCTCGGGTGTGGACGAGCACGCCTTCCGTGGGGCATAGTCCCCCCCGGCCGCCAGCCCCACTCCCGGGTCTTTCGGGCGAGCCCAGTGAAGGAGATCTCCCCAATGCGCTCCCGCGTGTCCGCCCTCGTTCTTCTCGCACCGGCGATGCTTCTCGCCGCCTGTCTCGTCGCTCTCGCCCCCGCGCCCGCCCGGGCGGAATCGCCCTACATCCAGGGGCTGGGATTGTACCGGGAGGGCAAATTCGACGAGGCGGCCAAGGTGCTGCGCACCGCCCTGTCCAAGGGATCGCAGCACACCACGGCCGAAGCCCCTCCGGCTTTCTCCTCTCTCTCGCACCAGGCCGCCCCACCCGCGCCCCCCGACGACGAGGAGTCGCCGCATCTGCGCGCCATGCTCGGCTTCACCCTGCTCAAACTGAACCACCTGCCCGAGGCCGAGGAACAATTCGAGACCGTGCGCAAAAACGCCGAGATGGCCCCCGTCGGCCTGCTGGGCGCCGGATGGGCGGCCTACGCCCGCGGGCGGACCTCCGCCGCAGCGCGCCTGTTCGACGAGGCGCTGAGCAAGGCCGCGCCCGTTTCCGGAGAAAATAGACTGCCGGACATGCTACGCGAATCCGTGCCCATGGACGCCCATTTGGGTCTGGGACTCATCGCCCTCGGACGCGAGGACGCCGCCGAGGCGCTCAAACAGCTGGAAGCCGGCAAGGACGGCCAGGACGTGCTCGGCTCGCCCAAGGAATATTTCCTCGCCCTTGGCGACGCCCACGCCCGCACGAACGACCTCCGCGGGGCGGTGGACGCCTGGGCGCGGACGATCCAACGCGAATCGCATCTCCCGGGCGACGCCCCCCGCGACGAGCTGGCCCGGCTCAAGACCGCGCGCCTGCAGGAGTCCGGCGGCATGGCCGAAGCGGCCCTCCCCGGCTACGCCGCGCTGGCCGACGGCAAATACTACCGGGCCGAGGGTCTCCAGGGGCAGGTCCGCGTGCTGCTCGCCCAGGGGAAGACGGCCCAGGCCCTGCCCGTGCTGCGCCGCCTGGTCAACGCGGATCCGCACATGGCCGGTCCCTTCGCCAAGCAGATCCAGGAGGACCCGCTGCTGCGGCCCGTGCTCAAGAACTGGGGTCTGGCCTACTTCCACCGCGCAAGCTACGCCAACGGCCTGGAAAAACTCACCCGCTACCTGGCCGACGTGGACGCCGGCGACGCCGCCTGCCTCATCGGCGTGGGCTGGAGCGACCTGCGTCTTGGCCGCCCGGAGGACGCCCGCCACGCCTTCGACGACGCCCTGACCAAACGCCCGGGCGATCCCGGCGCGCTGGTCGGGCAGGCCGCCTCGGCCATGTCCCTGGGCGACCCGGACAAGGCGCGCGAGCTGCTGGACCGCGCCCTGGCCAAAGATCCCAAGAACGCCCTGGGGCTGGGCACGCTCGGCCACCTCGAACTGGCGCAGGGCAACACGCAAAAGGCGCTCGACTCCTTTCGCGCCGCCCTCAAGTCCCGGCCGGATTACGTGGACGCCCGGCTTTCCGCGGCGCGCATTCTTTTCGATCGCGGCGACTACGACGCCTCCGCCGCCGAATTCTTCCGGCTGGTGGCCCAGGAACGGCGCTCCACCGCCGGCTGGAACGGCCTGGGCTGGGCGCGCCTGCGCCTGGGCGAGTATGACGACGCCCTGTCCGCCTTCGCCGAGGCGCGTCGGCAGAACCCCAATCTGCCCATGGGCGCGTATGGCATGGGCATCACCCTCGCCCGCGAGGGCAAGGCCGAACAAGCCAGCCGCAGCCTAGCCGAGGCCATCTTCCTCAACCCCGATTTCGCCGCCACGCCGGAAGTGCTCGAACTCATGCGCTCCCGGCCGGAATACACCGACCTTTTCCTAGAGATGGGCGAGGCTTACTCCCGTAGGCTTTATCCCACCACGGCCGCGCCCTACCTCGAGGAATACCTGCGGCAGAACCCCAACAGCCGCGAGGGCCGCCGCGCCCTGGCCTGGGCCAGCTTCTGGGCCGGCCAGGAGGACAAGGCCCACGCGCTGTTCCAAACGCTCATCACCGTGAACAAGGACGACGCCGACGCCCACCTCGGCGACGGGTTGGCCCTGCTCTCGCGCGGGCACCTGAACCTGGCCGAGCCCCACCTGCGCGACGCAGTGCGCCTCGATTCCAAAAACTCCCGGGCTTGGCGCGCACTGACCCTGCTGCTGCGTCGTGAAGGCCGCCCCCAGGAGGCCGAGACCACACAAAAACAGGCCCCGCAATCGCGGCTGGAGCGGTTGGACCGCATGAGCGCCAGTGGATTCGCCGCCCTTTCCGAAGGCCGCCTGCGCGACGCCATGGACGACTTCCACCGCGCCGTGGTCCTCGATCCCGGTCTGGCCGCGCCACACTACGGCCTGGCCTTCACCCTGGTGGAGACGGATGACGTCAAACAGGCGCGCGACGAACTGCTCGCCGGAATGAACCTCGACCCCGCCTACCTCGACGACCAGGAACTCTCCGGCCTGCTCGGCCAACACGCCGAACTCAACGCCCTGGCCGTGGACCTGAGCTGGAGCCAGCTGTACGCCGTCAACCTGCCCGCCGCCCGCAGCGGCTTCGAACGCATCCTGGTCGGATCGCCAGCCAGCATGGAGGCGCTCTTCGGCCTTGGTGCCACCGCCTATCTGCAGGCCGACTGGGCCACCGCCGAGAACTGCTTCGGCAAGCTCGCGGCGCGTGCGCCCCTCAGCTCGCCCTCGTGGGACAAGTGGTGCCACCTTCTGGATAAGCTGGGTTGGAGCGCCTACCAGCAGCACAAGTACAACAAGGCCCTCCATGTCTTCAGCCAGCTGCGCGACCTCCACGAGCCGCCCTACGCCGAGGCGCTGGACGGCATGGGCTGGGCGCACATGGGGAAGAATCAGGACAAGCAGGCCGAACGCCTCTTCGCCCGCTCGCTGAACATCTTCCCGCGCAACCTCACCGCCGTGCAGGGCATGTTGGCCATGCAGCGCTCGCCCGAGGGCGAGGATGAGGACTACGACGAGGGCGAGTCGACCGCGCCCGTGGTCAAAAAGAGCGCCAAGCACTCCAAGCGCTCCAAGCATTCCAAGCGTTACAAACGCGGCGACAGCGGCTCCGACGACGACCAGGCCGATGTCGAAAAAACGTCCAAGAAATCCAAGAAGAAGAGCAAAAAATCCAAGGTCGAAAGCGACGAGACCGCCGACGAGGCCCCAGCCAAGGTCTCCAAGTCCAAAAAGAAGCACGCGGACGAGGACGAGGAGCGGACGACCAGGAAGCACGGCAAGGTCTCCAAGTCCAAGAAGAAATATGGTGGCGATGCCGACGACGAAACGGCCACCGTGTCCAAGTCCAAAAAGAAAAAGTCGGCCGACGACGGCGACGAGGCCCCGGCCAAGAAAAAGCATAAGAAAAAGAAAGAGAAATAATTCCGGGCCCGGCCCGGTTGCCCAAAGCCCCGGTCGCTTGCTCGCGCCCGGGGCTTTTCTTTGCTATTCCACGCCCCGAGACGCTGTTCCCGATTGCAACTCCCTTCAAGGAAGGCTATCCTGTCTCATGCTTCAAGCGCGTTTACGAGAACTCGCGGCCGACGTTACCGACCCCGCGCGGCTCATACCCGCCGTCAGCGCCGGCCTTGTGCTGGGGCTGCTCGTCATCGTGGTCGAGCTCTCCCTCGCCTCGCTGATCTTCTCCGGTCCGCTCGCCGGTTACGCCGCCAGGGGCGCCGGACTCACGCTCTTCGGCAGCTTCGTCTTCTGCGTGGTCGTCACCATGTGCAGCGGTCTGCCCATGGCCATCTCCGTGGTTGAGGACGCACCCTCGGCCATCCTCGGCTCCGTGGCCGCGGGCATCGCAGCCTCGCTGGCGACGACGGGCACCCCGCAACAGGCCTTCGTCACCGTCGGCGCGGCCATACTCGTCTCCACCGTCGCCTCGGCTGCCCTGTTCCTGCTCATGGGCCGCTTCGGCCTGGGCAACCTCATGCGCTACATGCCCTACCCGGTGGTCGGCGGCTTCATGGCTGGCATCGGCTGGCTGCTCGTCAGCGGCGGCGTGTCCATCGTGGCCGACGCCCCGCTGACTCTCACTGGACTCCAGCAGCTCTGCACCGCCCACGCGGCCCTGCGCCTGGCCCCGGCCATCGCCCTTGCCCTGGCGCTGCTCGTGGGCCTGAGCCGGCTCAAAAGCATGTACGTGCTGCCGGCCGTCCTGCTGCTGGCCATCGGCCTCTTCGCCGCCTGGCTGCTCGGCACCGGCCAAAGCCTCGCCGAAGCCAAAAGCGCCGGTCTGCTCCTTGGCGACATGCCCAGCGGCGCCCTCTGGCCCGTGTTCACCGCCGCGGACCGCGCCATGGTGCGCTGGGACGCCCTCATCCCGCAGCTGCCGCAACTGTGCACCATTCCGCTGGTCTCGGCCATCTCCCTGCTGCTCATCTCCAGCGGGCTGGAGACAGCCACTCGCCGCGACGTGGACCTGAAACGCGAACTTTACGTCAACGCCCTGGCCAACCTCGTCGCCGGCCCCGCCGCCGCCCCCACCGGCTACACCGCCCTGAGCTTCTCCATGCTCGGGCCCGCCACCGGAAGCGACTCCCGGCTGGTCGGCCTCGCCAGCGCCATCGTCATCGGCGTGGCGACCTTCTTCGGCGCGGCCGCCCTCAGCCTGTTCCCACGCTTCGTCCTCGGCGGGCTCGTCATCTTCCTCGGCGTCGCCACCCTTCTCGACTGGGCCGTGGCCACCCGCCCCAAGGTCACCCGCGTCGAATACGCGCTCATACTGGCCATCCTCTGCGCCATCGGCGTGTTCGGATTCCTCTCCGGCGTCGGCTTCGGGCTGCTCGCCGCCGCCATCATCTTCGTCGTCCAATACAGTCGTTTGCCCGTGGTGCGGCAAACCGCCGACGCGACCACCCTCTCCAGCACGCACAACCGCCCCGTGCCCGACCAGCACCTCCTGCGTGCCCGTGGGCAGGACATCCGTGTGCTCAAGGTCGCCGGCTACCTGTTCTTCGGCTCGGCCAACGCCCTCAGCCAAACCGTCGGCGAATGTCTGCAATCCCGCGCGGCCGACGCCCAGAACCGCGCGCACCTCATCCTCGATTTCTCCGAGGTCACCGGCTTCGACTCCTCCGCCATCAACTGTTTCCTACGCATGCTCCAGCGCAGCGCCGCCTCCGGCTGGCGACTCACCTTCGCCACGCCCCCCGCTGGCCTCGAAACGCAAATGCGCCGCGCGGAGCCCGCGGAAACCGACCGCGCCCTCTTCGCCCCCGACCTGGACCGCGCCCTGGAGCTCTGCGAGGACGCCATCCTGGAGGAGGAGCGCGCCCGCCTCGACGCCCCCGAAACCGACGCTCGCGACCAGCTCTTCGATCTCGCCGTCGACGACATGATGGACCGCCTCGAACAGGCCGAGCGCTTCGAATCCCTCGTCGAACGCCTCGGCCCCCACCTGCTCGCGCGACACGCCAAGAAGGACGACGTTCTCCTGCGGCAGGGCGATCCGTCCGAGGGGCTGTTCCTCTTCGTCTCCGGTCAGGCCGAGGAAACCCGCGTCGAATCCGACGGCCGCGCCACCCGGCTGCGCACCCTCGGACCAGGCAGCATCGCCGGCCAGGCCCAGCCCGTCAAAAACGCCGGAGCGCCGGGAACCGTCACCGCCCTCTCCGACTGCGCCATTTCCTTCCTCCCCGCCGAGGCTCTCAAGCGCCTCGAAAACGAGGACCCCGGCAGCGCCCTCGCCCTTTTCGCCCTGCTCAGCTCCCTGCTCGAATCGCGCCTCGCCGACACTCTCGACCACGCCGCCCACAACTGAGACAATATTCAGCAGCAGCCCCGTGGTTTGCCCCCCGCGCCCTCGCCGCAGGCCGTTCGGCCAGCCCCGCGTTTTTCCGGCGTGAAGATTCCGAGGGCGACCGGCCCCTCACCAACATGATCGAGACAGGGGCTTCGCCCCTGCACCCCACCAAAGGGCATGCGCCCTTTGGAATCCCATATTCGCGGAAGTTCGCCGCCGCAAAGCCGACGGTGAACTTCCGCGACCAGTGCATGTTCAAAACACGCCGGCCAAGCGGAAGGATAAAATCACGAGCGCACTACGCTGCGTTCCTCGGTATGAGGCCTTCACCATCGATGCGCTCAAAAGCCGTAAGATTCGAGGGGGACCAGCCCAACGTCCGGCACCGCGGGAATCGGAGCGTGCAGGTTCCGCTGGTGTGGCAAAGGGAAAAGAAACCCAACACTTCCCGACGCCTTAAAGAAGCGGCCCGGAAAGGCTTTCGCCATCCCGGGCCGCTTCTTTGGGGGAAGGACATTTCCATTAATCATCAAAGATTAGAACAGGGCAACAAAGCCCGGGCCGTGCCCGTGTCACCTGTAAAAGCCTTTGGAAGGGGGCACGGGGGAGAACCTTTCCAGCGGAAAGGTTTCCCCCGATTCTTTCCTCTCTATTTCAGGATGGACGGCAACGACGGTATCTTGATGCCGAAGCTGGCGGCGCTGGGCGCGCCGGAGCCGGCGCCGGGCACTATCAACTTCCAATAGTTGGTGCCATTGGTGGCGGGATCGACGCGATTGCCGACGCCAGGCAGGGAGTAACGCTGGTTGGTGGAGCAACCGATCTCACGCAAATTCCCGGATGCATAGCGATTGCAGTTTTCGGAGATGACGCACTGCAGATCCCGCATCACGGCGCGACTCTGGGCGATCCAAGAATGGCCGAGGACGTCGGTCTTGACGTCGGAGACGTCGGTGACGCCGATGCCGGGGATGCACAGGACGTATTTGCCAAGACGCTGGTAGTCCTCACCCTGGAGCAGGGTGGACGCGGCGAGGGCTATGTCGTTGCTGTTGGCGTAGAGCACGACGCGGGCGTCGAGGCTGGACATCTTCGCGGCGTACTGCTCGAGAAAGATTTCGCGGTCGATGTCGGGCGCGGCGAGGACAATGGTACGAATTTTCCGCAGGTTGGCGCAGCTGCGTTCGCTGGCGCATTTGCCGGCAAGTTCACTATAGGCGCGGATGAGCACCTCGTTGCCCATGCTGTGCACGATGATGCTGACGCGACCGATCCAGGGATCGTTGGTGAGCTGGGTGAGCAGCTGTTTGAGCCCGGAGACGGCCCAATAGGCGTTGTTGCGGTCGGCAACGTATGTGGCGGGGTTGCCGGCGCTGGGCCAGCTGTACAGGAGCATGGCCCCGTTGAAGTGAAGCCCGACGCCGATGCGCGCGCCGGTGACGGCCGCGTCGTCAAAGGAATTATCGAAGCCATGGATGAACAGCAGGACCTCGTGCCCGGGGGTTCTGGCGGCGGCGCGTTCGATGTCGGAGAAGGCGCGCGTGGGGGTCATACGGGTCACGCGGTCCAGCGAGACATTCACATTATACAGGTCGGAACCGTCGCCCTTCCCGCCGCTGGCGCTCACGAGCAGCTGACCATAGCTCATCTGCCGCGAGCGGATACCACCGAACCTCGCCCCGAGCGAGGTGTTGGCCAGGGCCTGACGGTTGGTGGCGTAGTAGAAGACGGGACGCCGCCAATCCTGGGCGGCCAGCGGCGAGGGCCCCTGACCGGCGGGCGGGACGACCGGCTGCGCGGACTTTTCCGCACAGGCGGCGAGCAACAGGACGAGAACTGACAGAACCGGCAAAATTCGGACGAACGATCGCGTATTCATGCGCGGGGGACTACACCCGCTCCAGTCCGTGGGCAAGAGGCGAAATGGCGCGGCAACCTACTTCGGAAACTCGAAATAGATTTTGTCATCGCGGTGTTCCACACGCAGGGCGAGCAGACGGCGCGACTGTCCATCGCTATCACGCAAGGTGACGTAAACGACGAGATGCGTCTCATCCAACGCCTCGGCGTCGATGCCGCGGGAGCCGGGCAGAGGGCGGAAAGCCAGACCGCCGGGCAGAGCGGCGATGGCCCCGCCGGCGATGATCGCCCCCTGACTGTGCGCCTCCACGCGGTACACGGCGCCCTTCGGACAGGGAATTTCTTGCCGGTATCCCGGGTAGAGCGCCCAGCGCGGCGGCGGGTCGGTCAGCCACGTCACGTCCATGCGCTCAATGCCCGGCGAGCCGCACCCGGCCAACATCGCGACGATCGCGAGCAAGGCGGCGCAAAGCAGAATCCGCAGTTCCCTGCGCATGGACGCACCTCCCGAAAGGGGTTTTGTCCAGGTTAAAGCAGGATTCATGCCCGCGCAACGGACTGGCGACGCGCCACGCGATGATTGCGTCGATTCAGCATCGCGGCCAGTAACCGCAACGCGTCGTCGTGCGCACGCTGTTGACAGGCCGCGCGGACGCGGGCACACCCCGACCATGCGCATCGCGACCTCACTTCCGACCGGTTCGCGGCCCTGGCCCTCTGCCTGCTGACGGCGTGTTTCTGCCGCCGTCTCCATTGCGTCAACTCACTGGAAAACAACGAAGAATCTGAAGCGGAACGGCCCGACGACCGCCGCCACGCCGGCTGGACATACGCGTCCCTGGCCCTGCACGCCAAGACGGCCGATCAGCTGGACACCTTCGAAACCACGCTGGGCCTCGTGGGACCCTCCGCGCGGGCGAAGTGCCAAACAACGACCACACGCTCGTGGGCTTCAAAAAGGCCGAGGGTTGGAAGAATCAGATTCACGACGAACCGGGAGTGATGCTCTCGTGGCAGCGCACCCTGCGCGCGGCGCGCGGCGATCTCGGTCACGAAGTCGCATGGGACGTGCTGCCCCGCGCTTCGGTGCAACGGTGGGCAACGTGCTCACCCAGGCCGACGCGGGGTTCGAAGTGCGGTGGGCCATCGCCTGCCAAAGGACTTCGGCACGTCGCTCATCGGGCCTGGCGGCGGAGTCTCCGCTCCGGCGGACGCGAACGATCCACGGCTGCGCGACGACGCCACGTACGGCATGCACGTCTTCGCCAGGGCGGAAGGCCGGGCGGTGGCGCGCAACATCTTTCTGGACGGTAACACATGGGAAAAGAGCCCCAGCGTACCGAAGAGGAATTTCGTCGCCGACCTTTACGCGGGCATAGGAGTGATGTTGGGGTCGGTCAAACTGACCTACACCCACGTGCTACGCACGGAAGAATACGAGGGACAGAGCAGCCCGCAGATGTTCGGGGCCATCAGCCTCTCGATGGCGTTCTAGCCGCCCCGGAAGGGGGCGGCCGGGACGGGACGCCAGGCTTACGCCGGCGTCTGGTCCGTGGAGGTCGCGGGGGCCTGGCCCACCTCGGGGGAGGACTCGGGGCCGGACTCCGTTCCGCCTTCGTCACGACGAGCGCTCTGACGACGACGGAGCTTTTCTTCCTTCTTTTTTTTCTTGGCCAGTTCCTTTATGCGCTTCTCGTACTGATAATTCGGCTTCGCCACGGGCCTTCCCTTGCTGAAGGTTACAACACAGGGACGCATCAAGCGTCTTGGAAACCGACCTTATCCCTTCCGCGCCGCCCTGGCAACGTCCCGCGGGGAGGTCCGGGACAGCGGGCCGCGACAACCGCGCGCACAGCCCTGTCAACCAGGAAAATCCGCCCTTTTCCCGGCCAATGCGCCGGCGCTTTCATCCGCTCCCGGCCCCCCGTGCTATACTTTCCGACGAAAAAAAACGAGCCCCGGAAAATTCCGGGGCTCGTCGAAAACCTCGCGGGCTAACATCCCCCGGGGCAAGCGCCCCGGAGAAAGTTACCGCAAGAGACGCTGATACTACTCGGCAGCCTTGTCGGCGGCGGGAGCGGCGTCCTTCTTGGGGGCCTTCTTGGCGACCTTCTTGTGAGCCTTCTTGGGGGCCTTCTTGGGGGCCTTCTTGGCGGGAGCAGCAGCCTCGGCGGCCGGGGAATCGGTCGGGGCGGCGACGTCAGCGGCGAAAGAAACACCAGCGAAGGCGAGAACCAGAGACATGGCGATAAGAGCTTTCTTCATGACTACTTCTCCTAGAAATACGGACAATGAGGGTGCTTGTGGGGAAGGCCCATCCCTCCCACGAGTTCAACCTTGTATCACTGCGCCCAAAGAGTGCAAGACAAATATGTTCTTGAATGTCAGCGTATTGCAATATTTCTCTAGAATATTTCCCAAACGTTTCAAATAGGTGCGGCTAAAATGCCGTTGGGAGGGGGCATGACGGGGGGTCAAATTTTGTTTTTCCAGCTCGTTTTTCGCAAGACTCACTGCCTATTGGCGGCCGCTCGCGCGGCCCGAACGATGGGAGAAGGCGGGAGACCAGCGCCGCGTTTCCGCCGTCCGCCGCGCCCGTCGATCCCCTTTTCGAACACGGAGCCACACACCCTTCGCCCCGTCGATGACGAACACGGCCTCGACCTCGCCATCGACGCTCTGGAGAGTGAAGCGGTGCGCCGTGCGCTTTCCGGCGTCGCCGTGCCCGTGTTCCATCAGGGGCACGAGTGCGGCAGCACGGTCAAACATTCGGACCAATTGCTCATGTTCCTGCTCAAAACGCTACGCCCGGAACGCTACGCCACGCCACGCGAGGAAACGCGAGGACACGGGACGGCGCCCCCCGTGGAGCTGGACATCGACCTCTCGGCCGCAAACGGAAGCGATGACGACGGGAACGATGGGAGGGACAGCGAAGACTAACGACGTTTGGCGAAGCGTTCGATCTGCTGCCTGTATTCGTCCACGCCATTGGCAATGCCGTCGGCCAAGCGGCGCAGATAGTCATCGGACTTGAAACGCGCGGATTCGGTCTGGTTGGTGATGTAGCCGATCTCCACCAGCACGGAAGGCATTTTCGCGCCCATAAGCACATAAAACGGGGCCTCGCGGTTGCCATGATCGGACACGGGCCACTGTCCGCGCAGGGCCGACAGGCTTTCGCCCTGCACGTTGCGGGCGAGGTCGAGACTCTCCTTGACTTTGGAGTTGAGCATGAGGTCGGTCAGAATCATCTGCAAGTCGCTGATGTTCTTATTGTCGGAGGCCGAATTCTCGCGCGCGGCCACGCGCCCGGCGTCGGCCGTGCGGGCCAGGTTCAGGCTGTAGGTTTCCAGGCCGTGCACCGTGGGATCGGTGCTGGCGTTGCAGTGCACGGAGATGAACAGGTCGGCCTTTTTTGAATTGGCCATATCCGTACGCTCGGGCAGGGGGATGAAGTCGTCGGTGGTGCGGGTGTACAGCACACGGTAACCACGTTTTTTCAACACCTGGCCAAGGGAGAGAGCCATACGCAGCGCCACGTCCTTCTCGCGCAGGCCATACCCCTGCGCCCCGGGGTCCTTGCCGCCGTGCCCGGCGTCGATCATGATGGTATGCACGGAAAGCCCCAGCTGCTCCACAAGATCGGCCGCGAGCCTTTTCTTGCTGCTGCCCTTGGGCAGTGCGTAGGACGAGGCCGGAGCAAGGGTGTTCCGATCGGGCGCGGGCATGGAGGCCTTGGCCGTCTTGGTGGCGAAGGCGTCCACCACGAGCCGGAAGGGCGCGTCCAGCGCGGTGACGCGGTAATCCGCGAGTTCAGTGAAGTCCATGACCACACGGAGGTCGCCGTCCTTCTGCCGGGTCACGCGAACACGACGCAAGACCCCGCCGCCGGTGCGCACGTCGTCGGCCAAGCCAAGCCGCATGGTCGCGCCCGGCAGGTCCACGTAGATGCGGCCCCCCTTGCCGTTCACATGCTCCAGCGCCTGGTAACGGAACTTCACCCGCGCATCCAGATCAATGACCACACGAGCGGACGCCGGGCCGGTTTTAGGCCGAATGTCCGTCAGCGTCGGGGCATCGCTGGACTGCGCGTCGGCATTGGCGGCGGGCGCCGAACTCTGCGAACCCTTTTTTCCCTGGGCCGGGGTATTTTTCGGAATGCGCCGCAGCATCTGGACGGCCTCGGCCGCGTGGCGCGAACGCGGGTAGTCCCGCTGGATGGTCGAGAAGTCCGCCTGCGCGCCATCATAATCCGAAAGGCGCTCCAAGCGGATGGAGCCCCTATGCAGCAGGGCGTCCGACGCGAGGGCGTATTTGGGGAAGCGGTCCGCGCACTCGCCAAAGGTGTCGGCGGCCTTGATCCAATCGACCTGCCGGCCGCTGCGCGTGGCTATTTCCTGCCGGGTACGGGCGAGGAAGAAGCAGGCCTTGGCCCCATTCAGACCGTCGGGATTGCCTTTCTGGACGCGTTCAAGCTCATTTTCCACCTTGCGCAGGGACGAAACGCTCACATCCTTACGCGTCAGCAGCGACAACAGCCGCCGCACGGGCGCATCGGCCGGATTCTCCTTCGTCTGCGTGGTGGAGGCCGCGAACGCCGGAACGGCCGCGCAGGCGATCAGCGCGCACAACACCAACGCCAGCAGGGTCGGCCCCCGCCGCTTCACGCGCCCTACGCCAAGTGACCGACAATCCGTCATGTTCCTCCGACCCGAAGCTGTTTCCAGCACACACCTCCGGCGGCGGGCATCATTGCCGAGAATTGGCATAAAGTCCAGAACACCCGGCGGACCACGCACGAGGGCCAACGCTTGACCCAGGCCCATCGGCGAGGCTACCACGCGGACATGCGCATCCCCGAACTGCTGCTGCCCGCCGGCGACCTGGAGTCGCTGCAGACCGCCCTGCTCTATGGCGCGAACGCCGTGTATCTCGGCGCGGAGGGGCCGAACCTGCGCGCCGGCGCGGCCGGTTTCACCGGCAAGGATTTGTCCGACGCCGTGACGCTGGCCCACGCGGCCAACGCGCGAGTGTACGTGTGCCTCAACGCCAGCCCGCGCGAACAGGACATGTTCTCCGTGCGCACGGGGCTGGAACAGGCCGTGGCGGCCAAGGCCGACGGCCTCATCGTGGCCGATCCCGGCGTGGCCCGCCTGGCCCTCCGGCACGCGCCGGAGCTACCCATCCATGTGAGCACCCAGGCCAACACGCGCAACGCCGAGGCCCTCGCCTTCTGGCGCGACATGGGGGCCGTGCGCGCCAATCTCGCCCGCGAATGCTCCGCCGGGGAGATCGCCGCCCTGGCCCGCGCGCGCGACGACCGCCTGCCCGGCTTCGAGCTGGAGGTCTTCGCCCATGGGGCGCAATGCATGGCCGTCTCCGGCCGGTGCTCGCTCTCGGCCTATATGGTGGACCGCGCCCCGGGCGAGGCCGGCCGCACAGCCTGCCTGGGCTCCTGCGCGCATCCCTGCCGCTACGAATACCGCGTTCGCGCGGTTGTGGAGGAACGCAAACGCGAGGGGGCCAACGCCTGGGAAGTGCTGGAGCGCCAGCGTGGCGACGCCGGCTGGTCGCAAATCTTCGCCCCGCAGGATCTCTGCCTGCTGTGGCACGCGCCCTGGCTGGCCCGCCTCGGCGTGGACGCGCTCAAAATCGAAGGGCGCACACGCAGCTCCGCCTACCTCGCCGTGGTGGCCGATGCCTGGCGCTTCGCCCTGGACTCCATCGCCGCCGCCGACTTCCGCCCGCGCGAGGCCCTCGCCGAGCTGCGCCACGCCGCCACCCGCGCCCTCACCGCCGGGCTCTTCGGCCCGGACGCGCGCCGCGAGATACCGGGACTCGACCGCTCCGCCCCGCGCAAGCCGCCCATGCTGCGCGTCCTCTCGGCCGCCCGGGCCGACGGCTCTGCCTGGAACGTGGAACTCAAGGGAGCGCTGGACACATCGCGCCCCAAGGGCCTGACCCTCATCCTTCCGGGACTGGCGCGGCCGGTGCTGCCGCCGGGCGGTTTCCGCCTGGAGCAGGGGCCGGACTCCGCCCTGCCGGGCCTGCCCGTGGACCACGCGCACCCGGGAATGCGGCTGGTGCTTTTCGCGGAGCATCCGGGCTTGCGCCCCGGCGTCTTCGCCCGCTGAATACCCTTGGCAACGCCCCCAACGGTAGTATATGTGTGGGACAAATCTGGAGGATCACCCCATGGCTGGCACTGTCACCATCGAAGAAGACGAATGCATCGGCTGCGAAACCTGCTGTGAACTCGTGCCCGGCGTTTTCCAATTCGACGCCGACGCGGGCAAGGCCAAGGTGGTCAACCCCACCGGAGCCTCCGACGACGAGATTCAGAACGCCATCGACTCCTGCCCGGCGTCCTGCATCTCCTGGAAATAGTTTAGCCGCGCGCCTGGGCCAACCGCTCCAGGCCCTCGGCGTCCCTCACGCGCACCCGCGCGCCCGTGGTTTCGATGAGACCCTGCTCCGCCAGCTTTTTAAGCGCGCGGGACAGGGTCTCCGGTATCGTGCCCAGATACGCCGCGATCTGTCCCTTGGGCAAATCCAACGTCAGATCGTCCGCCCCCTGCGTGGCGCGCAACAGCAGCAGGTACCCGGCCAACCGCTCCGGCACCTCCTGCAGACTCAATCGCGCGATCTGCGACACGAAGCCCCGCAGCCGTCCGGCCAACAAGGCCAACATGCCCATGGCCAGCTCCGGCTCGCGGCGCAGCATTTCCACAAACTCCCGGCGGGGAATGGCCACCAGCACACTGTCCTCCAGCGCCTGCGCATCCGCCGGATACGTCCTGCCCTCGAACACCGGCACCTCGGCAAAGGCCTCGCCCGGGCCGAACACGTGCAGAATCTGCTCCTTGCCCGAGGGTGCGGACCGAAACACCCGCACGCGGCCTGAAGCCAGCGCGTAAAACGCTTCCCCCGGCCGGCCCGTCTCGAAAATGATCTCCCCCGCCGCCACCCGCCGGAGCCGCACAATGCCCGCCAGCGCCCGCAGCAGATCCCCCGACAGTCCCTCGAACAGTTTCACCCCGGCCAACGCCGTCTGCTTGTCCATTTCCATGCCGTCCTCCCCGCTTGATTTTAGTCATGGACCCAAACGATCGCAACGGGCAAGACTAAAGCGAAAGAGCAACCGGAGGGAAACCTTTCCGCTGGAAAGGTTCCCCCCCCGGGGTCCCCTTTCCAAAGGCTTTTACAGGTGACACGGACAGGCCCCGCGGCATCGTCCCCGCCGTTCCGAGCGCGCGGGTGCGCTCGGCACAGGGAGTCCAGAGGGCGTATTCCCCCTGGCGGAGCACGGGGCGGAGTCCCGAAGAACACGGAGAGGAGCGTCAATGCCCACGTCGATGCTCATAGCCGTCGTGACGAGCCACTTGCTGCTGGCGGCGCACGCCCTGCGCGGCGGGGATGTCTTCCTGTGCGCGACGCTGGCGTTGCTGCCGGCGCTGCTGCTTACGCGCCGGGCCTCCGCCCGATTGATCTGCGCTATCGTCCCGCTGCTTGGCGCGGGCTGGTGGATCGGTTCGGCCGTGGAGCTGGCGCGACTGCGCATGATGCTGGGTGCCCCCTGGATGCGCATGGCGGCCATTCTTGGCGCGGTGGCGCTGACGGCTTTCGTGTCGGGGGGGTGGCTAATGCTGAGCGACCGGGCGCGGACGCTCTTCACGCGCGACGCGGCCACGGCCAGGATCGAGGCCACGGCCTTCACGCTGACCGCCGGACTGCTGATCGTGGCGCGCGCCAAAGCCAGCGTGTCCGTGCTCCTGGCCGACCGCTTCCTGCCCGGTTCCGGCTGGCTGGAACTGCTCGCGCTCGCCGTCTACGCAGGCTGGCTGGCCGGACGATTCATTGATCCCGCCGCGCACCGGCGGCTGCGGCCGCGCGTCTGGGCGCTGTTCTCGGCCGTGTTCTTCGGCCAGCTGGCGCTCGGACTGGCGGGATTCGACAAGCTGCTTATGACCGGCCGGCTGCATCTGCCCGTGCCCGCGCTCATCGCCGCCGGTCCCATCTTCCGTGGAGGCGGTCCGTTCATGCCGATCCTCTTCTCCGCCGCCGTGCTGCTCGTTGGACCGGCCTGGTGCAGCCACCTGTGCTACATCGGCGCATGGGACGATCTGGCCTCACGTCTCGGCCCCCGGCCCGCCCACGCCCTGCCCCGCCGTCTCGTCATCGGCGGACGCCTCGCCACCCTCGTCATCGCCTGCGGCGGAGCTTTGATCCTACGACTGGCCGGCGCATCAACCACCCTTGCCGTCGCCCTCGCCGCCCTCTTCGGCCTCATCGGTGTCGGCGTCATGTTTTTCGTCTCGCGACAGGCCGGAGTCATGGTCCACTGCACCACGTTCTGCCCCATGGGGATCGTCGGCAACATCCTCGGCCGGCTCTCGCCCTGGCGCATGCGCATCGATCCCGACGCCTGCACGGCCTGCGGGGCCTGCGCCAGCGCCTGCCGCTACAGCGCGCTAACGGAATCGGACATCCTCGCCGGTCACCCCGGTCTGCCCTGCACCCTTTGCGGCGACTGCGTGCGCGCCTGCGGCCACAAGGCCATGCGCTACACCCTGCCCGGTCTCTCCCCCGCCAACGCCCGCGCCGCCTTCCTCACCCTCGTCGTCGCGCTGCACGCCGTCTTCCTCGGTGTCGCCAGGATATAAGAAAAGACGGGGAGAAAATCGGAGGGAAACCTTTCCGCTGGAAAGGTTCTCCCCCCGCGCCCCCCTTCCAAAGGCTTTTAAAGGTGACACGGGCAGGCTCGGGCTCCACCTCCTTACGTAAAAGGTGGAGGGTGAAGGCAACAGTGTCGACCGAATCGGGAAGCCCGGCATCGCCGACGCCAATAGACTCCCCCCCCTCGTTCGGTCCCTACGGCACGGAGCCGTCGGAAGGGCCGAACGAAGGGGAATCCCAAAGGAGTCAGATGCTCGATGTGCGAAGGCAAGGCAGGGGCAGGGCATAACGACGGGAAACCCGCCCCATCCCCGCTGCTTTGGGCAAGGGAAAGGCTTGGCGTGAGCCACCGTCCCACCGTCTGGAAAGCCGAAAAAGAGACGGCTTACGCTGAAATCATCCACGAAAATCGATTGGGAACATGACGACAACCGAAAACGACGTCATCCGCCACGTCCATGGACCATCCCACCAGCGCTGAGCCCTACGGAAGGTCCAACGACGACGAATTCGCTCCCTGGACGCGAGAAGCGGTGTTCTCCGGTTCGGCGATATCAACCGAACTTGTGCCCACAATTGGGACAAAACACGTCGTCGTCCTCCAGCTTGGAGTTGCATTTCGGACATATGCGCGAAGACGCGGGGGGATTCTCCATGCCGGACTTTTCCGAATTCCTGGCCCGAGCCTCCTCCGCGGCCCTCTCCGCCGCCATTCTGGCTTCGGCGAAACGCTTCTTGGCGCTCGCCACGTTCTCGCGGAGCGCGGCCTCGCCCTTTTCGAGATCAAGCCCCTTGATGGAGGAAAGATAAATGAGACACATGCCCTGAGCCATGATCAGCGCGGGAATGAACGAAGCGATGCAAAAGATGAGGAGCAACCCCGATCCTCCGGCGATGAGCTGGCTCACAAAGCCATTGCCCATTGCGCCCATGCCCAACAATTCGCCCAAGTCGCCCCGCCTGTCGGCGCCCTCGAACGGCTGGGGGTTCAAACCTCCACCAAAACCGCCGGGCATCATGGGATTCACGTTGCCGAAGTCACGTTCCCCCATCTCGCCGATTTCTTGCACGGCGCTTTGCCGGGCCACGGATGCGCCTATTCCGGTGGTGGTGAGTCCCCCCACCGACAGACAGGCGAAAAGGATCCCGCCCACAAGGATGGTAAAGAACACGAGAAAAACCTCTCGCACCAGAACGGACATGAACCGGTTCCGAATGAGCAGAAACGTGTTGGAAAGCACCCGACCCAACGTGTCACCATTCCATATGGAGGCGGAAGCCAACGGGAGCAGGAGATAGGTGCAGAGGAACCAGAGCCCCCCCAGGACGATCGTCGAAACCGGCGTGGTGATAAAGGTGAAGAACGTGCCAATCCCCGGAATCCTGCCCAAAAGCATGAACAGCGACATCAACAGCACCGCGATCAGATACCCGCAGACGCTGATGATGAGCAACACGATGAGGCGATGCCCGGAGCATATCGAACGAAGCAGCGCGTCGGACACCTTCGTTTTGATCCCGCTCGCGGCGTTGTCATACAGCATGATTCCAACAGCATTCCACGAATACAGGCATACAGCCGCCGCGATGAGAATGGCGAAACCGGTGATGGTGATGCTGTGGGTCGATATGCCCGCGAAAAGCAACAAGAGGGAGGCGATCATGCCGCAAATGAGCAGAAGCAGCGCTCGCCAGTTCTTCGCCGCCTCTACCGCATCGAAAATATCCCATGAGGATTTCAGCTGTTCTGAGAGCTTCATATGTTGCGCCTCACCTTCACTCGTTTTGGGGACGTAGTGTTACTTTCGCCCAGCGGCGGAATCCTACGAAAGAGCCTTCCTCATCTCGATCAATTGATCGTGAATCTTCTTTTCCTCAGGCGTCTGCTGCGGCGTCTGCTTCGGCAGCTGCGGCGTGGGGGGCTGCGGCGGAACATGATGTCCACCACCATCATGCTTGTCATGACGGCCTCGACCTTTCGATGGCTTGCGCGTGGGTCCGCTGACGCCATTCTCCGGCGGAATCGGCTGTGCCCCGTTGACCACCGTGCCGTTATCCGGCGGAATCGGCTGCATCCCATTGGCCGCTGTACCGTTATCCGGCGGAATCGGCTGCATCCCATTGGCCGCTGTACCGTTATCCGGCGGGATAGGTAGCGTCCCGTTGACCGTCCTGCCGTTATCCGTCCCGTTGGTCACGTCCGTTGGGGCGGCGGCTTCTCTGTCGCGGAAATAGAAAAACGAACCGGCGCCGACGCCGGCAAGCACGCAGCAGACGACAATTACTTGCACGACGCGCCGGCCCCGTCCCGAAGGACGAGGGAAGGGCTTCGAAATATCCTCGGACGGGACAGGCGGCTCCAGGAAAGACTCCTGCCCATCCTCCAGTCCGACCGCCTTCGGTTCTTTCTCCCCAACCGTTTCGAATGCCTCCGCCGCCAGCTGGGCCGTCCCAGAGGCCTCTTGCGCCGTGGGAGCCTCTTGCGCCGTGGGAGCCTCTTGCGCGCCCCCCTCGGGGATTCCGGCAAGGGATCGACCACAGGACTTGCAGAAACGCGCCCCGGCCTTGACCGCCACTCCGCAATGCGGGCAGCGGGGTTCGGCGGGCGCATCGGACGGTGACGAAACGCTCCCGGACGTGGCCGCCCCGAGTTCCGCTTCCCCCGAGGAAGGGGCGACGAGCGGCGCGGACGGCGATTCGATGGGCGGCAAAGGCTCGCCACAAAATTTGCAAAATTTCGCCGCGAGTCCATTTGGCTTGCCACAAGCTGCGCAAAACCGCGTTTCACGTTCAGGTTGAACGCGTTCGCCACACTTGCGGCAAAACTTCTCCCCCTCGGCAAGAACCGCGGCGCAATGCGAACAGACGGGCATCGGCTCACTCCTTCGTGACTGTGCGCGGCGAGAATGTTTTCCGCAGTGATGTCCAAAAATCATCGGGCTGCTGCTTCTGAAGATTCTCCTGCCGCTCGCCCAAGAGGATTATGTCCGTCCGCCGGTTCCGCTGTCGTCCCTCGAGCGTATTATTGGAGGCGATCGGCCGGCTCATGCCATACCCCGAGGCCTTGATGCGCTCCTTGGCAACGCCGCGATCGATAAGCGCCTTCATGACCGTGAGCGCGCGCAGCTCGGAAAGTTCCTGATTCAACCGAACGCTGCCGACATTGTCAGTGTGCCCTTCTATGACCACATGGCTGGAGCTTTTCGTTTTCAGGATATTGGCGACGCCATCAAGGAAGGGTGCCGCCGTCGGTTTGATGTCGGCCTTGCCCGTATCAAAAAGGATCGTGTCGCTGGATTGGATGACGACGCCACGATCCGTCTGCGTCATGCGGATGTCGCCGTTCTCCTGCTGGGTGGTCTTGTTCATCGGCGCGCAAGCGGAAAGCAGCAGCAACAATGCGAGCGGGAACCATCTTTTTAAACACATACTTACCCCCCGACGAAGTCCGGCTGGCCCGGGATGCGATTGTTGTTATTTTTACAATTATATCAAGCGACTTTCTTCAGCAAATTTGGCGGGGTAAGGATACGCAATTGAGATTCGTATGACAAGTGCTTTAATCAGTGATTATTCATACTCAATTAGGTGACTATATGTAACCACGGGCGATTGAGGATCCCGTGGCGCATTGAGAAAAACCTCGGACAGATAAAACAACGTTGCGTTGTTCGCATTGCACTGGTGGTCTGCCAGATGCTCCATCAAAACCCAGGCTGAAAGAAAAGCCAGGCCAACCAGACGACTTCGCATGGCGAAACACTCCTTCCCCGCCAAGCGAAAATCGGCAAACCACCCAAAAACGCCACGCTGAAAACAATTGGGCTTGGCAGCATATTTAAATTTAACGTCATATATCTATTGTGAACTTTCCGTAGCGATACCGAAAAACATCTTCGCAAAAAGATGTTGCAGAATAGCGCCAGCATACCAATTATAATTTGAATATCAGACCTCTTGCCTGCAAAAAGGATGCGGCGTAATTGTGGATGGCTTTTTCTTGGGAAACGTCCGTTTCGGCCATCATTCCGTATAGCCGACGTGGATAGGGACCTGGGCGGCTGCGGAGTTGCCGGTCGCAAAGCGGCCCTGCTGCGCGGAGGCTGCGGACAAGAAGGAAAGCAGTGGAGGGAGCATGTCGGCTTTTCCGTGGAAGAAGACAGTGTTGTGGACGGTCGCGGTAGTGACGATGACCGGGCTGGGATGGGCTGCGGCGAAAATCGCCGGGACACCGCCGAAATCCGTGAGTGGAGTCACGGCCGCTCCGTCTTTGCCCGGGGCCATTGTCCCGGCGGAGCCACGCAATACCACACTCGCTTGTCTCCAGGCCTGGGTGGGGAAGACACCAGACGACAAGGTGAATGGCCGGACGCTCTTTGAAGTCCCGGCCTTCGCCACCGCCCTGCGCAAGACGCTAGGCGTGGAGAGATACGACGAGTTCTCGTCAGCGCCGGGCTGGAGATATCAATATTTTGAAGAAGGGATAAAGAACGAAGGTGGCCTCATCCGCATCAATGCCGGCAGCCTCTGCACAGGCGCCAGCTTCAACACCTCCATCATCGTCAATCCCGAGACGAGCGCGGTCGATGCCTGTTGGGTGAGCGAGGACGAGTACGGCGCGGAGATCGGACTCGGCAATCCGGCGAACGTTCTGCTCCACACCGGGCAAAGATTCCGCATGGGCTCCCAACTGTGCATGGAACTTCCAGCGCAGGCCATCGCCAACCCCACTGCATACCTTGCGCGGCAAACCGCTGTAAAGAACCGCCTCCTCGGCACCTGGACCGGCACCTTCACCAAGAGCCAGGGCCGCGGCGGCGTCTACACGCTTGGCAGACAGCTCACCTTCCGCGACAACCCCAATGCGCCGGATGAGCTTTTCTTCGAAATGAAGGAGCAAGGCGTTGCGAATATGGGCGTTTTCACATGCACCCGTTCAAACCGCTTTGAGGAATCCGTCCAGGGCAACGCCACGATCAACGGCGACACCATCGATCTCAGCTGCAACGCCAGGGGCAAGCCGGACTGCATAAAGGATCCGAACCTGCGCCTTCAGATCCAGGGAAACCGGCTGCTGCAAAAGGATGACTCGGTCAATCCAGTAAAACTGGATCAGCCACTCGCAAAGGTCAATTGACGGCTACGGTACGGACTTGGGGGATGCGGCCGAAAGGGGTCCTTTCCTCCACTGACACATTTCCTCACGACGCTGAAAAAGGAGAAAGCGCATGAGCATGGAGAATATGCAAGGAGAGACGTTCGATCAGAAGCGGAGCGTGCGGACCACGCTGCAAGTCTGCTACACGTTATATTCTCTGTCGCTTATTCTTGGTGGATTACCCACTGTTTCTTTTTTTATTTTTTCCGGTCATCGTTTATATTTTCTATTTGGTATCGTGGCTGCTGTCGTTGCTACAATAATCGCCTATACCCAAGGGGGCGACGCCGAGGACTATCCCACGCTCAAAGAGCACTTCGCCTGGCAGATCAACACGTTTTGGGGACTGCTCGCCCTCGGGATTGTGGGTTGCCTGCCGTGGTGGTGGGATGCCCTCAGTACTGCTAGTATTATACCTTCTGTGGCTGGCTGGTGTTGGGGGCTCTACCGGGTAATAAAGGGCTGGCTATACCTTTCCAGTAACAAATCGCTTTACGGCGACACCGCGCCCCGGATGGCGCAACAAAGCTCCTCGGCCCAGGCGCGCTCGGACGACCGGCCCGGGCAGGCGGCTCCGGGCCCTCGTTTTTGCGTCAAATGCGGCAACCCGCTGGAACCGAACTCCAGCTTCTGCAGCAACTGCGGCAACAAAATCTAGAACGAAAGTCCGGCAGCAGCGCGACCACAATCAGACAAGACCAACAGGAAGGAAGGCAGCCGACACGGGACGCCTCACAAAGGGGCGCACTTCAACAAACTCTGGAGGAGAAACCATGCGGAAGCACCTCGTCGCGCTCCTCGCCTTCGTTTTCATGCTTGCTCTTGCGTCAAACGCCTTCGCTGCGGATATTCGAAAAACCATGGTCGGCGTGCTCATTTGTGGCGCCGACAGCTGTGGCATCGCCCCCCGGCCTAATGATGACAACTATATCGCCACATTTCCACGTGGGTCGAGAGAGGCTCAGATTCTTTATCACACTGATGCCAAGTGTCCCTCGCACCGACTCAAAATCACCGCCTTCGTCGATCCAAGACAATACGACAACATCGACGAGGTGCTCAGCGTCAAGTGTCTGCGCTAGCAGTGAAGCGCTACGCGCTTGTTCCTGCGGAACGAATCGGTCGGCTTGTGTTTGCGAAAGCTCAACCGTCGAGACAAAATCGAGTAAACATCCCGGCCGAATGCTGACCTGATTCGACGATGCCGAGGGGCCCGGGGACGGGCCTATCCCTGCCCGCGCAGGGCGGCGATGGGGTCGAGGCCGGCGGCAAGGCGCGCGGGCTTGAGGCCGAAGACGAAGCCGATGGCGAGGGCGCTGCACAGGGCTATGGCGAAGACCTTCCAGGAAAAGAGAATCTGCAGGATGCCAAGACGCGAGAGCAGCTGTCCAAGTCCGAGACCAAGGCCAAGCCCCAGGAGACCGCCGATGGCGGTGAGGATGGCGGCCTCGAGAAGAAACTGGGCGAGAATGGCGTTTCTGGTCGCGCCGAGGGCTTTTTTGAGGCCAATTTCGCGGCTGCGCTCGCTGACGCTGATGGAAAAGAGGTTGGCGAGGACGAAACCGCCGACGGTCATGGCGGCGGCGGCGGCGACGCCGAGGAAGGCGGTGAGGCCGCCCTTGAACGCGGCGATGAACTTGAGGATTTCGTCAGCGGTGAGGATGGAGAAGTCGTCGTCCTCGCCGGGGGAAAGGTGATGGTTGGCGTGCAGGAAGGCGCGCAGGTTCTCCACCTGCGGTCCCATGTGACTGGTATCGACGAACTTGATGCGCATGGCGCGGTAGTAACGGCGTTCGAGGTTGAAACGGCTGGTGAGAGTGGTGATGGGAATGACGACGCGGTCGTCGATGTCGCCTCCGCCGCCGGAGGCCCCGCGATATTTGAGCCGGCCAATGACCTGGACGCGGAATTGCCCCATCTGGATGCTTTGGCCGATGGGGGAGGCGTCGCCGAAAAGCTCCCGGGCGGGCTTGTCGCCCAGGATGGCGACGCGGGCGGCGAGGCGCACGTCCTCGTCGGTAAGGTCGCGCCCCTCGACGAGGGGCCAGTTCCAGGCCTCGGCGTAATTTTCGGTGGCGCCGATGACGGTGACGCCGGGCACGTTGGCGGCGGCGTTGCGCAAGGGCACGTCGGGCTTGGAGCGCATGGGCACCACGAGGGACACGCCAGGCAGCGACTGGCGGATGGCCCGCATGTCGTCCTCGGTGAGGGTGTCGGTGCGCATCCCCACCGCACGCTTCTTGAAATTCCCGCCGAAGACGAGGGCGGCGTCGGGCCCGAACCACTGCACGAGTTCCACGGCCTTGCGCTCCGCCCCGTCCATGGCGGTGACGATGAGCGTGAGGGCGGCGACGCCGAACCCCACGCCCAGGATGACGAACAACGATCTGGCCTTGTAGGCCCACAGGGCCGCGCACGACATACGCCGCAGGCGGCCGAGGAGTCTGGGCCAGGTCGCCCGGCTCATGCCTTGCAGGCGGCCTTGCCGTTCAGGCTGTCGGTGATGCACTCGCCCAGACGCTTGATGCCCTCGGCGATGGTCTCGGGATTGGCGTTGGAGAAGTTGAGCCGCAGGGTGTTCTTGCCGGTGCCATCCACGTAGAAGGCCTCGCCGGGCACGAAGGCGACCTTGCAGTCCACCGCGCGCTTCAGCAGCTCCGAGGCGGAGATGCCCTCGGGCAGGGTGACCCACAGGAACATGCCGCCCTCGGGATGGGTGACGGCGACGTTCTTGAGGAAGTGCTTGGCGATGGCTTCCTGCATGGCCTGGCAATGCTTGCCGTACATGGCCCGAATCTCCGCCACGTGGGCGTCGAAATCGTTATCGGCCAAAAACCGGTGCACGATCATCTGATCGATGGAGCTGGTGTGCAGGTCGGCGGCCTGCTTGGCGATGACGAGGCGCTCCATGATCTCGTGGGGGGCCACGATCCAGCCCAGGCGGAAGCCGGGCGCGGCCACCTTGGAGAAGGTGCCCAGCAGCATGGAGTTCTCGCGACGCTGCTTGAACACGGGCGGCAGGGCCTGGCCCGTGAAGCGCAGTTCGCCATAAGGGTCGTCCTCCAGGAAGAAGGTCCCGTGCTTGCGCAGCAGGTCGGCCACGGCGGCGCGCTTCTCCTCGGAATAGGACAGGCCGGAGGGATTCTGGAAGCTGGTGACGGCGTAGAAGAGCTTGGCGCCGTCGAGGGCGCGGTCGAGCTCATCGAGCTTGGGGCCGTCTGGATCGAGCGACACGGAGCGCCAGGCGGGACGGAAGATGCTCAGGGCCTGGATGGCGCCGAGGTAGCCGGGCCTTTCCATGACCACGGTGTCGCCGGCGTTGACCATGACCTTGGCCACAAGGTCGAGGGCCTGCTGCGAACCGGTGGTGATGAGGATGTCCGCGGGATCGACGTCCATGTCCATGCGCTTCTTGTAGCGGGCGGCGATCCACTCGCGCAGGGGCAGGTAGCCCTCGGTGGTGGAGTACTGCAGCGCGCTGGGGCCGGCCTCGCAAATGACCTTGGATGCGGCGGCTGCGATCTCGGGAATCGGGAAGGCGGCCGGGTTGGGCAGACCGCCGGCGAAGGAAATGATGGAGGGTTGCGCGGTGACCTTGAGGATCTCGCGGATGAAGGAACGTTGGGCTTTCGCCACACGATCAGCGAATTGCGGCATTTGAAGGGGACTCCTTATCTGTATATGGTAGGGGGAACTGTAGGCCTGGGGCGCATCGATTTCAACCCTTCGCGGCTTGACAATGGGCACGTGAACGCGGAATCTTTGAGATTCAACGAAAAATTCCAGGCACGGAGCGAAATATGACCGATGCCGAAAAAGTTTTCAGGGACATCACCGCCATCCGCGAGAAGGCCCCCGTCATCCTTTCCATCACCAACTATGTGGTGACGAACACCACGGCCAACGCGCTGCTGGCCATCGGGGCCTCGCCCATCATGAGCCACGCCGTGGAGGAGATGGCCGAGATCGTGGCCATTTCCGGCGCGGTGGTCATCAACCTCGGCACCATCGCCACGGAATACGTGGCGGCCATGGATCCGGCCTGGGCCGCCGCCGACGAACACGGCGTTCCCGTGGTGCTCGATCCCGTGGGCGCTGGCGCGAGCCGCCTGCGCACGAACACGCCCCTGGCCTTGCTGGCCGCGCACAAGCCGTTCATCATCCGTGGCAACGCCTCGGAGATCATGACCATCGCCGGCGAAAGCGGCGTGGCGGCGCGCGGGGTGGACTCCAGCGCCGGCAGCGACGCGGCCGGCGGCGCGGCCATGGCCCTGGCGGAAAAGCACGGCGGCGCGGTCGCCGTCAGCGGCGAGACCGACCTCGTGGTCGATGCGGCCGGATCCCGCGCGCGGGTGCTGGGCGGCAGCGCGCTCATGCCGCGCGTCACGGGTCTGGGCTGCACGGCCACGGCCATCTGCGCAGCCTTCGCCACCGTGAACAAGGATCCCTTTGAGGCGGCGCTGCACGCCTGCGTGACCATGAAGACGGCGGGCGAGATCGCCGCCGCCAAATCCGCCGGCCCCGGCATCCTGCAGCTGCACTTCTACGACGCGCTGTATAACATGAACGCGAAGGACGTGGCCGAGCATCTGAAGGTAGAGCGCTAGTGCGACGTTTTGATCCCGCCGTGTACCTGGTGACCGACCGTGGCCTGTGCGGTGAAAGAAGCCTGCCGGACGTCGTCGGTCTGGCCGCGCGCGCCGGGGCCACCCTGGTGCAGCTGCGCGAAAAGACGGCCGACACGCGGGCGTTCGTGGAACTCGGCCAGGCGCTCAAGGCCCTGCTCGATCCCCTGGACGTACCGCTGCTCATCAACGACCGGCTGGACGTGGCCCTGGCTGTGGGCGCGGCCGGCGCGCACCTGGGACAGAGCGACATGCCGGCGGCCACGGCGCGGAAAATGCTTGGGTCGGACGCCATCATCGGCCTGTCCCTGGAGGCCATGGACCAGCTGCCCGAGGCCGAGGCGCTGGACGTCGACTACTACGGCGTCAGCCCCATCCACCCCACGCCCACCAAGACCGACACCGGCCCGGGCTGGGGACTCGCGGGTCTGCGGACGCTGCGCGCGGCCACCCGGCGGCCGCTGGTGGCCATCGGCGGACTTGGCGCGGACAACGCGGCCGAGACGATCCGCGCCGGAGCCGACGGCCTCGCCGTGATCTCCGCCATCTGCGCGGCCGCCGATCCAGCTGCGGCCACCCGCCAACTCCGCGCCATCGTGCGCGCCGAGCTGGACCATCGGAGCTGACGCTCCGGCACCCACCACCTGGCAGGCCCCCCCCCGCCATACCCGCCACCCCACGGCTCCAAACCCGGATATTACCGGGCCGCATCCGCGTGCCGATTTCGGATCGGACAAGGATCAGACAAAAGAGGGGAAAACTGGGACCACCCCGCCAATCGCCCGTTTCCACAAATGGATCGCACGCGATCCATCGCAACCGCGCGGATGATCGCGAACGCGAAAAGAGCCCCCCCGAAGGAGACGGCCCTAGATTCGCGTCCTCAGCCCAACCGCGCGCGATCGGGCCTTGGGGTCAGTCAAAAACCGCTGCGCAGGCATCGACCACCCGGCCGGTCGATGAGCTGGCAGTAGCGGTAGCCACCCCGGGCCTGGCCCTCGTCGTAGATGGCCAGCCCGCGCTCCCGGCAGGCCGGACACGCGTGAAGCGGAATCTCCACCCCCAGGCAGTCCGGATTCTTCGTGCTGCGGCTGACGACCTTGAGCACTCCCCGGCAGGAGTCGCAAAGGAACAGCGACTCGGTCTGCGCCTCGGTGATGGCGTCGGTGTCGTAGTAGATGTTCTTGTCGCGGACGAACCAGTCGCCCTCGATGCGCTCGCCCTTGCCGGGCGCGAGTTTCGGTGGGTTGAAATAGATGTCGGGGATGGCGTCGCACAGCTTGTCCACGTACTCGGCCACTTGCGGCCGCTGGCCGTGGCGCACCACGTCAAAGCCCGGCTCGCGCACGCCGGAGTAGTCCATCCCGGCCATGGACAGACAGATGCCCAGGTTCACGTAGGGCAACGCGCCCTGGATGGAATACCCGCCCTCCAGCACGGCGATGTCCGCCCCCAGCATGTCCGTGAGCCGGGCATAACCAAGGGCCGTCAGGTTCATGTTGGTGATGGGGTCGGTGAAGTGGTTGTCCTGCCCGGCGGAGTTGATGACCACCTCCGGCGCGAAATCGCGCAGGATGGGCATGACCACGCGCTCCATGGCCGTCATGTAGCCCTCGTCGCCGGTGCCCGGCGGGAGGGGGATGTTGATGGTGCGCCCTAGGGCCCTGGGGCCGCCGCACTCCTGGGGGAAGCCCGTGCCGGGATACAGCGTGCGGCCGTCCTGGTGCAGGCTGATGAACAGCACGTCGGGATCGTGCCAGTAGATGTCCTGGGTGCCGTCGCCATGGTGGCAGTCCGTGTCCACGATGGCGATGCGCCTTTTGCCGTAACGCTCGCGCAGATGCTCGACCATCACGGCCTCGATGTTGATGTTGCAGAACCCGCGCGAGCCGTGGACCACCTTCCTGGCGTGGTGTCCCGGCGGCCGCACCAGGGCGAAGGCCTTTTGCGCGCGGCCGGTCATGACGATGTCCGCGGCGGTCATGGTGCCGCCGGCGGCCACCATGTGCGAGCGTGTGGCCACGGACTCCAGCTCGGGAAAACAAAAATGCACGCGCTCCACATCCTCGCGCGCGGCCACGCCGGGCTTGTGCTCGACGATGCCCTCGATGTCGAAGAGCCCCTCCTCCTTGAGCTGGTCCTGCGTGTACAGCAGGCGCTCCTCGCGTTCGGGGTGCGTGGGCGAGATGCACCAGTCGAAAGCCGGGAAAAAGATGACGCCCAGGCTGTTCTTGGCTTCGCGCATGAATCGCTACCTCCCGCCGCCGGTGAGGGTGAAGGCCACGCCGGGCTTGATCTGGCATTTGACGCGGATGTTGCGGCCAGTGGTCACGCCGTCGCTGACCATGTTGAAGCTGCTGGCGTTGTTGATCTGCGCGTTGTCGCCATCGGCGATGACACCCATCTCCGCCAAGTGCCCCAGCAGATGGTTGAGGGCGTCGCGCTCGGCGTCCTTGAGGGAATAGACGCGCGGCACGTTCTCGCGATGGCCCAGGGCCGGGATGAACATGACGCCCTTCTCCGTGTCGGCGAAGAGCTCCAGGCTGGCGGTGTTGCGCGTCAGCGCCGCGCCGATGGCGTTGGCCACGCCAGCGTGCTCCGGCACCACGGTGAACAACTCGAAGCGCCGGCGCAGCGGCTCCTTCATGGCCTGGGCCGGCCCGCCCATGACATACACGCGCTTGGGCGCGACGCGCCGGCCCTCCAGCAGTTCGTGGATGGTGTAGACCGGCTTGTCGTTGATCTCGGCGATGAGCTCGCGGGTGGCGGCGTGGATCGCCCCGGCCGCGGCGGTCACGGCGCGCTCGGCCAGCACGGCGGGACCAATGGAATGGCAGCGGGCGAAGGCCTCCACCGCCTGCCGCGACGCGGCCACGTTGCCGTGGTCGGCCAGCCCCACGTAGTTCAGGGCGTCGAGCAGCGTGGGCCGCGCGTCGTCGGCGCAGGGGCAGCCCTCGGCCACGCAGTCCGCCTGCGAGGGGCCGAGGCGGTTGGGACCCACGCGCACCACCTCGCCCAACACGCCGATGGCCGAGTCGCCGCCGATGCCGATGGAGCGCACCTTGAGCGCGCGCACAAGCGTGGGGTGGCTGCCGATGTTGATACCGTCGTGCTCCACGAGGGGTTGGCCGTCCACGAACACGGCGATGTCGGTCGTGGTGCCGCCGATGTCCAGAATGACGGAATCGAGCGTGATGTCGCATAGGGCGATGATGCCCATGACGCTGGCGGCCGGGCCGGAAAAAATGCTCTGCACAGGCATTCTGCGCGCCTGGGCGAGAGGGAAGGTGCCGCCGTCGGCTTTGAGCGTGTTCACGCGCACGTGCGCAAGACCCAGCCGCGCCAGGCTCTGCTCCACCGCGTCGGCGAAGGCCCCGAACACGCGCCACACCGCGCAGTTGAAATAGGCCGTGGCCAGCCGGCGCGGAAAGTTGAGGCGTCCGCCCAGCTCGTGTCCCAGGGTCACGGAGTCGGCGATTTCGCCGCCCTCGGGGCCGAGCATTTGCCGCAGGGTGTTCTCATGCAGGGGGTTGCGCGTGCTGAACTTGCCCACGCAGCCGAACATGCGCACGCCAGCCTTGCGGCAGGCCGCGATGGCCTCGCTGGCCGCGTCCTCGTCCAGCCGCTCGATCTCGCTGCCGCGATGGTCGATGGAGCCGCCCAGCACGTGATAGTCGCGGCAGAGCATGAATTCGTCGGCGTTGATGCCCGGACCGGGCGTGACCAGCAGCCCCACGTCCTCCAGCTTGCCCTGCACGATGGCGTTGGTGGACAGCGTGGTGGAGAGGTTCAGCTGGGCCACGTCGCGCGCGGGCACGACCTCGAGGATCCCCTCCAGCGCCTCGATGATGGAGGCGAGCAGGTCCTGATGATTGGTTCTGACCTTGACCTGGGCGGCGACGCCCGACTCGTCGAGGGCCACGGCGTCCGTGTGCGTTCCGCCGACATCGATGCCGAGATACATGGGCTTGTGCCCCCCTTGGATGAGGTGAAGGCGGCATGCGAAGGCGCACTTCGCACCTCTGGCCATAGCACCGGGGAGACAAGGGCGTAAAGACCGCCGCCGCGCGTCATCGGCGGGCGGTGCGTCCGGCTCGGTGGACGGCATGCGTCGCGTCCGGTCCCGGCGCTCCCTCATCGGGTTCACTAACCGCGACATGATCGTCGTCTTCGGACGGCCGGGCGCGGCCCCCCTTCCGGCCCAGCGCGTCTTGCCTTTCCACGCGCCGCCGTCTACCCTCGCGTCATAAAGGAGGACCGCCCATGCGCTTCACCGGCGTCAACCATCTGGCCATGGCCACCGGCGACATGGACGCCACCATCCGCTACTGGCGCGATCTGCTCGGCCTGCGGCTGGTGGCCGGTCTGGGCCGCCCCGGCTACCGCCACTATTTCTTCGAGCTCACCGACCGCGACATGATCGCCTTCTTCGAATGGCCGGGCGTGGAACCCGGACCGGACAAGGACCACGGTGCGCCCGTGCGCGGCCCTTTCACCTTCGACCACGTGTCCTTCGGCGTGGAGGGCGAAGACGACCTCTGGGAGCTGCGCGACCGCCTCGACGCCGCTGGATTCTGGGTCTCCGAGGTGGTGGACCACGGCTTCATCCACTCACTGTACTCCTTCGACCCCAACAACATCGCTGTGGAGTTCAGCGCGCCCGTCGTCGGCGTGGACCTGCGGGCCAACCCCGTCATGGCCGACAGGGAGCCCACCGCCCTGGCCGGACAGGGGGCCGAGCCCGTGCCCGGCGCATGGCCCGCGCCCGCGCGCGAAACACCGCCCAACGAGCGCCGCGTCCACCCCGGCGAGGGTCTGCTCCTCATCGGCCGTGAGCCGGAGGACGACGGCCACGGCCCCCGGCATGTCTGACACCACGGTCAATCCGCTCCTCCCCTTTCCGCCAGGCTGCCGCGTCGCCCGATTCGTCCGCCGCGAAAAGCGCTTCACCGCCATCACCATCGACCCCATCGACGGAACCGAACTACGCGCCCACACCAACAACACCGGCTCCATGCTTGGTCTGCTGCGCCCGGGCTCGCCCGCCCTGCTCTCCCCCGCGCAAAACCCGGCGCGACGCCTGCGCTGGACCCTCGAAGCCCTCGGCCTGCCGGGCGAGGAGCCGAACGCAACGCCAAACTGGATCGGCATCAACACCCTCACGCCCAACCGGCTGCTCGCCGCCGTCTGGCGCGCGGGCCAGCTCCCCGAGGCCAGGGCCTACACCCGCTTCACCCCCGAGTTCAGGACGGGGCACAGCCGGCTGGACGCCCGGCTCGACGCCGCCGGTCTGCCGCCGCTGTACGTGGAGTGCAAAAACGTCACCCTCGTGGAGGACGACCAAGCGCAATTCCCCGACGCCGCCAGCGAACGCGGCCGCAAACACCTCGACGAACTGACGCGTCTGCGCGCCGAGGGCTGCCGCGCCGCCCTCTTCTTCCTCGTCCAGCGGCCCGACGGACATTGCTTCGCCCCCGCCGAGGTCGTGGATCCGGCCTACGCCGAGGGACTCGCGCACGCGCTGGCCGCAGGCGTCGAGGCCTGGGTCTGGCGCGCCCGCGTCGATGCCGACGGCATCCGCCTTGCCGGGCGTCTGCCGCTGGCTCCGTGTTGGGCCGCCCGCGCACGGTGAGGGGGACCGGGCCGTCGCCATCGAGGCTGTCGACAGCCGGAAATTTCGTGGGGAGACCGCGCTTTCGCCGCCTCCCGCCTCAGCCGCGCAGCACGACGCGATTGCGACCGCCGCGCTTGGCCTCGTAGAGCGCGCCGTCGGCGCGGGAAAGCGCGGCGTCGATGGCGGTTTCATCTGGCGCGAGTTCGGAAATGCCGGCGCTGACGGTCATAACGGCGGGCAGTCCATCGATACGCATGGCGGCGACGGCGGCGCGCAGACGATCGGCGAGGGCCCGGGCGCTCACGCCATTGGTCTCCGGCAAAAGCAGGGCGAATTCCTCGCCGCCGATGCGGCCGATGATGTCCGGCGCACGGATGAGGGAACGGCAAAGGTCGGCGAAGGACTTGAGGGCGGCGTCGCCGGCGGTGTGGCCATAGGTGTCGTTGATGTTTTTGAAAAGATCGATGTCAAGCATGACGACGGCGAGCGGCCGTTCGTAACGACGGGAACGGGAGACCTCCTCCCCTGCGAGTTCGAAGAAACGGCCACGGTTGAGCAAGCCGGTGAGCGGATCGGTGGAGGCCAGCAATTTGAGGTGGGCCTCCATTTCCTTGCGCAGGGTGATGTCGATGAGAATGGCCAGCAAAACGTGTTCACCGCGCAGAGCGGCCAGCGTGGAAACGACGATGACGCTGCGGATTCCGCCGTCACCCAGGTCGAAACGGGTCTCGCATTGGTCGATCTGGCCCTGATTGGGAGGGCATTCGCCCACAAGGCGCTCCAACAGTTCCGCCGGATCGGCCAGGATGGACTCGCCAAAGAATTCATGGGCGGCGTCATTGGCGTGGATGACTCGGGAGGCGTCGCAGGCGAGGATGACGAGCGGCGCGGGCACGGCGCGCAGCAGGGATTGGAGCATGGCCTGATTTTCGGTAAGGTCACGATTGGCGGCCCATTCCAGGCGTTGCAACCGGTTGATGCGCACGAGGACGATGGCCAGCACCACATTGAGCGTGAGCACGGACAAGCCGATGCCCAGACTCAGGGCGGGGTTTTCGGCCCCGGAAAGATGCGCGGCCAGGGTGGCGGCGCTGACGGCGACGCCGGCGGCCATTACCCAGCGCGTGGGCATGGGCAGCGTGAGATAAAAGGCCATGGGCAGAATCACGAGAATGAGCCGGGCGCTTTCCGTTTGCGGCAAAAGCAGCGCGGCGGCGGCGGCGATGACTGGCGCGCACCAGGCGGCGCAAACATTCTGCACGCGGCGCAGGCTGGAGTTCCGGGGCAACAGCAGCCAGCCCAGCAGCGAAACGCCCACGATGACGCCGCGCGCGCCGATGGCGACGGGGAAATGCGGCTGCCCATAAAAACGCCAGTCGCTAAACAAAAACAACAAGTTGATTCCGGCGGCGCACCAGAAAACGGTGCGCGCCAAGCGCAGCAGCTCACGCAGGCGACCGTTCTTGAATTCGGCCTCCAGCGCTGGGTCGTTGAACTCTCCATACCAGGAGAGAGATTGCGCCGATTGCGTCACGCCGGGAAAATCCTTCTAGCCAAATTGATGGGACATTCGTGCCGTGTTGCCAGTGTGCCCTGTCCGGCGTCAAAAAAAAAGGGGGAGGAGGCACGAATTACCGCCCCTCCTCCTCCCAACGGCAATCTTTCAGCGCCCCAGCTTTGCGGAAAGCCACGTGGTCGGCGCAGGGGCGGTCGGCGCGGAGGCCTCGCGCGCGTCCACGCCGCGCGCCTCGCGCAGTTTGTCGGCGTAGAGGCTCCAAAACGACTGGGCCAACGCGGTGGAAGCCGTGATGGGATAGGCCAGCGTGGCGCACATCCTGGCGGTGAGGACCTCGCACAGCAGCGGGTCGAAGAGGCGCGGATCGTCCATCCGGGCCACGTAGACCAGTTCAAGGGGCCCGGGCACGTCGCAAAACACGCTGGCCGCCTGGACCTCCCACGCCTCCACTTCCGCCTCGCCGCAACGCACGGCAAGCACGCGCAGGCAGTCCGTGGGCAGAGGATAGGCGTGCTCGTACTGCCAACCGGCCGCCTCCGCACGGGCGGCGAGCTCGGCCTGACGCACGGCGCAGTTCCATGGATGCGCGCGCAGCACGGCGTCGCGCACGGCGGGCCAGCGCTGATTGCACAAACGCGCGGCCTTGGTGTTGTCGCTCAGGGAGACGATGGCCTCCTCGCCCAGGTCGACCAGGGCGTTGTTGCAGATCTCGATGACACTGGTGGCCATGTGTCCTCCTTACGCCTGTCCGGCGGATGGCGCGCCTGTGGTGAGCCGCTGCCGGCGCAGGGCCTCGACGGCCTCGCGCGGGCGCAGATAGTCGGCGGGCAGGCCAAAGAGCTCCGCCGCGTGCCGGGCCATGGCGTCGGGTTGGAAGTTGTCCAGCATGTGGAAGGGATCGTCCGTGCCGATGAGTGGGGCGAGATACCGCACGGCCTGGTTCAGGCTCTCGGCCTCCAGCTGGCGTTGGGCCAGGGCCACCGGGGTGACGTAGCTCACGCGCAGGGCTCCGGCGGGCAGCCCGGCCGGCCAGGGAGGCAACTCGCCCTCGCACAGCAGAAGATTGAACACGCGCTCGATGAGCGGGGCCAGAAACTCCGTTTGCAGCCTGCCGAGCACCGGGCCGAGGATGCGCATCTTCTCGCTCTGCCGGATGAGCGCTTCCGTGGCCGTGGCGGTGATGTCCCCGGGCGTGAGCTGGTCGGCCAGAAAGATGCGCCGGATGGACTGCCTGCGGCGTTCGGTCATGGCCTCGATGGAGGCGAGGTCCACGCGGATGGGCAGGGATTCAATGCGATCCTGCGAGCCGGCGCGATAATAGGACAAGCCGCCGGGACCGGACCGCACCGGACCGAGGAAACCGTCGTCCGGCACCATGAGCGGCGGGTCGGCCATTTTCTCCGCGGCCATGAGCGCGGTCTTGCTCATGGCATTGAGCACGCGCACGTCGGACAGCGCGGTATTCCCAGGCCCGCGACCGTAGGCCTCGCCCGCGGTCTTGGACCAGCGCGGACACATGTAGGGCATCTCCAGATAGCCCGATTCCTCAAGCAACGTCGCCGTGTCGCGTTCGATGAACAGGCTGGCGAAGGGAAAGTCCCGGCTGGCCGGGCTCGCCGGGTCGCGGTTTTCACGCGGGAACACGGCGTGGACCAGCTCGACGCGGGCGTCGGGGTTCTCCCGCGCGAGTTTCCGCACATCCGCCGAACAGGCGGCGCCCCACTGCGAAAAAGTCTGCCGCGCCGTGAGCGTGTACGTGCGGATGACCGTGTCCACCATGCCGCGCGCGTCCTCGGCCAGGCAGGTTTCGGCCAGGGGCCGAACGCTGAAGCGGGCCATGGTCTCGGCGTCCTGCTCCACGTGCAGCACGGCCGTGCCGAACAGGCACAGGTCCAGATACAATTCATGCACGCTGGCTTGAAACCCTGTGGCCTCGGTGTTGAAGATGGCCAGCAAGCGCTCGCGGCAGCCGGAAAGAAAACTCCGCGCGGCCTCGTCGTCTGGTGCGCCGCACCCCAGGCGCAGGTCGAACCAAGGCAGCGCCGGGTTGGTGAGCAGTCCGCCCAGCGCCGAGGCCAGCAGCTCCAGGCTGTGCGCCGGCGTGGAGTCGAACACGGAGGAATCGTCTGCCCTGGCCACCCCGCCGGGCGAGGCGAGAGCGGGATCCTTGCGCGGCATGATCTGGGCGGCCAGCTCGCGCCAAACGGGCGTGAAACGCTCACGCGCGGCGCGAAGGGCCGACAACCGATCCAGCGCGGCCAGCGCCCGGTCGTTTTTCTCCGGCGGCGCGGCGGCGGGACGTCCCGCGCGGGCGCTCATTGGCCAAGCCTCGCCTTAAGCTGCGCGGCGGCCACGCTGGGCACGCCGAGAGTCTCGGCCACGGCGTCGCTACCGGCCTGCTCCGCCCGATCGCTCTGCCGGGCTTTGGCCAACAGTGCGGCCTCGGCCTTCTGACGATCGGCCTTGCGGCGTGCCTCGGCCGCCTGCTCCTCGGCGGCGGCATCGTCGTCGGTCCGGGACGCGGCCGCCGGCTCGGCCTGATGCGCACCGCCGGAAAGTCCGCTCGCGGCGCCAAAGATGATGTCGCTGATGATGGAAATGGGAGAAAAACCTCCGCCTCCGCCCATGAGTGCCTCCTGAGGGTTTGCGGCCCGGCGAAGCGCCCGGCCGTTTCGCAGGAGTATAGCCCCGGGCTCGCGACGGAGCGGAAAAGACCCCGGAATTGGCCGGCGCGGGGATGAAAAAGGCGTCTTGACAGCAATGCCGCCAGACGCCGGAAAAGGAAAAAGGGCCGGTTGCAGCGGCCCTTTTTCGGGGAGGAGGGGAAGGAGTCCAGATGATGCGCCGCGGTCCCGTTCGAAGGGGGTGGGTTGTTCGGGTGGGGTGGGTTTGGTGTTCGTCTCCCGGTCCCGCGTTCGCGCACAATCTGCATGGCTATGAGCATTCGCCGTGCCAACACATAAATAACTTTTATTTTAAGCTAGTTATACATATCCGGCTTTCCAAGAATAGTTTTCTTGGCGCGTTCTTGTGCAAATATATGCAGAAAAGTGCAACCGGCATGTGCAACGCACTGGCCACTACCTTGATTCAAATCCAACAACTTGCTGTCAGGATAGGATTTCCGCAGTGCAAAGGGGGGCGGCGGCGGTCAGGGCGCGCAGCAGCGAAGCCCGCGCGCCCGGCGCGAAGCGCAACTGCACAACCTCGCGTCCGGCCGAGTCCGCGCCGATGGTGGTGGGCAGGGCGAGACCGTCCTCGGCCTCCAGTATGTAGCGCAGCAGGGAGACCTCCGCCCGGGGCACGCGCACGTATAACGCCTCGGAAATCACGGCAGCTCCAGCGGTTTGGCGAGCATCTCGCGCACCTCGCGCAGAATCTTCTCGCGGTGCAGGCGCACCTGCTCGGGAATACGCATGATCATGTCCAGCTGGCGCGTGTGAATGATGAGATAGCCGAGCACGCGCAACCGATCCATGAGATCGGCCGTGGGCAGGCTTTCCACGCGGGCGAACAGCGCGTCCTGCTTCACCTCGATGCTGAAGTCGAACTCCTTGAGAATGCCGGAAACAAAAGCGATGCGCCGCTCGCGCCGGGTTATCTCCGCCGCGCCGCCGCGGAACTGGAAGCTCACGTAGTTTTCCCGCGCGCGCTCGCCCACCAGGGCTTCGATGGTGACGAAGTGATAGCCAAAACGAGAGGATAGCGAAATATACGCCTTGGAAAGCAGAATGTGATTCCACACGCCGAAGTCGAAATTCCCCGTGATGGAGATTTCCGGATTGGTGGTGGACTCGTAGATGATGGAAAGGAAGCCGCGAACGTCCACGGGCGGCGGGCCGGCCCAGGGCACCGCGCTGATGCCCGCCCACACCGCCTGAAATGGCGGGGAGTCGATGTTCTCCAGCCGAATGAACTTGCCCTCCGGCTGGGAGCGGAACGCATCCTCCAGATTGATGATCCACCACAGCATGGCCGCGCCGTTCGCCCACAGCTGCTTGGCCTGCCGCTCGGGGAAATCCTGCTGGCTGCGGCCAAAGTCGAACATGGCGTCCACGGCGCGCTGATGAACGAGACGGGCCACGTCGCGCACGGTCTTGCAGTTGACCGAGCGAAAATCGGGGTCCTCCGGCGCGGGCAGGGTGTCGGTCGAAAGCAGCTCCAGAAGTTCGCACAGGCGCGTGTGCACGGGCGAGCCCCTCATGAACGAGCCGGCTCCGGCGGGCTTTTCGGCGACCTCGTCCCCGTCGTCGAGCGCGGGGGCGGGACCGCAGCGCAACACCCTGAATCCGCCATCTGGCCATTGCAGCCATTCGAAGCGCACCGGCGCGCCGAGGCCCGTCTCCAGCGCATGGGCGAGTTCGGCCAACCGGGCGCCATCCCGGTCGTCCAGCCCGGCGGCCCGGGCCGAGGCGATGGGATCGGCGCTTTCGCAGGCGCCACGCAACGCCGTCTCCGGCGCGGCGACCATGCCAACACACAGGGAGACGTCGATGTCCGAGATGCCGCGCGAAAGCCGTCTCGCCATGGCCTGGGGGGAATACTTCCCCGCCACGGCGCGGCGATAGGCCCCCGCCGCGTCGCTCAGCGGCACGGAAAATTCCGCTGGGTAGGACCCGGTGAACCCCTGCCCCTCGCCCAGGCTCACGGGCAGCACGCACAGATGCGTCTCCCCCGTGGCGGCGGCGAGATGCGCGCAGGCGTCCTCCAGCGCCCGTTCCAAAGCCACGGGCAGCGGCTCGGCCAGGATGAGCGCCTGGATTTCGCGGCTCATGGCGTTGAGCGCCGCGTCGTCCGCGCCGCAGATGGTGGGAATGCGCGCGGTCAGGCCGGTATCGTCGGCGGCGTCGCCGCCCCCTTGAACGCCCGCGTCATACAGGCTCTGGATGCGCCGGGCCATTTCCTCGCGCAATCCCGGCTGCGAGGCGAACAGCTCGTAAGCGCAGGCCCCGATCACGAAGCCCTCGGGCACGGGCAGCCCCAGCCGGTTTCTGATCTCGCCCAGCTCGGCCAGACGCGCGCCCATGAGGTCGGCCTGCCCCGCGTCCACGTGACGCAGATCGGCCACCAGCTCGCCACAGACCGGCGGCTTGCGCCGGCCCAGCACCTCCTCCACCTGGGCGCTGATCTCCAGAAAACGCGGACGCAGACGCGCGGCGCTCTCCGGCGCCAGGGCGTCCAAATGTTTGATCATGCGGAAGGCGTTGACGATGACCGAGGTGGCTCCGGCGCGCAGAAAGGTCATGCCGAACACGCGGCCGTCGGTGGTGGCGCGGTCCATGTCGGCCAGAGTGGACAGCAAGCGCTTGCCGGCCGTGAGCAGCAGACGAAAATTGGTGTGCCGGCGGCGAAACTCCGCACCGATGCGTTCGGCCTGCGCCGAGTCCGCGACGGGGGGTGTTCTCCGACCGAACAGGGAACGGATGGCTTGGATGAGACCGGCCACAGGCGAAGCCTCCTTGAATTTCTCATACCGGCGCGCCGATCAAATGGCAACGCATCCCTCGCCGCCTTCCGACGCCGCGCACCTATTCCGGTGCGGCGCGTTTCCGCTGGCATGAAAGCGCCCCCGGCAGCCGAGGGGTAGGTTGCCGGGGGCGCTGTGACAGTGGCCGGTCAAGGAAGGGGGAACAGCTAAGCTTCCTTCTTGGCCTTGGACTTGCTCATGGACAGGCCGATGCCATCGAAGATGTCGAAGATGGCGTAGCCGTACCACATGGTGTAAAGGACGTAGAAGACCAACAACCCGGTCACCACGGCGGCCCGATCGGCCACGCGCTCGCCCCGGATGCCGAAGAAGTTGTAGGCGGGTTCAATGGCCTTGCCGTTGACCAGAGTCACGACCTCGGCCTCCTCGATCTTCTTCTGCTTCTGCAGCTCCTTGACCATGGGGTTCAGCAGACCCCACCAGGTCTTCATGCCCTTCACGCCGTCGGATGCGCCGATCATCTCGGCCACGGCCTTGTCGTCGTTATGGTAAAGCTTGTCGGAGGCGGTCACCACCATGCCGAGCATCTTGCCCATGTCGCCGGTGACATGCACGGTGTTGTCCTTGACCTCGGCGGTGAGACCGGCGTGGTTCACCAGCTTGGCGGCGGCGGTCGCGGCGGCCGCGTCCGTCTGCTTCACGGTCACATCGACGGCGTTGCCCTCAAGGCCGGCGGCCTTCTTGGCGACATCGGGAATGTAGTAGGCCGAGCCCTTGGCGAGGCTGTTGAACAGCTCATCGGAGTAGTGCAGGGCGTTAACTTTGTTGCCCATCTCGTCGGTGAGCACGGGATGGAACATGGCGTACAAGACGACGAAGAACGAAAGCAACAGGATGTTGCCCTTGATGAAGGACTTCTTGTTATGAACGAGCATGATTAGACCTCCGCGCGGCGCAGCTTGCCGATGTTGGAGAGGAACTTGTAGGAAACCCATGCGCCGAAGAAGATGACGACGATCCAGAACAGCCAGTTGCCCACCATCTCGATGCCGTTGATCACGTCCTTCGGGAGGCTGATGTAACCAAGCTCCACGAACTTCTTGGGCAGGGTGGCGACGCGGTTGACGAAGCCGGCCAGGATGCTCATCGCGTAAAAACCGCGGATCTGGATGCCCTTGACGACCTTGGTGGTCAGCGCGCCAACCTGGATGCCCACCAGCGAGCCGAGCAGCATGCCCATGGCCAGGGAGTAGAACACGAAGCCGTAGATGGCGTACTGGGCGATGGAGCCGATACCGGCGGTGAAGATGATCTGCAGGATGTCGGTGCCGACGGTGGTCATGGAGGACACGCCGAAGACGTACACGAACATGGGGAAGGTGACGAAGCCACCGCCCGCGCCCATGAGAGTGGCCAGCATGCCGACGATCACGCCGCCGAGGGCCACGATGACGCCGGCGATCTGCTTGCCGCCAGGCACGAAGTCCTCATCGAAGGTGACCATGGGACCAAACTTGAGGTTCTGCAGCTTGATGGCCAAACCGGTGGTGGCGGAGGGCCCGCCGTGGACGTCGCCGCCGGCCGCCTCGGCCTTGCGGCTCGCCCGGGTGGTACGCAGGAAGTCGAACAAGGCGTAGAAGCCCAGGAAACCGAGGATGCCGCCGTACACGAGACTGATGAACATGTCGGACAGCAGCGGGTCCTTCTTGTACAGCCCGTTCTGAATGGCGCCGCCGATGAACGTGCCGCCAGTGGAGCCAACCAGGAACCAGATGGCCAGCTTGACCGACACGTTGCCGAGCTTCTTGTGCACGGCCGTGCCCATGATGGCCTTGGCGAAGATGTGGAACATATCGGTTCCGACGGCCAGGATGCCCTTGACGCCCGCGGCCATCAGCGCCGGGGTGATGATGAAGCCGCCGCCCGCGCCGATGCAGCCGGTGATCAGACCGGCCGCCACGCCGATGCCGATGGAGACCAGGAAGATGGAATCCGAATAGAACGCCGGGCCGTACGCGTGCTTACCGCCGATGAAGTCACCAGCGAAGGCGTAGTTGATGACCAGGATCGGCACGATCATGAGCGCCAGAAGCAGCATCTTTTTCCTGTTGTGCAGGATGGACATGGACATCTCCATATCCCACTGGGCTTGGGCGATGGCCCCCTGCCTCATCAGCTCGTATAACTGTCGACAGACTCCCATTAACATCTCCTCCATTCAGAATGTTTCCGAAGGTCGAAACCGGCGCTACTCGGTTCCGGCTCCCTGCCCCATAATCAACTGGGCGAACCGTCAAGTCGCGGTTTTGCCCTTGAGTGCCTTATGCTCGCAGGCGTCTTGCAGCTTGAAGACAAGCTCCTCGATGTCTACAGGCTTCATGAGGTAATCGAAAGCCCCCAGTTCCAGACCGCGCATGGCCGTCTCCACGTGGGCGTGGCCCGAAAGCATGAGCACGGCCACGCCGGGGTGCCCGGCCGCGATGTGCTTGAGCGCCTCGATGCCGTCCATGCCGGGCATCTTCACGTCCAGCACCACGGCGTCCACGGTGTTGTCCTTCAGCCAGGCCAGGGCCTCGGCGGCGGCTCCGACGCTGTGCGCCTCGATGCCGCGACGCCCAAGCCGCTTGGCCAGGGTCTCGCGGAAGTCGCACTCGTCGTCCACCAGCAGCACTTTCATGCCTCGTCCCCCCGCTCCGGCCCAACGGCCGCCTTTCCGGTAATGGCGGCCAGCGCCGCCTTGAGCGTGCGCATGTCCGGCCGCTTCTCCACCAGCACGGCGTCGGGCAGTTCGGGCAGCGGCTCCTCGCCCTCGAACACGTGGAGCACCACGGCGACTTGGCCGGAATGCTCGCGCAGATCATGCACTACTTCGGCAAGGCTCGCGCCCGCGGCCTCGGGATCAAAAACCACCACGCGTGGAGGCCGCGGGCAACGCAGGGCCAGCAGCAGACTGCCCGAATTGGGCAGCGCACCCACGGCGAAGCCCAGCACGGACAACTCACGGCACAGGAACTCCCGGACGTTGGGATTCCGGTCCATGACGGCGATGTCCAGCCGGGAATTCGATGACGAGGGAGCGGTGTGCATGACTTCCCTAAGGGCAAAAGCCATGCCACTGTTCAGTATTATTTAATTGTTTGTTATCGCTGGAGATTATTTTGAGACGCGCAAGGAGTGTCGTCTGAATGGACGGTTCGTCTGTCAGCTTTTTTTACAGTCCGTCAAGCGGGACGGATGCCAGGCGGTCATTCCAGCTTGAGTTTGTACTGGGCGAGCTTGTGCCGCAGGGTGCGCGGGCTGATGCCGAGCAGCTCCGCCGTGCGTTGCTTGCTGCCGCCGGCATGGCGATAGGCGCGCAGCATGGTTTGGATCTCCGTGCGGCGGACCACGGCGTCGAGGTTCAGCTCCTCGGGATCAATGGCGTGATGCGAGGGATGCAGCGACTCGCGGCCAAGCTCCAGGCGCATCTCCAGCGGCAGGTCCTCGGGGCGGACGGGATCGTCCGAAGTGTGCAGAAGCGCCACCCGCTCCATGAGATTCTTGAGCTCGCGCACGTTGCCCGGCCAATGGTGGCGGGAGAGCAGGGTCAGCGCCTCGGCCGAAAGCCGCAGGTTCGCCCTATGATAATGATGGCCGAACAGCCACAGGAAATACTCGGCCAGCGGAGGCACATCCTCATTGCGTTCACGCAGCGACGGCAAAGCGATGGGAATGACGTTGAGGCGATAGAACAGATCGGCCCGGAAACGCCCGGCGCGCACCATGTCCGGCAGAGCCCGGTTGGTGGCGGCCACGATGCGCGCGCGAAAGCCCAAATCCTTTTCACCGCCCAAACGCTTGAAGGTACGCTCCTCCAGCACGCGCAGAAAATCCACCTGATTGGTGAGCGGGATTTCGCCCACCTCGTCAAGAAAAAGCGTGCCGTCGGCGGCGAGCTCGAAACTGCCCTTCTGCAGTTTGGTGGCCCCGGTGAATGCCCCGGGCTCATGACCGAAAAACTTGTCGGCGAACAGCTCGCCGGTGAGCACGCCGCAATTCACCGGCACGAAGGGCCGCCCGCTGCGGTTGCTGAGCGTGTGCAGGAGCCGGGCGAAGATCTCCTTGCCGGTGCCGGATTCGCCGGTGAGCAGCACGGGGGCGTCGCTGCCGGCAACCTGAATGGCCACCCGGTAGAGCGAGCGCATGGCGTCGGACCGGAAGAGCAGGCCGGCCTCGTTCATGGCGGCGCTGGCCTCCGGGTCGGTCTCCAGCATCTGCGGCAAGATCTTGCCGCCATAGGCGTGCGGGTCCATCATACGCCATTCCCTCGCGATTTTTCGCGAACTTTCAGGATAACGCCAAGCCGCGCAGGCCGCGGCGGTCCCCTTTCCCCGACCGGAAGAGGGAATATGCGCCTTTTCCAGTCCGATTTCCGGCCCCACGTTCGCCCGACGCGGTCGAAATCGGGCCGCGAAACCCCACCAAGCGGCAGGTCTTTGCCGCAAAAGCGGCAAGTTCTTGCCGTTTATACGTTTGTGATTTCTGTGTCAAGCATGTAAAATCAGCATGTTAGCATTTGGTCCGCTTCTTGATAAGAAGGGGTCGTCCACTGCGCGGGCCGAGGGGCTGGCGAGGCAGGCTGGGCAATACAGAGAATCGAGAGGAGCGGGAATGAAGATGGACCATTTGAGACTCCCGGCGAAGATCGCCCTGTTCGTACTGGTCGGCGTGCTGCTGCTCGCCGCGGCCGCCTACGCCTCCGGCAACGACACCGTCGCCACGGCCATGGCCAGCGCCACCGCCCCGGATGGCGCGCATCTCGGACCGGACACGGGCGTGCCCTGGTGGGTCTGGCCCACGGTGCTGTTGTTCTTCTGCTTCATCCTGGGCATCATCGCGGTGTTGGCAGGCGTGGGCGGCGGCGTGCTCTACGTCCCGCTGGTGAGCGGATTCTTCCCCTTCCATCTCGACTTCGTGCGCGGCGCGGGCCTCATGGTGGCCCTGGCGGGCGCGCTGGCGGCCGGTCCCGGTCTGCTCAAGCGCAACTTCGCCAGCCTGCGTCTGGCGTTGCCGGTGGCGCTCATCGCCTCTTCCTGCGCCATCGTGGGCGCGTATCTCGGCATGGCCCTGCCCACCAATGTGGTGCAGCTGTGCTTGGGCGGCACCATCGTGTTCATCGCCGGACTGCTGCTGGTGAGCAAGAACACCGCGCACCCGGTGGTGACCAAGCAGGACGCCCTGAGCGTGGCGCTGGGCATGGACGGCGCCTACCGCGACCCCGCCACGGGCGAGCTGGTGCAGTGGAAGACCCACCACACACTGCCGGGCCTGCTGTTGTTCATCATCATCGGCGTCATGGCCGGCATGTTCGGCCTGGGCGCCGGCTGGGCCAACGTGCCGGTGCTCAACCTCCTGATGGGCGCGCCGCTGAAGGTGGCCGTGGGCACCAGCAAGTTCCTCCTCTCCATCACCGACACCTCGGCCGCGTGGGTGTACCTGAACAGGGGCTGCGTCATCCCGCTCATGGCCATCCCATCCATCGTCGGCCTCATGCTTGGCTCCTTCGTGGGCGTGCGGCTGCTGGCCAAGGCCAAGCCCACGTTCATCCGCTACATGGTCATCGGCGTGCTGCTGCTCGCCGGCGGCAAGGCCCTCATGAAGGGTTTGGGCATCTAGCCCGGGGAATCACGGTCACAACCGAAGCGACACGGGCCGGCCAAGCCGCGCCCGGATATCCATAAGGAGAAAACGATGAGCGAGAACGCGAAGCATGACGGCAAGGCCTCGCCGGCGCAAATCACCTACGCGAACATGCTGTTCTACGGGGCCTGGAGCGGTCTGGGCATCCTGGTCCTCACCTACTTTCTGTACATTTCGGGCATCGTGCCGCCGCATGTGCCGCTGAAGGAAATCCCCCTGCTGTGGTCGCAGCCGGTGCACACCTACCTGGAGCTGGGCCATGTGCCCGTCGGCTGGGGCTGGCTGGCGCTCATCGGCCAGGGCGACTTCCTCAACTTCATCGGCATCGTGATCCTGGCGTCCATGACGCTCGTTTGCTACATTCCGCTCATTCCCTCGCTGCTCAAGCACGGTGAGAAGGCCTTGGCCACCATGGCGGCACTCGAGATCCTGGTGCTGGCCCTGGCCGCCTCCGGCCTGGTCAATGGCGGCGGACACTAACGCAACCCAGGGCGGGACCCGGCGCGGCACGACGCGCGCCGGGTCCCGCCCGATCGAATCACCCGGACCAACCGGCGGAGTGACATCGTGGACAGCACCCTGGCGACACTCGCACCCCTCGCATCCCCCTTCCTGGGGCTGGCGGCGAGCGGTTTGAATCGGGCGGACCTGCCGCGCATCCTGCGCGACCTGCCCTTCGGGGTGGCCGTGGTGGACCTGGAGCGCCGCACGCTCATGCTCAACGCAGCCCTGGAGCGCCTCACCGGCTTCGCCAGCGACGAGGCGGCCGGGGTGCCCTGCCGGCACATCCTGCGCGGCAGCTTCTGTCAACACCAGTGCCCTCCCCTTTGCTGCGCCAAGACCGGCGAAAGCCCTTGCAGGGCCACAAGCCGCGAGGGCACCCTCATCAACCGCCACCGCCGCAAGATCCACGTGCGGCTGACCAGCGTGCCCGTGCTGGACGCCGAGGGCGCACATGTGTGCACGTTGGAGGTCATCGAGGATCTGACCCCGCTCAAGGAGCTGGAGGCGCGGCTCACGCGCACGGCCGGCCCCGGGGCCATCGTGGGCCGCTGCCCGGCCATGGAGCATCTGCTGCGCATCATGCCCGCCGTGGCGCAGAGCGACGCAGCCGTGCTGCTCACCGGCGAATCCGGCACCGGCAAGGATTTGCTGGCCGAGGCGTTGCACCGCGCCAGCCCACGCACCCGGGAGAGTTTCGTCCGAGTGAACGCAACCCCCATGCCCGAGGCCCTGCTCGACGTGGAGCTCTTCGGCCAGGCTGGCGGAGCGGAAGGCGAAGCGCCCAGGCCGGGCAAATTCCAGCTGGCGCAGAACGGCACCATCTATCTTTCCGAGATCGCCGACATGCCATTGGCCCAGCAGGGCCGGCTGTTGCGCCTGCTCGACGAGAAGGCCGTGACGCCCGCCGGCGGCGACCGGCCCATGCGGCTGAACGTGCGCGTGCTGGCCGCCACCGCCCGCGATCCCGAGGGACTCGTGGAGGCCGGGCTGCTGCGCGAGGATCTCTTCCACCGCCTGAACGCGGTGCGTCTGCACCTGCCCCCCGTGCGCGAACGCGGCGAGGACGTGCAATTCCTGCTCACGCACTTCCTCGGCGTCTACACCACGAAATTCCGCAAGCAGCTCCTCGGCTTCACCCAGGAGGCGCTGGCGCTGCTCTCGGCCTATGATTATCCCGGCAACGTGCGCGAACTGCGCAACATGGTGGAATACGCGGTCATGGTCTGCCCCGGCGACATGATCGGCACGGAGCACCTGCCGCCGCAAGTGCATTTCCCGGCCAGTCCCCGAGGGGAGCCGGAGGGCGGCGCGCCGCGTGGCAAACATCCGCACGGCAAACGGGGGACGGCATGAGCGGAACCATCCTGGTGACCCTGTACCGCGACGAGGTGGCCCCACGATTCGACCTGGCGAGCGAAGTGCTGCTCGTCACCGTGAACGACGAGGGCCACGAGATGCGCCGGCAGGAACTCGTACTGGCCCACGCCAGCGCCGACGACCTCTGCGACCTCATCCTGGACCGTGAGGTCTCCGTGGTCATCACCGGCGGCATGGAGGACGAGCACTACCACTATTTGCGCTGGAAACGGCTGGACGTGCTGGACGGCGTGGCCGGACTGGCCGAGGACGCCCTCTCCAGGCATCTGCGCGGCGAGCTTCGCAGCGGGGACATCCTGTTCCCAAGGGGGGGGCATGGGTAGGCTGGCGGACTTCCTTCGACATTTCCTGGGCGAACCACGCGCCGCCACGACCGAGACATCCGGCGCGGCCACAGTGGACGGCTCCGACAACACGGTCTCCTCCGAACGCTACACCTACCTGCGGCGCAAGATCGTCGTGGTCATGGTGGCAGCGTCGCTCATTCCGCTCACGGTCATGGCCGTGCTCAACTACTACGAGCATCAGAACGCCATGACGCGGGAGATACAGAACCCCCTGCGCGTGCTGGTGAACAAGACCAAGAACTCCTTCGAACTGTTCCTGACCGAACGCACGAGCACGGTGAGCCTCATCGCCAGCGCGTACTCCTACGACGAACTCTCGGATCAGGCCAAGCTCACGCGCATCTTCGCCGTCATGCAGAAGGAATTCGAGGGGTTCGTCGATCTCGGCATGTTCGACGCCGCCGGCAATCAGATCAACTACGTGGGGCCGTACGAAACCCTCAAGGGCAAGAACTACTCGAACCAGCGCTGGTTCCAGGAGGTGCGCCTCAAGGGCAAGTACGTGAGCGACGTGTTCCTCGGATTCCGCAAGTTCCCTCACGTCATCATCGCCGTGCAGCACACGGCCGAGAATGGCCGCGTGTGGATAATGCGCGCCACGCTGGACACGCGCCAGTTCGACCGCATCCTGGCCAGCATGAGCCTCGAACCCGACGCTGACGCCTTCCTCGTCAACACCGATGGACTCATGCAGACCAACTCCAACAACTACGGCAAGGTGTTGGAAAAGACCACCCTGCCCCTGCCGCCAAAGACCTTCGAACCCACGGTGCTGCTCACCACCGACCCGCGCGGACGCGAGGTGTTCCTCTCCTACGCCTACTTCCCCGAGGCCGATTTCGCGCTCATAGCCGTGAAGCCCAAGGCCAGCGTGCTCAAGACTTGGTACACCGTGCGCGGCGACCTGCTCTTCGTGTTCCTGCTGGGCGTGGCGCTGGTGCTGCTGGCCGCGGTGAGCGTCACCAACACGCTCATCCGCCGCATGAAGGAAGCCGACGACCGGCGCGAGCTGGCCCTGCGCGAGGTGGAGCACTCGCAAAAGCTCTCCAGCATCGGCCGGCTGGCCGCCGGCGTCGCTCACGAAGTGAACAACCCGCTGGCCATCATCAACGAGAAGGCCGGCCTGATGAAGGACATCCTGACCATGAAGGATGTGGAGTTCCCCCTGAAGGCCAAGTTCCTGGCCCAGGTGGAGAGCGTGCTGCGCGCCGTGGAACGCTGCCGGGGCATCACGCACCGGATGCTCGGCTTCGCCCGGCGCATGGACGTGACCAGCACCGAGATCGACCTCGGCGAACTCGTCACCGAGACGGCCAGCTTCCTGGAGAACGAGGCCATGCATCGGCAGGTGGAGGTACGCATGGACATCGATCCCACGCTGCCGCACATCGTCTCCGACCGCAGCCAGCTGCAGCAGGTGTTCCTGAACCTCTTCAACAATGCGGTGGCCGCCGTGGCCGACGGCGGACTCATCGAGGCCGTGGCGCGGCCCAAGGGCGACGACGCGGTGGTCGTCACCGTGCGCGACAACGGCTGCGGCATGAGCGAGGAGACCCTGCAACACATCTTCGAGCCCTTCTTCACCACCAAGAAGGGCAAGGGCGGCACCGGCCTCGGGCTCTCCATCACGTATGGCATCGTCAAGCGGCTCGGAGGCGAAATCTCCGTGGAGTCCGCCCCGGGCGTCGGCACCACGCTCACCATCACCCTGCCCAAGGGGCAGCGCGAGGCACTGGCATGAACAAACAAGACTGGAAGATTTTGCTCGTGGACGACGAGCGCGAATTCATCACGACATTGGCCGAACGTCTGGATCTGCGCGGCATCGCCACGCGCGTGGTCTTCGACGGCGAAAGCGCCCTCTCCGCCGTGGCCGAGGAGGAGCCGCAGGTCATGATCCTCGACGTGCTCATGCCCGGCATCAAGGGGCTGGAGGTGCTGGAGCGCGTGAAACGCACCAATCCCAACGTGCAGGTGCTGCTGCTCACCGGCCACGGCAGCACCCGCGACGGCATCGAGGGCATGCGCCTGGGCGCCTTCGACTACATGATGAAGCCATTGAACATCGACACCCTCATCGAAAAGATGGAGTCGGCCATCGACTACGCGGAAAAGGCCGCCAAACTCGGCCAGTAGGCCGCGAAGGACACGGAATCATGCGCGAGGCGTTGTTCATGGGGCGGCTCACCGCCCAGGCCACCCACGAGATGCAGAACATCCTGGCCACCATCCGCGAGACCGCCGGTCTCATGGACGACCTGCTGGCCATGGGTGGCGGCCAGTTCGTCCACGCCGAGCGCTTCAAGCAGGGCCTCGACGTGGTCGCCCAACAGGTGGGGCGCGGCATGGAGCTCTCCGAGCAGCTGAACTACTGCGCGCACGCGCCGGAACCCAGCCCGGCTGGTTGCGAGGTGAACGAGGCCCTGCGCTCGCTGTGCGTGCTGTACACGCGCATCGCCGCGCGTCACCGCGTGCTGCTGGGGCTGGTCCCCGGTCGGGCCGGTCTGCATACGGATCTGCGCGGCATGGAGGTCATGGATCTTGCCGCCCTGGCGTTGGACTGCGCACTGCCGCTGCTGGAGCGCGACACGGACCTCCGCCTCGTCGTCCAGGAGCAGGGCGGCCTGCCCGTGGTGCTGCTCCGTGGCGCGAGCTTCGACGATCTGTGCCGGCGCACGGAATTTCTGCCGCTTTCCGACCGCGCGCGCGGGCTTGGCGTGATTCTGCGCGCGGGACCGGACGGCCAGGGGCTGGCCTTGACGCTTCCCCTCGCGCGAGGGTGAGTTCACTTGATTTCCGGATGAATGTGTGTAGCAGTTCAGACAAGCAGCTTGACTTCATCGCACAATCCCGGGGCGGAGTGCACGCCGCGAAACCCGGGGAGAAGGAGGTTCGCCATGCTTGGACTGCGCCAAAGACTTGAGGACGCCTTCGCCGGAGCGGCTTTCGCCGAAGCCGGCGAGCGGGATGAGGCCATGACGATGGCAGGTGTGCGCCAGTGCGACGCGAGCGCGTCGGACATTTTCGCCGCCGTGGCCTTCGCCGAGGCCGACTGCCCCGAAACGGCCCTGGAGATGCTTGGCTGCGCGCCCCGTCGGCCCGCACCTTCGCCCGTCTGCGGATTCCTGGAATCCGTTGGCCTCGGCGGGGTGCACGTGACTTACGGTCTGGCGGAAGCCTAGCCCAAACGAGGCAACGCCCGGGGGGATTCGGGCCGAACCGATCCCCTCGGAACAGGGCGCCCAACGCCCCAAACAAGGAGTGCACATGAGCAAGAAGATCAAGCTGCTGCTGGTCGACGACGAGGAGAATTTCGTCAACACCCTGGCCGAACGCATGAAGATGCGCGACATGGGATCCGAGGTCGCCCACGACGGCGAAACCGCCCTGGAAATGGTCAAGGGCGAGACCCCGGACGTCATGGTCCTCGATCTGCGGATGCCCGGCATCGACGGCGTGGAAGTGCTGCGCAAGGTCAAAAAGGCCCACCCGGAAGTCCAGGTCATCGTGCTCACTGGCCACGGCTCGGAGCAGGACCAGGAAGTCTGCATGCAGCTGGGCGCCTACGAGTACCACAAGAAGCCCGTGGACATCGACCGGCTCGTCAAGAGCATCAAGGGCGCCTACCGCCAGAAGATGGAAGACATGATGGTCGCCGCCACCTTCGCCGAGGCCAACGACCACGACGACGCCGACAAGGTCATGAAAGAGGGCAAGGACAAGTAGCCGGAAGGAGGCCGCATGAACGCCGTCCTCCTGGTGGATGACGAGCGCGACTTCGCCGACGCGCTCGCCGAGCGGCTCCAGGCGCGGGGATTCCGGGTCACCACCGCCTACGACGGCGAGGAGGCCCTGCGCCTGGCCGCCGGCTTGGACTTCGATGTGGCCGTGCTCGACGTGAACCTGCCGGGCATGGACGGCTTGGCACTGCTGCGCGAACTGCGCGCCCTGCGTCCCCAGGCCGAGGCCCTCATGCTCACCGGCTCCAACGATCTGGCCACCGCCGTGGCCGGCATGAAGCTCGGCGCATCGGACTATCTCGTCAAACCCGTGCCCATCGAGCGGCTGGCCGAGGCGCTCTCCCGCGCGCAGCGCCGACGCGAGGAACGCCTGGAGGGCCAGCGCATGGCCGAGACGGCCAAGATGGCCGCGCTGGGCCGCATGGCCGAGGGCGTGGCCCACGAGATCAACAACCCCGTGAACACCATGGTCAATCTGGCCGGCTGGCTCGACGACCTGGTGGACGATCTGTACGGGCTGCCGGGTTGCGCCGGCGCGCCGGCCCTGGCCGAAATGCGCCAGAGCGTGCGCAAAATGCGCGAGCACGGCCAACGCTGCAAGGAAATCACCGGCAAACTCCTGTGCCTGCGGCACGAGGACGACGCCGGACGCGCGCAACCCCTCGCCTGCTCGGTGGAATCCGCCCTGGACCTCGGCGCGCTGCTGACCGGCCAGCTCGCCGCCCGGCGCGACCGCATGGAGCATGCGAACGTGCGGCAACGTATCGACATTCCCTCCTCTCTGCCAAAGCTCTGCCTGCCCGCCGCAGGCCTGCCCGGCTCGGACCTGACCACAGCCATCGGCAACATCCTGGACAACGCCCTCGACGCCATGCCGGAAGGCGGTGAGCTGCGCCTGCGTGCCGAAACCGGCGACCACGAAGTCCGCGTCATCATCGAGGACACGGGTTGCGGCATCGCGCCCGCGCACATGCCGCGCATCTTCGAGCCCTTCTTCTCCACCAAAGCCGTGGGACAGGGCACCGGCCTCGGCCTCACCGTCAGCTACGGCACGGTCAAAGCCCTCGGCGGTGACATCGATATCACCAGCCAGCCCGGCGCGGGCGCGCGCGTGCTCGTCACCCTGCCGTCATAAATTTCCCCGCGAACCTTCGCCCATCCGGCCCGGCATCCGCTCCGGCAAGGACCCAAAAGGAGACATCCATGGCCCCGACGCTCCCGCCTCCACTCCATGCGGAACTGCTGCGGCTCATCGCGCCATGCGGCCTGCACTGCGGCGGCTGCCTCGCCTTCGACGGCGGCGCCATCCGCAATCACGCCCGCGCCCTGCGCGAATTGCTCGGCCCCAACTTCTCCACCTACGCCAAGCGCATGGAAGCCATGGACCCGGTGCTCTGCCACTACCAGGACTTTTCAGGCCTGTTGGACTTTCTGTCCCTCGGCCCCTGCAAAGGCTGCCGCGATGGCGGCTGCCTCATGGGCAACTGCGGCGCGCGCGCGTGCGCCCTCTCACGCCAAGTGGACTTCTGCGGTCTGTGCCCGGACTTCCCCTGCGCCAACCCCGCCCTTCCCGAAGGACTCCTCGAACGCTGGCGGCGCAACGGCGAGCTCCTGCGTGAACACGGACCCGCCGCCTTCCTCGAACTCATCCGCTCCAGTCCGCGTTATCCCTGAGGGGAAAACGGCCTCCGGTGGCCGGAGGGAAACCTTTCCAGAGGAAAGGTTCTCCCCCCGGTCCCCCCTTCCAAAGACTTTTTCAGGTGACACGGACAGGCCAGTTCTCCCCGCCGTCCCAATCGTTGCGGCAGGCTTCACTTCCCTCTCCGCCTTCCAATAGCATCGCCCGGATGGCGGAGGCCATCCGGGCGATGCTATTGGGAAAACATTTTCCGAAACAAACGCAAGGGACAACACCCATTCCATTCAAATGGGCACCGGTCGCGGAGGGCTTCCGACACGAATATGCGATTCCAAAGGGCGAACGCCCTTTGGAAGGGCCCGGGGCGACGCCCCGAATATTCAACGACGCTGCGGGATTGCCGCCTCCCCCAATCACCCCCGACAAACACTGCCGACACAGCTTGCCAACCACTGGCCGCAAGGGCGCAAGCCCACGCGGTTATGGGATTCCAAAGGGCGAACACCCTTTGGTGGGGTCCGGGGCGACGCCCCGGATATTCGGCGACGCTGCTTGTGCCCTAGTCTCAGCGCCGACGCGGACCGGTGCCGTAATCCTCGAACACCTCGTCGTAGATGCGATTGTCGCCGGGCGTGGTGAAGTAACCATCTTCCACGGTCTCGGGCCGCCCGGCGGCGAGAAGCTCGCTCACGGTGGCGGTAACGTAGCCGCGCGCGGCGAGCAGGGGCAGGAGCCGACGCACGACCTCGGCGGTGCCTTGGGGCACGGCGTTGGCGTGCAGGAGGACAATGGAGCCGGGCCGAATGGCCTCGACAATAGCCTCGGCATGAGCCTGGGCGTCGGCATCGCCACGCCCGGTCTCGCCCACAACGTCCCATTGGATGACGGCGTAGCCAAGATCGTTGAGGAACGCCGCCACGCCGGAATCGCCCCGGCCGTACGGCAGGCGGAAGAGCGTCAGGGGGCCACGGGCGACGGAAGGCAGCCCACGGGCGTCGAGACGCCGGTCAAGGCCCTCGCGCAGCAACTCATACTCGCCGGCGGTCCAGTCGACCTGACGGCGGCGGAGGTCCGGCGGAGCGGTCAGCATGTTGGCGTGGGTCCAAGAATGATTGCCCAACTCAAAACGCGAATCAGCCATGAGCTGCTGGGCACGCTCGGGGTGGGAGCGCATCCATTTGCCGCCGGCGAAGAAAGTGGCCTTGGCGTCGGCCTGACGCAGGGCGTCGACGAGCCGGGCGTCGTAGCCGGTGACGTGGGCGGCGCGCTCGCACAGGTCGAAGGTGATGGCCACGCGGCGGTCGCCGGGTGCGAGATGAACGCGGCGGATGATGCCACGCAGGGCCTCGGTGACAGCGGACGGACGAACGAGGGGCGCGGTGCGCGCCGGTGGGGAAAAATCGGGCCGGCGCAGATTGCGAATGAAGCGTTCGGCGCGAGCGCGGGCCGGATCGTCGGGTTCGGCGAGCTGCGCGGAAGTCCAAAGAGAGAGAGGAGAGGTGGCTCGCTCCACGACAGACGGAGCGGAAACGGTCGCGGACGTCTGGGCTGTGGCGCGAGGAAGGGACAGCAGACACAGGCTCCCCGCAAGAAGGGGAACGGCCACGATCAACGGACGGACACGCATGGGCATGACTCCGGCGACGCGGTTCTCACCCGCCGCCCCCTTCCCCGGTCGCGAGGAGAAAGGTCCGGCGACACACGCCGGCGTTTCGCGATCGGGGAAGAGGGGACGCGGCGAAAAAACCGCGAAGGGGGAAGCTTAATCGACGCTGAAGGCCGGGCCGTTGAACTCGATGCTGAGGACCTCGTATTCCACGCGCCCACGGGGGACGTTGATGACGACCTCGTCACCTTCGCTCTTGCCGAGCAGGGCCTGCCCCACGGGCGAGAGGATGGACACGCTGCCCTTGCAGAAGCCGGTCTCGTCGGGGCCAAGGAGAATGTAGCGTTTCCGTTCGCCGCTCTCCGCGTCCTCCAGCTCCACGGTGGCGCCGAAGCTGATCTTCTCGCCGCCGAGGGTGTTCATGTCGATGATGACGTACCTGTGCATCCGACTTTCGATGAAGTTGATGCGCGCCTCCATCAGGCCCTGACGCTCACGGGCGGCGTGGTAGCCGCCGTTTTCCTTAAGGTCGCCCTCCTCGCGGGCGATGCGGATGGCCTCGGAGACCTCGGGACGCTGCTTTTTGAGGTCGTCCAGCTCCCTTTTCATGAGCGTGCAGCCTTCCTTGGAAATGGGAATGCTCGACATTTCGGCCATAATACTCTTCATCTCCTGTGCGGGCGTGGCGCAGAGGCCGCGCACGCTTTTTTGTCTTGGGCAAAAAAACAGGAGGCCTGCGGTGCTGCCGCAGGCCGCCTTCATGGGTACAGGGCCACATAAACACCCCGGGTGACGGGGTCAAGCCGCCCGCGCCTGCCAATGGCGCGGGACAAAGTCAATGTTTACGCCGCGACCGCAGGAATTCCAAGGCCTTGCCGGCCAATCCGAACCCCAGGCGCGAGGCGGACAACACTCGCCTCGCACGAGCTCCCAGGGCGAGCGCCTCAAGCCGGATGACCTGCCGGCTCAAGTCCGTCCGCATGATGAGCCGTTCCTTGCTTTTCCGGATGGCGGCCAGTTCCTCATCTAGAAACATGCCTTATCCTTTTCCAGTTCGGCCAGGGTCTGGGCGAACATGTGCCGTCTGGTGAGCTTGCGTTTAAGCCTGGCGAAAGCCCAGCAGGCTCCGCCGAAAAACGCCAGCGCCATCACGCCCATTCCCGCCTCGCGCCACTGGTCCGGCAGCAGGTACACGATGGCCAGCACAGCCAGAATGAGCCCGAACAGGGCGAAGACCACGCCGCAGCAGGCCAGAATCAGGATCTGCACCAAGCGAATCTTGTCCTCGCGCAGCTCCAGGCCCAGCAGCTCCACGCGGTCGCGCAGGGTCTGAGACAAAGCGCCGGCGATGCGTCCGGCGGCTCCGCCGAGATCCAGCTCGTCCAGAATCGCGCTCATGGCGCGCCTACTTGCGGCCGAGCAGCCAGCCGAGCATCAGTCCGACGAGGAAAGAGCCGCCAATGGCGTAGTAGGGCTTCTCGCGGATGAGCTTGTCGGCGTCCTGCATCTTGTTCTTGATGTGGCCTTCCAGCTCGCCACACTTGACCTTGGCCACGGCGAGCCGCTCCTCCAGCATAGCGCGCGCGGCGCGGGTGCGGTCGTCCAGCTCGCCGGCGGTGGCCTCGATGAGCTTCTGCGCGTGGTCCATGACCCCACGCAGTTCCTGGGCCATTTCCTCGGTGTGGGCGCTCTCGTTGAACATTGGAGCCTCCTTGCCATGTTGGGTGGGAAAAATGCTTTACCTAAGCCTGGAGGATTCTGGCCCGGACAGCCTCACCATGTCAAGGCTCGCCGCAGCCGCCGCATGAAGAAGTCTAGCCGGCCGGCTCCGTGGTCCAGGAATAGATGGGCGTGAGCGGCCGGTAGCCCACGAGGTCGATGCGCATGGCGCAGATGCTGCCAAACATGGGTGGCAACACGAGATTGTTGACGAAACGCCAGGGCGGAACGTCCTTCCAGGTGCAGGGCGGGCCGAGCAGAATGGAGCGCGTGCGCGCCGGGGTCTTGCCCGTGTTGATAAGCGCCAGCGCCCGCATTTCCGGCCAAGTGAACCAGCGCGCCCGGGTGAGCAGCCGCCGCCGGTTCCACGGCCAACGGCAGCCGCGAGCCAGCCAATAGGCCGAATGCCGGTTGAGGAAACCCACGAGCAGGCCTTTGGCCGCCACGCGCGCGGCCTCGGCCAGGACCCGGCCGGGATCCTCGCAGAACTCCAGCACGGTCCAAAGCACACAGAAGTCGTATTCGTTGTCGGCGAAGGGCAGGGCCTCGCCGTCGCCCACGTAGAGTTCGGCGTCCGGTCCCAGGCGGCGGCGCGCCGCGGCGATCATGCCCGGCGACTTGTCCAGTCCGGCCACAGCGAAGCCGTCGTCGAAGAGGATGTGCTGAAACAGCCCGGTGCCGCAGCCGATCTCCAGCACGCGCTGGTTGCGGCGCGGCCACTCGGCCACCACGCTGTCCAAAAGACGCCGCTCCGCGCCGAGGGCGAAACGGCCCTGCGGCGTGGCGAACCATTCCTCATAGCGCGCGGCGTCCCATTCCATAGGCGAAACCGCCGGCGTCCGGGTGTGTCAACCGCCCGGAACGCCGGTGCCCTTTCAAAGGATCATTTTTCGTTCAGGGCCTCGTACACGTGACCGACCATGGCGTCGTTGGGAGCGAGCGCCTTGGAGCCGGGGGTCCACTTGGCCGGACAGACCTCGGCCGGGTTCTTGTACACGTGGACACAGGCCTCCAGCTTGCGCACAAGCTCGTCGGCGTTTCTGCCCACGTTGTAGAAGTTCACCTCGCTGGCGGTCAACACCCCCTCGGGATTGATAATGAAAGTGCCGCGCAGGGCGAGGCCGGTCTCCTGGTCCCAGACGTCAAAATAGCGGGACACGTGCCCGGCCGGGTCGCCGGCCATGAGAAACTTCACGTCCTTGAGCAGCCGCTCATCGCCCTTCCAGGCCATGTGGACGTATTTGGTGTCCGTGGAGACGCTGACAACCTCGGCCCCGAGCTTTTTCAGCTTGGCGTGGTTGGCGGCCACGTCGGCCAGCTCCGTGGGGCAGACAAAGGTGAAGTCCGCCGGGTAGAACATCAACACCAGCCATTTCTTGCTCTTCTGGATCTTCTCGGAGTCCACGACCGTGAAGCCGCCGTCGGCGGGATCGTATGCCTCCATCGTGAAATCCTTGATTTTCTGGCCAACCTTGGCGCATTCCATGAAGTCGTAGTCATCCTCGTGATCGCAGCATTCCATAGGGCGTCTCCGTTGGTTTGACGATTTCGTGTGTGAAGGCGGGGCGGCGACGCGCGTCGCGCCTTCCCCATAAGCATAGAAGGTAGGAACTCCCCCCCCCGCAGTCAAGGCGCGCCCGACGGTCCGGCGACCCGGCCGGCCTCTTCCCATCCGGGCCATCGTGCTCTATCTATTGAGGTCACGGGCGGGCGTCCCTTCCGCCCCCCGCTCCCTCACTCGCAACCAAAGAGGCCCCATGACCAAGCTCACCCACGGCTTCGCGCTGCTGCGCGAAGAAAAAATCCCGGAACTCTCCGCCACCGCGCGCATCTACCGCCACGCCAAAACCGGCGGACGGCTGCTCTCCCTCATCAGCCCGGACGAGAACAAGGTGTTCGGCGTGGCCTTCCGCACGCCGCCGGCCGACTCAACCGGCCTGCCTCACATTCTGGAGCACAGCGTGCTCTGCGGCTCGCGCAAGTACCCGGTCAAGGAGCCCTTCGTGGAGCTCATCAAAGGGTCGCTCAACACCTTCCTCAACGCCCTCACCTTTCCCGACAAGACCTGCTACCCCGTGGCCAGCGCCAACCTGCAGGACTTCTACAACCTCGTTGATGTCTATCTGGACGCGGTGTTCTTCCCCAACCTCACGCCGAGCACCCTCAAACAGGAGGGCTGGCACTACGACGTGGAGGACGCGGCCGATCCGCTGACCTTCAAGGGCGTGGTGTTCAACGAGATGAAGGGCGTATACTCCTCGCCGGACAGCATGCTGGCCGAGTTCTCGCAGCGCTCCCTCTACCCGGACACCTGTTACGGACTGGATTCCGGCGGCGATCCCGAACGCATCCCGGACCTCACCTTCGAGGACTTCACGGGCTTCCACAAGCGTCTGTACCATCCGGCCAACGCCTACGCCTTCTTCTCCGGCGACGACGACCCCGAAAAGCGGCTGGCCCTCCTCGACGAATACTTCTCGCAGTTCGACGCGCCCCAAACCGCCCCGGATTCCGAGGTGGCGCTCCAGCCCCCCTTCGACGCGCCCCGGCGCTTCACCCACGCCTACGCCGCCGAAGCCGACGAGAAGAACGAGGAGGGCGGCGGCGACGCCCGAGCCATGTGCACCGTGAACTTCGGCCTGCCCGAGGGCCGCGACCCGGACCTGAATTTGGCCTTCGAAGTGCTGGAGCACACACTCATCGGCCTGCCCTCCTCGCCCCTGCGCAAGGCGCTGGTCGACTCCGGCCTGGGCGAGGACATCACCGGCGGCGGGCTGGAGACGGACCTCAGGCAGATGTCCTTCTCCCTCGGCCTCAAGGGGCTGCCGGCGAAAGACGCCGAGGTCTCGGCGGACAAGGTACAGCGCCTCGTGCTGGACACGCTGGACCGGCTGGCCAAAGGCGGCGCCACGGGCCTGCACCCGGACGACATCCACGCCGCGGTGAACAGCGTGGAATTCGACCTGCGCGAGAACAACACCGGCAGCTATCCACGCGGGCTGGTGCTCTTCTTCGAGTCCCTCTCCACTTGGCTGTACGACGGCGATCCCCTGGCCCGGTTGCCCTTCGAGGGTCCGCTGGCCCGGCTAAAAGCCCGGCTGGCCGCTGGCGAATCCGTGTTCGAAGACCTCATCCGCACCCATTTTCTGAACAATCCGCATCGCTCCCTGGTGCTGCTGACACCCGACGCGACACTCGGCCCGCGCCGTGAGGCGACCGAACGCGAACGCCTGGAGCGGGTCAAAAACGGCCTCGCCCCGGCGGAGGTCGAACGTCTGGTGACCGAGACCAAGGAGCTGCACGCCCGGCAGGCCGCGCCCGACGCGCCGGAGGATCTGGCCAAGATTCCCCGTCTGACCCTGGCCGACCTCCCCCGCGAGAACGCGCGCATTCCGCACGAGGAGCTGGCCCTGCCCGGTCTGCCGCATGGCGAATCACGCCTTTTCGCGCACGACCTGCCCACCAGCGGCGTGGTCTACCTGGACTTCGGCTTCGACCTCTCCGCGGTGCCGAACGAGCTTGTGCCGCTCATCCCCATCCTTGGCCGGGCGCTTTTGGAGATGGGCACGAAAAAGAGCGGCTTCGAGGACCTCTCGCGCGCCATCGCCATGCGCACTGGCGGCCTATGGGCGCAAACCTTCATATCCTCCCTGCGGGGCAAACCGGCTACGGAATCCGTGCAACGGCTGTTCCTGCGCGGCAAGGCCACGGCCGAGCATCTGCCCGATCTCCTCGCGCTGGCGGCGGAGGTGCTCACCCAGGCAGACTTCTCCAACGCCAAGCGCCTGGGCAAAATCATCCTGGAGTCCAAGGCCCGGCGCGAACAGCGGCTCATTCCGGCCGGGCACGCCCTGGCCACCGCACGGCTGAAGGCCCGCACCGGCGTGGCCCAGGCCATGAACGAAGCCATGGGCGGCGTCTCCGGTCTGTTCTTCGTGCGCGAGCTGGCAGCCCGCATGGAGACCGATCCGGCAGGCGTCAGCGCCGATCTACACCGCCTGCTCGGCCTGCTGCTTTCCCGCCGGGGACTCATCGTCAACATCACGGCCGATGGCGAAACCATCGCCGCCGCCCTGCCCCGCGTGGCCGAGGTGGCCGGCGAACTGCCAAACGCCGCGCACCCCCCCGTGAAACGCGGCCTGCCCGATCTGCCCCGGCGCGAAGGCCTGTGCCTGCCGGCGCAGGTGAACTACGTCGCCGCCGGCGGCAATGCCCGGGCGCTAGGCCTGGAACCGGGGGCGGGATCGGCCGTGGCGGGCAAGATGCTGCGCGCCGGATACCTGTGGGAGCGCGTACGCGTGCAGGGTGGAGCCTACGGGGCCTCCTGCGCGTACAGCCGGCTTTCCGGCAACCTCGTCTTCGCCTCCTACCGCGACCCCAACGTGGCCCGCACGCTGGAGGCCTACGCCGGCGTGAGCCCGTACCTGCGCGACCTCGTCCTCGATCCGGCGGAGCTGGAAAAGAGCGTCGTCGGCAGCATCGGCGACATGGACCAGTACATGTTGCCCGACGCCAAGGGCTTCACCGCGCTGGCGCGCGAGCTCACCGGCGAAGACGCGGCCTACAGGCAGGCCGCCCGCGAGGCCGTGCTCGGCGCGAACATCACGGACTTCCACGCCTTCGGCGAAGCGGCGGAGGCCGTGCTGCGTGAAGGTTCCGTGGTGGTCGCCGGCGGTCGCGAGGGCCTGGAGAAGTCCGGTCTGGACTTTGTCTTGACCAAAGTTCTGTAACCCCCTATGCGGATGGTGGACATGTCGATGGGTCGGCACGTCCGCCATCCGCTTCATTTCGCTTCCGCCGGGAGGCCGCCGCATGGACAAACGCCGCAACGTCCTGGCCCCAATCTTGCTTCCCAAGGGCATGACGCGCCGAACGCACCCGAAATTGCCATCCCGCATTTTGCGGGCCGCAACCCTCACCACCCTGGGCGCGCTCTTATGCGGCGCGGCCGGCTGCGCCCTTCTCCCCTTCGCCCTGTTCACCACAGCCTCGGCCGTCGTGCCCCAGAACACCTCGCTGGCCATGAGTGGCGTACGCGGTATCTACACCACCGCATCCATCGCCAGCGATGAACGCGACGTGAACACCATGATGCGCGACAACGTCCTCAGCTTCAAAGCCCAAAGCGCGCTCATGACCGCCCACGCGGGTGATGGCGTGCAGGCCCGCGCCTACAACGGGGAACTCTTCGCCGTGGGCGTGGTGGACAAGGAGGCCGACCGCGATCGCGTCATCACGGCCCTGCGGAGCGTCAAGGGCGTCGAGTCGGTCAAGGGCTACATCCGTCTGCGCGAAACCGAGGCGCCGGCGAACCGCCTGGACGATGACGCGCTGGCCATGCGCGCCCGGCTGGCGATGGGCAGGCACATCCTGCACAAGAACGCCGGCGTGGACATTCAGGCCGTGGACGGCCAACTCTGCCTCATGGGCGTCGTCGGCACCCACGCCGAGGCCTTGGACCTCATCCAGTACGTGGAGTCCGTCACCGGCAAGCCAGCCCTCTCCCTGCTCTCCATCCACGAGGAATACGCCACGGGCCAGGAGCAGACCAACCGGATCTATCTGCTGCGCCCCGACAACGACGCCATCCTTTCCGCCGAGCTGCACATGGATGAGCCCAATCCGCTCCCCAACTCCCCCGTGCGGGTGGCTCCCAACAGCGAACCGCCCTTCGCATCCGACCCCGCCTCGACTCCGTGCGACTACGCGGCCGACGCCCCCGCCGGCGGCTCCAACGGCCCGGTCTATCGCGCCGCCGCGACTCCGCCCCCACGCCTGGCCCCCGCCATCGCGAAGCCCCTGCGCCCCGCGTTCCCGCGCATCGCAGCCGCCCGGCCGGTCATGCCCCGCATAGCGCCCACCGGCTCCGCCCGCGCACAGGCCTGCCACCGGCTGGAGGCCATGGCCCGCGCCGAGGGAAATCCGCAGGCCCGCACCGAACTCCTCGCCCTTGCCGGCAAGATCGCCGCCGACCGCGAGCTGTCCATTTCCGATCGTCTCTCCGTCGCCGCCGACATGGCCACCCAGGCCAACGCGAAGAGCCGGATACGCGACATGCTGGATCAGTACTAAAGATAAATCAGTACGAGGAAGATGGAGAAATCGGGGGCTCTGCCCCCGTCCCCCCGCAACAAGGCATTCGCCCTTTTGAATCCCTCATTCGCGCAGGTTCCCGGCGCAAAGCCGCCGGAAAACCCGCGCGACAAGTGCGGGTTCGAAATGCGTCGATGGTGACACGACGCCTCGCGCCCACGTCGAATGCTACCGTTACGCGAGGGCCAAGAAGCGCAGCTCACTGGCCGCCGGCCAGGCATATCCTCCGCCACGATCGCAAGACGCGGAAAGATCCGGGGCGCCAACGCCGCCCTTACATATGAGACTCAACAGTCTGTAATAACAGCTTATTACATGTTTGTACGAATTCGTGACCCAATTCGCCGCTCCATTGTAACATGCATTGCAAAATAATCGACCATAGGATACAAGGAATGAAAAAGGTTTGATATGTTGGAGGTTGGCATGGAAATTGAGATCACTTGGAAACGGACATTGCCGATATGGTGGGCATATCTTTGGCGCAACATCATCGCCCTTGTTGTCTCTATCATGGCAGGGAGCGTAGCAGGATTCGTCATTGGTTTTATGTTTGGCCTGATAGGCGTTTCGACCGACACCATTCAAGTGCTGTGTGGAATTTTGGGAGGGGCAATTGGCCTCGCACTTTCGGTTGTTCCGATGAAGATGATACTTGGGAAAAAATTTGGAAACTATCGATTGGTGTTGGTTTCCACAGATGATACAACGGCAGTTAACCGTCTGCCGGGTGACAACGCGTAGAGGCCGATCTGAAGCTCTTCTCGAAGATTCAGCTCTCGCTCCTCTAGCCGCTCTACTCTTCGCTTTGCTGGCAGCACGTTAGATGGGACGCGCCTCACAACCGTACCCACCCCCTCGCTTCCTTGGTGGTCATGCCCCGTCTTTTTTACACAGTCTGGAACAAAGCGAGCGCGACGGTAAAGCTCGTCCAGTAGGCGGTCGACACCGCCTTTGTTCTGCGCTTGGCCGTGTCGAACACCACGGACCTGCTCTTCTTCAATACCCCTCCCCTGACTTGCCCATGGTGTCTATAGCTCGAAGCGTTGCCACCGTTGCCATCATTTTGACCACCCTTTGGTTCGCCCACATCATTGAGGCCAAGCTGTCCCGCGTTGCCTGTCGTTAATAACCTACCATCATTCAATTTTGAGTTTCCTGCATAAGGCCGTCCCACCCCCCGCATAGCGAAAGGCCCCGGAAGCGTTGCTTTCGGGGCCTTTCACGTGCTGACGACGCCAAGGGGCATCATCCCAAAGAACAGGACGAAACGTCTTCAATAAAGGTTCCAAGGGGCCGAAGGTCCCTTGGCCCGCGGAGCGTGTCCTTCACACCGACGCAAACGGCAAAAACTACAGCACACCAAGATCGACGAAACGCAGATACAGCTCGCGGCTGATCCAGGCGTCGGTGGCGGCGTAGACGATCTGCTTGGTGGACAGCGCCTCGCGCGCCCAATTGGAGCACTGGGCGCTTTTGCTGATGCGCACGCCCATGAGGTTGGCCGAAAGGTTCCGCAGACCATGGGTCATCATGCCCATTTTCTTAGCCACCTCGCCAAGGTCGACGAAACCATGCTCCACGAACTCGAAATGGGTTTTGAGGCCCTTGAGGTCGTCGCGCACGGACACGCCGCTTTTGATGATGTCTCGCGAGCCCATAAGCTCGCCGAGCACGGCCTTGTCTTGCAGCTTGGCCAGCTGGAAGATGTAAACATCACCGCCGCCGGCCAACTGCAACAGCGCGGGGGGTGGAATCTGGCCTTTTTTAAAGATGGGCCGGGTTTCGGTGTCGAAGCCGAGGAGTTCCTCCCGCTCCAGCACACGCATGGCCTGATGCAGTTGGCGGTCGCACTCCACGAGGATGATCTTGCCAACAAAGGCAGAGAGCGGCAGCTGGCCGATCTCCTCGGAGGTGAAGGTCCGCTTGTTTTCCTCGGACACCTCGGCGCCCTCCCGCAGGGGCGTCAACAGATCTATGGCGGCGGCGTCTGTCTTACTCATTTTCCCGAATGGTGTTGAAGCGGACCCCGGGCCACTTTTCCTGGGTGTCCTCCAGCCGCCACTGGCTGGGGGCGAGGTACGCAAGGTTATCTTCGGCGTCGCGCGCCAGCGAGCCATGCATGGCGCGTTCGAAATCGGCCAGCTTGTGCTTGTCCTCGCAGACGATGAAACGCGCGCAGGTATACGGCACGGGCTCGTACAGCGCGTCCACGCTATACTCGTCCTTCAGCCGAGCCATAATGACGTCGAACTGGAGCACGCCCACCGCGCCGAGGATGTAGTCGTTGTTGATCAACGGACGGAACACCTGCACCGCGCCCTCCTCGGAGAGCTGGGCCAAACCCTTTTGCAGCTGCTTGGCCTTGAGGGGGCTTTTGAGAATCACGCGGCGGAAATGCTCGGGCGCGAAGTTGGGAATACCCGTGAACTTGAGGTATTCCTTTTCGGTGAAGGTATCGCCGATTTTGATGGTGCCGTGGTTGTGCAGGCCGATGATGTCGCCAGGCCAGGCCTCGTCCACGTTGCTGCGGTCCTGAGCCATGAAAATGGTGGCGTTGGCGATGGACACATCCTTGCCGATGCGGTGGTGCCGCAGCTTCATGCCGCGCTCGAACTGGCCGGAACAGATGCGCATGAAGGCGATGCGATCGCGGTGCGCGGGGTCCATGTTCGCCTGGATTTTGAACACGATGCCCGAAAAATCGGGCTCGGTGGGCTCGACCATGCGTATTTCGTCCCCATGCAGTTGCGCGATGCGCGGCCGGGGGCCGGGGGCCAGCTCGACGAAGGCGTCCAGCAGCTCCTGCACGCCAAAGTTGTTGATGGCGCTGCCGAAGAACACCGGCGTCTGCTTGCCGGAGAGATAGCGCTCGCGGTCGAAGGGATAGCCCGCGCCCTGCACCAGCGCCATGTCGCGGCGCAGGTCGTCGGCCTGGTCGCCCAGATATTCGTTCAGACGCGGATCGTCGAGCCCCTCGATGAGGAGGCCCTCCTGAATTTTGCCGCTGTGCGAGGCCGCAAACAGGTGCAGGTGGTTTTTGAGAATATTCCACGTGCCCTTGAAACTCTTGCCCATGCCGATGGGCCAAGTCATGGCCGCGCACTCGATGCCCAGGCTCTCCTCGATGTCAGAGAGCAGTTCCAGGGGGTCGCGCCCCTCGCGGTCCATCTTATTGATGAAGGTGATGATGGGCGTGTCGCGCAGGCGGCACACCTCCATGAGCTTGCGGGTCTGGGTCTCCACGCCTTTGGCCGAGTCGATGACCATGACCGCGGAATCCACGGCGGTAAGCACGCGGTAGGTATCCTCGGAGAAGTCCTGGTGGCCCGGGGTGTCCAGCAGGTTCACGGCGTAGCCGTCGTATTCGAACTGCATCACCGAGCTGGTGACGGAGATGCCGCGCTCGCGCTCCATGGCCATCCAGTCGCTGGTGGCGTAGCGGGCGGCTTTACGAGCCTTGACGGTGCCGGCCATCTGGATGGCGCCACCGTACAGAAGCAGCTTTTCGGTCAACGTGGTCTTGCCGGCGTCGGGGTGGCTGATAATGCCAAAGGTGCGACGGCGGCCGGCCTCGCGGGTCAACTCTTTGAGAAATTGGGGATCGGTGGTCACAGGTGCTCCAAAGAAGACGCGGCAGGCGTTGGGAATGCCGCGCCGCTAACCAAATCGGGGTACTTTCCCTTATGTCGGCGCAAAGGTCAAGTGCGGGAGACCGTGTTCCCCGCCTACTCCGTGGCCTCGGCGTCGTCGTCCGCGCTCGGCTGCGCCTCGGGGTCGGTCTCGGGACCGAGAGCGGGGTCGGAGTCGCCGACGGGAGCCTTGGGCGCGCGCACGAAGGGCTCGGGATTGTCCATGCACCGGGCGAAGACGAGAAAGCCCGTGTGAGCAACCATACGGTCCTCGGGCCGCAGGCGGTCGGGTACGGTCTTGTAGCGCCGCACCAGAATCTCCAGGGCCTCCAGCTCAGTGAAAGGCCCCTGTTCCAGACCGCGCAGCAAGTCACTCACCTGGTTGCAAGTGGGCAGCAGGAAGCCGCACATGGCCCCAGGCCGCACGGCGGGCTGAATGTGGCGCAGACAGTCCTGCGGGGTGCGCACGTCCAGGAACAGGGCGTCGGCCCCGGTCTCCTCGAAGCCGTCCGTCTCGATGTCGCCCAGGTGCTGCTGCACCCGGTGGGAAAGTCCCACGCGGGCGAGGTTCTTGGCGGCATTTTTGTAGAATTCCTCGCGGCGCTCGTAGGTGTAGACCTTGCCGGTGTCGCCCACGTAGGTGGCCAAGGCCAGGGTGAGCCCGCCGGAGCCGGTGCCGCACTCGATGATGCGCGAGCCGGGCGTGACGCCCAGTTTGAGCAGCACGTAGCCGATCTCCTTGGGATACATGATCTGCGTCTGCCGCTTGACGCCCTTGATGAGTTCGTACACCGTGGGTTTGAGGACGCGGTACGGATGGCCCAGATGCGACCGCACGATACCGCCGAAGCCGGCCTCGGCGATGTCGGACATGAGGATGCGCCCGTCGTGGGTGTGAATCTCCTTGTCCGGGTCCATGGTGTGCATGTAGCGCTTGCCCTGGGGATTGATGACAAGGACGAGCTGTCCGGCTTCGATCATGATTCCTCCGAAATATGCGGGCGAAAAAGCGGAAGCGCCGCGGCCGTCGCCCGAATGCGTCACACGGGCCTACAGGGCGGCGTGCGCCGCGTCAAGCAGGGCCGCCAACGGGAGTGATATGGAGCGGGAAACGTCGCGCTACGTCTTCGGGCCGGTCATGTCCGGCAGGCTGGGCCGATCCCTGGGGCTGGATCTGCTCGGCGCGCGCATTTGCTCCATGAACTGCGTGTACTGCGAATCCGGCGCGCTGACACAGCTGACGCTTGCCCGCGCGCCTTACGTGCCGGCCGACGAACTGCTCGCCGAGCTGGCCGGGTGGGAGGCCAACCGCGCCCGGCGCGGCGATCCGCTCCCCGACTTCGCAACCCTGGGAGGCCTGGGCGAGCCCACCCTCAACAACGACATGCCGGCCGTCATCGCCGGAACCCGGCGCATCCTGCCCGGCGTGCCCGTGGCCGTGCTGACCAACGCCAGCCTCATGACCGATGTCGCCGTGCGCGCGGAACTCGCCGCCGCCGATGTCATTCTGCCCAGCCTGGACGCGCTGGAGCCCCGCGCCTTCGCCCGCGTGAACCGCGCCCACCCCGGTCTGGACCCGGCGGCCATCGCCGAGGGCATCCTGGCCTTCCGCGCCGAGGCTAAGACAAAAATATTCCTGGAAGTGCTGCTGGCCGCCGACATCAACGACACGGCGGAGAACCTGCGCAGACTGGCCGACTACTGCGCGCGCCTGCGGCCCGACCGCGTGGACGTGACCACGCTCTCGCGGCCCGGCACGGAATCTTTCGCCACGCCGGTGGACGCGGATACGCTGGCCGCGTGGCGCAAGCGTCTCGGCCCTCTCGCGCGGACCGAGGATTCGTCCGGCCCAACCTTTGCAGGGGGGCTTGCAGGGGCGACGAAAAAGAGGCAAGAACAGTCGGGGGACGGAGACCGGGAAGCCCTCCGCGAGCGCATCCTCGCTTCGCTGGCGCGCAGGCCGCAAACGGCCGCGCAGCTTGCCGGAGCGCTTTGCGCCGCACCCGAAAACGTGGCGCGCGTCCTGACCGAGATTTTGGCCGGGAATCAGGCGGAAGAAGTCCATCTGGCGGCGAATGCGCACGACAACGCGCACGCTGGTCCAGCCACCGGCGAAGTCTTCTACCAAACGCGCGGCTGAACGCGCGGCCTCCGTGCGGAATCCTGACGCGACAAGATGCGCGCGGGTCAAATTTCTTTAAATTTTTTTTGCAGGATCGAGGATCTTTCATGACTGAAGCAAGCGACGACCGGCCCTCGGGCCTGGCAGAAGCCCCGCAGGCCGAGCAGGCCGGCGCACCCGTGGACTTTTCCCCCTCCGAACAGCAGGCGGCCCCGCCCGCCGTCGAGGCCGACGCCTCCGGCACGGCGGACGCAGCGCAGCCCGACGCTCCTGAGCTGCCCAAAAAGCGCTCACGCGGACGCCGAGGTGGACGGGGACGCCGTCGCAAGGACAAGCCCGCAGCCGAAGGCGCGCCGGCTCCTTCCGACGAAAACGATCCAGACGGATCAGCCGAGCAGCCCGAAGGCGCGGCACGGCCCGAAGCCCATCTCACCGAGGCCCAGGCCATCGACGCCGTCTACGGCCTCGCGCCGCAACCAGCCGCCGACAACGTCGCCGGCCCAGTGGCGCGCGCTGAGGACGACGCGGGCGCGATGGACGAGCCCGCCAAATCCCCCCGCCGTTCGCGCGGACGGGGCAAACGTGGCGGCAGGGGCCGTTCTGGCGCGCAATCCGCGCCGACCGAGGCCCAGACGGCCGGTGACGATCCGAAACAGCCCGAGTACTGCGAGGATCTTCCCGAGGACGCCCCGACGGCGGCGCGCGCCGACTGCAAGAAAAAACGCAAGAAGATGTTCATCGGCGTTCTGCCGGGCGAACTCGTCGAGGTCGTGCTCACCGAGGACGACCTGGTGCAGGAATACTATGTGGAGATGATGCACCAGGCCAAAACCCGGGGCAACATCTACAAAGGCTACATCCACAACGTCGATCCCGCCCTGCAGGCCGCCTTCATCAACTACGGCGCGGAGCGCAACGGCTTTTTGCAAATCGACGAGGTGCACCCCGAATATTACCAGGGCTCCTACCCGCTCAAAAAGGGCGCGCGCTTCCCGCTCATCCAAAAGGTGCTCAAGGCCGGACAAGAGGTCCTTGTCCAGGTGGTGAAGGAGCCCACGGGCAAAAAGGGCGCGTTCCTCACCAGCTACCTTTCCCTGCCGGGCCGCTACTTCGTCTACACCCTCGGCCGCGACCAGCAGGGCGTCTCGCGCAAGATCGAGGACGAGAAGGAGCGCGAACGCCTCAAGAGCGTCATCGAGCAGATCTCCCCCCCCGAGGGCGTGGGGCTCATCGTGCGCACCGCCGGCATCGGCCGCGCCAAGACCGAGCTCATGCGCGACTACAAGTATCTGCACCGCCTGTGGACCGACATCAAAAAGCGGGCACAGGTCGAGAAGGCTCCGGCGCTCATCTACAAGGAGATGGAGCTTTCCGTGCGCGCCGCGCGCGACTATCTCACCTCCGACGTTTCCGAAATCTGGGTGGACGATCCCGACACCGCCACGCAGATCCGCGAGTACGTGGCCCTCGCCTTCCCCAAGAGCCCCAACATGGTCAAAGTCCACAACGACAACGACCGCCCCCTCTGGGAACGCTTCGGCCTCACCCGGCAGGTGGAGCAGATCTACGCCCGCGAGGTGATTCTGCCCTCTGGCGGCCGGCTCGTCTTCGACCACACCGAGGCGCTCACCAGTGTGGACATCAACTCCGGCAAGATCGGCGGCGAGCAGAGCTTCGCCAAGATGGCCCTCAAGACCAACACCGAGGCCGCCCAGGAGATCGCCCGGCAGCTCAAGCTGCGCGACATCGGCGGTCAGGTCATCATCGACTTCATCGAAATGAAGGATCCCAAACACCTGCGCGAGGTCGAAAAGACCATGCGGCAGGCCCTCAAAAGCGACCGCGCCCGCACCGACGTGTCCGGCATCTCGGCCTTCGGGCTCATGGAGCTGGTGCGCCAGCGCCTGGGCTCTTCCGCCATCAGCGTGTCCACCGAGCCGTGCCCCTGCTGTGGCGGCACCGGCATCCGCCGCAACCTGGAATGGCAAGCCATGCAGGCCATGAAGCGCATCCACCGCCAGCTCATGCGGCCCAACTGCCCAAGCACCCTCCAGTTCCACGTGGGCCAGGAGCTGGCCATCTACATGCTCAACAACAAGCGTGAGCTGCTGACCGAAATGGGCGCGCGCGTGGACCACCGCGTGGAGATCGTCGTCGATACGAAGCTTCCGTAATCGTTCGCATCCATTCCCGGGCGGACTTCAAGCTGGCCCCCCGGTTTCGCTGCGCCGCGCGCCGCCGCCTTCGTTCCTCCGACGCCGGCGACCACAACCATCTGCAATCGACCACAATGGTCCAGACAGCACGATGAACACCGCCCCCGCCGAGAACGCCATCCTCCTGCACGCCTGCTGCGGCCCTTGCAGCATCTACTGCGTCCTGCGCCTGCGCGACATGGGCCTCGACCCAACACTTTACTATTACAATCCGAACATCCACCCGCTCTCCGAGTATCTGCGCCGACGCGAGGCCCTGCTCGCCGTGGCCCAGCGCCTCGACGTTCCGGTCATCCTGCCCGACCAGGACACCCCGGACGACGCCTACCCCGCGCCATGGCTCGCGCGCGTCGCCGCCCTGGGCGACGGCATGGCCGACATGGCCCGCCGCTGCCCCATCTGCTATGACATCCGCCTGGAGCGCGCCGCCGCCGCCGCCAGGGCCCTCGGCTTCACCCGCTACGGCACCACGTTGCTCTACAGCAAATACCAAAACCAGCCGGCCATTCGCGAGGCCGGCTTCCGTCACGCCGCAGGGGATTTGGAATTCGTCGACGAGGACTTCCGGCCCGGCTGGCAGGAAGGCATTCGCCTGTCCAAGGAATGGGGCATCTACCGGCAGCAATATTGCGGCTGCGTGCTCAGCGAATTCGACCGGTACCACAAGCAGATTCCGCTGCGATGACGACGAGGAGCCTTCTTCCGAGGATGAATTGACGCCAAGCGCTCGCCTGGTTCCCTGATCCCGCCGCCACGCGCCAAAAAACCGGAGACATTCCGTGTGCCCGGCCTTCTCCGATGCGTAAACAGGACGCAAGCGGACGCACACCTTCTTCCCCACGCCTGCCGCACCTGAACCGCATGTCGCGGTGCCGGTTCCTCGCCATGAGAGGTTGCAGCTTGCTGCGTTGGCGTGAAGGACACGCTCCGCGGGCCAAGGGGCTTTCGGCCCCTTGGAGCCCCATTCCATAAAGACGTTCCCCCCTGTTTTTTAATAATGCTCCTTGGAACCACAATTTCCCCGATATGCGGGGGACCGGGGGACGCATGTCCCCCGGCGGGGCCAGGGGCAGCGCCCCTGATTCCCCCCCAACCAAACATCCCGCCTACGCGCGCGCCCTGGCCGGTTCCTGCTGCGAGGTCCCACCAGGGTAGAGGGCTTCGAATCCCTCGCGCACCTGCCGCACAAAGTCGTTGTCGCGGCGGGACGGATCGAAGTAGCGCGGGTCGCGCATCATCTCGCGCAAACGCTGAGGGCTGAGGGCCTGCCCGACGCCGGTCCCGGAGGTTTTGACGACGGATTCGCTGACGAGAGGGGCGACACGGGCGAAGGCCTGGATGACGCTGGCGTCGTCGGCGCCGCCATTCTGTTCCAGCCGCTGCATGAGCTCCTTGCCACCGAGGGCGAGAACGGCCTTGCGCGCCGCCTCGAGAACGCCGGCAACAGCCCCACCATGGACCTGCCGCAACGTGGAGAGCTGACGGTCCCGGACGAGCCGACGATCGTTTTCGCGCTTGGCGTCGGCGTCGCGCGCGCCCTGGATGTTGAGAGGCACGAACCAGGCGAAAAGACCGGCGACCTGGGCGTTGGAGAGCCCAAGATCGTGCGCCTTGGCGAGAAAAGCATCACGCAGGGACTCGTCGATGGCGAAATCTCCGGGCATGTCCAGGTCGGGCAGGCGATAGTCCGCGGGGGAGGCTGGGACGTCGTCGCCAGTGGACTCCCCGCCGGCGAGCAACGTCCCGCTTTTTTTCCCAAGCAAACGCTGGGCATGGACCAGGGCCTTGATGGCCTCGTCCTTGCTCGCATACTTGGCCAGGGCGGGGTGGCTGCGCAGGGGCACCTGGACTTCCGCGCCGGAGGCGTCGCGGCCGGGGGCGGTCCAGTCCTCGGGCAGGGTCCGCCGCCAGTCGTCGGCGGAGGCGTCGGCAATGGCCTGCGCGCCAGCGGCGAGGATGGAGTTCTGGGGGCTTTTTTTCTGAACGTCGCTGTGTCGGGCATCGGGCATGATTATCTCCTTCTGCTTTGGATGTTCGGACCGCCAGGCCCCGACGCGGCACAGCGCCGCCGGCCAGCGATCGGCGCAAGTATACCCCGGGATTTCCGGCGGGCCGAAAATGGCCCGTTTTCGGCCGGGAAAAAACCGCGAATGGCGTCTTGACGAACGACGGTCAGTCGCGTGGAGGATCGACGCGCAGCTCCGAGGTGCGCCACAAGTGGGGCGGTGCGAAACCGAGCAGGCGCAGGAATTTGGGCCAACGCGGATCGGGGTGGTCGCCTTGCTCGGCGCGCAGAGCGACGATACGCGACTTGCCAAGGCGGCGCGCCATGTCGATGAGCTGGCGCACGTCCGCCCGAAGAGAGCGGACCACACCCGGTCCGAAGCGCAGCACCTCCAGATGCACTTCCAGACTGTCTGGATGTTCGGCCAAGGCCGCGGCGGCGTAGACTCCCCGGTCGTCGAAGAGTATGAAATGCCGGTAGCGCCCGGGATCGGGCAAATATCTTTGCGAGGCATGGACGTTTTTTGTTGGCGCGCTTACCACTTCGCTTTATCTCCTTGTTTGAATTTCCTCACAAACCCACTTGCCGCACGAGATATTCAGCTATGGCTCCGACAAAAAAATCCAGGTTTTTTCTGTTGCCAACCGGAAACAACGGGTATATTGAGGGGCGCGTGAAGGGTTGGAACCGTCTTGTGCGCGGATGTACCACGCGTCGGGTGCGATTCCGCCTTCATCCTCGGGCCGTCGATCACAACGCCGCAAGGTTTTGAGTCGATGGCGTGGTGCCCGTTGGGGGCCCCCCGTGGAACGGAATTTCTGTTTTGCGTTGTACCACCACAAATAGAGAGGAAGAGTCCATGAAAAAGCTTTTCGCTGCCATGATCGTCGCTGCTCTCGCTTTCGGTGTTGCCGCTTGCGGCGACAAGAAGGCCGATGAGGCCAAGAAGGACGAGGCTCCCGCCGCCGCCGCTCCGGCTCCCGCCGCCGCTCCGGCTCCTGATGCCGCCGCTCCGGCTGACGCCTCCGCCAAGCCCGCTGATGGCGCCGCCGCCCCCGCCCCGGACGCCGCCGCTGCTCCGGCCGCTCCTGACACCAAGAAGCCCTAAGGCTTTCTCGTTCAGGCAATTCAAGGGGGGCCTTCCGGCCCCCCTTTTTTTTCATCCTCGCTACCGCGATCCATTCATTCCCCTGCCCTCCGATTCGGCCAACATCCGTCGAATGTGCAGCGCTAGGCTACGGCGCCCCTCGTTGTAGGCCGCTCGTTGCGGATCGGAATGAAAGCTGCTTTCCCACACGAAGGCCCTGGCCTCAATATCCGCAAGCACGGCTTGACCGGCCTCACCCTCGAACGCCCGCGCATACTGCCGCTGCAAATCCTCCTGATCGTGCATGCCATGTCCCTCCTTCCTCATCAGCATAGCATGGGCCGTGAGACCAAGACGAAATTCCCCTTTTCTGGCCGCGAAAGAGACGAAAATTTCCTCTTGACCGGCACCTTCGAAGTGCGGAACTTCCGCTGGGACCTTGACTTTTTCCTGCGCCACCGCCATTTGTGAAATCAGTCACGTTTGCCGGTCTCCCCCATGACGGCCATGCGACGTCGGCTCATCCGACAAGCCACGGTCCCGTTCCCAGAACGCGGCGAAAGGAAGGACATGCCCAAGTCCAGCGCATCCCGCGCCGCCGCAGGCGCGCTTTTTCCTACCGACCGTCCAGGCCGGGCGTACTTCGATCGTAAGGATTACGCCTTGCTGCGCATTGTGCGCGACGTCATCGACCGGGAGGATGCGCCATCACAAAAGCGTCTGCTCGCGCCCTACATGCACCCCCACGGCATCAAGGAGATGGCCGCCACGCGCGGCCTGCGCATCGCCTACGCCGTAGTGCACCTTCTGGGATCGCTGGAAACCGGCAAGGCCGAGGACAGGCTCTCGGCCCTGCGCTCGCTGCACGGAGAGGTGCTGACCACGGCCGAAAGCTGGCTGCGCCGCAACACCGCGCGCGTGCTGGTGCAGCTCATGAAGGACATGGTCCGCACCAACGACCCGCTCGCGCAGCTCATGTACGCCCACGACTTCCGCGAGGCCTGCTCTGGCAAGCCGCGCATCATCCGCCGGCACCTGGCCCGCTACCACTTGCTGGAAATGCCGGAGAACCAAAGTCAGCTCACCTTCGACGACCATGTGCACGACGCCAACACAAAGGGCCGCAAATCGAGCACACACCTCGTGCTCGACGCCTGGATCAAGGGCATCAAGTCGCTCACCGTGGTCTACTACAACTACGTCCCACGCGAGGCGGCGGCAGAACTGCTGGAGGCCGCGCGCGTGCTCGAACTCGACGTGCGCATCGGCATCGAATTCACCCCACGCTTCCGGGGACGCTTCCTCAAAATCATCTGGGTTCCTGGCGGGTTCACCAATCCATCCGAGTTCTTGGATTTCATCGAGCAACCCGCCACGGCGGCATTCATGGCCGAGGGACGCATCGTCTCGCGCCATCATCAGCGCTATGTCAACGCGGTATTCGCCCGCTTCAACGCGGTGCACCGCAAAACCCTGGCCCGCGACCACGGCCTCCAGCTCCCCGTCCTCTCGGCTCAGGAATTTCAACGGTTCGTCGGCGCAGGCCAGGCCTCGGTGCAGCATCTTGGCAAATTCATCCACGAAAAGCTGCTGCCGCTCATGCGCGAACAGGCCGCATTTCTCCGTCACGAACTCGCCTCGGCCAGTCCTCCCGAGCGCACGGAAATCCGCCAACAGCTTTCGCGCTTGGCGAAGCTGGACTCCGATGAGATCATCGAGCAATTCCTGCGGCCGCGCAAAAATCCCGGTCTGCCAAACCCGGACGTACCGAGCGACGATCCTGCGGCGCCCGCGCTGCTGCGCCTCACGCCGCAAGAGCTGACCACGCGTCTGCAGGAGATCCACCCGGCCGGGCGCATCACCCTGAGTTTGGGGAACTTGCGTGTGGAGGAAGTGCTGGAGATCCTCTACGATTGCCGCGGCACGGTGACGCACCTGGAAATCGTGAACATGAAGGACCGGGTGCTGGGGCGCGACATCGATCGGATGCGCATCAGCGCCCTGCGTGACGCGCTGAATACTTCCAATGTCATCAAACTCAAGCGGCTCATCCGCGACATCATCGAGTCCGTGCCGACCAAGAGCGTGCGCGAAAAACTGGAGGAAATTCTTTTCGACATCGCCACGCTGCACACCTGCTACCGCAAAAAGCCCCTGGCAGCCTGCGTTGGCACCGACTCCACGGGCCAATCAAGTCGGCTGTACGGCATGGGGCTCGTCGTGGAGGACACCCTGCCCTTGCGCGCGCGCCACGCTCTGCGCAAAATGCCCGAGGCCACGACAAAACGCCTCGACGTGCAGGCCGATGCGAGTCTGCGCGTCACCGAACTGCCCGAGGACGACCGCACACCCGAACGGGGCGTCGTGCACGCCCTGGCCGCCACCTTCCCCAGCCTGCGCTTTCTGGAGCCACGCCGACGCCGTGTGGAATGGGTCGCCGGCGACTGCCGCCTTACGCCCGGGCGTCCGGGCAACGTTTCGCTCATGGGCGGCGTGCAACGCGAAAACGGCCCGGAATGCGGCCTCGCACCGGCAACGCCTTCGCCCCGCAAGCCCCGCTGGCTGCTGCCCCCGCGCTATTTCAACTCCGGGCTCAAAATCGCGCTCAAGATCATCGGGGGCTTCATCCCGGCCGCCCTCACCTTCATCCTCACCAAGGACTGGTGGGTGCTGGCGTATCTCGGCGCGTTCATCTGGTTCGCCATCACCGGCATCCGCAACATCATCCAGATGGTGGTGGCCACCGGCGGGCTCACGCGGTCCTCGCTTTTGCGCTGGGACAGCCTCGTCAGCTGGGAACGCCTGGCGGATTCGCTGTTGTACACGGGAATATCCGTGCCGCTGCTGGACTACGTCATCAAAACCGAGCTGCTCAACCGCGCCTGTTCCATCACCCTCGACAACGCTCCGCTCACCCTCTACACGGTGGTGGCCCTGGCGAACGCCCTCTACATCACCTTCCACAACGTGTTGCGCGGCCTGCCGCGCGGCACGGCCCTGGGCAACTGGTTCCGCTCCATCGTGTCCATTCCCCTGGCTTTGGCCTACAGCTGGGTCATCGTGCTTTCCCTGCGCGCGGCAGGCCATGCGGACGCCATTCAACTCGTCGAGCCCTGGGCCGCCATCATCTCCAAACTCGCCTCGGACACGGCCGCCGGCTTCATCGAGGGGTTCGTGGATCGCGCCCAGGCCTCGCGGCTGCGCCAGCTCGACTACAAAACCAAGCTTGCGCAACTTTTCGACGCCTTTCAGAAGCTGGAGCTGCGCTTCCCGCAGGAGGATGTGCTGGCGTTGTTGGAGTCCCCCCGTCAGTTTATGCTGACCATGAGCTACGAGGACAAGGGGCTGGAAAACATCATCATCGTCAATGCACTGGATTTACTATATTTTTGGATGTACCAACCGCGCGCGCGCTGTGTCATGGCCAAGCTTTTGACCGAAATGAGCGTGGAGGAACGCAAGGTGTTTCTGCTTTCGCAGTACGTGCTGCTGCGCGAACGCGAAATCAGCCAGTTGTTCCTGGATGGTCTGGTGGGCAAGAACTTCGCCCGTGCCCTGTCCTTCTATTTGGACCATGCCCGCGAATATCTGGAGGACCTCCAGGCGCTGGCCGCCGGCCTTCAAATCGTCGAAGAGGATCGGACGCAGTCCTCGCCGCCGCCTCCGCCCAGCCCCGCCACGGCATGAAAAAAGGCGGCCCGCGATGGACCGCCTTTTCTTTTCCCGAGTGGATCGAACGCCCGGCCTTAGCCGCCGGTGAGGGCCATGTCGGCCATGAGCACCTGCGCGGCGCGACGCGCATCGAGCTTTTTGCCCGTCCACAGCTCGAACTGGGCCAGCCCCTGATGCAGGAACATGGTCAGCCCGGACACGCAGCCCACCCCCGCCTCCTGCGCCTCGGCGAGAAGCCGGGTACGCACGGGGTTGTAGACGAAGTCGAACACCAGCCCGACCCCGGCGAAGCCATCCGCCGGCCAGGGCGATTCGTCCTGATGCTCGCCCTGCATTCCCAGCGGCGTGGTGTTGAGGATGAGCGACCACGCCCTTACGCGCTCGTCCCAGGGCACGGCGCGCAGGCCGAAGTCCGCCGCGAGCTTTTCGGCTTTTGCGGCCGTGCGATTGGCCACGGCCACATCGGCCACGCCGAGCTCCCGCAAAGCCGCGCACGCGGCCCTGGCGGCTCCTCCAGCTCCCAGCACCAACGCGCTCTTCAGACCGGATCCCCGACCTTCCAGCGCCTTCACGATGCCGAGCACGTCGGTATTGTCGCCCAAAAGCGCGCCGTCACGCCAGAACAGGGTATTCACCGCGCCAACGGCCTTGGCCCGGTCGGTCAGACCGTCGAGGTGGCGCATGACCGCCTGCTTGTGCGGAATGGTCACGCTGACGCCCCGGATATGCCGGGCGCGGACCTCGGCCATGAAGGCCGGCAGCTTGGCCGGCTCCGTGGGCCAGGGGACATAGAGGCCGGTCAGACCGGCCTCTTTCAACCCCCAGTTATGCAGCAGCGGACTTTTGCTGTGCCCCAGGGGCCAGCCGATGATGCCATACTGCCCCTGGGGCTTTTTCTCTTGATCGAGCCGCACGCGCTTACTTCGCCGTGGCGGACTTTTTGACGGCCGGTTTCTTCGCGGCGACTGGAGCGGCGGCCATCTGCTTTTTGGCGTAGTCCGCCCCCATGCGCAGGGCCTTGACGTTGATGTCCACGATCTTGGGCTTCATCACCGAGGCCAAGCAGCCCTCCACGGTGGCCAGATTGACCATGCCCGTGGCCGCCACGTAGGCGCCGAGCATGATGGTGTTCACCGCCCGGGCGTTGCCGAGTTCGTCAGCCAGCTTGTTGGCGGGCACCAGCACGCAGCGCACGCGGCCGCCCTTCTCCACCAGCTCGGGTTCGACGAGGGAGGAGTTGACGATCTCGAGGCCGCCGTCCACCAACCGTCCCTGGAACTTGTCCAGGCTGGGGCGGTTGAGGATGATGAGGCTCTTGGGCGAATTGATGAGGGGCGAACCGATCTCCTCGTCGGAGAGCACCACGGTGCAGTTGGCCGTGCCGCCGCGCATCTCCACGCCGTAGACCGGAATGTAGGTGACGTTCATCTTCTCGCGCATGCCGGCGTAGGCCAGCAGGTTACCGATGAGCAGCACGCCCTGGCCGCCGAAGCCGGCCATGATGACATCCATGTAGCGTTTCATCATTCGCCTCCCGCGACCATGGATCCGCAGGTGCCGTCCGCGACGGCGTCGCGGTACACGCCCAGCGGGAAGTAGGGAATCATCTCGTCGGCGATGCGCTTGTTGCAGGCGATGGCCGAAAGCCGCAGGTTGGTGGGACAGCCGGAAAGCAACTCCACGAAACCGAAGCCGTACCCCTTTTGCTGCACGTCGAAGGCCTGCCGGATGTACTTCCTGGCCTGCCGGATGTTCTTGACCGAATCCAGCGAACCGCGCGCGGCGAAAGCCGTGCCGCCCAGGTGCGCGATGATCTCGGTCATGCGGATGGGCGAGCCCTCGCGCTCCAGGCAGCGGCCGCGTGGCGAGGTGGTGGTCTTCTGGCCGAGCAGCGTGGTCGGGGCCATCTGCCCGCCGGTCATGCCATAGACGGTGTTGTTGATGAACACGACGCTGATGCGCTCGCCGCGGTTGGCGGCGTGTATGATCTCAGCCATGCCGATGGAGGCGAGGTCGCCGTCACCCTGGTAGGTGAAGACGAACTTATCCGGCCGGGAGCGCTTGACGCCCGTGGCCACCGCGGGGGCGCGGCCATGCGGGGCCTCCACGCTGTCGGCGTCGATGTAATTGTACAGGAACACGGAGCAGCCGATGGAGGCCACGGCGATGGTGTTCTCGATAACGCCCATCTCGTCGAGCACCTCGGCCACGAGGCGGTGGGCGATGCCGTGATGACAGCCGGGACAGTAGTGCGTCGGGCGGTCGATCATGGAGGCCGGCCGGGTGAAGACCAGCTCCTCCGCCGCGTTTTTGGTTTCGGCCATGGCTATTTCCTCCCCAGGGCGCGCACGATGGGCGCCATGAAGTCGTCGGGGCTCGGCATGTTGCCGGGATAGACGCAGAACAGATCGGAGTCGGCGTAATGGCGCACGGAAAGGCGCACGTCCTCGACCATCTGGCCCAGGTTGTGCTCGATGGTCAGGAAGCGTTTGCCTTCCTTGGCCAGCTTCTCCAACGCCTTGTCGGGGAAAGGATAGAGCGTCTTGGGCCTGAACAGCCCGACCTTCTTTCCCTTTTCGCGCAGGGCGCGCACCGCGCTCTTGGCGATGCGTCCGATGGAGCCGTAGGCCACCACCACCAGATCCGCGTCCTTGGTCTCATAGGTTTCGAACTCCACCAGCTTCTTCCAGGCCTCGTACTTGGCTTGCAAGTGCTTGTTCTGGCCCGCCAGCTCACCGTCGTTGAGGAACAGCGACTTGATGATGCGGTGCTCCCGCTTGCTCGGGCCGCTCTTGGGCGCGCCGATAAGCCGCCAGTCCGCGCCCTCCTCCGGGTCCACGGCCTTGGGCTCGCGCGGGACGATCGGCTCCTTCATCTGGCCGACAATGGCGTCGCCGAGGATCATGACCGGGTTGCGGAAGGAGAAGGCCAGATCGAACGCGCGGTAGGTCATGTCGTAGGCTTCCTGCGCGCCGCAAGGCGCGAGGACGAACAGGCGGTAGTCGCCGTGGCCGCCACCGCGCGTGGCCTGAAAATAGTCGCCCTGGCTGGAGCCGATGTCGCCCAGTCCCGGGCCGCCACGGGTCATGTTCACGACGACGGCGGGAATCTCGCTGCCGGCCATGTAGCTGAGGGCCTCCTGCTTGAGGCTCACGCCGGGCGAGGACGAGCTCGTCATGGCGCGCACGCCGCTGGCGCCCGCGCCAAGCAGCATGTTCGCCGCGGCCACTTCGCTCTCGGCCTGGACGAACTGTCCACCAGCGTCGACGAGGGCCTGACTCATGAACTCTGGGATGTCGTTTTGCGGGGTGATGGGATAGCCGAAGAAGCAACGGCATCCCGCGGCCAGGGCGCCCAGGCCGATGGCCTCGTTGCCCTTGACGAAAATACGTTCTTTTTTCTCCGCCATGGCGAACCTCCTAGGCGGCCTTCTTAGGCTTTTTGCTCCGCCAGACCTCGATAGCGACGTCCGGGCAGATGGTGGCGCAGGAGGCGCATCCGGTGCACTTCTCCATATCCTCGGCGGACACTTCGGCCACCTTGTACCCATGCTGGTTGATGCGCTCGGACTGCCTGATGATCTGCGTCGGGCAGACCTGGGTGCACAAAAGGCACCCCTTGCAGCGCTCCTCCGCTACGGTGATGTGGGACATTGCTCACCCCTTTTCGCCATGCGGACGGAGAGTCTCGCGCGGCGTTTGTCGGATTGCGCCCATCACAAGATGAGCATGGCGTCGCCGTAGGAGAAGAAGCGCAGTCCGCTGGCGAGCGCCAAGGCATAGGCGGCCATGATGCGTTCACGGCCCGCCAAGGTCGAAACCATAATCAGGAGACTGGACTCTGGCAAATGGAAATTGGTGAGAAGGGCGTCCACCACGTTGAACCTTCTGCCAGGCAGGATGTAGATATCCGTTTCGCCGGCGAAGGCCGCGACCTCTCCCTTCGCGGCGAACATGCCCTCCAGACTGCGCGCGCTGGTGGTGCCCACGGCCACCACCGGAACGCCGGCCGCCTTGGCTTCGCGCACGGCCCGCGCCGTCTCGTCCGGCACCTCTACATATTCCGCATGCATCTTGTGCTCGCGAATGTCGGCCTCGCGCACAGGGCTGAAGGTGCCGTAGCCCACGTAGAGCGTCACTTCCGCCCACTTCACGCCGCGCGCGGCCAGCCCCGCGCGCACCTCCGGCGTGAAATGCAGTCCCGCCGTGGGCGCGGCGACGCTCCCGGTCTTCGAGGCGTCGGCGTAGACGGTCTGGTAGCGCTCGCGGTCGGCCGCGTCGTCCGGCCGCTCCAAATACGGAGGAAGCGGCATATGACCGATGTCATTGAATATTTTTGTGATGTCGCCCGTCCACTCCAACCGCAGACGGCAGCGGCCGAAGTCTCCACGCTCCAGCAGGGTCACGGCCAGGGACTCCTCGAACTGGGCGGTCTCCCCGGGCTTCATGCGCTTGGCGGTGCGAATGAGCCCCTCGGCCTCGGCGCTGTTGCGGCCGTCCGGCGTCGGTTTCACGTGAAGCAACGGCAGTGGCGTCAACAGCAGCAGCTCCACCCGGCCCCCCGTGGCGCGATGCCCGAAGACCCGGGCGGGGAACACCCGCGAGTTGTTGGCCACCAGCAACGCTCCCTGGGGAAATCGTGTGGCGAGGATGTCCGGCAGGTTGCGGAACTCGTCCACGCGGCGCGTGTCGGCCTCGCGGTCCAGCACAAGCAGTCTCGAGCCGTCGCGGCGTTCGGCCGGCCGACGGGCGATGCGCTCCTCGGGCAGTTCGTAGAAATAACTCGAAAGACGAAACTCTGGCGGAATATCCGGATTGACCGGTGGGGCTTCATGGAATCGCATGGGCCGGCATCCTATAGATTCCGGCCGCGATCGCAAGCCCCCCCCTCCGCTCACTTGGCGATCAGTTCATGACCCACCCGGCGATCCTTGCCGCGCGCTGATTTTCCTTGATCTTGACCCTGATCCTGGTATGCATGGGCCATGGAACTGTTGGCTTTGAGCGACATCGCCAAGAAGACCGGCATCCCCGCGCCCACGGCGCGTCGTTACGCCGCCCTGTTCAAGGACTTCCTCTCCGGCAAGCGCCTTGGCCGGATGACTCGTTATCCCGAACAGGCGGTGGGTATTTTCCAACGCATCGGCGAACTCTATGCCGAGGGACGAATCACCGCGGAGATCGAGGACATCCTTCGCCGCGAGTTCCCCCGCACAATCGAGGTCGGCGCCGCGCCGGAGCCCATCCCCCTGCCCGCCGTTACGGCCGATTTGCCCTCGAATCTCGCCCGCGCCTTGTCCGACGCCCTTTCGGACTCCTTGTCCGGCATTTCCGAGGCGTTGGGCCGGCTCGCCGAGCAAAAGGACAGTCTCGATTCGCATCAGGCCGACATCGACAAGCTCAAGAACGGCTTCGTACTGCTCGCTCGCAATCTGAAACGTGTGGCTCGGCGTGAGCAGGCCCAGGCGGATTCGCAATTGCAGCGGCTGAGCGACCGCCTCAAGGCCATCGAACCCAAGCTCGCGGTCATGGAGGAGATCACCCTCACGCTCACCAGCGACAACGCCGACCTCAAAGCCCGCCTCTCGGCGCAGGAAGTGGAAATCCGCCGCTTGCGCGAAGACCGGGACCGCCTGGAGCCCCGTCCTCAGCGGCCGTCCGACCCGCGTTCGTAACTTTTCACGCCAGCCGCACCGACCGCCGCGATTGTGGTTCGCGGCGCTTTCCGATAGCTTGTCGCGAATTCACCTTGGCGTTTTGCGCCGCAGATCATCCGAGGAGCCGCTATGAAGCACGCACCCCTGAAGTTTCTGCTCGTCCCGACTCTCGCCCTCGCCTTGGGCGCCTGCTCCGGTCTGAGCACATCCCGTGCGCCCTCTGATCCAGCAGGAAACCAGACACAGGGCGGTCAGCCGGAAACCTACGAAAATCCAAACTACTATTATCTTTTTGATGACATTCTGATTCCCAACGGCATGGATCATGATGCCGACGAGGACTTTTCCTTCGATACGCAGCAGTTCAAGGCTGGCATCCAGCACTTTTCCGGCCGCGTCGTCTTTGACGATCTGGTGAACTTCTTCCAAAACAACATGATCAAGGACGGTTGGCGCAAGGTCACCGCTGTCCGCTCCAAGAAGAGCATGCTCGTGTTCGAGAAGTCCAACAAGGCGGCCATCATCGAACTGGAGGACGGCTTCAAGGCCAAGGCCACGGTCTTCGCTCTCGAATACAAGCCGGGAGCGGTCTCGTCCGATCCCGCGCAGCAGCTGCGCTCCCCCGCGGCGCGCAGCGCCGCCCCGCAGCATCAGAACCAACCCGCCGCCGGCGCGTACCACGAGCAGGACATCAATTGAGCATAGAGCATTTGCGCTTTCCCTGTTTTCTCGGCCGTCGCGCGCATTTGGGCGTCACCGGCAGCGTGGCTGCGTACAAGGCCATCGAATTGCTGCGCCTGCTCAAATCCGCGCAGATCGAGGTTGGCGTCACCCTCACGGGGTCCGCTCGACGCTTCGTTGGCGAGGCTAGCTTCCAGGCTCTCGGCGCCTCCACTGTCGACACCGAGCTTTTCGCCTCGGACGACGATCCCTTCGCGCACCTCACCCCCAGCCGCTCCGCGCAGGCCCTCGTCATCGCTCCGGCCACGGCCGACATCATCGCAAAACTCGCTTGCGGCATCGCCGACGACATGCTTTCCACCCAGGCTCTGGCCTTTCGCGGACCGATCATCATCGCGCCGGCCATGAACCCCAACATGTGGACAGCTCCGGCGACGCAGTCCAATTGGCGCACCCTGCTCGACCGAGGCGTCATTCCCGCCGGGCCGGACGCTGGCCTCGTCGCTTGTGGCGACACGGGCGGCGGCCGCCTTTGCCCCGTGGAACATATTTTCGCCTATGTGTTGCGTGCGCTTAGTCCCAAGGATCTCGCCGGGAAAAACGTGCTCATCACCCTTGGTCCCACCCGGGAGCCATGGGACGCCGTGCGTTACCTCAGCAATCCATCCAGCGGGCTCATGGGCGCTTGTCTGGCCATGAGCGCCTGGATGCGCGGGGCGAACGTTCATGTCGTCGCCGGTCCCACCGAATTTTCCTTTCCGCCTGAGGTCAACGTCGCCCATGTCCAGACCGCCGAGGAGATGCACAGCGCCGCGTCCGATCTGTTTTCCGCATCGGACATTGCCTGCTGCACCGCCGCCGTGGCCGATTTTCGTCCCATTCCCCCCGAGGGCGGATCCACGCGCAAGCTCAAAAAGCGTGAGATGAACGCTGATGATCTCGTCATACGCCTCCAGCCGAATCCCGACATTCTCCGCTCCCTGGGAGCGACGAAACACGCGGGGCAGCGGCTCATCGGATTTGCCGCCGAGACGGAGAATCTGCTTGCTTCGGCCAAGCTCAAGCTCACGGAGAAGCACCTCGACCTCATCGTGGCCAACAGAGTCGGTGTCGCCGGCAGCGGCTTCGCCTCGGCGACAAACATCGTCACCGTGCTCGACCGAACCGGTCGCGTCGAACAATGGCCCGAACTACCCAAACCGGAAGTCGCTTGGCGCGTATGGGATCTTTTGCCGCATCTATAGACTTGCCCGAGCGTCTGCGCCCCTTTGCCCAGGCTGGGCTCGCGCTGCTGTTCGCTCCAGGCGGTCTCCCCGAGTTGGAGGAATCCAGCGAACTTCGCCCGAGCGCCGATCGTCGCTCGACCGTCACCCAGGCGGAAACGTCCGGCCACGGCCATGATCACGCCAATCGTGATCACTTAGGGGAACAGGAAAATGCGACACTTTCGCGGTCGAGGATCGTTGACGAACCGGCGACGCCCCAAAAAGTCGCCATCGACGCCAATCGCTGGCCCGAACCGTGGCGGGGGTTGGCGTTGCGTGTTCGCGTCGCTCCTCGGGTGATCATCACTTATTCCTCACTGGCCGACGACATGAGCGGCCACGCCGATCCTGCCCGCCGCCACCTGCTTCAGGCCATGCTCACCTACTTCGCCTGGCCCCATGGGACGAGTCTTTTCTGGCCCATCTCCTTTCCCACGGGGTATGACCCGAACGGACTTTTCGCCACCGACATTTTCGCAGAGGGCGTGCGCGAATTCGCCGTGCGCCACGTGGTTTGCCTGGGAGAACAACCGACCGCCCGGGCGCGAACCCTTTTCCCGCAAGACCAATCGACCGGACCGAAGGTCATCGTGCTGACCGCGCCCGAACCCGAACGTCTTGTCGAACTTCTGCCCCACGAGCTGCATCAAGTTCTCGCGCACATCAAGCGCATCAATTTTTCATAAGCTTGTCCCCCCACGCGGGCGCGGGTAAGGCTGCCGTCCGCACACCCCATCAACGCAAAAAAGGATCGCATATGAAGGTACTCGTCACCGGAGCCGCCGGATTCATCGGTTTTCATCTGTCCCATCGCCTGCTCGGTATGGGGCACGAAGTCGTTGGGTTGGACAATCTTAACGACTACTACTCCGTCGAGATTAAAAAGGCGCGGCTTGCACAGCTGACGCCAGATCCGAAGTTCACCTTCGTTCACCTCGACTTAGCCGACAACGAAGGCATGGCCAAGCTGTTCGCCCAGAACGGCTTTACCCATGTGATCAACCTCGCCGCGCAGGCCGGCGTCCGCTATAGTATTCAGAATCCCCGCGCCTACATCGATTCCAACGTCGTCGGCTTTCTGAACGTTCTTGAGGGCTGCCGCCACAACAAGGTTCAGCATTTGACCTACGCTTCTTCCAGTTCCGTTTATGGCATGAACACGACCATGCCCCTCAGCGTCCATGACAACGTGGACCATCCCATGAGCCTGTACGCGGCGACGAAAAAGGCCAACGAGCTGATGGCGCACACGTACAGCCACTTATACGGACTACCGACCACCGGCCTGCGTTTCTTCACCGTTTATGGTCCTTGGGGCCGGCCGGACATGGCGCTGTTCCTGTTCACCAAGGCCATCATTGCTGGCGAGCCGATCAAGGTTTTCAACTACGGTAAGATGCGCCGCGACTTCACGTACATTGACGACATAGTCGAAGGGATTACCCGGGTGACGGAGCATACGGCCGAGCCGAATCCTAATTGGTCCGGCGCAAAACCAGACCCAGCCACCAGCCCGAGTCCCTATCGGCTCTACAACATTGGCAACAACAATGTCGTCGAGCTTTCCCGCTACATCGAGGTCCTTGAGGAGTGCCTCGGGAAAAAGGCCATCAAAGAATTTCTCCCTATGCAAATGGGTGACGTTCCAGCTACCGAGGCCAACGTGGATGACCTGGTTCGTGACGTCGGCTTCAGGCCCAATACCAGCATCGAGACAGGCATCTCTCGTTTCGTCTCGTGGTACCGCGACTACTTCAAGGTGTAGATTCTCTTCTTTCCAGGAGCGGCAAAGCCTTGATTTTGCCGCTCCTGCTCAGTATCCTATCCACATTCGTTTACGTTTCACGTGAAACACAAACGCTATTCTGTTTCACGTGAAACAAAAAGTAGAAACAAGTGCGGAGGTCCTGTGGCGCGCAGAATCGTTGTGGCCAACCAAAAAGGCGGCGTAGGAAAAACGACAACGGCCGTGAACTTGGCCGCCTCGCTGGCGGTGATGGAAAAAAAGGTGTTGCTCGTCGACTGCGATCCCCAAGGGAACGCCTCAAGCGGACTTGGATTCTACCCGAGTGACAATCGCGCGAACATCTACACGGCGTTATTCGATCCAGACAACGTGCGAAAGTGCATCGTCGAAACGGCCATCCCCTACTTGGCGCTGTTACCAGGAACCCAGGATCTCGTCGGGGCGGAAATTGAACTGGCCGATAAATTGGGGCGCGAATACTACGTCCGGGACCTTCTCGCCGCAGTCGAGGAGGATTACGACTACATCATCATCGACTGCCCGCCCTCACTGGGAATACTCACAGTCAACGCGCTGTGCGCGGCCAAGGAACTCCTGGTTCCCCTGCAATGCGAGTACTACGCGCTGGAAGGGTTGTCACAGCTGCTGATGACCTATGAGCTGGTGAAGAAACGGCTCAACCCGGACCTCAAGGTTCTGGGGGTGGTGCTGACGATGTACGACCAGCGCAACAAACTTTCCTGGCAGGTTAAAAATGAAGTGCGCAAAGCACTCCCCCAGCACCTGTTCGAGGTCATCATACCACGCAACGTGCGGTTGTCCGAGGCACCGAGCTTCGGCAAGCCCGTCATTACTTACGACATTCGATCTAGTGGCGCGGAAGCCTACATGGCCCTCGCCCAGGAAGTGTCGAGAAGCACGGTTGGCGAGGACAAAAAATAGAACGGCTCAGCGGGAGCGTCCGAAATTCCTTGCGCTCTTTTCTGAAATATACGGTTTGACTTCCACCGTGATGGAATCCTTGAAATGCCGTTTAATGACCTTGGCATTGCAGCGAAGGCAATGAAACGACACCAATCCACCAAGATTCGCCGCGGTAAGGAGGAACTTGCGAGGTTCGTCATGTTCCCAGTCGGCGGTTTCATTTCCACACGTGCACTTGACATCAAGGTCCACGGGGTACTGAAAATCCCAAAAGGCCAACAGATCTCGCCAATCACCGAGAGGCTCCACAGGCGGCGCAGACTGGGCTGTCATTCCTGGTTGACCATATCTGGCGAAAATCTGCTCGCGAACGAAGGCCCAGGCCTCAGAACCAAGCAACGCGCCGAGAGAATGTCCCTCGGCGTCGAACAACTCTTGAAAATCGGGCAAAACGGCTGTCATGCAACACTCCCTTATTGAGTTTCGCGCCAACCTATAGTGCCCACAATGCATTCTGGCAAGATCGGCGATACGCCGCAGAAGGATGGAGGAAGAAAGATGGCCCTAGGTCAACGAGGTTTGGGACGCGGACTGGACGCTCTGCTCGGCAGCATCAAACCGGAATCGATGAACTCGGCGGAGGTCAAGCATCTGCCCATTGCCGCCATCCGTCCGAACACAAATCAGCCGCGCAAGGAGTTCGATCCAGAGGCGTTGCTGGACCTCAGTAACTCCATCAAAAGCCAGGGAGTTCTCCAGCCTATTCTCGTACGCCCACTCAATGGCGAAACAGCTGCGTACGAGCTCGTCGCAGGCGAGCGCAGGTTGCGGGCGTCAAAGATGGCCGGGCTGACGGAGATCCCGGCTCTTGTCCGCGCCCTCACGGATATGGAGACATTGGCCATCGCGCTGATCGAAAACCTGCAACGTGCGGATTTGAACGCCATTGAGGAAGCGCGCGGCTTCCAACAATTGCTCAAGGACTTCGGCCTCAATCAAGAGGAGCTCGCGAGACAGGTCGGCAAAAGCCGCTCCGCCCTGGCCAACTCCCTGCGTCTGCTCAACCTGCCCGACGATATTCAGAACGATATCCAGTCCGGAGTGCTGACCGCTGGTCACGGACGCGCCATCATGTCGGTTGACCCGCAGTTTTGCCATGACCTTTACCAGCGCATCAAGGGATTCAATCTCTCCGTGCGCCAAGCCGAGGCCGAAGCCAGCTTCGTCAAGGAAAACGACAGGCTCGCCGCGCCAGAAGAGCTGTACGGAAGCGAAAAGCCGCGCGGAAAGGCGCCACGGGGCGCACGCAATGGCAAAGCCGTTGACGAACGGCTTGTGTCCCTGCAAGGACAAATAGCCGAAGCGCTTGGCGAACAGGTTAAAATCACAGGGAATCTGGAGCGCGGGATTGTCGCCATTCACTACCAATCCGCGCAACAACTCAACGAACTTTCCAAACTCCTTGGCGCGCCAATTGACTGATCGTCAACAACGATCACGCCAATCATCAGATCATCACCACAAGTAACCGACCAATATACAAAAGAAAATATTCCTTGACCATATGATACCAGGGAGCAGCAGGACAAAATGATCACAACAAAAACCTCGGCCCTTCTCGACGCCATCACACAAAAACGCGTGATGATCGTGGGCGACGTCATGCTCGACCACTACACATTCGGCGCCGTTTCCAGGATCTCCCCCGAAGCGCCAGTCCCAGTTGTCGAGGTGACCAACGAACAGTATCTTCTTGGGGGCGCGGGCAATGTGGCGCGCAACATCGTTGCGCTCGGCGCTCGTGCGACGATCATCGGCGTGGCGGGGGCCGATCGCGACGGCGAAATACTGAGCGGTCTGCTCAACCAAAGCTCCATCGAAACGGCGCTCGTCCAGACCGAACGTCGCCGCACCACGCGCAAAACGCGGATCATCGCGCAAAATCAGCAGATCGTGCGAGTCGATCGCGAACACACGGGGCCCCTCGATCACGCCGTGGTTGGAGAATTGCTGGAGATCATCCGGGAACAAGCAAAACAGCACGATATCATTATCGTTTCTGACTACGGCAAAGGCGTCGTCACTATGGCGATCATGGATGAATTGCGATCAATCAGGGACAACAGCAGTGGCTCGCTGCGCATTCTTGTAGATCCCAAGCCACAAAATTACGATCTCTACCACCATGTGGACATCCTCACCCCGAACACGAAGGAAGCAGGTGAGGGAGCGGGCACGCCCTGCATTTGGCCATTGGGACCAGCCAAGGTCGGACGTGCGCTCTTCAAAAGACTGGCTTGCCGGGATCTGCTCATAACCCTTGGCGCGCAAGGCATGGCGCTTTTCGAAGGTCCAGACAAGGCGAGCCACATTCCGACATACGCGCGCAAGGTCTTCGACGTGACGGGGGCGGGAGACACGGTCATTGCGACCCTGGCGCTGGCCATGGCGGCTGGCGCTCCCCTGCTCGACGCCGCTGTGCTGGCCAATCATGCGGCCGGCATCGTCGTCGGCCAGGTCGGAGCGGCAACCCCGACACGGGAGGGCCTTAGCGTTTCGCTCGCGGAGACGGAAACACAAGGAGCCACGCCGCTACCCGAGTGAGAGATCACACGCACGGGGGGCGCACGGCTATTTGACCTTGCCGTTGAATGCGTTATTACCATCGCAGAAAGTTCCAACAATGCGGAATGACGATTAAAACGGAGGAAGCGATGAGCAAGACCGCAGGTGGCAAAAAGAACGGTTTGGACACGACGATTCCAACCCTGGGGCCAGCGAAAATCCCCTCCCCCCTGAACCTCGACCGCTATATCGACGACAGCGACACCATCGACCTGACCCTTTCCGAAGAGGAAGCCGATGTGCCGGAGGCGCAAGGCCAAAGCCTCAAATTCGAAATGGCCGGACCAAGAGAAAAAATTTATTTCGACTCCGGCAAGGTCAAATGCGCCATTGTTACCTGCGGCGGGCTGTGCCCGGGCATCAACGACGTCATCCGCGCCATCGTCATGGACGCCCACCACCACTACCACGTTGCGTCCATGCTTGGAGTTCGTTACGGACTGCAGGGCTTCATTCCCAAGTACGGGCATGACATTGTGGAACTGACGCCACAAAACGTCAGCAACTTCCACGTGTTCGGAGGGACAGAGCTGGGATCGTCACGCGGGCCGCAGGCCCCGGACGAAGTTGTGGACGCCCTGGAGCGCATGAACGTCAACGTGCTGTTCATGATCGGGGGGGACGGCACGATGCGGGCGGCCGCGCGCATTGTCGACGAAATCCAAAAACGCAACTCTCGCATCGGCGTCATCGGAATTCCGAAGACCATCGACAACGACATCAACTTCGTCAGCAGTTCCTTTGGATTCGACACGGCCGTGGAAAAGGCCACAGAGGCCATCGCCTGCGCCCACGTGGAGGCCACGGGCGCGTACAACGGCATCGGCATGGTCAAGCTCATGGGCCGGGAATCCGGTTTCATCGCGGCGCAGGCCACACTCGCCCTCAAAGAAGTCAACTTCGTGCTCATCCCAGAAAATCCGTTTCAGATCGACGGGCCCGACGGACTGCTTGATCAGCTGGAAAAGCGGCTACGCAGCCGGCACCATGCGGTCATCGTCGTCGCCGAGGGGGCCGGCCAACACCTGTGCGACGCCAGCGGGCGCACGGACGCCTCGGGGAACCCGGTTCTTTGCGACATCTGCGCTATGCTTATCAGCCGGATAAAAGAGCACTTCAAGGCGCGCAATCTCGAGGCCAACATCAAATTCATCGACCCGAGCTACATCATCCGTTCGGTGCCGGCCAATGCCAACGACCGCGTCTACTGCGGATTCCTGGGCCAGAACGCCGTGCACGCGGCCATGGCCGGAAAGACCGGCCTGGTCATCAGCCGCCTGCAATCCAGATTCGTGCACGTGCCTCTGGAAATGGTCACCATGAAACGCAAAAAGCTGAATACGGATTCCGGGTACTGGCGCGCCGTCATCGAGTCGACGGGTCAGGAATCGATGAATCACGGCGGTGGCTCGGGAACTATCGACTGACTCCCCCACTCTCAGCGCACTAAGCAATAAAAAAGACGCCCGGGCTACAAAACCCGGGCGTCTTCGTTTCCAAGATGGAAAGTCCGGCTAGTCTTCGTTGACGGCCGGACGCATTTGAATGTGCTCGCCCACAGTCTTGACGGCATCGTCGGCCTGCAGAGCCATAGTCAGGAACTCACGCATTGCGGACACATCCAACTCCACAACAAAGTTGCCATTGTCCGCGATAACGGTGTCGCCTCGTTCATCGAGCAGATAGGCTCGGCGTTCACGGGAATCGCCCGACGCCGCGATGATGCCGTAAGCGGTTTTGCCGTCGATGGTGTGGTAGAGCTTCTCCACCGTGAGCACGCCCGAAGTCGTGCTGAAATGAATATCCTCCGCCACCATGGACGCGGTGACGCCGATCGGCGCGCCAAAATCATTGGGCAGGGTCACCGGACGCGGGGTAGCGGGCTCAGTGGTGGGATTCATGCCTTCTCCTTAATATCCTGGTCGTCCATGGGCAGCGAATACTGCCTCGCCTTGGCGCGCGACGGTTGCGGCTTCCAACGCCGCCACCCCGTGGCCACATATTCATGCAGCGCGGTCTCAGGAACTCGCCACTGCGAACCGACACGAATCGCGGCGATCTGCCCATCCTTCACAAGGCGATAAGCCGTGCGGGAGTGGATACGCAGCACCTCGGCAACCTCACGGATGGTCAGCAAGCGCGGCAGTCCGTCGCCGGAATCGCACGCGGAAGCGCCCTTCTCATCCATGATTTATCTCTGTACACGCATATGTATGGATTGTCAAAAAATGTCAAGAATATTCATCGTTGATCATAGCACAAATAGAAATTTCAAAAACATGAAAGGGTTGTGGATGATTGCGGACGAAAAAAACCCGCCCAGACCAAAGGCCAAGGCGGGTTCAAAAAAACAAAAGGGGAAAAGGCTAGAACGAAGCGCCCTCCTGGACAGGCCAGACCCCTGTGTATCCATAACAAAGATAATAATAGAAAGGCCGCGTGGGCTCGCCGCGGAACAAAGCGACATAACGGTATGGCCCGGAAACACGTTGGAACATGTCAGCAATGGCCTGGGGGCAGCTGGGAGAGTCCCCACGAAGCACAAGCACGGCATTCCAGCCGATGTTCTGCTTGGGCCCCCCCCAAAGGTCGTACTGATTCATGCGACGGTCCGACTCCCAAAGGCAATAGGCACGCGGTTGACCAGGGACATAAAACGCCAGCTCCGCAGTGATGTCATAGACATTGCTGAAGTAAAAAACCCTGTCGGGGTCGGCGAAATGTTCATGAACAACCTGGTGCATATGCTGCCCCATGTCTTCCCAACCCTTGAGCCGGTTCGCCGGATTAAGGGAAGGCGGAATGGGCAGCAGTTGATGCACATGGACGAAGACGACCAGCAACACGCTGACGGCGAAACCTGTTTTGAGCCAGCGCCAACCCGCGCGCGACAGGTCGGAAAGCATAAGCCGCTCGATTTGCAGCCCGCAGAGGATGGAACCAGCCACAAAACTGACGGCGTTCCAGTTGGCCAAAACCTTGGTGTGAAAGCTCCAGGCCAGGAAAAAAAGCGTGATGGGCCAGAAATAAACAACAAGAATCGAAGCCTGGGGCACATCCAGAGAAAAAGCCTGACGAGAGCTGTCGGGGGCGGCATCGGTCCACACGCGCCGCAGCGCATGCCATCCGGCGATGACAGTAAGGACGAACCACCAAGGAAGCGCGAAACCAAGCTGCGCGCCCAGATACTCGGGAACGCGGGAAAGACGGATCAGCTTTTGAGCACCCTTCCCTTCCACGCCTATGAGATAGAATACATGCTTGTACCCAACAAAATCATTGGCCATGTTCCAAATAAACGTAGGGAGGAAACCGATGATGACGCCGGAAAAAAGGGCGACGATAAGCCGGGGCCAATAGTGACGGGGAAGCAGCCCACGCCGGACCAGCAGCAGACCATGAAGCACAGCCAAGCCAGCCAGGCCAAGCATCGTGTACTTGGCCAGAATGCCGATACCATAGGCCACGGCCAACAGGAGGAAAGGCCACCAGCCCCGGTCTTCGCCATCATCGCGCGGCGTGTAGCATAAATACAGGGCTATCATGGACAGGGTCCAGAAAATCACGAACGGATTGTCCGTGGTCATCAGCACGCCCAGGGCCTCAAAGAGGGGAGAGACGGCTATGGCGAAGATCGAAAACAACGCGGCAATGGGGCGTTTCCAAAGCTTGGCGACAAGAATCCACACCAGCCAAGGAAAAACGGCCATGCCAATAATGGCGCCCAAACGCACGCCAAGCTCGGTGTCACCAAAAAAGAGCTTTCCCGCGTCGATTATCCAGGCGATGAGCGGACCCTTTGAATAGTACGTCAGCTGTAAATGCCGTGTCCAATCCCAGTATTGGGCCTCGTCCTGCACAAGGCCGAGCTGGCCGGTGGCGACAAACCAGAAACGCAGGATCGTACCCAAAGCAACGATACTGAACGCCCAGAGCCCGGGACGTGCGGAAAGACTGTCGAGAAGCCGAGTACGGCTCATAGAAAACCTCAGCGTGTCGGAGGAATGAAGGAAGGGGTCTCACCCTCCACGCAAAACGCGGAGACAAAGAGATCCTTGCCAGAAAAAAGTTCAAAAACGGTGGTTGCGTGAAAAAGGAAAGGGTTACGGCCCTGGTGCGCCGAAGTGACCATGGAATGACCGTCAAAGGAAAGCTCGGCGTAGAGGGTCGCCAAACGCGCCAAACACCGCAGAGGCGCCCCAACAGGATTCAACGGGAAATGATCCCAGCCGAACAGTTTGAATGCCGTAACGTGGGCTTTACGCGCGAAATAACGAATTTCAGGATAATTACTGGTGGCATTTTTGGGGACAGTGCGAATGCGCCGGCCGTCAGTCACCACGCCCAGGTGAACAGGAAAATATGTGCTCATTAAGGAAGGACCTTGGCGCAGCAGCGCGTTGCCGAACTTCTACCGTGGGGACCACTGGTTGGCAAGAAAGCGACAAAACACAAAGGAAGGAGACGGCTATTTTACGTATGTTGGAAGATTTAAAAATAAATTTGTCGTGTATGTCATCATTTTATCCATAATCCATGGAAAGGCCAATATTAGCGCGAGAAACATGGCGATAAGCTTCGGCACAAGAGACAGGGTCGCATCCTGAATCTGCGTCGCGGCCTGGAAAATGCTAATGAGCACGCCCACGACGAGACCGACGCCCATCATCGGCAGACAGATGACAAGTGTGAGTTCCATGGCTTCCCTGGAGAAGCCGACGACGAATTCTGGAGTGATGGCCATGATGCCTCCTCAGCCGAAGGAATTGACCAGCGAGCCAATGAGCAGGCTCCAGCCGTCGACGAGGATGAAAAGAAGGATCTTGAACGGAAGGGCCACAGTGGCCGGCGGCAGCATCATCATACCCATGGAGAGCAGAATGCTGGCCACCACCATATCCAAAATAAGAAACGGAATGTAAATGAGGAAACCGATGGAGAAACCCGTTTTAAGCTCACTAATGGTGTACGCGGCGGTGAGCATGATGGTGGAGACCTGCTCCTTATTCTCGGGACGCGGCTCCTTGGTGATGGAATAGAAAATAGAAAGATCCTTCTCGCGCGTATGCTTGAACATGAAGGCACGAATAGGCACCTGCGCGCGATCCAAAGCGTCCTTGAAGCCAATCTCCTCATTCAAATACGGCTGCAGAGCGTTGTTGTTCACGTCACGAATGACGGGACTCATGATGACGATGGTCATGAACAGCGCGAGCGAAGCCATGATCTGCGCCGGCGGCATCTGCGGCGTGCCCATGGCCTGGCGCAGAAAATGAAAGACAATGATGATGCGCGTGTACGAGGTCATGGTGAGCACGATGGCCGGAGCGATGGAAAGCACCGTGAACAGGAACAATATTTCGAGCAGAACCGAGACTTTCCCTGGCTCGGACTGTCCTGCTGAAAGCGTCATGGTCAGGGAGGGAGCGTTGGGCAGATTCGTGGCCGGGCCAGGCGCGGCAAGGGCCAGCGCGGGCAGAAGCAGAAAGGCGAGAAAGAAGAGCGCCGGCAGACTAGCGCGGAGGACGCTCGCCAGGGGCGAAAAGCAAGGGGCCGTCGTCGGTATCGTCGTCGACCGGCCCGGAAGCGGGCTTGTCGCCGCCAAGAGAGAAGGGAGAAGCGCCGGGTTTGCGCCCGGCGGGTTGAGGTTCGTCCTTGGGCCAGGACAGCAAATCGGAAAAGATTTTAGGATCATCAGCTTCCTTCTGGGCCGGACCTTGCGGGGAAAGTTCCGCGAGGGTGTTGATCGAACCCTCGGTGATGCCGACAAGAAACGTGCGGCCCTGCACGCGCAACACGCATATGCGCTGCCGCGAGCCAAGCGACAGCTGCCCGAGCACGTGCATATCCACGCGGTCGGCGGCCGAACGAACGGCACCGGGCATGACGCGCTTGAGCACGAGTACAACACCGAAGATCAGCCCCACGATGCACGCGAGCGCCACAACCATCTTCACGATGTCAAAAAAAAGCTGATCAGGCAAGCTGCTTCACCCTCTCGATGGGACTGATGATGTCCGTGAGGCGGATGCCGAATTTTTCATTGATGACGACGGCTTCGCCCCTGGCGACCAGCTTCCCGTTGACGAAGATCTCCATAGGTTCGCCGGCCAGCTTGTTCAGCTCGACCACGGAACCCTGGCCAAGCTGCAAAAGTTCATTGATGAGCAGGCGCGTTCTGCCGAGTTCGGCAGAGACTTCAAGGGGAATATCCAGAATGAAGTCGAGGTCGCGCTTGGTGCCGGGATTCTGACGCTGTGCCTTATGCTCAGCAGTCATGTCCTGAAAAGTCGGCTCATGCGTCTGCGTGCGCAGATAGGACTGTTCCTTGTCTTTTTTGACCTCGTCGGCCTCCTGATCGGCCAGGGCCTTGGCCCATTCGTCCGCCAGAGCCTGGTCGTCGGAGCTGGGCTTGGCCGCATTACCGACAGGAGCGCCGACAGGAGCGGACGGCGCGGCATCAGCGGCGGGAGCGGCGGGAGCGCTCTTGTCCTGGTCGAGCAGAGCGTCGGCCCACTCCTGGGCGAGTTTGTCCTGGTCCTTATCGTCGGCCATGCTGTCCTCACTTGGAAGCTGAAGTTCGGCCCGCCTCCCAAAGACTGTCCCGCGAGCCACTTCAGAGCGTAATGCAAAAGGCGTGCAGACGCAAGCAGCACGCCCCACCCCGCCCTACTGGATGACTATCTCGGTGATATACACCCGCTGCACCTTCTGCTCACCAAGCACAAGGGTGAGACGCTCAACAATCTCCTTTTTGAGCAGAATCTTATTCTCAAGCGTGGAGAGATCGTCATAGGTTTTGCTGGAAAGCAGCAGCAAAAGCGCATCCTTGACCTTGGGCATATTCTTGTTCAGCTCGTCGGCGGCGGGCTTGCCGCTCATCTCCACGTCAAGCGCGATCTTGAGGTACCGGCGTCCCTGCGGATCGGCCAAATTCACCAGCAATGGGGGAATACTGACGATGACTCCGGAATCGGGGGTCGCGGCGTCACCGGTGGCGTCCTTCTTGCCACCCTCGCCATGTCCTCCGGCCGCCGTGGCGTTGCCACCATCGGCCTTATGTTCGGTGGCGTTGTCGGCGGCGGGGGCTGATTTACGCTGCGTCCACCACTTGTAGCCGAAGAAGCCTCCACCGCCCAAAACGCCGAGCAGAACCACGGCGAGAATAATGATGATCAAAAGCTTCTTTTTGGACTTCTTTGGGACCTCATCGAGGGTCTCACCCTCTGCCGGGGCCTTATCAGCATTTTTCGCCATAACGATATCCGCCTTATTCGCAAAAAAACGACCGAACGGCGACAATCGCCGATTTCGGAAAATGTCTTATCGGACGAATGCAGTTAAGATATACATGCGCGGTTGAAGAGACAAGCGCCACGCACGACAACACGTGGGGAAAAATCAGCGGTCCGAAGCCCCGGCGCGCACACGACGCATTTTGACGTTGGCGCTGCCAGCGTCGCGGAGATCCTGAACAGCCCCCCCAGGCTGCATGTGTGCAATGGCCGGACTTTCATTGCGCTGGCCGAGGGTGGCCAGACGATCGACGATGACATCGGGGTTGGGGTAGGTGTCCTTGATGGAGAGCAACAACTGGCGCGCCCGGGGAATGGCTCCCTGCGCCTCACAGACATCGGCGAGAAGAAAAACGCCCAGAATTTCGGTATCCCGAGGCGCGCCATCCACGGCGCTCAGACGCTTCAACGTCTCCTCGGCCTTGGGCCAGTTCCAGGTCAGAGCATAGGTCTGCGCCAGCTCGTAGATAACCCTGGCCCTGATAGCCGCCTCTGGGGCCTTTGCCTCGGCCTGGGCCAGCAAATCCACGGCGCGTTCGGTCTTGCCGAGGGCGCGTTCGGCCACGGCCATGCGCAGCTGAGCCTGCACAATCCGCGTGGCGTCGCCGTTGGCTGTGTCCAGACAACGGGTCCAGGTCTCCACCGCCTTGCGACACTGTCCACGCCGCTCGTAAAGCTCACCCAGCCGAAACAACAACGACCAGTTTTCCTTTGGCCGCGCCGAGTATTCAAGGGTGGCCATCTCCAGCAACGATATGGCCTTGTTCGAATCGCCCTTGACGCCGGCGCAAATCTCCACGAGCCGGGTCCAGGCCTCGAGTCTGTGACGGCCTTGCGGATCGGCCTGCAGATAGCGCTCATAGGCGGTTTCCGCCTCCAGAAGATAGCCGTTGTCATAGGCGTCGCGGGCGAGCCTGAGGTCAACCTCGCCCCCCTGCGACGCGCCCCGGCCGCAGCCAGCCAAAAGGCAGGCCATGACCAGGGCGCAAAGGCAGACGGCTGAAGGAAGGCGCTGAAACACGACTACTCCTCGGTGGGAGGCTCCTCGTCGATCTCCTCGACCTCGAGGCCATCGATGGGGTCGAGTCCCTGGCGCTGCACCAGATCGAATCCAGCGACGCTGATTCCGTCGTCGAGGTTGATGAGCCGGACGCCCTGGGTGGCGCGACCGAAGTTCAGGCTCACCTGTTTGACCGGGAAGCGCACGATCTTGTTGGCCGAGGAGAGAATGACCATCTGGTCCGTCTCGGCGACCATGACGGCGCCCACGACCTTGCCGGTCTTCTTGGTGACCTTCATGTTGATGATGCCCATGCCCGAACGGGACTGCGAACGGTACTGGTCGAGCGGCGTGCGCTTGCCATAGCCGTTCTCGCTCACGGTGAGAATCTGCGAGCGGTCCGGATCGCCGGTGACGACGCCAGCCACGACGCGGTCGTTGTTCCGCAGGGCGATGCCCTTGACGCCCTCGGTGGCGCGGCCGGTGGGCCGCACCTCGCCAACGGCGAAACGAATGGCCGTGCCCTGCTCGGTGATAAGCAGGATCTCGGCGTCGTTGTGCACCTCGCAAACCATCATGAGCTCGTCCTCGGGCTTGAGGGAGACGGCGCGAATGCCCGTTGTGCGGCAATTGGCGTACAACGCGGCGCTTGTGCGCTTCACCATGCCCCGGCGCGTGATGAACAGGAACTGCCGATCCTCGGCGAATTCCCGCAGAGTTATGGCCGTGGTGATGAACTCGTCCTTCTCCAGAGGCAGCAGGTTGTTGATATGCGCGCCCTTGGCGTAGCGGCCGGCCTCCGGCACCTGGTGCGCCTTGAGCTGCAACATGCGGCCCTGGTTGGTGAAGAACAGCAAATACTGATGGTTGCTGGTGAGAAGGAAGGTATGGACGAAATCACCGTCGCCCGTGGAGACGCCGGCAACGCCCTTCCCTCCCCGCTTCTGCTGCTGATAGTGCGACAGGCTGGTGCGCTTGATGTAGCCGCGGCGCGACAGGGTGATGACCGCCTCGTCGTCGGGGATGAGGTCCTCAATGGCGATGTCGGACGCCTCCTCGGTGGCGACGTGCGTCTTGCGCGGGGTGGCGTAATCATTTTTAACCTGGGCCAGCTCATCGGCGATAACGCCCTTGAGGATGCTTTCGTCGGCCAAAATGCTCTTAAGCCAGGTGATGAGCTTTTTCAGCTCTTCCAGTTCGTCCAGCAGCTTCTGCCGCTCCATGTTGGTCAGACGCTGCAGGCGCATGTCCAAAATGGCCTGGGACTGCACGTCGCTGAGGGCGAAACGCACCATGAGGCCGGACTTAGCCTCTAGGACGGTCTTGCTGCCCCGGATGAGGGCCACGACCTCGTCGATGTTATCTATGGCGATTTTGAGGCCGTCAAGAATATGCGCCCGGGCCTCGCTCTTTTCCAGGTCGAAGCGGGTGCGGCGGATGACCACCTCGCGCCGGTGCTCGAGAAAATACGAGAGAATCTGTTTGACGTTCAGCAGGCGCGGCCGGTTGCCCACCACGGCCATCATATTGATGCCGAAGGTGGTCTCCAAAGGCGTGAACTTGTACAGCGCGTTGATGATGATGTCGGCGATGGCCCCACGCTTGAGCTACAGCACAATACGGATGCCCTTGCGGTCGGATTCGTCGCGCAGGTCGGAAACGCCGTCGATTTTCTTGTCGTTGACCAGTGCGGCTATTTTCTCCACCAGGGAAGACTTGTTCAGGGCATAAGGAATCTCCGTGATGACCACGTTTTCCTTTCCGCCCTTTTTGACCTCCTCGACATTAAGCACGCCGCGCATACGGATGGAGCCGCGGCCGGTGGTGTAGGCGTCCACGAGCCCCTTGCCGGCGAAGACGATGCCGCCAGTGGGAAAATCCGGGCCCTTGATGAACGGCAGCAGGTCCTTCGGTCCGCAGTTGGGATTGTTCAGGACGTACAGCGTGCCGTCGATGAGCTCACCAAGGTTGTGCGGCGGAATGTTGGTGGCCATGCCGACGGCGATGCCCGAACTGCCATTGAGCAGCAGGTTCGGCACCTTGGTGGGCAAAACAGAGGGTTCCTCGAGGGTGTTGTCGTAGTTCGGACGAAAATCGACGGTCCGCTTTTCGATGTCGCCCAAAAACTCGCTGCACAGCTTGGACATGCGCACTTCAGTGTAACGCATGGCGGCCGCGGCGTCGCCGTCGATGGAACCGAAGTTGCCTTGTCCGTCGACCAACGGATCGCGCATGGAAAATTCCTGAGCCATGCGCACGATGGCGTCGTAAACCGCCGAATCGCCGTGAGGATGGTATTTGCCGATGACGTCGCCGACGACGCGGGCGGACTTCTTGTAGGGCCGATTGTACGTGTTGGCGAGATCATACATGGCGTACAAAATGCGCCGATGCACGGGTTTGAGACCATCGCGCACGTCTGGAATCGCGCGGCCCACGATGACCGAGAGCGAGTACTCCAGATAGGACTTCTGCATCTCGCGTTCAATGGTGACTATCTGACTCACGTATATCCTCCGTGTGTGGCGGCGGCCGGAAGCCGGGGGAGGCTGCTGCGCCTCATACTCCGGTGCCCTGCTCCG